>NZ_CAESCG010000007.1:0-160000 GCF_903166565.1 Pseudomonas sp. Marseille-P9899
GTGTGGTGGGGTAGAGGGGGGCGTGGGAGGTGCGCGTTAGGCGGGGGGGCTCGGGGATGTGTATGGGGGGGGGGGTGTAGGGTGTCGGTGGGGGGGTTGCGGTTGGTGGGGGGGAGTTTGGGAGCTGTTGGTGGAGCCATGCTTGCCTATATTGACTTTGAAGATGGCAACAAGGCTTTTGATAAGAACTACAAAGCCCTTAGTGGCGCGTACTTTGCCAGAAGCGTCGTGTCACTAGGCATCTCGATACTTGCGGGCGTGGCATCAATTTCTTCTACGGGGCCGTTATTGCGCCTTATATTCGGCCAAAATAGCAATTTGAAAATAATATCAGCAATAGAAGGTTTGGCCGGCTCCAGGTACGCGCCAATGATACTGAGACTGATTGGTATTGGCAGCCTAGTTACCGTCGGGATAAGCGTGGCGATGATCTATCTATATCCTGATGACATGGAAGAGTGGTGCTGGCATAGCTGTCTTAAAAAATGGAAATCGGATGCCTTATTGAAACCATTCAAAGATCAGGAGACAGAGCTGCAAAAACTGTATGAAGCACTGGAGGCATTGACCTGAATGTATTGGATCGAATGGATGCTTTGGCACATACAGACATCGCCTCATGAAAGTGAGCAATGGCAAGATAAACTGAGAAAGATTCAAGCCGCTGAGCGTATAGGAAAAGGAGTAGATAATTCTCCCGGAATTTCCTGTCGAGTAAGCGAAGCTCCATCTGGGGATGGATCGATTTATGAGTTTAATGAAAGGTATATCGAGCTTAGTGCTGGGGAGTCACAAGAGCGCAGAGGGGTTGTCACCTACATCTCAATTATTGTTGGCTATTTTCTTTTTAGATTTTTAAGTTTCACCATTTTTGCCAATGCAGTTTGGTTTACTGGCGTTCATTCCTCACTAAAAATCCCAGCAACATCGGGAGATTTTATTTTTGGGATTTTCATGGCGCTTCTAACAGGGGCGTTATTTTACGTAGTAATGAGGTATGTGCGCGTTTTCATCAACCTTGAAAACTTTGTTCAACGCCGGATGCTGATCCGCTTCAATCGCTTAACCCGCCAAGTCTATCTGCACCGACCTCGATTCGCTGGTGGCGTGACCGTTTTTGACTGGGAGCAGGTATCTGCCGAGGCCGTGGTGGGTGAAGAGGAATCAGCCAACATAGAAAGAAAGCTCATCCTGTTGTGGGGCCCGAGCATGCCCGATCTGCCTCATTTGCATGTTGTTTTCGTCGGTAAACGCGCCGATGGCACCAGCGATATCGTCAACCTTTGGGAATTTATACGCCGCTATATGGAAGAGGGGCCGCAATCGGTACCCGCACCTAAGCAGTTGCTGGGCAAGGTGCCATGGCCGTGGCTGTCGGTAATGGCGCCCTTGAGTTTTTTCAGGCCGCTATGGCGCGCCGGGCTGCGCTGGCAGGTTGCCTGCTGGGTGGCACTGGCCTCTCCGGCTTTGGCGCTACACGCCGTGGGTCACTGGATATCGCTGCTGCTGTGCTGGGAACCCCGCTGGCCGCGCATCATCCGAGAAGCGGGCCTGCCCGGAAAGCCCGTTCCGCCGTTCTCCACCGCCGCTGACTGGCCACCACTGCCCAAAGTGGAGCCTTCCAGGAAAAAATCACGACGTGCCCGCAGACCCGCGAAGAGCGATGCGCAATTGGGCGAAAAAGAGTCACAAGCGGCAGGGCAGAGCACGCCAGAGTCTGTGTCTGACCTTCAGCCAGATGCTCATCGCCAGGAGTTGAAATGAGCCGACCTTTCTTTGTTCTCGGCGACACCAGTAGCCATGGTGGCGCGGATGATGCCTCTACTCAGCGCCGGCCAAACATCAGCGCACCTGCGCTTTTCCACGCCTCATGCTGATACTTGTTGAGTGCCGCAGGCGGGGGGAGGTCGTGCTTCTTGCCTTGCGCGGTGATGGTCTGCGGTGACACCAGGTGCACCTCGCAGCCGTCGAGCAATTGCAGCAGGCCTTCCATCTTGAACGTCACCGGGCCGCCGGCGAAGTCGCCTTTCTTGCCACGCTTCTTGATCGCAACGTGAGTGATGCCGTGCTCGCTCATGAAGGCCTGGACGCAAGCGGCGAACGCTTTCACCTGGGTGGCGTCTTCGTCGTCGTCGAGGGCGATCTTCTTGATCGTGGTGGGCTGGTGCAGCGGTTGGCCGCCGTCGAGGCTGGCGACGGCCAGCAGGGCTTCGCTGCCCTTGAGTTCGATACCGCAGATTTTCATGTCGTGCTCAATCGGATGTGGGCAGGCCGAGGGATTGCAGATACTCGGAACGGTCGTCGTTGCGCTGGGCGATGCAGGTGTTTTGTGCCGCCTCGAAGGCCTTGCCGGCAGGGACGTCGTAGGTCTCGACACGGCAGTCGGCATCGCGCAGTTGCTTCCAGATTGCTTCGGCATCGTTGAGGCGCTTGCTCAGCTCGGCGATTTTGGTGGCCTTGCCCGAGTATTGCTCCTTGATGCGGTCCTGCAGGTCGGCGAAGGCCGCCTCGAGTTCACGCTCGGAACTGGTGCGGCTGAAGTGCGCGCACTCGTAGTTCTGCTGATCAGTCTCGACGTTGTCGCACGGTGTGCTTTCTTCTTCGCTGGCGTGGGCGCCAACGGCAAGGGTGGCCAGCATCAGCCAGAGCAAAGATTTCATCTGCGGCATCCTCCCAGGGGAACATGGGCAGCGATTCTCGCTCAGCGCCACGGCAAAGAACAGCGCCTGTCCATGAAGGTTTGCAGTTGTTGATAGTGATTATCGGTTGTCGCGTGCATCGCCGGCGAACAGGCCGGCGACGGCTCAGCTAAACCGTTCCAGTTGTGCGCTATCGATCAGAGCGCCAATCGCGCAACGAACTGGCCGGCGTTGCCGCCGAGCTTGTCCAGCACCGCTTCGCGCACCTGACTGTAGACACCGCTATCGAGTACGGCCAGTTGCGCCGAGCGGTAAACCTGCACGTCGTGCTGTCGGTAGGTGAAAAACAGGATCTTGTAGCGCAGCGCGTTGTGGATGAACTGCATGCAGTTGAGCAACATCGACACGTTGCCTTCGGCCGTCTGCGAGCACGGCAGGATCTGGAACATGCCCAGCCAGCCGTGATCGCTGTGGCGTTCGAAGAGCGCCAGGGCCTGCGGCTGTTTCTTCAGCGCCGCGAAGGTCTTCTTCATTACCGGCTCGAAGCCGCCGCCGCCCATGGTGGCCTCGATGATGTCCAGGGCCACCTGATCCATGGTGAAGGTCTCGCGCCTGGGCACATAGCGTTCGATCGAGCTGTTGGAGACGGTCCAGCCCAGTTTGCCCAGCCCTTCGGTATAGAAGCGGAACCACTCTTCGCGCTGCTGCGCCTTGTCGAAGGCTTTGCTCGCCGCCAGTTGCATGAGCAGCGTGCTGTTGAGCACATCTTCGCGGTTCTGCTGGCTCAAGCCGGAGACAAAGGACACCACGCTGTGCCCGGCGATGCTGGCGCTGTCGGTTTCCGCACTGTCGGTGGCAGGCACGGCCGGGCTTTGCAGCAGTGGGGCGCCGGCATCCGGCAGCGACAGTCCGGCGATGAAATCGAGTGTTTCGGTTGGGTGGGGCATCACGAACTCCTTTGAAGTGGTCAGCGCCGCCGATACTGGCGGCGGCCCGCCCCTTGCTGGCAGATGGACACCCTTCACGCCCGGCGTGTCTTTCCCGGCCTGCTCGCGACGCTTTGTCGCGCTTTGACGCTTTCGGCAATTCCCCTGTCGTTTTTGCACCGGGGCGACAATCCCCCGAGGCATATGCTGGCCCCAATAGCGCCGGCAGACGATTCGGCGCGGGAATACCAAAAAAGGGGACTGCCTGATGAGCCCAGCCGAATTACACGCAGACAGCATCGTTATCGACGGGCTGATCATCGCCAAATGGAACCGCGAATTGTTCGAGGACATGCGCAAAGGTGGCCTGACCGCGGCCAACTGCACCGTGTCGGTATGGGAAGGCTTCAAGGCCACGGTCGACCAGATCGCCGCCAGCCAGAAGCTGATCCGCGAGAACGGCGACCTAGTGATGCCGGTGCGCACCACCGCCGACATCCGCAAGGCCAAGGAACTGGGCAAGACCGGCATCCTCTTCGGCTTCCAGAACGCCCATGCGTTCGAAGACCAGATCGCTTACGTCGACGTGTTCAAGCAGCTCGGCGTGGGCATCGTGCAGATGTGCTACAACACCCAGAATCTGGTCGGCACCGGCTGCTACGAGCGTGACGGCGGGCTGTCGGGCTTCGGTCGCGAGATCGTCGCCGAGATGAACCGCGTCGGCATCATGTGCGACCTGTCCCACGTCGGCTCCAAGACCTCCGAGGAAGTCATCCTCGAATCGAAAAAACCGGTCTGCTACTCCCACTGCCTGCCTTCCGGCCTCAAGGAACACCCGCGCAACAAGTCCGATGCCGAACTGAAGTTCATCGCCGACCACGGCGGTTTCGTCGGCGTGACCATGTTCGCGCCGTTCCTGGCCAAGGGCATCGACTCGACCATCGACGACTACGCCGAAGCCATCGAATACACCATGAACATCGTCGGTGAAGACGCCATCGGTATCGGTACCGACTTCACCCAGGGTCACGGCCAGGACTTCTTCGAGTACTTGACCCACGACAAGGGCTACGCCCGTCGCCTGACCAGTTTCGGCAAGATCATCAACCCGCTGGGCATCCGCACCGTGGGCGAGTTCCCCAACCTCACCGAGACCCTGCTCAAGCGCGGCCATTCCGAGCGCGTGGTGCGCAAGATCATGGGCGAGAACTGGGTCAACGTCCTGCGTGATGTCTGGGGCGAATAAGCCTCCGAAGCACTTCTTCTAACCCCCGCATCAGGACGGGGGCAGCCAACCAAATTTTCTGGAGTTGAGTTTCCATGGCCAAGATCGCCCCGCAATTGCCAATCGAAGTCGACAGCGAGACCGGTGTCTGGACCAGCGACGCCCTGCCGATGCTCTACGTGCCACGGCATTTCTTCGTCAACAACCACATGGGCATCGAGGAAGTACTGGGCGCTGACGCCTACGCCGAGATCCTCTACAAGGCCGGCTACAAGTCCGCCTGGCACTGGTGCGAGAAAGAAGCTGAATGCCACGGCCTGGAAGGCGTGGCAGTGTTCGAGCACTACATGAAGCGCCTGTCCCAGCGCGGTTGGGGCCTGTTCAAGATTCAGGACATCGACCTGGAAAAAGGCACCGCCAGCGTCAAGCTCGAACACTCCGCGTTCGTCTACGTCTACGGCAAGGTCGGGCGCAAGGTCGACTACATGTTCACCGGCTGGTTCGCCGGGGCCATGGACCAGATCCTCGCCGCCCGCGGCAGTTCGATCCGCACGGTCGCCGAGCAGGTCTACGGCGGTTCTGAAGAAGGCCACGACGACGGCCTGTTCATCGTCAAGCCGTTGTAAGCCGAGGAGCCCGCGCCATGGCGTTCGAAGCTATGTTCCAGCCGATCCAGATCGGCAAACTGACCATCCGTAACCGCGTGCTCAGTACCGCGCACGCCGAGGTGTATGCCACCGACGGCGGCATGACCACCGACCGCTACGTGAAGTACTACGAAGAGAAGGCCAAGGGCGGCATCGGCATGGCCATCTGCGGCGGCTCGTCGGTGGTCGCCATCGACAGCCCGCAGGAGTGGTGGGCGTCGGTGAACCTGTCCACCGACCGGATCATCCCGCACTTCCAGAACCTCGCTGACGCCATGCACAAGCACGGCGCCAAGATCATGATCCAGATTACCCACATGGGCCGGCGCTCGCGTTGGGACGGCTTCAACTGGCCGACCCTGATGTCGCCGTCGGGCATCCGTGAACCCGTACACCGCGCCACCTGCAAGACCATCGAGCCGGAAGAGATCTGGCGGGTGATCGGCAACTACGCGCAAGCGGCACGCCGCGCGAAGGCCGGTGGCCTGGACGGCGTGGAGCTGTCGGCAGTGCACCAGCACATGATCGACCAGTTCTGGAGCCCGCGCGTCAACAAGCGTACCGACGAATGGGGCGGCAGCTTCGAAGGCCGGATGAAGTTTGGCCTGGAAGTGCTCAAGGCGGTCCGCGCCGAAGTCGGCCCGGACTTCTGCGTCGGCATGCGTATCTGCGGTGACGAATTCCACCCCGATGGCCTCAGCCACGAGGACATGAAGCAGATCGCCCAGTACTACGACGCCACCGGCATGGTGGACTTCTTCGGCGTGATCGGTTCGGGCTGCGACACCCACAACACCCTGGCCAACGTCATCCCGAACATGAGCTATCCGCCGGAGCCGTTCCTGCACCTGGCGGCAGGCATCAAGGAGGTGGTGAAGGTTCCGGTGCTGCACGCGCAGAACATCAAGGACCCGAACCAGGCTACGCGCATCCTCGAAGGCGGCTACGTCGACATGGTCGGCATGACCCGCGCGCACATCGCCGACCCGCACCTGATCGCCAAGATCAAGATGGGCCAGATCGACCAGATCAAACAGTGCGTCGGTGCCAACTACTGCATCGATCGCCAGTACCAGGGCCTGGATGTGCTGTGCATCCAGAACGCCGCGACCTCCCGTGAATACATGGGCGTGCCACACATCATCGAGAAATCCACCGGGGCCAAACGCAAGGTGGTGATCGTCGGTGCCGGCCCGGCCGGCATGGAAGCGGCGCGGGTTGCCGCCGAGCGGGGCCACGACGTGACCCTGTTCGAGAAAAAAGACCAGATCGGCGGGCAGATCACCACTGCCTCCAAGGCGCCGCAACGTGACCAGATCGCCGGCATCACCCGCTGGTATCAACTGGAGCTGGCGCGGCTGAAAGTCGACCTGCGCCTGGGCACCGCAGCCGATGCCGACACCATCATGGACCTGCGCCCGGACATCGTGGTGCTGGCGGTGGGCGGCCATCCCTTCGTCGAACAGAACGAACACTGGGGCGCCGCCGAAGGGCTGGTGGTCAGCAGTTGGGACGTGCTCGACGGCAAGGTGGCGCCGGGCAAGAACGTGCTGGTCTACGACACCATTTGCGAATTCACCGGCATGTCCGTGGCCGACTTCCTCGCCGACAAAGGCAGCCAGGTTGAAATCGTCACCGACGACATCAAGCCTGGGGTCGCGATTGGCGGGACCTCGTTCCCCACGTACTACCGCAGCATGTACCCCAAGGAAGTGATCATGACCGGCGACCTGATGCTGGAAAAGGTCTACCGCGAGGGCGACAAGCTGGTGGCAGTGCTGGAGAACGAATACACCGGCGCCAAGGAAGAGCGGGTGGTGGACCAGGTGGTGATCGAGAACGGCGTGCGGCCTGACGAGGCGCTGTATTACGCGCTCAAGGAGGACTCGCGCAACAAGGGCCAGATCGACGTCGAAGCCCTGTTCGCCATCCAGCCGCAGCCGATCCTCAGCCAGCCAGGTTCGGGTTACCTGCTGTACCGCATCGGCGACTGTGTGGCCCAGCGCAATACCCATGCGGCGATCTATGACGCCTTGCGGCTCTGCAAGGACTTCTGATCGGACCGGGACAATTGGGACCGCTTTGCGGTCCTTCGCGAGCAAGCTCGCTCCCACAGTTTTTGCACTATCCCGGTGGGAGCGAGCTTGCTCGCGAAGGGCCGCAAAGCGGCCCCAACAAAGGCAACCGAATCATTCTGATGGGAGCTTCCCATGCTGAACGTTCTTCTTCCCATCCTGCTGTTCGCCGCGCTCGGCCTGGCCGTGCTTGGCGCCGTGCGGCGGGTGCGCATGTGGCGCCAGGGGCGACCGTCGAAGGTCAACCTGCTGGCCGGCCTGCTGGCCATGCCGCGGCGTTATCTGGTCGATCTCCACCATGTGGTGGAGCGCGACAAGTACATGTCGAAAACCCACGTGGCCACCGCTGGCGGCTTCGTCCTGTCCGCTGTGCTGGCCATCGTCGTGCACGGTTTCGGCCTGCATAACCAGATCCTCGGCTACGCGCTGCTGGCCGCCACCGTCGTGATGTTCTGCGGCGCGCTGTTTGTCTTCAAACGCCGGCTCAACCCGCCCGCGCGCCTGTCGAAAGGCCCGTGGATGCGCCTGCCGAAAAGCCTGCTGGTGTTTTCCGTCTCATTCTTCATTGCTACCTTGCCGGTGGCCGGGATCCTGCCGGAAGGTTTCGGCGGCTGGTTCGTGGTTGCCCTGCTTGGGCTGGGCGTTGTCTGGGGTGTGTCCGAGCTGTTCTTCGGCATGCCCTGGGGCGGTCCGATGAGGCCCGCCTTCGCCGGCGCTCTGCATCGGGCCGGGCACCGCCGCGCCGAACGCTTCGGCGGCGGCCGTTCCACCGGCCTCAAGCCGCTGGACCTGGAAGACCGCAGCGCGCCGCTCGGCGTGGAAAAACCCAAGGACTTCACCTGGAACCAGTTGCTCGGCTTCGACGCCTGCGTGCAATGCGGTAAATGCGAGGCCATGTGCCCGGCCTTCGCCGCCGGCCAGCCACTGAACCCGAAAAAGCTGATTCAGGACATGGTCATCGGCCTGGCCGGCGGCACCGACGCGCAGTTCGCCGGCAGCCCGTATCCTGGCAAAGCTATCGGCGAACACGGCGGCAACCCGCACCAGCCGATCGTCAACGGCCTGGTGGATGCCGAGACGCTGTGGTCCTGCACCACCTGCCGCGCCTGCGTCGAGGAATGCCCGATGATGATCGAGCACGTCGATGCCATCGTCGACATGCGCCGTTACCTGACCCTGGAAAAAGGCGCCACGCCGAACAAGGGCGCCGAAGTGCTGGACAACCTGATCGCCACCGACAACCCCGGCGGCTTCAACCCGGGCGGGCGGATGAACTGGGCCGCCGACCTCAACCTCAAGCTGCTGTCCGAGGTGAAGAGCACCGACGTGCTGTTCTGGGTCGGCGACGGCGCCTTCGACATGCGCAACCAGCGCACCCTGCGCGCACTGGTCAAAGTGCTCAAGGCCGCCAACGTGGACTTCGCTGTGCTCGGCCTGGAGGAGCGCGACAGCGGTGACGTGGCGCGCCGCCTGGGTGACGAGGCGACCTTCCAGCAACTAGCCAAACGTAATATCCAGACGATGAGCAAGTACCGCTTCCAGCGCATCGTCACTAGCGATCCGCACAGCTTCCATGTGCTGAAAAACGAATACGGCGCCTTCGGCGGCGACTATCAGGTGCAGCACCACAGTACCTACATCGCCGAACTGCTCGACGCCGGCAAACTCAACCTCGACGCCCACAAAGGCGGCAGCGTGACGTACCACGATCCGTGCTACCTCGGCCGCTACAACGGCGAATACGAGGCGCCGCGTCAGGTACTGCGCGCCCTCGGCATCGAGGTCAAGGAAATGGAGCGCTCCGGCTTCCGCTCGCGCTGCTGTGGCGGTGGTGGCGGTGCGCCGATCACCGATATTCCCGGCAAGCAGCGGATCCCCGACATGCGCATGGACGATATCCGCCAGACCGGGGCCGAAGTGGTGGCCGTGGGTTGTCCACAATGCACCGCGATGCTCGAAGGCGTGGTCGAACCCCGTCCGCTGATCAAGGACCTGGCCGAACTGGTGGCCGACGCCTTGGCGGAAACCGAAGCGCCGAGCAAGCCGGCCGTGAACAAACGTGAACCTGCGGAGGTGCACTGATGAGCGACATTATCCGCCGCGACCCCCGCGCCGAATGGATCGCCCGTAACCGCCTGCACCCGCTGCACGCGGCCATGCAGGTGCAACAGGCCATGTGGATGGGACCCAACGGCGTCATCCGCAAGAACCCCCATGCGGTGGGTTTCATCGGCCCCAACGGGATCAAGCGCATCGACCGCAGCGGCGCCCAGCAGGGCGGTGCCAGCGTCAAGCGCAGCGCTGCGGCCGAAGTGCAGTTGCCGCTGCATCAGGTGCCGGCGCCGGCGTTCTACATCGCAGTGGTCCCGGACATGGTCGGCGGCCGCCTGAGCAGCCACGACCGCGACCTGCTCGGCCTGGCCCACAGCCTGGCCGGCAGCGACGGCGCGGTGCTGGCAGTGGTGTTCGGCGAGCACAAGGAAAGCAACTTCGGCGGCAACGGCGTCGATCGCCTGTTGGTGATCGATGGCGACGAATTCCAGGGTTATGCACCGGAGCAACGTATTCAGGGCCTGCGGGCTGTGGATAACCAGCTCGGTCCACGCCATTGGTTGCTGCCGGACAGCCGTACCGGCGGCGGCGAACTGGGCCGGCGCTTTGCCGCGGCTCTGGGCGAACGCCCGGCCACACGCGTCTGGCAGGTCAAGGATGGCGTGAGCAGCGGCCGCGCCGGTGCCGGCCAGCAGGACTTGGTGCGTGCGTTGCCGCGGCTGATCCTGGCGTCGGCCGAATGCGCCGAGCCGGTCAGCGAAACCCGTCACGAAGCCCTGCCGGTGGAGTTGTCCACAGGCGTGGCCCGTGGCCTGTCGCGGATCGAAGATCTTGGGCCGGTGGCCGTGGACCCGGCGGCGATTGCCATGGCCGAGGCCGATTTCATTGTTCCCGGCGGCAACGGCGTCAAGGACTGGGACCTGTTCCACCGCACCACCGCCGCGCTCGGCGCCACCGAAGGCGCCTCGCGGGTGGCGGTGGACGACGGCTTCATGCCGCGCAACCGCCAGGTTGGTGCAACCGGCACCTGGGTCACCGCACGGGTGTACATGGCGGTGGGCATTTCCGGGGCGATCCAGCACCTGCAAGGCATTGGCGCCTGCGACAAGGTGGTGGCCATCAACATGGACCCGGGCTGCGACATGATCAAACGGGCCGACCTGTCAGTGATCGGCGACAGCGCGGCAATCCTCCAGGCGCTGATCGAGGCTGTGGAAAACTTCCGCAACGGCGCCCGACGCGACGCGGCATAAGGGCAGGGGACAGTTATGAACACGAAGGTCATCAGCCTGGTTTCGGTCGGCGCCCATCCCCTCTCGGGACGCAGCCGCCGCGCCGAACAGGACGCCCGCGCCGTCGAATTGGGCCTGCAACTGGCAGGCGAAGGGTTGCAGGTGCTGCATGCCGGCGACCCGCACGAAGACGCTTTGCGCGCCTATCTGGGCATGGGCCTGGCGCACCTGGATGTGCTCGAACAGCCGGCCGGCACCGATGTGCTCGGCGTGTTGGGCGATTACTTGCGCGATGCTGGCGCACAACTGGTGTTGACCGGCAGCCAGGCGGAAACCGGCGAAGGTTCGGGCATGCTCCCGTACCTGTTGGCCGAGCGCCTGGGCTGGCCGCTGGTGGTGGGCCTGGCCGAGGTGGAATCCATCGACAACGGCACCGCCCAGGTGCTGCAGGCGCTGCCGCGTGGTCAGCGGCGCCGGCTCAAAGTGCGCCTGCCGTTTCTTGCGTCTGTGGATAACGCTGCGCCCAAACCCCGGCAGACTGCATTCGGTCCGGCACGGCGGGGTGTGCTGGCGGCGCGGGAAGTGGCGATTGTCGAGGACGAACTGCTCGCCAGTGCCGAGCTGCAACCGGCCAAACCCCGGCCCAAGCGGCTCAAGGTGATCAAGGCGAAGAGCGGTGCCGACCGCATGAAAGCCGCGACGGCCAAGGCCAGCGGCGGCGGTGGGCAGGTGCTCAAGGATGTCAGCCCGCAGGCGGGCGCCGAGGCCATCATCAAGTTGCTGGTGGAAGAGGGCGTGCTGCGCTGAACGGTTGTGCACAGAGGCTGTTGGCCTGACTGTGGATAAAGTGTTTGCTGTCGGCTGGAGGCCTTGCGGGGCGGGGCTTTCAGAGGTTTGATCGAATTTTGATCAGTTTTCTGCTGCGGGCAGGCGGTGCGCGATCGCGAGCAAGCTCGCTCCTACAGGGGAGTTTTTTGTAGGAGCGAGCTCGTCGGGGCGCCGAACCGTCGCGATAAGGCCCCCCAAAAAATACGTGGGTGGTACGTCTCGGCCTTGTTGAATCCCCTCGCAGACAAAAACCAGGACTTGCCCACAATCCTTGTTAGCGCCTCTGTGGATAAACTGTTCTGTCTCAGGATAAATCCTTTAAATACAATAGCTTGTCGTTTTTGATCAAAAAACAACCAAACTCCGCCTTTCTCTCCCCTAATCCCCGCTAAAGCCCCAAAAACCGCAGCGTTGGCGAGTTATCCACTCCTGCTCATCAGGCGGGAAAAGTTCCACACATTCTCTGTTGGCCTGCTTGTGGATAAGGTGTTCGCCAACCGCTACACGCCTTTAATTCAAAGGCTTGTAGCGTTTTGATCAAAAAACAACCAAATCACGCTTGTGAACAAAATCCAGCGCAAAAGCAGTTTTCCACAGCGGTTGCCCACAATTGCTGTGGGTTGTCCTGTGGATAAAGTGTTCGCCATCTCTTGATGGCCCAATGAACACGGGGGTTTGCGGTAATTGATCAGAAAACATACAGGTCGGGGCATGTCACCTTGCCACCTGATAAAAATGCCAGTAGAGGCGCGGTGTGCGGTCAGGCTAGCGTGTAGGTTGCCGATCGCCGGAATCTGGAGATTGTCCCCATGCCAAAGACTTTGCTCATAGCCCCTGATGTACACAACACGCCCTTGGCCGAAGTTGGCCGCTCAGCGCTGAACCCGGTGTTGCATACGCCCTACGGAGTGCAGAGTTCGGACGCACCCTTGGCGATCCGTATGGGGTTCAACGGTCAGTTCAGGGAGTCGCAGGGCTGGTATTGCCTGGGCCATGGGTATCGGGTGTTCAACCCGGTGCTGAAGCGGTTCCACAGTCCGGACCGTATCAGTCCGTTCGGCAAGGGGGGCATCAACCCTTATGCCTATTGCCAGGGAGATCCGGTCAACCATACCGATCCGACGGGGCAGTTCGTGGAGTGGCTGGGCCGCAACCCGCTTCACAGTCTTGGCCTGAATATCGCTTTGCTGATGGCCAACCTCGTGACGTTTATTGGCTCGCCGCCAGTTGGTGTCGCTTTGTTTTCTGCACGTATGAGCCTGGTCGGGGCTACGTTGGGCATTGCGGGAGCCAGTATGCAGATCGGCGGAGTTCAGGCGGGAAAAGCGGTCTCGATTGCCGGCACCATCGGATCGCTGGCAGGCGTCAGTATGAGAACGGGGCTTGGAATTCAGACGCTTTACCAGAACCGCGCGATCTTAAAAGAGAAAGCTTTCACGGGTATGAGACAACTGTTCCTGGGGCCGCCCAAGGTGCCAGCTAGCCCCGATGTTTCCCTCCAGACTTTACCTACGTTTGCCCCTCCCATTGATCCGGTAGCTAACGTGGTGAATTTACGTGCTGCAGGTGGGCTTACTCGCTCCGCCAGTTTGCCTACTTTAAACGCGCCTGTATCCGGGACACTCATCAGTAAAGCCAAGTTCGCCACGCGATTGAGTGCCCCGGATGTTCTGAGAGGAAAAGGCCAGTCTGGTAAATACGAAAGGTGGTTCGAGCTGGGTATTTAGTGCAAGTTGCTCGCCCTCCCAGGCAACTGTTTATCAGGCCCGTAACTGTTAGAAGCACCAGTAGTACCCGCATGCACATGACGCTATTTTCGAAAACGAATCTGCCGAATGTTCCAAGGAGAAACTCATGAGCAGCTTGGGCCTTGCATCGGGCAAGACCGTACTCTTGGCCACTGACCGCAGTCGCAGCGTATTGGCCGAGAGCACGCCCGGGGCGATCAATCGAATCGGCTACAGCCCCTACGGCAGCCCGACTGCCAACCGTCCGCCGCAGTCGCACCTGGGCTTCAACGGCGAGTTCAGGGAACGACCACAAGGCTGGTATCACCTGGGCAATGGCCACCGCGTCTTCAACCCGGTGCTGATGCGCTTCCACAGCCCGGACCGACTCAGCCCGTTTGCCGAGGGCGGGCTCAATCCCTATGCCTATTGCCTTGGCGATCCACTGAATTACGTCGACCCGACCGGCCGTGCGCCGAGTTGGGAGCACATCATGACTGGAGTGACCATCGGGATAGGGTTGGTGTTGGGGGTCAAATCGCTGATGCTGCCCATGCTCGCCAAGATGGCGAAGAAGAAAAGCATTGTCTGGTTGACGGATTACTTCGCTGGCAAGCCGCCGATTCTCGGTTCGGCCTTGGGCGGCCTTGACCGCATCAATGCTTTGATCGGGATTGGAGGTGCCCCTTTGGGCTTCGCCGGGGTCGGTCTCGGTTCGAATGAACAACCTTCGGAGGGCATGAAAGCGCTCTCGACAACGTTGATGACTGCCGGTCTTGTCCTGGGCGCACAACAGATTGTCGGGCGGGCGATTGTGCAGCTCTATCCGGTCCTTCCCAAGTCAGAGCGCCTTGCGCGCGGGGCCCGGTGGATCCATGGCCGGCACAAAATAGAGGCTGCAAACAAAGGGGTCTTGAGAGAGGACTTGGCGGATGCTCACCTTGGCGGCGATGCGAGCCGAGGTACTCTTGAACGACTTCCTGTTCCGCCATACAACAGTCGGCATCCTTCGCCATCACCGGTCCCTGAGGTGCCCCGGCACACACTATTCAACCGAAACATCACTATTCGAAGAGCCAGGCGCGGTAACAACTAAGATGTAGAAAATACATGGCTGTGAGGACGCGCGCTCCCCAAGGGTGATTGAAGCGTGCGCGGGGCGTACCCCGCGCGCCTGTCTCACTACACCGAAACATCCTTCAAATAAGGCGCCGGCTCCGCCCCCAGGTTCGCCAGCACGCGCTGGCTGTACCAGTCGATGAAGTTCACCACGCCAAACTCATAGGTCTTCGAATACGGCCCCGGCTGGTACGCGGTGGAGTTGATGCCGCGCTGGTTTTCTTCGGCCAGGCGACGGTCCTGGTCGTTGGTCGCGTCCCACACTTCGCGCATGCGCTGCGGGTCGTAGTCCACACCTTCGACGGCGTCCTTGTGCACCAGCCATTTGGTGGTGACCTTGGTTTCCTGGGCGCTGATCGGCCACACGGTGAAGACGATCATGTGATCGCCCATGCAGTGGTTCCACGAGTGCGGCAGGTGCAGGATGCGCATCGAGCCGAGGTCGGGGTTCTGGATGCGGCCCATGAGTTTCTGGCACGCCTGCTTGCCGTCCATGGTCATCGACACGGTGCCCTTGAGCAGCGGCATGCGCACGATGCGGTTACGCAGGCCATGACTCTTGTGCAGGTACGGAATCTTCTCGGCGTCCCAGGCGGCGGCAGACGCGGCCACATGGTCCTTGAACGACTGGGTGGCACGCGGGTCGTTGGTGTCGTCCCACTCCAGCAGGGTGTTGAGCAGTTCCGGGTGCGAACCACTGCAGTGGTAGCACTCGCGGTTGTTTTCCAGCACCAGCTTCCAGTTGGCCTTTTCCATCAGGGTGGTCTGCACCGCCACCTTGGTGTTCTCCATGTCGTACGGTTCCATGTAGTGCGCCAGTGTGGCGAGGAACTCGTCGATGGCCGGCGGGTTCTTCGCCAGGCTGATGAAGATGTAGCCGCCCGCGACCTTCACATGCACAGGCTTGAGCCCGTACTGCTTCATGTCGAAATCGGCGCCCATCTCGGTGCCGGCGAACAGCAGGCGGCCGTCCAGTTCGTAGGTCCACTGGTGGTACGGGCAGACCAGCTTCGCCACCTTGCCCTTGTCGCTGGTGCACAGGCGCGAGCCGCGGTGGCGGCAGACGTTATGGAACGCGTGGACCTGACCCTCGGCACCGCGCACCACCATGATCGGGTTCTTGCCGATTTCCAGCGTGAGGAAGTTGCCCTTGGCCGGGATCTCGCAGGTCATGCCGGCGATCAGCCATTCCTTGTGGAAGATCTCCTGCATGTCGATTTCGAACAGGCGCTCATCGGTATAGAACGGTTGTGGCAGAGAGTAGGTGCGCTCGCGTTTCTGCAGCATCTCGGCGGTGGCCTTGCGTGCAGGTTCCAGCGGGTCGCCCAGGCTCAGGGTGGTGGTAGCGTCCATCGTGTCGGTCCTCATGGCCTGTCCGGCCGGCGAAAGTGGCTAATCGTTGTTGTGCGACGCAAGGCAATGACTGCGGGATCATTTGCGACGGAGTGTGCGTCCGGGCACGCCACGAACCATATCCATGGGCGACATGGCCGAATCCGTTTCCGACGAGCAAGCCCTTGCTGCCGGGGGCTGGTCGCGATAAGCACGCCGATGTCGTGAATGGGTAAGTGGGACGCTCGCGGCTTGCGCATTATCGTGGCCATAGAGCCGCAGTCGGCCGTGGAGACGAAGAGCATGTCCAATCCCTTTCTGAATCCGGTGACCACCCAGACCTGGGCCAACGGTCGCCATATCGTGCGTTGTGTCAAAGTGATCCAGGAGACCTGGGACGTTCGCACCTTCTGCTTCATGGCCGACCAGCCGATCATGTTCTTCTTCAAGCCGGGCCAGTTCGTCACCCTGGAGCTGGAAATCGAAGGCCAGCCGGTGATGCGCTCCTACACCATCTCCAGCTCTCCGTCGGTGCCCTACAGCTTCTCGGTCACCATCAAGCGCGTGCCCGGCGGCAAGGTCTCCAACTACCTGCACGACACCCTGCACGAAGGCCAGGAACTGGCGGTGCACGGGCCGGTCGGGCTGTTCAACGCCATCGACTTCCCCAGCCCGAAAGTGCTCTACCTCAGCGGTGGCGTCGGCATCACTCCGGTGATGTCCATGGCCCGCTGGTTCTACGACACCAACGCCAATGTCGACATGGTCTTCGTCCACAGCGCCCGCTCGCCGAAAGACATCATTTACCACCGCGAGCTGGAGCACATGGCGTCGCGGATCGACAACTTCAGCCTGCACATCATTTGCGAGAAGCACGGCCTGGGCGAGCCCTGGGCCGGCTATCGCGGCTACCTGAACCACAAGCTGCTGGAACTGATCTCCCCTGATTTCATGGAGCGCGAGATCTTCTGCTGCGGCCCGACGCCGTACATGACCGCGGTCAAGCGCCTGCTCGAAGCCGCCGGCTACGACATGCGCCGCTATCACGAGGAATCCTTCGGTGCGACCCCGCCGGAAGCCAAGGCCGACGCGGTGGAGCATGCCGAACAGGCGGCCGAAGCAGCGGAAGAAGTGGAAGCCAGCGACCTGCACCTGGTGGAGTTCACCGCCACCGGCAAGAGCAGCCGCATCGCCCCCGGCGAGACGGTGCACGCCGCCGCGGCGAAGGTCGGGCTGATGATTCCCAAGGCCTGCGGCATGGGCATCTGCGGCACCTGCAAGGTGCTCAAGCTGGGCGGCGAAGTGGAGATGGAGCACAACGGCGGCATCACCGATGAGGACGTGGCAGAGGGCTATATCCTGTCGTGCTGCAGCGTGCCGAAAGGGGATGTGCGGATCGAGTACTGAGGTCCGCCGTCACGAATGGAGCTGGCGCTCAATCCACAGCGCCAGCAATGCAAAGCCCGCGAGTGCCAGCCCGCGGGCTTTTTCATTCAAGCGCCACCCCGCCAGCACCGCGTAGGAATGGGTTGCCATGGAAGCGACTATCGCCAGCGCGCCCAGCAGCACCGCGAGGCTGCCCAGCCCCGGATAGAACCGCTCGCCCACCAGGCGCAGGCTGACGACGGTATCCACCGCCGGAATGGCCGAGGCCATCAGTGCGCCCAACGACATCAGCCAGAGCCCGGGCAGCGCGATGCCGAGGTAATGCGGCGTGCCTTTGCTGGCGAGCGGCGCAAGGCTGATCTGCCAGAGTGCCGCTGCTACCGCCTGAAGCACGAACGCCGACCAAGAGAACTGCAACTGGCGCTGCGCCGTGTCCGTTTCCAGCAACAACACCGCGCCCATCGTCAGCAGGCCGAACACCAACGCCAGCAACGGCGCGAGGACGGCCTGTACGCGGTACAGCAACCCTGGGCCGACAAACGCGATCAGCGCCGCCAGCATCAGCGCCAGGGCTTGCCAGTTGATCGGCGTGCCGGGCAGCAGGTGAATCGCCACGCGAAAGAGTGTTTCCAGATTCAGGACATGGAGCAGCAGAGCGATCGGCAGCAGCAGGATTGCGCAGCGCAGGGATCGGCACAGCACGGGAACAAGGGTGCCGAACAATACGGCGGGGATGATCGCCAGCAGCGATTGCCAGAGCGACAGGCCTTGCAGCGGGCCGAGAAAGCCGATCGCGAGAGGCACGGGCAGAAAATGGCTGGCGAACCAGAAGGCGATGGTCTGACGGGGCGTGCGATGCGTGCTGTCGGAAGTTTCTTGGAGCAGGCTGGCTTGAGCCTTGTTCATGGGCGATCCGGCGTTCGGAGGAGGTCTGGACGCCGAGAGGTTAGGGACTGGTCGGAATGTTCACAGGGGGAAATTGCATCAAATCATGCGAGGGGAGAAGGGGCGGATGACGGCGGAATCAGCGGTTTCCGGGGGATTTAGGCGGGGTTTGTAGGAAGGGGGATTGTGGCGGTGGGGTGGTGGCGTTGTTGGGTGTAGGTGAAGTAGGTCAGGGCGGAATGTTGTAGGTGGATTCTTGGTGGTGCTGTCCAGATTGCGGGTGGCGTGGTTCCACAGGGATGTGCGAAGCCTTCAGGGGCGGCGTACCGCCCCTGAAGTCCAGAATCAGATCCTGAAGCGACCCACCAGGTTGTTCAGGTCCACCGCCAGGCGCGACAGCTCGGCGCTGGCTGCGCTGGTCTGGTGTGCACCCGTGGCCGATTGCACCGACAGGTCGTTGATGTTCACCAGATTGCGGTCCACTTCGCGGGCGACCTGGGCCTGCTCCTCGGCGGCGCTGGCGATCACCAGGTTGCGCTCGTTGATCTGCGCCACCGCGCCAGTGATGGTTTCCAGCGCCATGCCGGCGCCACGGGCGATGCTCAAGGTCGACTCGGCGCGCTCGGTGCTGTTGCGCATCGAGCTGACGGCCTGTTCGGTGCCGCCCTGGATGCTGCCGATCATCCGCTCGATCTCGGCGGTCGACTGCTGGGTGCGGTGGGCGAGGGCGCGGACTTCATCGGCAACCACCGCGAAACCACGGCCGGCCTCACCGGCACGCGCCGCTTCGATCGCCGCGTTGAGGGCCAGCAGGTTGGTCTGGTCGGCCAGGCCGCGGATCACGTCCAGCACCTTGCCGATGTCGCGGGACTGTTCGGCCAGGTTGCCCACCAGCACCGAGGTGCTCTGCACATCGTTGCTCATGCGCTCGATGGCGCTGACGGTTTCCATGACCAGGTCACGGCCGTCGCCGGCGGAGCGGGTGGCTTCCTGCGACGCTTCGGAGGTGCTCACCGCGTTGCGCGCCACTTCCTCGACGGCGCTGGTCATCTCGGTCACGGCGGTGGCCGCCTGCTCGATTTCGTTGTTCTGCTGTTGCAGGCCGCGGGCGCTTTCCTCGGTGACGCTGTTCAGCTCTTCAGCCGCCGACGCCAGTTGCGTGGCCGAGCCGGAAATCTGCTGCAGGGTGTCACGCAACTGCTCCTGCATCTGCGCGATGGCGCGTTGCAGGCGTGCGGCTTCGTCGTTGCCTTCGGGGTGGATGACGTGGGTCAGGTTGCCTTCGGCGATCTTCTCGGCCACGCCCAGCACGTCTTCGATCGGCTTGACGATGCTGCGGGTCAGCAGCACGGCGCAGAGGAAGGTCAGCGCCGTCGCGGCGACCAGCAGGGCGATCACCAGGCTGAACGCGGATTCGTACTCGTTGGTGGCGGCCTGGTTGAAGTCGCGGGTCTGCTCGGTGTTGATCTTGATCAGCTTGTCCAGGAGCGCGGTGACCTGCTCCATGTTCTGCAGCAAATCGCGGTTGATCATGTCGCGCAGGGCCGGCAGGTCGCCGCTCTGCGACAACTGGCGCATGCGGGTTTCGAGCTGGCGGTACTGGCCGAGCACCTGCACGTACTGGTTGTACGTGGCGCGCTCTTCATCGGCGGCGATCAGCGGCTCGTAGATCTTGCGCTGCACGTCGATCTGCTCGTTGCGCTGGTCGAGTTGGGTGAGGGTGGTCTGCAGTTGCTCCGGTTCGCGGTTGATCATCAGGCGGTAGGACAGCGTGCGCAGGCGCAGGGTCATCAGGCTGATCTGGTCCAGGCTCTTGATGCTCGGCACCGTGACGCTTTCGATGTTCGCGCCGGCCTCGCGGATCTTGCTCATCTGGTTGAGGGCAAAGATGCCCAGGGTCAGCATCAGCGCGCCGATCAGCGCGAACCCCAGCAGTGCACGCGGGGCAATATTCATGTTGCGTAGGGACATGGGTCGGATCCGAGTCAGAAAGGGACGCGATCCATGCGCCGATTTGGAGAGGTATTACCTTGCCTATCGGTAAACGCAGGCGGGACTTTAGGCTTTGTCCGACAAAATATGAGCCGCCTATCGACTTTCATGCAGGCGTTGTCCGACCAAATGCGGGAACCGGATGACCTATATCAGGTCAATGTGCACCAACGCGGGGCTCTGGCCCCGATATCTCTGGCGGGCATGTCGAGATTTCTTTATCGTGTGCGCCCCCCGCAACCACCCCCGAGAAGGCAATCATGTTGGACACCACTCTGAGTCAACTGGAACAACTGGTCGGCGAGCTGCTGCAAAAGAATCAGCAACTGGCCGAGCGCAATGCACAACTGGACACCGAGCTGAGCCAGGCCAAGGACGAGAACGAAAGTCTGCAACTGAGCCTGATGGAACAGGAAGACAAGAACGGCGCCACCACCGCACGCCTGCAGGCGCTGATCGAGCGTGCCAGCGCGGGTGCTGTTAGCGCATGAACGAGACCGCGCAGACGATCAATGTCGTCTCGATCATGGGCAACGACTACTCGATCAAGGCCCCCGAAGGCCAGGAGCACGTGCTCCACGAGGCGGTCCGGATGCTCAAGGCTTCCCTGGCCGATACCAAGCGCAATTACCCGTCGCTGATCGGTGACAAGTTGCTGGTTCTCGCGGCCCTGAACCTGTGCTCGCGACAGATCGAACTGCAGCAGTCGCACCAGCAGGCCCTCGACCGTTATCAAGAGCAAGTCAGCGCCACGGTCGACGCCATCTCCCAGGCCATCGTCAACAGTTGATCGCCTTGTGTGGGAGCGTTCCGGCTCCCACACCTACATCCCTTTCCCTCGTGTTTTTCAGCCCGACCTTACATTCGTGAGGGGCATTGTGCTGCTCGTATGGAATTATTGGATACCAATGTGTATACAATTGGCCTGTCATTTGCAGTACAGGTCTTATTTCTCCGAGGGAACTCCATGCACTTCTGGCGGCGCAGTATCCAGTGGCAACTGATCACAAGCATGGGCGCAGCCCTGTTGGTGAGCATTCTGATCGTGGTCGGTATCTACACGGTGGCGGTCAATCGGTTGACCGAGCGTTACCTGGTCGACACGGCATTGCCGGCCAGCATTGAGGCGATTCGTAACGACATCGAGCGGATGCTCAGCCGGCCCCTGACCGCGGCCGCCGATATTGCCCACAATACCTATCTGCGCGACTGGCTCGCCGCTGGCGAGGAACCTGCCGGGGCGCCGGCAGTGGTCGAGTACCTGGAAATCATGCGCGAGAAGAACCAGGCCTTCACGTCGGTGTTCGTCTCCACCGACACCAACCACTACTACAACGAGAAGGGCCTGGACCGGACCCTGAGTCGCAACAATCCGGCGGATAAATGGTTCTTCGGATTCGTCGACAGTGGCAACAATCGCATGCTCAACATCGATACCGACGGAGCCACCGGCGAGCTGGCGCTGTTCATCGACTACCGGATCGAGAAGGCCGGCAAGCTGGTGGGCATCGGCGGGCTTGGCCTGCGCATGACCGAGATGTCCGAGCTGATCCACAACTTCAGCTTCGGCGAGCGCGGGCGGGTGATGCTGGTACGCGGCGACGGCCTGATCCAGGTGCATCCGCAGAACGAGCATGGCGGCAAGCGGCAGTTGTCCGAACAGATCGGCGAGGCCGCGGCGCAGGCGATCCTGGCGAAAACCGATGGCTTGCAGAGCAGCCGCTTCGAGCGTGACGGCGAGCGCTACCTGGCCTTGAGCCTGCCGCTGCGCGACCTGAACTGGCGCCTGGTGGCCGAGGTGCCGGAGTCGCAGATTTACGGACAGATGCATGACGCGGTCTGGCTGACCTCATTGATCGGCGGCGCCGTGGCCTTGCTTTCGCTGCTGTTGGTGGTGTTGCTGGCGCGGGGCATCGCGCGGCCGATTCGCCAGGTGACCGACGCGCTGATCGCCATTGGCGATGGCGGCGGCGACCTCAGCCACCGTCTCGACGAAAGCCGCCGCGACGAACTGGGTGATCTGGCCCGGGGCTTCAACCGCTTCCTCGATGGCCAGCGCAACCTGATCGGCGAAGTCCTGCGCACCAGCGAGCAGTTGCGCAAGGCGGTCGGGCAGGTGATCCATGTGGTGGTCAGCACCGCTGATCGCTCGCTCAAGCAGCAGGAAATGACCGAGATGGTCGCCACCGCCGTGCACCAGATGGGCCTCACCGTGCAGGAAATCGCGCAGAACGCCGGCGACGCGGCGCACGCCTCGCAGACCGCCCGCGACGAAGCCTTGCAGGCGCGGGACGTGGTGCAGCGCTCGATTGCGCATATCGAAGGGATGTCCGGCGAGATCGGTACGGCGGCGGACGCGGTGAGTGAACTGGCCGAGGAAGTGGCGTCCATCGACAAGGTGCTGGCGGTGATCCGCAGCATTTCCGAACAGACCAACCTGCTGGCGCTCAATGCCGCCATCGAGGCGGCGCGGGCCGGGGAAATGGGCCGTGGCTTTGCCGTGGTGGCGGATGAAGTCCGCACCCTGGCGCAGCGCACCCAGGTCTCGACCGGGGAAATCCAGCAGATGATCCAGCGCCTCAAGCAAGGCACCGGCACTGCGGTGGCCTCGATGCATGCCGGGCAGACGGCGACGGGAACGGGAGTCGAGTCGAGTCAGCTCACCGGTGATTCATTGACCACCATCACCGGGCAGGTAGAGCGCATCAGCGACATGAACCTGCAGGTGGCGACGGCGACCGAAGAACAGTCGGCGGTGACCGAGGAGATCAACCGCAACGTGCAGGGGATTTCCGATCTGGCGCGGACGACGGCGACGGAAGTGGAGGCGTGCCGGAAGGATTGCGAGGCGTTGCAGCGGTTGGCCGATGATCTGGCCAAGCAGATGGGTGGGTTCAAGCTCTAGGTTGCAGGGGCCCTTCGCGAGCGAGCTCGCTCCTACAGATTGCGCCGATCCTGTAGGAGCGAGCTTGCTCGCGAAGAGCCGCACATCATCAGACGCCCATCACCGCCCGAATATCCACCGCCAACTCCCGCACCCGCGCCTCTTCGGTATCCCACGAGCACATGAACCGTGCTCCGCCGCTGCCGATGAAGGTATAGAACCGCCAGCCTTTATTACGCAGCTTTTCCAGCGCCGGCTCCGGCATCTGCAGGAACACGCCGTTGGCTTCCACCGGGAACATCAGTTCCACCCCCTGCACGTCCGCCACCAGGCTGCTGAGCAATTGCGCGCAGTGGTTGGCATGGATGCCGTGGCGCAGCCAGGCGCCGTTCTCCAGCAGGCCGACCCATGGCGCCGACAGGAAGCGCATTTTCGACGCCAGTTGCCCGGCCTGTTTGCAGCGGTAGTCGAAGTCTTCGGCCAGCTTGTGGTTGAAGAACAGGATCGCCTCACCGACCGCCATGCCGTTCTTGGTGCCGCCGAAGCACAGCACGTCGATCCCGGCTTTCCAGGTCAGCTCGGCCGGCGAGCAGCCGAGGAAGGCGCAGGCGTTGGCGAAGCGCGCGCCGTCCATGTGCAGGTTCAGGCCCAGCTCCTTGCAGGTTTCGCTGATCGCCTTGAGTTCTTCGGGGCGGTACACGCTGCCGACTTCAGTGGCCTGGGTGATGGTGACCACGCGCGGCTTGGGGTAGTGGATGTCCTGGCGCTTGAGCGCGACTTCGCGGATCGATTCCGGGGTCAGCTTGCCGTTCTCGCTGCGGGCGGTGAGCAGCTTGGAGCCGTTGGAGAAGAACTCCGGCGCGCCGCATTCGTCGGTCTCGACGTGGGCGGTCTCGGAGCAGATCACGCTGTGGTAGCTCTGGCACAACGACGACAGCGCCAGCGAGTTGGCCGCGGTGCCGTTGAAGGCGAAGAACACCTCGCAGTCGGTTTCGAACAACTGGCGGAAATGGTCGGAAGCGCGGGCGGTCCACTGGTCGTCGCCGTAGGCGCGTTCATGGCCGTGATTGGCCTTTTCCATGGCGGCCCAGGCCTCGGGGCAGATGCCGGAATAGTTGTCGCTGGCGAATTGTTGGCTTTGTTCTGTCATGGCGCGAGTCCTGTGAGCGAGGCAGGGGAGCACTCTAATGCATCGATTAAGCAGTTGCCTATACAAGCAAGATCAACCAGCAGCCACAGGAGTACAGGCCTCATCGGGGGCGACTATCGCAAACAAGACAAAACAATGTCGTAAACGCACCTTTCCGTGGCGTGCGCAGGCATCTGGCCTGAGGGGCCCGGCCATACCATCGCTGCAAAGGATGCCGTCAATGCCACGGCGCCCGCCTACAAGACCTATGCCGCTGCCGGGAGAGATGCGATGTTCAGCAAGCAAGACCAGATTCAAGGTTATGACGATGCACTGCTGGCGGCGATGAATGCCGAAGAGCAACGTCAGGAAGATCACATCGAGCTGATCGCTTCCGAAAACTACACCAGCAAGCGGGTGATGCAGGCCCAGGGCAGCGGCCTGACCAACAAGTACGCCGAAGGCTATCCGGGCAAGCGCTACTACGGCGGTTGCGAGCACGTCGACAAGGTCGAGGCGCTGGCCATCGAGCGCGCCAAGCAACTGTTCGGCGCCGACTACGCCAACGTCCAGCCGCACTCCGGTTCTTCCGCCAACAGCGCTGTCTACCTGGCCCTGCTACAAGCCGGCGACACCATCCTCGGCATGAGCCTGGCCCACGGCGGCCACCTGACCCACGGCGCCAAAGTGTCGTCCTCGGGCAAGCTGTACAACGCCGTTCAATACGGCATCGACACCAACACCGGCCTGATCGATTACGACGAAGTCGAGCGCCTGGCCGTCGAGCACAAGCCGAAGATGATCGTTGCCGGCTTCTCCGCTTACTCCAAGACCCTCGATTTCCCGCGCTTCCGCGCCATCGCCGACAAGGTCGGTGCGCTGCTGTTCGTCGACATGGCCCACGTCGCCGGCCTGGTTGCCGCAGGTCTCTACCCGAACCCGCTGCCGTTCGCCGACGTGGTCACCACCACCACCCACAAGACCCTGCGCGGTCCGCGTGGCGGCCTGATCCTGGCCAAGGCCAACGAAGAGATCGAGAAAAAGCTCAACGCCGCGGTGTTCCCCGGCGCGCAAGGCGGCCCGCTGATGCACGTCATCGCCGGCAAGGCCGTGTGCTTCAAGGAAGCTCAGGAGCCTGGTTTCAAGACTTACCAGCAGCAGGTTATCGATAACGCCCAGGCCATGGCTGGCGTGTTCATCAAGCGTGGCTACGATGTAGTGTCCGGCGGCACCGACAACCACCTGTTCCTGGTCAGCCTGATCCGTCAGGGCCTGACCGGCAAAGAGGCCGATGCCGCCCTTGGCCGCGCTCATATCACCGTCAACAAGAACGCCGTGCCGAACGACCCGCAATCGCCGTTCGTGACCTCGGGCCTGCGTATCGGCACCCCGGCCGTCACCACCCGCGGCTTCAAGGTCGCCCAGTGTGTGGAGCTGGCTGGCTGGATCTGCGACATCCTCGACAACCTCGGCGATGCCGATGTGGAAGCCGATGTGGCGCGCAACGTGTCGGCACTGTGTGCGGACTTCCCGGTTTACCGCTGAGTGGAGTAACAGACCATGCAACGCTATTCGGGCTTCGGCCTTTTCAAACACTCCCTCAGCCACCACGAAAACTGGCAGCGCATGTGGCGCACGCCGACCCCGAAAAAGGTCTACGACGTGGTCATCGTCGGCGGTGGCGGCCATGGCCTGGCAACGGCTTACTACCTGGCCAAGGAACACGGCATCACCAACGTCGCAGTGGTCGAGAAGGGCTGGCTGGGCGGCGGCAACACCGCCCGCAACACCACCATCGTTCGCTCCAACTACCTGTGGGATGAGTCGGCGCACCTCTACGAGCACGCGATGAAACTCTGGGAAGGCCTGTCGCAGGACATCAACTACAACGTGATGTTCTCCCAGCGCGGCGTCTACAACCTGTGCCACACCCTGCAGGACATGCGTGACTCCGAGCGTCGGGTCAGCGCCAACCGCCTCAACGGCGTGGACGGCGAGCTGCTCAATGCCAAGCAGGTGAGCGACGAGATTCCGTACCTCGACTGCACCAAGAACACCCGCTACCCGATCATCGGCGCCACCGTGCAACGGCGCGGCGGCGTGGCCCGTCACGACGCCGTGGCCTGGGGCTTCGCCCGTGCCGCCGACGCCCTGGGCGTTGACCTGATCCAGCAGACCGAGGTCATTGGTTTCCGCAAGGAAAACGGCGCCGTCATCGGTGTCGAAACCAACAAGGGCTTCATCGGCGCCAAGCGCGTCGGCGTGGTCACCGCCGGTAACTCCGGGCACATGGCGGGCCTGGCCGGCTTCCGCCTGCCGGTCGAATCGCATCCGCTGCAAGCGCTGGTGTCCGAGCCGATCAAGCCGATCATCGACAGCGTGATCATGTCCAACGCCGTGCACGGCTACATCAGCCAGTCGGACAAGGGCGACCTGGTCATCGGCGCCGGTATCGACGGCTGGGTCGGCTACGGCCAGCGCGGCTCGTACCCGGTCATCGAACACACCCTGCAGGCGATCGTCGAGATGTTCCCGATCCTCTCCCGCGTGCGCATGAACCGCCAGTGGGGCGGCATCGTCGACACCACCCCCGACGCCTGCCCGATCATCTCCAAGACCCCGGTCAAGAACATGTTCTTCAACTGCGGCTGGGGCACCGGCGGCTTCAAGGCGACCCCGGGTTCGGGCAACGTCTTCGCCGCGAGCCTGGCCAAGGGCGAAATGCACCCGCTGGCCAAACCGTTTTCCATCGACCGTTTCCACAACGGCGCCCTGATCGACGAACACGGCGCAGCCGCCGTCGCCCACTAACAGGAGAAATCATCATGTTGCACATCTTCTGTCCACACTGCGGCGAACTGCGCTCCGAGGAAGAATTCCACGCGGCCGGCCAGGCTCACATCCCGCGTCCGCTGGACCCGAACGCCTGTACCGACGAACAGTGGGGCGACTACATGTTCTTCCGCGACAACCCGCGCGGCCTGCACCACGAGCTGTGGATCCACGCCGCCGGCTGCCGCCAGTACTTCAACGCCACGCGCGACACCGTGACCTACGAGATCCTTGAAACCTACAAGATCGGCAGCAAGCCACAGGTGACCGGTAAAGGCACCGCCCCGCAGTTGGTCGCCAACGGCCAGGGAGAAAAGGTATGAGCCAGGTTTATCGCCTTTCCAGCGGCGGTCGCATCGACCGCAGCACCGTGTTGAGCTTCACCTTCAACGGCCAGACCTACCAGGGCTATGCCGGCGACAGCCTGGCCGCGGCGTTGCTGGCCAACGGCGTCGACATCATCGGGCGCAGCTTCAAGTATTCGCGTCCCCGCGGGATCATCGCGGCCGGTTCCGAAGAGCCGAACGCCATCCTGCAGATCGGCGCCAGCGAAGCCACCCAGATCCCCAACGTGCGTGCTACCCAGCAGGCGCTGTATGCGGGCCTGGTCGCGACCAGCACCAACGGCTGGCCGAGCGTGAACAACGACGTCATGGGGATTCTCGGCAAGGTCGGCGGCAAGCTGATGCCGCCGGGCTTCTACTACAAGACGTTCATGTACCCGCAGTCGTTCTGGATGACCTACGAGAAGTACATCCGTAAAGCCGCCGGCCTTGGCCGCGCGCCGCTGCAGAACGACCCGGATACCTACGACTACATGAACCAGCACTGCGACGTGCTGGTGGTGGGCGCCGGCCCTGCCGGCCTGGCCGCGGCCCTTGCTGCTGCGCGCAGCGGGGCGCGGGTGATCCTCGCCGATGAGCAGGAAGAATTCGGCGGCAGCCTGCTGGACAGCCGCGAAAGCCTCGACGGCAAACCGGCGACCGACTGGGTCGCTGCGGTGGTCGCCGAGCTGAAGAGCCTGCCGGAAGTCACCCTGCTGCCACGCTCCACGGTCAACGGCTACCACGACCACAACTTCCTGACGATCCACGAACGCCTCACCGATCACCTCGGTGACCGTGCGCCGATCGGCCAGGTCCGCCAGCGTATGCACCGCGTCCGCGCCAAGCGCGTGGTACTGGCGACCGGCGCTCACGAGCGTCCGCTGGTGTACGGCAACAACGACGTGCCGGGCAACATGCTCGCCGGTGCCGTCTCCACCTACGTGCGTCGCTACGGCGTAGCGCCGGGCCGCAAGCTGGTGCTGTCGACCAACAACGATCACGCCTACCGTGTTGCCCTCGACTGGCACGACGCCGGCCTGCAAGTGGTCGCCGTCGCCGATGCGCGGCATAACCCGCGTGGCTCGCTGGTGGAAGAAGCCCGTGCCAAAGGCATCCGCATCCTGACGTCCAGCGCCGTGGTCGAGTCCCGTGGCAGCAAGCGCGTCACCGGTGCGCGGGTCGCGGCCATCGACGTCAAGGCGCATAAAGTCACCAGCCCCGGCGAATGGCTGGAGTGCGATCTGGTTGCCACGTCCGGCGGCTACAGCCCGGTGGTTCACCTGGCCTCGCACCTGGGCGGCAAGCCGATCTGGCGCGAAGACATCCTCGGCTTCGTGCCGGGCGAAGCGCCGCAGAAGCGCGTGTGCGTGGGCGGCATCAACGGCGTGTTCGCCCTAGGTGATGCCCTGGCCGACGGTTTCGCAGGCGGCGCCCGCGCCGTGACCGAAGCCGGTTTCAAGGCTGGCACGGCAACCCTGCCAAAAGCCCTGGTTCGCCAGGAAGAAGCGACCCTGGCGCTGTTCCAGGTGCCGCATGACAAGAACACCGCGCGGGCGCCGAAGCAATTCGTCGACCAGCAGAACGACGTCACCGCTGCCGCCATCGAACTGGCAACCCGCGAAGGCTTCGAGTCGGTCGAGCACGTCAAGCGCTACACCGCGCTGGGCTTCGGTACCGACCAGGGCAAGCTGGGCAACGTCAACGGCCTGGCCATCGCCGCCCGTTCGCTGGGCATCGGTATCCCGGAAATGGGCACCACCATGTTCCGCCCCAACTACACGCCGATCACCTTCGGCGCCGTGGCGGGCCGGCATTGCGGTCACCTGTTCGAGCCTGTGCGCTTCACCGCGCTGCATGCCTGGCATGTAAAGAACGGCGCCGAGTTCGAAGACGTCGGCCAATGGAAACGGCCGTGGTACTTCCCGCGTGCCGGCGAAGACATCCACGCCGCCGTCGCCCGTGAATGCAAGGCCGTGCGCGACAGCGTGGGCCTGCTGGACGCCTCGACCCTGGGCAAGATCGACATCCAGGGCCCGGATGCCCGCGAGTTCCTCAACCGCATCTACACCAACGCCTGGACCAAGCTCGACGTGGGCAAGGCCCGCTACGGCCTGATGTGCAAGGAAGACGGCATGGTCTTCGACGACGGCGTGACCGCCTGCGTCGGCGACAACCACTTCATCATGACCACCACCACCGGCGGCGCGGCCCGCGTGCTGCAGTGGCTGGAGATCTACCAGCAGACCGAATGGCCGGACCTGAAGGTGTACTTCACCTCGGTCACCGACCACTGGGCGACCCTGACCCTGTCCGGCCCGAACAGCCGCAAGCTGCTGGCCGAGGTCAGCGACATCGACCTGGACAAGGACGCCTTCCCGTTCATGAGCTGGAAGGAAGGCCAGGTCGGCGGCGTGCCGGCGCGGGTGTTCCGTATCTCCTTCACCGGCGAGCTGTCGTACGAAGTGAACATCCAGGCCAACTACGCCATGGGCGTCCTGGAAAAAATCGTCGAGGCCGGCAAGAAGTACAACCTGACCCCGTATGGCACCGAGACCATGCACGTCCTGCGGGCCGAGAAGGGCTTCATCATCGTCGGTCAGGACACTGACGGCTCGATGACCCCGGACGACCTGAACATGAGCTGGTGCGTGGGCCGCAACAAGCCGTACTCGTGGATCGGCCTGCGTGGCATGAACCGCGAAGACTGCGTGCGCGAGAACCGCAAGCAACTGGTGGGCCTCAAGCCGGTCGACCCGACCAAATGGCTGCCGGAAGGCGCGCAACTGGTGTTCGACCCGAAACAGTCGATCCCGGTGGCGATGGTCGGCCACGTCACCTCCAGTTACGCCGCCAACTCGCTGGGTTATTCCTTCGCCATGGGTGTGGTCAAGGGTGGCCTCAAGCGCATCGGCGAGCGGGTGTATTCGCCCCAGGCGGATGGCAGCGTGATCGAGGCGGAAATCTGCTCCTCGGTGTTCTTCGATCCGAAGGGTGAGCGGCAGAACGTTTGAGGCTTCGCGAGCAAGTTCGCTCCTACAAGAGCGGCTCGTTCCTCTGTAGGAGCGAGCTTGCTCGCGATGGGCTGCACAGCAGCCCCAAACCGGTTTCCAGAATTCAGGCAGGTATAAAAAGATGAGCGCCATCAACGTCTACGAGCAACGCCCCGGCAACGACGCCAAGGCCGAGTCGCCGCTGCACCACGCCGACCTGTCCAGCCTGGTCGGCAAGGGTCGCAAGAACGCCGGGGTCACCCTGCGTGAGAAACAATTCCTCGGTCACCTGACCCTGCGTGGCAACGGCCACGACCCGGCCTTCGCCGGCGGCGTGTTCAAGGCCATCGGCCTGGAACTGCCGGTCGCCCTGACCGTGGTCGCCAACGGCGAGATGTCGCTGCAATGGCTCGGCCCGGACGAGTGGCTGCTGATCGTTCCCGGCGGCCAGGAAGTCCCGGTGGAAAACGCCCTGCGCGAAGCGCTGGCCGACCAGCACATCCAGATCGTCAACGTCAGCGGCGGCCAGACCCTGCTGGAACTGAGCGGTCCTAACGTGCGCGACGTGCTGATGAAGTCCACCAGCTACGACGTGCACCCGAACAACTTCCCGGTGGGCAAGGCGGTCGGGACCGTCTTCGCCAAGTCGCAACTGGTGATCCGCCGTACCGGCGAGGAAACCTGGGAACTGCTGATCCGTCGCAGCTTCTCCGACTACTGGTGGCTGTGGTTGCAGGACGCTTCCGCCGAATACGGCCTGGCCATCCAGGCCTGAGCCCCGCACAGGAGAGTCGTCATGAGCCGTGCCCCGGACACCTGGATCCTCACCGCCGACTGCCCGAGCCTGCTCGGCACGGTGGATGCGGTCACCCGCTTCCTCTATGAGCAGCGCTGCTACGTCACCGAGCACCACTCGTTCGATGACCGGCTCTCCGGCCGCTTCTTCATCCGCGTGGAGTTCCGCCAGCCAGACGACTTCGACGAGGCGGGCTTTCGCGCCGGCCTCGCCGAGCGCGGCGAAGCGTTCGGCATGCTGTTCGAGCTGACCGCGCCGAATCACCGGCCCAAGGTGGTGATCATGGTCTCCAAGGCCGACCACTGCCTGAACGACCTGCTTTATCGCCAGCGCATCGGACAGTTGTCGATGGACGTGGTCGCGGTGATTTCCAACCACCCCGACCTGGAACCGCTGGCCGAGTGGCACCACATTCCGTACCACCATTTCCCGCTCGATCCCCATGACAAGCCGGCGCAGGAGCGCAAGGTGGTGCAGGTGATCGAAGAGTCCGGCGCCGAGCTGGTGATCCTCGCCCGCTACATGCAGGTGCTGTCGCCGGAGCTGTGCCGGCGCCTGGATGGCTGGGCGATCAACATCCACCACTCGCTGCTGCCTGGCTTCAAGGGCGCCAAGCCGTATCACCAGGCCTACAACAAGGGCGTGAAGATGGTCGGTGCCACCGCGCACTACATCAACAACGACCTCGATGAAGGCCCGATTATCGCCCAGGGTGTCGAGGTGGTGGATCACAGCCATTACCCCGAAGACCTGATTGCCAAGGGGCGGGATATCGAGTGCCTGACTTTGGCGCGGGCGGTTGGTTATCACATTGAGCGGCGGGTGTTTCTGAACGCCAACAGAACAGTCGTTCTCTGAACCCTCTGGGACCGCTTTGCGGTCCTTCGCGACGGTTCGGCGCTCCGACAAGCTCGCTCCCACAGTGTTTTGTTGCCAGGCCTGATTTTGCGGTCAGGCAGGAAACCCTGTGAGAGCGAGCTTGCTCGCGAATGCGTTTTGGGTACCACCATCGGGCTGCCGCCAAGAGATAAACCACTGTCGCATCCAGTGACCGCAATCCCGCCTCTCAGGCCCACAATTCCCCCATTCCAGTAACACATGCCGCCCATGGACGGTGGCGCTGCAACCAACGCTGTATAACTACAAATCAAGCGAGGTAAGAGCATGTCTGGCAATCGTGGAGTGGTGTATCTCGGCTCCGGAAAGGTCGAGGTGCAGAAAATCGACTACCCGAAAATGCAAGACCCGCGCGGTCGCAAGATCGAACACGGCGTCATCCTCAAAGTGGTCTCCACCAATATTTGCGGCTCCGACCAGCACATGGTCCGCGGCCGCACCACTGCCCAGGTCGGCCTGGTCCTGGGCCATGAAATCACCGGCCAGGTGGTCGAGAAGGGCAGTGACGTCGAGAACCTGAAGATCGGCGATCTGGTCTCCGTCCCGTTCAACGTGGCCTGCGGCCGCTGCCGCTCCTGCAAAGAGCAACACACCGGCGTCTGCCTGACCGTCAACCCGGCCCGCGCCGGTGGTGCCTACGGCTACGTCGACATGGGCGACTGGACCGGCGGCCAGGCCGAGTACGTGCTGGTGCCTTACGCCGACTTCAACCTGCTGAAACTGCCCGATCGCGACAAGGCCATGGAGAAGATCCGCGACCTGACCTGCCTCTCCGACATCCTGCCGACCGGCTACCACGGCGCGGTCACTGCGGGCGTTGGTCCGGGCAGCACGGTGTACGTGGCCGGTGCCGGTCCGGTGGGCCTCGCGGCTGCCGCGTCGGCGCGCCTGCTGGGTGCGGCGGTGGTGATCGTTGGTGACGTCAACCCGGTGCGTCTGGTGCATGCCAAGGCCCAGGGCTTCGAAGTCGTCGATTTGTCCAAGGACACCCCGTTGCACGAACAGATCGTCGACATCCTCGGCGAGCCGGAAGTGGATTGCGCGGTGGATGCAGTGGGCTTCGAAGCCCGCGGTCACGGCCATGCTGGCGCCAAGGCCGAAGCGCCGGCGACCGTGCTCAACTCGCTGATGCAGGTTGTTCGCGTGGCAGGCAAGATCGGTATTCCCGGCCTGTACGTCACTGAAGACCCGGGCGCGATTGACGCGGCGGCGAAGATCGGCAGCCTGAGCATCCGCTTTGGTCTGGGCTGGGCCAAATCCCACAGCTTCCACACCGGCCAGACTCCGGTGATGAAATACAACCGTGCGCTGATGCAGGCCATCATGTGGGACCGCATCAACATCGCTGAAGTGGTGGGCGTGCAGGTCATCAGCCTCGACCAGGCGCCGGAAGGCTACGGCGAGTTCGATGCCGGTGTGCCGAAGAAGTTTGTGATCGATCCGCACAAGATGTTCAGTGCGGCGTAAGCGGAAATGAAGAAGGGGCCGTGATTGGCCCCTTCTTCTTTAGTGCTTCACCGCCAAACCTGTAGGAGCGGCTTTAGCCGCGATCGGCGGCGAAGCCGTCGTAATCCGAAGCCCCTGATTTGCCTGACACACTGAGGAGGCAGGTTTTACGGCCGCTTCGCGCCCGTTCGCGGCTAAAGCCGCTCCTACAATGTCCTGAGCCGTCCATCAGTTCGGTAGCTTCGGCAAACACTCATCCAGCCGCTTGTACAACGCACTCTCCACCGGCCAGTTGCGCAGCAACCGCGCGCGGTCCTTGGCGAAGGCCGGGGCGAAGCTCATCTGGGTCACGTGCTGGCTCATGGCGTCCAGGTCGATCAGCGCCCAGTCCCCGTCTTTCCAGAACAGGTTGTAGGCCTTGAGGTCGCCGTGGCTGATGCGTTCGTGGATCAGTTGCGCCAGCAGCCGTTGCAGCGCGTCCAACTGCTCGGCTGGCACGTCGCCGCTTTCCACATAAGGCGCGAAGGCGGTCATCAGGTCCGGGCCGTCGAGTAATTCGGTCACCAGATACGCCTTGCCGCGAAGCCCCAGCCAGCGGGTTTCCAGCACCGCCAGCGGCTTGGGCGTGGCGAAGCCGAGGAATTCCAGGCGGTGCCCTTCTATCCACGAATGCCAGGCCCGGCTCGGGCGCCAGAAGCGCTTGAACCAGTGGGCGGTGTCCTTGATGTTGTAGCGCTTGATCACCAGCGGCCGACCTTGCACTTCAACCCGCGCCACGCTGGCAGCACCGCCGGTCTTGTACAGGTGGCCGGCGTCGATCAGCGCGTCGGCGTTCTCGAGCACCGGCAGCATCGCCGCCTGCTCACCACGGACGATGGCGCGCAGGCCGGAGGCGCCGCGCTCGACGCTGAACAGCGTGCAGTCGCGGCCGGCTTTGTCCAGGTAGTCTTTCAGGCGCCAGTGGCGCACCTTGTCGATCTGCTTTTGCAACGCTTCCAGCGGCAGGGCGTGCTCGCTGTTGGCCAGCAGGTAATGCACCAGCAGTTCTTCGATAAACGGTTCCAGGCGCTTGGGCAACTGGGCGAAGAACACGCCGAGGTTCTGTAGCACTTGCTCGCGCGACAGCGGCTGGCCCGGGGTTTGTGCCTTGATGCCGCCGCCGTCGATCACGTGCAGTTGGCCGTTGTGGCGCAGCAGGTTGTCGAGGTGCAGGTCGTCCTGCCAGAGCCCTTTGGCGTGCAGGTGCGCCACGGCGGCCAAGGCTTCGCCGAGGACCAGGCTTTGCTCGTCGCTCAGCGGCGTTTGCCCTTCGACGTCGGCCCACGCGTCGCCGAGGCTGGTGGACCCTTCCAGGTATTCGAACAGCAGCCAGCCGCCTTCACCTTCGCGCAGGCCATCCGCGAGCAGCAGCGGGGTGGTCACGCCGTTGTCCGCCAGCAGGCGCACGCCAGACAGCTCGCGCTGGAAGTGGCGGGCCGCATTGCCGCCCACCAGCAGCTTGGCCAGCACTGGCTTGCCGCGCCACACGCCAGCACCGACATAACGCTGGCCCGGCAGTACGCGCAGCAGGGTGAGCAGTTGCAGTTCGGCGCTGCCCGCGGCATCGGCCAGGGTGATGCTCAACGGCAGTTGCGGGCTGCGCCCGGCATCCTTGAGTTCGGACAAACGCATCAGCGGGCCTCTTTGTGACGACGACGACTCACCAGGCGTTGCAGCCAGGTGTGTACCAGTGGGCTTTCGCCCGGTTGATCCAGGTACGCCGAGAGCAGCAGGCGGATGTCGGCCTCGCTCCACACTGGCGCGCGGCGCAGCAGCGGCTCCAGGTCCTTGATCCGGTCACGCTGGCCGAACAGCAGCGGGCGGGTTTTCTCCAGGTCGATCAGTTGCGCCTGCCACCCCTCGCCGCGTTCGCGCAGGAAGATGTGTTTGGGGTAGAAGCAGCCGTGCACCTGGCGGGCACCGTGCAGCGTGCGGGCCAACTGGCCGCAGGCACGGAGGATGCCTTGGCGCTGCGGGAGCGGCAGTTGCGGCCATTGGCCGAGCAGGCTGTCGAGGTCGCTCCAGTCGTCCAGCGCGCGGGTCATCAGGATCGCCCGGCGTTCGCCGTTCACCTTACGCTCGCCGTAGTACACCGCCTGCAGGGCCGGGATGTGCAGTTTCTGGTAACGGCTGATGTTGCGGAATTCGCGGGCGAAAGTCGGTTCGCCGAACGGGCTGTGCAGGGTGTGGGTCAGGTAATCGCTCTGGCGCTTGAGGTAGTAGCCCTTGCCCTCCAGCTCCAGGCGGAACACGCTGCTCCAGCCGCCGCGGCCGGTGTTGGGCTCGTCCACGGCGTCCAGTTGCACTGCCCAGAGCGGGTCGAAGCCGTTCAGGCCATGACGTTCGAGCAGCGCCGTGTCGGCACTGGCCAGGAAATCACTCATTCGCGTCCCTCGAAAAACTTCACGATATGCCGGACGCGTTTCTTGTCCGATGCATTCAACCGGTTGCGGTTGCGGTACAGCAGGTAGAAACGCAGGCGCTGGGTCGCCGACAGGTGGTATTTGGCCACTTTGTCCAGGCACGCCAGGTCTTTGGTGATCCGGTAGCGCAGCATGAAGCCCCACCAGAAGTCGCCGGTGGGGCAGTCGATGAAGAATAGCGTGCCCTGGTCATCCACCAGCAGGTTGCGCCACTTCAGGTCGTTATGGGTAAAGTGGTGGTCATGCATGATCCGCGTGTGGCGGGCCAGTTGCTGGCTGATGTTGTCGACCCAGCGGCGGTCGGCCAGGCGCGGGTCATTGCGTTCGGCGAGCACCGAGAGGTCTTCGGTGCGCGGCAGTTCGCGGGTGATCATCGCGCCGCGGCCAAAGCTCAGGCCGTTGCGCTCCAGGCCGCAGGCGACCACTTCGGCGGTGGGAATCTGCCATTTGGCGAACTGCTTGAGGTTCTGCCATTCGGCCTTGATTCGCGGCCGCCCGAGGTAGCGGCGCAGGCCCTTGCCGGCGCCGGTGTAGCGTTTGACGTAGTAGTTGACCCCGTCACGCTGCACGCGAATCACTTCGCTCAGCGGGTCGCGGGTCAGGCGCTCGCCCTGAAGGGCGAACACCGCGTCGATACTGCCGAAATCATGCGCCAGGGCCGAGTATTTCGGCTCCAGTGTCCAACCCGCCATCAGAGCGCGTCCCCATACCGTTGCTTACGCTCGTAGAGCTTCTCGGCCTTGCCTTCGAGCCAGCCCAGCAGGCTTTCCTGCTGACGCAGGATGTCGCGCAGCGGCTGGCGGAAATAGCCTTGCAGGAAGCGCAGCTTGTCGCGCCGCGTCAGACCGATGTCCAGCGCCGAGAAGTACAGCGCTGCAAGGTCCTTGTCGCGCCAGCGGCGGCTGATGTGCTCGCGGGTCTGGGCGCGGTGCAGGTCGATCACCGATAGGTGGAAGTCGTCAGCCGTCACCGGACGGTCGGTGTGCAGCAGGAAGTGGCAGATATAGCAGTCGCGGTGGTTGACCCCGGCGCGGTGCATGTTGCCGGTCATCTTCGCCACTTCGGCGATCAGCGCGCGTTTCAGGCGCGGCTCGGGCGGCTGCTTGACCCAGTCGATGCTGAAGTCTTCCAGGCTGACGGTGGGCGCCAGTTCCTCGGTGACGATGAACGAATGCTGGCTCGCCGGGTTGCTGCCGCGCTCGCCGTAGGCCACGGCGGTCATGGTCGGTACGCCCACTTCGTGCAGGCGCTGGATGGCTTTCCATTCCTGGCCGGCGCCGAGCACCGGGAGCTTGGCGGTGAGCAGGTTCTTGACGATCTCGCCCCAGCCGATGCCGCGGTGGATCTTGACGAAGTAGCCACGGCCCTCGATTTCGGTGCGCAGGGTGCGGCGGCCTTCCAGCTCGCGGTAGACCTCGCCTTGCAGCGCCTCGACGGCGTCGAAGGCATCGCGTCCGGCCCAGAGCCGTTTGAAGGTCTCGTTCAGTACAAGTTTCATGCGCGCTCCTGCGCGAGGATCACGTCGGCGGCATGCTGCGGCATGCTGTACAGATCGGCGGTGTCGGCGAAGGCCAGGCCGTTGCGACCCCAGTCGGCACGGGCGGCGTCGTCTTCGAGCACACGTTGCAGGTAGCTGTTGAGCTGCTCCTGTTCGAAGGGCTCGTCGAGCACAAGGCCGCTGTCGGCCTCGGCGATGTAGTGGGCGTAGCCGCAAACGGCCGTGACCAGCACCGGCAGGCCAGCCACCAGCGCTTCGAGCAGCACCGTGCCGGTGTTCTCGTTGTAGGCGGGGTGGATCAGCAGGTCGGCGCCGAGCAGGAAACGCGGGATGTCGCTGCGGCCCTTGAGGAACTGCACCTGGTCATTGAGGCCCAAGGCAGTGCTCTGCAACTGGAAGACCTTGGGATCGTCCTGGCCGATGACCATCAGCCGGGTGCGCTTGCGCAGGGCCGAGGGCAGGGCGGCGAGGGCCTTGAGGCTGCGGTCCACGCCCTTGGTCTTGAAACCGGAACCGATCTGCACCAGCAGCAATTCGTCGTCTTTCAGGTCGAATTCGCGGCGGAACTCTGCGCGGATTTCGGCGGCGTTGGCCGGCGCCCGGCGGTCCTGGGAAATACCCGGCGGCAGCAAGTGGAAGCGCTCGGCCTGGGTGCCGTAGTGCTTCACGAACAGCGGCTGCTGGACTTCGGAAATCATCAGGATTTCGGTGCGGGCGTTCTTGTCGAACACTGCGCGCTCGTATTCGGCGAAGTGCCGGTAGCGGCCCCAGCGCCGGTACAGGCTGCCGCGCAGGGTCTGGGCCTTGTCCTCGAAGCAGCCGTCGGCGGCGTAGTAGACGTCCAGGCCGGGCATCTTGTTGAAGCCGATCAGGCGGTCCACCGGGCGCTTGGCCAGGTCCGCTTCCATCCAGGCGCTGAGTTTCTCGTTGCGCCGATGGTTGAACAGCGCCTTGACCGGCGCCACCAGCACCTCGAAGCCGGGCGGCACGTCGCCTTCCCAGATCAGGGTGTAGACGCGGATCTGATGCCCGCGCTGCTGGCACTCCAGGGCGATGCGCATGAAGTCACGCTGCAGGCCACCGAAGGGGAAATACTTGTAGAGCACGAAAGCCAGTTGCATCAACGAACATCCTCAACCCGCAGCAGCTCGCCCAACTGGCGTGCCACACGTTCGGGATTCAGGCGAGTGAAGCACAGCGGCCACTCACGTTTGAGATCGAACCGGCGCTGTTCTTCGGCGCTCGGCTTGTAGGTGCACTTCTTGCGCAGGCAGGGTGCGCAAGGGAAGTCGCTGGCGACATGGACCTGGGATTTCCCGTAGGCCCCGGTCAGGCCCGGGTTGGTCGGGCCGAACAGCGACAGGGTCGGCACGTCCAGCGCCGCCGCGAGGTGGCCAAGGCCGGTATCGACCGCCACGCAGGCCTTGGCCGAGGCCAGCACACGACCCACCCCGACAAGGTTCAATTTGGGCAGTACCTGGGCGTTCTTCAAGCCCTGGGCGATCCGCTCGGCGCGGGCCTTCTCCGCCGGGTTGCCCCACGGCAGGCAGATTTGCAGGCCGGCGCGGCCCAGCCGCTCGGCCAATTGGCGCCAGTACAGCTCGGGCCAGTGCTTGGTGTCCCAGGTGGTGCCGTGCAGGAACACCACGTAAGGCGCGACGCCCACTTGCTCCAGGCGGCTGCGGTCCAGGCCGTAGTCACCGATGCCTTCGGGCAGGTCGTAGCCCAGGGCAAGGGCGAACAACTGGCGCACCCGTTCAACGGCGTGCTGACCGGTGGCAACCGACAGACGGCGGTCATAGAAACGGCTGGAAAAGCCCTCGCGCGCCGAATAGCGGTCCAGGCCGGCCACCGGCGTCTTCTTCACATAGCGGGTCAGCCAGGCGCTCTTGACGAGCCCTTGGGCGTCGATCACCAGGTCGTACTTGCGCTCGCGAATACGCTTCTTGAACTGGCGCCATTCGCCGCTCTTGAAGGTTTGCCAGAGGTTCTTGCGCCAGCGGCGGATGGCCACCGGAATCACCTGGTCCACTGCCGGGTGCCAGGTGGGAATCTCGGCGAAGCCTTCTTCCACCACCCAGTCGAAGGTGATGCCGGGAATGGCGTGGGCCGCGTCGGTGAGCGCCGGCAGGGCGTGGATCACGTCGCCCAGGGAGGATGTCTTGATCAGCAGGACCCGCACTTAGTCGACCTCTGCGCTGACGTCGACCAGCGACGGGCCATCGAGCCGCTGCAGCGCCGCGGACACCGCATCGGGCTCCAACTGGCGCAGGCAGTTGTAATGGCCGAAGCGGCAGGTGCGGTCGAAACAGGGGCTGCATTCCAGGCCCAGGCGCACCACTTCGACCTGATCGGCCAGCGGTGGCGTGAAGCCGGGGGACGTGGAACCGTAGACCGCCACCAGCGGGCGGTTCAGCGCCGCGGCGACGTGCATCAGGCCGGAGTCGTTGGAGACCACCGCGTCGGCGCAGGAGAGCAGGTCAATAGCCTCGGCCAGCGAGGTTTCGCCAGCGAGGTTGAAGGATTCTTCACGCAAGCCCGGAATCAACCGGTCGCGGATCTGCTCGCCCACCGGGTGGTCGTTCTTCGAACCGAACAGCCAGACCTGCCAGCCCTCGCGGACCTTCAGTTCGGCGACCTTGGCGTAGTGTTCCGCCGGCCACTTCTTGGCTTCGCCGAACTCGGCACCCGGACACAGCGCCAGCACCGGGCGGTCCAGCTCCAGGCCGAACTTGGCCAGCGCGGCATCGCGGCTGGCGGCCTCGATACTCAGGCTCGGACGTGGGTAAGGTTTCGGCAGGTCACTGCCGTCGGGGAAGGCGAGGGCCATGAAGCGCTCGATCATCAACGGGTAGCGGGCCTTGTCCAGGCGCCGCACGTCATTGAGCAGGCCATAGCGAAATTCGCCGCGCCAGCCGGTGCGCTGCGGGATGCCGGCGAAAAACGGCACCAGCGCCGACTTCAGCGAGTTGGGCAGCAGGATCGCCTGATCGTACTGGCCGACCAGGGATTTGCCGATGCGCCGGCGCGTAGCCAGTTCCAGTGCGCCGTGACCGAGCGGGAAGCTCAAGGCCTGGCGGACTTCGGGCATGCGCTCGAGGATCGGCCGGCTCCATTCGGGGGCCAGCACATCGATCACGCAATCGGCGTGACGCTGCTTCAGGACCTGGAACAGCGTTTGCGCCATCACCATGTCGCCCACCCAACTGGGCCCGATTATCAAAATTCTCATGCAAATTCCAGAAACGATCAGGGAGGCATCAGTCTGTTTTAACAGCCTGGCCTCCCTTCTTTATATTCAGGCTCGGTCCATCAGTGTACGCCACTGATCCGGGGCTGGCCTCCTGCCAGCCGGATCTGCCTGTTCAACTGAGTCCCAGTTCGCCCCAGATCCGCCGTACTTCCTGGCGTTCGTTGACGAATTGCCCCGCGTCGATCACCCCGGCCTGTTTCTGCAAGGCCTGGCGGTGGGCTGCCGAGCGGAACGCCTTGTACACCTCGCGCAGCAGCACCGCATCGCTGGCGGGCATCAGCCCGGCTTCCTCGAGGCCTTCGAGAATGCGGATGTTGTCGGTGTAGCGCAGCAAGGCGGGATGGCTGTGGGACCAGGCGAGCGCGGCGTATTGCACCATAAATTCAATATCCACGATACCACCGGCATCCTGCTTGATATCGCAGGGAACGCCGGGGTCATAGGCATTGGCCGCGGTGCCGGCAGCGGTGGATTTGGTCCCCAGGTTGTCGCGCATCTTGGCGCGCATCTCGCTGACTTCGGTACGCAGCCCGGCCAGGTCGCGCTGCTTGCCCAGCACCCGCGCCCGCACGTCTTCGAAGGCCGCGCCCACTTGCGGGCAGCCGACCAGCACGCGGGCGCGGACCAGGGCCTGGTGTTCCCAGGTCCAGGCTTCGTTCTGCTGGTAGCGCTCGAAGGCGCCGACCGAACTGACCAGCAAGCCCGAGGCCCCGGACGGCCGCAGGCGCATGTCGACGTCGTACAGTTGCCCGGAGTTGGTCTGGGTGGTCAGCAGGTGAATGATGCGCTGGCCCAGGCGGGTGAAGAACTGCGCGCTGTCGATTGGCTTGTCGCCGTCGGTTTCCGCCTGCGGGTCGCCGTCGTGGATGAACACTAGGTCCAGGTCCGAACCATGGCCCAGTTCAAGGCCGCCCATCTTGCCGTAGCCGACGATGATGAAGCCCGGATCGCACGGGCTGCCGTCGCTGCGCTGGGGCCGGCCGTGGCGGGCGACGGTCTGGCGCCAGGCCAGGGCCAGCACTTGATTGAGGATGGCTTCGGCCAGCCAGGTCAGGTAGTCGCTGACTTTCATCAATGGCAGGTTGCCGGCGATTTCCGAGGCGGCGACGCGCAGGCTGTGGGCCAGCTTGAAGTGCCGCAGCGCTTCCATCTGTTGTTCGAGATCGTCCTCGGGAATGCGGGTCAGGCGCTCGCGCAGCTCGGCGGCAAGTTCCGGCGCCTTGGGCGGGCTGAACAGGCGGCCTTCATTAAGCAGTTCGTCCAGCAGCAGCGGGAAGCGGGCAATCTGCTCTGCGATCCACGGGCTGGCCGCGCACAGGGTCAGCAGGCGGCGCAGGGCGCCGGGGTTTTCGGTGAGCAGCACCAGATAGGCCGAGCGCCGGGCCACGGCTTCTACCAGTGGCAGCACCCGTTCCAGCACCAGGTCCGGATCGTCGTGTTCAACTGCCTGGGCGAGCAGGCGCGGAATAAAGGAGTCCAGCCGCTCGCGGCTCAGGCGCTGCATGGAGCGCAGATTGGGGCTGGCGCGCAGGCCGGCGAGTTGTTTCAGGGCCTTGGCGGCGTCGCGGAACCCGGCGTCCTGCAACTGGCGGCAGGCGGCTTCTTCGTCCTGGGCTTCTTCCCAGAGCGGCAGCCATTCGCCGCCGACTACCACTTCGCCTTCGCCGTCTTCGTCGTCCGGGTCGGCAATGACCTGGCGGAAATGCCAGTCGATACGCCCGCGCCAGTGCATCAGTTGGGCGTGGAAGGCGTCCCAGTCAGGGAAACCGAGCATGAACGCGATCCGCGCGCGGTCCAGGTCGCCGTCGGGCAGCATCTGGGTCTGGCGGTCGGCGATGGCCTGGATGGCGTGTTCGGTATAACGCAGGAATTCGTAACCGTCGCGCAACTCGCTCACCACCGCCGGCGGCAGGTAACCCTGGCCTTCGAGGGTCGCCAGCACCTTGAGCAGCGGGCGCTGTTGCAGGCTCAGGTCGCGGCCACCGTGGATCAACTGGAAAGCCTGGGCGATGAACTCCACCTCGCGGATACCGCCGGCCCCCAGCTTGATGTTCTCGGACATGCCCTTGCGCCGGACTTCCTGCTGGATCAACTGCTTCATGGTGCGCAGTGCTTCGATCGCCGAGAAGTCCAGGTAGCGCCTATAGACGAAGGGCCGCAGCATTTCCTGCAACTGGTTGCCGGCGACCTGGTCGCCCGCCACCACCCGCGCCTTGATCATCGCGTAGCGTTCCCAGTCGCGGCCCTGGTCCTGGTAGTACTGCTCCAGCGCATTGAAGCTGAGCACCAGTGCCCCGGACGATCCGTAAGGCCGCAGGCGCATGTCGACGCGGAACACGAAGCCGTCGACGGTGATCGGGTCCAGCGCCTTGATCAGGCGCTGGCCGAGGCGGGTGAAGAATTCCTGGTTATCCAGCGAGCGCTTCACGCCTTCGGTCTCGCCGCCCTCGGGGTAGGCGAAGATCAGGTCGATGTCGGAGGACAGGTTCAGCTCCACCGCGCCCAGCTTGCCCATGCCCAACACCACCATCTGTTGCGGCTGGCCGCTGCGGTGGCCGGTGGGCGTGCCGAATTGCTGGCACAGGCGCGGGTAGAGCCACTGGTAGGCCTGGTCGATGGCGGCGTCGGCCATGTCGGACAAATCGCGGCAGGTCTGCACCAGATCGGCCTGGCGGGTCAGGTCGCGCCAGATGATCCGCACCTGATGACGGGTGCGCTGGCGGCGTAGGGTGCGCGCCAGTTCGTCTTCGGTGGTCGCGGCCTGGGCGGCGGCGGCCAGTTGCGCGCACAGCTCGCCGGGGGCGAAGGGGCGATCAAGCTCGCCGCTGGCGGCGAGGTCGAGGAGCATGGCCGGGTCGCGCTGGCTGTGTTCAAGGACGAATTCGCTGGCTGCGGCGACCCGGGCGAACCCGGCCCAGCGTTCGGCGGTCCAACTGTCCAGGCTCAGGCCGTCATGGGCGGCCACGGCGCTGCGCAGCGCCTGTTCGTTGCTGAGGGACAGGTGTTTGAGGGTTTCGGGCAGTTCGACCAGCGACGGCAGGCTCATGGTCTATCCTTGATCGGCGGGAAAACGCAGGCAGTGGCGGGGCAGAAGTCGTACGCCCCGGGTATGACTGTCGTACAAAAGTTTGAAATAGCGGTAATTGCGTATTTATTGGCAGAAACCATCACGGCAAGCCTTTTCTCAACCGGTTTTTCGTCGCCGGTATCGTTTTATCTCACAAGCCGAATGCGTTCGGCTGATGGGGCAAATGTAGTTTTACTACTGCTTTTTTCAGTTGAAGGCATGTAATGACGAACGATTTGTAGTAAAACTACACGCCGCCGGGACTACCTCCGGTAATCCAAGAATTCATGTCGTCTGCCCAAAAGGCCAGTCGCAAACTTCAGGCAACCGATTCTGGTAGCCTTTCCGCCCTGGAGCAAGCCATGCAAGACCTCGATCCCGTCGAAACCCAGGAATGGCTGGACGCCTTGGAGTCGGTTCTCGACAAAGAAGGCGAAGACCGCGCTCACTACCTGATGACCCGTATGGGCGAGCTGGCAACCCGTAGCGGTTCGCAGCTCCCGTACGCAATCACCACGCCATACCGCAACACCATTCCAGTTACCCACGAAGCACGCATGCCTGGCGACCTGTTCATGGAACGCCGCATTCGCTCGCTGGTACGCTGGAACGCCTTGGCGATGGTAATGCGCACCAACCTGAAAGACTCGGATCTGGGTGGCCACATCTCCAGCTTCGCTTCCAGCGCCACGCTGTATGACATCGGCTTCAACTACTTCTTCCAGGCTCCGACCGAAGAGCACGGCGGCGACCTGATCTTCTTCCAGGGCCACGCCTCGCCTGGCGTCTACGCTCGTGCCTTCATGGAAGGCCGCATCAGCGAAGACCAGATGAACAACTTCCGTCAGGAAGTCGATGGCAACGGTCTGTCGTCCTACCCGCACCCATGGCTGATGCCTGATTTCTGGCAGTTCCCGACCGTTTCCATGGGTCTGGGTCCGATCCAGGCGATCTACCAGGCGCGCTTCATGAAGTACCTGGAAGCCCGCGGCTACATCCCTGCCGGCAAGCAGAAAGTCTGGTGCTACATGGGCGACGGCGAGTGCGACGAGCCGGAATCCCTGGGCGCAATCTCCCTGGCTGGCCGCGAGAAGCTGGACAACCTGATCTTCGTCATCAACTGCAACCTGCAGCGCCTCGACGGCCCGGTTCGCGGCAACGGCAAGATCATCCAGGAACTCGAAGGCGTGTTCCGTGGCGGTGGCTGGAACGTCAACAAAGTTGTCTGGGGCCGTTTCTGGGACCCACTGCTGGCCAAGGACACCGACGGTATCCTGCAGCGCCGCATGGACGAAGTCATCGACGGCGAGTACCAGAACTACAAGGCCAAGGACGGCGCGTTCGTCCGTGAGCACTTCTTCAACACTCCAGAACTCAAGGCCATGGTCGCTGACCTGTCCGACGACGAAATCTGGAAGCTCAACCGTGGTGGTCACGACCCGTACAAGGTCTATGCGGCCTACCACCAGGCGGTCAACCACAAAGACCAGCCTACCGTCATCCTGGCCAAGACCATCAAGGGTTACGGTACCGGTGCTGGCGAAGCCAAGAACACCGCGCACAACACCAAGAAGGTCGACGTCGACAGCCTGCGTCACTTCCGTGACCGCTTCGACATCCCGGTCAAGGACGAAGACCTGGAAAACCTGCCGTTCTTCAAACCTGAAGAAGGCAGCGCCGAAGCCCGTTACCTGGCCGAGCGTCGCTCCGCACTGGGTGGCTTCGTGCCTCAGCGTCGCGCCAAGAGCATCAGCATCCCGACTCCACCACTGGAAACCCTGAAGGCGATCCTGGACGGTTCGGGCGACCGCGAAATCTCCACCACCATGGCCTTCGTGCGGATCCTCGCGCAACTGGTCAAGGACAAGGAAATCGGTCAGCGCATCGTTCCGATCATCCCGGACGAAGCCCGTACCTTCGGTATGGAAGGCATGTTCCGCCAACTGGGCATCTACTCGTCCGTCGGCCAGCTCTACGAGCCAGTCGATAAAGACCAGGTGATGTTCTACCGCGAGGACAAGAAGGGCCAGATCCTCGAAGAAGGCATCAACGAAGCGGGCGCCATGTCCTCCTTCATCGCTGCCGGTACTTCGTACAGCACCCACAACCAGCCGATGCTGCCGTTCTACATCTTCTACTCGATGTTCGGCTTCCAGCGTATCGGTGACCTGGCATGGGCAGCCGGCGACAGCCGCACCCGTGGCTTCCTGATCGGCGGTACCGCCGGCCGTACCACCCTCAACGGTGAAGGCCTGCAGCACGAAGACGGTCATAGCCACATGCTGGCCGCGACCATCCCGAACTGCCGCACCTATGATCCGACCTACGGCTACGAGCTGGCGGTGATCATCCAGGACGGCATGAAGAAGATGACCGAAGAGCAACAGGACGTCTTCTACTACATCACCGTGATGAACGAAGCCTACACTCAGCCAGCCATTCCGGCCGGTGTCGAGGAAGGCATCATCAAGGGCATGTACCTGCTCGAAGAAGATACCCGCGACGCGGCGCATCACGTTCAACTGCTGGGCTCGGGCACCATCCTGCGCGAAGTCCGTGAAGCGGCGAAGATCCTGCGTGAAGAGTTCAACATCGGCGCTGACGTGTGGAGCGTTACCAGCTTCAACGAACTGCGTCGCGACGGTCTGGCAGTAGAGCGCAGCAACCGTCTCAAGCCAGGTCAGAAACCACAGGTCACCTACGTCGAAGAATGCCTGAGCGGCCGTAAAGGTCCGGTCATCGCGTCAACCGACTACATGAAGCTGTTCGCCGAGCAGATTCGTCAGTGGGTACCGAGCAAAGAGTTCAAAGTCCTGGGTACTGATGGCTACGGCCGCAGCGACAGCCGCAAGAAACTGCGTCACTTCTTCGAAGTCGACCGCAACTTCGTTGTGCTGGCTGCACTGGAAGCCCTGGCTGACCGTGGCGAGATCGAACCCAAGGTGGTGGCTGACGCCATCGTCAAGTTCGGCATCGACCCGGACAAGCGCAACCCACTGGACTGCTGAGGAGTATTTTTAAGTGAGCGAACTCATTCGCGTACCTGACATCGGCAGCGGTGAAGGTGAAATCATCGAGCTGTTCGTCAAGGTCGGTGACCGTATCGAGGCCGACCAGAGCCTGCTGACCCTGGAGTCCGACAAGGCCTCCATGGAGATCCCCGCGCCGAAGGCCGGTGTGGTCAAGTCGCTGAAGGTCAAGCTGGGCGACCGCCTGAAAGAAGGCGACGAGTTGCTGGAACTGGAAGTCGAGGGTGCCGCTGCCGCGGCGCCTGAGGCTCCGGCCGCTGCTGCTCCGGCTGCCGCGCCTGCCGCTGCACCGGCTGCTGAAGCTGCTCCGGCCGCGGCTGCCGCTCCGGCAACCGCCACCGTTCAGGACATCCACGTTCCGGATATCGGTTCGTCGGGCAAGGCCAAGATCATCGAAGTGCTGGTCAAGGCTGGCGATACCGTCAGCGCCGACCAGTCGCTGATCACCCTGGAATCGGACAAGGCCAGCATGGAGATCCCGTCTCCTGCCGCTGGCGTGGTCGAAGCCGTGATCGCCAAGCTGGACGACGAAGTCGGTACCGGCGACCTGATCCTCAAGCTGAAAATCGCTGGCGCCGCGCCTGCCGCTGCTCCGGCTCCGGCCGCAGCACCTGCGCCGGCTGCCAAGGCTGAGGCCGCTCCGGCTGCCGCTGCTGCTCCGGCACCGGCTGCCGCAGCACCTGCTGCCGCGCCTGTGGTTGCCAGCGGCGCCAAAGTTCACGCCGGCCCAGCCGTGCGTCAACTGGCCCGCGAGTTCGGCGTCGAGCTGAACGCCGTCGCAGCCACCGGCCCGCATGGCCGTGTGCTGAAAGAAGACGTGCAGGTTTACGTCAAAGCCATGATGCAGAAGGCCAAGGAAGCACCGGCCGCAGGTGGCGCAACCGGTGGCGCGGGCATCCCGCCGATCCCGGTCGTGGACTTCAGCAAGTTCGGTGAAGTCGAAGAAGTGGCAATGACCCGCCTGATGCAGGTCGGCGCTGCCAACCTGCACCGCAGCTGGCTGAACGTGCCGCACGTGACGCAATTCGACTCGGCCGATATCACCGAGCTGGAAGCGTTCCGTATCGCGCAGAAAGCCGTGGCCGAGAAGGCTGGCGTCAAGCTGACCGTTCTGCCGCTGCTGCTCAAGGCCTCTGCTCACCTGCTCAAGGAACTGCCGGACTTCAACAGTTCGCTGGCGCCAAGCGGCAAAGCGATCATCCGCAAGAAGTACGTGAACATCGGCTTCGCCGTGGACACCCCGGATGGCCTGCTGGTCCCTGTGATCAAGAACGTCGATCAAAAGAGCCTGCTGCAACTGGCTGCCGAAGCTGCGGCCCTGGCCGAAAAAGCCCGGACCAAAAAGCTGTCTGCCGACGACATGCAAGGTGCTTGCTTCACCATCTCCAGCCTCGGTCACATTGGCGGCACCGGCTTCACGCCGATCGTCAACGCGCCGGAAGTGGCGATCCTCGGTGTTTCCAAGGCCACCATCCAGCCAGTCTGGGACGGCAAAGCCTTCCAGCCGAAGCTGATGCTGCCACTGTCGCTGTCCTACGATCACCGTGTGATCAACGGCGCAGCCGCCGCGCGCTTCACCAAGCGTCTGAGCGACCTGCTGGGCGACATCCGCACCATCCTGCTGTAACCGTTGTTCACCTGTCTCCCTCTGCCGGGGGAGACAGGCCCGCTTTCGAGCTGCCACGCTCGTACCTCAACCCCGTCTCTGACGGGGCTTTTTTTGTCTGCGAAAAAACGGTTCAGCGCCCCGGCCCGCCTGGCGTTTACCGGTAGCGGGGCTGAAGAAAAGCGCCGCCATGCCGACATAGATCAAGACGCCAGCCAACCTATTACTTGTCAGCCTCTGGCGCATGATGCAACCTTGCCCAATCGTGCATAGCAGCAATGTGCCAAGCCCGTGCCATCAGTCTTTTTCGAGCGAGCTTCCCATGAAAAGCCAAACCGATGCTGCCAGCCGTCCGGCGGCCGAGGTAGTGACGCAGTTACCGGTGCCATCACGGCTCGGCATGCTGCGTTTCGAGCGGCTGAACGAAGCTAGCTGGGCGATGCTTTACCTCGATCCGGGCTGCGAACGGCAGTTCGGGCTGCCGGCGGTGGAGCTGTGTGCCCTGGTCGGTTCGCCTTACGCCAGCCTCATGGCCCCCGAGGCGCGCTACAAGCTGCATGACGCCATCGAAGCGCAGTTGGCGCTCGGCAATCACTACCTGACCCGCTACACCCTGCACACCTGTCACGGCCCGCTGAACCTGCTGGAAGTGGGCGAAGCCTACCGGCAGCACAATCGCCACCTGCTGCGCGGCTACCTGCTGGTGCTGGACGACCAGCCCGGCGAGATGACCGAGCTCAGCGCCGACGACCTGGAAACCCGCAACAGCCGCCTGCAAATCGCCCTCAAGCTGAACCAGCAGGCGCAGCAGGAACAACTTGAACACCTGGAGCGAGTGCGCGCCCAGCAGGACCTGATCCTGCACCTGGCCCGGCACCGCTACAGCGCCAGCAATTCGCTGCAGGAAGCCGCCGAGCTGATCACCCGCAGCGCGTGCGAGATCTACAACATCGATTGCGCCAGCATCTGGTACCTGGAAGGCCAGCGCCTGGAGCCGATTTCCGCGTTCTACCGTGAGACCCGCGAGTACCGCCTGCCTGAGGCGATCGACGCCGGCCTGTTTCCGGATTACCTGGAAGCGCTGCACACCAGCCGCGCCATCGATGCGCACAACGCCAGCCATGACCCGCGCACCCGTGACATCACCGAGAGCCTGCGCCCGCGCGACATCATCGCCATGCTCGATGCCAGTATCCGCATCGACGGCCAGGTGGTCGGCGTGCTGTGCCTCGAACACGGCGGCAGCCCGCGGGCCTGGCAGACCGACGAGATCGCCTTTGCCGGCGAGTTGGCGGACCAATTCGCCCAGGTCATCAACAACCACAACCGACGCACCGCCACCAACGCCCTGTACCTGTTCCAGCGCGCGGTGGAGCAGAGCGCCAACGCCTTTCTGCTGGTCAACCGCGACGGCGTGGTCGAGTACGTCAATCCGAGCTTTACCGCGATCACCCAGTACAGCTCCGAGGAGGTCCAGGGGCATCGGCTGTCCGAGCTGTCGGCGCTGGAAAATCTCAGCGAACTGCTGTTCGACGACTCCAGCCTGGCCATGGGCAATAGCTGGCAGGGCGAGTTCAAGAGCCGGCGCAAGAACCTCGAGCCGTACTGGGGCCAACTGTCTATTTCCAAGGTGTATGGCGACAACCGCGAGTTGACCCACTACATCGGTATCTACGAAGACGTCACCCAGAACAAGCTCGCCCAGCAGCGCATCGAGCGCCTGGCCTACACCGACAACCTGACGGGCCTGGGCAATCGCCCAGCGTTCATCCGCAGCCTCGACGAGCGTTTCGCCCGCGACAGCGACACGCCGATCTGCCTGCTGCTGGTGGACATCGACAACTTCAAGCGGATCAACGACAGCCTCGGTCACCAGACCGGCGACAAGCTGCTGGTGAGCCTCGCCCGGCGCCTGCGCAACAGCCTCAGCCCCGGTGGCAGCCTGGCGCGTTTCGCCAGTAACGAGTTCGCCGTATTGCTGGACAACACCGACATGGAAAGCGGCCAGCAGACCGCGCAATCGCTGCTCAACACCCTCGACAAACCGATGTTCGTCGACAACCAGTTGATCAACGTCACCGGCTCCGTGGGCCTGGCGTGCGCGCCGCTGCACGGCCGCGACCCGCAGACCCTGATGAAGAACGCCGGCCTCGCGCTGCACAAGGCCAAGGCCAACGGCAAGCATCAGGTGCAGGTGTTCACCGAAGCGCTGAATGCCGAGGCCAGCTACAAGCTGTTCGTCGAGAACAACCTGCGCCGGGCCCTGGCGCAGAACGAATTGCAGGTGTTCTACCAGCCCAAGCTGTGCCTGAGTACCGGCCGCCTGCTCGGCCTGGAAGCGCTGCTGCGCTGGAACCACCCGGAAAAGGGCATGATCCGCCCGGACCAGTTCATCAGCGTGGCCGAGGAAACCGGCCTGATCATCCCCATCGGCAAATGGGTGGCGCGCCAGTCGTGCCGCATGAGCCAGCAACTGGCCGCCGAGGGCATGCCCAACTTGCAGGTGGCGATCAACCTGTCGCCCAAGCAGTTCTCCGACCCGGATCTGGTCGCCTCGATCGCCAACATCCTCCAGGAAGAAGCGCTGCCGCCGCACCTGCTGGAGCTGGAACTGACCGAAGGGCTGCTGCTGGAAGCCACCGAAGACACCCGCCGCCAACTCGACCAGCTCAAGCAACTGGGCCTGACCCTGGCGATGGACGACTTCGGCACCGGTTATTCCTCGCTCAGCTACCTGAAGAAATTCCCGATCGACATCATCAAGATCGATCGCAGCTTCATCAACGAAATCCCCGACAACCAGGACGACATGGAAATCACCTCGGCGGTGGTGGCCATGGCCCACAACCTCAAGCTCAAGGTGGTCGCTGAAGGTATCGAGACCGCCGAGCAACTGGCGTTCCTGCGTCGTCACCGTTGCGATGTCGGCCAGGGCTACCTGTTCGACAAGCCGATCCCCGGCGATGAGCTGGTTGAAAAGCTCAGGCGCTATCCGCGTGGCCCGGTGGCCTGACAGTCACGCAACACTCGGGCACACTACGGGTCTATCCCAATAGACGACATCGCTCGGCGATGTCTCCTACCTGACAAGAGGAATGGGTCCATGGTCCTGCGTTCGGAAATCCTGGTGAACAAAAACGTCCTGCCTACCGCTGAACAGGCGCTGCCTGGCCGCGAAACCCCGATGTCCCTGCCTGAGCGGCATTTCGTGTTCAAAGAGACGCCGTTGCTCGGCCCGTTCTTCGAGAATGTCGACTTCGCGATTTTCGGCCTGGGCTGCTTCTGGGGTGCCGAGCGTCGCTTCTGGCAGCGCGATGGCGTGGTCAGCACCGTGGTCGGTTATGCCGGTGGCTTTACACCGAACCCGACCTACGAAGAAGTCTGCTCGGGCCTGACCGGGCACACCGAAGTGGTGCTGGTGGTGTTCGACAAGGACAAGCTCAGTTACGGCGAGTTGCTGAAGATGTTCTGGGAACTGCACAACCCGACCCAGGGCATGCGCCAGGGCAACGATATCGGCACCCAATACCGCTCGGCGATCTACTGCACCAGCCCGCAGCACCTGGCGGAAGCCGAGGCGAGCAAGGCGCAGTACCAGGCCGAGCTGAGCAAGGCCGGTTACGGCGAGATCAGCACGGAGATTGCCCAGGCGCCGACCGTGTATTTCGCCGAGGCTTACCACCAGCAGTACCTGGCGAAGAACCCCGAGGGCTATTGCGGCATCGGCGGTACCGGTGTCTGCCTGCCGCCCAGCCTGCAAGGCAACTGAGGACACGCCATGACCACGCCGAGCATGACGTTGTACCACTCGCCGCTGTCGCCCTTCGTGCGCAAGGTCACGGTGTTCCTGCACGAGACCGGGCAGTTCGACCGGGTCGCGCTGAACACCATCAACATGAGCCCGGTGAACCCGGATGCCGGCTTGAACCGCGACAACCCGGTCGGCAAGATCCCGGCGCTGGTGCTGGGCAACGGCACCGTGCTGCATGACAGCCGGGTGATTCTTGAATACCTCGACCTGCAACACGTCGGCAACCCGCTGATCCCGCGTGAGGGCGACGCTCGTTGGCGCCGCCTGAGCCTGGCTTCGCAGGCGGATGCGATCATGGACGCCTCGGTGCTGGCGCGTTATGAGCAGTTCCTGCGGCCTGCTGAGAAACAGTGGGACGAGTGGCTCACGGCGCAGCAGGAGAAGATTCGCCGCGGTCTGGCGGATTTCGAGGCCGAGCATATTGCTGAACTGGCTTCGGTGTTCGACGTCGCGGCGATTGGTGCGGCCTGTGCGCTGGGCTATATCGACTTGCGCATGCCGAACTTCGGCTGGCGTGAGCAGCAGCCGAAGCTGGCGGCGTGGTATGCGCAGGTCAGTCAGCGCCCTTCGATGAAGCTGACGGCACCGCCGGCGGCCTGATCCGGCATTTTCGGGGCCGCTTTGCGGCAGTTCGACGCCCCGACAAGCTCGCTCCCACAGGGCTTTGATATTGATTTAAGTCATTGTGGGAGCGAGCTTGCTCGCGAACGACCGCGAAGCGGTCGCAATCCGGGCACCACCGCGATCAGTATTTCGCTACCGTCCTCGACCTTCCTCCAGCCGGCCTTCACCTCCGCTACCCACACGTGGCCAATCCCCTTGGCTAATTCGTTCGCGAACACCCGCTCCTCGCGCAACCCACTCATGCTGCCACCCCCTGACCCGCGCGATACCAGTCCAGCCGGCGCGTCAGCACCATGAACACACCCAGCAAGGCGAACAGCAGCAACGCCCCCATCAATAGCGCGTAATCCTCGGCGCTGAGCAGCCCGTAAAGCATCGCGTACAGCACCGCCAACCCCGCGCCGAAGCCCATCCCGCGCGCCCGGCTGTGCAGCACATGGCACAGATAGAAACCGATCAACGCCACACAGCCGCTCGCCGACAACCCATACGCCAGGGCAAAGCCAAGGTGCTCGGACAACGACAGCAGCAACAGGTAGAACAGCGCCAGGGCCACGCCCACCAAGGCGTACTGGATCGGGTGGACGCTGAGGTTGCGCAGCACTTCGAAGAGGAAGAAGCCGGCGAAGGTCAGGGCGATGAACAGCAGCGCGTATTTGATCGCCCGCTCGCTTTTCAGGTACTGGTCCACCGGATCGACAAAGTTGACGCCGAAACGCCGGCTTTGGAAGTCCGTGCACTGGTCGGTTGTCACGCAGCGTTGGAGGGCGTCTTCCATGTTGGTGGAGAAGAACGAGGTCTGCCAGTGAGCGTTGAAGCCCTTGTCGGTGATCTCGCGGCTGTTGGGCAGGTAATTGCCGATAAAGCCCGGGTGGGGCCAGTTGGCGCTCAGACTCACATTGCTGCTGCGGCCCACTGGCAGTACATGCAACTGCCCGGTGCCTTGCAGCTTCAGGTCGAAGGCGTAGTCCAGGCGCATTTCGTTCTGGCTATCGAGCCCCGGCACGCTGGCGCGCACGCCGCTGCCGAGCCAGTCCGCGCCACTGCCGGCGGCGAAGTCGAGGGTCTGGCCGTTGAGCTGCAGTTGCAGGCCGTTCTGGATGCCACGGATATCGCTGATGCCCACCGCGATAAACGGTGTTTCGAAGCGGTAGTCGTCGAGGTCGTCCTTGATGCCCCAGTTGGCCGGCACCTTGAACTGGCCGCTGACGTGGCTGTTGGCGTGGTACAGCCGCGCCTCGTAGATGCCCCGCGAGCGCAGCTCGGTGTTGGCATCGGCATCGAGGACGAAGGTCTCTGGCAAAAAGGCCAGGTGGCGGGTGCGCACGCGGGTTTCCTGGAAGGTCCGGCCGTCCTGGGTTTTCCATATCCGCTCGGTCTTGCGGTACGGCACCACGAGGATCGGACCGCTGATTTGCTGGGCATGGCTTGAACTCTGGCCGATGTCCTCGACCACGCTGTCGCGCAGGGACTGCCGCTCGCTGATCAGGCCGCCGATCATCAGAAGGGGAATCAGCAGTCCGATCACCAGCAAGGCGATGATGCCGAGTTTGATACTCAGGGTTTTGTTCATGGAAGGGCTCCGCTTGAGAAGGAGCCCAGTCTGCGAGCGCTGTGTGGAGCGACGCGGGAGTGAATGTGGAGTTTGTGTGGAGATTCAGCCCAGGCGATTGGCGGGCAGCCACAACCGCACGCGCACGCCGTCTTCGACGTTGGCGATCTCCAGCGAGCCGCCGTGCAGTTGCATGACTTCCTCGACGAAGTTCAGGCCAAGGCCGGTGCTCTTGCGCCCGGTGCCGGGCCGGGGCAGTGAATAGAAGCGCTCGCAGAGACGGCCCAGGGCGTAATCGGGAATCGCCTCGCCCTGGTTGTACAGGCTCAGGGCCACGCGCTGTGCATCGTGTTCCAGTTCGAACACCAACCGGCCGCCAGGCGGGGTGAAGTCCAGGGCGTTTTCCAGCAGGTTGCCGATCGCCTGACGCATCAGAAACGGCTCGCAGTACAGCCGCGCCGTCACCGGCACTTGCTGACGTACTTGCAGGCCGGCGCTTTCGATGCGGGCACTGCGGGCCAGCAGCAGGGCGTCGACCATCTCTGCCAGCGCCACTTGCTGTTGGTCCTCCAGGCCTTGACGCTGCTCGACCTGGGCCAGGTCCAGCAGGCGCTCGATCAATTGCTGCATGCGCGCGCTTTCGCTCTCGATGTTCTGGCTGAAGCGCTGGCGCTGCTCCTCCGGCATCGGTCCCTGCAACAGCTCGCTGGCGCCGCGGATCGCCGCCAGCGGGCTTTTCAGTTCGTGGGTCAAGGTGTGCACGTAGCGCTCGACGTAGGCCTTGCCTTCGAGCTGGGTGCGCATGCGCTCGACCGCGTCCGCCAGTTGCGCCAGCTCGCCGCCCCGGTAGTGCGGCAGCGCCACGCGCTCGCCGGCGCTGACGGCCTGGGCGTAGCGGGTCAGCCGGCGCAGCGAGCGGGTCAGCCACCACGACAGCGCCGCGCCCACCAGCAGGCCGAGCACGATCAGGCCGATACCGAGGGTGATCAGGTGCTGTTCCGAGCGGTCGACGTAGGGTTGCAGCGAGCGGTTGGGCTTGGCCACGGTGACCACGCCGATCAGCGTGCCGTTGTCGAGGATCGGCGCGGCGACGTGCATCACCGAGGAGTCTGGATCGTTCGGGTCGCTGCGGGTCGAGCGGGCGCCGTACTGGCCGCGCAGGGTCAGGTAGACGTCGTTCCAGCGCGAGTAATCCTGGCCCAGCGCCTCGCCGCTGGAATCCAGCAGAACGATGCCCTTGGCGTCGGTGACGTAGATGCGGTGGTTCACCTCGTTCTTGGCCAGGCCCCAGATCTGCGCGTTGGGGCGGCGCTGGCCGTAGGCCTTGAGCAACTGCGGCAGCGCGCTCTGGCCGAGGGTGCCGGCCTTGACCTGGTCGCGGAGGATTTCCGCCAGCAGGTTGGCGGTGTCCACCAGAGTTTCCTCGGAGGATTGACGCACAGCGGGGCGCACCTGCTCGCGCACCGTGTTGAGGACGAAATACGCGGTCAGCCCGACGAACAGGAAATACACCAGGAAGATGCGAATACCGAGGCGCATCAGCTTTGGTCCGGGTTGTAGCTGTAGCCCAGGCCGCGGTGGGTCTGGATTGGCTCGGCCTCGGCGGCGACCAGGCGCAGCTTGGCGCGCAGGCTCTTGATATGGCTGTCGATGGTGCGCTCGTAACCGACATCGGCTGCCACGCCCACGGCGTCCAGCAACTGCTCGCGGCTGAAGACCCGCTGCGGCTGCTCCAGCAGGCACTGCAACAGGCGGAATTCGTGGCGGGTCAGGCTGAGCGGTTGCTCGCGGTAGTGGATCTGCATGCGCACGGTGTCGATGTTGAACGGCGTGGTACCGCTGGCGGGGACGGTGCTGGCCACGGGAGTAATGCGCTTGAGGATGGCGCGTACCCGGGCGGCGACTTCCCGCGGGCTGAACGGCTTGACCACATAATCGTCGGCGCCGATTTCCAGGCCCACCACCCGGTCGATTTCGCCGTCGCGGGCGCTTAGGAACATGACCGGCACTTCACTGAAGCGGCGCAGTTGCTTGCAGGTCTCGAAACCGCTGATGTCCGGCAGGCCGATATCGAGGATGACCAGATCGGCCGGCTGCTGGCGCTGTCGCTCCAGCGCGGCCTGGCCGAGGGTCACCCACTCGGTGCTGTGGCCTTCGCCCTGCAAGGCGTAGATCAGGGTGTCGGCGATGGCCGCTTCGTCTTCAACGATCAGGATGTGGGGCATGGAGGCAACTGCAGGCGGCAAGTGGGAAGCGGCAAGTGTAAAGCGCGGCTCACCACTTTGCCGCTTTGCGTCAGCAGTCCGGCTTGTCAGCGGTGAAGCGGCGGGCCGGGTTTACCGCAGCGCCGAATTCGCGCAGGGCCTTGGCGCCGATCAGCAGCGGGTAGTTGAAGCTGCTGCGGTCGGTCAGGTTGACCTCAACGGTGCGCTTCACATCACCCAGGCACAGCTCCAGGTCGATGACCGGACGGTGGGCGATCTCGGTGCCTTCTTCGTCTTCTTCGTCGGCGCGGTTCTTGATCTTGCTGATGCGCGCCAGCTTGTGTTCGAAGACCTTGCTGTCGGCATCCTTGGTGGCCAGGCGGAAGCGCACCCAGTCCTCGCCGTTACGGCTGAACTGTTCGATGTCCTTGGCGGACAGCGAGGCAGTGAGGGCGCCGGTGTCCATCTTGGCTTTGAGGGTCTGGCCGATTTCCGGCAGGCCGATGTATTCGTAGCGACCGTAGAGGGTCGGCTCGGCGGCCATCACCGGCAGCGACAGCAGGCCAAGCAGGGCGATCAGTGGTTTCAATGGCATGACTTCCTTGGGACGAGACGACAGTTAGACTGCCGTTGTGCTTTAGGTTCGGCAAGCTACGGTAATGAACACAACGTGAAACATTTGTTCACGACACTCGCCGGGCAGCGTTTGGCGTTCATGGCGAGGCTGCTTATCATGACGGGCCGTCTTTCCCACAATAAGAGTGGATTTATGCGTCGCCTGCTTACCGGCAGTTTCGTCACCCTGTTGCTGTTGCTCAACACCCTGATCATGATCGGGCCGCTGCTGTTTTGCGCGCTGCTCAAGCTGGTCCTGCCTGGCCATTACCGTGATCGCGCCTCGCGGGCGGTGATGTGGTTTGCCGAGACCTGGGCCGAAGTCGACAAGCTGATCTTCGCCCTGTGCATCCCCACCCGCTGGAATGTGCGCGGCAATGCCAACCTGCGGTTGGACACTTCTTACCTCTGCGTCAGCAACCACCAGACCTGGGTCGATATCCCGGCGCTGATCCAGGTGCTGAACCGCAAGATCCCGTTCTTCAAGTTCTTCCTGAAAAAGGAGCTGATCTGGGTGCCGTTGCTGGGCCTGGCCTGGTGGGCGCTGGATTACCCGTTCATGAAGCGCTACAGCAAGGCCTTTCTCGACAAACACCCGCACCTCAAGGGCCAGGACCTGGCCATCACCAAGGCGGCGTGCGAGCTGTTCAAGCGCCAGCCGGTGACCGTGGTCAATTACCTGGAAGGCACCCGTTTCACCGAGGCCAAGCGCCAGGAACAACAGTCGCCTTATCGGCACCTGCTCAAGCCCAAGGCCGGCGGTGTCGCCTTCGTGCTGGCGGCCTTGGGTGAGCAACTCGACGCGCTGCTGGACGTGACCATCGTCTATCCCGGCGACAAGGCGCCGGGCTTCTGGGATCTGGTCAGCGGCGGGTTGCCGCGGGTGATCGTCGATATTCAGGTGCGCGAGCTGGACCCGGCGCTGTGGGCCGGTGACTACGAGACCGACCCGGCGGTGCGCCAGGCCGTGCAGGACTGGGTGAACCAGTTGTGGCGCGAGAAGGATGCGCGGATCGAGGCCCTGCGCGCGGAATTAAACTGACGGGCCGGTTGCCGGGGCGAGCGGTGCGACAGTGCCGTTGCCCCAGATGCCGGCCAGGTTCTGCAACAACGACTCGGCCACGCCTTGCTGGCCGAGGTACTGCAGGATCAGCGGCGCGAAGCGGGCGATCATACCGTTCTCCATGCCGAGGGCGCTGAAGGCGTTGTTCAGGTCCGTGCCGTTCTTCACCTCCCCGCCCAGCGCATTGCTCAACGCCGACGCCTGACCGCTCTTGCCGAGCAGATCCCCCAATCCCGCCAGCCCGCCGAGGGCGTTCTCGCCAGACAGCATGTCGAGGCCCGGCACGGCCTTGCTCAGTTGTTGGTAATCGCCCGTGCTCAACTGATTGCGCGCCAGGCCCAGCAGGGCGCCGGTGCCGCCAATGGCTTGTTCCGGGGTGATCTTGAGTTCGCTGCCGAGGGTGTTGAGCAGATTGGCCGAAGCGGCGGGCGCCTGCACGGCTGCGCCATCGGACTTGCCTTGCATGGCGGACACGGCGTTGGCCGCGTCGTTGAGGTTGAAAGCGAAGGCCGAACTGGCGGCCAGGGTCATCAGGGTGACCAGCGCGAAACGTTTCATGGCAAAGACCTCGTCAGCCGTAAAGGCAGGGAAAACGAGGTGTTGGAGTGGATTGGCGGGGGAATGTTCCCGGAGGTGGCGTTGTCGCCATCGCGAGCGAGGGTGTCAGAAATTTTGTGTTCGGGCATACCATGAGTAAGAGGTGCATGTATGCCAACCAAAAAGAAACCGCTTCGAGAGTTACCGAAGGTCCCGAAAGAGCTTCTTGAACAGTTTTCCGCGACCCCACTGATGACCGCAGAGGCTATCGAAGAGGCCTCTGCCGCCTTCAAGAAAGCACTGATCGAGCGAGCCCTGAACGCCGAGCTTGGCCATCACCTGGGCTATCCTCCTGGCGCGCAGCGCCCAGAGGATGAGACCAACCAGCGCAACGGCAAGAGTGGCAAGACCGTGCTGACAGGCGATGGCCCGCTACGCCTGGATATCCCTCGGGACCGGGACGGCAGTTTCTCGCCCATCCTGATCCCCAAACATGAGCGCCGTTACACCGGTTTCGACGACAAGATCATTGCCATGTACGCCCGTGGAATGACGGTTAGAGAGATTCGGGCTTTTCTTTCCGAGCAATACGGAACAGACGTTTCACATGACTTCATCAGCTCTGTAACCGATGAGGTCATGGAGGAAATTGGTGCCTGGCAACAACGTCCCTTGGAGCCGATGTACCCGGTCATTTTCTTTGATGCGCTGCGAGTCAAAATCCGCGAAGAAGGTCTGGTTCGCAACAAGGCGATCTACCTGGCGCTGGGCGTTTTGCCTGATGGAACGCGCGATATTCTGGGCATCTGGATCGAGAGCACCGAAGGTGCGAAGTTCTGGATGAAGGTGTTCAACGACCTCAAGACTCGCGGTGTCGAGGATGTGTTGATTGCCGTGACCGATGGTCTCAAAGGCATGCCAGAGGCCTTGGGCGCGGTGTTTCCAGAAACAACGCTGCAAACCTGCATCGTTCATCTGATCCGCAACAGCCTCGATTTTGCAGCCTGGGACAAACGTCGGGCGTTGGCCAAGGCCCTCAAACCGATCTATCAGGCTGTTAACGCCGAAGCGGCTGAACAGGCGCTGGATGAGTTTGAAAGCGGGCCTTGGGGCAAGCAATATCCAACCGTAGTGGCTGCCTGGCGACGGGCATGGGATCGCGTGATTCCATTCTTTGTCTTCCCGCCTGCTATCCGGAAGGTGATCTACACCACCAATGCCATCGAGAGCATCAACGCCCAACTGCGCAAGATCATCAAGACCCGTGGCCACTTCCCGAACGACGATGCAGCGACCAAATTGATCTGGCTGGGACTGCGCAACATCACCGCAAACTGGGGCTCAGCGGCGCATGACTGGAAAAGTGCGATGAATCAATTTGCGATTCTGTACGGAGATCGATTCATCAGGCCGACCTGGTGAAATCAGGGCCTGCCTGACGGCAGGCCGTTACCGGCCCGCACACAAAAAATCTGACACTCCCTCGCGAGCAAGCTCGCTCCTACAGGGTAGGAGCGAGCTTGCTCGCGATAAGAGCCCAGAGACCTACCTGAAAAACCCCCTGAACCCATACCAGGCCGGCAACCCCAACCCAACCCACGCCAGCGCATCCCACCAACCATCCCCAAGCAGCGCGGCAAACAACCCCGCCGCCCCGAGCACCCCGATCAACAGCGGCATGCCGAACACCTTCATGTTCATCGCGCGCCCTCCGCGGCCGTGCGTCGGCGCACCCACCAGAGATAAAGCCCGCTGCCCAGCACGATGATGGTCAGCACATCCAGCGCCGCCCACAGAATCTGCATCGGCCGGCCGCCGTAGTCGCCAAAATGCAGCGGCTGCGACAGGCCCATGGCGTCCATGTACCACGGCCGCTCGCCCACGGCGGTGACCGCCAGGGTGCTGGCGTCGATCAGCACCGGCGTCAGCAGATGGGCGGTCAGATGGCTGCTGCCCTTCATGAACACCGCGTAGTGGTGCTCGCTGGAGAAGCGTGTACCGGGGAAGGCGATGAAGTCGGGCGTCATGCCCGGCGCAGCGTCGGCGGCGATATCCAGCACCCGGCTGACCGGTGCCAGCGCGGTCAGCGGCGGCGCATCACGGTACGGCGCGACCATCGTCGTCAGGCTGTCGTTGCGCCACGCGGCGATGACCAGATCCGACAGCGCGCTGATCACCCCGGTGACGCCCACCACCAGCGCCCAGGTCAGGGTGACGACGCCGATCAGGTTATGCAGGTCGAGCCAGCGCAGCCGCCGTGACTTGTCGTGGCGCACCGTGGCGAAGTCCAGCCGGCGCATGAACGGCGCATAGAGCACCACGCCGGAGATGATCGCCACGATAAACAGCACGCCCATGAACGCCAGCAGCAGCTTGCCCGGCAGGCCGGCGAACATGTCGACGTGCAGGCGCAGCATGGTCATCATGAAGCCGCCGTTGGCCGAGGGCATTTCCACGACCTCGCCGGTGCGCGCGTCGAGCATGAAGGTGTGCGACGAGTTGGGCTCGGTACCGGCGGTGGCGGCCATGATCGCCACCACGCCGTTGCTGTCGTCTTCGTCCCAGCCGAAGTACTGCATCACCTCGCCCGGACGATGGGCCTCGGCTCTCAGCACAAGCTGCGCGAGATCCAGTTTCGGGGTGTCGGCGGGCATCACCTTCAGCTCGGGCGCATCGCCCAGCAGGTGGTCGATTTCATGGTGGAAGATCAGCGGCAGGCCGGTGACTGCCAGTAGCAGCAGGAACAGGGTGCTGATGAGGCTGGTCCAGGTGTGGATCGCGGACCAGCGGCGGATGGTTTTGGCTTGCATGGGGTTGGCTAACCGTCGGTAGAAAGCGGTGCACATAATCGCGAGCAAGCTCGCTCCTACAGGGAGACGCGATCGGTCACCTGTAGGAGCGAGCTTGCTCGCGATGGGGGGCCTTAAAACTCCAACTGAGCCGAGAACTGCACGGTCCGTGGATCACCCAGGTAGAAGCTGTTCAGCCAGTATTCCTTGTTCGCCAGGTTGGCGACGTTGACCCGGAAGGTCACGTCGTTGTCCGCCACATGGGTCTTGTAGCGCGCACCCGCATCGAAGGTGGTGAACGACGGCAGGCTGACGTGGTTGGCTTCATCGGCATATTGCTTGCCGGTGTAATAGGCACCACCGGTCAGCGCTACGCCCGGCAGCGCGTCCAGATCGTACTCGGCGTAGACCTTGGCCAGTTGCTTGGCGACGTTGGTCGGGGCGTTGCCTTCGTTGGCGGTGATGGCGGTCTTCTTGACCTGCGGATCCAGCAGGGTGATACCGCCGACCACGGTCAGCTCGGGCATCACTTTGCCAGTCACGCTGAACTCCAGGCCGTTGTTTTCCTGGCGACCATCCTGGGTGTAGAGCCCGGCGCTGTTCTTGTAGTTGTTCGGCTTGTCGATGTTGAAGAAGGCCAGGGTGAGCAGGGTGTCGCCCACGGTCGCCTTCGCGCCGATTTCATACTGTTCGCTGATCTGCGGCGCCAGCGCCTGACCGGCGTTGATCGCATCGCTTGGCGCTACGCCGCCGGCCTGCAGGCCTTCGATGTAGGTGGCGTAGGTGGTCAGCCAAGGCACTGGCTTGTAGATAAGCGAGATGTTCGGCGAAGTCTTGCTCTTGTTGTACTTGGTCTCGGTCTCCGGCGTGCCGAAGGCCTTGGCGTAGACGAACTCGTTGGTGTAGCTCTTGATCTGGGTCTGGGTCACGCCAAGGATGGTCGACCACTGCTCGTTGAAGGTGATGATGTCGCCGAGCAGGAAGTTGTTGGTTTCCGCGCTGTTGGCCAGACGCTGGTCGCCATGACCGATGGACCAGCCGGGCTTGGTCACTTGCGGCTGCTCGCTCAGCGGAATGTCACCTACCGGCGACTTGTACTGCCAGCCCGGGTACGGGATGTGATCTTCGTACTGCTTCACCCGGGTGGTGTTGCCCTGGTAGCCCACGGTCAGTTTGTGATCCAGTGGGCCGGTGGCGAAGGCGGCGTCGAGGAACAGCGAGCCGGACTTTTCTTCGCTTTCGATCGGGGCAAAGGCGTAGATCGGCTGGCTGTAGGTGGTGGCGCTGGTCAGCGTCGGGCCGGTGTAAGTGAACTCATCGGTGTACTGCTGGGCCGCGAAGGCTGCACGCACGGTGAAGGTGTCGTTCAGGCGCCAGTTGGCGCGCACGCCGGCCTTGTCGGTTTCGTTGTCGGAGAACGACCATTTCTGGCTGTACAGCTTGTCGTTTTTCAGCGACGAGGCATCAGGCCGCTCGATGCCCGGTGCGACGTACCAATAGCTGCTCAGACCGCGCACCTGATTCTTGCGGTGGGACGCATCGAACTGGATCTGCAGGTCGTCGTTGACGTTCCAGTCCAGTGCCGCGCTGATCATTTCGCGGCGGTGCTTCTGCAGATCGATGGCGGTCTCGCCGTCCTGCGCCAGCACGTTCAGGCGGTAGGCGAACACGCCGGCGTCGTCGATCTTGCCGCCGAAGTCGCCATGCATGTAGTAGTTTTCGCCGCCGGCGTTGCCGAGGGTGACGCTGTTGTAGCGCTCGTAGGTCGGGCGCTTGAGCACGTAGTTGACCAGGCCACCGGGCGTGCCCGGGCCATACAGGAAGCCGGTCAGGCCGGTGATGATTTCCAGTTGCTCGGTGTCTTCGATGAAGTTGCCGGCATCGGCGCCGTTGCTGAAGCGCAGGCCGTCGTTGGCGATGTTCATGTTGCCGGAGCCGCTGAAGCCGCGGATCGCGACGGCGCTGGCGTAACCGGCGGAACGTGGCCCGTAGAGCTGGGTGGCGGGGTTGCGCTTGAACACGTCGTCGAGGCTGGTGGTCTGGGTGTTCTTGAGGAATTCCTGGGACACCACGCTCATGGAGTAGGGCGTGTCTTGCAGTTTCATGGCGCCGAGGGCACCGACGTTCTTGACGGTTTCTGCGCGATAGCCGGCGGCGGCGCTGCCGTCAGCGGCGGCGACCTTGGCGTTGATATCGGTGTTGGGCAGGGCGATGGCGTTTTCTTCCACGGCCACCAGGCTGTAAGTCCCGGCACTGCTCTGTTGCAGTTGCAGGCCGCTGCCGCGCAGGGCCTGTTGCAGGGCGCCGACGGCGTCGTACTGGCCTTTGACCGGAGCCGAGGTGCGCCCGCTGGCCAGCGCCGGGTCCAGGGTCAGGGCGATGCCGGCCTGGCTGGCGATCTGGTTCAGGGTGGTGGCCAGTGGCGCGGCCGGCAGGTTGTAGCTGTGCAGGTTGCCGGCCTGTTCGGCGGCGATCAGCGGGGTGCTGGCCAACGGTGCGGCGATGGCAATGGCCACGGCCAGCAGGCTTGGACGCAGGAAGCTTTCGATTGAGCGGGTCATGCGGGTCCTCGACGGGATATGTGCTAACTAGCCTCCTTGCCGAGCGAGAATTGAAAAGTGATAGGGCTGGATGAAAATATTTTCGATTTAGATTTCGGTGGGGCAGCGACCTGATCGCCGACAAGCCAGCGATCAGGTCAGCAGTGGTTATTTGTCGCCGCGCGCCATCACCGTTACCCACCACGGCGTCCGCTGCTGCACCTGCACCGGCAGGGTCGGCAACAGCGATTTCAGCGCCAGGTCGGTGTCATGCAGCGGGAAGCTGCCGGTGATGCGCAAATCGGCGACTTCGGGCGCAACGCCCAGGTAACCGGCGCGATAACGCCCCAGCTCGCCCAGCAGGTCGGCCAGCCGCACGTTGTCCACCACCAGCATGCCGCGGGTCCAGGCGTCGGCGCCGGGCTTGAGGGTGTTGATGCGACCCAACTGGTCGTGGCTCATCAACACTTCCTGGCCTTCATGCACGATCTGCTCGTCGCCGCTGTCCTGCGGCTTGGCGGCCACGGCCGACTGCAACACGCTCAGGCGCGTGCCATCGCCTTCCAGACGCACCAGGAAGCGCGTGCCCAACGCCCGCATGCGGCCATCATCGGTGGCGACGACGAACGGTCGGGTGTCGTTGGCCTTGTGCCCGGTCTCGATGGAAATCTCGCCGTCGTGCAGCACGATCAGGCGTTCGTTCTCGGTGAAGCGGATATCCACCGCCGAATGGGTGTTCAGGCTGATCAGCGTACCGTCGTCCAGGCGCAGGCTGCGCTGCTCGCCGGTGGCGGTGCGCTGGTCGGCGAGCCAGTACCCCAGCGTCTGATGAGCATTGACCCAACTGAGCAAACCGCCCACCAACAACAGGCTGGCCAGCCCGCCGCCGAGCTTGCGCACGCGCTGGCGCAGGCTGACCCGGGATTGCATCAGGGCCTTGCGCGCCGGGCCGGCGGCGGCGGCGAAACGCTGGTCGAGCATGCCCAGTTGTAGCCAGGCGCGGGCGTGTTCTTCGCTGGCGGCATGCCAGCGCTCGAAGTCGGCGCGTTCCTGAGCGTTGCCGCTGCCGGCATCCAGGCACAGTTGCCAGGCGATGGCGGCATCAAGCACACCGGCTGATACCGGTCTGGCGTTAAACGCGCTCATGTCGGCTCGCCGTACAGCGCGATGTAGCACTGGCGCATGCCCTGGGCCAGGTACTGGCGCACTCGCGGCACGGAGACGCCGATCTTTTCGGCGATCTCGGCATGGCTCATGCCGTCCAGGCGGTTGTACAGGAACGCGGCGCGGGCCTTGCTCGACAGCTTGCCGAGCAGGCGGTCGATGGCCTTGAGGTCTTCGAGGATCAGCAGCAGCGCTTCGGGAGACGGTTGTTCGGCCTCGGGCACCAGCAGCAGTTCTTCCAGGTACGCCTGCTCCAGCGCCGAACGACGGAAATGGTCGAACAGCAAGCCCTTGGCCACGGCCATGAGAAAAGCCCGCGGCTGGCGCGGCGCCGGCAATGCGTCGCGGCCGAGCAGGCGCACGAAGGTGTCCTGGCTCAGGTCTTCGGCGCGCTCGGCGCAGGCAAGGTTGCGGCGCAACCAGGCGAGCAGCCAACTGCGGTGGTCGCGGTACAGCGCACCGACCAGCTCGTTGTGAGGGCTAGGCACGGACGACAAGGCGTTCCCCGGGAAAAAGAATGCGTTAACTAACGAGAATTATTCGCGATTGTGTCAGAGCCTGTGGCACTGTGCAATTAACGCTCATCGGATTCAGCAAGGTCGGGGAAGGGCGATTACATCCCGTGGCTTTGCTGGCGCTTGCGCCGCCAGCTCTGGAGACGTTGCTCCAGAGCCTTCGGGCTGTCCAGTTGCTGGCGCCGGGCCTGGCTGAACAGGATCAGCGCCAGTTCGGCGGTGACCTGGGCGTCGGCGCTGGCGTTGTGACGTTCCTCGACCAGCAGCTTGAAGTGCGCCACCCAGTCGTCCAGGCCGGCGTCGCGCATCACCACATCCGGGTTGAGCAGCGGCGCCAGTTCCGCCACGTCCATGAACGGGTGCACGAGCTTGTAGCCGAGGCTGTCCTTGAGCGCGCGGCTGAGCATGCGCTGGTCGAAACCGGCGTGGAAGGCCAGCAGCGGGCTGTCGCCGATGAAGTCCATCAGGTCCAGCAGCGCTTCCACCGGGTCGCAGCCGGCGGCGATGGCGCTGGGCGCCAGGCCGTGGATCAGCACGCTGGGGGCGAGTTTGTGGTCGTGGCGGTGCAGGGTGCGTTCGAACTGCTGGCTGAAAACGATGGCGCCGGCTTCGGTCACCACGGCGCCGATCGACAGCACCTGATCGCGGTTGACGTTCAGGCCGCTGGTTTCCAGGTCCAGCACCACCCAGCGCTGCTTGCCCAGCGGCGTCTCGCCAAGCACCGGCGGCGTACCCAGCCCGGCCAGGCGCTGGCGCTGCACGTCGTCGAGGGTGGGTTGGCTGGGACGCAGCCAGGCAAACAAACTCATAGCTGGGAACTCACAATTGGTAACGCAGGGCCAGACTGCTTTGCAGGCGCTGGGCCTGACGCAGCGATTCACGCAGGATGCGCCGGTCCAGGTCGTTGAGGCTGTCCGGGTCGACGCGGTTGGAGTAGGGCAGGTTCTGCCGGGTCTGCAGTTGGTGCTGCTGCATGCGGGTCTGCTGGATGAAATGGTAGGCCTCTTCGAAGGCGCCGCCGTCCAGCGGGTCGATGACTTCCTTTTCCACCAGTTGGCGCAGGCGCTCCAGGGTGTTGTTGGCGCTGATGCCGTTGGCCAGGGCCAGCAAGCGCGCGCCGTCGACGAAGGGCGTCAGGCCCTGGACCTTGAGGTCGAGGGTGGCGGCCTTGTCGTTGCCGCTGCGGGTCAGGACGAACTCGCGGAAGCGCCCCACCGGCGGTTTCTGGCGCAGCGCGTTGTCCGCCATCATGCGTTGGAACAGGCGGTTGTCGGCGACCTGATCGAGGACGCTCTGGCGCAGTTGTTCGCAACTGTCGTCGTTGCCCCAGACCACCCGCAGGTCGAAATAGATGCTCGACGCCAGCAGGTTTTCCGGGGTCGCCTCGCGGATGAAGGCGGAGAAGCGCCGCGCCCATTCGGCCCGCGACAGGCACAGCTCGGGGTTGCCGGCCATGATGTTGCCTTTGCACAGGCTGAAGCCGCATTGCGCCAGACCCTGGTTGATGTGTTGCGCCAGCGGCAACAGGCGCCCGCGAATCTCGGCGGCTTCGGCCGCGTCGCGGGCGTCGAACAGGATGCCGTTGTCCTGGTCGGTGTGCAGGGTCTGTTCGCGGCGACCTTCGCTGCCGAAGCAGAGCCAGGTGAACGGTACGCCCGGGTCGCCCTTTTCCTCGATCGCCAGTTCGATCACCCGGCACACGGTGTGGTCGTTGAGCAGGGTGATGATGTGGGTGATCTGGGTCGAGGACGCGCCGTGGGCCAGCATGCGCTCGACAAGCTGGCCGATTTCGCCGCGCATCGCCACCAGGCTTTCCAGGCGCGGGGCGCTGCGGATGGTGCGGGCCAGGTGGACCAGATCGACCCGTTGCAGGGAAAACAGGTCGCGCTCGGAAACCACGCCGCACAGGCGGCGGTCTTCCACCAGGCAGACATGGGCGATATGCCGCTCGGTCATGGCGATGGCGGCGTCGAAGGCACTGGCCTGGGGCGTGAGGTAGAACGGCGAAGCGGTCATGTGGCCGGACACCGCCGAGTCGAAGTCGGTCTCGGCCCGGGCCACCACCTGGCGCAGGTCGCGCAGGGTGAAGATGCCAACGGGGAAGCGTTCGTCATCAATGATCACGATGCTGCCGACCTGGGTTTCATCCATCAGCCGCACGGCTTCGCGCAGGCTGGTCTGCGGCGTACAGGCCACCGGGTGGCGCATGGCGAGTTCGCCGAGGCGGGTGTTCAGTGAATACTGGTTGCCGAGGGTTTCCACCGCGCGGCGCTGCACCTGCTGGTTGACCTGATCGAGCAGGCTGCTGACCCCGCGCAGAGCGAAATCGCGGAACACTTCGGAAAGGGCGAACAGACGGATAAAGGCGGCTTTGTTCAATTGCAGACAGAAGGTGTCTTCGCCGGCCACGTGCTCGGTGCGGGTAGCGCGCTCGCCCAGCAGGGCGGCCAGCGGGAAGCATTCGCCGCGTGCGATTTCGAAGGTGGTTTCAGTGTCGCCCTTGACCACATGGGTGCGTTCGCCGACCACGCGGCCCTGCTTGACGATATAAAAATGCTCGACCGGGCCGTCGGCGGGCTTGATGATGCTGTCGCCGGCCGCATAGAAACGCAGTTGGCACTGCTCGACCAGATAGGCCAGATGGGCATTTTCCATCTGATTGAACGGCGGGAAGCGTTGCAGGAACTGCATGGTGCCCTGGATGTTCTGCATGACTGCAGTTTTCCCGGCTTGGGTGAAAGCGTCCATTTTGCTCATCGGCGTGACCGTTCCAGGGTTTCGTCCAGGGAAACCGTTTTGTTGTTATTGCCTTCATGGTCGGCTGCGGGCTACCCGGTGCCCATTGGACGTAAGTCTAAGGGGCTGATGCTCGACGAAATACAGGTTGCACGCACCGCGAATGCGGTCTGAACTTGGTTTACGGGACATTTTGCAGGTCACCGACGATGAGACACCCATGCCCGATCACGATGATTTACTGAGCGACGCCGAGCGTGCGGCGTTGGCGGAGCTTACGGCGCCGCCGCCCAGCCCGCAGAAAGTGCTGATCGTCGACGACGACGCTGACGCACGCGCGCTGCTGGCCGAGATCCTCGCGTTTCACGGTGTCGAGTGTGTGACGTTGACGGCGGCTGACGATGCGCTGCAGGTTATTGCGAGCGACCGGCGCATTGGTTTGTTGATCACGGATTTGCGGATGGGGCCGTTTGACGGCCTGGAGCTGATTCGCAAGGTGCGCGAGTCGGAGTGGGCGGCGCTGCCGATCATCATCATTTCCGGCGATGCGGATGTGCAGGATGCGATTACGGCGATGCATTTGAGCGTGGTGGATTTTCTGCTCAAGCCGATTGATGTGGATAAGTTGATGGAGTTGGTGCGCAGGGAGTTGGGGATTCAGGAATGAATTGGGGCCGCTTTGCGGCCCTTCGCGAGCGAGCTCGCTCCCACATAGGATTGAGCAAAAACCCTGTGGGAGCGAGCTTGCTCGCGAAGGGCTGCAAAGCAGCCCCAAATTCAGCGCCTGCGATCAGAGACCGTTACGCGCCTTGTATTCACGACGACGACGATGCAGCACCGGCTCGGTGTAGCCGTTCGGCTGCTTGGTGCCTTCAACGACCAGTTCAACAGCCGCCTGGAAGGCGATGTTGTTGTCGAAGTCCGGCGCCAGCGGGCGGTACAGCGGGTCGTTGGCGTTCTGCTTGTCCACCACCGGCGCCATGCGCTTGAGGCTTTCCAGCACTTGCGCTTCGCTCACCACGCCGTGACGCAGCCAGTTGGCCAGCAACTGCGCGGAGATACGCAGCGTCGCGCGGTCTTCCATCAGGCCGACATCGTTGATGTCCGGCACTTTCGAGCAACCCACGCCCTGGTCGATCCAGCGAACCACGTAGCCGAGGATGCCCTGGGCGTTGTTGTCCAGCTCGTTGCGGATTTCGTCCGCCGACCAGTTGGTGTCCGGCGCCAGCGGGATGGTCAGGATGTCATCGACCGAAGCCGGGGCACGCTTGGCCAGTTCAGCCTGACGGGCGAACACGTCGACCTTGTGGTAGTGCAGCACGTGCAGTGCGGCGGCAGTCGGCGACGGCACCCAGGCGGTGTTGGCACCGGCCAGCGGGTGAGCGATCTTCTGCTCGAGCATGTCGGCCATCAGGTCCGGCATGGCCCACATGCCTTTACCGATCTGTGCGCGGCCTTGCAGGCCAGCAGCCAGGCCGATATCGACGTTGGAGTTCTCGTAGGCGCCGATCCACTTCTGGGTCTTCATGGCGCCCTTGCGCACCATGGCGCCGGCTTCCATCGAGGTGTGGATTTCGTCACCGGTACGGTCGAGGAAGCCGGTGTTGATGAACACCACGCGCTCGCTGGCAGCCTTGATGCAGGCCTTGAGGTTGACCGTGGTGCGGCGCTCCTCGTCCATGATCCCGACTTTCAGGGTGTTGTGCGGCAGGCCCAGCATGTCTTCGATGCGGCCGAACAGCTCGTTGGTGAACGCGGCTTCTTCCGGGCCGTGCATCTTCGGTTTGACGATGTAGACCGAACCGGTACGGCTGTTCTTGCGGGTGGCGCTGCCGTTGAGGTTGTGGATCGCCGCGAGGTTGGTGACCAGGCCGTCGAGGATGCCTTCCGGCACTTCGTTACCGTCCTTGTCGAGGATCGCGTCGATGGTCATCAGGTGACCGACGTTACGCACGAACAGCAGCGAACGACCGTGCAGGGTGACGGTGCCGCCATTGGGCGCGGTGTATTCGCGGTCCGGGTTCATGGTGCGGGTGAACGTCTGGCCGCCCTTGCTCACGCTTTCCGACAGGTCGCCTTTCATCAGGCCGAGCCAGTTGCGGTAGACCACGACCTTGTCGTCGGCATCGACGGCGGCCACGGAGTCTTCGCAGTCCATGATGGTGGTCAGTGCGGCTTCGACCAGGACGTCCTTCACACCAGCGGCGTCGGTCTGGCCGACTGGAGTGGTCGGATCGATCTGGATTTCGAAGTGCAGGCCGTTGTGCTTGAGCAGGATGCCGGTTGGTTCGGACGTCTGGCCCTGGAAGCCGATCAGTTGCGCGTCGTCACGCAGGCCGCTGTTGCTGCCGCCTTTGAGGGCGACGATCAGCTTGCCGCCGTCGATGCTGTAGCGGGTAGCGTCGACATGGGAGCCGGCAGCCAGTGGCGCGGACTCGTCGAGGAAGGCGCGGGCGAAGGCGATGACCTTGTCGCCGCGAACCTTGTTGTAGCCTTTGCCTTTTTCCGCGCCATCGGCTTCGCTGATCACGTCGGTGCCGTAGAGCGCGTCATACAGCGAGCCCCAGCGAGCGTTGGAGGCGTTCAGGGCAAAGCGGGCGTTCATCACCGGGACGACCAGCTGCGGGCCGGCCATGCGGGCGATTTCGTCGTCCACGTTCTGGGTGGAAAGCTGGAAATCCGATGCTTCTGGCAGCAGATAACCAATTTCCTGAAGGAATGCTTTGTAAGCCACGGCGTCGTGGGCCTGGCCTTTGCGCGCCTGGTGCCAGGCATCGATCTGCGCTTGCAGGGTGTCGCGTTTGCTCAGCAGGGCTTTGTTCTTTGGAGCGAGGTCGTGGATGATCTTTTCCGCACCTGCCCAGAACTTCTCGGCGCTGACGCCGGTTCCGGGAATGGCTTCGTTATTCACGAAGTCGAACAGGACTTTGGCGACCTGAAGGCCACCGACTTGAACGTGTTCAGTCATTGCTTGCCTCACTCTGCTCAGCTATTACGCTTTTCTATTTATGCCTTACGCGCTTCTCTAAACACGGCACCAGGGCATGCCCTTGCGGGCGACTGGGTGCGGCCTTCCAGACGGGCTGGCGGGCGGTTGCGCATTTTCACAGGCGCTTGGCAGACATCGGATCGGAACGTTTTGTAGTCCGCGCCGCGGCATACTACATGATGCGCTGCGCTTGTGAAAATTAGACTAAATACGTCGTTCTGCGACCGTTTGGTCGCATGGGGTCACGCTGGGAAGGCGTATGTTCGCAAAATTTGTGTGGATTGTTCCAGATAAATCTTAAAACAGTACACGATTTGATTTTCGAAAGGCCTGCGGCAGGTTGCCGCGCCTTGCCTATACTTTCCCGGCGCGCCGTTGCCATGGGCGTTTCCACGGGTTTTCCAGCAGAGGTCGTCCGCGTGAATCATCTTGTACTCACTGTCATCGCCGCCGACAAGGCCGGCCAGGTGGAGCGTATCGCTCAATGCATCGCCGAGCATAATGGCAATTGGCTGGAAAGCCGCATGTCACGGATGGCCGGGCAGTTCGCCGGGATCCTGCGGGTGGCGGTGCCGGCCGAATCCCACGAAGAACTGGTGGATGCCTTGCAAGCGTTGGGCGAGCGCGGCATTCGCGTGCTGATCGCCGAAAGCGGCATCGAGCCGTCCTGCACCTGGAAACCCATTGCCATGACCCTGGTGGGCAACGACCGTCCCGGTATTGTCCGCGACATCACCCGCCTGCTGGCCGAGCAAGGCGTCAACGTCGAGCGCTTGAGCACGGATGTGCGGCCGGCGCCGATGAGCAGCGAGCCGCTGTTCCACGCCGACGCACTGCTTGCCGTGCCGCTGACCCTGTCCCTGGATGACTTGCAGTCGCGCCTCGAAGCGCTCGCCGACGACCTGATGGTGGACCTGGAACTGCGCCCGGAAGAGTAGTTATCCCCAATTCCCTGCCGTTTCACTTATCCCGTTTTATCGGGGACCCGCCTGTGGATAAGCTGGGGAGTCACGGCGCCAGGCCATACGGGCCGTGGCTTTCCGGCGATTGAGCAAAAAATCACCAGAATTCAGGGGCTTGTGCACAAAGCACGGGGATGAGGGTGTGGATAACCTTGGGAGAGGTTGCTGGAGGCCACGAACGGCGTGGCCTCCGGAGGTTTGTACGTTTTTTGATCAAGCGCGGCGGCGCAAACTCATCCAGGCATCGACGCTGTAGAGCGCCAGACCGGCCCAGATAAACATGAACGCCACCAGCGTGCTGCTGGACAAATGTTCATCGAACAACAGCACTGCCTGCAGCAACACCAGGGTTGGCGCAAGGTATTGCAGGAAGCCCAGCGTGGTGTACGGCAGGTGCCGCGCGGCGGCGTTGAAGCACACCAGCGGGACCAGCGTCACCGGGCCGGCCGCCATCAGCCACAGCGCTTCGCTGCTCATGTAGAACGCCGGTTGGGCGCTGTGTGCCTCGGGGTGGAGCAGCAGCCAGCCGAGCGCCAGCGGCACCAGCATCCAGGTTTCCACCACTAGGCCCGGCAGGGCGGCGACCGGCGCCTGTTTGCGGATCAGCCCGTAGAAGCCGAAAGTCAGCGCCAGCACCAGCGACACCCAGGGCAAGCTACCCACCTGCCAGACCTGCTGCGCCACGCCCAGCGCCGCCAGGCCCACCGCGACCCATTGCAGGCGCCGCAGCCGCTCGCCGAGCAACAGCATCCCCAGCAGCACGTTTACCAGCGGGTTGATGTAGTAGCCGAGGCTGGCTTCGAGCATGCGCCCGTTGTTCACCGACCAGACGTAGGTCAGCCAGTTGGCCGCGATCAGCACGCCGCTGACCGCCAGCACCGCCAGGCGGCGCGGGTTCTCGCGCAGCTCGCGCCACCAGCCCGGATGCTTCCAGACCAACAGCAGCAAGGAGCCGAACAGCGCCGACCAGAGCGCCCGGTGGACGATGATTTCCAGTGACGGAACGCTTTGCAGCGCTTTGAAGTAGAGCGGGAACAGGCCCCAGATGATGTAGGCGGTAAGGCCCAGGATGTACCCGCGGCGCGGGTTTGCGGCAGTCATGCAGGTTCCTTGCTTAGCTAGCTAAATACGCCGCCATTGTAGACAGAGCGCCAGACACATTTAGAACAATTTCAGCGGCGCTTCGTCCAGCGCGGCGCACTGTTCGCGCAGGGCGAGGATCTGGTCGCCCCAGTAACGCTCCTGGCCGAACCAGGGGAAGCTGCGCGGGAACGCCGGGTCGTCCCAGCGCCGCGCCAGCCAGGCGCTGTAGTGCAACAGGCGTAGGCCGCGCAGGGGTTCGATCAGGGCCAGTTCACGCGGGTCGAAGTCGTGGAATTCGTTGTAGCCGTCCATCAGCTCGGCCAACTGGCCCAGGCGTTCTTCGCGGCTGCCGGCCAGCATCATCCACAGGTCCTGCACGGCAGGGCCCATGCGGCAGTCGTCGAGGTCGACGATATGGAATACGTCGTCGCGGCAGATCATGTTGCCGGGATGGCAGTCGCCGTGCAGGCGGGTGAGTTTGTGCGGAGTGCGGGCGTAGATGGCCTCGATGCGCTTGAGCAGGTCACGCGCCACGGATTCGAAGGCCGGCAGCAGGCTCTTCGGCACGAACCCGCCGTCGAGCAGAGTGGCCAGCGAAGCGTGGCCGAAGTTATCCACCGCAAGGTGTTCTCGGTGGGCGAATGGACGGGTGGCGCCCACCGCGTGCAGGCGCCCGAGCAACTGGCCGAGGCGGTAGAGCTGATCCAGGTTGCCCGGCTCCGGCGCCCGGCCACCGCGGCGCGGGAACAGCGCGAAGCGGAAACCGGCGTGCTCGAACAGGGTCTTGCCGTTGTGCGCCAGCGGCGCGACGACCGGCACTTCGCAATCGGCCAGTTCGGCGGTGAAGGCATGTTCTTCAAGAATCGCGGCGTCGGTCCAGCGGTCAGGCCGGTAGAACTTGGCGATCACCGGCTCGGCGTCTTCGATGCCGACCTGATAGACGCGGTTCTCATAGCTGTTCAGGGCCAGCACCCGCGCGTCGCTGAGCAGGTCCTGGCTTTCAATGGCATCCAGGACCAGATCGGGAGTGAGGGTATTGAAGGGATGAGACATGCGCGACTCCGGCTGTGCGGCAGGTGAGCGGCCGCATCGATTCGGCATGGTAACTCAGGGGGCAAAACCTTGTGGGCGGGAGCAAGCTCGCTCCCACAGGATTTTTTGTGGCGGGATCAGGCGCCGATCACCCCGCCATCCTCGCGGACAATCGCCATCACCGAGGAGCGCGGTTTGCCGTTCGGCAAGTGCTCGGGGAAGGTCGAGCCGCCGGTTTCACCCGGGTGCTGGATACCGACGAACAGGGTCTTCTGGTCCGGCGCGAAGGCGATACCGGTTACTTCACACGCCACCGGACCGACCATGAAGCGACGGATCTCGCCAGTCGCCGGGTCGGCGCACAGCATCTGGTTGTTGCCCATGCCGGCGAAATCTCCGGCGTTGCTGTAGTCGCCATCCGTGAGGATCCACAGCCGGCCATCCGCATCGAAACCCAGGCCGTCAGGGCTGTTGAACATGTTCTGCGCGGTGACGTTGGTCGAGCCGCCCTTGGCCGCACCCGGATGCACCTCGGGGTTGCCGGCGACCACGAACAGGTCCCAGTCGAATGTCATCGAGGCGTGGTCGTCAGTCGTTTCGCGCCAGCGCAGGATCTGCCCGTAGACGTTCTTCTCGCGCGGGTTGGGCCCGCCCACCGGCTGGCCTTCTTCGCCACGTTTGACGTTGTTGGTCAGGGTGCAATAGACCTGGCCGTCCTTTGGGCTGACCACGATCCACTCGGGACGGTCCATGCGCGTGGCCTTGAGCAGGCTGGCGGCCAGGCGTGCATGAATCAGCACCTGCGCCTGGCTGGCAAAGCCGGCGGCGGCGTTGAGGCCGTTCTTGCCGTGGCTCAGTTCCAGCCACTGGCCCTTGCCTTTCGGATGTCCGGGATTGCCGTCGCCTTCATCGAAGCGCGCCACGTAGAGGGTGCCGTGGTCTAGCAGGTTGCGGTTGGCGGTGGGGTTCTTGTGGTCGATGCGGTCGCGGCTGATGAACTTGTAGATGAACTCGCCCCGCTCGTCGTCGCCCATGTACACCACCGCGCGGCCATCGCGGGTTTCGCCGAGGGCGGCGTTTTCGTGCTTGAAGCGGCCCAGGGCAGTGCGCTTGATCGGCGTGGACTTCGGATCGAACGGGTCGATCTCCACCACCCAGCCGTGGCGGTTCAGTTCGTTGGGGTTCTTCGCCAGGTCGAAGCGCGGGTCGTGCTGATGCCAGCCGACTTCCTTGCCGGTCACCGAGGCGCCGTAGCGTTTTTGCGCGGCGTCGAACGCCTGCTGTGGATCGCTGCTGCCGAAGCAATCGGTGAAGTTTTCTTCGCAGGTCAGGTAGGTGCCCCACGGCGTCTTGCCGTTGGCGCAGTTCTGGAAGGTGCCGAGCACCTTGGTCGCGCTGTTGTCGGCGGCGGTGCGCAGCCAGGCATCACCGGCGGCCGGGCCGCTCAGGCGGATTGGTGTGTTGCCGTGGATGCGACGGTTGTAGGGCGAGTCCTGGACGAACTGCCACTGGCCGTCCTTGCGCCGCACTTCGATCACCGAGACGCCTTCGGCAGCCTGGGCCTTGTGCACGTCTTCGGCGTTGGCGGGCTGGCCACCGTGGTCGAACAGGTAGCGGTAGTTGGTGTATTCGTTGTTGATCGCCATCAGCGCCCGGTTTTCGTCGCCGGGGAAGGGGAACAGGCTCATGCCGTCGTTGTTGTCGCCGAACTGGATTTCCTGCGCTTTGGCCGTGCCCTTGCCGGACGGGTCGAAGGCCGGCGCAGCGGCATTCAGCGGCTGGCCCCAACTGATCAGCACCGAAGCCTTGTAGCCGGGCGGCAGGCTGATGCCATCGGCGCTGGACGCAGGAATGCCGGCGAAGCCGAGCAGGTTGCTGCTGGCGGCGCTGACGCTGTCGGCCAGCACGCTGCGGCTGAGGAGGTTGCCACCGAGAAACAATGCTGCACCACACAAGGCACCGGCGCCGATAAAGCGGCGACGGCTGAGACCGACCAGTTGCTCGAGGTCGGTCAGTTGATTTTCTTCTAATAGGTTCATGACAGGCTTCCTGCGGTTTAGGCAGTCACCTTAATCAGCCGTTATGACAGTTATATGGCGAATTTTAGACGGGTGTTCCGAGAAGAACGTAGGTCGGAAGGAAGCGAACCTGTACGACGTTTCCGACGCCAAGGTCGTGGGTCCGCAGCCATTCCGGCTCGGCGAACGCGCAGAGAATCTGCCCGCTGCTCAGGGTCAGGCGCAGCTCGCTGGGGCCCTGTGGATCCTCGAGCAATTCTTCGATTTCCGCGTTCAGGCTGTTGCTGCCTGCGGGCACCGGTTCGTCGAGGGTGGCCAGTTCCAGCCAGCCGGCCTTGATCAGCGCGACCACCGCGGTGCCAATCTCCAGTTCCAGGCGATGGGTGCTGTCATGGGTGATCTGCGCTTCGATGCGCAGGCCTCCGGCGAGGGTCAGTTCGATGGTGTCGTTGCGCCCTTGCGGATGGATCGCGCTGACCCGGCCATGCAACTGATTGCGCGCGCTGGTGCGCAGCATCAGGCGACCGAGCAGGTCGAGGTCGCTGGTGTCTTCGGCTTCTTCGAGGATCTGCGCTTGCAGGATCTGCAGGCGTTGGTACAGGCGCAGTACCCGGCGTCCTTCATCCGACAGGCGGGCGCCGCCGCCGCCGCGACCACCGGTGCTGCGTTCCACCAACGGGCGGGCGGCGAGGTTGGTCAGTTCGTCGATGGCGTCCCACGCGGCCCTGTAGCTCATGCCGGCGGCTTTTGCGGCACGGGTGATCGAGCCTTGCTCGTCAATGTGCTGCAACAGGCCGATACGTTGCGGACGGCGGACGATGTGCTGGGTCAGGGGCGCGGGCAAGGGCATAGGATGGGTACGAAAGATGACGATGATCGGCAGGAAAGTGCCCGCCTGTCTGCTTCAAGTCAAGCGTCGCCGGGTCGCGGGGTGCGCGCCAGGCAGTAGACATCGACCCGTTTCGCCCCGGCATCGCGCAGCAGGCGCGCCAATGCCTGGGCTGTGGCACCGGTGGTCAGGACGTCATCGACCAGCGCCAGGTGGCGGCCCTGGATGCCCTCCGCGGTCGCGAGGGCGAATGCGCCGTTGAGGTTGCGCTTGCGTGCGCGGGCGTTCAGGTCCTGTTGCGCCGGGGTGTCCCGCAAGCGGTCCAGCAGTTGTGAATTGCAGGGAATCTTCAGTTGCCCGCTGATCCATTCGGCGAGCATCTGCGCCTGGTTGTAGCCGCGTTGGCGCAGGCGCCGGGTTGCCATGGGCACCGGCAACAGCAGGTCTGGTCGCGGTAGGCCTTCGTCGAAGCGATGACCGAGCCAGTTGCCGAGCATTTGCGCCAGCAGCCGGCCCAACGGCCATTGGCGCTGGTGCTTGAAGCGGGTGATCAGCGCATCCACGGGAAAGCCGTAATGCCAGGGCGCTTCGACCTGCCGGAACGCCGGACGCCGCCGCGCGCACTGGCCGCAGAGCAGGCCGCGCATCGGCAGCGGCAGGGCGCAGATCCGGCAATGTTCATCGAGCCAGGGCAGCTCGCTTTCACAGGGCACGCAAATCGGGTGCGGCTGCTCGGACGCTTCATCGCACAATAAGCAGGCCTGGTTGTTATTTGTACAGATGTAAACCGGTGGTTCTTGGTGTGGTTGACAGTGCATGTGGCTTCCTTAACTATGCGGGCTATCCGTGATGCGCTGGCGGGGCATTCCTGTTCCGGCGCCAGTACAAGCCTAAACAAGGAAACGCCCATGAGCGCCAGCGCAACTGCAACGCTTCGTCACGACTGGTCCCTGGCCGAAGTCAAAGCCCTGTTCCAACAGCCGTTCAATGACCTGCTGTTCCAGGCGCAGATCGTGCACCGGGCGCATTTCGACCCCAATCGCGTACAGGTCTCGACCCTGCTGTCGATCAAGACCGGCGCCTGCCCGGAAGATTGCAAATATTGTCCGCAGTCCGGTCACTACAACACCGGGCTGGAAAAACAGAAGCTGATGGAAGTGCAGAAGGTGCTGGAAGAGGCCGCCCGGGCCAAGGCCATCGGCTCCACCCGTTTCTGCATGGGTGCGGCGTGGAAGCACCCATCGGCGAAGGACATGCCCTACGTCCTGCAGATGGTCAAAGGGGTCAAGGCCCTGGGCCTGGAAACCTGCATGACCCTGGGCAAGCTCGACCAGGAGCAGACCGTCGCCCTGGCCGATGCCGGCCTGGATTACTACAACCACAACCTTGATACCTCGCCGGAGTTCTACGGCAGCATCATCACCACCCGCACCTACAGCGAGCGCCTGCAGACGCTGGCCTATGTGCGTGACGCCGGGATGAAAATCTGCTCGGGCGGAATCCTCGGTATGGGCGAGTCGCTGGACGACCGCGCCGGCCTGCTGATCCAGCTGGCCAACCTGCCGGAGCACCCGGAGTCGGTGCCGATCAACATGCTGGTGAAAGTCGCCGGCACGCCGCTGGAAAACGCCGAGGAGGTCGATCCGTTCGATTTCATCCGCATGCTGGCGGTCGCCCGTATTCTTATGCCGCAGTCCCATGTCCGGCTGTCCGCCGGGCGCGAAGCGATGAACGAGCAGATGCAGGCGCTGGCGTTCATGGCCGGGGCCAACTCGATCTTCTACGGCGAGAAACTGCTGACCACCGCCAACCCGCAGGCCGACAAGGACATGCAGCTTTTCGCACGCCTGGGCATCAAGCCCGAAGCCCGCGAAGAGCACGCCGACGAAGTGCATCAGGCCGCCATCGAGCAGGCATTGATCGAGCAGAAGAGCAGCGAGCTGTTCTACAACGCCGCGTCGGTCTGAGGCTGCCATGAGCTTCGATCTCCGTGCGCGCCTCGAACAGCGGCGCGCCGCTGACCTGTACCGTCAGCGCCCGCTGCTGCAAAGCCCGCAGGGGCCGCAGGTGGTGGTGGACGGCCAGCCGCTGCTGGCCTTCTGCAGCAATGACTACCTCGGCCTGGCCAACCACCCCGACGTGATCGCCGCCTGGCGTGCCGGCGCCGAGCGCTGGGGCGTGGGCGGCGGCGCGTCGCACCTGGTGGTCGGCCACAGCACGCCGCACCACGAACTGGAAGAAGCCCTGGCCGAGTTCACCGGGCGCCCGCGGGCGCTGCTGTTCACCACCGGTTACATGGCCAACCTCGGCGCCATTACCGCGCTGGTGGGGCAGGGCGATACCGTTCTGCAAGACCGCCTCAACCATGCCTCGCTGCTGGATGCAGGGTTGCTCAGTGGTGCGCGCTTCAACCGCTATTTGCACAACGACGGCGACAGCCTCGACAACCGCCTCGATAAAGCCGAAGGCAATACCCTGGTGGTCACCGATGGCGTGTTCAGCATGGACGGCGATATCGCCGACCTGCCGGAACTGGTCAACCGCAGCCGCGAAAAAGGCGCCTGGCTGATGGTGGACGACGCCCACGGCTTCGGCACCCTGGGCCGTCGCGGCGGCGGCGTGGCCGAGCACTTTGGCTTGAGCCTGGAAGAGCTGCCGGTGCTGGTCGGCACCCTGGGCAAGGCGTTCGGTACGGCGGGTGCGTTTGTGGCCGGCAGCGAAGAACTGATCGAATGCCTGATCCAGTTCGCCCGTCCGTACATCTACACCACCAGCCAGCCCCCGGCGCTGGCCTGCGCCACGCTGAAAAGCCTCAGCCTGCTGCGCGACGAGTACTGGCGGCGCGAGCATCTGGCGGCGCTGATCGCCCAGTTCCGCGGCGGTGCCGAAGCGATCGGCCTGCAACTGATGGACAGCTTCACGCCGATCCAGCCGATCCTGATCGGCGATGCGGGACGCGCCCTCGCGCTGTCGCGGATGCTGCGCGAGCGTGGGCTGATGGTGACGGCGATTCGGCCGCCCACCGTGCCTGCCGGCAGCGCCCGCCTGCGCGTGACCCTGACCGCCGCGCACAGCCCGGCGCAGGTGCAGCTATTGTTGAATGCATTGGCCGAGTGCTATCCGCTGTTGGAGCCTGTCGATGCGTAACCATCTGATTCTGCTGTCGGGCTGGGGCCTGGGCAGTGCCGCGCTGGAGCCGCTGGCGGCCAGCCTTCGGGCGCAGGACGCCGGCCTTCGGGTCGAGCTGGCGGCGTTGCCGGAACGGGTCACTGACGACCCGAACGTCTGGCTCGACGAGCTGGACCGGCGCTTGCCCAAGGACACCTGGCTCGGCGGTTGGTCGCTGGGCGGGATGCTTGCCGCCGAGTTGGCCGCGCGCCGCGGTGACCGTTGCTGCGGGCTGCTGACCCTGGCCAGCAACCTCAGCTTCGTCGCCCGTCCCGACTGGCCGGATGGTATGGCAGCGGACACTTTCGAGGCGTTTGTCGATGGTTGTCGGGGCCACACCTCCGTCACCCTCAAACGCTTCAAGTCGCTGTGCAGCAAGGGCGCGCAGGAACAGAAAAGCATCTTGCGCCAACTGGAAGTCGGCGTACCGGACACCGATCCCGTGCTGCTGGTGAATGGCCTGGAAATCCTCGGCCAACTGGACACCCGCGCGGCCCTGCAAGCTTATGGCGGGCCACAACTTCACCTGTTCGCCGGCGCCGATGAACTGGTGCCGGCCAAGGCCGCCCGGGCCCTCAGCGACTTGCTCCCGGATGTGGAAGTGGGGCTGGTGGAAGACGCCTCCCACGCCTTCATCCTCGAATACCCGCAAGACCTGGCCGCGGCCATCAAGACCTTCCTGCATGAGAGCGGCGATGACTGATCTATCCCTGCCGGGTTTGCCCGGCGCCTTGCCCGACAAGCGCCAGGTGGCCGCATCGTTTTCCCGGGCCGCCGCCAGCTACGACAGCGTCGCCGAATTGCAGCGCGCGGTGGGCGGTCACTTGCAAGGGCTGCTGCCGAAGGATCTGCAGCCGCAGTGCTGGGTTGACCTGGGCAGCGGCACCGGTCATTTCAGCCGTCAGTTGCAGGTGCGTTATCCACAGGGGCTGGGCGTCGCCGTCGATATCGCCGAAGGCATGCTGCGCCATGCCCGTGAGGCGGGCGGCGCGCATTTTCATGTGGCCGGTGACGCCGAGCGGCTGCCGCTGCGGGATGGTTGCGCGGGCCTGATGTTCTCCAGCCTGGCAGTGCAGTGGTGCGCGGACTTTCGCGCGGTGCTGAGCGAGGCGCGGCGCGTGTTGCAGCCGGGCGGCGTGCTGGCGTTTTCCAGTCTGTGCGTCGGCACCTTGCATGAGTTGCGGGCAAGCTGGGAGGCGGTGGATGGGCTGGTGCATGTCAACCGCTTCCGCCGGCTCGAGGACTATCAGCGCCTGTGCGGTGAAAGCGGCCTTGAGGTGCTTGGGCTGCATGCACAACCGCATGTCTTGCACTACCCTGATGTGCGCAGTCTGACCCATGAATTGAAAGCGCTCGGCGCGCACAATCTCAACCCCGGTCGACCCACCGGGCTGACCGGACGGGCGCGGATGCAGGGACTGTTGCAGGCTTACGAGCAGTTCCGCCAGCCGCAAGGCCTGCCGGCCACCTATCAGGTGGTGTACGGGGTTTTGCACAAGCCGCTGACAGAAGGGGAGTGACATGGCCGCGGCCTATTTCATCGCCGGAACCGATACAGATGTCGGCAAGACCACCGTCGCCGCCGGCCTCTTGCACGCGGCGCAACTGGCCGGCCTCAGCACCCTCGGCGCCAAGCCGGTGGCCTCTGGCTGCGAAGTGACGCCCAAGGGCCTGCGCAACGCCGACGCCTTGGCACTGATCGCGCAGAGTTCGATCAAGTTGCCCTACGAACAGATCAACCCCTTTGCCTTCGAGCCGGCCATCGCGCCGCACCTTGCCGCCCGCGAAGCCGATATCGAACTCAGCGTGCAGGGCCTGCTCGAGCCGATGCGCGAGATTCTCGCCCAGCAGGCGGATTTCACCCTGATCGAAGGCGCAGGCGGCTGGCGCGTGCCGCTGTCGCACCACGCCAATCTGTCCGACCTGGCGGTCGCGCTGAATCTGCCGGTGATTCTGGTGGTCGGCGTGCGGCTGGGCTGCATCAATCACGCGCTGCTCAGCGCCGAGGCGATTGCCCGCGATGGCCTGCAACTGGCGGGCTGGGTGGCCAATATCATCGATTCGCGCACCTCGCGGCTGGAAGAGAACCTCGCCAGCCTTGCCGAGCGGCTGCCCGCGCCCTGTCTGGGACGGATACCTCGGCTCAAGCCGGCGAGCGCGGAAGCGGTGGCGGAGCATCTGCAGATCGACCTGCTGGACTGATGAGATCGGCCGGTCGCTAGCGGTTCTCTATTGCAGGGCAGGGTGCCATTAGTGTTTTTGACGGGCCTTTTGCGCCGACGTCTGCTTCAATAGCCATTGTATTGCCACTCTCGCCTTCAAGCTTTTTGGAGTATTTGAAATGGAAATCTCGGGCAGTTCCGCATTTTATGCCGGCCTGGGCGCCATTCAGGCCGGTCAGCACCGCGTCGATCAGGCTGCCAGCCAGATCGCCAACACGACCGTCGAGCGTGCCGTCACCAGCCAGTCCAGCGACTACCAGGCCGAGCGCCTGCGTTCGGTCGATCGCAGCCAGCAATTGGACCTGGCCACCAACACCGTTGAGCAGGCCTTGGGCAAGCAGCAGGTCGAACTCGGTGTCAAAGTGGCCAAAGCGTCGGACGAAATGCTCGGCACGCTGATCGATACCTACGCCTGAGGCCCGCCGCTTCAGGCTTCATCTTTCCCCGATACCCTTTATTCATCAGCGCCTTGGCAATTGTGCCGGGCGTTCGGCTGCGTGTTTTCTACACTTTCTTGTAGGGTTTGATGCAAACGGAGGATGACAAAAGCGCCACCGGCAGGGTGCTTGACAAGCTTTCGGCGTAAACGTATGTTTCAAACAACTGTTTGACCGAAAGCCGCCAAGAGCTGGTCGGTGTGTCGCGGTCTCTCCCACCCCATCCAGGATTCATCAGCAGAGGTTCATCGCTATGCCTGAATACAAAGCCCCCTTGCGTGATATTCGTTTCGTCCGTGATGAACTGCTCGGCTATGAAGCGCACTATCAGAGCCTGCCGGGTTGCCAGGACGCCACGCCTGACATGGTGGATGCCATCCTCGAGGAAGGCGCCAAGTTCTGTGAACAGGTATTGGCCCCGCTGAACCGCGTTGGTGACCTGGAAGGCTGTACCTGGAGCGAGTCGGGCGTGAAAACCCCTACTGGTTTCAAAGAAGCCTACAAGCAGTTCGTTGAAGGCGGCTGGCCGAGCCTGGCGCATGACGTCGATCATGGCGGCCAGGGCCTGCCGGAGTCGCTGGGCCTGGCAGTCAGCGAAATGGTTGGCGAGTCGAACTGGTCGTGGGGCATGTACCCTGGCCTGTCCCACGGCGCGATGAACACCATCTCCGAGCACGGCACCCCCGAGCAGCAAGAGGCTTACCTGACCAAGCTGGTGTCCGGCGAATGGACCGGCACCATGTGCCTGACCGAGCCACACTGCGGCACCGACCTGGGCATGCTGCGCACCAAGGCCGAACCTCAAGCCGACGGTTCCTACAAAGTCACCGGCACCAAGATCTTCATTTCCGCTGGTGAACACGACATGGCCGACAACATCGTCCATATCGTCCTGGCCCGCCTGCCCGATGCACCGGCCGGCACCAAAGGCATTTCCCTGTTTATCGTGCCGAAGTTCCTGCCGACTGCCGAAGGCACCATCGGCGAGCGCAACGCTGTTTCCTGCGGTTCCCTCGAACACAAGATGGGCATCCACGGCAACGCCACCTGCGTGATGAACTTCGACGCTGCTACCGGCTACCTGATTGGCCCAGCCAACAAGGGCCTGAACTGCATGTTCACCTTCATGAACACCGCTCGTCTGGGGACCGCGCTGCAAGGCCTGGCCCACGCCGAAGTGGCCTTCCAGGGTGGCTTGAAATACGCCCGCGACCGCCTGCAAATGCGTTCGCTGACCGGCCCGAAAGCGCCGGAAAAGGCGGCTGACCCGATCATCGTCCACCCGGACGTGCGCCGCATGCTGCTGACCATGAAGGCCTTCGCCGAAGGCAACCGCGCCATGGGGTACTTCACCGCCAAGCAAGTGGACATCGTCAAGTACAGCCAGGACGAAGAAGAGAAGAAGAAAGCCGACGCACTGCTGGCCTTCATGACGCCGATCGCCAAGGCCTTCATGCCCGAAGTCGGCTTCGAAGCCGCCAACCACGGCGTGCAGATCTACGGTGGCCACGGCTTCATCGCCGAGTGGGGCATGGAGCAGAACGTTCGCGACAGCCGTATTTCGATGCTGTACGAAGGCACCACCGGCATCCAGGCCCTGGACCTGCTGGGCCGTAAAGTGCTGATGACCCAGGGCGAAGCGCTGAAGGGCTTCACCCGGATCGTTCACAAGTTCTGCCAGTCCCAGGAAGGCAACGAAGCCACCAAGGAATTCGTCGAGCCACTGGCCGCGCTGAACAAAGAGTGGGGCGAACTGACCATGAAGGTCGGCATGGCCGCCATGAAGGACCGCGAAGAAGTCGGCGCCGCTTCGGTGGACTACCTGATGTACTCCGGCTACGCCTGCCTGGCTTACTTCTGGGCTGACATCGCCCGTCTGGCTGCCGAGAAACTGGCTGCCGGCACCAGCGAAGAAGCCTTCTACACCGCCAAGCTGCAGACCGCGCGCTTCTACTTCCAGCGCATCCTGCCGCGTACTCGCACTCACGTTGCCACCATGCTGTCCGGTGCGAACAACCTGATGGCGATGGACGAAGCGAACTTCGGCCTGTCTTACTGATTGCTCTGCTGTACCGAAAAACGCCTGCCCTAACCGGCAGGCGTTTTTTTTTGTCTGCTGAAATCCTGTCGCCGGCAATGAGGTTGGTTTGATCCAACAGATGAGGTTCAAGCTTCAGGCTATTGCTGTCGTTAAAGAAATTGACGTCAAAAATTTATCTATTCATGTGCATTGCCGATACAGTAGAGGCACAATGACATTATCGATCTGCTGGATCGGAGAGTTCTCTTGTTCCGTTTTTCCGCTGTAAAAGTCAGTCACTTCCTTCCCGGCGCCTGCTTGCTGCTGTCCGGGCTCGCGGCCGCCTATGTGCGGGACTTGTCGGTGTTCTTCACGTCGCTGTTCAACGTGCTGCCGACCCTGGTGCTGCTGCTCGGCGGCGCCTACTGCGCGGTGTATCGGCGTCAGCGCGAGCTGTTCCTGATGATCACCGTGTACATCGCCTACTACCTGCTCGACACCCAGACTGATTTCTATCGTGACAACGGCCGGGTCCGCGAGGATGCGGCGGTGGTGTTCCACCTTGTCTGCCTGCTGTTGCCGATCCTGTTCGCGCTGTTCGGCGCCTGGCAGGAACGCACCCATCTGTTCCAGGACATGGTGGCGCGCTTCGCCGTGCTGCTGGCGGTGGGCAGCGTGGCGCTGGGCCTGGAGCAGAGTTACCCACAGGCATTGCTGGGCTGGTTGGCGGAGATTCGCTGGCCGGCGCTGCACGGCAAGTGGATGAGCCTGATCCAGTTGTCCTACCCGGTGTTTTTCCTCGCCTTCGTCGTGTTGGTGGTGCAGTACCTGCGCGAGCCGCGGCCCCTGCACGCGGCGCAGATCATTGGCCTGATCGGCATTTTCTGGATGTTGCCGCAGACGTTCATCCTGCCGTTCACCCTGAACATCATGTGCAGCCAGGTGATGCTGATGATCGCCGCCGCGGTGTCCCACGAGGCTTACCAGATGGCCTTCCGCGATGAACTCACCGGCCTGCCCGGTCGTCGCGCGCTGAACGAACGCATGCAGCGCCTGGGCCGCAACTATGTGCTGGCGATGACCGACGTCGACCACTTCAAGAAATTCAACGACACCCATGGCCATGATGTCGGTGACCAGGTGCTGCGCCTGGTGGCGAGCAAGCTGTCCAAGGTGACCGGTGGCGGCCGTGCCTATCGCTACGGCGGTGAGGAATTCGCCCTGGTGTTTGCCGGCAAGACCATAGAGGAATGCATGCCGCACCTGGAAGCGGTGCGCGAGATGATCGCCAACTACGCCATCCAGTTGCGCAACCAGGACAACCGCCCGCAGGACGACCAGCAAGGCCGTCAGCGCCGCGGCACAGCGGGCGCCACCAGCGTTTCGGTGACCGTCAGTATCGGCGCCTGCGAGCGCCAGCCCGAACATCGTGGCCCGGACGAAGTGCTCAAGGCTGCGGACCAGGCGCTCTACAGCGCCAAAGGCGCGGGACGCAACTGTGTGATGGCCCATGGGCAAAAAGATCGGCGTGGAGCGATGCGCGTGGCGTGACCGTAACTGACTATTCGGTCTCTTGATGACCCTATGTGTCGCAAAAGTTGTTGGGTTAGACTTTGGACCTTGGTTCTTAGTACCGGTCCTACAATGGGATCACCCACGACTCACGGTTTGAGAGGTTGCCATGGCTGACTATAAAGCGCCGCTGCGCGATATGCGCTTCGTCCTCAATGAGGTCTTCGAAGTCTCGAAGTTGTGGGCCGATCTGCCCGCGCTGGCCGAGACGGTGGACGAAGACACCGCCATGGCGGTGCTGGAAGAAGCCGGCAAGGTCACCGGCAAGAGCATCGCGCCACTGAGCCGCGCCGCCGACGAAGAAGGCTGCCACTGGGACAACGGTGCGGTCCGCACCCCGGCCGGTTTCATCGAGGCCTACCGCACCTACGCCGAGGGCGGTTGGGTCGGTGTTGGCGGTGACCCGGTGTACGGCGGCATGGGCATGCCCAAGGTGGTCTCGGCCCAGGTCGAGGAAATGGTCAACTCCTCCAGCCTGTCCTTCGGCCTGTACCCGATGCTGACCGCCGGCGCCTGCCTGTCGATCAACGCTCACGCCAGCGACGAGCTGAAGGAAAAGTACCTGCCGAACATGTACGCCGGCGTCTGGGCCGGGTCCATGTGCCTGACCGAGCCGCATGCCGGCACCGACCTCGGCATCATCCGCACCCGCGCCGAGCCGCAGGCTGACGGCAGCTACAAGGTCAGCGGGACCAAGATCTTCATCACCGGCGGCGAACACGACCTTACCGAGAACATCATCCACCTGGTGCTGGCCAAGCTGCCGGACGCACCGGCGGGGCCGAAGGGCATCTCGCTGTTCCTGGTGCCGAAATTCCTGGTCAATGCCGATGGCAGCCTGGGTGCACGTAACCCGGCCACCTGCGGTTCGATCGAACACAAGATGGGCATCCAGGCTTCGGCCACCTGCGTGATGAACTTCGATGAAGCGGTCGGCTATCTGGTCGGCGAGCCGAACAAGGGCCTGGCGGCCATGTTCACCATGATGAACTACGAGCGCCTGGGCGTTGGTATCCAGGGGCTGGCCTCGGCCGAGCGCTCGTACCAGAACGCCGTCGAGTACGCCCGTGACCGTTTGCAGAGTCGCGCGCCAACTGGCCCGCAAGCCAAGGACAAGGTTGCCGACCCGATCATCGTCCACCCGGACGTGCGCCGCATGCTGCTGACCATGAAGGCCCTGAACGAAGGCGGCCGGGCGTTTTCCACCTACGTTGCCATGCAACTGGACACAGCCAAGTTCAGCGTCGACGCCAGCACCCGCAAGCGCGCCGAGGACCTGGTTGCGCTGCTGACTCCGGTGGCCAAGGCCTTCCTCACCGACCTCGGCCTGGAAACTGCCGTACACGGCCAGCAAGTGTTCGGCGGCCACGGCTACATCCGCGAATGGGGCCAGGAGCAACTGGTGCGTGATGTGCGCATCACCCAGATCTACGAAGGCACCAACGGCATTCAGGCGCTGGACCTGGTGGGCCGTAAGATCGTCGGCAGCGGCGGCGCGTTCTACGCGCTGCTCGCCGACGAGATTCGCCATTTCACCGCCACGGCGGGCAGCGAGCTGGCCGAGTTCACCGCGCCGCTCAACGCCGCCTTGAATGACCTCGACGAACTGACCGCCTGGGTGCTCGATCGCGCCAAGGGCAACCCCAACGAGATCGGCGCCGCGTCGGTGGAATACCTGCACGCCTTTGGCTACACCGCCTACGCCTACATGTGGGCCTTGATGGCGCGCACCGCGCTGGCCAAGCAGGGCGACGACACCTTCTACGCCAGCAAGCTGGGCACCGCACGCTTCTACTTCGCCCGTCTGCTGCCGCGTCTTCAGTCGCTGTGCGCCTCGGTCAAAGCGGGTAGCGACTCGCTGTACCTGCTCGACGCCGAGCAGTTCTGACGTAAATGCGCCATGTAAGCATTTACTTACATGGCGTGGTGGTCTTTGGCGTCTTCCGGAATATTGGATCCACAGTTAATCTTTCTCACATGGACGTCGCGCAGGACGCGCAATGAACAACCAGGGATGAACGAAGGATTCTCACCAGGATGGTGGGGCGAAAGGGAAGTCAAAAGGGAAACAGTCTGCAAAACCCCGCTTCGGCGGGGTTTTCTTTTGCCTGCGTTTTTATCCCAGTACATCCAGCGGCGACACGCCCATCGGCCGTGGGGCGATCTCTTCCTCTAGCAGCGTGTGCAGCAACTCCACCGACGCCTGCTGACGCTGAGCATCACGGAACACCAGCCCGACCTTCAGCGGCACCCGTGGCTCGCTCAACGGCTTCCAGAGCAGTTCCGGATCTTCCGACCCCTCCTGCGCCCGCCCCGGCAACACCGTCGCCAGCGAAGTGTGCGCCAGGCTGTCGAGTATCCCGCCCATATTGTTCATTTCCGCTTGCACCTGCGGGCGCCGGCCCAGGTTGGCCAGTTGGCCTTGCCAGATCTGCCGCACCTGGAATTCCTCACCGAGGAGGATCATCGGCAGTTCGGCGGCCTGTTTCAGCGAGACCTTCTTGAACTCGCGCAGCGGGTGCGTGTGCGGAATCACGACTTGTAACTCGTCCTCGTACAGCAGCAGCCCGTGCAGCCCCGCCTGGCGCGGCGGCAGGTAGCTGATGCCGATGTCCAGCGTGCCGTTGAGCAGACGCCGCTCGATCTCCATCCCCGACAGTTCGTAGATCTGCACCACCAGGTGCGGCTGGGCCTTGCGCACCCGGTCGAGCAGCTGCGGCACCAGGCTCGGCCGCACGGTTTGCAGCACGCCGATGGCCAGGGTACGCAGGGCCTGGCCCTTGAAGTTGCGCAGTGCTTCGCGGGCCCGCTGCAGGCCGTCGAGCAGGGGCACGGCGTGGTTGTAAAGGGTGTGCGCGGCCAGGGTCGGCAGCAGGCGCTTGTTGCCGCGCTCGAACAGGCTGACATCGAGGCTGTGCTCGAGCTGACGGATCTGTTGCGACAGCGCGGGCTGCGACAGCGACAGGCGCTCGGCGGCGCGGCCGACATGGCCTTCTTCATACACCGCGACGAAATAACGCAGTTGGCGAAAATCCATAACTTCTACTTATCGAAAAAGCTCGAAAAACGAAATGGCCGCGACGGCCCGAGACGCCTAGTCTATGCCCGTATTCACAAGGTTTACAGGGCCAGAAGGCGCGATGAACACCGTATATGTGGATGGCGTTTACATAGGCAAGGCAAAGAATCTCGGTCACGGTTTGATGACCGATATCGATAAGGAAGAGGTTGCGCGGCGGCTTTGGTTATGGCCGCAGGGGCTTGGAAGCGATGAACACGGCGACCCACGTTTCCATACCGGCCCCGAACGGGCCCTGCACCACTATCCGGCCGAGCACTACGCCTGGTGGCGGAAACGTTATCCACAGATCGACTGGCGGGCACCGGCGTTTGGCGAAAACCTCTCGACCCACGGCGTCACCGAAGAACAGGTGTGCCTGGGCGACCTGTTCCGCTGGGGCGGGGCGTTGCTGCAAATCAGCCAGCCGCGTTCGCCCTGCTACCGCCTGAGTCACCGCTGGGGACTATCGGAGCTGCCGCAACAGGCGCAGGACAGTGGCCGCTGCGGCTGGTTCTATCGGGTGCTCAAGCCCGGCTTCGTCAGCGCCGACGAGCCTTTTGAACTGATACAGCGCAGTTATCCCGGCCTCACCGTGGCCTGGGCGCTGCACACTTTTTACCGTGAACCTTTGGAGCATGCGGGTTTGAAGAAGCTGGTGGATTGTCCGGCCCTGTCGTCACGCTGGCGCGATATCGCGATCAAGCGTCTGCGCAGCGGCAGGGTCGAAGACTGGAGCGCACGCTTGCTCGGCCTGCCACTGGAAGGACTGCGCGCATGAACCTGTTCAACCTGCGGCGCCAGGCGGCACGCGCCGCTGAAGCAGCGCCGGCTCCGGCACTGGCCGACCCGGTCGACCCGCTGTCCCGCGAGCACCTGATGCCAGCCATCGAACGTGCCGCGCAGGTCTTCGTCCGTGGCCAGGGTTCCTGGCTGTGGGACAGCGAAGGCCGTGCCTACCTCGACTTCACCCAGGGCAACGCGGTCAACAGCCTCGGTCACAGCCCCAAGGCACTGGTCCAGGCCCTGAGCGGCCAGGCCCAGGCGCTGATCAATTCCGGCGCGGGCTTTCACAACCGTGGCCAGCTCAAGCTGGTCAATCTGCTGTGCCAGAGCACCGGCAGCGACCAGGCCTATCTGCTCAACAGCGGCGCCGAAGCCTGTGAAGGGGCGATCAAGCTAGCGCGCAAATGGGGTCAGCTTCATCGCAACGGCGCTTACCACATCATCACCGCCAGCCAGGCGACCCATGGCCGTAGCCTCGGGGCGCTGGCCGCTTCCGACCCGTTGCCGTGCAACCGCTGCGAGCCGGGCCTGCCGGGTTTCAGCAAAGTCCCGTTCAACGACCTGCCGGCGCTGCATGCGGCAGTGGACTCGCGCACCGTGGCGATCATGCTGGAGCCGATTCAGGGCGAGGCCGGTGTGATCCCGGCGACCCAGCACTACCTCAAGGGCGTGGAGCGGCTGTGCCGCGAGCTGGGCATTTTGCTGATCCTCGATGAAGTGCAGACAGGCGTGGGCCGCTGCGGTGCGTTGCTCGCCGAAGAAACCTACGGTGTGCGCGCCGACATTCTGACCCTCGGCAAGGGCTTGGGCGGCGGCGTACCGATCGCCGCGCTGCTGGCCCGCGGCACCGCTTGCTGCGCCGAGGCCGGTGAGCTGGAAGGCAGCCACCACGGTAACGCGCTGATGAGCGCGGCGGGCCTGGCGGTGCTGGAAACGGTGCTGGACAGCGGTTTCCTGAGCCAGGTGCAAGACGCCGGGCGCCACCTGCGCGATGGCTTGAGCCGCTTGGCCGGACGTTACGGTCAGGGCGAAGTCCGCGGCCAAGGCCTGTTGTGGGGACTGGAACTGAACGAGCCGCTGGCGGCCGAGGTGGTCAAGGCGGCTTTGCAGGAAGGCCTGCTGCTGAATGCGCCGCAGCCGAATGTGCTGCGCTTCTCGCCGGCGCTGACCGTCAGCCACGGCAATATCGACGAAATGCTGCTGCGTCTGGCCCGGGCCTTCTCCCGTGTCCATACCGCACAACTGAGCCGGCGCCGCGAAGCCAACGCCTGACCCGGCCTCAGTCACGAATCAAACGAACCGTCTCGCGTTTCTGCGCGTCGCCCCAGACCTGTTGTTTTTGGTCTGGGGCGTTTTTTTTGCGGCAATGGCGACTGGCTATGCTGTGGGAACCACGGCGCAGAGGTCGGGGTCAGAACAGGACATCATTCGAGGAGATGTTTCATGGACTTCATCCGCATCATCATCGCCATCCTCCTGCCGCCGCTGGGGGTGTTTCTGCAGGTGGGATTCGGCGGGGCGTTCTGGCTGAACATCTTGCTGACGCTGCTGGGGTACATTCCGGGGATCGTGCATGCGGTGTATATCATCGCCAAGCGTTGAGCTTTTGAGCCTCATCGCCGCATCGCAGCGATGAGGTCATCAACCCGCGCCCAAAACCTTGCAGTAAAACCGCCACTCTTCCTCCAACGCATGCGCCAGGTTCGCTGCCGTCCTGAACCCATGCCGCTCGGTCGGATAGAAATGTCCCACCGCCTCGATCCCATTGGCCTTCAGCGCTGCCAGCATCGAACGGGTCTGTTCCGGCACCACCACCGCATCCAGTTCGCCCTGGAAGAAAATCACCGGCACCTTGATGTTCCCCGCGTGCAGTAGCGGCGTGCGGGCGTGGTAGCGCTCGGCATCCCGTTGCGGGTCGCCGATCAGCCAGTCCAGATAATCCCCTTCGAACTTGTGCGTGGCCCGGGCCAGCGCCACGGGATCGCTGACCCCATACAGGCTGGCGCCGGCGCGGAACACGTCGTGGAAGGCGAGGGCGCACAAGGTGGTGTAGCCGCCCGCGCTGCCACCACGGATAAACGCCTGGGCCGCGTCGATCAAGCCTTCAGCCGCCAGATGCGCGACCGCCGCGCAGGCGTCTTGCACATCCACCTCGCCCCAACGCAAGTGCAGCGCCTGCCGGTAGGCCCGGCCATAGCCACTGCTGCCGCGGTAATTGAGGTCGGCCACGGCGAAGCCGCGCTGTGCCCAGTACTGGATGCGCGGGTCGAGCACCGGATAACAGGCGGAGGTCGGCCCGCCATGGATGAACACGATCAGCGGCGTCGGGCCGCTGCCGTTCATGGCCGGGTAGAAAAAGCCGTGAGCTTCGCCGTCGCCGCTCGGGTAGCTGAAACCACGCGGGCGGCTGATGCCTTCGGCGGGCAACGACAGCACGCCGCCGGCCAGCACCTGGACGTCATGGCTATGGCGGTCGATGGCGATCACCGCTGGCGGGCTGACCGATGAGGCGGCGATGGCGTAGATCGACGTGGCGTCCAGATCGAGGCTGCGGAAGCGGCTGTAGTCGCCGCTGAAGTCGTCCAGTTCACCGTTCACCGTGCGCAGGCCGAGGCGGGCGAAACCGCTTTCGAACCAGCTCGCCAGGTAGCCATCGCCAACCGGCAGCCAGGTGCTGGCGCCCAGTTGCCACGGCGCGCCGGCATGGTCGGCGTTGACGGCGGGCAGGGGCTGCCACTGACCGTCGATTTCGCCCCAGGGCTGCCAGTAGCCGTTGCGGTCGGACAGGCAGTAAAGCCGGCCATCGCGGTCGAAACGCGGCTGTTGCAGTGATTGCGGAGTGTCGTCGCCGGCGATGCAGCGCGGTGCCTGCTGGCCGTCACGGACATAAAGCCGGGTCGCGGTCCAGGGCTGGTCGGGCCGGCTCCATTCGATCCAGGCCAGGCGCTGGCCATCGTCGCTCAGGGTCGGCGCGGCGTAGAAGTCCGCGCCTTCGGCCAGCACGTGGCGTTCACCGTCGGCGGCAATGGCCACCAGCCGATGTTCCACGTGTTCGGGGGCGTGGGTTTCTTCCACCGCCAGCACCCGTCCGGCGGCCCAGAGCAGATCACCATAGCGGCGCTGGCCTTGGGTCAGGGCCTGCGGCGGGCCTCCGTCGAGGGATTGGCGGTAGAGCTGTTGGTCGCTTTCGTTGACGAACACCAGCCCGTCGTCGTTCAGGCAGAACGAGCCGCCGCCATATTCGTAAACCCGGCTGCGCACGCTGAAGCCGACCGGGGTCAGGCAGCGGGCCAGGCCGTCGCGCCAGTGCCAGATCCGGCAGGCGCCGTCGAGTGGGCGGAATTCGTTCCAGAACAGGCCGTGGGCACCGACCTTCAGTTCGGCGAAGTCGGTGCCGGCGGCGACGGCCTGTTCGGCGCTGAAGCGCTCAGCCGCGAGCGATGAGTCGGGAGTTTCGATCATTGCGGAAGGTCATCTGGTCGATGGTCAGGCTGGCGGTCTCGGCCTCCTCCCGCGCCGCGAGAATCATGCCGTGGTCCGCCGATTTGGCACACACCGGATCAGCCTTGCTGGCGTCGCCGGTAAGCATGAACGCCTGGCAGCGGCAGCCGCCGAAATCACGTTCTTTCTCATCGCACGAGCGGCACGGCTCAGGCATCCAGTCATAACCACGATAGCGGTTGAAACCGAAGGAGTCGTACCAGATGTGCTGCATGCTGTGCTCGCGCACGTTGGGAAACTGCACCGGCAGTTGCCGCGCGCCATGGCAGGGCAGGGCCGTGCCGTCCGGGGTGACGGTGAGGAACACGCTGCCCCAGCCGTTCATGCAGGCTTTGGGGCGTTCTTCGTAGTAGTCCGGGGTGACGAAGATCAGCTTGCACGGGTTGCCTTCGGCCTTGAGCCGATCGCGGTATTCGTTGGTGATGCGCTCGGCGCGTTCCAGTTGCTCGCGGGTCGGCAACAGGCCGACGCGGTTCAGGTGCGCCCAGCCGTAGAACTGGCAGGTGGCGAGCTCGACGAAGTCGGCTTCGAGGGCGATGCACAGCTCGATGATGCGGTCGATGCGGTCGATGTTATGCCGGTGGGTGACGAAGTTCAGCACCATCGGGTAGCCCTGGGCCTTCACCGCCCGGGCCATTTCCAGTTTCTGCGCAAAGGCTTTCTTCGAGCCGGCGAGCAGGTTGTTCACCTGTTCGTCGCTGGCCTGGAAGCTGATCTGAATGTGATCGAGCCCGGCCTTCTTGAAGGTGGCTATCTTCTCTTCGGTCAGACCTATGCCGGAGGTGATCAGGTTGGTGTAATAGCCCAGTCGCCGGCCTTCACCGATCAGCTCGGCGAGGTCCTGGCGCACCAGCGGTTCACCGCCGGAAAAGCCCAGTTGCGCCGCACCCATTTCCCGCGCCTCGGCCATCACCTTGAACCACTGTTCGGTGGTCAGTTCCTGGCCCTGGGCGGCGAAGTCCAGCGGGTTGGAGCAGTACGGGCATTGCAGCGGGCAGCGGTAGGTCAGCTCGGCCAGCAGCCACAACGGCAGGCCGACCTCGGGCTTGCCGGGTAGCTCACTCAAGGGTGATCCAGTGTTCGGCACGGGCCACCTCCATGAATTGCTCGATGTCTTCGGGAAGCTCGGGCACGCCGGGGAATTTCTCGTCGAGCAGGGCGATGATCGCGTTGACGTCACGCTCGCCGTCGATCAGCTCGCCGATCAGCGCGGCGCTTTCATTGAGCTTGATCATGCCCTCGGGATACAGCAGCACGTGGGCTTTCTGCGCCGGCTCGTACTGGAAGCGGTAGCCGGGACGCCAGCGCGGAGTCAGGTGTCGGTCGAAGCTCATAGGGCGATCCCCCGGTGCCAGACCCGCGCGTCGGTGACGCTGTGATAGGGCGGGCGGTTGAGTTCGTAGGCCATGCTCATGGCGTCGAGCATGCTCCAGAGAATATCCAGCTTGAACTGGAGGATTTCCAGCATGCGCTGCTGGCCTTCCACTGTCTTGTAGTACTGCAGGGTGATCGCCAGACCGTGCTCGACATCACGCCGCGCCTGGCTCAGGCGATTGCGGAAGTAGGTGTAGCCGGTTGGGTCGATCCACGGGTAATGCTGCGGCCAGGTGTCGAGGCGCGATTGGTGGATCTGCGGCGCGAACAGTTCGGTCAGCGAGCTGCTGGCCGCTTCCTGCCAGCAGGCGCGGCGGGCGAAATTGACGTAGGCGTCCACGGCGAAACGCACGCCGGGCAGCACCAGTTCCTGCGACAGCACTTGCTCGCGGTCCAGCCCCACCGACTCGGCCAGGCGCAGCCAGGCTTCGATGCCGCCGTCTTCGCCGGGCGCGCCATCGTGGTCGAGGATGCGTTGCAGCCACTCGCGGCGCACGTCGCGGTCCGGGCAGTTGGCGAGGATCGCGGCGTCCTTCAGGGGAATGTTCACCTGATAGTAGAAGCGGTTGGCGACCCAGCCCTGGATCTGCTCGCGGGTCGCGCGGCCTTCGTACATCGCCACATGATACGGGTGGTGGATGTGGTAGTAGGCGCCCTTGGCGCGCAGGGCCTGCTCGAATTCGGCGGGGGACAGCGGTTTCGCGTCGCTCATTACCTGGCGGCTCCTCAGAGTTCGATGCTCATACCGTCGAAGGCGACTTCCACGCCACGGCGGTCCAGCTCGGCGCGCTCGGCCGAGTCCTCATCGAGAATCGGGTTGGTGTTGTTGATGTGGATAAGCACCTTGCGCTGCGCGGGGAAGCCTTCCAGCACCTGGAGCATGCCGCCGGGGCCGTTCTGCGGCAGGTGGCCCATTTCGCTGCCGGTGCGGGTGCCGACCCCGCGGCGCTGCATTTCGTCATCGTTCCACAGCGTGCCGTCCACCAGCAGGCAGTCGGCGTCCTGCATGCGTTGCAGCAGGCTGTCGTCGACCTTGCCGAGGCCCGGCGCGTAGAACAGTTTGCCGCCGGTACTCAGGTCTTCGACCATCAAGCCGAGGTTGTCGCCGGGGTGCGGGTCGAAGCGGTGCGGCGAGTAGGGCGGTGCGGCGCTGCGCAGCGGGAAAGGGCTGAAACGCAGGTTGGGGCAGGCGTCGATGGTGAAGCTGCCGTCCAGTTCGATGCGGTTCCAGGCCAGGCCGCCGTTCCAGTGTTCGAGCATGTTGAACAGCGGGAAGCCGGTGGTGAGGTCCTGATGGACCATCTCGGTGCACCAGACCTGATGCGGGCAGCCTTCGCGCAGGCTGAGCAGGCCGGTGGTGTGGTCGATCTGGCTGTCGAGCAGGATGATCGCGTCGATGCCGCTATCGCGCACGGCGCGGGCCGGCTGCATCGGGGCGAAGGACTGGAGTTGGGCGCGGATATCCGGCGAGGCGTTGCAGAGGATCCAGTGCACGCCGTCGTCGGACAGGGCGATGGACGATTGCGTCCGTGACTTGGCCCGCAGCGTGCCGTCGCGGTAGCCCTTGCAGTTGGGGCAGTTGCAGTTCCACTGCGGGAAACCACCGCCGGCGGCGGAACCTAGAATCTGGACGTACATGGCCTACTCCTGCCCCGTCTGAAAATGAAAACGCCTCGGGCGATTGGGGGTGGAGGCTCATCGCGAGCAAGCTCGCTCCTACATCGTGATGTGCTCCAACCTCATTGGCGACCGAGGCGTCGTTCCGCGAATCGACTCAGCGATTGGCGAAATACATGGTCACTTCAAAGCCAATACGCAGGTCAGTGTAAGCAGGTTTGGTCCACATGGGATTACTCCTTCGGGATAGGTCTGATAGGGCACCGCTACTCATTTAGTCCACCCTCTCGGGCAGGCGTTCAAAGTCTCGGGGTTGCGCAATCTTACCGAAACAAATTAACTGAACGGTTAAATATTTTTACAGAAAAGCTTTTGCAAAAACCGTAACAGTCAACGCCAGCCGCTCTCCGGCGCCGGCCCGTTGGCCAGCAGCAACCAGTCGTTTTCGCTGCGCAAGCGTTCCCAGGCGCTGTCGATATCCGCCTGTTGGCGCGTGAGGATGGTCGCGGCCAGAGGCTCCAGAGTGAAGCCGTCGTTGCCGGCCAGGTGGGTTTGCCACGCCCATTCGGCGACGTCGGCATTGGCCATGGCTGGCTCAGTAAGCTGCGCGGCGAGGGCTTCGCGGGCGCTGCCAAGCTGGGGTGTGGGCCGGGCCAGGAATGCGCGGATATGGCTGAGGATTTCCTCGTGACTGGCGTTCGGCGATTGCACGCCGAACATCAGTCCGCTGTGTCCCTGGATCTGCCGGAAGGCGCTGAACACCGCGTAACCCAGTTGCAGTTCACTGCGCAGGCGCTGGTAGAACGGGCCCTGAATCAGTTGCGCGAGCAGCCGCCCCCTGGTTTCGTCAGGGGTGGGACAGAACAGCAGCAGGGCCGCTTCGCCGCTGGCCTCGGCGTAGTGATGCCATTGGCGGGCTGGCGGTGTAGGCGGCGGCAGTGTCATCGGGTTGCCGGGGAGGTTGGCCAGCAACAGGTTGAGAGCATTCTGCGCCGCCTCGTCAAAGCCGGTGGACAGCGCGGTCCAACCCGGCGCGGCGGGAGCGAGCACGTGGTGCGGCAGTTCCCGCATCAGCGCGCGGATCGGGATCAGCGGCGGCTCCGCACTCGGCTCGGCGGGGCTGGCCTCGTCCAGTTGCAACAGCGCTTGTTCAATGACCGCCAGCACTGGCGCGGGCGCACCGGCACAGCGCAGTTGCCAGGTGTTGGCCGTGCGGGTCCATTGCAGTTCAACTGCGGCGCGGCTGGCGCGTTCGATAAGTGGCTTAAGCACATCGCGAAGGTGCTCGGCGTGATCTTCGAATTGCAGGCGCAGGTACAGCGCGGCGTACTGGCGAACGGCGGGCAGGGCAAGGCTGACGGTCAATCCGGCGGGTACGGGCGAGGCTCCAGCCTCGGCAAGCGTGGCAGCGAGCAGCGGTTCCGGTTCGGGTAATTGCCATGGATGACGGGACACTCCGGCATCCGCCAACAACACCCGCAGCGCCGCTTGCCCCTGCTGATCCAGCGCCGTGAACGGCCGCTCACGACGTGCCAGTTCCAGCGCGCTGGCGCCGGCATCGCGGCACGCTTGCAGGCGCTGATATTCCAGCAACAAGGCGCTGTGATCCACCTCGCGAAAGAAGGCCAGCCAGTCGTGCAATAACGCTTCGGCCTCGACCGTCTCGGCGCTCGGGCTCAATTTCAATCGTGCATGCAGCAGTGCCTGACCACCGAACCGGTACAACGCGGTGAAGCTGAAATCTTCCAGCCAGCCGCGCCGCCGCAACTCGGCCGGTAGCCCGCCCGGGCGCGTGTCCGTGATCCAGGTGGTGAGGTAGTCGATGGCCTCGTCGGCACCGTCCGGCAGATGCTCATGGGCGAACAGCAGGTCCAGCTGGCCGTCGATTGGCGGCACACACAGCGGTCCGTCGAGCAAGGCCGGTGGCGCGGTTTGCTCGATCCGCGTTCCCGTCGCGAACAGCTTGCCGAATTCGCGCGCGGCCCGTTCCAGCTCATCCAGTGATTCCGGCCCGCTCAGGCTGAGGGTCATTTGCCCGGCCTGATAAAAGCGCTGATGAAAAGCGGCCAGCGCCTGCTGAAACGCCGGCTCATCGATTGGCAGGCTGTCACGATTGCCCGCATGAAAACCGCTCAGTGGATGCTTCGCCGACACGCTGCGCAACAGCGCGTATTGGCGTTGCGCCTCGGTATTGCCCGACCAGGCAACCCACTCGGCATGGATCACCTCGCGCTCGGCGCGCTGGCGTTCCAGCGTCAGTAGCGGATTCGCGAGCATCTCGCACAACCGCTCCAGCGCATTGGGGAATGCCGCTGGCGGCACCTCGAAAAAGAACTCGGTGGTGCGCTCGCGGGTGCTCGCGTTGAGCTGCCCGCCTTGGCGCTGGACGAAGCGCATCAGCCCGTCTTCCACCGGAAAGCGCGCAGTGCCGAGAAAGAACAGGTGCTCAAGAAAATGCGCCAGACCGGGGTATTCGGTGGGCGCGTCATGGCTGCCGGCATGCACCCGCACGGCTGCCGCGCAGCGCTTGAGGTGCGGCGCATGGCGCAGGGCGACCCGCAGGCCGTTGCTCAGGATGAGGTGCTGGAGGGTGCTGGACATGACGGCTCCGAAACGCGCGAGCCATCATGCTAGCGGATAAATCAGTCGCTGCGCGGCTCGCGGTGCAGCTCGCTGCGCAGGTCTTGCAGGTAGGGCGTGTGGGCGCGGCCTTCGTGGACCCGACGCAGTTCCAGGTCGGCCGACAGCAGCGCGGTATCGCGCCCGGCCATGGCGAGGACGCTGCCGTCGGGGCCGACGATGCTGCTTTGGCCGCAGTAGTGGATCTCGCCCTCGGCGCCGCTGTAGTTGGCGTAGACCAGGTAGCACTGGTTTTCGTGGGCACGGGAGCGCACGGTCACCTGGCAGATGAAATCGTAGGGTTCCATGTTCGCCGTCGGCACCAGGATCAGCTCGGCGCCGGCCATGGCCAGGCGGCGGGCGTTCTCCGGGAACTCGATGTCGTAGCAGATCAGCATGCCGACCTTCCAGCCGTTGAGTTCCACCACCGGGAAGTGGTTGTCGCCGGGGCTGAACATCGCCCGGTCGAGGCCACCGAACAGGTGGGTCTTGCGGTAGTTGCCGAGGCTGCTGCCGTGGGCGTCGATCAACTGCACGCTGTTGAAGATCCGTCCGTCGTCGCCCAGCTCCGGGTAGCCATAGACGATGGCGATACGGTTGGCCTGGGCGATTTCCACCACGCGCATCGCCGAGGCGCCGTCTTCGGCTTCGGCCAGGCGGGCGACGGCTTCGCTGCCGATGTTGTAGCCGGTAAGGAACATCTCCGGACACACCAGCAACTCGGCCCCGCGGGAGGCGGCAACCTGCGCCTGCTGCTGCAGACGCTCAAGGTTGCCGGCAACGTCCAGTGGCTGCGGCGAGCCCTGGTAGAGGGCGATACGCATGTTGAATCTCCTGTCAGTCGGCGAGGGCGATCGGGCCGATTTCGTTGAACACATCGCCCGGGCCCGGGTTGTCGGCGTGGGTGCGACCGCCGAAGTGATTCATGATGCCCCAAACTGCGTTGAGCGAGGTCTGCACCGCGCCCTCGACCCAGGCCGGGGTCCAGGATACATCGTCACCGGCGATGAAAATGCCGCGCTGTTCGGCGGGCATGTCCTGCTGCATGAAGTGCGCGTACATGCGCTGGTTGTAGCGGTAATGACCCGGCAGCGCGCCCTTGAAGGCACCGAGGAAATACGGGTCGGCTTCCCACGACACGGTGATCGGATCGCCGATGATATGCCCGGCGATATCCACCTTCGGGTAGATCTTCTTCAGCGCATCCAGCGCCAGCTTGACCCGCTTTTCCACCGGGTGCGGCAGCATCTTCAGCGCGTCGCTCATCCACGAATAGGACAGGCAGATCACCCCCGGCTTGTCGTCGCCGTTGTCGAACAGGTAGGTGCCGCGGGTCAGGCGATCGGTGAGGGTCATGCTCATCAGGTCGCGGCCGGTTTCCGGGTCCTTGTCCTTCCAGAAGGGGCGGTCGACCATCACGAAGGTCTTCGACGACTGCATGTAGCGGGTGCGGTCCAAGGCCATCCACATCTTCTGCGAGAACAGCGATTCCTCGCACTCGATTTGAGTGGTCAGCAGCCAGCTCTGGCAGGTGGTCAGCACGGCCGCGTAGTTGCGCGTGTCGCCCCAGTTATCGGTGACCGCCACGCTGCCGTCGGCATTGCGGGCGATGCGCTTGACCCCCGGCCGCGGCGCACCCCGGTGCAGCGACGCCAGGCTGGTGCCGGCCGGCCAATGGGCGCAGCGCTCGGGCACGTGCTTCCAGATACCCAGCGGCACCTGCTCGACACCGCCGACAATCAGATGCTGGTGGTCGTCGCAGTTGGTCATCACCACGCGGAAGATTTCCAGCATCGAGTTGGGGAAGTCCGAGTCCCAGCCGCCGGTGCCGAAACCGACCTGACCGAACACTTCGCGGTGCAGGAAGCTCAGCTTGGCGAAGGCTTTCGAGGTGGCGACGAAGTCGTAGAACGTGCGGTCATCCCACAGCGGAACCAGCGTGTTCCACAGTTCTTTCAGACGCGGTACATCGCGGTCGCGGATCGCCTGCTGGATATCACCGAAGCGCGAGCCGTCTTCCAGGGCGTCGGCCCAGGCGTCGGCGACTTCCTGGAACAGGGCCGGCAGGTCGCTGATCTTTTCCGCGTAGTGGGTCTGGCCTTCGAGGTCGATCACCGTGCTGCCGGAGGCGGGCGTCAGCGGGTTGGGGAAGGGCTTGGTTTCGAGGCCGAGTTTGTCGACGTAGTGATAGAAGGCCGTGGACGACACCGGAAAACGCATGCCGCCCAGCTCGGCGACGATGCCCTCGGTCCCGGCGAAGGCTTGCGAACGCAGGCGCCCGCCCATCTTCGAGGCCTCGTAGACCACCGGCTTGAGGCCCAGCTTCATCAATTCGTAGGCCGCCACCAGCCCGGCGATACCGGCACCGACGATCGCCACTTCTTCACCATGACGTTCGGCGGGAATGCTGCCCAGACCGGCCGGGTGTTCGATCCAGTCATCGAAGGCGAAAGGGAAGTCGGGACCGAAGATGGTGACGGGCTTCTTGCCGTCGGCGGGGTGGCGGTTGTTCTTGTTCATGATTGACCTTGCCAGGGGCTGCGCGGGGTGCGGAGCCTGAGTATAGGAAATGCCTGGGGTCAATTTTAGGGAGTGGAGTGTTCGTAATTAAGATGCAGAGTGTTGTCGTTTTGTGGTGTTTTTGGTCGATATGACGGGTTGTGTTTGCAGAATGACAGTTGCGCTGGTTTTCGCGCGAGCTCGCTCCTACAGATCAGGGCGCCGCCAGCTAAACCGGCTGCCCCCGGTCCACCTTGCTACTCAGAATGATCGACGTGGTGGTCTTCTCCACCCCTTCCAGGCTGCCGATCTGGTCCAGCAACTGATCGAGCTGTTCCGGCGACTCACTGCGCAGCCACGCCACGTAATCAAACTCGCCACTCACCGCGCAAAGCTGCTGCACCTGCCCCATGGCGCTCAACCGCCGCACCACCTCTCGCCCGGAGCGCGGTTGTACGGTGATGCCCACGTAGGCCTGCAACCCGCCATCGATCACCCGCTGACCAAGACGCACACCGTAGCCGCTGATCACCTTGGTCTTTTCCAGCCGCGCCAGCCGCGAGGTCACCGTGGTGCGGGCGATGCCCAGTTGGCGGGCGAGGGTGGCGACGCTTTCGCGGGCGTTGATCTGCAAGGCGGCGATAAGCTGGCGGTCGATTTCATCGAGGGCGGTGCGGCTGTCGGACATGGGATTCCCGGGTACAACGGTGAAGGTCGGCCCAGTGTACAGACGGCGCCGGGCGACTCAACCCGCCGCCTTGAAGCAGTGCTCCAATGCGGGGAAAACCCCCGCGCGCACTTCCCGCGCATACTCGCCCAGCGCCCGGTCGATCGGCCCCTGCAGCTCGGCGTAGCGTTTGACGAAGCGCGGCTGGTATTCGCCGAACAGCCCCAGCAGGTCTTCCGTCACCAGCACCTGCCCGTCGCAGGCCGGTGAGGCACCGATGCCGATGGTGGGAATCTCCAGCTCCTCGCTCAAGGCCCGCGCCAGAGGCTCGGCGATGCCTTCCAACACCACCGAAAACGCACCGGCCGCCTGCATCGCCAGCGCATCGCGACGCACCTTTGCCGCGCTTTCCTGATCCCGGCCCTGAGCCTTGAAACCGCCCTGGCTGTTGACCTGCTGCGGCATCAGTCCGACATGGGCCATCACCGGAATCCCACGCTGACTGAGGAACGCCACCGTGTCGGCCATCTCCTCGCCGCCTTCCAGCTTGATGCCCTGGGCACCGGTGTCGCGCAACAGCTTCGCGGCATTGAGAAACGCCTGCTCCGGCGAGGCCTGGTAGCTGCCGAACGGCATGTCCACCACCACACAGGCGCGCTCGGCGCCGCGCATCACCGCCTGGCCGTGGGCGATCATCATGTCGAGGGTCACGCCCAGGGTGCTGGGCATGCCGTACAGCACCATGCCCACCGAGTCGCCAACGATGATGATGTCGGCGTGGGCATCCACCCAGCGCGCCATCGGCAGGCTGTACGCCGTCAGCGCCACCAGGCTGCCGGCGCCCTTGCGCTGGCGGATGGCGGGAATGGTCAGGCGGCTTGCGCGGATCTGTGTGCTCATGACGTGTGCTCCTGGCGTTGTTCAACGAGACGCGGCGCAGGCTACCATCGGCTCTTCTGGCTCACTTGAGCAAAGGGGACTAACAATGCCGCACACGGGACAACCCGCCCCGGTACCGCCAGTGCCGGAGCAACTGACCCGGTCGGTGCACGGGCGCATGTTCGATATCCCGGCGGGCTATCGGGTGGACATGCACAGCCATGACTGGGTGCAGTTCACCTACGCCAGCGCGGGGATCATGCAAGTACTGACCGAGCGCCACAGCTACCTGCTGCCGCCGCAGTGTGCCGTGTGGATTCCGCCCGGCGTGCACCACACCGTCTACAGCGAGCGGGCGCTGGCTTTTCGCAGCCTCTATTTGGGTGACGGCATCCTCAAGGGCTATGCACGGGATTGCGCAGTGGTGCAGGTCACGCCACTGGTGCGCGAGCTGATCGAAAAGGCCAGCCACTTCGCCAACGACTATCCCGAGCAGGGCCCGCAAGCGCGGTTGTTGCAGGTGCTGGTGGATGAAGTGCGCGAATTGCCCGAGGCGCCTTTCAGCCTGCCGCTGCCCAGCGACCCGCGCCTGCGCCGTATCACCGACGCCTTGCAGGCTGAGCCGGGCGATAACCGTGGTATCGAGGAATGGGCGCAACAGGTCGGCGCGTCGCGGCGCACCCTGGTGCGCTTGTTCCAGGCGCAGACGCAACTGTCGTTCCAGGCCTGGCGCCAACGCCTGCGCTTGCTGGCGGCGCTGCCGATGCTGGCGCAAGGCACGAGCGTTACGGCGGTGGCGAATGACTTGGGGTATGACTCGGTGTCGGCGTTCATTGCGCTGTTTCAGCGCCACTATGGCGAGACGCCCGGCGCTTATGCGCTCGGCCTGGGCTGATGCCCGCCCGGGAGAAATGAAAAAGCCGCGCAGTGCGCGGCTTTTGGTATCTGGTGGGCCCACACGGACTCGAACCGTGGACCAAAGGATTATGAGTCCTCTGCTCTAACCGACTGAGCTATAGGCCCCAGAGGTCGCGGATTATATCGAGGGATTCCAGGCAGTGCCATCCGAAAGATCCGAAAGTACTATGCGTAAAAACGACTCGGCAAAGGCGTGCGGCGGCAGCGGCAGGCTGACGATGTAGCCCTGGATCTGTTCGCAGCCTTCGGCGGCGAGGAATTCCTGCTGTGCCTGGGTCTCGACGCCCTCGGCAATGATGGTCAATTGCATGCTGCGGCCCAGGGCAATGATGGCGCGGGCGATGGCGGCGTCGTTGGGGTCGTCGGGCAGGCCGCGGATAAACGACTGGTCGATCTTGAGGATGTCCAGCGGCAGGCGCTTTAGGTAGCTGAGGGACGAATAGCCGGTGCCGAAGTCGTCGATCGCCAGTTGCACGCCCAAATGCTTGAGCTGGTGAAGGATCGCCAGGCCTTCCTCGGCCTGGCTCATGATGAAGTTCTCGGTGATCTCCAGTTGCAGGTCGCCGGCCTTGAGCTGGTAGGTCTTGAGCAGTTGCTCGATGCGCCGCACCAGCCCCGGCTGGCGCAATTGCGCGCCGGCCAGGTTGACCGACAGCGGGCCGAAAGCCTGGTAGTGACTTTTCCATTCATGCATCTGCTGGCAGGCGCGCTCCAGCACCCAGTCGCCGAGCGGCAGGATCATGCCGTTCTCCTCGGCCAACGGGATGAAGTGCTCGGGCGGGACGTCGCCGAAGGTCGGGTTGGTCCAGCGGATCAAGGCTTCGGCGCCGACGAGTGCGTGGTTCTTCAGGCTCAGTTTGGGCTGGAAGTACAGGCTCAGCTCGTTGCGCTCGATGGCCCGGCGCAGTTCATGCTCCAGGGCGATGCGCTCGCTGGCCTGGGCGGTGAGGTCGCGGGTGTAGGACTCGACCCGGTTGCGCCCCTTGGCCTTGGAGCGGTACATCGCCGCGTCGGCGTTGCGGATCAGCGAGGCCACATCGGCGCCGTCCTGCGGGTACAGGCTGATGCCGATGCTGGCGCTGGAGAAGAACTCGTGGTCGCCGGCCTGGAACGGCGCGTTGAAGCAGGTCAGCACTTTCTGTGCGATGTGCTCGGCATCGCTGGCCTGGTGCAGGCCGGGCAGCAGGATGATGAATTCATCGCCGCCGAGGCGGGCCACGGTGTCGATGTCGCGCACCTGTTCCTTCAGTCGATGGGCGATGGCCTTGAGCAGCAAGTCGCCGACCGGGTGGCCGAGGCTGTCGTTGATGTGCTTGAAACGGTCCAGATCGAGGAACAACACCGCGCCCTGGCGGCTCGATGCTTGTGTGCAGTGCAGCGCCGCTTGCAGGCGGTTTTCGAACAGCGTGCGGTTGGGCAGGCCGGTGAGCGGGTCGTGGTGGGCCTGGTAGTCGAGCTTGGCCTGGGCGTGCTTGAGGCTGGAGATATCGGCGAACACCGCGACGAAATGCGTGGTGCCCAGTTCCGGGTTGCGCACGGCGCTGATGGTCAGCCAGCTGGGGTAAAGCTCGCCATTCTTGCGCCGGTTGAGGATCTCGCCTTGCCAATGGCCTTCTGCGCTCAGTTGATGCCACATGGCGGCGTAGAAGGCGCTGTCGTGCTGGCCAGAGGCGAGCAGGCGCGGGGTCTGGCCGAGCACTTCGGCTTCGCTGTAGCCGGTGATTTCGCTGAACGCCCGGTTGACCGCACTGATGTGTTGCTCGGTGTCAGTGATGAGCACGCCTTCGGCGGTGTTTTCAAAGACGGTCGCCGCCAGTTGCAGTTTTTCCTGCATCTGCTGGCGGTCGGTGATGTCGCGGGCGATAGTCAGCATGCAGTCGATGCCGCCGATGGGCAGCGGCCTGGCCGACAGTTCGCACAGACGGATCTGCCCGTCGCTGCGCCTCAGGTTGCAGGTGAAATCGCGGACGAAGCCATCCTTTTTCAGTATCTCCAGCATTTGCCGGCGTTCGTTCAGGTTGACCCAGATGCCCAGGTCGATGGCGGTGTGGTCGAGGGACGAATGGCTGTCGAAGCCGGTCAGGCGGCAAAAGCCTTCATTGACCTCCAATAGCAGCCCATCGCTCTGACGCGACAGCAGCATGCCGTCGGGAGAGGCGTGGAAGGCCTTGGCGAACTTCTCTTCGGAAATCTGCAGTTGCTGTTGGGTTTCCTTGAGCTGGTTGATATCACGCACCGCCACCACCAGCGCCGGGGTGCTTTCCAGGTCGAAGGATTCTGCCGAAATCAGGCCGGTGAACAACTGGCCGTTACTGCGCCGGAAACTCATCTCCAGATTGCGCACGCTGCCCCGCTGCAGGCGTTCCAGCAAGCCGGCGCCAATGCCTTCGACGCCCCAGATGTTCAATTCGGTGGCGGTTCGGCCAACAACCTGGGAAGGGCTCAGGCCGATCTGTTCCACGAATGTTTCGTTGACCTCCAGCAGGCAGCCGTCGCTGAGCCGGGCGATGACCAGGATGTCGGGGCACTGATGGAAGACCGAAGCGAACTTCTGCTCTGACAGGCGCAGCGCTTGCTCGGTGTATTTGGCCTCGCTGATGTCGATCATCAGGCCGCGCATTACCGGTCTATGACCGTGTTCGATCAGGCTGACGATGTCGCGGATCCACAGGGTTCGGCCATCGGAACGGATTACCCGGTAATCGAGGCTGTGATCGCGGCCGGCCGCGGTTTCCGCGTCGCAGTAAGCCTGCGCCCACAGCGCGTCCTCGGGGTGCAGGATGGAGCGCCAGAAACCAGGCTCCAGCCAGCGGCTGAGCGGGTAGCCAAGGAGGTCTTCGGCGTGGGGAGACACGTAGTTGTAGGTGAAGTCATTGGCGTCGGCTTCCCAGGCAATGGCCGACAGGCTCTCGACCAGGCCGCGGTAGTGGTATTCGCTGCTGCGCAGTTCTTGTTCCAGCGCGATGCGCCTGGAAATCTCGGAACTGAGGCGGCGGTTGACGCGCATGACGCCCGCCAGTATCGCCACCATGAACAGTACGCCGGGCAGGCCGTAGAGCAGCAAGTCGGGCCAGACGGTGCGCTGATCCAGGACGTTGCCGACCCAGCGCTGCTGGATGCTGTTGATTTCCTCGGGCGTCATGTCGGCGATGGCTTTGTCGAGGATGCCGACCAGCACTTTCTGGTCCTTCGGAGCGCCCATTGCCAGTTGATAGCGGTAAGGCGTTTCACCACTGACATAGAGGCCTTCGAGCTTGAGTTCGCGCAGGCTCCAGACGCTGGAGGCAAGGTCGCCGACTACGGCGTCCACTTCATCTGTGGCCAGGGCTTGCAGGGTGGAGCTGACGTTCGGCATCGCCACCAGGTTGAGGTCGGGGTGGTGGGTGCGCAGCAGTTCATGCGGAGCAGAGTTTTCCACCACGGCGATTTTCCGGCCGTAGAGGTCCTTCAGGTCCTTGGATTGGGGGCCGCCTTCATGGGACAGGATAACCATGGGGAAGTCGAGGTAAGGGCGGGTGAAGGACAGGTAGGCCTGGCGCTCCGGGGTGGACATGACACTCGGCAACAGGTCGAGTTGGTTCTGTCGCGCGCGTTCGAGTAAAGCGGTCCAGGTGGTGGGCTCCGCCGGCTCGAAAGTGACATTCAGGCGGTCCTGAATCACAGAGATATAGTCGGCGGCCAATCCCTGGTAGCGGCCTTCCTGGTCCCGGTATTCAAACGGTGGCCAAGAAGCATCGGCGCCCAGGCGCAGTTTGGGGTGCGCACTGAGCCAGGCCTGCTCTTCTTCAGTCAGGGTCAAGGCGCCGGCCGTCGCGCTCCAGGCCAGCAGGAGCGATAACAGAAGGGCCGGCATTCTCGGCATAGCGGCCTCATCGATCTAATGGATAGAGTCGAGTGTAGACGGGCATTCCGTCCACAGGGCCGCTGCCGACAGTAGGATTTTCCGAGCGGAAAAGAAAAACCCCGGCGGGTGCCGGGGTTTGTCATTACTCGTCGAGGAAGGAGCGCAGGTGCTCGCTTCGCGTCGGGTGACGCAGCTTGCGCAGCGCCTTGGCTTCAATCTGACGGATCCGTTCACGGGTCACGTCGAACTGTTTGCCGACCTCTTCGAGGGTGTGATCGGTGTTCATGTCGATACCGAAACGCATGCGCAGCACTTTGGCCTCGCGTGCGGTCAGGCCCGAGAGCACGTCACGGGTTGCTTCCTTGAGGCTTTCGACAGTGGCGACATCGATTGGCGACTGCATGGTCGAGTCTTCGATGAAGTCACCCAGATGCGAATCTTCGTCGTCGCCGATCGGGGTTTCCATGGAGATCGGCTCTTTGGCGATCTTCAGTACCTTGCGGATCTTGTCTTCAGGCATTTCCATGCGTTCGCCCAGCTCTTCCGGGGTCGGTTCACGACCCATTTCCTGCAGCATCTGCCGGGAAATGCGGTTGAGCTTGTTGATCGTCTCGATCATGTGCACCGGAATACGGATGGTGCGGGCCTGGTCGGCGATCGAACGGGTGATCGCCTGACGAATCCACCAGGTGGCATAAGTCGAGAACTTGTAACCGCGACGGTATTCGAACTTGTCCACCGCCTTCATCAGGCCGATGTTGCCTTCCTGGATCAGGTCGAGGAACTGCAGGCCGCGGTTGGTGTACTTCTTGGCGATCGAGATAACCAGACGCAGGTTGGCCTCGACCATTTCTTTCTTGGCACGACGAGCCTTGGCTTCACCGATCGACATGCGACGGTTGACGTCCTTGATCTCGGCGATGGTCAGACCGGTTTCGGCTTCGAGGTCGACCAGCTTCTGCTGGCAACGCACGATGTCCGCGTCCAGGCGACCCAGGGCTTCAGCCCATTTGGTGCTGCGCTTGGCGAGGTCGCCGCTCCAGGTCATGTCGACTTCGTTGCTCGGGAACAGACGCAGGAAGTCGGCGCGTGGCATGCGGGCGTCACGGACGCACAGTTGCATGATTGCGCGTTCCTGGGCACGCAGACGCTCAAGTGCACCGCGAACACGCTCGACCAGTACTTCGAACTGCTTCGGAACCAGCTTGATCGGCATGAACAGCTCGGCCAGTGCCAGCAGCTCGGCAACGCCTTGCTTGCTGCCGCGACCATGCTTCTTCAGGATCTTGGTGGTAGCTTCCAGTTGTTCGGCGACGGCACCGAAACGTTGGCGCGCGATTTCAGGATCGGGACCGCTTTCGGTCTCTTCCTCTTCCTCGGCACCTTCTTTCTCTTCGTCTTCGTCTTCGTCACCTTCGGCCTTGGCCGGGGCTTTCGGATCGACAGGCGGAGGCACTTCGGCCGGCGGTGCAATACCGTCGTCCGGGTCGATGTAGCCGCTCAGGACGTCGGACAGCCGACCGCCTTCGACGGTAACGCGATCATATTCGCCGAGGATGTATTCGACGGTACCTGGGAAGTGAGCGATAGCGCTCATTACTTCACGGATGCCTTCCTCGATCCGCTTGGCGATTTCGATTTCGCCTTCACGGGTCAGAAGCTCGACGGTACCCATTTCGCGCATGTACATGCGCACTGGGTCGGTGGTGCGACCAATGTCGGTTTCCACAGCCGCCAACGCTGCTGCGGCTTCTTCGGCCGCGGCTTCGTCGGTGTCGGCTTCGGCCAACAAAAGGGCATCCGCATCCGGAGCACTCTCGAATACGTTGATCCCCATGTCGTTGATCATGCGGATGATGTCTTCCACCTGTTCCGGATCTGAAATATCCTCCGGCAGGTGGTCGTTGACCTCCGCGTAAGTCAGGTAGCCCTGCTCACGACCGCGGGTGATCAACTCTTTGATGCGAGACTGCTGTTGCGCTTTTCCGGACATAACACCCTATCCACTGAAGGTCTTGGCGGGCAAAAAACAAGCCGAGGATTATACCCGAGCATGGACCTCACGCGCCAGTTGAGGTCGGGGTTTGTGCGGGAACATTGCGACTCAGTAGGTCGCGCAGCTGATTTTTTTCCTCTGCGCTCAATTCGCTTTGACGTGCTTTTCTGAGCAGATGTTCCAGGCTGCGCTCGCGTTGGCGAGCGGACAAGCTAGTTATAGTGTCGAAAAACTGTTGTTCAAGGTTGTCGGCATCGATCAGCCATTCCTTTTCCGCCAGCGCCCGCAGCAGACGGCCTTGTTCAGTGCCGTGCCAGCGTGCGATCAACTGTAATGAGCGTAGCTCAGGTTTTTTTTGCAGCGCTTCGACCAGTGCTACCAGCAGTTGCGCGTGAAGATGCTCTTCGGCGGCGAAATGACTGGTTTCCTCGACTTTTCTCGCCAGCTCCGGGTGATGCAGCAAGGTCCGCAGGGCGATGATGGTCGGTGGTTCGACCGAGGTCGGGACCCATGCCGGGTGGAATTCCTGGCGTTTGCCATTGCGGTCCCACGGTTTGCCCTTCTTGCCCTGGCCGTCCCATTTCTTCTTCTGCTGCTGTCCGCCCTGGTTGGGCGTCCATTGCTGCTGGGGCTGGAAGTGCTCCGGCTGGTGGAAGTCGCTGTAGTCCTGGCTGTAGTCCGGAATCGCATCGTAGTCGATGCCCGGGTCGTAGGCCGGCGGCGCTTCGCGCGGCGCGCTCTGGGCCAGTCGCTCGACCTGCTGGTTGTCCAGCCCGGTGATTTCCTTCAGACGATTGCGCATCAGGGCGCGCAGGTTGGCGCCCGGCACTTTGTCGATCAGCGGTGCGGCGAGGGTGGCCATGTGGGCCTTGCCTTCGAGCGAGCGCGGGTCGGCTTCCTCGGTCAGTTGCTGGAAGAAGTAGTCGGCCAGCGGCTGGGCATGCTGGTTGATGCGGGCACGGAAGGCATCGGTGCCTTCGGCGCGTACCAGGGTGTCTGGGTCTTCACCTTCGGGCAGGAACAGGAAGCGCGCCTTGCGGCCATCCTGCAGGCTCGACAGCGCGGCTTCCAGTGCACGCCAGGCAGCGTTGCGGCCGGCTTGGTCGCCGTCGAAGCAGAACAATACGCTGGGCACCACGCGGAACAGGCGTTTGAGGTGTTCCTCACTGGTCGCCGTACCCAAGGTTGCGACGGCATTGCGCAGGCCTTGCTGGGCGAGGGCGATGACGTCCATGTAGCCCTCGACGACGATGATCTCGTCGAGGTTGCGGTTGAATTTGCGTGCCTCGTACAGCCCGTACAGCTCCTGGCCCTTGTGAAAGACCGGGGTTTCCGGGGAGTTGAGGTATTTCGGCTTGTCGTCGCCGAGTACCCGGCCACCGAAGGCGATCACTCTGCCGCGACTGTCGCGGATCGGGAACATGACCCGGTCGCGGAAGCGGTCGTAGCGCTTGCCGGATTCGGCGTTCTCGATGAGCAGGCCGGCGTCGATCATGGCCTTTTGTTGCAAGGTGTCGCTGCCCAGGTGCTTGAACAGGTTGTCCCAGCCGGGCGGGGCGAAACCGAGGCCGAAGTCGCGGGCGATTTCCCCGGACAGGCCGCGACCCTTGAGGTAGTCCACCGCCGCCTTGCGGGTCGGGTGGCTTTTCAGGGCCTGGCGATAAAACTCGGCGGAAGCAGTGAGCAGCGGGTAGAGCGGCGAATCGGTCGGCTGGCGCGGCTTGTGTCCGCGACCGCTTTCTTCGCGGGGGATTTCCATCCCCGCGGCCTTGGCCAGTTCTTCGACAGCCTGGGGAAAGTCCAGGTTGTCGTGGTCCATGATGAAGCCGAGGGCGTTACCGCCAGCGCCACAGCCGAAGCAGTAATAGAACTGCTTGTCGGGGCTGACGCTGAAGGACGGGGTCTTTTCCTTGTGGAACGGGCAGCAGGCGGTGAGGTTCTTGCCGGCTTTTTTCAGCTGGACGCGAGAACTCACCACATCGACGATGTCGGTGCGGTTCAGAAGGTCGTCAATGAAGCTTTGGGGAATCAACCCGGCCATGGCTCTCTCGTCGTCAGGCGATAACAAAGTCTATCGCTAATGCAGCGGGAACGACGGTGCATTCGAAGCAGGTGTCGAATGGCATGACGCAAAAACGGAAAGAAGGGTGTGCTCGTCTGCAGCCCGTAAGGGCTCGTCAGTGGTGACGTGCACGGCTGGCGTTGAGGCCAGTTCTGACGATTTAAGCAGGCTTGCCCGCGCTGATAAACAGTCTGGGCGTCTCTGGCATCACGACCTGGGTCGCTGCCGGAGTAAACAGCAGAACATCTGCCGGCAGCCCGGCTGTAGGCCGGGCAAGGCAGAAGCTTGCGACGAATGTCTGTATTAGTACAGACGAACGGCGCGGCGCTGTTCGCGCTGAACTTTCTTGGCGTGACGCTTAACAGCGGCTGCTGCTTTGCGCTTACGCTCAGAAGTTGGCTTCTCGTAAAATTCGCGGCTACGAACTTCAGCCAGTACACCGGCTTTTTCGCAGGAGCGCTTGAAACGACGCAGAGCTACGTCGAAGGGTTCATTCTCTTTAACTTTGACGGCTGGCATCCAGAGCTACCTTCATTCATTACCGGGGTCAACGAACTCGTGGCAGAAATGTGCACTGGAGTAACGTCGGTTTTAAGGGTTGCGGATGGTAACTCTTAGCTGGGCGGAATGCAAAGCCTCTGATCGAAAACCGCTGGTCGGCACCGGGAGCGGGGACTATCATGCCCGCCTTCGAATTCAGCCTCGACAAGGCAAACACCCATGCTAGTACTGGGATTGGAAACATCCTGCGATGAAACCGGCGTCGCGCTCTACGACAGCGAGCGAGGCCTGCTGGCCGACGCGTTATTCAGCCAGATCGACCTGCACCGCGTCTACGGCGGCGTGGTGCCAGAGCTCGCTTCGCGCGATCACGTCAAGCGCATGCTGCCGCTGATCCGCCAGGTTCTGGCCGAAGCCGATTGCGCGCCTACCGAGATCGACGCGATCGCCTACACGGCCGGCCCCGGCCTGGTCGGTGCGCTGCTGGTGGGCGCCTCTTGCGCCCAGGCCCTGGCGTTTGCCTGGGATATTCCGGCGTTGGGCGTCCACCATATGGAAGGTCACCTGCTGGCGCCGATGCTGGAAGAGCATCCTCCGGAATTCCCGTTCGTCGCCTTGCTGGTGTCGGGCGGCCATACGCAACTGGTGCGGGTCGACGGCATTGGCCGTTACGAACTGCTCGGCGAGTCGCTGGACGACGCCGCAGGCGAGGCCTTCGACAAGACTGCCAAGCTGATCGGCCTGAATTATCCCGGCGGTCCTGAAATTGCGCGCCTGGCAACTCAGGGCGTGCCCGGCCGCTTCGTATTCCCGCGGCCGATGACCGATCGTCCGGGCCTGGATTTCAGCTTCAGTGGCCTGAAAACCTTCGCCCTCAATACCTGGCAGCAGTGCAAGAGCGCTGGGGACGACGGCGAGCAAACCCGTTGCGACATCTCCCTGGCCTTCGAGAAGGCGGTGGTGGAGACTCTGACCATCAAGTGCCGACGCGCATTGCAGCAGACCGGCCTGAAGCGCCTGGTGATCGCTGGCGGCGTAAGCGCCAACAAGGCGTTGCGCGCGTCCCTCGAGGATATGACTGCGGGACTCAAGGGCAATGTGTATTACGCCCGGCCGCAGTTCTGCACCGATAACGGCGCGATGATTGCCTATGCGGGATGCCAGCGCCTGGCGGCCGGCCAGAAGGAAAGCCTGGCGATCAGCGTGCAGGCACGCTGGCCGATGGAGCAGCTGCAGGCGATCTGAAGGTGAATCCTGTTCATTCGCCGCGTTCAGAAATGCCGTTCGCGTCCGGCGAACAGGTCGCGTAGATTGCCGCGATGACGCCAGACGATGAGCAAGGTCAACAGGCTCATTGGCAACAACGCTTCAGGCTCGCGCCAGGCCAGCAGTGGCAGGGTGAGGGGCGTTGCGATCAGGGCGGCCAGCGAGCTGGTGCGGGTCAGGTAGAAGGTCAGCAGCCAACTGCTGATGGCCAGCAGGGCGGCCGGCGGGTAGAGGCCGAGTAGCATGCCGGCGGCGGTGGCGACACCCTTGCCGCCGCGGAAGCGGAAGTACACCGGGAACAGGTGGCCGATGACCGCGCTGACGCCGATCCAGGCCTGTTCTTGTTGGTCCAGGCCAGCCGAATGGGCGAGCAGTACGGGCAACAGCCCCTTGCACAGGTCGCCAAGCAGGGTCAGGATCGCCAGTTTCCGCCCCGCCAAGCGCAACATGTTGGTGGCGCCGGCATTGCCTGAACCGCTCATGCGCGGGTCCGGGCTGCCGCTCAGGCGGCTGAGGACGATGGCGAAGGACAGAGAGCCGAGCAGGTAGGCGAATAACGCCAGTAACCAAAACATGCTAACTATTCCGGGCGAGGACGCCCTGATTCTAACGGCGCAAGGCGCCCTTGTCGTGCTGTGGAGAGAAGTGCTTGGACAGAGTGTTCATCGAGGGGCTGGAAGTCGACACCGTGATCGGTGCCTACGACTGGGAACGCGGCATTCGCCAGTGCCTGCGGCTGGACCTGCGGTTCGCCTGGGATAATCGCCCGGCGGCAGCGGGAGACGACCTCACCCTCGCCCTGGACTATGCCAGCGTCTCGACGCGAATCCAGGCATTCGCCGAACAGACGCAGTTCCAGTTGGTGGAAACCTTCGCCGAGCGTCTGGCCCAGGTGCTGATGGCCGAGTTCAACATTCCATGGCTGCACTTGAAGCTGACCAAGCCCGGCGCGGTGCCTGCGGCTTCGGGAGTTGGTGTGGAGATCGAGCGCGGATGCCTCTGATACGGGTCTACCTGGGCCTCGGCAGTAATGTCGAGCGCGAACGGCACCTCACTGCCGGCCTCGACGCACTGGCCGGTTTTCTCCAGCAAATGGAGTGTTCCGCCGTCTTCGAAAGTCAGGCGGTGGGCATCAAGAGCGGGCCGTTTTTCAATCTGGTGGTGACCGGCCTGACCGATCTGCCGCTGATCGAGCTGGATCGCCGGCTCAAGTTCATCGAGGCCGACAACGGCCGCTATGCGCCGGAGCGCAAAGGGCTGCCACTGGACATCGATGTGCTGATGTACGGCGACCTTCACGGCAACTTCGACGGCCTGATCCTGCCCCGTGCGGAAATTCTGAAAAACGCTTTCGTTCTGTGGCCGCTATCGCTGATAGCACCGGCTTTGCTGCACCCGGGCGCTGGCAAGACCATGGCGCAGTTGTGGAGCGAGGCGCAGATCGACCAGGTCCTCGCCCCCGTGCCGTTCCTCTGGAGCGACCGGCAGTTGACCCCGCAAGGGCTCTGATCGAGCGCCGCGAACTCAGTTCGCGGCGTTTTCCTTGTAGGCTTTCAGCGCATTCAGACGCGCTTTCTTCAGTGCTTCGCCCAGTGCCTGCCCGGTGTAGCCCTGCTGCACCAACGGCTGCACGGCCACTTCTCTCGCCGCCGCAGCCGCGCCGCGCAGATATTCCGCCTGTGGATAAGCACGATCCTCCAGCCCCAGCCGACCCCGCGCATCCATTTCGCAAGCGGCAATAAATTCTTCGAACCGCTGCGGGCGTCGATACACGTCGAACCGTTGCAGCAGCTCCAGCAAGGTCGAGGGCTTCAGTTCCAGGGCGCGATGGCCGTGGGTGTGGAACTCGCCTACCAGCAGCGCCAGTTCCTGGCAGTCGCGCGGTGCCTTGAAGCGTTGGTTGACCGCTTCGATCAATTTCAGGCCGCGATGTTCATGGGCGATATGTCGGGGCCATTCGGCTTCCGGCGTGGTGCCTTTGCCCAGGTCGTGGAGCAGGCAGGCCCAGCGCACGGTCAGCGGATGCTCATGCCGCGCGGCCTGCTCCAGCACTGCAAGCGTATGGGCGCCAGTATCGATTTCCGGGTGATGAGCAGCGGGCTGGGGCACGCCAAACAGGGCGTCCAGCTCGGGCATCAGTTGCTTGAGTGCGCCGCAGTCGCGCAGGACCTGAATGAATACCTGGGGGGCGTCTTCCATCATTGCGCGGGAAATTTCTTTCCAACTGCGTTCTGCGGTGAGGGCCTGCAATTCACCTGACTCGCTCAACTGGCGCATCAGTTCCAGGGTTTCGGGCGCCACGCTGAAACCGAGTCCGGCAAAGCGCGCAGCAAAGCGGGCGACGCGCAGAACCCGCAGAGGATCTTCGGCGAACGCGGGGGAAACATGGCGGAGAATACGGTCTTCGAGGTCTTTCTTGCCGTTGTAGGGGTCGGTCAGATTACCGTCGCCGTCTTCGGCCATGGCGTTGATGGTGAGGTCGCGGCGGATCAGGTCCTGCTCAAGGGTGATCTCCGGGCTGGCATGGAACGTAAAGCCGCCGTAGCCAACGCCACTCTTGCGCTCTGTGCGGGCGAGGGCATATTCCTCGCCGCTCTTGGGGTGCAGGAACACCGGGAAATCGCTGCCCACCGGGCGAAAGCCCTGGGCCTGCATCTGTTCGACCGTGGCGCCAACCACCACCCAGTCGTTGTCGGTGACCGGCCTGCCGAGCAGGCGGTCGCGCACGGCGCCGCCGACTTTGTAAATCTGCATGAAAAACCTCCGTAGATGCCCCACAGGATAACCTGTGTGACATCACGGAGGCTGCCTGGGTTACAGGTGGACGACGGCGAGATCGAGGCGACCGTGGTCACCGTCTGAGTGCTCCCCCCGTGGCGGAACGGGATGGGTTTTCATGATCTGCTCGCCCTGCAGGGTTTCGAGGTGAATATCGAAGCCCCAGAGACGGTGCAGGTGTTTGAGGACTTCCTCGGTGGAGTCGCCCAGTGGTTTGCGGTCGTGTTGTTGGTGGCGCAGGGTGAGCGAGCGATCGCCGCGGCGGTCGATGCTCCAGATCTGCACGTTGGGTTCGCGGTTGCCGAGGTTGTACTGGGCCGCCAGGGTTTCGCGAATGACGCGGTAACCGCTTTCGTCATGGATCGCCGGGACCAGCAGGTCGTCGCGCTGATCGTCATCCATGATGCTGAACAGTTTCAGATCACGAATGACCTTGGGCGAGAGGTACTGCAGGATGAAGCTCTCGTCCTTGAAGCTGCTCATGGCGAACTTGATGGCGGACAGCCAGTCGCTGCCGGCGATGTCGGGGAACCAGCGGCGGTCCTCTTCGGTAGGGTGCTCGCAGATGCGGCGAATGTCGGTGTACATGGCGAACCCCAGCGCATAGGGGTTGATGCCGCTGTAGTAGGGGCTGTCGAAGCCGGGCTGGAACACCACGCTGGTGTGGGACTGGAGGAATTCCATCATGAAGCCGTCGGTGACCAGGCCTTCGTCGTACAGGTCGTTCATCAGCGTGTAGTGCCAGAAGGTTGCCCAGCCTTCGTTCATGACCTGGGTCTGGCGCTGTGGATAGAAATACTGGGCGATCTTGCGCACGATGCGCACGATCTCGCGCTGCCAGGGCTCCAGTAGCGGCGCATGTTTCTCGATGAAGTAGAGAATGTTTTCCTGGGGCTCGGCAGGGAAGCGGCCGGCGTCCTTGTCGCTGGACTTGTCAGCTCCTTTCGGGATGGTGCGCCACAGGTCGTTGATCTGCTTCTGCAGGTGTTCTTCACGGTCTTTCTGCCGACGTCGCTCTTCTTCGGCGGAAATCGGGTAGGGCCGTTTGTAGCGGTCGACGCCGTAGTTCATCAGGGCGTGGCAGGAGTCCAGCAGGTCTTCCACGGCGTCGATGCCGTGGCGCTCCTCGCACTGGGTGATGTACTGCTTGGCGAACACCAGGTAATCGATGATCGAGCTGGCGTCGGTCCAGGTGCGGAACAGGTAGTTGCCCTTGAAGAAGCTGTTGTGCCCGTAGCAGGCGTGAGCCACCACCAGGGCCTGCATGCAGATGGTGTTTTCCTCCATCAGGTAGGCGATGCAGGGGTCGGAGTTGATCACGATCTCGTAGGCCAGGCCCATTTGACCGCGGCTATAGGATTTTTCCGTGCTCAGGAAGTGCTTGCCGTAGGACCAGTGGTGATAGCCCAGCGGCATGCCCACCGAGGCGTAGGCGTCCATCATCTGCTCGGCGGTGATCACTTCGATCTGGTTGGGATAAGTGTCCAGGGCGTAGCGCTCTGCCAGGCGGCTGATCTCGCGGTCATAAGCCTGGATGAGCTCGAACGTCCACTCGGACCCGGTGGAAATGGGATGGCGTTTCTGCTCTCTGGCGGTCATGTCACTAACCTGCGCTGGAAGAGTTCACGGAAGACCGGATAGATATCGCCGGCCGACACCAACTGTTGCTGGGCGAACGTGTCAGCAAAGGCTTCGCCGATACGTTCGTATTCGTACCAGAGGGCCTGATGTTCGCGGGGCGTGATTTCGACGTAAGTGTAGTACTGCACGAACGGCATGATCTGCTTGCTGAGGATCTCCCGGCAGATGGGCGAATCGTCGTTCCAGTTGTCACCGTCCGAAGCCTGGGCGGCGTAGATGTTCCACTCGCTGGCCGAATAGCGTTCGGCCATGATTTCCTGCATCAATTTCAGCGCGCTGGAGACGATGGTGCCGCCGGTTTCGCGTGAATAGAAAAACTCTTCTTCGTCCACTTCGCGGGCGCTGGTGTGATGGCGGATGAATACCACTTCGATGCGGTCGTAATTCCGCTTCAGGAACAGGTACAGCAGGATGAAGAAGCGCTTGGCGATGTCCTTGGTGGCCTGGGTCATGGAGCCGGAAACGTCCATGAGGCAGAACATCACGGCCTTGGAGCTTGGGTTCGGGTGTTTGACCAGCAGGTTGTACTTGAGGTCGAACGTGTCGAGGAAGGGGATGCGGTGGATACGGGCGCTCAGGCGCTCGATTTCCGCCTCGATTTCCTGAATGTCGCCGAAATTGTCGGGTTCTTCGCGTTTCAGCCGTTCCAGCTCTTCCCGTACCTCACGCAGGCGTGCGCGGCTGCTGCCGGACAAGGCGATGCGCCGGGCATGGGCCGAACGCAGGGTGCGGATGATATTGATGCGCGACGGGTTGCCTTCGTTGCTGATGCCGGCGCGTACTGTCTTGAAGGTGTCGGTGCCAGTCAGGTGGCGTTTGACCAGGTTGGGCAGTTCCAGGTCTTCGAACATGAATTCGAGGAACTCTTCCTGGGTGATCTGGAAGACGAACTCATCCATGCCTTCGCCGGAATTGCCCGCTTTGCCACGGCCGCCGCCGCCCCCGCCGCCTTGTGGGCGCGGAATGTGCTCGCCAGCGGTGAATTCCTTGTTGCCAGGATGAACCACGGTCTGTTTGCCACCACGTCCGTGGTGAAGCACGGGTTCGTCGATATCGCGTCCGGGAATGCTGATCTGCTCGCCGTGTTCCATATCGGTAATGGAGCGGCGGCTTACGGCTTCCTCGACGGCTTTCTTGATGTGGTCACGGTAACGCCGCAGAAAGCGCTGGCGGTTGACCGTGCTTTTGTTCTTGCCGTTCAGGCGTCGGTCGATTACATAGCTCATGGGCCCCTCCGGTAATGCAGCCGCAAGCGTCAAGCTACGCGCTGCAAGTAAAAGCATCCGCCGCCACCATGAGCTGCGCGGTGTGCCTTGGGCACCCGCGACCAGCTCGTGGCTTGTGGCCTACTGCTTGCAGCTTTTACTGGGATTTTCTGACCCGCAGGTACCATTCCGAGAGCAGGCGAACCTGTTTGTCCGTGTAGCCGCGCTCCACCATCCGCGTAACGAAGTCGTTGTGTTTCTGTTGATCCTCTTTGCTGGCCTTGGCGTTGAAGCTGATGACGGGCAGGAGGTCCTCGGTGTTGGAGAACATTTTCTTCTCGATGACCACCCGCAGTTTTTCGTAGCTGAGCCAGGTCGGGTTCTTGCCGTTGTTGTTGGCCCGGGCGCGCAGTACGAAGTTGACGATCTCGTTGCGGAAATCCTTCGGATTGCTGATGCCGGCCGGCTTCTCGATTTTCTCCAGTTCTTCGTTGAGGGCGATGCGGTTGAGGATTTCGCCGGTTTCCGGATCGCGGTATTCCTGATCCTGAATCCAGAAGTCCGCGTACAGCACATAGCGGTCGAAGATGTTCTGGCCGTATTCGCTGTAGGACTCCAGGTAAGCGGTCTGGATTTCCTTGCCGATGAACTCGATGTAGCGCGGTGCCAGGTATTCCTTCAGGAAGCGCAGGTAGCGTTCGCGCACTTCGGCCGGGAATTGCTCCTGCTCGATCTGTTGTTCCAGCACATACAGCAGGTGAACCGGGTTGGCCGCCACTTCATGAGGGTCGAAGTTAAACACCTTCGACAGGATCTTGAAGGCGAAGCGGGTCGACAGGCCGTTCATGCCCTCGTCTACGCCAGCGCTGTCGCGGTACTCCTGGATCGACTTGGCTTTTGGATCGGTGTCCTTGAGGTTTTCACCGTCATACACGCGCATTTTCGAGTAGATGTTCGAGTTTTCCGGCTCTTTGAGGCGCGAGAGCACGGTGAACTGGGCGAGCATTTTCAGGGTGTCAGGTGCGCAATGAGCCTTGGCCAGGGAGCTGTTGAACAGGAGCTTGTCGTAGATCTTGATTTCGTCACTGACGCGCAGGCAATACGGCACCTTGACGATGTAGATCCGGTCGATGAACGCCTCGTTGTTCTTGTTGTTGCGGAAGCTGTGCCATTCCGATTCGTTGGAGTGGGCCAGCAGGATCCCGGAGTAGGGGATCGCGCCCAGGCCTTCGGTGCTGTTGTAGTTGCCTTCCTGGGTCGCGGTCAGCAACGGGTGCAGAACCTTGATCGGCGCCTTGAACATCTCGACGAATTCCATCAGGCCCTGGTTGGCCCGGCACAGCGCGCCCGAGTAGCTGTAGGCATCGGCGTCGTTCTGCGGGAATTCCTCGAGCTTGCGGATATCCACCTTGCCCACAAGGGCCGAGATGTCCTGGTTGTTCTCGTCGCCCGGCTCGGTCTTGGCCACGGCGATCTGGTTGAGGATCGAAGGGTAGAGCTTGACCACCTTGAACTGGCTGATGTCGCCGCCGAATTCGGCCAGGCGCTTGGTCGCCCAAGGGGACATGATGGTGCTCAGGTAGCGACGCGGGATGCCGAAGTCTTCTTCCAGAATCGCGCCATCCTCGGTGGCATTGAACAGCCCCAGTGGTGACTCGAAAACCGGCGAGCCCTTGATGGCGTAGAAGGGCACCTTCTCGATCAGCTGCTTGAGTTTTTCCGCCAGGGACGATTTACCGCCACCTACCGGGCCGAGCAGATAAAGGATCTGTTTCTTCTCTTCCAGACCCTGTGCGGCATGGCGGAAGTAGGAAACGATCTGATCGATGCATTCCTCCATGCCATGGAAATCCTCGAAGGCCGGATAACGCCGGATGACCTTGTTGGAGAAGATTCGCGACAACCTGGAGTTGTTCGAGGTGTCGACCAGTTCCGGCTCCCCGATGGCCATGAGCAGGCGCTCAGCCGCCGAGGCGTATGCGCTGCGGTCGTTCTTGCAGAGCTCTAGATACTCCTGCAGCGAGAGCTCTTCCTGACGGGTGGACTCGAAGCGTTGTTGGAAGTGGCTAAAAATACTCATGACGTCACCTCGCTCGATACGTGGAGCCGACGCCGGATCAGTCAGCTGATGCTGGCATGCAATCGGGATGGACGATTGCTGTATACCCCCCAGAACACCTTGAAATCGCTACCGATGACCCGCACGCCGGTGTACCGGCTCTCCCCTTTTTGGATGGCCTGGGCTTAAGGATAGTTCGGAATCCGGGAGGTCAAGGACGGAAGGACGATAAGTTCGCCATGACCGTTCGTCTGGTCAGGCGCGAGCCCGCACGGGACGCGGGCTGCGGGGAATTTAAAAAATTATTCGGAGGTCCCTTGGCTGGTTTCCGCCGGGTAGGTGCCGCGCCACAACTCGAAACCGCCATCAAGGCTGTAGACCTCCGAGAAGCCCTGGCCAGCCAGGTACGCCGCTGCGTTCTGGCTCGAGTTGCCGTGGTAGCAGACCACCACGGTGGGGGCGTCCAGGTCGGCGTTGCGGATGAAGTCGGCAACCGACTGGTTGTCCAGGTGATGGGAGCCTGCGATGTGGCCAGTGGCGTAGCTTTGGGGGTCGCGAATGTCGACCACGACCGCACCTTGTTCACGCAGTGCCTGGGCCTGCTCGGGAGGGATGCGTTTGAATTCGCTCATGGGGCGGTTTCCTTCAACAGTGACGGGCCATTCTAGCCGTTTGTGTGGGGCGTGGCAGGTGGGGCCGAGGGGCCTTTGGGCTTGCAGTCGCAGCGCTGGATTTCGCCGCTGTCGACATTCATCAGGGTCATGGCGCCGCCCCACACGCAGCCGGTGTCCAGGGCGAAGACCCCAGGCGCATTGCAGCGGCCTTCGAGGGCCGCCCAGTGGCCGAAGATGATCTTCACGTGCCGCGAGCGGCGGTCCTTGTGGGCGAACCAGGGCTTGTAGCCGGGCAGGGCGGTGTCGGCGCCTTCCTTGCCCTTGAGGTCGAGCTTGCCGTCTGCGGTGCAGAAGCGCATGCGGGTGAAGTAGTTGGTGATGACGCGCAGGCGGCTGACGCCGGTCAGGTCCTTGTTCCACTTGGCCGGTTCGTTACCGTACATGCCGTCCAGGTAAGGCTTGAGGCGGTTGTCGTCGCGCAATACCTCTTCGACCTCGGCGGCAAGGGCCAGGGCCTTTGCCAGGGTCCATTGCGGTGGAATGCCGGCGTGAACCATCACCGTGCCACGGGCTTCGTCGAAATGCAGCAGCTTCTGCTGGCGCAGCCAGTCCATCAGCTCCGGTGCGTCCGGTGCATCGAGCACTTCGCGCAGGGTATCGCTCTTTTTCAGTCGCTCAATGTTGTGCCACGCCGCCAGCAGGTGCAGGTCGTGGTTACCCAGTACGCAGACCAGCGAGTCGCGCATGCCATAGAGGAAGCGCAAGGTTTCCAGAGACTGCGGGCCGCGGTTGACCAGATCGCCCACCAGCCACAGGCGATCGACGGCGGGGTTGAAGTTGACCCGTTCGAGCAGGCACTTGAGCGGCTCCAGGCAACCCTGCAGATCGCCGACGGCATACGTCGCCATCAGTGCAGGGCCCCGGGAACGGCGAGGCGGAACGGCGCGATCACCGCTTCGAAGCGCACGCCGTCTTCGGCGAACATCTGGTAGCTGCCCTGCATGGTGCCGACCTTGGCGGACAGCACCGCACCGCTGCTGTAGGTGTGGCTCTGGCCCGGTGCAATCAGTGGCTGCTGCCCCACCACGCCGTCTCCGCGAATCTCTTCCACCTTGCCGCTGCCATGGGTGATGACCCAGTGACGGGAGATCAGCTTGGCCGCCAGGGCGCCGTTGTTGCTCACCGTGATGGTATAGGCGAACGCAAACTGCTCGTTCTCGGGGTTGGACTGTTCCGGGAGGAAGCGGGTGACGACGCTGACGTCGACCTGATAGCGCGGTTCGGACATGCGAGGGGCCTTCAATACAAGCGGATGTTGCGAAGGAGTCAGTCTAGGCCATTGGCCGGTGCGCCGGCCAGCTTCAGACGGAAGCTGGCCGGGCTTGTATTACTTGGCCGGCGCTGGCTCGGCCAGCTTGTCCGCCAGACGGACAAACGCGGCGAGGTCGAGCTGCTCGGGACGCAGGCTGCCGTCGACACCGGCGGCTTCGATGGCATCGCTGCTGAGCAGGGCCTTCAAGGTGTTGCGCAAGGTCTTGCGGCGCTGGTTGAAGGCTTCGCGAACGACGCGCTCCAGCAGACGGTGGTCCTTGGCCGGGTGAGGCAGGGTTTCGTGAGGCACCAGACGCACGATCGCGGAGTCGACCTTCGGTGGCGGATTGAATGCGCCCGGGCCGACGTTGAACAGGTGCTCGACCCGGCAGTGGTACTGCACCATGATCGACAGGCGTCCCCAGTCACCGCCGCCAGGGCCTGCGGCCAGGCGCTCGACCACTTCTTTCTGCAGCATGAAGTGCATGTCGCGGATCAGGCCGGCGTTGTTCAGCAGGTGGAAGATCAGTGGGGTGGAGATGTTGTACGGCAGGTTACCGACCACCCGCAGGGCGCGTGGTTCGGCGCCGAGGGTGGTGAAATCGAACTTCAGCGCGTCGCCCTGGTGCAGGCGGAAGTTGCTGCGGTCGGCAAATTGCTGGTTGAGGATCGGCACCAGGTCCTTGTCCAGCTCCACCACGTCCAGTTGCGCGCCGCTGCTCAGCACGCCTTCGGTCAGGGCGCCTTGGCCAGGGCCGATCTCCAGGATGTGTTCGCCGGCCTTGGCATTGATGGCGCGCAGAATGCGATCGATCACGCCAGCGTCGTGCAGGAAGTTCTGACCGAAGCGCTTGCGCGCCCGGTGTTGGTATTGCTCAGTCATAGTCGGGTCTCGGCCATCTGGTAGGCGGTTTCCAGTGCGACCTGCAGGCTGCCTGTGTCGATCTTGCCGGTGCCGGCAAGGTCCAGAGCGGTACCGTGATCCACCGAAGTACGGATGATCGGCAGGCCAAGGGTGACATTCAGTGCGGCGCCAAAGCCCTTGAACTTGAGCACGGGCAGGCCTTGGTCGTGGTACATCGCCAGCACTGCATCGCAGTGCTCCAGATATTTGGGGGTAAACAGTGTGTCGGCGGGCAGCGGACCGCGCAGGTCCATGCCTTCGCCACGCAGGCGTTCCAGCGTGGGCTCGATGATGTCGATTTCCTCGCGACCCAGATGGCCACCTTCGCCGGCATGCGGGTTGAGTCCGCAGACCAGGATGCGCGGAGCGGCGATACCGAACTTCTGTTGCAGGTCGGCATGCAGGATCCGCGTGACCCGCTCAAGGCGTTCGACAGTGATGGCGTCGGCCACGTCGCGCAGGGGCAGATGGGTTGTCACCAGGGCGACGCGCAGGCCGCGGGTGGCGAGCATCATGACGACCTGGGCGGTGTTGGTCAGTTCGGCGAGGAATTCGGTGTGTCCGGAGAAAGCGATGCCGCTCTCGTTGATCACGCCCTTGTGTACCGGGGCGGTGATCATGCCGGCGAAGTGCCCGTCCAGGCAGCCCTGTCCGGCGCGGGTCAGGGTTTCCAGGACGAAGGCGGCGTTGGCCTTGTCCAGCGTACCCGCAACTGCCTTGTACGCCAGTGGCGTATCCCAAACGTACAGGCTGCCGGCTTTGGCGGGCTGATCGGGGAAGGCGGCGGGGCTGACGGGCAGCAATTCGACAGCCACACCCAGTTGCGTGGCCCGCTCGGCGAGCAGGTCACGACTGGTGATGGCAATCAGGGGATAAGGCTGGGCTTGCGAGGCGAGCAGCAGGCAAAGGTCAGGACCTATGCCGGCCGGCTCGCCGGGTGTGATGGCGAAGCGCTGAGGTTTCACTGGGCTGCCTGTTCGGCGCCAGGAAGCTTGATCTCGACGTAGGCTTCGTCGCGGATCTGACGCAGCCAGCTTTGCAGCTCTTCGTCGTACTTGCGGTTGCGCAGTACGGTCATGGCCTGTTGCTCGCGGGCCTGGGCAGTGCTGTCAGTGGCGCGACGGCCAAGGACTTCCAGTACGTGCCAGCCATATTGGGTCTGGAACGGCTTGGACACTACGCCTTGCTGGGCGTGGGCCATGACTTCGCGGAACTCGGGTACCAGGGCGTTCGGGTCGATCCAGTTGAGGTCGCCGCCGTTGAGCGCCGAGCCCGGGTCTTCCGAGAAGCTCTTCGCCAGTTCGGCAAAGTCTTCACCCGCCTGGATGCGATCGTACAGGCGCTGGGCCAGGACCTTGGTCTCGGCTTCGCTGCGGATTTCGCTTGGCTTGATCAGGATGTGGCGTACATGGACTTCATCACGCAGCTGGGTTTGGCCGCCGCGCTTTTCCTGCAGTTTGAGGATGATGAAGCCACCTGGTGTACGGATCGGCTCAGTGACGTCACCAACTGCCATGGAACCGAGCATCTTGTCGAATGGCGGTGGCAACTGGGCCGCTTTGCGCCAGCCCATCTCGCCGCCTTCCAGCGCGGTTTCGCTGGCCGAGCGGGCGATTGCCAGTTGGGCAAAGTCGGCGCCTTGCTTGAGCTGCTGATAGATCTCGCCGGCTTGACGGGCAGCGGCCTGGATCGCGTTGGAACTGGCGCTTTCCGGGGTCGGGATCAGGATGTTGGCCAGACGGTATTCTTCCGACAGCTGCACCTTGCCCAGATCCGAGGCGAGGAAGTTCTTCACTTCCTGCTCGGACACCTGGATGCGCTCGGCAACCCGGCGCTGGCGTACGCGGCTGATGATCATCTCGCGACGGACCTGCTCGCGGGCGTCATCAAAGGACAGGCCGTCATGGGCCAGGGCAGCGCGGAACTGCTCCAGGCTCATGTTGTTGCGCTGTGCAATGGTGCCGATGGCCTGGTTGAGTTCTTCATCGGTGATGCGGATACCGGAGCGTTCGCCGATCTGCAGTTGCAGGTTTTCGACGATCAGACGTTCCAGTACCTGCTGGTCGAGCACGCTGGTAGGCGGCACCGCGCCGCCCCGCTTGGCGATGGTCTGCTGGACTTCGTGGACGCGCTGGTCCAGTTGGCTCTGCATGACCACGTCGTTGTCGACGATGACGACGATCTTGTCCAGGGTCTGCACCGCGGCGTGCGCGGTGCTGCTCAACATCACGGCGCCCAGCACTAGCGGGCGCAGACAATCAATAAGCTTGGTCTTCACGTGTACGGTAACCTTGAATGCCTTGATCGAGGAACGACTCAACCTTGTTGCCCACTACACCACCGAGGCCTTTCAGCACGATCTGCAGGAAGACGCCGTGGTCGCCTTTTTCGTTTTGCGGAGTAGCCTGGCTGAAGTCATCGTAATCAACCCAGTAGCGGTTGATCAGACGCAGTTTCCAGCAGCAGTTGTCGTATTCGAAACCACCGAAGGCTTCCAGCGTGCGGTTGCGGTTGTAATCGTGCTGCCAGCGAGCAATGGCGGTCCACTGTGGAACGATCGGCCACATGACGGAGAAGTCATGTTGCTGGATCTTGTAGTAGTCCTTGACGTAGTTCGCGTCGCCTACATTTCCGTAGTCACCACCGCCTACCTGCCAGCGGCCGGTAGCACTGTTGTAGCTGACGGTATCGTTGCGATAGCGGTAGCCAAGGTTTACGACCTTGTTCACGTTGTCTTCAGGCTGGTAGTGGAACATCGCGCTGCCCGAGCGGGTGCTGCGGCTGTCCGGATCCCAGTTGAAGTCGGAGTTGAAGCGCCAGTCGCGATTGAAGCGGTACTCGTACTCCAATGCATACGGCGATACATCCGACTGGGCGTCTGCCCTGGTGCGGTAATCGATTCCTGGCAACTGTACTTTGCGATCCTTGAAGTACAGAGCCTGACCGATGCTGAAGCGTTGGCGTTCGAAGCCGTTTTCCTCGATCCAGCGGTTGGTCACGCCCAGCGACAATTTGTTCTCGTCACCAATTCGGTCTGTGCCACTGAAGCGGTTATCCCGGAACAGCGAGGAGTAATTGAACAGCGACTCACTGGTATCGAAGATCGGGATATCGGTCTGATCTTTATACGGTACATACAAGTAGTACAGGCGCGGTTCGAGCGTCTGGTTGTAGTTTTTGCCAAACCACTGAGTTTGACGGTCGAAGAGCAGGCCGCTATCCACACTGAATATCGGTACGTTACGGTCCTGAGAGCTGTTGAATGTCTCATCAGCAAGCAGTGTGGTTTTGCCACGCTGGTCCAGGTCCAAATCGTACTTGGTGTATACGTACTTAACCGACGGAGTCACGAAACCGTAGCTCGCGGTGAGTGGCAGGCTGATACTAGGGCTCAGGTTGAAGCGAGTACCATTGGAGCGTGCCAGCCCGCTGACGTTCTGATCAAGCCGCTGGCCCGGGATGGTTCCTACGCTCGTATCCAGATTGCCTTGCTTGTCGCGCACAAGATCATTCTTCAGATCCCGTTCGAAGCGCACGGCTTCGGACTCGTAAGCGAAGTTCAGGCCACCGGGATGGTAGGGCAGCATGCCGTAGAAGGTGAGCTGTGGCAGACGATCATACGGCGTGATCTGGGAAATGGTCGCAAGCTCGTACGCCTGGACGTTGAGCCCGGCGGTGTAGTTGTCTCCTCGATAAGTCAGCTTGCCTTGCTGGTTTAGGGCGTCGGGACTTTTTACGCCAAGCTGATCGGTTTCGAGGTCTTGGAAGTAGAAAGGATCGCTGATATCGGTGTAGTCGACTTCAGCCAGCAGGCGCGAATCGAGGCCGCCCTTGTGCTGCCAGTTAACCATCCAGCGCTGGTCTTTATAGTCAGTCTGCTTCTTGCGATCGTCATCCTGGTCATTCAACCACGCCCCACCAACTTGCCCTTCGCTGGACTTGGTCAGGTAGCGGAATTCGCCTTCCATCAGCAAGCCGCGCTTGGCCATGTAGCGTGGGTACAAGGTGGCGTCGTAGTTCGGTGCCAGGTTGAAGTAGTACGGCGTGACCAGCATGAAGCCGGTATCGCTGCTGGTGCTGAAGGACGGTGGCAGGAAGCCGGACTGGCGACGATCGTCGATCGGGAAGTAGATATACGGGGTGTAGAACACCGGAATATCTTTGACCCGCAGGGTGACGTTGGTCGCGGTACCGAAACCGGTAGCCGGGTTCAGGGTGATGTTGTTGCCCTTGAGCTGCCAGGCGTTACTGTTCGGCTCACAGGTGGTATAGGTACCGTCCTTGAGGCGAATGATGGCGTTCTCGGCACGCTTGGCGTACAGCGCGTTACCGCGGATGCGCGATTTGTGCATCACGTATTCGGCGTTGTCGACCTTGGCTTCACCGGTGTCGAGCTGGATTTCGGCGTGGTCGCCCACTACCAGCGAACCGTTGTCGCGAATCTTCACGTTGCCGCTCAGCTCGCCGCGGTTCTCCGCCTGATACAGGTTGGCCTCGTCGGCCTCGACCTGCATGCTGCCCTGGCGCATGACCACATCACCCGCGAGGGTGGCGATCTGCTGTTCCTGCTGGTAGCGGGAAACCTTGGCGCCGATGAAGGTCGGCGACTCGTCTTTAGGCGTGCTGTCGTTCATGCCCGGACGGGTGGGTTCGATATAGGCACCGGAGCAATACGGACCGGTCTCGGCGAGTTGCGCCGCGGTCAGCTTGTCGCGTGGAACCCAGTCCAGGTGACTGTAGTCGGCGCTGCGGGACTTCAGTCCACGACCTTTGCTCTCGGTCACCAGCGCGGTGCCGGTGCCTTTCGCTTCGGCAGTGCCGGCGGCGACCTGCTCTGGCGTGGCATTGGCCGAACTGACGGCCGCACCGTCGTGCACCGGGCGCGGCGGAAGGGCGTTCACGCTGGTCTTGGGCTTGCAGTCCCAGCTACCGGAAGCGGAAACTTGGCAGTCGAACTGCTCGGCGGCCACCACGTACGACGTGGCCAGGGGTTGCAGTGCCAGCAAACCGCCGGTGACCAGCAACGGGAATTTTCTACGAAACGCGGGGGATTTCAATGCCATCTTATTAGTCCGGGCTTCCTGCGTGCCATCTGCCCGCGTGTGGGGCCGCACGCCTCTCGATGGTCTGAAAAAGATGCTGGATAATAAAGCATGACCCGCTTGGCGGCTAGGCTCTCTACGAAATGCGTCCCGGCTCGCTTGCGTTGCGTTGTAAATGCGCTCGGAATGCCCATCTACAACCGGTAAAGTCGGGCGCGCCTGCGGCCTTCGTTGCCTGTTTTGGCCTTGTCTGGCCTTCGTTCGAATACATTTTTCCAGAGCCCTGGGCCGTTGGAGACCCTTGTAATGCCCGATCACGATGTACGTCTGCAGCACCTCAACGTCTGGCTCGATGAGCAACTTGCACGTCTTTTCCAACAGCAGGGCTGGGGGCCGGTCCCCGCAGGTAGCCTGACGGCCGCCAGCAGCGATGCGAGTTTCCGCCGCTACTTCCGCTGGCAGGCCGATGGCCGCAGCTTCATCGTGATGGATGCACCGCCGCCCCAGGAGAACTGCCGTCCTTTCGTCGATATCGCCCGCCTGCTGGCGAACGCCAACGTTAATGTGCCCGTCATTCATGGAGAAGACCTGGAGCGCGGCTTCCTTTTGCTGAGCGACCTGGGCAACCAGACCTACCTCGATGTGATCGACAGCAGCAATGCCGACGCCTTGTTCCACGACGCGATCGACGCACTGCTCGCCTTCCAGCACCTGCCCATGGACGCTCCGCTGCCGAGCTACGACGTGGCGCTGCTGCGCCGCGAGCTTGAGTTGTTCCCCGAGTGGTATGTCGGCCGTGAGCTCAATGTGGCCCTCGATGAGCAGCAGGCCGCCGCCTGGCAGCGCATCAGCAGCCTGCTGATCGATAGCGCCCTTGCCCAGCCGAAGGTCCTGGTGCATCGCGACTATATGCCGCGCAACCTGATGCGCAGCGTGCCGAACCCCGGCGTACTGGACTTCCAGGACGCCGTCTACGGTCCGGTCACCTATGACATCACCTGCCTGTTCAAGGACGCCTTCCTCAGTTGGCCGCAGCCGCAGGTGCTCGGCTGGCTGCGCGACTACTGGCAACGTGCCCAGGCCGAGGGCATCCCGGTGCAGGCGGATTTCGAGGACTTCCACCGCGCCAGCGACCTGATGGGCGTGCAGCGCCATCTGAAAGTGATCGGGATTTTCGCCCGCATCTGCCACCGCGACGGCAAGCCGCGCTACCTCGCCGACGTGCCGCGCTTCTTTGCCTATATAGATGAAGTGATTTCCCGGCGGCCGGAGTTGGCCGAACTGGGCGAATTGATCGCCAGTCTTCGCGCGGCTGCGGAGGCGCGTCCATGAAGGCGATGATCCTCGCGGCCGGCAAGGGCGAGCGGATGCGCCCGCTGACCCTGCACACGCCAAAGCCGCTGGTGCCGGTGGCGGGTGTGCCGTTGATCGAATATCACCTGCGCGCGTTGGCGGCGGCAGGATTCACCGACGTCGTCATCAACCATGCCTGGCTCGGCCAGCAGATCGAGGACCACCTCGGCGATGGTTCGCGCTGGGGGCTGAGCATCCGCTTCTCCGCCGAGGGCGAGCCGCTGGAAACCGGTGGCGGGATCTTCAAGGCCTTGCCGCTGCTGGGTGACGAGCCGTTCGTGCTGGTCAACGGTGATATCTGGACCGACTACGACTTCACCCGCCTGCGCCGGCCGCTGCAAGGACAGGCGCATCTGGTGCTGGTGGACAATCCCGGGCATCACGGCGCCGGCGATTTCCGCCTGGATGCCGGAGAAGTGCGCGACGGTGAGGGTGCCAGCGAAACGTTGACCTACAGCGGTATCGCCGTGATCCATCCGGCGCTGTTTGCCGGTTGTCAGGCGGGCGCTTTCAAATTGGCTCCGCTGCTGCGTCACGCGATGGCTTCCGGCCAGGTCAGTGGCGAGCATTTCCGTGGGCACTGGGTGGATGTCGGGACGCTTGAGCGTCTTGCCGAAGTCGAGCACCTGCTCGCTGAGCAGCGCTGAGATGTTGTGGCCGAGCACAGTGATTGGTGCCGGAGCCGGCTTTGCCCTCGCCAGTATTCCTGGCGCGTTGCTGGGGGCGTTGCTTGGCCAGGCGATGGACCGCCGACTGCAATTGCACAGTTGGGCGCATCTGCGGGAAAAGCTGGGCGGGCGCCCGGTGCTGCGGGATGACGAAGTGCTGTTCGTGCTACTGGGGCGCCTTGCCAAAAGCGGCGGCCGGGTGCTCGAAGGGCATATTCAACAGGCGCGCCACGAGATGCAGCGGCTTGAGATGGACACCGCCGGCCGCAAGAAAGCCATTGCCGCGTTCAATCGCGGCAAGGCCGGGCGCGAAAAAGTGGACGGGCACTTGCGCCGCCTGAAGGAACAGCCGCATGCCGCCGAAGGCGTATTGCGTGCCTGTTGCCGCATGGCCTGGGCCGAAGGCCGTGCCGGGCGCGAACAGAAGGAACTGCTGGTGAGCTGGGGGCAGCAACTGGGCTGGTCGGCGGCCAAGGTGCAGGCGCTGGCGGGTGACTACGAGCCGCGCAAAGCCGCGCTTGAGGGACCGGGCAGTTATCCCGAGGCGTTGCGCTTGCTCGGTGTGACGGCGGAGGCCGAGCCCGGCCAGATCAAGCAAGCCTACCGGCGCCTGCTGAGCCGCCATCATCCGGACAAGCTGCAAGGCAGCGGCGCCAGCCCGGCCCGGGTCCGCGAGGCGACCGAGCGCACACGGGAACTGCATCAGGCCTACTCAATCATCCGCAAGCGCCACGGTTTTTAGTCCACCTGACTCGGGCTCAACCATCCGCGAATCCGCCTGAACAACTGCTCCTGCTCTGCAGTGCGGTTGCCGGGCATCGCGGTCAGCGCCACTTGCCGGTAGTTGCTGTCCTTGAGTCGCTTGCTGGCCTGCAGGCGTTGCCTTGCTGCCTGGCGGGCCTGTTCCTGATCGCTGTAATAGAAGTCGGCGGTCGGCACTTTCAGCGACGGGGTCAGGCTGTCCAGGCTGTGTTCGGCCTTGAGCGGTGTCTGTGCGGCCACCAGCACCAGCTTCTGCACCTGGGCCGGCTGGCGTTCGCTCAGGTAACGGGTCGCCCAGTAGGCGCCGCTGCCATTTCCGATCACGACAATACTGCGCGCGTTCTGCTGCTGGGCGTAGGCCACGGCGGCATCGAGGCGGGCGAAAATCCGTTCGGCGTCGGTGCTGTCACTGCTCGCACCGCCGCCCGCTACACCAGGTGCGTCAGGAGTTTCCGCTTCCGGCGCGGTGGCCTGGGCGATGTTGGCGTTGGCGTCGGCGGGTGTGTCTTTCGCCGGTGCGGCTTTGCTGGTGTCAGCGGCTTCCGGTGCAGGTGCGGGACTTTCGCTGCGGGCAACCGGGCTTTCGGTCAGCAGGTCGGGCAGCGACAGACTCAGGGTGCCCCACTCGGCATCGGGAAACTTGCGCCGCAGCGGGCCGACGGTCTTCGGCCAGTCGGCGGTTTCTCCCGCTCCGGCGAGAATTACCAGAACACCATGGGGAGAAGGGCTGTTGGCCGGCTTCCACAAGGCCAGGAAGTTATCGCTGCCGGCTTGCAGGGTTTGCTGTTCTTCCTTGGGCACCTGGCGTTCCAGCGCCAGCGCGTCTTCCTGACTCCGCTCGGCCAGCGGCTGACGTTGAACTACGGCGGCGTCCTTCGTGGTTTCTGGCGTTTTGCCATCCTCGGCGAGCACGGTACACGGTAGTATCAAGGTCAGGCATAACGTAGGAAGCGTCGTGCGATAGAGTGAGAACATTGATCGATCCAGGCCAGAATGATACCGGCAGCCTAATGGTATTTGTCTTGGACGGCCACGCCTCGCGACCGTCCTTCTATTGACGAGATTCAAGATGATTCGTTTGTGCCGTCTGTGGGTTATCGGCTGTTTTTGCTTGCCCTTGATCGTCTGGGCCGCGCCCGCGCCGACCGCGGTGCAACTGGACCCGGCGCAACGGCAGTGGCTTGAGCAGCACCGCAGCCTGCGGGTCGGCATGGTGCTGCAAGCCCCCTTTGCCCAGTTCGACCGGCGTTTGCAGCAGCTGTCCGGGGTCAACGTCGAGCTGATGAACATGCTCGCCCGCAGCCTTGGCCTGGACCTGACCTGGCGCAATTTCTCCGATCAGGCCGAACTCGAACGGGCGCTGGCCGGCGGTGAGGTCGACCTGGCACCGGGCCTGACCCAGACGCCTGCGGGCCTGCGCCTATGGTTGTTCAGCGATCCGTACATGCGCGTGCCGCAGCTGGTCGTCGGTCCGCGCAGCGGTGCGGTGGCGGTGGATCTTGAGAAGATCGGCGACGTCGAACGGGTCGCCGTGCGCATGCCCAGCGCCGTGGCCGACTATCTGCGCGCCACTTATTCCAATCTCAACCTGCAAGGCGTGCCGGGCGAGCGCCAGGCCCTGCAACTGGTGGTCGGCGAGCAGGCGCGCTACGCGGTGGTGGATGAGGCGCAACTGAGCCGGTTGTCGCGGGAGAGCGAATTCAGCGAGCTGGCGGTGGTCGGCGATATCGGTTTCCCGCAATTGCTCCGGGTCGCCTCGCGGCGTGACTGGCCGCTGCTCGCGGATATCCTCGAGCGTGGCTTGCAGGCGATCCCGGCCAAGGAGCTGGAGCAACTTCACTCGCGTTGGTTGCAGCCCAAGTACCCGCGGTTGAGCGAGTCGCCGGGCTTCTGGCAGAACCTTGCGCTGTTGTTCGCCGCGCTGTTTTTCAGCGGGGTGGCCATCATCATCTGGCAGCGCCGCCAGCAGCATTTTCTTGAGCACAGCCTGCTGACCGCGCGGGAAGACCTGGCCCAGCGGTTGTCCCGCGAAGAGGAACTGCGCCTCAGCCAGTTCTCCCTTGATCAGAGCACCGTGGGCATTCTCTGGGTGCACTGGGACAGCCATGTGCGCTACGCCAACCACGCCGTGGAAACGATGCTCGGCTATCAGCCGGGGGCGATGGCCGAGCGGCCGTTGATCGACTTCGATCCAGAGCTGCACATGGACCGTTGGCTGGATTTGTGGAAGCGTGCGCGGGCCAGCGATGAATCCGCCCAGCGCTTCGAAACCCGCTGGCTGCGCGCCGATGGCAGCTTGCTGCCGGTGGACATGTCGCTGAGCTTCCTGCGCTTTCGTGATGCCGAATACCTAGTGGTGTTCCTCACCGACGTGACCGAACGCCGCCGCGCCGAAGCCGCCCAGCGCGAAAGCGAGGCACGGCTCAAGGGCATCGCCGCCAACGTGCCGGGGCTGGTGTTCCGCCTGGAGCGCGATCCCGGCATCGACGAATTGGAATTTCCCTACATCAGTGAAGGCAGCGAGGCGCTGGTCGGCTATGCGCCGGCAGAGATCCAGCACCCGGACATGGGCTTGCGCAGCCTGGTCCACAGCGCCGACCGCGCCGACTATCACCGTGTCCAGGATCAGGCGCTGGCCAGCGACAGCGACTGGTCCTGGCAGGGGCGCATCCTCACCCGCCAGGGCGAACAGCGCTGGGCAGACATCAAGGCCAGTGCCCGCAAACTCAGCGGTGGCCGGGTGGTCTGGGACGGTATCGTCTGGGACATCACCCAGAGCAAGCAGGTCGAGTTGGAGCTGGCCCGCTCCCAGGAGCAATTGCGGGAACTGGCCGCGCACCTGGAAAGCGTGCGCGAGGAAGAAAAGGCGCGGATTGCCCGGGAAGTCCATGACGAGCTGGGGCAGATGCTCACCGTGCTGAAACTGGAGACTTCAATGTGCGAACTGGCTTACGCCGACCTCGACCCAGGTCTGACGGAGCGCTTGGGCAGCATGAAGCGTCTGATCGCCCAACTGTTCCAGTTGGTTCGCGATGTGGCCACGGCCCTGCGGCCGCCGATTCTCGATGCGGGCATCGCTTCGGCTATCGAATGGCAGGCCCAGCGTTTCGAAGCACGCACGCAGATCCCGTGCCTGGTGCAGGTGCCGGAAAACCTCCCGCCGCTCAGCGATGCCAAGGCCACCAGCCTGTTCCGCGTGTTGCAGGAGGCGCTGACCAATGTCATGCGCCATGCCCAGGCGCATACTGTCGAAATAACACTGCACCTCGACGGCCCCATGCTGTGCCTGATTATCAGCGACGATGGTCTGGGGTTCGTGCGGGACGACAGCCGTCCCACCTCCTTTGGGCTGGTGGGCATGCGCGAGCGGGTGTTGATGCTCGGTGGTGACATGCACCTTGAAAGCGAGCCGGGCGAGGGCACCAGCCTGCGCGTGCGCATACCTCTGGATTGAGACAGGAGCGAAAAAGTGATTCGAGTTCTGGTTGCCGAAGACCACACCATCGTGCGCGAGGGCATCAAGCAACTGATTGGCCTGGCCAAGGACATGCAGGTCGTGGGCGAGGCGGGCAACGGCGAGCAGTTGCTGGAGACGCTGCGGCACACCGCGTGCGAAGTGGTCTTGCTGGATATTTCCATGCCCGGGGTTAACGGCCTGGAGGCAATCCCGCGGATTCGCGCGTTGAACTCGCCGCCGGCGATCCTGGTGCTGTCGATGCACGACGAAGCGCAGATGGCGGCACGGGCATTGAAAGTCGGTGCTGCCGGCTATGCCACCAAGGACAGTGACCCCGCGCTGTTGCTCACCGCCATTCGCCGCGTGGCGGGCGGCGGGCGCTATATCGACCCGGACCTGGCCGACCGCATGGTCTTCGAAGTCGGCCTGACGGATGCCCGGCCGCTGCACTCGCTGTTGTCCGAGCGCGAGTTCTCGGTGTTCGAGCGTTTGGCCCAGGGCGCCAACGTCAACGACATCGCCCAGCAGCTGGCGCTGAGCAACAAGACCATCAGCACCCACAAGGCGCGGCTGATGCAGAAGCTCAACGTGACGTCGTTGGCGGAATTGGTGAAGTACGCGATGGAGCACAAGTTGCTCTGAGTGTTCTGGAAACGACAGGGGGTGGGCAGTTTTTCGCGACGGTTCGGCGCTCCGACAAGCTCGCTCCTACAGTAGGAAGCTGCTCCCGATCCTGTAGGAGCGAGCTTGCTCGCGAAACCACGTACCTAAAACCGCCATCTTTGTAGGGCAATCCCTACAGCCACCTTTCCAACTGGCTGATATCAATCTCTCAGCCCCCCCGATTTGCGCAGCCCCGGCCCTTCTCTACGCTTGGATCACAGCAGTCATCCAATAAAAGGTGCGGGTATGAGTGAGGTCAATTCGAGCGCTGGAACCGGCGAAGTGCTGGTCAGCTTCCGTGGTGTGCAGAAGAGCTACGACGGCGAATCGCTGATCGTCAAAGACCTCAACCTGGACATTCGCAAGGGCGAGTTCCTGACCCTGCTCGGACCGTCCGGTTCGGGCAAGACCACCAGCCTGATGATGCTGGCCGGTTTCGAGACACCGACCGCCGGCGAGATCCAACTGGCCGGCCGTTCGATCAACAACGTGCCGCCGCATAAACGCGACATCGGCATGGTCTTCCAGAACTACGCACTGTTCCCGCACATGACCGTGGCCGAGAACCTGGCGTTCCCGCTCAGCGTGCGCAACCTGAGCAAGACCGACGTCAGCGAGCGGGTCAAGCGCGTGCTGAACATGGTCCAGCTCGATGCCTTCGCCCAGCGCTATCCGGGCCAGCTTTCCGGTGGTCAGCAACAGCGTGTGGCCCTGGCCCGGGCGCTGGTGTTCGAGCCGCAACTGGTGCTGATGGACGAACCCCTTGGCGCGCTGGACAAGCAACTGCGTGAACACATGCAGATGGAAATCAAACACCTGCACCAGCGCCTGGGCGTGACCGTGGTCTACGTGACCCACGACCAGGGCGAAGCGCTGACCATGTCCGACCGCGTGGCGGTATTCCACCAGGGCGAGATCCAGCAGATCGCCGACCCGCGCACCCTCTACGAAGAGCCGAAGAACACCTTCGTCGCCAACTTCATCGGCGAGAACAACCGCATCAACGGGCGCTTGCTCAGCCGCGACGGCGATCGCTGCCTGGTGTCCCTGGCCCGCGGCGAGAAGGTCGAGGCGCTGGCGGTCAACGTCGGTGAGCCGGGCGAGCCGGTGACCCTGTCGGTGCGTCCGGAGCGCGTGCGCCTGAACGGCCACAGCGAAAGCTGCGTCAACCGCTTCTCTGGCCGGGTGGCCGAATTCATCTACCTGGGCGACCACGTGCGGGTACGCCTGGAAGTTTGCGGCAAGGCCGATTTCTTCGTGAAGCAGCCTATCGCCGAACTCGACCCGGCCCTGGCCGTGGGCGACGTGGTACCACTGGGCTGGGCGGTCGAGCACGGACGTGCGCTCGATCCGCTTCTGGAAGCCCAATGAGGTTTGCGATACCAACCCCTGCAACGTGGAGAAAATAAGAATGCTCAAGCACTTGAAGTTGACCGCACTGACTCTGGGACTGTTCGCTGCGACCCAGGCGATGGCGGCAAGCGATCTGACCGTGATTTCCTTGGGTGGCGCCAACAAGGCGGCCCAGGTCAAGGCGTTCTACGAGCCGTGGGAAAAGGCGGGCAACGGCAAGATCGTCGCGGGTGAATACAACGGTGAGATGGCCAAGGTCAAAGCCATGGTCGACACCAAGAGCGTGTCTTGGAACCTGGTGGAAGTCGAATCGCCGGAACTGGCTCGCGGCTGCGACGAAGGCATGTTCGAAGAGCTGGATCCTGCGCTGTTCGGCGATGAGTCCGACTACGTTCCCGGCGCTATCCAGCCGTGCGGCGTAGGCTTCTTCGTCTGGTCCACGGTCATGGCCTACAACGCCGACAAACTGAAGACCGCGCCAACCAGCTGGAAAGACTTCTGGGACACCAAGAACTTCCCGGGCAAGCGCGGCCTGCGCAAGGGCGCCAAGTACACCCTGGAATTCGCCCTGATGGCCGACGGCGTTGCGCCGAAGGACGTCTACAAGGTGCTCGGCACCAAGGAAGGCCAGGACCGCGCCTTCAAGAAACTCGACGAGCTGAAACCGAGCATCCAGTGGTGGGAAGCCGGCGCCCAGCCGCCGCAGTACCTGGCCTCGGGTGACGTGGTGATGAGCTCGGCCTACAACGGCCGGATCGCCGCGGTACAGAAAGAAAGCAACCTGAAAGTGGTCTGGAACGGCGGCATCTACGACTTCGACGCCTGGGCCATTCCGAAGGGCGCGAAAAACGCCGAAGAGGCGAAGAAGTTCATCGCCTACTCGGTCAAGCCTGAGCAGCAGAAGATCTACTCGGAGAACATCGCCTACGGTCCGGCCAACTCCAAGGCGGTCGCGCTGCTGTCCGACGAGATCAAGAAGGACATGCCGACCACCCCGGAAAACATCGCCAACCAGGTGCAGATCGACGTGGCGTTCTGGGCTGACAACAGCGAACAGTTGGAGCAACGCTTCAACGCCTGGGCGGCCAAGTAAGCCGTGCTGACAGGGCGCCGGTGTTGACACCGGCGCCCCCTGTTTCCAAGATTTTCCGGAGTTCGCTATGGCCATCGCAGTGCCCCTCAAAGAAGGCGCAGGTTCCAACCTCAAGCAGCGTCTGGCGCGTGCCGAGCGGGTCAACCGCTGGAAGGCGCAGGCGCTGATCGCGCCCCTGGCGCTGTTTCTATTGCTGGTGTTTCTCGTGCCGATCGCCGCGCTGCTGTACAAGAGCGTCGGCAACCCCGAGGTCGTCAGTGGCCTGCCGCGCACCGTGGTCGCCGTGGCCGAGTGGGATGGCAAGAGCCTGCCGGGCGAGCCCGTGTACAAGGCGCTCAGCGAAGACCTTGCCGAATCGCGCAAGAACCAGACCCTGGGCGACCTGTCCAAGCGTCTGAACATGGAACTGGCCGGCTACCGCAGCCTCCTGGCGAAAACCGCCCGGGCCCTGCCGTTCAAGACCGAACCGGCTTCCTATAAAGATGCCATGCAAGAGCTGGACGAACGCTGGGGCGACCCCGCCTACTGGCAGGCGATCCGCCGCAACACCAGCAGCGTGACTCCGTTCTACCTGCTGGCGGCCGTCGACCATCGCATCGACGACTTGGGCGAACTGGCCCCGGCCACCCCGGATCAGGCCATTTACCTGGACATCTTCACCCGTACCCTGTGGATGGGCTTCGTCATCACCGCCATCTGCCTGGTGCTGGCTTACCCATTGGCGTACCTGCTGGCCAACCTGCCGACCCGGCAGAGCAACCTGCTGATGATTCTGGTGCTGCTGCCGTTCTGGACGTCGATTCTGGTGCGGGTTGCGGCGTGGATCGTGCTGCTGCAATCGGGCGGACTGATCAACAGCGCGCTGATGGCGCTGGGGATCATCGATAAGCCGCTGGAACTGGTGTTCAACCGCACCGGCGTGTACATCTCGATGGTGCATATCCTGCTGCCGTTCATGATCCTGCCGATCTACAGCGTGATGAAAGGCATCTCGCCGACCTACATGCGGGCCGCGATCTCGCTGGGTTGCCATCCGTTCACCAGCTTCTGGCGCGTGTACTTCCCGCAGACCTACGCCGGTGTCGGCGCCGGTTGCCTGCTGGTGTTCATCATGGCCATTGGTTACTACATCACCCCGGCACTGCTGGGTAGCCCGAACGACCAGATGGTCAGCTACTTCGTGGCGTTCTACACCAACACCAGCATCAACTGGGGCATGGCGACCGCGCTGGGCGGCCTGCTGTTGCTGGCCACTGTGCTGCTGTACCTGATCTATAGCTGGCTGGTCGGCTCCAGCCGCCTGCGTCTGAGCTGAGGAGCGAATTCATGCTGAGCCCCTACATGTCGCCCGTCGAGCGGGTCTGGTTCTACAGTTTGCGCATTCTCTGCGGCCTGATCCTGCTGTTCCTGGTGTTGCCGGTGCTGGTGATCATCCCGTTGTCGTTCAACTCCGGCAGCTTCCTGGTCTATCCGCTGCAAGGCTTCTCGCTGCAGTGGTACCACAACTTCTTCGCCTCGGATGAGTGGATGCGGGCGTTGACCAACAGCATCATCGTCGCTCCGGCGGCCACCGCACTGGCGATGGTCTTCGGCACCCTGGCCTCGATCGGCCTGACCCGCGGGGACTTCCCCGGCAAGTCGCTGATCATGGCCCTGGTGATTTCGCCGATGGTGGTGCCGGTGGTGATCATCGGTGTGGCCAGCTACCTGTTCTTCGCGCCGCTGGGGCTGGGCAACAGCTTCATCTCGCTGATTCTGGTGCACGCGGTGCTGGGTGTGCCGTTCGTCATCATCACGGTGTCGGCGACCCTGCAGGGCTTCAACCACAACCTGGTGCGGGCCGCCGCGAGCCTGGGTGCTTCGCCGGTGACCGCGTTCCGCCGGGTGACCCTGCCGCTGATCGCGCCGGGGGTGATTTCGGGGGCACTGTTCGCCTTCGCCACCTCGTTCGATGAAGTGGTGGTGACCCTGTTCCTCGCCGGTCCCGAGCAGGCCACCCTGCCACGGCAGATGTTCAGCGGTATCCGTGAGAACCTCAGCCCGACCATCGCCGCTGCAGCGACCCTGCTGATTGCTTTCTCGGTCGTTCTGCTGCTGACCCTGGAATGGCTGCGCGGTCGCAGTGAGAAAATGCGTACGCAACAACCGGAATGATCTTTCCTGGGGCCGGCCAGCCGGCCCCGGACTGCATCCGTCGAGGTGTTTGACACCGGGCAGCCCCAGGCCGGTTGCGTGAGGTACAATGCGCGCCACCGTGAAATTGCCTACAGGTGCGCCATGCAGCCCTTCGCTATTGCCCCCTCGATTCTTTCCGCCGACTTCGCCCGCCTGGGCGAGGAAGTCGACAATGTGCTGGCCTCCGGCGCCGACATCGTTCACTTCGATGTGATGGACAACCACTACGTGCCCAACCTGACCATCGGCCCGATGGTCTGCTCGGCGCTGCGCAAGCATGGCGTAACCGCGCCGATCGACGTGCACCTGATGGTCAGCCCGGTCGACCGCATCATCGGCGACTTCATCGAGGCTGGCGCCACCTACATCACCTTCCACCCGGATGCCACCCTGCACGTCGACCGCTCGCTGCAACTGATCCGCGACGGCGGTTGCAAGGCCGGCCTGGTGTTCAACCCGGCTGCTGGCCTGGAAGCGCTGAAGTACGTGATGGACAAGGTCGACATGATCCTGCTGATGAGCGTCAACCCAGGCTTTGGCGGCCAGAAGTTCATCCCCGGCACCCTCGACAAGCTGCGTGAAGCCCGCGCGCTGATCGACGCCAGCGGTCGCGATATCCGCCTGGAAATCGACGGCGGCGTGAACGTCAACAACATCCGCGAAATCGCCGCCGCTGGCGCCGACACCTTCGTTGCGGGCTCGGCGATCTTCAACACGCCGAACTACAAGGAAGTCATCGACAAGATGCGCGCCGAACTGGCTCAGGCCCGCCCATGAGCGGTTTCGAGCAGCTGTTCCCCGGGAGTCTGCCCAGGCTGGTGATGTTCGATCTGGACGGCACCCTTATCGACTCCGTTCCGGACCTGGCGGTGGCGGTCGATCGCATGCTGCTCGAAATGAATCGCGCGCCGGCCGGTATCGACGCGGTGCGCGAGTGGGTTGGCAATGGTGCTCCGGTGCTGGTGCGCCGGGCGCTGGCCGGTGGCATCGACCATAGCGCGGTGAGCGACGACGAGGCCGAGCGCGGTCTGGAAATCTTCATGGAAGCTTATGCCGAGAGCCACGACCTGACGGTGACCTACCCCGGGGTGCACGACACCCTCAAGTGGCTGCACCAGCAGAAAGTGGAAATGGCGCTGATCACCAACAAGCCGGAACGCTTCGTCGGCCCGCTGCTGGACCAGATGCAGATCGGTCGCTATTTCCGCTGGATCATCGGCGGTGACACGCCGCCGCAGAAGAAGCCGGACCCGGCGGCGCTGCTGTTTGTCATGCAGATGGCTGGCGTGCAGGCGCACGACGCCCTGTTCGTCGGCGACTCGCGCAGTGACGTGCAGGCGGCGAAGGCCGCGGGCGTGCAGTGCGTCGGCCTGACCTACGGTTACAACCATGGCCGGCCAATCAGCGACGAATCGCCCGCTCTGGTGATCGACGATTTGCGCGCCTTGCTCCCGGTTGCTTCGGTGCAGCCACTGAGCTAACGTTGGCGGACCTCAATTCCCCCCTTGGTAGAGATTCCATCGTGGTAGCACCCGGCAAACTCTGGATGAAAGTCATCAAGGCCCTGGCCCGTTGGCGTTGGCGCGCCTGACTCCTCTCCGGCCGGCTCTGATCCGGCACGTTTGCCATTCGACTTTTCTTGCCCTACTGCCACGAGGCAATCATGATCCGCGAAGAATTCCTGCGCCTGGCCGCTGCCGGCTATAACCGCATTCCCCTGGCCTGCGAAACCCTGGCCGACTTCGACACACCGCTGTCGATCTACCTGAAGCTCGCCGACCAACCCAACTCCTACCTGCTCGAATCGGTGCAGGGCGGCGAGAAGTGGGGCCGTTACTCGATCATCGGTCTGCCGTGCCGCACCGTGCTGCGGGTGCATGACCATCAGGTCCGGATCACCCACGACGGCGTCGAAATCGAGCGCCACGATGTGGAAGACCCGCTGGCCTTCGTCGAAGCCTTCAAAGAACGCTACAAGGTGCCGACCATTCCTGGCCTACCGCGTTTCAACGGCGGCCTGGTCGGTTACTTCGGCTATGACTGCGTGCGGTATGTCGAGAAGCGCCTGGGCAAGTGCCCGAACCCGGATCCGCTGGGCGTGCCGGACATCCTGCTGATGGTGTCCGACGCGGTGGTGGTCTTCGATAACCTCGCCGGCAAGATGCACGCCATTGTTCTCGCCGATCCGTCCCAGGACGATGCCTACGAGCAAGGTCAGGCGCGCCTGCAAGACCTGCTCGAACAACTGCGTCAGCCGATCACCCCGCGCCGTGGCCTCGACTTCAGCGGTGCGCAGGCTGCCGAACCTGAGTTCCGCTCCAGCTTCACTCAGGCGGACTACGAGCGCGCCGTCGATACCATCAAGGAATACATTCTCGCCGGCGACTGCATGCAGGTCGTGCCGTCGCAACGGATGTCCATCGACTTCAAGGCCGCGCCGATCGACCTGTACCGGGCGCTGCGCTGCTTCAACCCGACGCCGTACATGTACTTCTTCAACTTCGGCGACTTCCACGTGGTCGGCAGCTCTCCGGAAGTGCTGGTGCGGGTCGAAGACAACCTGGTCACCGTGCGCCCGATCGCAGGCACCCGTCCACGCGGCGCCAACGAGGAAGCCGACCGGGCGCTGGAAGAAGACCTGCTGTCCGATGACAAGGAAATCGCCGAGCACCTGATGCTGATCGACCTGGGCCGCAATGACGCGGGTCGTGTGTCGGAAACCGGTTCGGTCAAGGTCACCGAGAAGATGGTCATCGAGCGCTATTCCAACGTGATGCACATCGTTTCCAACGTCACCGGCCAACTGAAGAGCGGCCTGACCGCGATGGACGCGCTGCGCGCCATCCTGCCGGCGGGCACCCTGTCCGGTGCGCCGAAGATTCGCGCGATGGAAATCATCGACGAGCTGGAGCCGGTCAAGCGTGGCGTCTACGGTGGCGCGGTGGGGTATTTTGCCTGGAACGGCAACATGGACACCGCCATTGCGATTCGCACCGCGGTGATCAAGGACGGCGAGCTGCATGTGCAGGCCGGTGGCGGCATCGTCGCCGACTCGGTGCCTGCGCTGGAATGGGAAGAAACCATCAACAAGCGTCGCGCGATGTTCCGTGCGGTGGCGCTGGCTGAGCAGACGCCGAAACAGTGATGCCTGATCGCGAGCAAGCTCGCTCCTACAGGAATGCACCAAACCCTGTAGGAGCGAGCTTGCTCGCGATAGGCCGCTGTCAGAACTCTAGGCTCAGCGCCAGATTGACCCCCTGCTGAGTCAGCTCATCGCTCTTGCGCCAGTTATAGCCACCACGCAGCGCCAACCCCGGCGCCAGGCTCTGGCTCAACCCCACACTCACCCGGTTCAGATTGCTCTGCGGCGTATAGCCGGTCAGGGTGAAGTCGTTGGCCGGCAGGCTGTTGAGGTGCAGGGTCAGGTCCTGACGGTCGTCCTCGAACTCATGCTCATGGGCCACTTCGCCAAACAGCAGCGTCGCCGGTGCTACCCGGTATTTGCCCTGCAAGCCCACGCCCAGCCGCCGTGAGTCGCGTTTCTGATCGTCGAAGGTCAGTGCCGTGGAGCGCGCGCCTTTCTCGCTGTAGCCATCCACTTCGACACGGGCGTAATCGGCGCTGACGAACGGCGAAAGCTGCCATGCGCTGCCCGGCGCGGCCAGCTCGAAGCCGAGGCGGGCGGAGACGGCAAGCAAGTCGCCATCGGTGTCACCTTTCTCGCTGCGGTTGTTCGGGCCGAGGGCGAAGGTGCGCTCGAGGTCGTCGTAGTCCAGCCGGCCACCGGTCAGCGCCGCATCGGCCCACCAGCGGCCTTGATGGAACTGCGCGAAGGCGGTGGCGAGGTAGTTGTCGAGGCGGTAGTCGGAGTCCTGTGTGCCGGCTTCCAGTTTCTGCCGGTACACGCCGCCAGCGATGCCGACACGCCAGGCTTCATCAAGGCGGTAGCTGCCTCCTATTGTCAGGTTGTAGCCGCGACCGTCGGCGCTGGCGGAGCTGCGCTGGCTGTCGAAGTCGAGGTTCTGGCCACCCGCTGCGACGATGGCCTGCCATTGTCCGACCGGCTGCCAGTCGGCCTGCCACTGATTGCGCAGTTCGTCCTGGTGGGCGCGCAACGTACCGTGGGCCATTTCCGGTAGCAGCGTCAGTTCCCATGGCGCGGAGAGAATCGAATAGCCGTAGTCGGCAATCATCCGTTGGCCGGCGATGGTCGGGTGCACCGAGTCGTTGAACAACAGCTTGGTCGGATCCGGGGTGGTGCCGTTGGCGCCATACACCGGGTTCTGCACGCAGCCGTTGCCGCTGTAGCAGGTATTGATCAGGTTCTGATCGCTGGCCAGGCCGAACTGCACCGGTGAGGCGAGGGCCTCCTGGAACAGCAACGGAATGTTCAGCGGGATGATCTCGGCGTCGATCCGGGCGAGGCTGGCGACCAGCGTCTGGTTGAAGAAGGCGCTGAGCTGCGAACTCGGGCCTTGCAGCGGTGTGCCGTTGAGAGCAGGCGTCAGGCCGAGATCGGGCAGCAGCCAGACCATGATGTAACGTGCGCCCGCCTGTTGCAGGGCCTGGGCGCTGGCGGCCAGTTGGGTTGCCGACGTGGCGGCGCCGACCGGTGAGGTGATCAACCCCTGAAGGAAGTCGTTGCCGCCACCGGTCAAGTAATACAGGGCATTGGGATCGGCCAGTCGTCCCCCGGCAAGGTAGCCGGGCTTCTGCCGCAGTACCGTGCCCGCACCGGGGTTGCCGGGTGGGATCACCACCAGTGATTCGCCGGTGATGGATTGGAAGATCTGGTCGGTGCGATAGCCTCCGGTTGCCCAGTTGTTGCCATCGGGGATACCGAGAGCCGCATTCACGGGCGACGTGGAGGCGTTCAGGTCACCGGGTGCGATTCCGAGGTAGCCACCCAGGATCATCGGCGACACGGGCGCAAAGCTGCCGTCGGCATTGCGGTTGGTGTAGCGCTGGCTGGTGCCCGGCGCCCCGGCTGAGTCGGGAAACTGTCCGGCATCGGCGAGGCTGTCGCCGAAAACGATCAGGGTGGAGTAAGGCGAGGGGCTTGCAATAGCGGTGGAGCAGGCTGCGGCCAGCAGACATGCAGCGGATTGACGCAGATAACGGCACTTTCTCATCGCAAGAGTCCTTTTTTTGTCTTTGTTTTTGGTATTGCGTCCGAAGAAAGTAGCAAATACCCCGGATCCTGCCTTGTCGATATTGCACGCAATGTTTCCGTGAGCTACTGTGCCGAAACGTATGAACGAGACCTACCCCGTGTTGATCGTCAGCAAACTCTTGATGCGCGTTATCAAGGCCCACGCCCGTTGGCGTTGGCGCGCCTGACTTTATCTCCTGCCGGCCAGTGCCGGCCCGTTACGTTTTGCCTTTCCGAAATCGCTTCACGCCCCGCAACAGCTCACACCTGCTGTGCGTCGGGCAGCCCTGTATCGCGAAAGGCGGTTATTCAAAGTCAGTATTCAAGAGGTTGAACCCAGATGTTACTGATGATCGACAACTACGATTCCTTCACCTACAACGTCGTGCAGTACTTCGGCGAGCTGGGGGCGGAGGTAAAGGTCATTCGCAACGACGAACTGACCATCGCCCAGATCGAAGCCCTACAGCCCGAGCGCATTGTCGTCTCTCCCGGTCCGTGCACCCCGACCGAAGCCGGTGTTTCCCTCGAAGCCATCAAGCATTTCGCCGGCAAGCTGCCGATCCTTGGCGTGTGCCTGGGCCACCAGTCCATCGGCCAGGCTTTCGGCGGTGATGTGGTGCGTGCTCGTCAGGTCATGCACGGCAAGACCAGCCCGGTAGTACACGAAAACAAAGGCGTGTTCACCGGCCTGAACAATCCGCTGACCGTGACTCGCTACCACTCGCTGGTGGTCAAGCGCGAAACCCTGCCTGATTGCCTCGAGCTGACCGCCTGGACCGCTCTGGAAGACGGCTCGATCGATGAAATCATGGGCCTGCGTCACAAGACCCTGAACGTCGAAGGCGTACAGTTCCACCCCGAGTCGATCCTCACTGAGCAGGGCCACGCGCTGTTCGCCAATTTCCTCAAGCAGACCGGCGGCCACCGCTAAGGATTGAATATGGATATCAAGAACGCGTTGGGTCGGATCGTCGATCAGTTGGACCTGTCTACCGAGGAAATGCGCGGTGTGATGCGCCAGATCATGACCGGTCAGTGCACCGAGGCGCAGATCGGCGCCTTCATGATGGGCATGCGCATGAAGAGCGAAAGCATCGACGAGATCGTCGGTGCCGTTTCGGTCATGCGCGAGCTGGCTGACAAGGTCGAGCTCAACAGCCTCGACGGCGTGGTCGATGTGGTCGGCACCGGCGGCGATGGCGCGAATATCTTCAACGTTTCCACCGCGTCGGCCTTCGTCGTTGCCGCCGCCGGTTGCACCGTGGCCAAGCACGGTAACCGCGCCGTGTCGGGCAAGAGCGGCAGCGCCGACCTGCTGGAAGCCGCCGGTATCTATCTGAACCTGACGCCGGTCCAGGTCGCTCGTTGCATCGACAGCGTGGGCATCGGCTTCATGTTCGCCCAGACTCACCACAGTGCCATGAAATATGCCGCCGGCCCGCGTCGCGACCTGGGTCTGCGCACCCTGTTCAACATGCTCGGCCCGCTTACGAATCCGGCCGGGGTCAAGCATCAGGTGGTGGGTGTGTTCACCCAGGCACTGTGCCGTCCGCTGGCCGAAGTGCTGCAGCGTCTGGGCAGCAAGCACGTGCTGGTGGTGCACTCCAAGGACGGGCTGGACGAGTTCAGCCTGGCCGCGCCAACCTTCGTTGCCGAACTGAAGAACGGTGAGATCAGCGAGTACTGGGTCGAGCCCGAAGACCTGGGCATGAAAAGCCAGAGCCTGCACGGCCTGTCGGTGAGCGGTCCGGAAGAATCGCTGGCGCTGATTCGCGATGCTATTGGCCGGCGCAAGACCGAAAACGGCCAGAAAGCCGCGGAAATGATCGTGCTCAACGCCGGTGCCGCGCTCTACGCCGCCGACCATGCCATGAGCCTCAAGCAGGGCGTCGAGCTTGCTCACGATGCGTTGCACACCGGACTTGCCCGGGAAAAGCTCGAGGAGCTGGGCGCCTTTACCGCGGTATTCAAGCAGGAGAACGAAGGATGAGTGTGCCGACGGTTCTGGAAAAGATCCTCGCCCGCAAGGTCGAGGAAGTCGCCGAGCGTAGCGCCCGGGTCAGCCTCGCCGAACTGGAGCGCCTGGCGGCTGCCGCCGATGCGCCGCGCGGATTCGCCAACGCCCTGATCGAACAGGCCAAGCGCAAGCAGCCAGCGGTGATCGCCGAAATCAAGAAGGCATCGCCGAGCAGGGGCGTGACCCGCGAGGACTTCGTGCCCGCCGATATCGCTGTCAGCTACGAGAAGGGCGGGGCGACCTGCCTGTCGGTGCTGACCGACGTTGATTACTTCCAGGGCGCCGACGTCTACCTGCAGCAGGCCCGTGCTGCGGTGCAACTGCCGGTGATCCGCAAGGACTTCATGATCGATCCGTACCAGATCGTCGAAGCCCGCGCCCTGGGCGCCGACTGCGTGCTGCTGATCGTCTCCGCTCTGGATGACGTGAAGATGGCCGAGCTGGCGGCTACCGCCAAGAGCGTCGGCCTCGACGTGCTGGTGGAAGTGCATGACGGCGACGAGCTGGAGCGCGCGTTGAAGACCCTCGACACACCGTTGGTCGGCGTCAACAACCGCAACCTGCACACCTTCGAAGTGAGCCTGGAAACCACCCTTGACCTGTTGCCACGCATCCCTCGCGATCGCCTGGCCATCACCGAGAGCGGCATCCTCAATCGCGCCGATGTCGAGCTGATGGAAATCAACGAGGTCTATTCGTTCCTGGTGGGCGAAGCCTTCATGCGCGCCGAGCAGCCAGGGCTGGAGTTGCAGCGCCTGTTCTTCCCAGGACGCGTGGTGCAAGGCCTGAACGGGTTGGACTGATCCCTTCGAAAGCCGGCATTCATTGCCGGCTTTTTTCTTTCAGGATGATTGTCATGACTGAACAACCTGTTGCCGTCACCGTCGAGGCCGGGCTGCATGCCGAGCAGGATCTGCTGGCGGCCGTTTGCAAGGGCGAGCGTGATCACGGCGTGCTGTTCTGGCGCCCTACGGACCGGGCGCTGGTGATGCCGCGGCGCATGAGCCGGCTGGAGGGCTTCGAGGCCGCTTGCGGCGAACTGGCGATTTCCGGCTGGCCGGTATTGCTGCGCGAGACGGGCGGCGAGCCGGTGCCGCAATCGCCTGCGGTAATCAATATCGCGTTGGTGTATGTGGCGCCACGCAGCGAAGGCGATAACGGACGCATCGAGAACGCTTACCTGCGCCTGTGCGAACCGTTGTGCGAGGTGCTGCGGGAGTGGGGTGGCGTAGCCTCGGTCGGCGAGATCGAAGGGGCGTTCTGCGACGGGCGTTACAACGTCAACCTCAATGGTCGCAAGTTGGTCGGCACGGCCCAGCGCTGGCGCCAGGGCCTGGGTGGCAAGCGCCCGGTGGTGCTGGTGCACGGGGCGTTGCTGCTGGATAACGAGCGCGAGTCGATGGTGGCGGCAGTCAACCGCTTCAATGAATGTTGCGAGCTGGAGCAGCGCTGTCTGGCCGACAGCCACATCGCCCTGCATGAAGTGGTGCCCGAAGCGCCGCTGCTGGAGCGGCTGGCCCAGGCTTACGCCCGGACCATCGAGGCTATCCCCAAGGATTGACCCTGGGTTTAGCGCGTGCCGAAGACCACCATGGTCTTGCCCTTCACGTTGACCAGGTTGCGTTCTTCCAGATCCTTCAGAACGCGACCGACCATCTCCCGTGAACAACCCACGATCCGACCAATTTCCTGGCGGGTGATCTTGATCTGCATGCCGTCCGGGTGAGTCATGGCGTCCGGCTGCTTGCACAGCTCCAGCAGGCAGCGCGCAACCCGGCCGGTGACGTCGAAGAAGGCGAGATCGCCGACCTTGCGGGTGGTGTTGCGCAGGCGCTGGGCCATCTGGCTGCCCAGGGCATAGAGAATGTCCGGATCCTGGCGTGCCAGTTCGCGGAATTTCTCGTAGCTGATTTCCGCGACCTCGCACTCGGTCTTGGCCCGTACCCAGGCGCTGCGGTGTTGCTCCTTGCCCGCAGGCTCGAACAGGCCCAGTTCCCCGAAGAAATCACCGCTGTTGAGGTAGGCGATGATCATTTCCCTGCCTTCATCGTCCTCGATAAGGATCGTGACCGAGCCCTTGATGATGAACGACAGGGTATCGGCCGAGTCGCCAGCACTGAGGATGTTGGTTTTTGCTGCAAAACGACGACGCTGGCAATGAGCGAGCAACTTGTCGACGTTTTTGATCTTGGCTGGAAGTGCTGCGGCAACCATGGTTAAGCCCCGAAATACGCGGTCCGTGAGTATTCTTGTAGGTGGGATGGGTGCAAAACGCCATCAATTTGGCGCCAGTTTATCAGACCACCCTCTGTGTCGGCAGATTTGATCGAACGCTTAAGTCTTTTCGCTTGTGCGCGTAGGGACTAAGCTGGCAGCCATTTTTTCAAGCAAGGGGAGACCGGTTAATGAAGGCGCGTATCCAGTGGGCCGGTGAGGCCATGTTCCTCGGTGAATCGGGCAGCGGCCACGTCGTGGTAATGGACGGTCCGCCCGATGCCGGTGGTCGCAATCTCGGTGTCCGTCCGATGGAAATGCTGTTGTTGGGCCTGGGCGGCTGCAGCAATTTCGACGTGGTCAGCATCCTGAAGAAATCCCGTCAGCCGGTGGAAAGCTGCGAAGCCTTCCTGGAAGCCGAGCGTGCGGATGAAGACCCGAAGGTCTTCACCAAGATTCACCTGCGCTTTGTGGTCAAGGGGCGTGGTCTGAAGGAAGCGCAGGTCAAGCGTGCGGTGGAGCTGTCGGCGGAGAAGTACTGCTCGGCCTCGATCATGCTGGGCCGCGCGGGTGTGGAAATCACCCACAGCTACGAGATCGTCGAACTCGGCTGAGCCGTGGCATCTTCCACGGAGCCCGACAGCTCCGTGGCAAGGTTCAGCGACGCAACCCCGGCAACAACGCCATCACGCCCGTCGGAATGGCGGCGCGCAATGTCGTGCTCAAGCGCTCGCGATGCTTCTGATAGAGCAGCCCCAGGCCAATCACGCCCAGACCGATCACGCTTAGTACCACCGGGAACAGCAGCGAATCGGCGAACACCTCATACGACAGATAACCCAGATACGCCGCGACGCCCAATGCGCCGAAAACCATGAACATCGGCCTGCGCAGCAACACGGCAATGAACATCAAGCCGAGGTTGATCAGGCAGTACAGGGATTTGCCCACCTCGCTGTCGCTGTTCATCGACGTCAGTCCGCCCCAGAACGCCAGCAATCCGGCCAGGTAACCCCAGAAGGCGAAGTCCTGGCGGGTGCGGCCGTCGATCAGCAGGAACACCAGCAGCAACCCCAGTCCGAACCACAGCGACACCTGCTGGCGCTGCTCCCAGTCGAACGGTGAGCCGTAAAACCATTCCGTCAGGTCCATGGACATGAACCACAGCGCGAGGGCGATCGGCATGACGATGAACGGGAAAGGGATCAGCCTCAGCATCAGCAGGCCGGCGAACACCGTCGCCAACTCCATCAGCAGCCAGCCGCCTTGCACGTAGGTGTAGTAGTGGTGGTAGTTGGACTGGTTGTCGTCCAGCGGCCAGAAGCCGGCGAGGCGCTCGATGGCGAACACCGCCAGCGGCACGATGCTGACCGCCACCGCGGCGAGGACGCCGCCGGGAATGAGCTGGCCCCGGCGTTGCAACGCCAGGCCGCCCAGGGTCAGCAGCAGAATGTAGGCCAGGGCAACCGTTAGCAGCGCGCCGTCGCCGATGCGCATCCAGGCTTCACTGAGCAGCCAGCCCATGGCGCCCATGATCAGCAGGGCGCCGAGGTAGAAGGCGACGTGGGCCAACTGGAAGCTGGCCTGCCGGGGTGGCTGTTGTTCGAGAAAGCTCAGCAGCGCCTGTTTTTGCGCGGCGTCGAGGACGCCCGCGTCGACCGCGCGGGTCAGGTCACTGGCATCGAAGCGCCCGGTCATGGCGGATCAGATGCGGTAGGTGCTTTTGGTCATGACCTTGGCCATCAGGCTCATGCCAAATTTCACCGGGGCCGGGAAGCGGAAGCCGCCAGCGTTGAGTGCCGACTCGGCGTGGTGCTCTTCGTCGATACGCATCTGTTCGAGGATGGCGCGGGATTTCTCGTCTTCCGGCGGGATCTGCTCCAGGTGCTCGTCCAGATGCTTGCACACCTGATGCTCGGTGGCTGCGACGAAACCCAGGCTGACTTTGTCGCTGATCAGCCCGGCAAAGGCGCCGATACCGAAGGACAGGCCGTAGAACAGCGGGTTGAGCACGCTCGGATGGCTGCCCAGCTGACGGATGCGCTGTTCGCACCAGACCAGATGGTCGATTTCTTCATCGGCGGCTTGTTCCATCGCTTTGCGCACATGCGGCAGCTTGGCGGTCAGGGCCTGACCCTGATACAGCGCCTGGGCGCAGACTTCGCCAGTGTGGTTGATGCGCATGAGGCCAGCGATGTGGCGGGTCTGTTTCTCGTCGAGCTCGGACTCGGGCTGGACGATCGCCGGGGACGGGCGGGTAGGTTGGCCGCTGAAGGGCAGCAAGGTGCGCATGGCGGTGTCGGCCTGCAGCAACAAGCGGTCAAGCGGGGAATATTGACGTTCGGTAGCCATCGGGCACCTCCGCAAGAATGTGCCCGACAGTTTAACCCAATCGATGTGACAGGGCTTGCGCTGGATCAGCCCGGTGGCCAGTGCAGTTGACGCTGGCCGAGCACATGCATGTGGATGTGGTAGACCGTCTGTCCGCCCAGCTCGTTGCAGTTCATCACGACGCGGAAACCGTCTTCACAGCCCAGCTCCTTGGCCAGCCGCTGCGCGGTGAACAGGATGTGTCCGGCCAGGCCCTTGTCTTCCTCGGTGAGGTCGTTGAGGGTGCGGATCGGCTTTTTCGGGATTACCAGGAAATGTACCGGGGCCTGGGGGGCGATATCGTGGAACGCCAGGACCTGGTCGTCTTCGTAGATGATCTTGGCCGGGATCTCCCGGTTGATGATCTTGGTGAAAATAGTTTCCACAACGCTTGCTCCATGGTGGTGGTCGGGCCTGAGTGTACTCAGCCCGCGCGCCGCCGCCCAGTAGCGATTCGATTCAGCGCGGGCAGTAAGCGCGGTTGATGGCGCCGGCCAGTTTGCGGCTCATCCAGCGTGTCAGAAGACGCGGACTGAAGGCCAGCCATCGGTTGCGCCGGCCGGGAATGATGATCGCCTTGTTGCGGTCCAGCGCGCGAACCGTGTAGAGCGCCACTTCTTCGGGGCTCAGGCAGCGCTTGCCGGACTCGAGGCGCGGGATGCGCCGGTTGGGCGACCGGACCGGACCGGGGCAGAGCACCGAGACCTTGATGCCAGTTTGCTTCAGTTCCTCGCGCAACCCTTCGGAGAAGTGCAGCACGTACGCCTTGCTGGCGGCATAGCTGCTCATCCACGGCCCCGGCGCGAACGCGGCCAGCGACGCGACATTGAGAATCTGCCCGCCGCCCTGCACGGCCATGGCATTGCCCATGGCATGGCACAGGCGAGTCAGGGCGATGATGTTCACTTCGATGAGGTCTTGCTCGTCGGCCCATTCCTGCGCGAGGAAATGACCGTAGGAGCGAATCCCGGCGCAATTGACCAGCAGATCGATGTGCCGGTCGCTTTCTTCGAGCTCCAGCAGGAAGCCCGACAAGCGCAGCGGCTCGCCGATATCGCAGGCGCGGAACAATACTTCCACGCCGAAGCGCTGGGTCAGCTCGATGGCGACGGGTTCCAGCAGGTCGCGCTGGCGTGCCACCAGGATCAGGTTGCGCCCCCGACGCGCCAATGCTTCGGCCAGTGCCAGGCCCAGACCGCTGGAGGCACCGGTGATCATGGCGTAACGGGTCATGCAGTTCTCCAATGGCGGGGGCGTGTGAAAGGGCGGCCTAGTCTACACAAAGGCCGCTCGCTCAGCGCGGCCAGTGCGTGCCGAGGCGCTGGGCATTGGCCAGCGCCTGGCGATATTCGGTGTCCAGTCGCTCGATCAGCGTCTCTGTCGGCAACTGCTCATCGATGCCGCCCACGCCTTGGCCGGCGGACCAGACGGTCTTCCAGGCCTTCGCTTCGTCGTGAATAGGTTTGAGCTGGATCTCGCCACCCTTGTTCAGATTGGCCAGGTCGTAGCCGGCTTTCTCCAGGCTCTGGCGCATGAAGCTCGCCGGCACGCCGGACACCACTGGCGTATGAACGATATCGGCGGCCTTGGCTTGCAGCAGCATGTCCTTGTATTGCGCAGGCGCCTGGCTTTCCTGGCTGGCAATGAAGTGGGTGCCGAGATAGGCCAGGTCGGCGCCCAGCAGTTGCGCGGCAAGAATTTCACGGCCGGTGTTCAGGCACCCGGCCAGCAACAAGGTCTTGTCGAAGAACTGGCGAATCTCGCTGACCAGGGCGAACGGGCTCCAGGTCCCGGCATGTCCGCCGGCGCCTGCCGCGACCGCGATCAGGCCATCGACCCCGGCCTGTGCCGCTTTCTCGGCATGGCGGCGGGTGGTGACATCGTGGAACACCAGGCCGCCGTAGCTGTGCACGGCATCCACGACTTCCTTGACCGCTCCGAGGCTGGTGATGACGATCGGCACCTTGTGCTCGATGCACACCGCCAAATCCGCCTGCAGGCGCGGATTGCTCTGATGGACGATCAGGTTCACCGCGTAAGGGGCAGCACGCTCCAGCCCGTCCAGCCCCGCCTCGATTTCTTCCAGCCAGGCCTTGAAGCCGGCGGTTTCGCGCTGGTTCAGAGCCGGGAAACTGCCCACCACGCCATTGCGACAACAGGCGAGCACCAGTTGCGGGTTCGATATCAGAAACATCGGCGCCGCCACCACGGGCAGGCGCAGACGTTGTTCGAGCAGGGCAGGCAGTGACATGGCGGATTCTCGGGTCGGGGGTGGCTACTGTCAGAACGGTTTGACGACCACCAGAATTACAATGCCCAGCAGCATCAACACGGGCACTTCATTGAACCAGCGGAAGTAGGTGTGGCTGCGGGTGTTGTCGCCGCGGGCGAAGCGTTTCACGTTGGCGCCGCACATGTGATGGTAGCCGGTCAGCAGAATGACAAGGGTGAGCTTGGCGTGGAGCCAGCCCTGGCTGAGAAAGCCGGGGCTCAGGATCAGCATCCAGATCCCGAAGACGAAGGCGGCGATCATCGCCGGGCCCATGATGAAGCGGTAGAGCTTGCGTTCCATGACCACGAAGCGGTCGCGGCTGATGCTGTCTTTGCTCTGGGCGTGGTAGACGAACAGGCGGGGCAGGTAGAAAAGTCCTGCAAACCAGCAGACGACGCTGACGATGTGCAAGGCTTTGATCCATAGGTACAGCATGTTTTTTATTCCTTTCAGGTTCACGGTCGTCAGATAGTAGTAGTTCGGTGCCGCGCCCGTCATCTCAACGGTTGTAGGCGTAGTCGCTGGCCCCTATCATCGTCGGCTTTCCAGTCGGTTCGTTGATAGGGGGCAGGTATATGGTCAAGGTCGGTATCGTCGGCGGCACGGGTTACACCGGTGTCGAATTGCTGCGTCTGCTGGCACAGCATCCTCAGGCTGAAGTTGCAGTCATCACTTCTCGCTCCGAGGCGGGCCTGCCCGTGGCCGACATGTACCCGAACCTGCGAGGCCACTACGACGGCCTGGCGTTCAGCGTCCCGGATACCAAGACCCTTGCCGCCTGTGATGTGGTGTTCTTCGCCACCCCGCACGGCGTCGCCCACGCGCTGGCCGGTGAATTGCTGGCGGCGGGTACCAAGGTCATCGACCTGTCCGCCGACTTCCGCCTGCAGGACGCCGATGAGTGGGCCAAATGGTACGGTCAGCCGCACGGTGCACCTGAGCTGCTCAAGGACGCGGTCTACGGCTTGCCGGAAGTGAATCGCGAGCAGATCCGCCAGGCGCGCCTGATCGCGGTGCCGGGCTGCTACCCCACTGCAACCCAGTTGGGCTTCCTGCCGCTGCTGGAAGCAGGCATCGCCGACACTTCGCGTCTGATCGCCGACTGCAAGTCGGGCGTGAGCGGTGCCGGCCGCGGTGCCAGCGTGGGTTCGCTGTTCTGCGAGGCGGGCGAAAGCATGAAGGCTTACGCGGTCAAAGGTCACCGTCACCTGCCTGAAATTCGTCAGGGCCTGCGCCGGGCGGCGGGTGGTGACGTCGGTCTGACCTTCGTTCCGCACCTGACCCCGATGATCCGCGGCATTCACTCGACGCTGTACGCGACGGTCGCCGATACCTCGGTGGACCTGCAGGCGCTGTTCGAGAAACGCTACGCCGATGAGCCGTTCGTCGACGTGATGCCGGCCGGCAGCCATCCGGAAACCCGTAGCGTGCGTGGTGCCAACGTCTGCCGTATCGCCGTGCATCGTCCGCAGGGCGGCGATCTGGTGGTGGTGCTGTCGGTCATCGACAACCTGGTGAAGGGCGCTTCGGGCCAGGCGGTGCAGAACCTCAACATCCTCTTTGGCCTCGACGAGCGTCTGGGCCTGTCCCACGCCGGGCTGCTGCCTTAACGGCTACCACATCGGGCTGCGGGCGGGACTTATACCTTCCGCTTGTAGCCTGATGCCGCTTCTATAGTTGACCAATTTTCTAGGGGAAGCGGATAATGCGCGCCATCACGCATTATGGCGGCATAGCGCCGGGAGATATTCAGCATGAGCGTCGAATCCTTCACCCCTTCGGTTTTGCAGTTCACGCATAACGCCGCGCACAAGGTGAAGACCCTGGTAGACGAAGAGGGCAATGATCGCCTGAAGTTGCGAGTATTCGTGACAGGTGGCGGTTGCTCCGGCTTCCAGTATGGCTTCACTTTCGATGAAGATGTCGCTGAAGACGACACCATTGTCGAGCGCGAGGGCGTTGCCCTGGTGGTCGACCCGATGAGCTTCCAGTACCTGGCAGGTGCCGAAGTGGACTACCAGGAAGGTCTGGAAGGTTCGCGCTTCATCATCAAGAACCCGAACGCCACGACCACCTGTGGTTGCGGTTCCTCGTTCTCGATCTGATTTGCCGGGATGTTGCTGAACGCCGCGCTGATGCGCGGCGTTTTGCTTTCTGCGGTTTATGCCGGGTAGATGGCGCCCAATACCCGTAGGCCGCGGGCGCCGGTGACGCTGGGGCGATTACCGGCGATGCCTTCCAGGCAGCAATGGGCAAGCCAGGCGAAGGCCATGGCTTCGACCCAGTCCGGGTCGACACCGAAGTCTGCCGTGCTGCTGATCCGGGCGCCTGGCAGCAGGCTCGCCAGTCGCGCCATCAACGCGCCGTTGTGCGCGCCGCCACCGCAAACCAGCAGGGCCTGGGTGTCTTGTTGGGCCTTCTTCAGCGAGTCGATGATGCTCAGGGCGGTCAACTCCAGCAGTGTCGCCTGAACGTCTTCATCTGCACACGGTGGCTGTGTGCTGAGGTGGTGGTGCAGCCAAGGCAGATTGAACAGCTCCCGGCCAGTGCTCTTCGGGCCGGTGCCCGCAAAGAACGGGTCGCTGAGCAGGCTGCTGAGCAGGCCTGGTAAAACCTTGCCACTTGCAGCCCATGTGCCGTTGGCATCGTAGGCATGGCCCTGCTTTTCGTTGATCCAGGCGTCGAGAAGTACGTTGCCCGGGCCGCAATCGAAACCGCTGACGGGCTTGTCCTGCTCGATCAGGCTGAGATTGCTGAAGCCGCCCACATTGAGTACGGCAAGGCGTTCGCCTTGATCGCCGAACAAGGCTTCATGGAAAGCGGGAACCAGCGGTGCACCCTGGCCGCCGGCAGCGACGTCGCGGCGGCGGAAGTCGCCCACGACGGTGATGCCGGTCAGTTCGGTCAACAACGCGGGATTGCCAATCTGAACCGTGAAGCCGCGTGCCGGTTCGTGACGGATGGTCTGCCCGTGGCTGCCGATCGCGCGAATGTCTTCGGCGCGCAGTTGGCGGCTATCGAGCAGATGCTTGATGCCTTCCGCCGCTAGCCGGACCCACTCCGCTTCCGCCAGGGCGGCGCGGGCGATCTCGTCCGGGCCGCTGGCGCAGAGGCCGAGCATGGCCAGGCGCAGCGGCTCGGGCATGGGGATGTAATGGGTAGCGAGCAGCGAGGTCCGCTGCTCCTGTTCGATCAAGGCGATGTCCAGGCCGTCGAGGCTGGTACCGGACATCACTCCCAGATAGAGCGCCATGGCTTAGCGCTTGTTCAAGGCCAGCATGGTGGCCTTTTCCTGGTCCATGCGCGCGATAAGCGGCTGGCTCAACTGCATGAAGCGCTGGCGCTCGGCCTTGGCGATCGGGTCGGCCATGGGTAGCTTCTGGCCCAGCGGGTCGACGTGCACACCGTTGACCTGGAACTCGTAGTGCAGGTGCGGCCCGGTGGACAGGCCGGTGGTGCCGATGTAGCCGATGACCTGGCCCTGCTTGACGGTGCCGCCGGTCTTCACGCCTTTGGCGAAGCCTTGCATGTGGCCGTACAGGGTCTGGTAGGTGTTGCCGTGCTGGATGATCACGGTGTTGCCGTAACCACCACGGCGCCCGGCCAGCAGGACCTTGCCATCACCGGCAGCCTTGATCGGCGTGCCGCGCGGGGCGGCGTAGTCGACGCCTTTGTGGGCGCGGATCTTGTTCAGGATCGGATGCTTGCGGCCGGCGGAGAAGCGCGAGCTGATGCGGGCGAAGTCCACCGGAGTACGGATGAACGCCTTGCGCATGCTGTTGCCGTCGGCGGTGTAGTAGCTGGTGGTGCCGAGCTTGTTGGTGTAGCGCACTGCGCTGTAGCTCTTGCCGCGGTTGGTGAAGCGCGCCGAGAGGATATTGCCGTTGCCGACGACTTTGCCGTCGATGACCTTCTGTTCGTAGATCACATCAAATTCGTCGCCCTGGCGGATGTCTTGGGCGAAGTCGATGTCGTAGCCAAAGATGCTGGCCATGTCCATGGTCATGTTGTGAGACAGGCCGGCACGCTGCGCGGAGGCGGAGAGCGAGCTCTTGATCACGCCGTGCACATACGCGGAGCGGACCACGGGTTTGGTCACTTCACGGTTGAAGACAAAGCCGTTGGCGCTCTTGTTCAGGCGGATGGTTTCCAGGTCGCTGACCTTGCTGTGCAGGCTGGCCAGTTGACCGTCCTTGTCCAGTTCGATCTGCAGTACCTGGCCATGCTTGAGTTGGCTGAACTGCTTGGCCTGCTTGTTACTGGCCAGTACTTCATGCACGACATTGGCGGGGAGGCCGACTTTGGAGAACAGCGTCGACAGGGTATCGCCGCGGGCCACGGTGACTTCGCGGTGGTTGGGCTGGTTGCTGGCGACTTCTTTTGCAGGTTCCGGCGCCGCGGTGGCGGGTTCGGTCTTGGCGGTTTCCTCGGTCGTTGGCGCGGAGTTGTCGATCTGCGCGAAGGGCGAGGTGCTGGTTTCCTCGGCGGCGATTGGCTGCTCAGGCTGATCCTTGAGCTGCTCCGCAGGACTTTCCAGTTCGAGAT
>NZ_CAESCG010000007.1:165000-382633 GCF_903166565.1 Pseudomonas sp. Marseille-P9899
CTTACCAAACCGATGCAAACTCCGAATACCTACAAGTGCCGAGCATGGGAGACACACGGCGGGTGCTAACGTCCGTCGTGAAAAGGGAAACAACCCAGACCGTCAGCTAAGGTCCCAAAGTTATGGTTAAGTGGGAAACGATGTGGGAAGGCTTAGACAGCTAGGAGGTTGGCTTAGAAGCAGCCACCCTTTAAAGAAAGCGTAATAGCTCACTAGTCGAGTCGGCCTGCGCGGAAGATGTAACGGGGCTCAAACCATACACCGAAGCTACGGGTATCACTTAGGTGATGCGGTAGAGGAGCGTTCTGTAAGCCTGTGAAGGTGAGTTGAGAAGCTTGCTGGAGGTATCAGAAGTGCGAATGCTGACATGAGTAACGACAATGGGAGTGAAAAACTCCCACGCCGAAAGACCAAGGTTTCCTGCGCAACGTTAATCGACGCAGGGTTAGTCGGTCCCTAAGGCGAGGCTGAAAAGCGTAGTCGATGGAAAACAGGTTAATATTCCTGTACTTCTAGTTATTGCGATGGAGGGACGGAGAAGGCTAGGCCAGCTTGGCGTTGGTTGTCCAAGTTTAAGGTGGTAGGCTGAGATCTTAGGTAAATCCGGGATCTTAAGGCCGAGAGCTGATGACGAGCGCTCTTAGAGCGCGAAGTGGTTGATGCCATGCTTCCAAGAAAAGCTTCTAAGCTTCAGATAACTAGGAACCGTACCCCAAACCGACACAGGTGGTTGGGTAGAGAATACCAAGGCGCTTGAGAGAACTCGGGTGAAGGAACTAGGCAAAATGGCACCGTAACTTCGGGAGAAGGTGCGCCGGCGAGGGTCAAGGACTTGCTCCGTAAGCCCATGCCGGTCGAAGATACCAGGCCGCTGCGACTGTTTATTAAAAACACAGCACTCTGCAAACACGAAAGTGGACGTATAGGGTGTGACGCCTGCCCGGTGCCGGAAGGTTAATTGATGGGGTTAGCTAACGCGAAGCTCTTGATCGAAGCCCCGGTAAACGGCGGCCGTAACTATAACGGTCCTAAGGTAGCGAAATTCCTTGTCGGGTAAGTTCCGACCTGCACGAATGGCGTAACGATGGCGGCGCTGTCTCCACCCGAGACTCAGTGAAATTGAAATCGCTGTGAAGATGCAGTGTATCCGCGGCTAGACGGAAAGACCCCGTGAACCTTTACTATAGCTTTGCACTGGACTTTGAATTTGCTTGTGTAGGATAGGTGGGAGGCTTTGAAGCGTGGACGCCAGTTCGCGTGGAGCCATCCTTGAAATACCACCCTGGCAACTTTGAGGTTCTAACTCAGGTCCGTTATCCGGATCGAGGACAGTGTATGGTGGGTAGTTTGACTGGGGCGGTCTCCTCCTAAAGAGTAACGGAGGAGTACGAAGGTGCGCTCAGACCGGTCGGAAATCGGTCGTAGAGTATAAAGGCAAAAGCGCGCTTGACTGCGAGACAGACACGTCGAGCAGGTACGAAAGTAGGTCTTAGTGATCCGGTGGTTCTGTATGGAAGGGCCATCGCTCAACGGATAAAAGGTACTCCGGGGATAACAGGCTGATACCGCCCAAGAGTTCATATCGACGGCGGTGTTTGGCACCTCGATGTCGGCTCATCACATCCTGGGGCTGAAGCCGGTCCCAAGGGTATGGCTGTTCGCCATTTAAAGTGGTACGCGAGCTGGGTTTAGAACGTCGTGAGACAGTTCGGTCCCTATCTGCCGTGGACGTTTGAGATTTGAGAGGGGCTGCTCCTAGTACGAGAGGACCGGAGTGGACGAACCTCTGGTGTTCCGGTTGTCACGCCAGTGGCATTGCCGGGTAGCTATGTTCGGAAGAGATAACCGCTGAAAGCATCTAAGCGGGAAACTTGCCTCAAGATGAGATCTCACTGGAGCCTTGAGCTCCCTGAAGGGCCGTCGAAGACTACGACGTTGATAGGTTGGGTGTGTAAGCGCTGTGAGGCGTTGAGCTAACCAATACTAATTGCCCGTGAGGCTTGACCATATAACACCCAAGCAATTTGACTGCTTCTGGAGACAGAGCACCGAATTGTGGTGGTGAAGACGAAACGCTCGAAAATTCGTGAACCCACAAAACATCACATACCCGATTTGCACGGACGTCGAAAGGCGGACGAGCACACAGAATTTCTTGACGACCATAGAGCATTGGAACCACCTGATCCCATCCCGAACTCAGCAGTGAAACGATGCATCGCCGATGGTAGTGTGGAGCTTCTCCATGTGAGAGTAGGTCATCGTCAAGATTAAATTCCGAAACCCCTATCTGCGTATGCAGGTAGGGGTTTTGTCTTTTCCGGCTTTTTATCTCAGGACTGCTATTTGCCCAGTTCCGAGTACGCATTTCATTTGCTGCTTCTTTGCGCCATCTAGTGCTCTTCTGTTTTCTATGCAATCTCCTTGTGCATGGCTATCATGCCTGCCTCATTGTGAGTCGAGATTGGCATGCTGAAGTTGTTAAAACTCCTGAAAGATGGTCGATTTCATTCGGGCGAAGCCTTGGGGGCGGCGTTGGGGGTGAGTCGGAGCGCGGTGTGGAAACAGTTGCAGCTCCTGGAGTCCGAGTTGAACCTGACGGTCTACAAAGTCCGGGGACGGGGCTATCGGCTGTCGACGCCTTTGTTGCTGCTGGATGCAGAAAGCATTGCTCAGGCGTCGGCCGGAATTAGCTGGCCGGTATTGATTCATGATGAAATCGACTCGACCAATGCCGAGGCATTGCGATTGATTGCTGCCGGGCAAGCCGCGCCCTTCCTGGTGCTGGCCGAGCGGCAGACCGCAGGCCGCGGGCGTCGTGGTCGTTCCTGGGTAAGCCCGTTTGCGGAAAACCTCTATTTCAGCCTGGTTTTGCGAATAGAGGGCGGTATGCGCCAGTTGGAAGGGCTCAGTCTGGTGGTAGGGCTCGCGGTCAGGCAGGCGTTGTTATCTATTGGTGTTGCGTCGGCTGGTTTGAAGTGGCCAAACGATGTACTGGTAGATGATCGTAAAATAGCCGGAATCCTTCTGGAGCTGGTGGGTGATCCTGCTGACGTCTGTCATGTCGTGCTTGGCATCGGGATCAACGTCAACATGCGCGAGGCGGAAGTTGATCAGGCCTGGACGTCAGTCAACCTGGAGACGGGGCGGATGAGTGACCGAAACACCTTGGCTGCATTGCTTTGCGATAACCTCGAGCGCTATTTGGCCCGGCACCGCGAGAAGGGTTTTTCCAGTATGCGAGAGGAGTGGGAGGCGGCTCACCTATGGCAGGGTCGGGCTGTGTCGCTGGTTGCTGGGGTGAACAGTATCGACGGGGTTGTGGTGGGTATTGATGGCCAGGGAGCTTTGCGCCTTCAGGTTGCTGGTGTGGAAAAGAGCTTTAGTGGTGGTGAACTCAGCTTGAGGTTGCGCGATGATTCTTGAGCTTGATTGTGGGAATAGCTTTATCAAGTGGCGCGTTATTCAGGGGAGCGGTGCGGTTCTCCTTGGTGGCGTGGTTGACTCGGACGAAGCCTTGCTCCTCGCTGTTCGCGAGGCAGGTCTGGCTCCAGAACATTGCCGCTTGGTGAGTGTGCGTAGTGAAGAAGAGACGTCGCTCCTGGTGTCGGCTCTGGTCGCGGCATTCGGCTTGACGGTCAAGAAGGCTGTTCCGGCGAAAAGCCTGGCTGGTGTTCGGAATGGTTATGTGGACTATGAGCGCCTGGGGCTCGACCGCTGGCTCGCACTGCTGGGTGGCTATCATCTCGCCAAGACTGCCAGTGTAGTCATTGATCTCGGGACGGCTGTCACCTCGGACTTTGTCACCGCTGCAGGTGAGCATCTCGGTGGATTCATTTGTCCGGGCATGCCTTTGATGCGAAATCAGCTACGCACGCATACTCGTAGAATTCGCTACGACGGTGCCTCGGCCCAGCAGGCGCTGGAATGTCTTGAGCCGGGCCGTTCTACAGTAGAGGCGGTCGAGCGTGGCTGCACCTTGATGCTGCAGGGATTTGTCCTGACGCAGCTTCAGGAGGCGCATCGGCTTTGGGGGGATGACTTCGCGTTGTTCATAACGGGCGGTGATGCGGCACTGGTGCACCAGGTGGCACCGCTGGCTCGGATCGTGCCCGATCTGGTCTTTGTTGGGCTTGCCATTGCTTGTCCGTTGGACTGAGGTGCGTATGCGTTGGCTGTTTCTTTTATTCCTGGTTCTGAACGTCTTCTATTACATCTGGCACCAGCAGGAAGCGCCGCTTAGGGCGAAAGAGGTCGAGTCGCTCTCTCTTTATAAGGGCAGCCAGCAGGATATCCGTCTCTTGAGCGAGGCTGAGCAGCTCAAGTCGGAAAAGCAGTGCATGTATCTCGGCGGTCTGGAGACGCCAGAAGTGCTGGAGGTGCTGCGGCAGCGGTTGACTGCCCTGGATATCTCATCCCGAAAAGTGGTGGGGAGGATAATTGACAATCCGGGTTGGTGGCTTCAAGTCAGGCCTGAGAGCCAGCGTTTACTGGATGAAACCCTGGTTGCGACTCTTTCCCGCGATTTCAAAGACTTAAAGAGTAAAATAATGCAGTGCGAGGGTATTGCAACCGTCGAATAGTTTGCATAGAATGGCGCCCGCTTCACAGGGATAACCACTAAGTGGTTGACCTAAGAAGTAGCTGTCAAATAGCTAACCTCAAGATTTTAAAGAGAAAAAGCTTGACAGTAGGTGGGCAAAGATAGAAAATGCCGACCAAGCTCAGGAGGGGTTCCCGAGCGGCCAAAGGGATCAGACTGTAAATCTGACGTCTACGACTTCGAAGGTTCGAATCCTTCCCCCTCCACCATTTTAGCGAGAGCCGCAAGCTCCGCGGGTATAGTTTAGTGGTAGAACCTCAGCCTTCCAAGCTGATGATGCGGGTTCGATTCCCGCTACCCGCTCCAAGTTTGCTGTTTTTGCAACATGTGTTTCGCTCTTGTAGCTCAGTTGGTAGAGCACACCCTTGGTAAGGGTGAGGTCAGCGGTTCAAATCCGCTCAAGAGCTCCATATAACAAGGCAGATATGAAAATATCTGCCTTTGTTTTAATGGTTGGTATCACAGCTAAATTCTTCTGTTAGAGGATGGTGTCGATGGCTAAGGAAAAGTTTGAGCGTAATAAGCCGCACGTTAACGTTGGTACCATTGGTCACGTTGACCATGGCAAGACTACGTTGACTGCAGCGCTTACTCGTGTCTGCTCCGAGGTTTTCGGTTCGGCCAAGGTCGAGTTCGACAAGATCGACAGCGCTCCGGAAGAGAAAGCTCGTGGTATCACCATTAACACTGCGCACGTGGAATATGATTCGGCAGTGCGTCACTACGCTCACGTTGACTGCCCAGGTCACGCTGACTATGTGAAGAACATGATCACCGGTGCTGCCCAGATGGATGGCGCGATCTTGGTTTGCTCGGCCGCCGATGGTCCGATGCCACAAACCCGTGAGCACATCCTGCTGTCCCGTCAGGTTGGCGTTCCGTACATCGTGGTCTTCCTGAACAAGGCTGACCTGGTAGACGACGCTGAGCTGCTGGAACTGGTCGAGATGGAAGTTCGCGACCTGCTGTCCACCTATGACTTCCCAGGCGACGACACTCCGATCATCATCGGTTCGGCTCGTATGGCGCTGGAAGGCAAAGACGACAACGAAATGGGCACCACCGCTGTCAAGAAGCTGGTTGAGACTCTGGACAGCTACATCCCAGAGCCTGAGCGTGCTATCGACAAGCCGTTCCTGATGCCAATCGAAGACGTATTCTCGATCTCGGGTCGTGGTACCGTTGTTACCGGTCGTATCGAGCGTGGTATCGTCCGCGTTCAGGATCCGCTGGAAATCGTTGGCCTGCGTGACACCACCACCACTACCTGTACTGGTGTTGAGATGTTCCGCAAGCTGCTGGACGAAGGTCGTGCTGGCGAGAACTGCGGCGTTCTGCTGCGTGGCACCAAGCGTGACGACGTTGAGCGTGGCCAGGTTCTGGTCAAGCCAGGTTCGGTCAAGCCGCACACCAAGTTCACCGCAGAAGTTTACGTTCTGAGCAAGGAAGAAGGCGGTCGTCACACTCCGTTCTTCAAAGGCTACCGTCCACAGTTCTACTTCCGTACTACTGACGTGACCGGTAACTGCGAGCTGCCAGAAGGCGTTGAAATGGTAATGCCAGGCGATAACATTCAGATGACTGTTACCCTGATCAAAACCATCGCGATGGAAGATGGTCTGCGCTTCGCTATCCGTGAAGGCGGTCGTACCGTCGGCGCCGGCGTCGTAGCTAAAGTAATCGAATAAGTAGTTGATTTAACTCTATCAGGCCGGTATATTGGTCGGCCTGATTAAGCTTTTAGGTCAGTAGCTCAATTGGCAGAGCGACGGTCTCCAAAACCGTAGGTTGGGGGTTCGATTCCCTCCTGACCTGCCAGATTCGCCTCGTGCATCTGGCTTTCTTTTCACAGGACCTTTCCGTATGACTTCCAAGTCTGAAGCCCAAGACTCTCGTTTTGATTTGCTCAAGTGGCTTGCTGTTGTTGCTTTGGTGGTCGTGGGCGTTGTGGGTAATCAGTATTACTCAGCCTCTCCAGTCCTGTATCGCGTAATCGTCCTGCTCGTCCTTGCTGCTGCTGCTGCCTTCGTTGCGCTGCAGACGGTGAAGGGCAAGTCGTTCTTTGCGCTGGCTAAGGAAGCTCGCACCGAGATTCGTAAAGTCGTATGGCCAACCCGCCAAGAGACTACGCAGACCACGCTTATTGTAGTGGCTGTTGTTCTGGTCATGGCGCTGCTGTTGTGGGGGCTTGACTCCCTGCTCGGCTGGTTGATTTCCTTGATTGTTGGCTAAGGGTGTCCTGTGGCTAAGCGTTGGTATGTTGTGCATGCTTACTCGGGCTACGAGAAGCATGTTATGCGCTCCCTGGTTGAGCGTGTGAAGCTGGCTGGTATGGAAGAAGGCTTCGGCGAGATTCTGGTTCCCACTGAAGAAGTGGTTGAAATGCGTAATGGCCAGAAGCGCAAAAGCGAGCGTAAATTCTTCCCTGGCTACGTGCTGGTTCAGATGGAAATGAACGAAGGGACTTGGCACTTGGTCAAGGATACCCCTCGTGTCATGGGCTTCATCGGCGGAACGGCGGATAAGCCGGCCCCGATTACCGATAAAGAAGCTGAGGCTATTCTGCGCCGCGTTGCTGATGGCAGCGACAAGCCGAAGCCGAAGACTCTGTTCGAGCCGGGTGAAGTGGTTCGTGTTGTCGACGGTCCGTTTGCTGACTTCAACGGTACGGTCGAAGAGGTTAACTACGAGAAGAGCCGTCTGCAGGTTGCAGTGCTCATTTTCGGTCGCTCTACTCCGGTAGAGCTCGAGTTCAGCCAGGTCGAAAAGGTCTAGTTGAGCGACGCATCCCACACCCCGCAGCCAGCGAGCTGCGGGGTTTTTTCGTCACTGGGATAAAACGCAAGTAAACCGGGGAGCCATTTGGCGCTTGTACCCGATATTGGAGTAGCTCATGGCTAAGAAAATTACGGCTTACATCAAGCTGCAGGTTAAGGCCGGCCAGGCCAACCCAAGTCCACCCGTCGGTCCAGCTCTGGGTCAGCACGGCGTGAACATCATGGAGTTCTGCAAGGCTTTCAACGCCCGTACTCAGGGTCAGGAAGCAGGTCTGCCGACCCCTGTAATCATCACCGTTTACAGCGACCGCAGCTTCACTTTCGAAACCAAAAGCACCCCTGCTTCGGTTCTGCTGAAAAAGGCCGCCGGCCTGTCCAGCGGTTCTGCGCGCCCTAACACCGTCAAGGTGGGTACTGTGACCCGTGCTCAGCTGGAAGAGATCGCCAAGACCAAGTCTGCCGATCTGACCGCTGCTGACCTGGATGCAGCCGTGCGTACCATCGCCGGTTCTGCTCGCAGCATGGGCCTCAACGTGGAGGGTGTGTAATGGCTAAGCTGACCAAGCGTCAAAAGGCGATCGCTTCTAAAGTAGAAGCGGGCAAAGCCTACAACTTCGAAGACGCAGCAAAGCTGCTGGCTGAACTCTCTACTGTAAAGTTCAGCGAGTCCGTCGACGTTGCTGTCAACCTCGGTGTTGACCCGCGTAAATCCGACCAGGTCGTTCGTAGCGCTACCGTGCTGCCTCACGGCACTGGCAAGACTGTACGCGTAGCTGTCTTCACCCAGGGTCCTGCTGCTGAAGCCGCTCTGGCTGCCGGCGCTGACCGTGTAGGTATGGACGATCTGGCTGCCGAAATGAAAGCCGGCGACCTGAACTATGACGTCGTTATTGCTTCCCCGGACGCAATGCGTGTTGTAGGTCAACTGGGTCAGGTTCTGGGTCCTCGCGGCCTGATGCCTAACCCGAAAGTTGGTACCGTGACTCCAGACGTCGCTGGCGCTGTCAAAAACGCCAAGGCTGGTCAGGTTCGTTATCGCACCGACAAAAACGGCATCATCCACACCTCCGTTGGCAAAGTCGGCTTTGAAGCTGACAAGCTGAAGGAAAACGTTGAAGCACTGATCGCTGATCTGAAGCGTATCAAGCCAGCTTCCTCGAAAGGTATCTACGTCAAGCGCGTTACCCTGAGCACCACTATGGGCCCAGGTCTGGTCATCGATCAGAGCTCGCTGGACGCGTAATGAAACGGCGGGGTGAGTAATCACCCCATCGTTGAAAAAATTGGGGTCCCTGCCTGGCGGGGGCTATCCAAGACCGTAGGCGGCGCAAGCCTTAAACCCAAAGCCTACGCAGATGGTGCTCCCGGTTCCTTACCGAATCAGACACCAAAACGACATCCGGCTTCGGCCAGATGAAACGGTAACAAGCAGGAGTTAAACCCGTGGCAATTAGACTCGAAGACAAGAAGGCCATCGTCGCTGAAGTCAACGAGGCTGCCAAAGTCGCTCTGTCTGCTGTCGTGGCTGATGCCCGTGGCGTGACTGTAGGCGCAATGACCGGACTCCGTAAAGAGGCTCGTGAAGCTGGCGTATACGTACGTGTAGTACGTAACACCCTGCTCAAGCGCGCTGTTGCTGACACTGAATACAGTGTCCTCAACGACGCCTTCACCGGCCCGACCCTGATTGCTTTCTCCAACGAACACCCGGGCGCTGCTGCTCGTCTGTTCAAAGAGTTTGCCAAGGGTCAGGACAAGTTCGAGATCAAGGCAGCTGCGTTCGAGGGCAAGTACCTCGCAGCAAACGAGATCGACGTGTTGGCATCGCTGCCGACCCGTGACGAAGCCATTGCAAGGCTGATGAGCGTGATTCAAGGCGCTACCAGCAAGCTGGCTCGTACTCTGGCGGCCATTCGCGACCAGAAAGAAGCTTCTGCTGCCTAAGGCACCGAAAGCGCTTTCAAAATCATACGTTTAATTTGATGGCTGCGTAGGCTGTCACCCCAATACAGGATTCAAGTCATGTCTCTGACTAACGAACAAATCATCGAAGCAATCGGCCAGAAAACCGTTCTGGAAGTTGTTGAGCTGATCAAAGCAATGGAAGAAACCTTCGGCGTTACCGCTGCTGTTGCCGCTGCTGGCCCAGCTGCTGCTGCTGCCGTTGTTGAAGAGCAAACCGAGTTCAACGTTGTTCTGGTTGAAGCCGGCGAGAAGAAAGTCAACGTGATCAAGGCCGTTCGTGAACTGACCGGTCTGGGCCTGAAAGAAGCCAAAGAGAAAGTTGACACCGCTCCTCAAGTCGTAGCTGAAGGCGTTTCGAAAGAAGCTGCTGAAGACGCTAAGAAGAAGCTGGAAGAAGCAGGCGCTAAAGTCGAAGTTAAGTAATTTCGACTTTGCGACTCCAGCCCAAGCGTTAAGCAAACGGCTGATGGCTGGTGGCTCTTGCCACCGGCCTTTTTCCGTTATTGGCTGCCGGTCAGGCCGGCGCCGATAACGAGATGCAACCACCGACGATGGTGGCGCAAACCAAGGGGTTTGCACGATTTTCTGGCTACTCCCGCCGGGGGGGCCAAACAAGCAGGTGACCAAGCTGGGGAACGCTGATGGCTTACTCATACACTGAGAAAAAACGTATCCGCAAGGACTTTAGCAAGTTGCCGGACGTCATGGATGTGCCTTACCTCCTGGCCATCCAGCTGGATTCGTATCGTGAATTCTTGCAAGCGGGAGCGACCAAAGATCAGTTCCGCGACGTGGGCCTGCATGCGGCCTTCAAATCGGTTTTCCCGATCATCAGCTACTCCGGCAATGCTGCCCTGGAGTACGTTGGCTATCGTCTGGGCGAACCGGCCTTTGATGTCAAAGAATGCGTACTGCGTGGCGTAACCTATGCCGTTCCGCTGCGGGTAAAGGTCCGTCTGATCATTTTCGACAAAGAATCGTCGAACAAAGCGATCAAGGACATCAAAGAGCAAGAAGTCTACATGGGTGAAATTCCCCTGATGACTGAGAACGGTACCTTCGTTATCAACGGTACCGAGCGTGTAATCGTTTCCCAGTTGCACCGCTCGCCAGGTGTGTTCTTCGACCACGACCGTGGCAAGACTCACAGCTCCGGCAAACTGCTGTACTCCGCGCGTATCATTCCTTACCGCGGTTCGTGGTTGGACTTCGAGTTCGACCCGAAAGACTGCGTGTTCGTCCGTATCGACCGTCGCCGCAAGCTGCCGGCGTCGGTGCTGCTGCGTGCGCTGGGCTATAGCACTGAAGAAGTGCTGGACGCCTTCTACACCACCAACGTATTCCATGTGTCCGGCGAGAAGCTGAGCCTGGAGCTGGTGCCTCAGCGCCTGCGTGGTGAAATCGCGGTGATGGACATCCAGGACGAGAACGGCAAGATCATTGTCGAGCAAGGTCGTCGGATCACTGCCCGCCACATCAACCAGTTGGAAAAATCTGGCGTCAAGCAACTGGAAGTGCCGATGGAGTACTTGCTGGGCCGCACCACCGCGAAGGCGATCGTGCACCCGGCTACCGGCGAAATCCTTGCCGAGTGCAACGTCGAGCTGACCACTGAGCTGCTGATCAAGATCGCCAAGGCTCAAGTTGTCCTCATCCAGACGCTGTACACCAACGACATCGACTGCGGTCCGTTCGTCTCGGATACCCTGAAGATCGACTCCACCAGCAACCAACTGGAAGCGCTGGTCGAGATCTATCGCATGATGCGTCCTGGCGAGCCGCCAACCAAGGACGCCGCAGAAACCCTGTTCAACAACCTGTTCTTCAGTGCCGAGCGCTACGACCTGTCTGCCGTAGGCCGCATGAAGTTCAACCGTCGTATCGGTCGTACCGAGATCGAAGGTTCGGGCGTGCTGAGCAAGGAAGATATCGTCGAGGTTCTGAAGACTCTCGTCGACATCCGTAACGGCAAAGGCATCGTCGACGACATCGACCACCTGGGTAACCGTCGTGTTCGCTGTGTAGGCGAGATGGCCGAGAACCAGTTCCGCGTTGGCCTGGTGCGTGTTGAGCGCGCGGTCAAAGAGCGTCTGTCGATGGCCGAAAGTGAAGGCCTGATGCCTCAGGACCTGATCAACGCCAAGCCAGTTGCAGCCGCGGTCAAAGAGTTCTTCGGCTCCAGCCAGCTCTCGCAGTTCATGGACCAGAACAACCCGCTTTCCGAGATTACCCACAAGCGTCGTGTCTCTGCACTCGGCCCTGGTGGTTTGACTCGTGAGCGCGCAGGCTTCGAAGTCCGTGACGTACACCCGACTCACTACGGTCGCGTTTGCCCGATCGAGACCCCTGAAGGTCCGAACATCGGTCTGATCAACTCCCTGGCGGCCTATGCTCGCACCAACCAGTACGGCTTCCTGGAAAGCCCGTACCGTGTGGTTAAAGAGGGCGTGGTTACCGACGAGATCGTGTTCCTGTCGGCGATCGAAGAAGCTGATCACGTCATCGCACAGGCTTCGGCCGCGATGAACGAGAAGAAGCAGCTGATCGATGAGCTGGTAGCTGTTCGTCACCTGAACGAATTCACCGTCAAGGCACCAGAAGATGTGACCCTGATGGACGTTTCGCCGAAGCAGGTAGTTTCGGTTGCTGCGTCGCTGATTCCGTTCCTCGAGCACGACGACGCCAACCGTGCGTTGATGGGTTCGAACATGCAGCGTCAGGCTGTACCAACCCTGCGTGCAGACAAGCCGCTGGTAGGTACCGGCATGGAGCGTAACGTTGCTCGCGACTCCGGCGTTTGCGTCGTGGCCCGTCGTGGCGGCGTGATCGACTCCGTTGATGCCAGTCGTATCGTTGTTCGTGTTGCAGATGACGAAGTTGAAACCGGCGAAGCTGGTGTCGACATCTACAACCTGACCAAGTACACCCGCTCGAACCAGAACACCTGCATCAACCAGCGTCCGCTGGTCAGCAAAGGTGATGTGGTCAAGCGCAGCGACATCATGGCCGACGGCCCGTCCACCGACATGGGTGAACTGGCACTGGGTCAGAACATGCGTATCGCGTTCATGGCGTGGAACGGCTTCAACTTCGAAGACTCCATCTGCCTGTCCGAGCGTGTTGTTCAGGAAGACCGCTTCACCACGATCCACATCCAGGAACTGACCTGTGTGGCGCGTGACACCAAGCTTGGCCCAGAGGAAATCACCGCGGACATCCCGAACGTGGGTGAAGCTGCGCTGAACAAGCTGGACGAAGCCGGTATCGTCTACGTTGGTGCCGAAGTCGGCGCCGGTGACATCCTGGTCGGTAAAGTCACGCCAAAAGGCGAGACCCAACTGACTCCGGAAGAGAAGCTGCTGCGCGCAATCTTCGGTGAGAAGGCTAGCGACGTTAAAGACACCTCCCTGCGCGTGCCGACCGGCACCAAGGGTACCGTCATTGACGTACAGGTCTTCACCCGTGATGGCGTCGAGCGCGACAGCCGTGCGCTGTCCATCGAGAAGATGCAGCTGGACGAGATCCGCAAGGACCTGAACGAAGAGTTCCGTATCGTTGAAGGCGCAACCTTCGAGCGTCTGCGTTCCGCGCTGAACGGTCAGGTAGTCGATGGTGGTGCGGGCCTGAAGAAAGGCACCGTGGTCACCAACGAAGTCCTGGACGGTCTGGAGCACGGCCAGTGGTTCAAACTGCGCATGGCTGAAGATGCGCTGAACGAACAGCTGGAAAAAGCTCAGGCCTACATCGTTGATCGCCGCCGTCTGCTGGACGACAAGTTCGAAGACAAGAAGCGCAAACTGCAGCAAGGCGATGACCTGGCTCCAGGCGTGCTGAAGATCGTCAAGGTCTACCTGGCGATCCGTCGTCGCATTCAACCGGGCGACAAGATGGCCGGTCGTCACGGTAACAAAGGTGTGGTCTCCGTGATCATGCCGGTCGAAGACATGCCGCACGACGCCGACGGTACTCCGGTCGACGTGGTTCTGAACCCGCTGGGCGTACCTTCGCGTATGAACGTTGGTCAGATCCTCGAAACCCACCTGGGCCTCGCAGCCAAAGGTCTGGGCGAGAAGATCAACCGCATGCTCGAAGAGCAGCGCAAGGTCGCAGAACTGCGTGGCTTCCTGACTGAGATCTACAACGAGATCGGCGGTCGTCAGGAAAACCTGGAAGAATTTACCGACCAGGAGATCCTCGAGCTCGCTGGCAACCTGAAGAAGGGCGTGCCTATGGCCACCCCGGTCTTCGACGGTGCCAAAGAGAGCGAGATCAAGGCCATGCTCAAGCTGGCTGACATGCCAGAGAGCGGCCAGATGGTGCTGTTCGACGGTCGTACCGGCAACAAGTTCGAGCGTCCAGTGACCGTTGGTTACATGTACATGCTCAAGCTGAACCACTTGGTGGACGACAAGATGCACGCGCGTTCCACTGGTTCTTACAGCCTGGTTACCCAGCAGCCGCTGGGTGGTAAGGCGCAGTTCGGTGGTCAGCGTTTCGGGGAGATGGAAGTGTGGGCGCTGGAAGCATACGGCGCGGCATACACCCTGCAAGAAATGCTCACAGTGAAGTCGGACGACGTGAACGGCCGGACCAAGATGTACAAAAACATCGTGGACGGCGATCACCGTATGGAGCCGGGCATGCCCGAGTCCTTCAACGTGTTGATCAAAGAGATCCGTTCGCTCGGTATCGATATCGATCTGGAAACCGAATAACACGTGACGCGAATCGGGGGCGTGGCTGAAAAGCCCGCTCCCTGCTCCGCCAGGAGGAAAGGCCTTGAAAGACCTACTGAATTTGCTGAAAAACCAGGGTCAAGTCGAAGAGTTCGACGCCATCCGTATCGGACTGGCCTCGCCTGAGATGATCCGTTCGTGGTCGTTCGGTGAAGTAAAAAAGCCGGAAACCATCAACTACCGTACGTTCAAGCCTGAGCGTGACGGCCTGTTCTGCGCCAAGATCTTTGGCCCAGTCAAAGACTACGAGTGCCTGTGCGGCAAGTACAAGCGCCTGAAGCACCGTGGTGTGATCTGTGAGAAGTGCGGCGTTGAAGTCGCGCTGGCGAAGGTTCGTCGTGAGCGCATGGCTCACATCGAGTTGGCTTCTCCGGTTGCCCACATCTGGTTCCTGAAGTCCCTGCCGTCCCGTATCGGCCTGCTGATGGACATGACCCTGCGTGATATCGAACGCGTTCTCTATTTCGAGAGCTATGTCGTTATCGACCCGGGCATGACCACCCTGGAAAAAGGCCAGCTGCTGAACGACGAGCAGTACTTCGAAGCGCTGGAAGAGTTCGGTGACGATTTCGATGCCCGTATGGGTGCCGAGGCTGTCCGCGAGCTGCTGCACGCTATCGACCTGGAGCACGAGATTGGCCGCCTGCGCGAAGAAATTCCGCAGACCAACTCGGAAACCAAGATCAAGAAGCTGTCCAAGCGTCTGAAACTGATGGAAGCCTTCCAGGGCTCGGGCAACCTGCCTGAGTGGATGGTCCTGACCGTTCTGCCGGTTCTGCCGCCAGATCTGCGTCCTCTGGTTCCGCTGGATGGCGGTCGCTTCGCGACTTCCGACCTGAACGACCTGTATCGCCGCGTAATCAACCGTAACAACCGTCTGAAGCGCCTGCTCGATCTGTCCGCTCCGGACATCATCGTGCGCAACGAAAAGCGCATGCTGCAGGAAGCGGTCGACGCCCTGCTGGACAACGGTCGTCGCGGTCGCGCAATCACTGGTTCGAACAAGCGTCCTCTGAAGTCCCTGGCTGACATGATCAAGGGTAAACAGGGTCGTTTCCGTCAGAACTTGCTCGGTAAGCGCGTTGACTACTCCGGTCGTTCGGTAATTACCGTAGGCCCGACCCTGCGTCTGCATCAGTGCGGTCTGCCGAAGAAGATGGCCCTGGAACTGTTCAAGCCGTTCATCTTCGGCAAGCTGGAAATGCGTGGTCTGGCGACCACCATCAAGGCTGCCAAGAAGATGGTCGAGCGCGAGCTGCCAGAGGTCTGGGACGTTCTCGCTGAAGTGATTCGCGAACACCCCGTACTGCTCAACCGTGCACCGACCCTTCACCGTTTGGGTATCCAGGCCTTTGAACCGGTTCTGATCGAAGGTAAGGCTATCCAGCTGCACCCTCTGGTCTGCGCCGCGTACAACGCCGACTTCGACGGTGACCAAATGGCCGTGCACGTGCCGCTGACGCTGGAAGCCCAGCTGGAAGCGCGCGCGCTGATGATGTCGACCAACAACATCCTGTCGCCAGCCAACGGTGAGCCAATCATCGTTCCTTCGCAGGACGTTGTACTGGGTCTGTACTACATGACCCGTGAAGCCATCAACGCCAAGGGCGAAGGTCGCGTGTTCGCTGACCTGCAGGAAGTCGACCGCGTATTCCGCGCCGGCGAAGCTGCCCTGCACGCGAAGATCAAGGTTCGTATCAACGAAACCGTGAACGACCGTGATGGTGGCAGCGTCAAGAACACCCGTATCGTCGACACCACTGTCGGCCGTGCGCTGCTGTTCCAGGTTGTGCCGCCAGGTCTGTCGTACGACGTGGTCAACCAGCCTATGAAGAAAAAGGCGATCTCCAAGCTGATCAACCAGTGCTACCGCGTGGTTGGTCTGAAAGAGACCGTGATCTTCGCTGACCAGCTGATGTACACCGGTTTTGCCTACTCGACCATTTCCGGCGTCTCCATCGGTGTTAACGACTTCGTTATCCCGGATGAGAAGGCCCGCATCATCGGTACCGCAACTGATGAAGTGAAGGAAATCGAGAGTCAGTACGCCTCCGGCCTGGTTACCCAGGGCGAGAAGTACAACAAGGTCATCGACTTGTGGTCGAAGGCGAACGACGAAGTTTCCAAGGCGATGATGGCCAACCTCTCGAAAGAGAAAGTCATCGACCGCGAAGGTAACGAAGTCGAGCAGGAATCGTTCAACTCGATGTACATGATGGCTGACTCCGGTGCCCGGGGTTCGGCTGCTCAGATCCGTCAGTTGGCGGGTATGCGTGGTCTGATGGCCAAGCCGGACGGCTCGATCATCGAGACGCCGATCACCGCGAACTTCCGTGAAGGTCTGAGCGTACTCCAGTACTTCATCTCGACTCACGGTGCTCGTAAAGGTCTGGCGGATACCGCGTTGAAAACCGCGAACTCCGGTTACCTGACCCGTCGTCTGGTAGACGTTGCCCAGGATCTGGTCGTGACCGAGATCGACTGCGGCACCGAGCAGGGTCTGCTGATGACGCCGCACATTGAAGGCGGCGACGTGGTCGAGCCGCTGGGTGAGCGCGTACTGGGCCGTGTTATCGCCCGCGACGTGTTCAAGCCAGGCACCGACGACGTGATCGTTCCGGCCGGTACCTTGGTCGACGAGAAGTGGGTTGAGTTCATCGAACTGAACAGCATCGACGAAGTAATCGTCCGCTCGCCAATCAGTTGCGAAACCCGCTACGGCATCTGCGCCAAGTGCTACGGCCGTGATCTGGCCCGTGGTCACCAGGTGAACATCGGTGAAGCTGTCGGCGTTATCGCTGCGCAGTCGATCGGTGAGCCGGGTACCCAGCTGACCATGCGTACGTTCCACATCGGTGGTGCTGCAAGCCGGACCTCGGCTGCCGACAGCGTCCAGGTGAAGAACGGCGGTATGGTCCGTCTGCACAACCTGAAGCAGGTTGAGCGTGCTGATGGCAACCTGGTCGCGGTGTCGCGTTCCGGTGAGCTGGCCATTGCCGACGAATTCGGTCGTGAGCGTGAGCGTTACAAGCTGCCTTACGGTGCGGTGATTTCGGTCAAGGAAGGCGACAAGGTCGACGCTGGCGCAATCGTCGCCAAGTGGGACCCGCACACCCACCCGATCGTTACCGAAATGAAAGGTACCGTGACCTTCGTGGGCATGGAAGAAGGCATCACGATCAAGCGTCAGACAGACGAACTGACTGGCCTGACCAACATCGAGGTTCTGGACGTCAAAGACCGTCCGGCTGCAGGTAAGGAAATCCGTCCTGCAATCAAGATGGTCGACGCCAATGGCAAGGATCTGCTGCTGCCAGGTACCGACGTACCGGCACAGTACTTCCTGCCGGCGAACGCCCTGGTCGGTGTGGCGGACGGTTCTCAGATCGGTGTTGGTGACGTTATCGCGCGTATCCCGCAAGAAACGTCGAAGACCCGTGACATCACCGGTGGTCTGCCGCGTGTTGCTGACCTGTTCGAAGCGCGTCGTCCGAAAGAAGCTTCGATTCTTGCGGAAGTCAGCGGCACCATCGCATTCGGCAAGGAGACCAAAGGCAAGCGCCGTCTGGTCATCACTCCGAACGACGGTACCGATCCGTACGAAGAGCTGATTCCGAAGTGGCGTCACCTGAACGTCTTCGAAGGCGAGCAAGTGAACCGCGGCGAAGTTATCTCCGACGGTCCGAGCGATCCGCATGACATCCTGCGTCTGCTGGGTGTGAGCGCGCTGGCCAAGTACATCGTCAACGAGATTCAGGACGTTTATCGTCTGCAAGGCGTGAAGATCAACGACAAGCACATCGAGACCATTCTGCGTCAGATGCTGCGTAAAGTTGAGATCAGCGAGTCTGGCGACTCCACCTTCATCAAAGGTGACCAGATGGAGTTGACTCACGTGCTGGTCGAAAACGAGCGTCTGGCTGCCGACGACAAGTTCGTGTCCAAGTTCTCGCGCGTGCTGCTGGGTATCACCAAGGCCTCGCTGTCCACCGAATCGTTCATCTCGGCGGCCTCCTTCCAGGAGACCACCCGAGTTCTGACCGAGGCGGCGGTAACCGGCAAGCGCGATTACCTGCGCGGCCTGAAAGAAAACGTGGTCGTGGGTCGTCTGATCCCGGCCGGTACTGGTCTGGCATACCACAGCGAGCGCAAGCGTCGCCGTGATGCCGACAAGCCGCTGCGCGTAAGTGCCAGTGAGGTGGAAGCCGCACTGACCGAAGCGCTGAATTCCAGCGGTAACTGACAGTAGAGCAGGGCCTCGGCGGATCTTCTTCAGTCATCGGTGACATGAATTGTCACCGATGACCGGAGTCGGTAAGCCGGGGCCTTGTCTTGACTGAGTACAAGATCCTCTTTAGACTCTTGTACCCCTAAATTTGGTAGGGCTCTGCCCTGCCAATTTATGCTTTCTTGCAAGACAATAGCGTCGCAAGACAACAGTGGAGCTAGTAGATGGCAACTATCAACCAGCTGGTACGTCAGCCGCGTAAGCGTACCGTCGAGAAATCCGACGTACCTGCGCTGCAGAACTGCCCGCAACGTCGTGGCGTGTGCACCCGTGTGTACACTACTACGCCGAAAAAACCTAACTCGGCACTGCGTAAAGTATGCCGTGTGCGTCTGACCAACGGTTTCGAGGTTTCCTCGTACATCGGCGGTGAAGGCCACAACCTGCAAGAGCACAGCGTCGTACTGATTCGCGGCGGCCGTGTAAAAGACTTGCCAGGTGTTCGTTACCACACTGTTCGCGGCTCTCTGGATACCTCGGGCGTTAAAGGCCGTAACCAGGGTCGTTCGAAGTACGGTACCAAGCGTCCGAAGTAATTGGTCGCTTGTAGTAGTTCATTCATTTTTTTGAGTCGATAAGAGTAAGGTCGGGCGCAAAACCTCAAGAGGGTGGATGTCCCGGGCTAACCTGAAGACCGTTTGAGGGCTTATCAATGCCAAGACGTCGTGTAGCAGCCAAGCGTGAGATTCTGGACGATCCGAAATACGGAAGCCAGATCCTCGCCAAGTTCATGAACCACGTGATGGAAAGCGGCAAAAAGGCCGTTGCCGAGCGTATCGTTTACGGTGCGCTGGACAAGGTCAAAGAGCGCAAGAACAGCGATCCCCTGGAAATCTTCGAGAAAGCTCTCGACGCCATCGCTCCGCTGGTCGAAGTGAAGTCGCGCCGTGTTGGCGGTGCTACTTACCAGGTTCCTGTTGAAGTTCGTCCATCCCGTCGTAACGCTCTGGCAATGCGCTGGTTGGTAGACTACGCCCGCAAGCGTGGCGAGAAGTCCATGGCTCTGCGCCTGGCCGGCGAATTGCTGGATGCTGCTGAAGGCAAAGGTGCTGCAGTCAAGAAGCGTGAAGACGTACACCGTATGGCCGAAGCCAACAAAGCGTTCTCGCACTACCGCTTCTAATTCTGGCATCACTATTTTCGCGAGGGCTTTATGGCTCGTACTACACCAATCAACCGCTACCGTAACATTGGTATTTGCGCGCACGTTGATGCGGGTAAAACTACCACTACCGAGCGGATCCTGTTCTACACAGGCCTGAGCCACAAAATGGGCGAGGTGCATGATGGCGCCGCGACCACCGACTGGATGGTGCAGGAGCAGGAGCGGGGTATTACCATTACCTCCGCTGCTGTTACCACTTTCTGGCAGGGTTCCCGTGGTCAGTACGACAACTATCGCGTAAACGTCATCGATACCCCTGGCCACGTTGACTTCACTATTGAAGTTGAGCGTTCGCTGCGCGTACTTGACGGTGCGGTCGTTGTGTTCTGCGGTACCTCCGGCGTTGAGCCGCAGTCCGAAACCGTATGGCGTCAAGCCAACAAATACGGTGTTCCACGCGTTGTTTACGTGAACAAAATGGACCGTGCCGGTGCCGACTTCCTGCGCGTCGTAGGTCAGATCAAGAACCGTCTGGGTCACACTCCGGTTCCTGTTCAGCTGGCCATCGGTTCGGAGGAGAACTTCCAGGGTCAGGTCGATCTGATCAAGATGAAGGCTATCTACTGGAACGACGACGACAAAGGCACCACCTATCGCGAGGAAGAAATTCCTGCTGATATGCTGGACCTGGCTGAAGAATGGCGTGCCAACATGGTTGAGGCTGCTGCCGAAGCCAACGAAGAACTGATGAACAAGTACCTTGAAGAAGGTGAGCTGACCGTCGAAGAGATCAAGGCAGGCCTGCGTGCGCGCACCCTGGCTAGCGAGATCGTTCCGGCTGTTTGTGGTTCTTCCTTCAAGAACAAGGGCGTTCCTCTGGTTCTCGATGCTGTTATCGACTTCCTGCCTGCTCCGACCGAGATTCCTGCGATCAAGGGTATCCACCCAGACCTGATCGAGAAGCCAAAGGACGAGCTGGTCGAGGCTGACTACGACGAGCGTCATGCAGATGACAGCGAACCGTTCTCGGCTCTGGCGTTCAAGATTGCTACTGACCCGTTCGTGGGTACCCTGACCTTCGTGCGCGTTTACTCGGGCATGTTGCAGTCTGGCGACTCCGTGATCAACTCGGTCAAGGGCAAGAAAGAGCGCGTTGGTCGTATGGTGCAGATGCACGCCAACCAGCGTGAAGAAATCAAGGAAGTTCTGGCGGGCGACATCGCTGCCCTGATCGGCATGAAGGACGTCACCACTGGTGACACTCTGTGCAACGCCGACAAGCCAATCATTCTTGAGCGTATGGACTTCCCGGAGCCTGTGATCTCGGTAGCTGTTGAGCCGAAGACCAAGCAGGACCAGGAAAAGATGGGTATCGCGCTGGGCAAGCTGGCTCAGGAAGACCCGTCGTTCCGCGTCAAGACCGATGAAGAAACCGGCCAAACCATCATCTCCGGTATGGGCGAGCTTCATCTGGACATCCTTGTTGACCGCATGAAGCGCGAATTCAACGTTGAAGCCAACATTGGTAAGCCGCAGGTTTCGTACCGCGAGCAGATCAGCAAGGACAACGTCGAGATCGAAGGCAAGTTCGTTCGTCAGTCCGGTGGTCGCGGTCAGTTCGGTCACTGCTGGATTCGCTTCTCGCAGCCATCCGTAGACGCTCAGGGCAACATTACCGAAGGTCTGGAATTCACCAACGAAGTTGTAGGTGGTGTGGTTCCTAAGGAATACATCCCGGCGATCCAGAAGGGTATCGAAGAGCAGATGAAGAACGGCATTGTTGCCGGCTATCCGCTGATCGGCCTGAAGGCAACCGTGTTCGATGGTTCCTACCACGACGTCGACTCCAACGAGATGGCGTTCAAGGTGGCTGCCTCCATGGCGACCAAGCAACTGGCTGCCAAAGGTGGCGGTAAAGTGCTTGAGCCGATCATGAAGGTAGAAGTAGTAACCCCAGAGGACTACATGGGTGACGTGATGGGTGACCTGAACCGTCGTCGTGGTCTGATCCAAGGTATGGAAGACTCGGTCTCCGGCAAGGTGATCCGTGCTGAGGTGCCGCTGGGTGAAATGTTCGGTTATGCGACCGACGTTCGTTCCATGTCTCAGGGTCGCGCGAGCTACTCCATGGAATTCTCCAAATACTCCGAAGCTCCGGCGAATATCGTCGAAGCGCTCGTTAAAAAACAAGGCTAATCCAGCCCTTTAGGCAAGAGGTTCACTGTCGTGGCTAAAGAAAAATTTGATCGTTCCCTTCCCCACGTTAACGTCGGCACTATCGGCCACGTTGACCATGGTAAGACCACTCTGACTGCAGCTCTGACTCGCGTCTGCTCCGAAGTTTTCGGTTCGGCAGTCGTTGAGTTCGACAAGATCGACTCGGCTCCAGAAGAGAAAGCGCGCGGTATCACCATCAACACCGCTCACGTTGAGTACAACTCGAAGATTCGTCACTACGCTCACGTTGACTGCCCAGGTCACGCTGACTATGTGAAGAACATGATCACCGGTGCTGCCCAGATGGACGGCGCGATCCTGGTTTGCTCGGCCGCTGATGGTCCGATGCCACAAACCCGTGAGCACATCCTGCTGTCCCGTCAGGTTGGCGTTCCGTACATCGTGGTCTTCCTGAACAAGGCTGACCTGGTAGACGACGCTGAGCTGCTGGAACTGGTCGAGATGGAAGTTCGCGACCTGCTGTCCACCTATGACTTCCCAGGCGACGACACTCCGATCATCATCGGTTCGGCTCGTATGGCGCTGGAAGGCAAAGACGACAACGAAATGGGCACCACCGCTGTCAAGAAGCTGGTTGAGACTCTGGACAGCTACATCCCAGAGCCTGAGCGTGCTATCGACAAGCCGTTCCTGATGCCAATCGAAGACGTATTCTCGATCTCGGGTCGTGGTACCGTTGTTACCGGTCGTATCGAGCGTGGTATCGTCCGCGTTCAGGATCCGCTGGAAATCGTTGGTCTGCGTGACACCACCACCACTACCTGTACTGGTGTTGAGATGTTCCGCAAGCTGCTGGACGAAGGTCGTGCTGGCGAGAACTGCGGCGTTCTGCTGCGTGGCACCAAGCGTGACGACGTTGAGCGTGGCCAGGTTCTGGTCAAGCCAGGTTCGGTCAAGCCGCACACCAAGTTCACCGCAGAAGTTTACGTTCTGAGCAAGGAAGAAGGCGGTCGTCACACTCCGTTCTTCAAAGGCTACCGTCCACAGTTCTACTTCCGTACTACTGACGTGACCGGTAACTGCGAGCTGCCAGAAGGCGTTGAAATGGTAATGCCAGGCGATAACATTCAGATGACTGTTACCCTGATCAAAACCATCGCGATGGAAGATGGTCTGCGCTTCGCTATCCGTGAAGGCGGTCGTACCGTCGGCGCCGGCGTCGTAGCCAAAATCATCGAGTAATTTCGATCGATGAAAAAACCCCCGCTTAGCGGGGGTTTTTTTATTGGGTTGACACCTAATGGGGGCGTCTATAGAATCACGCCTCCTTTTAACGGGCGTAGTGCGCCCGGTGGGAATAGCAGCCTGGAGTCTGAAATCCAATGCAAAATCAGCAAATCCGTATCAGGTTGAAGGCTTTTGACCATCGCCTGATCGACCAATCCACCCAGGAAATCGTGGAAACCGCGAAACGTACTGGTGCTCAGGTACGTGGTCCAATTCCACTGCCTACCCGTAAAGAGCGGTTCACCGTTCTGGTCTCCCCGCACGTCAACAAAGACGCGCGCGACCAGTACGAGATCCGTACTCATAAGCGCGTTCTGGACATCGTCCAGCCAACGGATAAAACCGTTGATGCACTTATGAAGCTTGATCTTGCAGCAGGTGTGGAAGTGCAGATCAGCCTCGGCTAAGACTTGGGTCTTAGTCGTGTAACGCTCTGAAATGGGCGGCCATAGCGGGTGAAAGCCCCGTACACTCATGAGGTTTACAACATGACTATTGGTGTAGTCGGTCGTAAGTGCGGTATGACCCGCATTTTCACCGAAGAAGGTGTCTCCATTCCGGTCACGGTCATTGAGATCGAGCCGAATCGCGTCACCCAGTTCAAAACTGAAGAAACCGATGGCTATCGTGCAGTGCAAGTCACTGTCGGTGAGCGTCGTGCTTCGCGTGTGACTGCTGCTCAAGCAGGCCACTTCGCTAAAGCAAACGTTGCCGCTGGTCGTGGTGTCTGGGAATTCCGTCTTGAAGACGGCGAATACCAGGCTGGCGACTTGATCAACGCTGAGCTCTTCGCTGCAGGCCAACTGGTAGATGTTACCGGTCAGTCCAAGGGTAAAGGCTTTGCCGGTACCATCAAGCGCTGGAACTTCCGCGGTCAAGACAACACCCACGGTAACTCCGTTTCCCACCGCGTCCCGGGCTCTATCGGCCAGTGCCAGACTCCTGGTCGTGTATTCAAGGGCAAAAAAATGTCCGGTCACATGGGCGCCGAGCGCGTGACCGTTCAGTCCCTGGAAGTAGTGCGCGTCGACGCTGAACGCAATCTGTTGCTGGTCAAGGGTGCCGTTCCAGGCGCCACTGGTGGCAATCTGGTTGTGCGTCCGGCTGCCAAGGCTCGCGGTTAAGGGGAAGCTGACATGCAACTAAATGTAAATGACGCTCAAGCGATCGAAGTTTCCGAACTGACTTTCGGTGGCGAATTCAACGAGACGCTGGTTCACCAAGCAGTCGTGGCCTACATGGCCGGCGGCCGTCAAGGCACCAAGCAGCAGAAAACCCGTTCCGACGTGTCTGGTGGCGGTAAGCGCCCTTGGCGTCAGAAGGGTACTGGTCGCGCTCGTGCCGGTACTATCCGTAGCCCAATCTGGCGTGGCGGTGGTACCACTTTCGCAGCTCGTCCTCAGGATCACTCGCAGAAGCTCAACAAGAAGATGTACCGCGCAGCAATGCGTTCCATCCTCGCTGAGCTGGTGCGTACCGACCGTCTGGTCGTGGTTCAAGACTTCGCTGTTGAAGCACCGAAAACCAAAGACCTGCTGAACAAGCTGAATGGCATGGGTCTGAGCGACGTACTGATCGTTTCTGATGCTGTTGATCAGAATCTGTACCTGGCTGCCCGTAACCTGCCGCACGTTGACGTGCGCGATGTACAGGCCTCCGATCCGGTCAGTCTGATCGCATACGACAAAGTGTTGATCACTGTGTCGGCCGTGAAGAAATTCGAGGAGCTGCTGGGATGAACCAGGAACGCGTATTTAAAGTTCTACTTGGCCCGCATGTTTCCGAGAAGGCCACGGTTCTGGCTGACAAGAAAGGCCAGTTCGTTTTCAAGGTTGCTACTGACGCAACCAAGCTGGAAATCAAGAAGGCCGTCGAAAGCCTGTTCAGCGTGAAAGTGGAAAGCGTAACTACCCTGAACGTTCTGGGTAAGTCCAAGCGCACCGCTCGCGGCCTGGGCAAGCGTAATGACTGGAAGAAGGCGATCATCTCCCTTCAGCCAGGCCAAGATCTCGATTTCAGCAGCAGTGCTGAGTAAGGAAGGGGTGCATCATGGCAATCGTTAAATGCAAACCGACTTCCCCTGGCCGCCGTTTTGTGGTCAAGGTGGTCAACAAGGAGCTGCATAAAGGCGCTCCTCACGCACCGCTGCTCGAGAAAAAATCGAAGTCTGGTGGTCGTAACAACAATGGCCGTATTACCACTCGTCACGTTGGTGGTGGTCATAAGCAGCATTACCGTCTGGTCGACTTCCGTCGCAACGACAAGGACGGCATCGCCGCCACTGTCGAGCGTATCGAATACGATCCAAACCGTACTGCTCATATCGCTCTGCTGTGCTATGCGGACGGCGAACGTCGCTACATCATCGCCCCTAAAGGCGTGAGCGCTGGTGACCAGCTGATCGCAGGTGCTCTGGCTCCTATCAAGCCGGGCAACTCGCTGCAGCTGCGTAACATCCCAGTCGGTAGCACCATTCACGGCATCGAACTGAAGCCGGGTAAAGGTGCGCAAATCGCTCGTTCCGCTGGTGCTTCGGCTCAGCTGATCGCTCGCGAAGGTGTCTACGTGACCCTGCGTCTGCGCTCTGGCGAAATGCGTAAAGTACTGGCTGAGTGCCGTGCGACCCTGGGCGAAGTCTCGAACTCCGAGCACAGCCTGCGTTCGCTGGGTAAAGCTGGTGCCAAACGCTGGCGTGGCGTTCGCCCAACCGTTCGTGGTGTTGCCATGAACCCGGTTGACCACCCACATGGTGGTGGTGAAGGTCGTACCTCCGGTGGTCGTCATCCGGTATCGCCATGGGGCTTCCCGACCAAGGGTGCGAAGACTCGTGGTAATAAGCGTACCGACAAAATGATCGTCCGTCGTCGCAAGTAAATAGAGGGATACGACAGTGCCACGTTCTCTGAAAAAAGGTCCTTTTATCGATCTTCACCTACTGAAGAAGATCGAAGTGGCGGCGGAAAAGAACGATCGCAAACCAGTTAAAACCTGGTCGCGTCGTTCGATGATCCTGCCACAAATGGTCGGTCTGACCATCGCGGTACACAACGGTCGTCAACATGTCCCAGTTCTCGTGAACGAAGACATGGTCGGCCATAAACTGGGCGAGTTTGCCGGTACCCGCACCTACCGCGGGCACGTGGCTGACAAGAAAGCCAAGCGTTAAGGGGTTAGGAAATGGAAGTAGCCGCTAAGTTGTCGGGCGCTCGAATCTCCGCCCAGAAAGCCCGCTTGGTCGCCGACCAGATCCGCGGGAAGAAGGTGGGCGAAGCGCTCAACCTGTTGGCCTTCAGCAGCAAGAAAGCTGCTGAAATCATGAAGAAAGTCCTCGAGTCGGCCGTAGCCAACGCCGAACACAACGAAGGCGCAGACGTTGATGACCTGAAGGTCTCCACCGTTTTCGTCAACGAAGGGCGTTCGCTGAAGCGCATCATGCCGCGTGCCAAAGGCCGCGCTGATCGCATCGTCAAGCGGTCTTGCCATATCACTGTCAAGGTTGCGGACAAGTAACGGAGTCGATACAGATGGGTCAGAAAGTACATCCCACTGGCATTCGCCTGGGAATCGTCAAGGAGCACACCTCCGTCTGGTACGCCGACGGTAGGACTTACGCAGATTACCTGTTGAAGGATCTGCAAACCCGTGAGTACCTCCAAGACAAACTAAAAAGCGCGTCCGTGAGCCGTATCGATATTCATCGTCCGGCCCAAACTGCACGCATCACCATCCACACCGCTCGTCCAGGTATCGTTATCGGGAAGAAAGGTGAAGATGTTGAGAAACTGCGTCAGGACCTGACCAAGCAAATGGGTGTGCCTGTGCACATCAATATCGAAGAGATCCGCAAGCCGGAGCTCGACGGTATGCTGGTTGCTCAGAGCGTAGCTCAGCAGCTGGAGCGTCGTGTCATGTTCCGCCGTGCTATGAAGCGCGCCGTACAGAACGCCATGCGTATTGGTGCCAAGGGCATCAAGATCCAAGTGAGCGGTCGTCTCGGCGGTGCTGAAATCGCACGTACTGAATGGTATCGCGAAGGTCGTGTGCCACTGCACACCCTGCGTGCCGATATCGACTATGCCACTTACGAAGCTCACACCACTTACGGTGTGATCGGTGTCAAGGTTTGGATCTTCAAAGGCGAAGTTATTGGTGGTCGCCAAGAAGAACTGAAACCACAAGCACCAGCGCCTCGTAAAAAAGCTGCTAAGTAAGGGGTACGCCAAATGTTGCAACCAAAGCGTACAAAATTCCGCAAGCAGATGACTGGCCACAACCGTGGTCTGGCACTGCGCGGTAGCAAGGTCAGCTTCGGCGAGTTCGCCCTGAAAGCTGTTGCTCGCGGTCGTCTCACCGCTCGCCAGATCGAGTCGGCACGTCGTGCTCTGACTCGTCACGTAAAGCGTGGCGGCAAGATCTGGATCCGTGTATTCCCGGACAAGCCGGTTACCAAGAAGCCTCTCGAAGTGCGGATGGGTAAAGGTAAGGGTTCCGTTGAGTACTGGGTTGCCCAGATTCAGCCAGGCAAAGTCCTGTACGAGATCGAGGGTGTTTCTGAAGAGCTGGCGCGTGAGGCTTTCGCCCTGGCTGCTGCAAAGCTGCCTCTCGCCACCTCCTTTGTTAAGCGGACGGTGATGTGATGAAAGCGAATGAACTTCGTGAAAAATCAGCACAGCAGCTGAACGAGCAACTGCTCGGCCTGCTGCGTGACCAGTTCAATCTGCGTATGCAGAAAGCAACTGGCCAGTTGGGGCAGTCGCACCTGCTCTCGCAAGTTAAGCGTGACATTGCTCGCGTGAAAACTGTGCTCAACCAGCAGGCAGGTAAGTGATCATGGCTGAAGCTGAAAAAACCGTCCGTACGCTGACTGGCCGTGTCGTCAGCGACAAGATGGACAAGACCATCACCGTTCTGATCGAGCGTCGCGTAAAGCACCCGATCTACGGTAAATACGTTAAGCGTTCGACTAAGCTGCACGCGCACGACGAAAACAACCAATGCCATATCGGCGACAAGGTTTCCATCCGTGAAACCCGTCCGCTGGCCAAGACCAAGTCCTGGGCGCTGGTTGAAGTTCTCGAACGCGCTGTTGAAGTCTAAGGGCTAAGGGTCGGAGAAATTTTATGATTCAGACTCAATCCATGCTCGATGTGGCCGATAACAGCGGCGCTCGTCGCGTCATGTGCATCAAGGTTCTCGGCGGTTCGCACCGCCGTTACGCCGGTATCGGTGACATCATCAAAGTAACCGTCAAGGAAGCAATTCCGCGCGGTAAAGTGAAAAAAGGCCAAGTGATGACTGCTGTTGTAGTCCGCACTCGCCATGGTGTTCGTCGCGCTGACGGCTCCATCATTCGCTTTGATGGCAACGCTGCTGTTCTGTTGAACAACAAGCAAGAGCCGATCGGCACCCGTATCTTTGGGCCAGTGACCCGTGAACTTCGTACCGAGAAGTTCATGAAGATCGTCTCGCTCGCCCCAGAAGTGCTGTAAGGAGATCCGACATGCAAAAGATTCGTCGTGACGACGAGATCATCGTGATCGCCGGCAAAGACAAAGGTAAGCGCGGTAAGGTGCTGAAGGTGCTCGCTGACGACCGTCTGGTCGTTGGTGGGATCAACCTGGTGAAGCGTCATACCAAGCCTAACCCGATGTCGGGCGTACAAGGCGGTATCGTCGAGAAAGAAGCGCCTCTGCACGCTTCCAACGTCGCCATTTTCAACGGCGAAACCAACAAGGCTGACCGCGTTGGTTTCAAAGTAGAAGAAGGCAAAAAAATTCGTGTCTTCAAGTCGACCCAAAAAGCGGTTGATGCTTGAACACTGCTAGGTAGAAGACCATGGCACGACTGAAAGAGATTTATCGGAAGGAAATCGCTCCGAAGCTTAAGGAAGAACTTAAGCTGGCGAACGTGATGGAAGTTCCGCGCGTTACCAAGATCACCCTGAACATGGGTCTGGGCGAAGCGATCGGCGACAAGAAAGTCATCGAGCACGCTGTTGCTGACCTGGAAAAGATCACCGGTCAAAAAGCCGTTGTGACTTTCGCTCGGAAATCCATCGCAGGCTTCAAAGTCCGTGAAGGTTGGCCGATCGGCGTCAAAGTCACTCTGCGCCGTGATCGTATGTACGAGTTCCTGGACCGCCTGCTGGCGATCTCCCTGCCTCGGGTTCGCGACTTCCGCGGCCTGAATGCCAAGTCCTTCGATGGTCGTGGCAACTACAGCATGGGCGTGAAAGAGCAGATCATCTTCCCGGAAATCGACTACGACAAGATCGATGCTCTGCGCGGTCTGGACATTACCCTGACCACCACTGCTCGTACGGATGACGAAGGCCGCGCTCTGCTGCGTGCTTTCAAATTCCCGTTCCGCAACTGATTGGAGTAGGAAAATGGCCAAGAAGAGCATGAAAAACCGCGAGCTGAAGCGTCAGCTGACGGTTGCTAAGTTCGCCAAGAAGCGTGCTGAGCTCAAAGCGATCATCGTTAATCTGGAAGTAACTCCAGAAGAGCGTTTCGCTGCGGTTGTAGCTCTGCAGAAGCAGCCACGTGACGCCAGCGCTTCGCGCCTGCGTAACCGCTGCCGCATCACTGGTCGTCCACACGGCGTTTACCGCAAGTTCGGCCTCGGCCGTAACAAGCTGCGTGAAGCAGCAATGCGCGGTGACGTTCCAGGTCTGGTCAAAGCCAGCTGGTAAGACGTACCTGCGGTGTCGCGGTGGTGGAAGAGCGATCTTCCGACCACCGGTGACCCGGCATCGAAACAAGCCCCTTTTGGGGCTTGTTTCGTTTTTGGTATGTGTCTAGAATGACCGGCTCGCCTGAGCCCGGGTTTTTCCGTGCGGCTTCGGGCGACAGTAGTAGCCGAAAGGCTAATTTTTTTTGCATCAGGAGCGTCTAGCCCATGAGTATGCAGGACCCGTTAGCGGACATGCTAACTCGCATCCGTAATGCCCAGATGGCTGAAAAGTCCGTCGTAAGCATGCCTTCGTCAACTCTGAAGGTTGCGGTCGCCAAAGTTCTGAAAGACGAAGGTTACATTGCTGGCTACCAAGTCAGCAGCGATGTAAAGCCATCGCTCTCCATCGAGCTGAAATACTTCGAAGGCCGTCCGGTCATCGAGGAAGTCAAGCGCGTAAGTCGTCCAGGTCTGCGTCAGTACAAGTCCGTCGATGAACTGCCGAAAGTACGTGGCGGTCTGGGCGTGTCTATCGTCTCCACCAACAAAGGTGTGATGACGGATCGTGCTGCGCGCGCTGCCGGTGTTGGCGGCGAAGTTCTCTGCACAGTGTTCTAAGGGGGGATAAGCATGTCTCGCGTCGCTAAGAACCCCGTTAAGCTGCCAGCTGGCGTCGAAGTAAAATTCGCCGGCCAACAGCTTTCGGTGAAGGGTGCCAAGGGCACTCTCGAACTGAATGTTCACTCGTCTGTAGAAGTGATCGAAGAAGCTGGTGAGCTGCGTTTCGCTGCTCGCAACGGCGATCAACAGACCCGCGCTATGGCCGGTACTACCCGTGCCCTGGTAAACAACATGGTCCAAGGCGTAAGCCAAGGCTTCGAGCGCAAGCTCCAGCTGGTCGGTGTTGGTTACAAAGCACAAGCCAAAGGCACCGTGCTCAACCTGGCGCTCGGCTTCTCGCATCCAGTGGACTACGAACTGCCAGCCGGTATCACCGCTGAAACTCCAAGCCAGACCGATATCCTGATCAAGGGTATCGATAAGCAGCTGGTAGGTCAGGTGGCCGCTGAAATCCGCGACTTCCGTCCACCAGAGCCTTATAAAGGCAAGGGTGTGCGTTACGCGGACGAAGTAGTCCGTCGTAAAGAAGCCAAGAAGAAGTAGGGCATAGCAAATGACCGACAAAAAAGTTACTCGTCTGCGTCGCGCTCGCAAAGCACGCCTGAAAATGCACGAACTCGAAGTCGTGCGTCTCTGCGTGTTCCGCTCCTCGCAGCATATCTACGCCCAGGTCATCTCGGCCGACGGCAGCAAAGTCTTGGCCAGTGCCTCGACTTTGGACAAAGAACTGCGTGATGGCGCCACCGGCAACATCGACGCGGCCACTAAGGTTGGCAAGCTGGTAGCTGAGCGTGCGAAAGCCGCCGGTGTATCTCAAGTTGCCTTTGACCGTTCCGGCTTCAAGTATCACGGCCGCGTCAAAGCGCTGGCTGATGCTGCTCGTGAAGGCGGGCTGGAGTTCTAAGTTATGGCAAATAACGATCAAAAGCGCGACGAAGGCTACATTGAGAAGCTGGTTCAGGTTAACCGCGTTGCCAAGACCGTAAAAGGCGGCCGTATCTTCACCTTCACCGCGCTGACCGTGGTGGGTGATGGCAAAGGTCGCGTTGGTTTCGGCCGTGGTAAGTCGCGTGAAGTACCTGCTGCGATCCAGAAGGCTATGGAAGCTGCTCGCCGCAACATGATTCAGGTTGACCTGGATGGCACCACTCTGCAGTATGCAACCAAGTCCGCCCATGGCGCGTCGAAGGTTTACATGCAGCCTGCCTCCGAAGGTACCGGTATCATCGCCGGTGGCGCCATGCGTGCTGTCCTGGAAGTTGCTGGCGTTCAGAACGTCCTGGCCAAGTGCTACGGCTCGACTAACCCTGTAAACGTGGTTCACGCCACTTTCAAGGGTCTGAAGGCTATGCAATCTCCTGAGTCCATTGCTGCCAAGCGCGGCAAGAGCGTTGAGGAGATTCTCTGATCATGGCTACCGTTAAAGTAACGCTGATCAAAAGCACCGCCGGCCGTCTGCCTAACCACAAACTGTGTGTTAAAGGCCTGGGTCTGCGCCGCATCGGTCACACTGTAGAAGTCCTGGATACTCCCGAGAATCGCGGGATGATCAACAAGGCTTACTACATGCTGCGCGTCGAGGGTTAATCGATGAAACTCAATGATCTGAGTCCAGCGCCGGGTTCCCGTCGCGAGAAGCATCGTCCGGGTCGTGGTATCGGTAGTGGTTTGGGTAAGACTGGTGGCCGCGGCCACAAAGGTCAAACCTCCCGCTCCGGTGGCACCATCGCTCCTGGCTTTGAAGGCGGTCAACAGCCGCTGCACCGTCGTCTGCCGAAGTTCGGCTTCGTTTCCCTGAAAGCCATGGACCGCGCAGAAGTGCGTCTGTCCGAGTTGGCCAAAGTGGAAGGCGACGTTGTTACCGTTCAGTCCCTGAAGGACGCCAACGTGATTAACCAGAACGTACAGCGTGTGAAAATCATGCTGTCGGGCGAAGTTACTCGCGCGGTCACCATCAAGGGTATCGCCGTCACCAAAGGTGCACGTGCGGCTATCGAAGCAGCTGGCGGCAAGTTCGAGGAATAAATGGCTAAGCAAGGTGCTCTCTCTTCGCTCGGCAAAGGCGGAATGTCTGAACTCTGGGCTCGTCTGCGTTTTCTGTTCCTGGCGATCATCGTCTATCGAATAGGCGCACACATCCCGGTTCCAGGCGTTAACCCTGAGCGGCTGGCGGAACTGTTTCGACAGAATGAGGGGACCATTCTTAGCTTGTTCAACATGTTTTCCGGCGGTGCGCTGGAGCGTATGAGCGTATTTGCACTGGGGATCATGCCGTATATTTCGGCATCGATCATCATGCAGCTCATGACCGCTGTCAGCCCACAGCTGGAGCAGTTGAAGAAGGAAGGTGAAGCTGGCCGTCGCAAGATCAGCCAGTACACCCGCTACCTCACCGTTACCCTGGCGTTGGTCCAGGCCATTGGCATGTCCATTGGTCTGGCTGGTCAGGGTGTGGCGTTTGCTGCTGGTTTCGGCTTCCATTTCGTTGCGGTTTCCACGTTTGTGGCCGGCGCAATGTTCATGATGTGGCTGGGCGAGCAGATTACCGAGCGCGGTGTGGGCAACGGTATCTCGATGCTTATTTTCGCGGGTATCGTTGCCGGTCTTCCGAGAGCAATCGGGCAGTCTTTCGAGTCTGCGCGTACAGGCGATATCAACATCTTCGCCCTGGTCGCTATCGGTTTGCTGGCAGTAGCGATTATCGGTTTTGTGGTCTTCATCGAGCGTGGTCAGCGTCGTATTGCTGTTCACTACGCGAAGCGTCAGCAGGGCCGCAAGGTCTTTGCTGCGCAGACGAGCCACTTGCCGCTTAAAGTGAACATGGCCGGTGTTATTCCGGCTATTTTCGCAAGCAGCATTCTGCTGTTTCCGGCTTCGCTGGGTGCCTGGTTCGGTCAGTCTGAGGGTATGGGCTGGTTGCAGGACATCTCGCAGTCGATCGCTCCTGGTCAGCCGTTGAATATTCTGCTGTTTAGTGCAGGGATCATTTTCTTCTGCTTCTTCTATACGGCGTTGATGTTCAATCCGAAAGACGTAGCGGAAAACCTGAAGAAGTCCGGTGCCTTTATTCCGGGTATCCGTCCTGGCGAGCAGTCGGCGCGCTACATTGATGGCGTTCTGACCCGTTTGACCATGTTCGGTGCTCTTTATATGACGGCCGTGTGCCTGCTTCCCCAGTTCCTGGTGGTCGCAGCAAACGTTCCGTTCTACCTTGGCGGGACCTCGTTGCTGATTGTGGTAGTGGTTGTGATGGACTTTATGTCCCAAGTACAATCGCACCTCGTTTCGCACCAGTACGAATCCCTGATGAAGAAAGCCAACCTGAAAGGCTACGGCGGCAGCGGTCTGCTGCGCTGAAACCCCTAAGGTTCGAGGAGTTGGTGATGAAAGTTCGTGCATCGGTGAAAAAACTGTGCCGTAACTGCAAAATTATTCGCCGCGAAGGTGTCGTTCGAGTAATTTGCAGCGCGGAACCACGTCACAAACAGCGCCAAGGCTGAGTGTGATCTGCGCTTCAAGCCCAGCAGCTAGTGTGCTGCTGGGTTGATTAATTGTTTCTACAGCGATATTATCTCGCGCCCTATTTCTTGGCTTCCGGGGCGTAGGTAGCTGTCAATTGGAGTCCCACTGAATGGCCCGTATTGCAGGCGTTAACATTCCAGATAACAAGCATACTGTTATCTCGCTGACCTACATCTACGGTGTTGGTCGCACCACTGCACAGAAAATCTGTGCAGACACTGGGGTAAACCCAGCCGCAAAGATCAAGGATCTGAGCGACGAGCAGATTGAACAGCTGCGTAGCGAAGTTGCGAAGTTCACCACTGAAGGTGACCTGCGTCGCGACATCAACATGAAAATCAAGCGGTTGATGGACCTGGGTTGCTACCGCGGCCTGCGTCATCGTCGGGGTCTGCCAGTACGCGGTCAGCGTACCAAGACCAATGCCCGTACCCGTAAAGGTCCGCGCAAGCCGATCCGCAAGTAATCGCACCAGCGAATCGACAGGAATTTAGACATGGCAAAACCTGCTGCTCGTCCTCGTAAAAAAGTCAAAAAGACAGTGGTTGATGGCATCGCCCACATCCACGCGTCTTTCAATAACACCATCGTGACCATCACCGATCGTCAAGGTAACGCTCTGTCCTGGGCTACCTCCGGCGGTTCGGGTTTCCGTGGTTCCCGCAAATCGACCCCGTTCGCCGCTCAGGTAGCTGCAGAACGTGCTGGTCAAGCTGCGCTGGAATACGGCCTGAAGAACCTCGACGTCAACGTCAAGGGTCCAGGTCCAGGTCGTGAGTCCGCTGTTCGTGCACTGAACGGCTGCGGCTATAAGATCGCCAGCATCACCGACGTGACGCCAATCCCGCATAACGGGTGCCGTCCGCCGAAGAAGCGTCGCGTGTAATCAGGAGACAGATAAATGGCACGTTACATTGGTCCAAAATGCAAACTGTCTCGTCGTGAAGGCACCGATCTGTTCCTGAAGAGTGGCGTTCGCGCTCTGGAATCGAAGTGCAACATCGAAGCAGCCCCAGGTATCCACGGTCAGCGCCGTGGCCGTCAGTCCGACTACGGCACCCAGCTGCGTGAGAAACAAAAAGTCCGTCGTATCTACGGCGTGCTCGAGCGTCAGTTCAGCGGTTACTACAAGCAAGCGGCTTCCAAGAAAGGCGCTACTGGTGAGAACCTGCTGCAACTGCTCGAATGCCGTCTGGATAACGTCGTTTATCGTATGGGCTTTGGCGCTACTCGTGCCGAATCCCGTCAGCTGGTTTCGCACAAAGCGATCAGCGTAAACGGCAAGACTGTAAACGTTCCGTCCTACCAAGTTCGTCCGGGTGACGTGGTCGCAGTTCGCGAGAAATCGCTGAACCAGCTGCGCATTGTTCAAGCCCTTGAACTGTGCGCTCAGCGTGGCCGCGTTGAGTGGGTAGAAGTGGATGCTGCCAAGAAGTCGGGCGTTTTCAAGAACGTTCCTGCTCGCAGCGACCTGTCTGCCGACATCAACGAAAACCTGATTGTCGAGCTCTACTCCAAGTAAGGGCTAGAAAATAGGTGCATCCATGCAGATTTCGGTAAATGAGTTCCTGACGCCCCGCCACATCGATGTGCAGGTCGTCAGTCCAACCCGCGCTAAGATCACGCTCGAGCCTCTCGAGCGTGGTTTCGGCCATACCCTGGGCAACGCGCTGCGCCGCATCCTGTTGTCCTCTATGCCTGGCTGTGCAGTAGTCGAGGCCGAGATTGACGGTGTACTCCATGAGTACTCCGCGATCGAAGGTGTACAGGAAGATGTTATTGAAATCCTGTTGAACCTTAAAGGCCTGGCTATCAAACTGCATGGTCGTGACGAAGTTACGCTGACCTTGTCGAAGAAGGGTTCGGGGGTGGTTACCGCTGCCGATATTCAGCTGGATCATGATGTCGAGATCGTTAACCCCGATCACGTAATCGCTAACCTGGCGTCCAACGGCGCTTTGAACATGAAGCTCACCGTAGCTCGTGGTCGTGGTTATGAGCCGGCCGATTCGCGTCAGAGCGATGAAGACGAAAGCCGCAGCATTGGTCGCTTGCAGCTTGACTCTTCGTTCAGCCCGGTTCGCCGTATCGCATACGTGGTGGAAAACGCCCGTGTCGAGCAGCGTACCAACCTGGACAAGCTGGTTATTGATCTGGAAACCAACGGTACCCTGGATCCTGAAGAGGCTATCCGTCGTGCTGCAACCATCCTGCAACAGCAGTTGGCTGCGTTCGTCGACCTCAAAGGTGACAGCGAACCCGTGGTAGTCGAGCAGGAAGACGAGATCGATCCGATCCTGCTTCGTCCAGTTGACGATCTGGAATTGACCGTGCGTTCGGCCAACTGCCTGAAGGCGGAGAACATCTACTACATCGGCGATCTGATTCAGCGCACCGAAGTAGAGCTGTTGAAAACTCCGAACCTCGGCAAGAAGTCCCTGACTGAAATCAAGGACGTTCTGGCTTCCCGTGGTCTGTCCCTCGGCATGCGCCTCGACAACTGGCCGCCTGCAAGTCTTAAGAAAGACGACAAGGCGACTGCCTGATCGTCGTAATCACCGAACGTAGTGTTTGGTAAGGAATGAATCATGCGTCATCGTAAAAGTGGACGTCACCTGAGCCGTACCAGCTCTCACCGCAAGGCCATGTTCCAGAACATGGCGGTGTCGCTGTTCGAGCACGAGCTGATCAAAACTACCCTGCCAAAAGCCAAGGAACTGCGCCGCGTTGCCGAGCCGCTGATCACCCTGGCCAAGGAAGACAGCGTAGCTAACCGTCGCCTTGCTTTCGACCGTACTCGTTCGAAAGAAATCGTCGGCAAGCTGTTCAACGATCTGGGCAAGCGCTACGCCACCCGTCAGGGCGGCTACCTGCGTATCCTCAAGTGCGGTTTCCGCGCTGGCGACAACGCGCCTATGGCGTACGTCGAGCTGGTTGATCGTCCTGTCGGTGGCTCGGTAGAAGCTGCTGAGTAAGACGAACAGTCTTGAACAAAAAACCGGGCCTAGTGCCCGGTTTTTTGTTTTCTATTGATTGGTTTTCTTATTGGCCAGGCGATATGCGGTCCGCTGTTGCGCCGTTTTGAAGAAACATTGCGCTTAACTCGAAGTGATAAGGAGAAACTCCCTCATTTGGACGCTTTTCAATGAAAATCACTACTGTTCGCCCGCTTTTTTCGACATTTATGCGTAAATCACAGTGACCTCCCAGTCATCCTGGTTCAAACTATGGCTTTAACACAGGGAGAGGCGGGACGATGCAAGGTCACCCGGACGTAATCGACTATCTCAACACGTTGCTGACGGGCGAACTGGCGGCACGTGATCAGTACTTCATTCACTCGCGGATGTACGAAGACTGGGGCTTCAGCAAGCTCTACGAACGCATCAATCACGAGATGGAAGAAGAAGCCCAACACGCTGATGCCTTGATCCGCCGCATCCTGATGCTGGAAGGTACGCCGCGCATGCGTCCGGACGATCTGGATATCGGTGCTACCGTGCCAGACATGATCGCCGCCGATCTGCGCCTGGAATACAAAGTCCGCGCTGCACTGTGCAAAGGCATCGAGCTGTGCGAGCTGCACAAGGACTACATCAGCCGCGACATCCTTCGTCTGCAACTGGCTGACACCGAAGAAGATCACACCTACTGGCTGGAAAAGCAGAAAGGCTTGATCAAGTCGCTGGGGTTGGAGAATTACCTGCAATCGCAGATGTAATCAGCTCTGCTACAAAAAAGCCCCTGTCGTGAGAGCGACAGGGGCTTTTTCATTTCAGTGCCGGATCAGGCTCGGTCTCTTTCCAGCAGCGGCTTGAGGTAGTGCCCGGTGTGGGACTGCTTCATGTTCGCCACTTCTTCTGGCGTGCCGCAGGCGATGATCTGACCGCCCTTGGAACCACCTTCCGGACCAAGATCGACCAGCCAATCTGCGGTCTTGATCACGTCCAGGTTGTGCTCGATCACCACAACGGTATTACCGTGGTCGCGCAGTCGGTGCAGTACATCGAGCAACTGCTGGATATCCGCGAAGTGCAGGCCTGTGGTGGGTTCGTCGAGGATGTACAGGGTTTTGCCGGTATCGCGCTTGGACAGCTCGCGGGACAGCTTGACCCGTTGCGCCTCGCCGCCTGACAGCGTTGTAGCCGACTGCCCGAGCTTGATGTAGGACAGACCCACATCCATCAACGTTTGCAGCTTGCGAGCCAGCGCTGGCACCGCATCGAAGAACTCGCGGGCTTCCTCGATGGTCATTTCCAGCACCTCGTGGATGTTCTTGCCCTTGTACTTGATCTCCAGTGTCTCGCGGTTGTAGCGCTTGCTCTTGCAGACGTCGCAAGGGACGTAGATGTCTGGCAGGAAGTGCATCTCCACCTTGATCAGCCCGTCGCCCTGGCAGGCTTCGCAGCGTCCGCCCTTGACGTTGAAGGAGAAGCGGCCCGGGCCGTAGCCCCTCGAGCGCGATTCCGGGACGCCGGAGAACAATTCGCGGATCGGCGTGAACAGACCGGTATAGGTCGCCGGGTTGGAACGTGGCGTACGGCCGATCGGGCTCTGGTCGATATCCACCACCTTGTCCAGGTGCTGCAGGCCGTCGCAGCTGTCGTGCGCGGCGGCTTCCTGGGTCGTGGCACCGTTGAGTGCGGTGGCCGCGAGGGGGAACAAGGTATTGTTGATCAGCGTCGACTTGCCAGAACCGGACACACCGGTCACGCAGGTCAACAGGCCGATTGGAATCTCCAGGTCGACGCTCTGCAGGTTGTTGCCGCGTGCGCCCTTGAGCTTGATCGACAGCTTCTTGTTGCGTGGCGTGCGCTTGGCCGGCACCGCGATCTTGATCCGCCCGGACAGGTATTTCCCGGTCAGTGAGTCAGGATGCGCCATCACTTCTGCGGGCGTACCTTCGGCAACGATCTGGCCGCCGTGTACTCCGGCGCCGGGACCGATGTCGACCACATAGTCCGCGAGACGGATTGCGTCCTCGTCGTGCTCTACCACAATCACCGTGTTGCCGATGTCGCGCAGGTGATTGAGGGTGGCCAGCAGACGATCGTTATCGCGCTGGTGCAATCCAATGGAGGGCTCGTCGAGGATATACATCACCCCGACCAGGCCGGCGCCGATCTGGCTGGCCAGGCGGATGCGCTGGGCTTCGCCGCCGGACAGTGTGTCGGCACTGCGATCAAGGGTCAGGTAGTCGAGGCCGACGTTCACCAGGAACTGAAGACGCTCGCAGATTTCCTTGAGAATCTTGTCGGCGATTTCGCCACGGCGTCCGGTCAGCTTCAGGCCACCGAAATACTGGCTTGCATCGCCGATGGGCAGGCCGGTCACTGCGGGCAAGGTCTTCTCGCCAACCCAGACGTGACGAGCCTCGCGGCGCAGGCGGGTGCCGCGGCAGTCCGGACACGGCTGGGTGCTGAGGAACTTGGCCAGCTCCTCGCGTACCGTAGCCGACTCTGTTTCCCGATAGCGGCGTTCCAGGTTCGGCACGATGCCCTCGAAGGGGTGCGAGCGCTTGACGATATCGCCACGGTCGTTGAGATACTTGAAGTCGACGTTCTGGTTACCGCTGCCGCTGAGAATGATCTTCTGGCGGTCGGCGGGCAGTTCGTTGAACGGGACTTCCAGGCTGAAGCCGAAGTGTGCCGCCAGCGACCCGAGCATCTGGAAGTAATAGACGTTGCGTCGGTCCCAGCCGCGGATCGCGCCCTCGGCCAAGGTCAGCTCGCCATTGACCAGGCGCTTGGCGTCGAAGAACTGCTTGACCCCCAGGCCGTCGCAGGTCGGGCAGGCGCCGGCGGGGTTGTTGAAGGAGAACAGCTTCGGCTCCAGCTCGCTGATGGCGTGGCCGCAGATCGGACAGGCGAAGCGTGCGGAAAAGATCATCTCTTCGCCGCCTTCATCATCCATCGGCGCGACGAGCGCAATGCCGTCGGCCAGTTTCAGCGCGGTTTCGAACGACTCGGCCAGACGCTGTTGCAGGTCTTCGCGGACTTTGAAGCGGTCCACTACCACATCGATGCTGTGCTTCTTCTGTTTGTCGAGCTTGGGCAACTCGTCCAGCTCGCAGAGCTTGCCGTTGATACGGGCACGGACGAAGCCCTGGGCGCGCAGCTCTTCGAATACCGCCAGGTGCTCGCCCTTGCGCTCACGGATCACCGGGGCCAGCAGCATCAGCTTGCTGCCTTCCGGCTGCGCCAGGACCAGGTCGACCATCTGGCTGACGGTCTGGGCCTCCAGCGGAATGTCGTGGTCCGGGCAGCGCGGCGTACCGACGCGGGCATACAGCAGGCGCAGGTAGTCGTAGATTTCGGTGATGGTGCCGACGGTGGAGCGAGGGTTGTGCGAAGTGGACTTCTGCTCGATGGAAATCGCTGGCGAGAGGCCTTCGATGGTATCGACGTCCGGCTTTTCCATCATCGACAGGAACTGTCGCGCATAGGCCGACAGCGACTCGACGTAGCGACGCTGGCCCTCGGCATAGAGCGTGTCGAATGCCAGGGATGACTTGCCGGAGCCGGACAGGCCGGTGATGACGATCAGCTTGTCGCGGGGCAGAGTCAGGTCGATGTTCTTCAGGTTGTGGGTACGTGCCCCACGAATCAGGATCTTGTCCACTACGGCCTCGCTTGGCGGGCTTAAACGGAGCAGTATACGGCTCGCCGCCGGTGCGCGGCAAAGCGTCGCGTAGATGCTGTTAAACGATGGGACTGGTAGAATCGCCGCCGGTTCACACGAGGTTAATCCATGCACGATCCCCACAGCGAACGCATGAGTGGCAGCGAAACCCGCGCCGCAGGCGGCCTGGCCCTGGTGTTCGCCTTCCGTATGCTGGGCATGTTCATGGTCCTGCCGGTACTGGCTACCTATGGCATGGACCTGGCGGGCGCGACGCCGGCACTCATTGGTCTGGCTATTGGCGCCTATGGGCTGACCCAGGCGGTATTGCAGATTCCATTCGGCGTCATATCCGACCGCATCGGCCGGCGTCCGGTGATCTACCTGGGGTTGGTGATCTTTGCGCTGGGGAGTGTGCTGGCGGCTCAGGCCGACTCGATCTGGGGCGTGATTGCCGGACGGATCCTGCAAGGTGCCGGGGCGATTTCGGCGGCGGTAATGGCGTTACTGTCGGACCTGACCCGTGAGCAGCACCGCACCAAGGCCATGGCCATGATTGGCATGAGCATCGGTTTGTCGTTTGCCGTGGCTATGGTTGTCGGGCCTTTGTTGACCCGTAGCTTTGGTCTGTCCGGACTGTTTCTGGCGACGGCGGCGATGGCACTGGTGGGTATCGCTCTGATCGCGTTCGTCGTACCTGCTTCCAGCGGACCGCTGCACCACCGCGAGTCCGGGGTGGCGAAGCAAGTGCTCGGCCCGACCTTGCGACACCCTGATCTGCTGCGCCTGGACGTTGGTATTTTCGTCCTGCATGCCATCCTCATGGCCAGCTTCGTTGCCCTGCCACTGGCGTTCGTTGAACGCGGCGGGCTGCCCAAGGAAGAGCACTGGTGGGTGTACCTGACCGCTCTGCTGATTTCATTCTTCGCAATGATTCCCTTCATTATCTATGGTGAGAAAAAGCGCAAGATGAAACGTGTCCTTCTGGGCGCGGTCAGTGTCTTGCTGCTGACGGAGCTATTCTTCTGGGAGTGGGGGAACAGCCTGTCGGCCCTGGTGATCGGGACCGTGATCTTCTTCACCGCCTTCAACCTGCTGGAAGCGTCGTTGCCGTCGTTGATCAGCAAGGTGTCGCCTGCCGGCGGCAAGGGCACGGCGATGGGGGTCTATTCCACCAGCCAGTTCCTCGGAGCGGCGCTGGGCGGGATATTGGGTGGATGGATGTTCCAGCATGGTGGCTTGACCACGGTGTTCCTCGGCTGCGCGGGTTTGTGCGGGCTCTGGCTTGCCGTAGCTGTTACCATGCGCGAACCACCTTATGTGACAAGCCTGCGCATGCCGTTGTCGCCCGAAGCGCTACGCGAGGCGGGCTTGACCGAGCGCCTGAAGGCCGTGCCGGGTGTGACCGACGCAGTGGTGGTGGCAGATGAAGCCGCCATCTATATCAAACTGGATACACAAATTTTGGATCGTTCGACCCTGGAACGCTTGGTCAATCCGGCGTCCGCGGCGTGCGAAGCCTAGGAGAACGTTATGGCCCGTGGGGTTAACAAAGTCATATTGGTCGGCACCTGTGGCCAGGATCCTGAAGTACGCTACCTGCCGAACGGCAACGCCGTGACTAACCTGAGCCTGGCCACCAGCGAGCAGTGGACCGACAAGCAGACCGGCCAGAAGGTCGAGCGCACCGAGTGGCACCGCGTCTCGATGTTCGGCAAGGTCGCCGAGATTGCTGGTGAGTACCTGCGCAAGGGTTCTCAGGTGTACATCGAAGGCAAGCTGCAAACCCGCGAGTGGGAAAAAGACGGCATCAAGCGTTACACCACCGAAATCATCGTCGACATGCAAGGCACCATGCAGTTGCTGGGCGGCCGTCCGCAGAACCAGGATGGTGGCGGTGCGCCGCAAGGCAACTACAACCAGGCGCCGCAGGCTCCACGCCAGCAAGCGCCTCGTCCGCAGCAGGCTCCTCAGCGTCCGGCTCCTCAGCAGCCAGCGCCGCAGCCGGCTCCGGACTTCGACAGCTTTGATGACGATATTCCGTTCTGATATCAGCTGTAGAGACTCTTTATAGAGTTGCCTCACAAAACCCCCGCTATGCGGGGGTTTTGTATTTTCGGGCGACGGCGACCGGGTAGCCCGTGATAGCCACGGCTATTGGTCCGAAGAGAATGATGCGCGCGGGCTGATCATTTCAAGGGAGGGTTATTTCGGATTACATACCCTGAGCTATTTGTATATTTGTATTTGAAATTTTCTTACAGTAGAAATCTTCTTGCCTTGTAAGTGTTTTCTGATTTTTATTTTCCTAATCACCTCTGGCCCTAATGGGGCGGCTGCTCGATGTAATATTGGATTTTTCAGGAGAGAAGTCATGGGGCAGAGCGTTGACTTGGAAAGGCAGAAAATCGTTGTTTCGTCTTCAGTGCAGAAATATAAGATCGATGAGTTTCCTGGAGACTATGCGTGCTACATAGAGTCCGGCCATATGGACAATATATATTTGCAGTTCGCTAGCGGGACCGTTGTCGCGTTTGGGTTGGTTCTATTTCTTCATGGATTTTATCTTCGTATATGTGAGCCGATATTAAACGAGCTTGCGCCAGGCGCTGTCATAATTTCCGGGGCGTTGATGATGCTGATAGGTGGGGCATTGATATGGCTCTGGAACCCAAAGAGCGCAGCGCAATTTTTTTTGGAAAACTATTCTATCGTCGGGGAGGATGGAGAAGACTTATCTGGAAAGGTCTCTGTTGAGCATCTGGGGAAGGGCATGTTTCGATTGGAGAGGATGCACTCTGCTGAAAGAGCTTCCGTTGGTTAGCAGGGTAGAAATTACTAAATCTTGAAGAAGGTCTCATCCCATCGGAACTGTGTCGCGGGGTCTTTAGCCGCTCGGTGAGTTTGGAAAACGGCGGGCCTTTAGGTATTAGGATTTTTCTTAACTTTGCCGTACGAGAATTCCGAGTTTTCAAAAAGTGCTTTTTACGTTTCGCATATATATTGGTGCTTGTAGCGTCCTGTTCTTTTTTTTGGAGTCAATTTGTGGAAAAAGTTACCGATGAAAAAAACAAGATTTCGATAATGGTCCCTGGTGTCAATGAGGAATTCAAGGTTGAAGGTTTTGCAGAAGCCTATGAAGCGTTCATTCGTGAGAACCCGTTTCCCCAAGGCCAGTCGTACCCTTCCGGTGTACTTCTGGTTGTGATTGGAGGTGTTACGACAATGGTCGGGCTGCTGACTTTCATATTCGGCCCTGCTCGCTTCGCTACCGAGTCCAATTATATGTCTTTTGTAGGCGTTCTTCTGAGTATGGTTGGTGGGAGAGCTTGCAGTAATGAAATGAAAATTTCGCCAGAGAAGTTTCTCTGCAGTGAATATGAACTGGTTGGGGGCGAAGGTTGGGTGCCTGGCGGACATGAATCTATCAAGCACTTGGGAGATGGAAATTTTTCTGTCGTTCAGTAACCAGCGCTGTGCAGTAATATTTTTGGTGAGGTTTATCGGTTCGATGCTGGCGTGGAAATAAAGTTTTTATTTGTAGGATTTTTCAACGCTATCTGTATGCGGTTTCTGAATTTTCAAGGGCGTGCCTTGGTCCTGATAGAAAGCGTGCTCCTGCATGTAGTATCGGTTCTTTTGTTGGGGGGCGAAAGATGAAAAATGAGAGCTTGGAACAGACAAAGGTACAGGTTGAGATCCCTGATAATAACGAGGCGTTCATAGTTGACGGCTTTGCAGAGGCTTATGAAAAATTTCTCGGAGACAATCCATCCAAGAGACCCCAGCAAGATTCCAGTGGCGCGCTCCTGGGTGGTGTGGGGGGTGTTGTAATGCTGTTCGGGATCTCTAGCACACTGTTCGGCTTTGGTACCGCTACAGGCGCTAAAGTCGCAACGGGCATAGGCACTCTTATACTTTTCTTTGGTTTGAAATTACTCAACGACGCAAGGGGCGTTTCCCCTGAGCAGTTTCTGCTAGATGAATACGATCTGGTGGCGCAGGGTGGAGTGCCAATAGAAGGAGCGTTCTCTGTTAAGTACCAGGCTGATAGTACGTTTCTGGTTAAGTTCTAACTGAGCACTGGCATATGATTTTTCGAAAGAACAACACTCGATAAAAATTATTCGCTCCAGAGGCGGCCTTATTTTGCTAGTTCAAAAAGCGGGAGCTTTCCAGAATGGGTAAATTCTCGGTCCAGCTCCCTGCTGTCGATGGTGAGTTCCAGGTTGAAGGGTTCGATGAAAAATATGAAGAATTCCTTCGTGCCAACCCCTCCAGCAAGGCCCACCTCAACTTGATCGCGTTGCTGCTTATAATCGTTGGAGGCCTCGCAGCGATTAATGGGGTGTTGTCCTGGCTTATGGGGTACCGACTTATCGTATTCAAACTATCCAGCAGCCTCTTCTTTAGTCCATACGTTAGCGTCCAGGTAGTGTTTGTATTCCTTGTTGGCGCATCTATTTGTTTGATTGGCATGGCTCTGTTCAAGGAAGGGGCAGGTATCTCTGCGGAGCGGTTTCTGGCCGAAGAATATGAGTTGGTCGGCGAGGAAAGTGTGCTGCCTGATACCGCATACTCTCTTCAATATCTGGGTGAGAGCCACTTTCTTGTGAAGCGCCGCTTTAAAACGGGATAGGCGGATAACCCTTCAGCGGCAGCCAGTTTCGGTCATGCCCCCGCCTCCTGCTCAATCCGCAACGCCGTCCTCTGCAACGCCGGCAAATACCGCACAACCGCCTGCTCGATACTCATCGCCTTCGCCACATACACCAGATTCAGGCACCCCAGCAGTTGCTGCTTGCCGCGGATGGGTACGGCGATGGAGGCGATCTTTTCTTCCTGGTCCCAGGTCATGAAGTTTTCCCCGTAACCCCGGTGACGGGTTTTGCGCAGGAGGTTGTCCAGTGCGTCGGGATTGCGTGCCAGACGGCTGTCTTCGTCGTCGCGGCTGGCCAGCAACTCGATGATGCGCTCGCGTTCGGCATCCGGGCAGAAGGCGAGGTAGGCCAGGCCCGTGGCGGTGAGCAGGATGGGCAGGCGTCGGCCGACGATGGAGCGGTGAAACGACAGGCGGCTGAAGCGGTGGGTCGATTCACGCACCACCATGGCATCGACGTCCAGGGTACAGAGGTCGGTCGGCCACACCACCTCCTGCAGCAGCTCGGCCAGCAGTGGAGCGGCGAGGGCGGAGATCCATTGGTCGTCGCGGAAGCCTTCGCTCAGTTCGCGTACCTTCAGGCACAGGCGGAAGCTGTCGTCCGATTCGCTGCGACGTACGTAACCTTCTTCCTGCAAGGTCTCCAGCAGGCGTCGCACGGTGGTGCGGTGCAGGCCCGTCAGATCGGCCAGACGGGTCGGGCTGGCGCCACCGCCGAGGTGGTTGAGGGTGTTGAGCAGCAGCAGACCGCGGGTCAGTCCGCGAACGGTCTTGTAGTCGGATTCGCCTTCAGATGCCATGAATTCACCAGAAATTCTTTGTAAATCAGTGCTGTGCACTAGGTGCACGGCGCGGCGGTTTTTGATTGTAGGGCAAGAAATGGCGTTCTTATACTAGCGCCAACAAGAACGAACACCCTTACAAGGGAAACCACCATGCTGCCTGCCCGCGCCCCCTCTCTGCCCGACGCGCCGTCTTGACGCTCTGACGGCCCGGCCCTGCCACCTCTGAGCAAGGTCGCCCACCGAACCCTTTTGCAACCTTCACACCCACGAACTTTTCCAGGTTCGGGGGCTGGCCCCGGCTTGTCTGATGTTTGTGCAGCCGGCCGCCGTGACGCTGTCCGATACGGTGAAAAACAATGAAAACAACCCATACCTTTTCCTCGCAGACTGACCACAAGGCCCAAGTCGTGGTGCTGGGTGCCGGCCCGGTGGGCCTGGCGATCGCCAACTACCTCGGCCAGTCCGGCATTGACGTGCTGGTGGTGGAGAAACTCGACAAGCTGATCGACTACCCGCGCGCCATCGGCATCGATGATGAGTCGCTACGCACCGTGCAGGCCATCGGTCTGGTGGACCAGGTGCTGCCGCACACCACGCCGTGGCACGCCATGCGTTTCCTCACGCCCAAAGGGCGTTGCTTCGCCGATATTCAGCCGCTGACGGAGGAATTCGGCTGGTCGCGGCGCAATGCCTTTATCCAGCCGCAGGTGGATGCCGTGTTGCTTAACGGCCTGAAGCGCTTCGCTAATGTGCGCATCCTGTTCAGCCGTGACGTCACCGAGTTCACCCAGGATGACAGCGGTGTGAGCCTGCGTATGGAAGGTCCCGGCGCAGTCCAGGAAACCGTGCGCGGCGACTACCTTGTGGCTTGCGATGGCGGCAACAGCTACGTGCGTCGCACCCTCGGTATTTCGTTCGACGGCAAGACCGCGCCGAACCAGTGGATCGTCGTCGATATCGCCAACGATCCTCTGGGCACGCCGAACGTGTACCTGTGCTGTGACCCGGTGCGCCCCTACGTGTCCGCCGCATTGCCCCACGGCGTGCGCCGCTTCGAATTCATGGTGATGCCTGGTGAAACCGAGGCGGAACTGAGCAAGCCGGAAAACATGCGCCGCCTGCTGGCCAAGGTGCTGCCGGACCCGGACCGCATCGAACTTATCCGCAGCCGCGTCTACACCCACAACGCGCGTCTCGCCGGGCAGTTCCGCAGCAAGCGGGTCCTGCTTGCCGGCGATGCCGCGCACATCATGCCGGTCTGGCAGGGGCAGGGTTACAACAGCGGCATGCGCGATGCCAGCAACCTCGGCTGGAAACTGGCGATGGTGGTCAAGGGCCTGGCGGGTGAGGGGCTACTGGACACTTATGAACTGGAGCGCCGCGACCATGCCCGGGCGATGATCAATCTGTCGGTGCTGGCGGGCCACGTGCTGGCGCCGCCGAAGCGTTGGCAGGGCGCGTTACGCGACGGGATTTCCTGGCTGCTCAACTACCTGCCGCCGGTCAAACGCTACTTCCTGGAAATGCGCTTCAAGCCGATGCCGCAGTACAGCGCCGGCGCCCTGGTGGCCAGCACGCCGCAACTGGCGAACTCGCCGGTGGGCCGCATGTTCATCCAGCCCAAGGTGCAGACCGAAGATGGCCGCCAGGTGTTGCTGGACGACGTGATCGGCGACAACTTCGCGATCATCGCCTGGGGCACCAATCCGATCTGGGGCCTGAGTGCGGCGCAGGTGGCGTTCTGGCAACGCCTCGGCACCCGCTTCATTCAAGTGCTGCCGGCCGTGCAACTGGAGGCTGGACGCGAGGCCATCGACGGCGTGATCCGCGTCGGCGATTGCAGCGGAAGTTTGAAGGAGTGGTTTGGACGTTATCCCGCCTCCGTCGCCGTGGTGCGCCCGGACCGCTTCCTCGCGGCGCTGGCCATTCCACAGACGCTGGACAAGGCCTGCGATGCGCTGGCGCAGGCGGTTCATGCTACTGCGCCGCTGGTCAACCAGCCTGTCGCCAGCAAGGTGGCTTGAGATGGCCGCCCTGGTGCAATGCCTGTCGCACACGCCGCTGGTGGGGTTTGTCGATCCCGCGCAGGCAGTGCTGGATGAAGTGGACGCTGTGATCGCCAACGCCCGGGCCCAGGTCGAGGCCTTTGACCCGGAGCTGGTGTTCCTGTTCGCGCCGGACCACTACAACGGTTTTTTCTATGACGTCATGCCGTCGTTCTGCATCGGCATGTCGGCGCAGGCGATCGGCGATTTCGACACCGCAGCCGGTCCGCTGAACGTACCGAAAGACCTCGCCGAAGCCTGCGCCGATGCGGTGCTGGAGGCGGGCGTGGACGCTGCGGTGTCCTACTGCATGCAGGTCGATCACGGTTTCGCCCAGCCTTTGGAACTGCTGCTCGGCGGCATCGAGCGGTGCCCGGTGATCCCGGTGTTCATCAATTCGGTCGCGGTGCCGTTGCCGGGTTTCCAGCGCGCTCGCCTGTTCGGCGAGGCGATTGGCCGGTACGCCCGGACGCTGAACAAACGCGTGTTGTTCATCGGTTCCGGCGGCCTGTCGCACCAGCCGCCGGTGCCGGAGCTGGCGAAAGTCGACGCGCGCATGGCCGACCGCCTCATGGGCAGCGGCCGCAACCTGCCGGCCGATGAACGCGAAGCGCGCCAGCAGCGGGTCATTCAGGCCGCTCGGCGCTTCGTCGAGGACCAGCATTCGCTGCACCCGCTCAACCCGGTCTGGGACCAGCAGTTCCTCGACGCCCTCAGCGAATGCCGGCTGGCCGAGCTGGATGGCTTGAGCAACGCCGAACTGTCCGCCCTGGCCGGCAAGTCCACCCACGAAGTGAAGACCTGGGTCGCCGCGTTCGCCGCGCTGTCGGCGTTCGGTCCCTATGCGGCCAGCGACCGCTATTACCGGCCGATCCCGGAATGGATCGCCGGCTTCGGCGCCCTTGCGGCGCGCCCCGTATCCACCGCATCGAAGGAAGCCTGAACATGACTACCGCAACCGAAGCCTCCAGCAGCCGTCTGGTTCGAATCCAGGAAGGCGATCTCGATCTGCAACTGCATTACAACGACGTTGGCCAGGGTGATGAAACCGTGGTCATGCTGCATGGTTCCGGCCCTGGCGCCAGCGGCTGGGCCAACTTCAACCGCAACATCGAACCGCTGACCGCCGCCGGTTACCGGGTGATCCTGATGGACTGCCCGGGCTGGAGCAAAAGCGATCCGATCGTCTGCCGCGGCTCGCGCTCGGACCTCAACGCTCGCGCCCTCAAGGGCCTGCTCGATGCCCTCGATCTCGACCGCGTGCACATTCTCGGCAACTCCATGGGCGGCCACAGTGCCGTCGCCTTTGCCCTCGCCAACCCGCCGCGGGTCGGCAAGTTGGTGCTGATGGGCGGCGGGACCGGCGGCGCAAGTCCGTTCGTGCCGATGCCCACCGAGGGCATCAAGTTGCTGAACGGCCTGTACCGCGAACCGACCATCGACAACCTGAAGAAGATGATGAATGTCTTCGTCTTCGATGCCAGCAGCCTCACCGAAGAACTGTTCCAGACCCGCCTCGACAACATGCTGGCGCGCCGCGACCACCTGGAAAACTTCGTCGCCAGCCTGGCCGCCAATCCGAAGCAGTTCCCCGACTTCGGCCCACGGCTGCACGAAATCAGCGCCCAGACCCTAGTGATCTGGGGCCGCGAAGACCGCTTCGTGCCCATGGACGCCGGCCTGCGTCTGCTCGCGGGTCTGCCCAACGCGCAACTGCATGTGTTCAACCGTTGCGGCCACTGGGCGCAGTGGGAACACGCCGACGCTTTCAACCGCATGGTCCTGGATTTCCTCAGCCACTGACCTGGAGTCGAGCATGACAATTTCCCAACAGACCCTGGACCAACTGGCCGCCGAACTGCGCCAAGCCGAAGCCAGCGGTGAAGCCATCGCCCCGTTGCGCGAGCGCATCGGCGAAGACAACGGCGACGCGGCCTACGCCATCCAGCGCCTGAACATCGCCCATGCGGTGGCCGGCGGGCGCCGGGTGGTGGGGCGCAAGATCGGCCTGACCAATCCCAAGGTGCAGGCCCAACTGGGGGTCGACCAGCCCGACTTCGGCACGCTGTTCGCCGACATGTGCTACGGCGACAACGAAACCGTGCCGTTTGGCCGTGTGCAGCAAGCAAAGATCGAGGCGGAAATCGCCCTGGTCCTCAAGCGCGATCTACCGGCCGTGGACACCACTTTTGCCGAGGTCCTCGCGGCGACCGGTTGGGTGATGCCGGCGCTGGAGATCGTCGGCAGCCGGGTGGCGGGCTGGAATATCCGCTTCGTCGACACCGTCGCCGACAACGCCTCCAGCGGCTGCTTCGTGCTCGGCGGGCCGGTGCGGCGCATTGATGGCCTGGACCTGCGCAACGCGGCCATGCGCATGACCCGCAACGGCGAACAAGTCTCCAGTGGCAGCGGCGCCCAGTGCCTGGGCCATCCGCTCAACGCTGCGGTGTGGCTGGCGCGGACCATGGCCCGGTTGGGCGAACCGTTGCGTGCTGGCGACGTGATCCTCACCGGCGCCCTCGGGCCGATGGTTGCGGTCGCCGCCGGTGATCGCTTCGAAGCCGAGATCGACGGTATTGGCCAAGTGGCCGTGGAATTCACGGTCGAGTGATTGCGACCTGCGTGCACAAGAGATGAACACAATGAAAAAACTCAAAGTCGCCATCATCGGCTCCGGCAACATCGGCACCGATTTGATGATCAAGATCCTGCGTAACGCGCAGCACCTGGAAATGTCGGTGATGGTCGGCATCGACCCGAACTCCGATGGACTGGCGCGAGCCGCTCGCATGGGCGTGGCCACGACCCACGAAGGCGTGCAAGGCCTGACCCGTATGGCGGAGTTCCAGCACATCGATTTCGTCTTCGATGCCACCAGCGCCGGCGCCCACGTCAAGAACGACGCCTTCCTGCGCTCGATCAAACCCGGCATCCGCCTGATTGACCTGACGCCAGCCGCCATCGGTCCGTACTGCGTGCCGGTAGTGAACCTGGAGCAGAACCTCGCTCAGCTCAACGTCAACATGGTCACTTGTGGCGGCCAGGCGACGATCCCGATGGTTGCGGCGGTGTCCCGTGTCGCCAAGGTTCTCTACGCCGAAATCGTCGCCTCGATCGCCAGCAAATCCGCCGGCCCCGGCACCCGCGCCAATATCGACGAGTTCACCGAAACCACCTCCCGTGCCATCGAAGTGATCGGTGGTGCGGCCAAGGGTAAAGCGATCATCGTGATGAATCCGGCCGAGCCGCCGTTGATCATGCGTGACACGGTGTTCGTCCTTTCCGAGGCGGTCGATCAGGCGAAGGTCGAGGCTTCGATCATCGAAATGGCCCAGGCTGTCCAGGCCTATGTGCCCGGCTACCGACTCAAGCAGAAGGTCCAGTTCGAAGCAGTCAGCGACCTGAGAATTCCCGGTCTTGGCGTGTTCTCCGGCCTGAAGACCTCGGTGTTCCTCGAAGTCGAAGGCGCCGCCCATTACCTCCCGGCCTACGCCGGCAACCTCGACATCATGACGTCCGCCGCCATGGCCACCGCCGAGCGCATGGCCCTGTCGATGATCAACGGCTGAGGAACGACCATGCAAAAGATCTACATCTCCGACGTCACCCTGCGCGACGGCAGCCATGCAGTGCGCCATCAGTACACCCTCGATAACGCTCGGGATATCGCCCGGGCGCTGGACAAGGCCAAGGTCGACTCCATCGAGGTTGCCCACGGCGATGGCCTGCAAGGGTCCAGCTTCAACTATGGCTTTGGCCGGCACACTGATCTTGAGTACATCGAGGCAGTGGCGGACGTGGTCAGCCACGCCAAGATCGCCACGCTGCTGTTGCCGGGCATCGGCACGGTTCATGACTTGAAAGCTGCTTATGACGCCGGCGCCCGTGTGGTCCGCGTCGCCACTCATTGCACCGAAGCGGACGTATCGAAACAGCACATCGAATACGCCCGCGAGCTGGGCATGGACACCGTCGGCTTCCTGATGATGAGCCACATGGTCCCGGCCGAGCAGTTGGCGGCGCAGGGCAAGTTGATGGAGAGCTACGGAGCGCAGTGCATCTACATGGCTGATTCGGGTGGCGCGATGAACATGCAGGACATCCGCGACCGGATGCGGGCGTTCAAGGCGGTGCTGAACCCGGAAACCCAGACCGGCATGCATGCACATCACAACCTGAGTCTTGGCGTTGCCAACTCGATTGCGGCGGTGGAAGAGGGCTGTGATCGGATCGACGCCAGCCTTGCGGGCATGGGGGCGGGCGCGGGTAATGCGCCGCTTGAGGTGTTTATCGCGGCTGCCGAGCGGCTGGGCTGGAACCATGGCACTGATCTCTACACCTTGATGGATGCGGCGGATGACATCGTGCGTCCGTTGCAGGACCGGCCGGTGCGCGTGGACCGCGAGTCGCTGGCGCTGGGGTATGCGGGGGTTTATTCGAGCTTCCTGCGTCATGCGGAAATCGCGGCGGCGCGGTATGGGTTGAAGACCGTGGACATTCTGGTGGAGCTGGGCAAGCGGCGGATGGTGGGAGGGCAGGAGGACATGATTGTGGATGTGGCGCTGGATCTTCTTCGTAGCCGTTAGGGCCTCATCGCTGCAGGCCAAAAACAAAGACCTCTACAACAATAAATCGAGGTACATCCCATGACCGGGATAACCGCAACAAACCGCGTGCAACTCGCCACCACCATCGCCCTGTGCTTCCTGGTGGCACTGATGGAAGGCCTCGACCTGCAGGCCGCCGGCATCGCCGCCCAAGGCATGGCCGCGGCCTTCGGGCTGGACAAGATGAAAATGGGTTGGGTATTCAGCGCCGGGATTCTCGGCCTGTTGCCCGGCGCTTTCGTCGGCGGCTGGCTGGCCGACCGGATTGGTCGCAAGCGGGTGTTGATGGCCGCCGTGGCGCTGTTCGGCCTGTTCTCGCTGGTCACCGCCGTGGCCTGGGATTTCCATAGCCTGGTGGCCGCTCGCTGCCTGACGGGCATCGGCCTCGGTGCAGCACTGCCCAACCTCATCGCACTCACGTCCGAAGCCGCCGGCCCACGCCTGCGCGGCACGGCGGTGAGCATGATGTATTGCGGCGTGCCGCTGGGCGCGGCACTGGCTGCGGTCATCGGCATCATCGGTTTTTCCGGCGGCTGGAAAGTGGTGTTCTATGTCGGCGGCCTGGTGCCGCTGCTGATCGTGCCGCTGCTCGGACGCTACCTGCCGGAGTCGGCGCAGTTCCAGGCCCGGCAGTCCGAGACGGTCAGTGCCGAGGAGCATGGCGTCTGGCACGGCCTGTTTCGCAACGGCGCGGCGCCGGCCACATTGCTGTTGTGGCTGAGCTATTTCTTCACCCTCATGGTGGTCTACATCCTGGTCAACTGGCTGCCGAGCCTGCTGGTCGCCCAAGGCTTCGATTCGCGTCAGGCCAGTTGGGTGATGCTGGCGCTGCAACTGGGCGCGGCGGTGGGCACCCTGGCGCTGGGTGCGCTGATGGACCGTCTGCCGGCCTGGGCCATGGCGGTGCTGATTTATGTCGGCATCCTCTGTTCGCTGGCGGCGCTGGGTCTGGCCAATACTTTGCCCGGCATGCTGATGGCCGGCTTCGTCGCCGGGCTGTTCGCCACGGGTGGGCAAGGCGTGCTCTATGCCTTTACGCCGCTGTTCTATCCGACCCGCATGCGCGCCACTGGCGTGGGTTCTGCGGTCGCGGTGGGGCGGCTCGGCGCCATGAGCGGTCCGCTGATCGCCGGCAAGATGCTGGCGCTGGGCACCGGCACGGCGGGGGTGATGTTGGCCTCGGCGCCGGGCATCGTGCTCGCCGCGGCAGCGATGTTCTGCCTGTCGCAACGCAGCCGACAGGCCGACTGATTACCTCACTCCATTTCTCGCGCCAGGTCGCTGGCGCGGGTTCGCTTACAACAACAATAAAGTGAATGACCATGCCTGCATTTCTGCTCCGGGCGTTCGGCCTGTGGTTGCCGTTCGTCCTGATTTCCAACGCCTGCGCCGCCGGTTTCGTCGAGGACAGCAAAGCCAGCCTGACCGCCCGCAACTACTACTTCGACCGCGACTACAAAGGCACGTCGGCCCAGTCCGCCGCGCGCGAGTGGGCCCAGGGTTTTATCGTCCGCTTCAACTCGGGGTTCACCGAAGGCCCGGTGGGCTTCGGGCTCAATGCCCAGGGCATGCTGGGGATCAAGCTGGATTCCTCGCCTGACCGCACCGGCACCGGTTTGCTGCCCTACGACCCGGTGACCCGCGAGCCCGACGACAACTATGCGGAGCTCGGCCTCACCGCCAAGATGAAAGTCTCGAAGACCGAGTTGCAGGCCGGCACCATCAGCACCCTGTTGCCGGTGATGTTCGCCAGCCCCAGTCGCCTGCTGCCGCAGACCTTGCGCGGCACCTATCTGCGCTCCGAGGACATCGACGGCTTCACCCTGCACGCCGGCTGGCTCGACCGGATGAACCAGCGGGATTCCAGCAACTATCAGAAATTCACCGTCGCCGCGCCCAATGGCCGCTTCAATGGCAAGGCCGAGTCGGACCAGTTCCTGTTTCTCGGCGCGGATTGGCGCTGGTCTGATGCGCTGACCCTGAAGTACTACCACGCAGCCTTGCAGGATCTGTATCGCAAGGACTTCGTCGGCTTCGAGCACGTGACGCCGGTGGGCGCCGGCAAGCTGAAGAGTGATGTGCGTTATTTCATGGCTGGCGAGGACGGTGCAGCCAAGGCGGGGCGTGTGGATAACCGCAATCTGGCGGCGATGTTCAGCTATGCGCTGGGCGCCCACACCTTCGGTGCCGGCTACATGCACCTCAGTGGCGACAGCGCCATGCCTTATGTGGCGGGCACCGAGCCGCTGGTGATTACCGAGGGCTCGCTGAGTTCGGAGTTCATCAACGCGGATGAGCGCAGTTGGCAGGTGAAGTACGACTATGACTTCGTCGGAGTAGGCGTGCCGGGCCTGAAAGGCATGCTGCGCTACATCGATGGCAGCAACATCAGCCTGCCTACGGCGCTGGGCGGCGATGACCGGCACGAGCGGGAGACTGATGTCGAAGTCTCCTACGTGCTGCAGTCCGGAACCTTCAAGGGTGTGGGATTGCGGGTGCGACATGCCTGGTACCGCAATGACTTCGCCCCGGCGGCGACCTTCAGGGATGGCAATGAACTGCGGGTGAATGTGGATTACACGATTGCGCTGTGGTGAAGGGCTTCTGGCTGAGCGCGACGGTTCGGTGTGCCGAGCCGTCGCGCACGTCTGGGAATCAGGCCCGCTCGCCGCACAGATCCAGCTCGAACCAATGCCGCGCCGTGGCCAGGTCCAGCCCGGCGCCGAGCAGGGCGAACAGTTTGCCCAAGGCCGCCTCGCGGGTCATGCCACCGGCTGAAACCAGCCCGGTATCCCGCAGCCGGCTGCCGGCGGCGTAGGTGTCGAACACCACGCTGCCTTCCGCGCACTGGCTGATTGCCGCGACCAGCACGCCGCGTTCGCCGGCTTTGCGCAGGACATCGAGCAACGCCTCGTCATCCGACGGACCGGTGCCGCTGCCGTAGCACTCCAGCAGCAACCCCTTCACGCCGGTGTTCAGCAGCGCCTCGACGTGCGCTGCCTGCAGGCCCGGGTACACCGGCGCCACCGCGAGGTTCACGGCGACGCGCGGCTGGCAGTAGCTCAGCACCGCGGGCACTTCCGCGGCGCGCTCGCCTTCGCGATGACGCGGCAGGGCGGCGAACGCCTCGAAGGCTTCGCTGCGTAATTTGCTGGCGTGCACGCCGGGCATCAGCTTGCCGGCGAAGAACAATTGCACGCCGCTCTCCACGCCCGCAGCGAACAGCGCCAGGGCACCGCCGAGGTTGTTCCAGGCATCGCTGTCCGGTGCGCCGGCCGGCAGCATCGAGCCGGTCAGCACCACCGGCACCTCCAGCCCGAGCAGCAGGAACGACAGCGCGGCGGCGCTGTAGGCCAGGGTGTCGGTGCCGTGCAGCAGCAGGACGCCATCGTGGCCATCCTGTTTCACCGCCTCGACGATGGCATCGCGCATCGCCAGCCAGTTCGCTTGCTGCATGTTGGCGCTGTCGAGCAGCGGCGCCATTTCGCGCAGTGTCCAGTGTGGGCACGGCGTCTCGGGATGCTGTTCAAGCCAGGCACGCATGCGCGCGTCGAAGCCACCCGCCGGTGCCAGGCCCTGAGGGGTTTCCAGCATGCCGATGGTGCCGCCGGTGTAGAGGACGAGGAGGTTCTTTACTGCGCGCATAAGCGTATTCCGGAGCATGAAAAGAAAAATCTGGGCAAAAAAAAGCCGCCCGCGAAGGGGCGGCTCTCTTGTGGAGCGACAGCCAGGAGGACTTAGCGCTGGGTTTGCGCGTCGCCTACTGCGGCGGCAGGATCAGCTTCGGCTTTAGCGCCGGCAGGCCAGGCGGCACGGTCCAGGTCCAGGTCAGCGAACTTCGCCGAGTCGAACACCGGTTGCTTGATGCCGGCCTTGCGCTGCTCGTCGTAGTCGCGCATTACCCGCAGACCGATCTTGAACAGCAGGGTCAGGGCGATCAGGTTGACGAAGGCCAGGCAGGTCATGGTGATGTCGGCGAAGGCGAACACGGTGGACAGGTTCTGTACCGAGCCCCAGACGATCAGCGCCAGGACCAGACCACGGTAGGCCATCAGCACTACGCGGTTGCGGGTCAGGAACTGCAGGCTGGTTTCGCCCAGGTAGTAGTTGTAGAGGATGCAGGTGAAGACGAACAGCGACAGCGCGACGCTGACGAACAGACGACCCCAGTCACCGACTACCGCCGCCAGGGAGTTCTGGGTCAGGACGATGCCATCACCTTCGAAGCCCGGGGTGTAGAAGCCCGACAGCAGGATCAGCAGCGCGGTGCAGGTGCAGATGACGAAGGTGTCGAGGAACACGCTGAACGCCTGGACCACGCCTTGGGCGCCAGGGTGTTTCACGGCGGCGACGGCGGCGACGTTTGGCGCACTGCCCAGGCCGGCTTCGTTGGCGAACACGCCACGCTTCACGCCCATGACGATGGCGCTGCCGAGCAGGCCGGCAAAGGCTGGATCAAGGCCGAAGGCGCTTTTGAAGATGGTTTCCAGCATCGCCGGAACGTGGTCGATCTGGCTGCCGATCACGTACAGGGTGACGCCGATGTAGGCCAGGGTCTTCACCGGAACCAGCAGGTCGGACACCGCAGCGATACGCTTGATGCCGCCGAGGAACACGATGGCCAGCAGCACGGCGAGGGCGATGCCGGTGTGGCTTGGATCGAAGCCGAAGGCGTTCTGCAGCGAGTGGGTGACGGTGTAGGACTGCAGGCCGTTGAAGGCGAAGCCGTAGGTCACCAGCAGCAGGATCGAGAACACCACAGCCATGCTTTTCAGCTTCAGGCCGTGCTGGATGTAGTACGCCGGGCCGCCGCGGTACAGGCCATCGCCATCGGCGCGCTTGTAGACCTGGGCCAGGGTGCATTCGAAGAAGCTGCTGGACATGCCGACCAGTGCGGTGACCCACATCCAGAACACGGCGCCAGGGCCGCCCAGGGTAACGGCGATACCGACACCGGCGATGTTACCGGCACCGACACGACCGGCCAGGCTCAGCATCAGCGCCTGGAACGAGCTCAGTTGGCCAGCCTGGCCGTGCAACGATTCCTTGAACACACTGAACATGTGGCCGAAATGACGGAATTGGACGAAACGGGAGCGGAGGGTGAAATAGCTGCCCAGTCCGACAATAAGCACGATGAGGAGTTTCCCCGAGAGGAAATCGTTGAGCGCTTCGAGCATGGAGGTGACCTCGGATTCTTATTCTTTGCATGAAAGACAGATAGGCCGGCGTCGACGCGCTGGTCCATGGGGCGCATGTTTGGCTATGACACTGGCGGTTACAATTTCGCCAGTTGCTCTCAGTTGATGCGACTTGATGCTAAACTCGCGCCCATCGCATCAACCCGGACTTCCCCATGAGTGAACACCTTGGCCCCAACCTCAAATTGGCGTGCAGCCACTACCGCTCTATTTCCGAGGTTTGCCGGCAGCTCTCGATCAACCGGGCGCAATTCAACAAGTACCTGAGCGGCCAGAGCCAGCCGACGGCCTACAACCTCAAGCGCATCGGCGATTTTTTCGGTGTCGAGGATTACGAGCTGTGCCTGCCGCCGGAGCAGTTTGCCCGCCTGATTGGTGCGCGCAGCAGCAACCTCAACGTGCCGACCAAAAGCGACCCGCTGCTGGAGCTGTTGCGTCCGTTGCGCGAGCACAGTGGCAACCTGGCGCGCTACTGCGGTTACTACTTCGAGTACTCCAACTGCATGTCGGTGCCGGGCAATGTCCTGCTGTCGCTGGTGCATTTGCGCGAGGAGAACGGCAATTTCCTGTTTGAACGCCAGGAGCGCCAGGAGCGTTCCAGCAGCACCGATGTGCAGGCCGAGGACTGGGTACGTTGCCGTTACCTGGGCGCCGCGTTCCAGTTGCAGGACCGGCTGTTTTTGATGGATTACGAATCGCTGACCGTCAACGAGATGAGCCAGACCATCCTGATTCCCAGCTTCAAGAGCCGCATCACCCGCCTCAACGGCCTCAAGACCGGTGTTTCCAGCGGCGACCGGCGTACCCCGGCCTGCACCCGGGTGGTGTGGGAATACCTGGGCCCGGAGATCAACCGCATCAACGCCTATCGCCAGGTGAAGCTGTATCGCCCGGACGATCCGCGCATCGACGACGATGTGCGTGAACGCCTGACCGCCGGGCCGATCAGCAACGGCCTGTTCGAGATCGAATAAGCCTCACGGCCACTGCTGCGCGACCCACTCCACCAGCGGGTTGCCGGCATCGAGGAACAGCTTCACCGCCATCACACAGCAGACGAAGACCACCAGTGGGCGGATCAATCGCGGCCCGAAGTACACCGCGCAGCGTGCCCCGAGTTGCGCGCCGAACATGGCGCAGACCGCCATGGCCAAGGCCAGCGGCCAGAGAATGGTGCCGGTCGAGGCGAACACCGACAGGGCGCCGAGGTTGCACGCGGCGTTCAGCAGTTTGCTGTTGCCCACCGCGCGCAGCATGCCCTGGCCGAGCAGCAGCATGAACGCGAGCATGAAGAACGAGCCGACCCCGGGGCCGAACACGCCGTCATAGAAACCGATCAGCGGGGCGATCAGCAGGCAGAACAGGCTGATGGAGATGCGCGGTGTGCGCATCTGCTGATCGTCCAGCCGAGGGCTGAAGGCGAACCAGGCGGCGACCACCACCAGCAGCACCGGCACGCAGGCTTGCAGCAGGTCTTTCGGCACCAGGCTGACCGACAGCGCGCCCAATGCGCCGCCGGCAAATGCCATCAGCGCCATCGGCCAGCCGCTGCGCCAGTCGAGCATACCGCGGCGGGAGAAGGCGACAGTGGCCGAGACGGTGGCACTGGCGGCCTGGAACTTGTTGGTGGCCAGCGCCGCCAGCGGGTCGATGCCGACGAGAAACAGCATGGGCAGGGTAATCAGCCCGCCGCCACCGGCGATGGCATCGAAGAACCCGGCCAGCAGGGCGAGGCCGGAGAGGGCGAGCAATAGCGTCAGATCGACTTCGAGCATGAGCGAGGAACTCCAGACCATTCAGCCGCGAACCAGCAGCGGATCGTCCTTGATGACCAGGGGGCGGGCGAAACGTGAATAGCCGAACAGCCGCACCAGCAGGCGGCGGTTGTCTTGCAGCAACTCGCGGCCATGCAGGGCGCGGCTGTTGTTGACCAGCAAGACGCTGTCCGGCTGCAGCACGAACTCCAGCGGTGGGGTCTGCGCCAGGCGTGCCTTGAAGGCATCGAACGCCCGGGCGGCGGCGTCACTGGCCTGCTCGTTGACGGAAAAACGGTAAGCGTTGTAACGCACGCTGAAACCGCCCTGTTCATCGAACTGGACGATGGAGGTGGCGTGGCCGGCATCGCCGTGGCCGTCGACGAAGCATTCGCTGCGGGTGAAATCAAAGGAGTTGGAGGCCAGGGCCAACACTTCCAGGCTGCCCAGCCCTTCGATGACGCTGCGCAGCGGAACAATCTGGGTGTACTCGTTCGCCGGGTTCCAGCGGGCACTCAGGATCAGCGCGGAAGGGGCGGGCGAATGGCCGTCGCGCGCCACGACCGAGCAATGGTACGGCGCCTCGGTGTGCGGCCCGAGGCGCAGGCCGGCGTGGGAACTGAGCTCCACGGCCTCGTAGGGGTCTTCATCGGGGCGCGGTTGCTGGCCACCGCCCTTGAAGTTGCCGACCAGCCGCACGTGTTTGCCGTCGTTGTCGATATCGAAGGCGAAGGCCCGGTAGTGGACCAGCTCCAGCAGCACCTGATTGCGCGAGGCGAGGTAAAGACACGGGTGGTCCCGTTCCAGGGCTGCGAGCGCGGGCAACTGCTCGGGCAGTTCATCGTTGCGCGGTGGCAGCAAGCGGGAAAACAGCAGTACTGACAACCGGCCATCGGCGAACAGGTTGATGATGGCCTGTTGCAGCGGGCTCAGGCTCGTCTCCAGCAACCGCGCCCAGAGGCGGGCCTTGAGTGCGGCGCCGAGTACCTGCGGACCGCCGTGGTTGGCGAGGTCCTGGCTGGCTTTGTGCAACTGGTCGAGCTGGTCGTCATCGAAGTAGAGGGTGGCGACTTCGGAGTCCTGCATGGAGAACCTTCCTTAGCGATCTGGCGGGGTTTAGGGCATTCCACGCCCCGAATGGCTCCTGACGGCAGGACAGGTAACCGGTTAGCGCTAATTGAAGGCGGTTTTTTCAACCGTAGAAGTCAGTAGGTTCTTTTGGATTTGTAAGCTAATTCTTATTTATTGGTGTGGGAAAGCGGGCATATTGCGCCTGACGTTAAACACACTGTGTCTCGGGGCGGGTTGGACTTCCCCTGGCGGAAGCCGCAAACTACGCGCTTTCTTTTTCAATCAACCTGAGCGGACCTGCCAAACGTTATGCGAATGCGCCTGATGCTGTTGGGTGGTGGAAATGCCCTTGGGCAAGCGCTGATTCGTCTCGGGGCCGAGGAGGACATCGGCTTTCTCGCGCCGCGTCCGCCAGAGCAGGGCTGGGACACCGCCAGCCTGACCCAGTTACTCGACGACACCCGCCCGGACGCGCTGGTCAACCTGGCCTACTACTTCGACTGGTTCCAGGCGGAGTCGGTCAGCGAGCAGCGGCTGGCCGCGCAGGAGCGCTCGGTCGAGCGCCTCGCCGAGCTGTGTCAGCACCACAACATCATCCTCGTCCAGCCTTCCAGCTACCGGGTGTTCGATGGCTCGCGCGCCACCGCCTACAGCGAGAAGGACGAACCTGTGCCGCTGGGCCTGCGTGGCCAGGCGCTGTGGCGCATCGAGCAGAGCGTGCGCGCCACCTGCCCGCAGCATGTGCTGCTGCGTTTCGGCTGGGTGCTCGACGACAGCATCGACGGTGTGCTCGGCCGCTTCCTGACCCGTGCCGAACAGGCTCAGGAACTGCTGCTGGCCGATGACCGTCGCGGCAATCCGACCCCGGTGGACGACGCCGCCCGGGTGATTCTCTCGGTGCTCAAGCAGCTCGATTGCGCGGCGCCGTTGTGGGGCACTTACCACTACGCGGGCAACGAGGCGACCACGCCTCTGGCGCTGGGCCAGGCGATCCTCGGCGAAGCCTCGCAATTGCGCACGCTGGCGGTCGAGAGCCCCACTCCTCAGGCCCACGCCGCGCGTTCCGATGCCAGCGAAGAACCGCAACATGCGGTGCTCGCCTGCAAGAAAATTCTCCACACCTTCGGCATCAAGCCACGCGCCTGGCGCTCCGGCCTGCCGACCCTACTGGATCGATTCTACCGTCATGGCTGATGCCCCTATTCTGATCACCGGTGGCGCCGGTTTCATTGGCTCCCACCTGTGTGACGCGCTGCTGGAAAAAGGCTATGCCGTGCGCGTGCTGGACGACCTGTCCACCGGCAAGCGCGACAACCTGCAACTGGGTCACCCGAACCTGCAACTGATCGAAGGCGACGTCGCCGATGCCGCCCTGGTCAACCAGGCGGCCGCCGGTTGCCGCGCGGTGGTGCACCTGGCGGCGGTGGCCTCGGTGCAGGCCTCGGTGGAAGACCCGGTCAAGACTCACCAGAGCAACTTCATCGGCACCCTGAATGTCTGCGAGGCCATGCGCCTGAATGGCATCCGCCGTGTGGTGTTTGCCTCCAGCGCTGCCGTCTACGGCAACAACGGTGAAGGCCAGTCCATCGCTGAAGATACCCCCAAGGCGCCGCTGACCCCTTATGCAGTGGACAAGCTGGCCGGCGAGCAGTACCTGGATTTCTACCGTCGTCAGCACGGTCTGGAGCCGGTGGTGTTCCGCTTCTTCAACATCTTCGGGCCGCGTCAGGATCCGTCTTCGCCGTACTCCGGGGTGATCAGCATTTTCTGCGAGCGCGCGTTGAGCGGCACGCCGATTACCGTGTTCGGTGATGGCGAGCAGACCCGCGACTTTTTGTATGTCGGCGACCTGGTGTCGGTGATGGTGCAGGCGCTGGAGATGGCGCAGGTGGAAGAGGGCGCGGTGAATATCGGCCTGAACCAGGCGACTTCGCTGAATCAGTTGCTGGAGGCGCTGCGCACGGTGTTGGGCGGGTTGCCCGATGTCAGCTATGGGCCGGCGCGCAGTGGTGATATCCGCCATTCGCGGGCGGATAACCAGCGCTTGCTGGCGCGTTTCGCGTTTCCGGTGGTGACGCCGTTGGCTGAGGGGCTGACGCGGTTGTTGGGGCGCTGAATCCTTAGAAACAACTGGGGCCGCAAAAGCGGCCCCAGTTGTTTTCGAATCTTTTAGAACTTGTAACCCAGGCCAACCATGTAGACCCATGGATCAACTTCTACATCGACCTTGGTCTTGCCGATCGACAGAGCGCTTGGGCCGTCGATGGTAGCTTCGGTGTTGATGTCGACGTACCAGACCGCGGCGTTGACAATCAGGTGGTCGTTGATCAGGTAGTCCATGCCCAGTTGGCCAGCCAGGCCTACCGAGTTTTTCAGCTTCATGTTGCTGAAGCCCTGGGCCTTGCGCTCGCTGGTCAGATCTTCGTCGAAGAACAGGGTGTAGTTCACACCGATACCGGCGTACGGCTGGAATTTCGAGCTGGCTTCCATCGGGTAGTACTGCAGCGACAGGGTCGGTGGCAGTTGCTTGATGTCGGCAATCTTGCCATCCAGGCCGCCCAGGCCTTTCACGCCAACTTCATGCTGGAACGGGGTAGCTGCCAGCAGCTCCAGGCCGAAGTGATCGGTCAGCATGTAGGCGAAAGCCAGGCCCAGTTGGGTGTCGCTGGTCAGGGTCGCTTTGGTGCCGGAGGCTTTGGCGCCGTCGAACTTCAGCTCGCCGCTGTCTTCGTTTGGCGCGGTGGTGATGGCACCGGCACGCAGGATGAAATCACCGGCCTGGTAGGCGTGGGCAGCAGGTGCTACCAGCGCGAGGGCAACGAGTGAGGCGCCGAGCAAAGACTTGTTCATGGAAGCTCCGGGGGGACATTAGGATTCATTGGTCCCAATGTTAAGGAGCTAGCGTCGCGGGAATTTTGATTCAGCTCAATGAAAGCGAAGGCGCCGGGGTGCGGGCAATCATTGTAGTTCGTAGGCGTAGATTTTCTCGGCCTCCATCTGATAACCCGCTTCGGCCAGCTCACTGGCCGACGACTGGACACGCATCGGCCCTTCGATCCAGTACGGCTGGTACAACTCCTCGACCTTGATGCCGATCTCGCTGAACACATGCACGATCTGGTTCGACGGCGGCGGCGGCACATGAATGCAGGCGCCGTAATACGGCACCAGGAGAAACTCCGTGGTGCGACCTTCTTCGCTGACTTCCAGCGGCACGATATAGCCCGGCAGTTTGATCTGCTGGCCGTCCAGCTCCTTGACCACCGGCGCGTCCGGCACCTCCTGGCGAGCCGCTGGCGCCGCTTCGGCAGCCAGCGCGTCGCCCAACTGCGAGAGTTGCGAGAGGTTGTGCAGCGGCGCCAACTGCGGCGTGATCACCGGCGCACCCGGCGGAATCAGTTGTGGCCATTCCAGGGTACGCGGCTCGCCGGCCCAGACGGGCGCGGCGATCAACAGCAGGAGCAGCAGGACACGACGCATTGCAGGGTTACTCAGAGATGGATGGACAGGCCGTCGGCCAGTGACTGTCGATAGGCCCGCCAGGCAGGGATGCTGCCCATCAGCAACGCGGCGCCGAGGATGATGCCGAGCAACAGCCATTCGTGGCTGCTGGGCCAGGCCAGCGGCAGGTATAAACCATAGTTGGCCTGCACGTAACCCTGCGCGACGGCGATACCCGCGTACAGCAAGCCCAGTCCGGCGCCGATCCCGGCCAGCGCCAGGGCGAACGCCTCGAGCACCAGCAGGCCGCCGATATGCCAGGGGCGGGCGCCCACCGAGCGCAGGATCGCCATTTCCCGGCGGCGTTCGTTGAGGCTGGTGAGGATGGCGGTGAGCATGCCGATCAGCCCGGTCAGCACGACGAACAGCGAGACCACGAACAACGCCTGTTCCGCCGTCCCCATCAGGCTCCACAACTCTTGCAGGGCCACGCCGGGAAGAATCGCCTGCAGCGGTTCGTTGCGGAATTCGTTGATTTCCCGTTGCAGCGAGAAGGTCGCGACCTTGCTGTTCAGGCCGAGCATGAAGGCGGTGATCGCCGTGGGCGTCAGGTCCATGTTGCGCGCCTGGTCGGCGCTGACCCGTCCGGCACCGCGGGCCGGCACGCCGTTGTGCCAGTCGATGTGAATGGCTTCCATGCCGCCGAGGCTGATGTGCAGCGTGCGGTCCACTGGGGTGCCGGTACGTTGCAGGACGCCGACCACGGTGAACGGCTTATCGTCATGCTTGACCAGGCTGATGGCGGCGACGCCGTGGGCCAGCACCAGCTTGTCGCCAAGCGTGTAGTGCAGGGCCTCGGCCACTTCGGCGCCGAGCACCACTTCGAACGGGTCGCTGGCGAAGGCGCGGCCCTGGGCCAGTTGCAGGTTCTGTTTGCGGCCGTACTGGTAATGGGCGAAGTAGGCGTCGGTGGTGCCCATCACCCGGTAGCCGCGGTGCGAGTCGCCGAGGGAAATCGGGATCGCCCACTTCACCCGACGGTCGTTGGCGTAGTGCTCGAAGCTGTCCCAGCGAATGTTGTTGGTGGCGTTGCCGATACGGAACACCGAATACAGCAGCAGGTTCACCGAGCCGGAGCGGGCGCCGACGATCAGGTCGGTGCCGCTGATGGTGCTGGCAAAGCTGGCGCGGGCTTCGGTGCGGACGCGCTCGACGGCCAGCAGCAAGCAGACCGACAAGGCGATGGCGAAAGCGGTGAGAAACGCGGTGAAACGGCGGTTGGCCAGGCTGGCCAGGGCAAGACGAAGCAGGTACATCAGGCCTCCGTATCGCTGGCAGGCTGCGCCGCGCGGTTGAGTTCGGCGAGGGATAGCTGGCGGTCGAACAGCGGCGCCAGGCTCTGGTCGTGGCTGACGAACAGCAGGCTGGAACCGGCGTCGCGGCATTCGGCGAAGAGCAGGCGGATAAAGGCTTCGCGGGTGTCGGCGTCTAGTGCCGAGGTCGGTTCGTCGGCGATCACCAATTCTGGCTGGCCGATCAGCGCGCGGGCTGCGGCGACGCGTTGCTGCTGGCCGATCGATAGGCTGTCGGCGCGGCGGGCAAGCAGCGCCGGGTCTTTCAGACCCAGGTGCGCGAGCAGTTCGGCGGCGGCGTCTGCGATGCTGCCGAAGCGTTGCGTGGCGCGCTCGGCGCGGGCTTTGGAGAAGCGGCAGGGCAGTTCGACGTTCTCGCGCACCGAGAGAAACGGCAGCAGGTTGAACTGCTGGAAGATGTAGCCGGTGTGGTCGACGCGGAAACGGTCGCGGGCGCTCTGGCTCAGTTCACTCAGGTCCTGGCCGAGCAGGCGGATGCTACCGCGGTCGGCCTTCTGCACGCCGCCGAGCAGGCCCAGCAGGGTGGTCTTGCCGCTGCCGCTGGGGCCCTTGAGAAACAGCGATTCGCCGGCTTCGAGGCGTAGCGCCGGGATGTCCAGCAGGGGCGGGTGTCCCGGCCAGGCGAAGCCCAGGTCGGTCAGTTCAATCAGTGCCTGGCTCATAAATGGACGCCCGGGTTACCCCGGGCGCTTCACTGGCAAAAGGTGACTTAGAAGTTGATCGTGGCATTGCCGGGCGTGACTTCCACGCCTTGCTGGCCATTCGGTCCGATCAGTTGTAGCTGGATTTTCTGGGTGGCGGGGAAGGTCTTGAACAGCGGGCCCAGGTCGAGCGCCTTGAGCTTCTCGGGGTTGGCGCATTCCAGGCGGTAGTGCGCGTGGATATCGCTGTGGCCGTGCTCGTCGCCGTCACCATCGTCATCCTTGGCCGGCTTGTCGCCGAACAGCGGGCTTTCCAGTTCTTCATCGCTTTCCTTGCAGTTGCCGGCGGCGGTCAGGCCGAACAGCTTCAAGGGTTGTTCAAGCTGCGCACGCACCGCGGCGACCTTGGCTTTGTCGGCATCGCTGACGGCAGCGTGCTCGAAGCCCACCAGGTTCATTGCCGGGCTTTCCAGCTCAAGCTCGAGGACGTTGCCGTCGAGTACCGCGTTGAGATGAGCGACGCCATGTTCGTGGGCGCCGAGGCTGCCGTGAGCGTGGTCATGCTCGTGATCGTGGTCGTCATGGGCCATCACGGCCAGGGGCAGCAGGGCGAAAGGCAACGCAAGCAACAGGCGACGCATGGCGGGACTCCGGGGCGGGCTTGGAAAAGTTTTGAAATGTTATAACAAGTTAAGTGTGGGTTGCTAGGGTCCTTGGCGATCCTTCATGAGCGTGGGAGCATGGCGGCTCTGACGTGTGGAGGATGGAAACGTGCGAATTCGCGGACACATCGGCGAATGGCCGGTGGATTTGACCCTCGAACTGGACCCGGCGGAGTGGGCCATGCTGGCTGGGCGGGTGGCGGAGCCGGCCGAGGCGCCGGTCAATACTGCCGCGCCGGTGGTGCAGGCGAGGGGCGACGATGCGCAGTGGCTGGCGGCGAAGGAACTATTACGTAAGGCGGGTTCGCTGGACGGGCCGGCATTGCTGGAACAACTGGAAGGGCTGTCCGGCAGTACCGGAGCGGGCAAGCGGCTGCTGGTGCGGTTGCGGCACAGCAGTGAGGTGAAGGTGGAAAGCGGGGCGGATGCGCCGGTGTATCACTGGGTTGGGTGATTGAATCTTAGGGCCTCATCGCCCAACCGCAGCGATGAGGCCCCGCCTGACTCAATACAGAGCAGCAAACAGCTTGCGACGGTAAACGCCCACCAACGGGTGGTCATTGCCCAGCAGGTCGAATACTTGCAGCAAGGTCTTGTGCGCCACGCCGTTGTCATAGCCGCGGTTGCGCTTGAACAGTTTCAGCAAGCCTTCCAGCGCGGCTTCGTACTGCTGGCGCGACAACTGCTGGATGGTCAGTTGATACGCTGCTTCATCGTCTTCGGCGTTCTGCGCCAGACGGGTTTTCAGGTCTGCCACTTCCGGCAGGCTCTGCGCCTGGCGCAGGAACGTCAGTTGCGCCTTGGCACCGGCCAGTGCGGCCTTGTGCTCATCGCTCTTGACCGCGTCCAGCACGGTTTGCGCTTCACCCAGCTCGCCACGCTCGGCCAGGCAGCGACCATAGAGAATCAGCGCGCCGGCGTTGCTGTTGTCTTCGCTCAACAGGGTCTTGAGGGTGGCTTCAGCCTCGCTGTAGCGACCGTCGGCAAACAGCGCCTGGGCCAGTTCCAGCGGATCGGCGGCAGCCGGCGGCGGCATTTGCACATGGGGTTCGAGCAGGGCGCGGATGGCCGACTCGGGCTGGGCGCCGGCGAAGCCGTCCACCGGCTGGCCGTCCTTGAACAGCACCACGGTCGGCAGGCTGCGGATGCCGAAGCGGGCGACGATGTCCTGCTCGACGTCGCAGTTGACCTTGGCCAGCAGCAGTTCGCCCTGGTACTCCTCGGTGATCTTCGCCAGCACCGGCATCATCGCCTTGCACGGCGCACACCAGTCGGCCCAGAAATCCACCAGCACCGGCTTGTGGTGCGAGTTGGCGATCACCACCTGATCGAAGTTGGCGACGGTGGTATCGAATATGTACGGGTTGTCCTGACTCATCTCGACTCTCGCGAACGCATGAATGGCGCCAACTATACGGACTCAGCGGCTGGCGTGGTACAGGCTGACCTGGCGAAACTCATGGGGCTCGGCCAGGTCCGGCAGCGTCAGTGCGTGCAGCGTCTCCAGTTGCCGGTATAGCGGATGACGGAAGTCGCGCACCCGCGAGTCCGCCACCAGCGCCTGGCGGCCACGGCTGAGAAACTGGTCGAGCAGCGGCAGGTTGGCGCGGTCGTAAAGCACGTCAGCAACCAGGATCAGGTCGAAGCGGTCGTCCTCGGCGAAGAAGTCGCTGGAGTAACTCAGCTCGACACCGTTGAGCGCGGCGTTGGCGCGGCTGGCGTGCAGCGCCAGCGGATCGAGGTCGCAGGCCACCACTTCCAGTGCTCCGGCCTTCTTCGCGGCGATCCCGGCGATGCCGGAACCGGCGCCGAAATCCAGCACCCGCTTGCCCTCGACCCACTCCGGACGCTCGGCCAGGTAGCGGGCCATGGCCAGGCCGCTGGCCCAGCAGAAGCTCCAGTAGGGCGGGTCTTCGAGGATGCGGCGGGTTTCGTCGGGGCTGAAGGCGCGGTCCATATTATCGGCGTCGATCAGCCAGAGTTTCAGCGGGCAGTCGGGCAGGTCGCTGGCGACGAGCCGGGCGTCGCCCAGCAACTCACTCAACGCCTGCTGCAGGTGAACAAGCGCCATTTACGGCGCCTTTTCCAGTTGCAGGGCGCCGAGGGCCTGGGTTTCGGCGCGGGTCACCGACAGTGGCTTGAGGTGCAGGATCAACTGGCCGGACTGGCTGGCGCGGGCGCGCAGGTCCCCGCGGGCACCATTGGGGAAGACTTCAGGGTTGAAGCGCAGTTGGAACGGCAGGGCCTGGCCGGTGCCGTCCAGGGTGTCGCTGGCCAGCAGGCGCTGCGGGCGACCGCGTTCGTCGATCACCAGCAAGGCGACCTCGACTTCGGCGCCGCGGGGAATATTGCTGAAACTGCCGCTCAGCTCGCGCTGGTAGGCGGGCAGCGGCGTCGGTACGTGAACGTGTTTGGCGACCGGATTGGCCGGTGGCTGCGGTGGTACGGGTTTGGGGGCTTCGCTGCTGCAGGCAGCCAGCAGGGTAGCGAAGCCGAGCACGGCGAGCGCTCGAAACGACATGGTGTTTTTCCTTCGGGGGCGTATTTCCTCACTGGATGGTAACCCCTTTGGCTTGTCTTGCCAGTCGGATGCGCTACCATGGCCCTCCCTTTTTTTGTTGCCTGCCACCATGCACTGTCCCTTCTGCGGTGCCAACGACACCAAAGTCATCGACTCGCGACTGGTCGCCGAGGGCGAGCAAGTGCGCCGCCGCCGCGAATGCGTGGCCTGCGGCGAGCGATTCACCACCTTCGAAACCGCCGAACTGGTACTGCCTCGCTTGATCAAGCAGGACGGCAGCCGTCAGCCCTTCGACGAAGAAAAACTCCGCGCCGGCATGCAGCGTGCGCTGGAAAAGCGCCCGGTCAGCGTCGAGCGCCTGGAAGCCGCACTGGCCCACATCAAGCACAAGCTGCGCGCCAAGGGCGAGCGTGAGGTCAAGTCGCTGGTGGTCGGTGAGCTGGTGATGACCGAGCTGCAGAAGCTCGACGAAGTCGCCTACATCCGTTTCGCCTCGGTGTACCGGCGCTTCCAGGACCTCAACGAATTCCGCGAAGAAATCGACCGCCTGGCCCGCGAGCCTTCCAAAGAGTGAACATGTCCACAGAACGCGCCGTGCTCGACGCTCACTACATGGCCCGCGCCCTTGAGCTGGCGCGCAAGGGCCTGTATTCGACGCACCCGAACCCGCGGGTTGGCTGCGTCATCGTCCGCGACGGCGAGGTGGTCGGCGAAGGCTGGCACGTGCGCGCCGGCGAGCCCCACGCTGAAGTCCACGCCCTGCGCCAGGCCGGTGAGCGGGCTCGCGGCGCCTGTGCTTACGTCACTCTGGAACCGTGCAGCCACCACGGCCGCACGCCGCCTTGCGCCGAAGCGCTGGTCAAGGCCGGGGTCGCCCGGGTTGTCGCGGCCATGCAAGACCCCAATCCGCAAGTCGCCGGCAACGGCCTCAAGCGCCTCGCCGACGCCGGCATCGAAGTCGCCAGTGGCGTGCTCGAAGCCGAAGCGCGGGCGCTGAACCCCGGTTTTCTCAAGCGCATGGAACACGGCCTGCCGTATGTGCGGGTGAAACTGGCGATGAGCCTGGACGGGCGCACCGCCATGGCCAGCGGCGAAAGCCAGTGGATCACCGGCCCGGCGGCGCGCTCGGCGGTGCAACGTCTGCGCGCCCGCTCCAGCGTGGTACTGAGCAGCGCCAGCAGTGTGCTGGCGGACAACGCGCGAATGACCGTGCGCGGCGCCGAACTGGGCCTTGAGGCTGACACCGCCGCCCTCGCGTTGAGCTGTCCGCCGCTGCGCGTATTGATCGACGGGCGCCTGCGCCTGCCGCTGGATGCACCGTTCTACCAGGCCGGTCCGGCGCTGGTGGTCACCGCCGCTGAGGACGACCCGCGTTACGCCGCCAACGGCCAGGAGTTGCTGCGTTTGCCCGGCGCCGCCGGCCAGGTCGATCTGCGCCAGTTGCTGGTGGAATTGGCCCAGCGTGGCGTCAACGAAGTGCTGGTGGAAGCCGGCCCCGGCCTCGCCGGCGCCTTCGCCCAGCTCGGCCTGGTGGACGAATATCAACTGTTCATTGCCGGCAAGTTTCTCGGCTCCACTGCCCGGCCGCTGCTCGACTGGCCGCTGGCGCGGATGAGCGACGTCCCGGCACTGAAAATCACTGACATGCGCGCGGTAGGCGATGACTGGCGAGTCACTGCCATCCCTGTGCCCGCCCCAGGCGTATAATTCGCGGCTTGCGCCCCCGGCGTGGCCTGTTCTCGAGGAGGACTCAATGTTTACCGGCATCATCGAATCCATCGGCAGCATCCGTTCCATCACCCCCAAGGGCGGCGACGTGCGGGTCTATGTCGAAACCGGCAAGCTCGATCTGAGCGACGTGAAGCTGGGCGACAGCATTGCGGTCAACGGCGTCTGCCTGACCGCGGTCGAGCTGCCGGGCGACGGTTTCTGGGCTGACGTCAGCCGCGAGACCCTCGACTGCACCGCCTTCGACGACCTCAAGAGCGGCAGCCGGGTCAACCTGGAAAAGGCCCTGACGCCGACCACCCGCCTGGGTGGCCACCTGGTCAGCGGCCACGTCGACGGCGTCGGCGAAGTCATCTCGCGCGCCGATAACGCCCGCGCCATCCAGTTCCGCCTGCGCGCGCCGAAGGAACTGGCCAAGTACATCGCCCACAAGGGCTCGATCACCGTCGACGGCACCAGCCTGACGGTCAACCAGGTCGATGGCGCCGAGTTCGAGCTGACCATCGTCCCGCATACCCTGGCCGAGACCATCATGGCCGACTACCGCCCCGGGCGCCGGATCAACCTCGAAGTCGATCTGCTGGCCCGTTACCTGGAGCGCCTGCTCCTGGGCGACAAAGCCGCCGAGCCGAGCAAAGGCAGCGGAATTACCGAAAGCTTCCTGGCCGCCAACGGCTACCTGAAATCCTGATTAGAAGGGGGTGCCGCGTGGCGCTCAACACGATCGAAGAACTGGTTGAAGACATCCGCCAGGGCAAAATGGTCATCCTCATGGATGACGAAGACCGCGAAAACGAAGGCGACATCATCATGGCGGCCGAGTGCTGCCTGCCTGAGCACATCAACTTCATGGCCAAGCACGCTCGCGGCCTGATCTGCATGCCGATGACCCGCGAGCGCTGCGAAACCCTGAAGCTGCCGCTGATGGCGCCGCGCAACGGTTCCGGCTTCGGCACCAAGTTCACCGTGTCCATCGAAGCTGCCGAAGGCGTGACCACCGGCATCTCCGCCGCCGACCGCGCCCGCACCGTGCAGGCGGCTGCCGCCAAGGACGCCAAGGCTGAAGACATCGTCAGCCCCGGTCACATCTTCCCGCTGATGGCCCAGCCGGGTGGCACCCTGGCCCGTGCCGGCCACACCGAAGCCGCCTGCGACCTGGCGCGCATGGCCGGTTTCGAGCCGAGCGGTGTGATCTGCGAAGTGATGAACGACGACGGCACCATGTCCCGTCGCCCGGAGCTGGAAGTGTTCGCCGCCGAGCACGGCATCAAGATCGGCACCATCGCCGACCTGATCCACTACCGCATGATCCACGAGCGCACTATCCAGCGCATCGCCGAACAGCCGCTGGACAGCGAACTGGGCAGCTTCAACCTGGTCACCTACCGCGATTCCGTGGAAGGCGACGTGCACATGGCCCTGACCCTCGGCAAGATCTGCGCCGAAGAGCCGACCCTGGTCCGCGTGCACAACATGGACCCGCTGCGCGACCTGCTGCTGGTCAAACAGCCTGGCCGCTGGAGCCTGCGCGCCGCGATGAGCGCCGTGGCCGACGCGGGTAGCGGCGTGGTACTGCTGCTGGGTCATCCGCTGGACGGCGACGTCCTGCTGGCGCATATCCGCGAAAGCGCGGGCGATGCCCAGACCAAGACGCCGACCACCTACAGCACCGTCGGTGCCGGTTCGCAGATCCTTCGTGACCTCGGTGTGCGCAAGATGCGCCTGATGAGTTCGCCGATGAAGTTCAACGCGATATCCGGATTCGATCTGGAAGTTGTAGAATACGTGCCCTCCGAATGAGCCCGCGGTGTTTGACCGCTCTCTTTTCGTGAACAAAACTCCTACAGGCCGCGTTTTTGCGGCCTGGCTCTTTAAGATGAGAATCCCGCAATGTCCCTGAAGACCATCGAAGGTACCTTCATTGCCCCCAAAGGTCGCTATGCTTTGGTGGTTGGCCGCTTCAACAGCTTCGTCGTCGAAAGCCTGGTGAGCGGTGCCGTTGACGCCCTGGTTCGTCATGGCGTGAGCGAAAGCGACATCGTTGTCATCCGTGCTCCTGGCGCGTTCGAAATTCCGCTGGTCGCACAGAAAGTCGCCCAACAGGGTGAATACTCGGCAATCATCGCCCTGGGTGCGGTGATCCGTGGCGGTACCCCACACTTCGAATACGTTGCGGGCGAATGCACCAAGGGCCTGGCCCAGGTGTCCATGGAGTTCGGCGTACCGGTTGCTTTCGGTGTCCTGACCGTCGACTCGATCGAACAGGCCATCGAGCGTTCCGGCACCAAGGCCGGCAACAAGGGCGCTGAAGCTGCTCTATCCGCTCTGGAAATGGTCAGTCTGCTGGCGCAGTTGGAGGCCAAGTGATTAGCGACGAAAGCGATCGTTTCAACCCGCGCGACCCGCAGCCCGCTGATGCAGGCAAGCCGTCGAAAAGCGCCAAGCGTCGTGAAGCCCGCAAGCTCGCGACCCAGGCGCTGTATCAGTGGCACATTGCAAAGCATTCGCTGAACGAGGTCGAAGCGCAGTTCCGGGTCGATAACGATTTCAGCGATGTCGATGGCGCTTACTTCCGGGAGATCCTGCACGGGGTTCCGGCAAGCAAGACCGAAATCGACACTGCGCTCACCCCTTGCCTGGACATGGCCCTGGAAGAGCTCGACCCGGTCGAACTCGCGGTCCTGCGTCTGTCTACTTGGGAACTGCTCAAGCGCGTTGACGTGCCATACCGCGTTGTCATCAACGAAGGTATCGAACTGGCCAAGGTCTTCGGTTCCACCGATGGCCACAAGTTCGTCAACGGCGTGCTCGACAAGCTCGCGCCACGGCTTCGCGAAGCCGAAGTGAAGGCGTTCAAGCGCTGATCCCGGCGCTGCCTGACCATGGGTGAGTTCGAGCTGATCCGCCAGTACTTCGCCGCCGCGCCTTGTGCGCAGGGTGGCGAAGGCATCGCCCTTGGTATCGGTGACGATTGCGCGCTGCTGGCGCCGGTTCCCGGCGAACAGTTGGCAATCTCCACCGATACGCTGGTGGCCGGGGTGCATTTCCCCGCCGTCAGCGACCCTTTCCTGCTCGGCCAGCGCTCGCTGGCAGTAGCGGCCAGCGACCTGGCCGCGATGGGCGCCACCCCGCTTGCCTTTACCCTTGCCTTGACCGTGCCGGACGTCAGTCCCGACTGGTTGCTCGCGTATGCCCAGGGTTTGAACCGGATGGCCACCCAGTGCGGGCTGACCCTGATCGGTGGCGACACCACGCGCGGTCCGCTGAGCCTGACCATGACCGTGTTCGGTCGTGTTCCCGTGGGGCAGGCGCTGACCCGTGGCGGTGCCCGCGCGGGCGATCTGGTCTGCGTCGGTGGCGAGCTGGGCAATGCCGCGGGCGCGCTGCCGCTGGTGCTGGGCGAGCGTCAGGCCGATGCAACCCTGGCCGAGCCACTGTTGTCCCACTATTGGTCACCTTCGCCGCAATTGGCGCTGGGTCAGGCACTGCGGAACAAGGCCACGGCGGCGCTGGATATTTCCGACGGCCTGCTGGCTGACTGCGGGCATATCGCCACGGCCTCGAACGTGGCCCTGCGCCTGGAACTGGAGCGGCTGCCGCTGAGTCCGGCGCTGCTGGGTTTCCTTGGCCTGGATCAGGCCCGTCAGGCGGCGCTGACCGGCGGCGATGACTACGTGATCGCCTTCACCCTGCCGCCCGCCGAACTGGCCGGGCTGCGGGACGCCGGCTGGCTGGTGCACGTGGTCGGCCGGGTCGAGGCGGGCAGCGGCGTCAGCCTGCACGACGCCGCTGGCAATGACATCACCCCGGCTGTGCGCGGGTATCAACATTTCAGGGGGACACCGTGACCGACCACCCCAATCAGGTGCCAGCGGAAAACGTTCCGCCATCGGTCTGGCGCAACCCGTGGCATTTCCTCGCGTTCGGCTTCGGCTCCGGCACGCTGCCCAAGGCCCCGGGCACCTGGGGTTCGCTGGTGGCGCTGCCGTTCGTCCCGTTGTGGCAGATGCTGCCGGACTGGGGCTACTGGCTGATGCTCGGGCTGACCATGCTGTTCGGCTTCTGGCTGTGCGGCAAGGTCGCCGATGACCTGGGCGTGCACGACCATGAAGGCATCGTCTGGGACGAGATGGTCGGCATGTGGATCACCCTCTGGCTGGTGCCCGAGGGTTGGCTATGGTTGTTGGCAGGTTTTCTGATGTTCCGCTTTTTCGACATCCTCAAGCCCTGGCCGATCCGCTGGATCGACCGGCATGTGCACGGCGGTGTCGGCATCATGCTCGATGATGTGCTGGCCGGGGTGTTCGCCTGGCTGGCGATGCAAGTGTTGGTATGGAGTCTGGTTTAAAGGGAGTCGGCAATGCGTGGATGGCGACAATGGCTGCTGATGCTGGTCATGGCGGCGGGAATGCAGGGAATCGCTGCTGCCGAAGGGCTGCCGTCACAGGTCCGCCTGGCCAGTGAGAGCTGGCTGGATTACACCAACGCCGACGGCAGCGGCCTGGCCTGGGACGTCCTGCGCAAGGTCTTCGAGCCTGCCGGGGTCAAGGTGACGGTGCTCAGCGCGCCGTACACCCGCGCCGTCGGCCTGGTCAAACGGGGAGAGGCGGACGCCTGGGTGGGTTCCTACGCCGCCGAAAACGACGACAACCTCTACCCGCGCTGGAATTTCGATTCCGACCATATTTATGCCCTGGGCCTGGCCACTCATCCGCGGCCTACCCTGGAAACCCTCGGCCAGTTCCGTCTGTCCTGGGTCCGCGGCTACGACTATCAGGACTACCTGCCCAATATCACCGGCAACTACCGCGAAGTGCAGCGCCGCGACGGCATCCTGCCGATGCTGGAGCGCGAGCGGGTGGATTTCTATATCGATGCGCAGACCGAAGTGGAATACGTGCGCAGCCATGCCGAGCACCCGGATCAATTCCGCAGCACCCATGTGGCAGAACTGCCGTTGTACCTGGCATTTGGCAACACGCCCGAGGGCCGGGCGCTGCGCGAGCTGTTCGACAAGCGTATGGACGTGCTGGTGCCAAGCGGCGAACTGAAGCCGATTTTCCAGCGCTGGAAGCAGCCATACCCGTTCGATCAGTCGGGCAAGTAGGGGCTTTGGGGCAATGGTGCGGCGGCTTGGCATCGAACTTTTCGATCTGTTGGCCCAGTAATTCAGCATAAGCAGGTGCGGCAAGCTGCTGTTACAATCGGCCCACGTCAATTTTCATGCATATTCAGGAGCACAAGGTGCCCGTCGTTTTTGTTGCTGCTTCCAAGCTGCCTACTCCTTTCGCGACTTTCACCATGCACGGCTTTCTCGACGAAGCCACTGGCCGCGAGCACGTCGTGCTCAGCCTCGGCGATATTGCCGATGGCCAGCCGGTTCTGGGTCGCCTGCATTCCGAATGCCTGACCGGTGATGCCCTGTTCAGCCAGCGGTGCGATTGTGGTTCCCAGCTCGAAGCGGCCCTGCAGGCCATCGCCCGGGAAGGGCGTGGCGCGCTGCTTTATCTTCGCCAGGAAGGCCGTGGCATTGGTCTGCTGAACAAGATTCGCGCGTATGAGCTGCAGGACGGCGGCGCCGACACCGTCGAGGCCAACGAGCGTCTGGGCTTTGCCGCTGACCTGCGTGACTACGCCATGTGCCGGCCAATGCTGGAGCATCTGGGCATCACCTCGCTGCGCTTGATGACCAACAACCCGCGCAAGGTCAAGGCATTGACCGATATGGGCATCGTGGTCGCCGAGCGTGTGCCGCTGCACACCGGCCACAACCCGCACAACAAACACTACCTGGCCACCAAGGCCGGCAAGCTCGGCCACATGATGGGCAACGAGCACCAGGGTGAGGCCGGCCGGGCGTGACCCGCGGCCAGGTTCGTCGTCGCCTGACCATCGCCTGGTTGCAGTACCTGGCGGTGGCGCTGGCGCCGCTGCTGGTGTTTTCCTGGGCGTTCGGTGGCAGTGAACCGGTCATTCCGGTTCTGGCCATGCCGATGTTCATTGCCGGCGTGGCATCGATGTTCCTGACCCTGCCGCGTTTCACCGTCTACAAGCACGCGCTGATCGCCACCGGCAAAGCCCTCAATACCGAAGAAGAACCCGCCGCCTGGATCGAACTGGCGCGGGTGCGACGCCTGGGCATGTTGTTCGCCTGCCTGCCGGCGTGGATCGCCGCGTTGTCGGTACTGGTGGGTCTGGAGACGGTGCCGCAGATTCTGCTGGCGATCTCCAGCGTGGTCATCCTCTACCTCTACCGCATTCCCCGCCAACTCGCCTGATGCGCGCGCTTTTGTTGCTGGTGGCGCTGGCGTTTGCCTGGCCACTGGCAGCCGCGCCACGGGTGGTCAGCCTGGCGCCTTCGCTGACGGAAATCGTCGTTGAACTGCAGGCCGCCGATCTGCTGGTGGGCGTGCTCGATGCCGGCGAACGCCCGGCGGCCCTGGCGCAGGTTCCTTCGGTGGGGCGTTACGGGCAACTCGATCTGGAACGCCTGCTCAGCCTCAAGCCCGACCTCATTCTGCTCTGGCCCGCCAGCGTGCCACCGGCCCAACGCGCCCAGCTCGAACGCCTTGGCATCCCGCTGTACACCGCCGAACCCCACGACCTCAACAGCCTGATCGCGCAGATCGAAGCCATCGGCGAGCGGCTGGGTCGGGCCGACGTTGCCCGTCGATACGCCAGCCAATTGCGCGGCCGGCTACAGGCGCTACGCGTTCAGTACCGTCGCGAACAACCATTGCGAGTGTTCTACCAGGTCTGGGACAAGCCGCTGTACACCGTGGGTGCCGGGCAAATCATCAGCGATGCCTTGAAGGTCTGTGGTGCACGCAACGTGTTCGACGACCTGCAACTGCCGGCCCCGCAGGTCAGTATCGAAAGTGTGTTGTTGCGTGATCCGCAGGTGATTCTCGCCAGCGATGCGGCGCAACTGGCCGCCTGGAAAAGCTGGACGCAGCTCTCGGCGGTTCGCGCCGGACAGTTGCTGCGTGTGCCGGACAAGGGCCTGGAACGCCCCAGTGGTCAGATGATCGAGGCCACGGCCAAGCTGTGCCGAACGCTGGCTACAGCGCCGGCGTCCAGTTGATCGCCAGCAGCCAGGTTCGGCCTTCCTCGCGATAGCCGTAGTCCGTGCCGAAGTGGTTGTACTGGGCGCGGGCGTAGTCCTTGTCCAGCAGGTTGTCGGCTTTCAGTTCCAGACGAATTTCCGGCGTCAGCCGCCAACTGGCCCGCGCACCCAGCAGGCCGTAGCCGCCGAGCTGGCGCTGGTTCTTGTCGTCGGCGTAGCTGCTGCTCACCGCCTGCCACGAAGCGCCAAGGCCAAGGCGGTCGAACTGGCGGTCCAGATCCAGGCTCAGGGTGCGCCGCGCACGGCGCTCCAGGGTGTGGCCGCTGTCGCGGTCGCGCGGGTCCATCAGCGCCACGGCCAACTGGCTCTGCCAGCCGTCCCAGTCCTGCTTCAGAGCAGCTTCGAAACCGATGATTCGCGCCTGGCTGACGTTGTAGGGAATGTCGCGAAAGATGATCGCGTCACGCAGGTCGGTGCGGTACAGCGAGGTTTCCAGGCGGCTGTCCTCGCTCAACTGGCTGCGCCATTGCAGCTCATAGCTTTTCGAGTGTTCCGGCTTGAGGTTCGGGTTGCCGTAGTTCGGGTAATACAGGTCGTTGAAGGTCGGTGCGCGGAAGCCTTCGCTGTAGGACAGCAGCACATCGTTATCGACGTTTACCGGTAGCGTCAGGCTGGCGCTCCAGGTGTTTTGCCCGCCGAACTGCTGGTTTCGGTCGCGGCGCACGCCCAGTTCCGTCGAGAAGTGTTCGCCCTGGTAGCGGTGCTGGACGAAGGCCGCGCGGTTCCAGCGGCTGTCTTCCGCGAAGTCCACGTTGGCGTGCAGGCGGTCGACATAGGCGTCGCCGCCGAGCATCAGGCTGTGCCGGTCGTTGAGGTTCAGGTCGTTCTGCCAGGTGATGGCGTCGCGGTAGGTGTTGAGCACGTCGGACTGGCTGCTGAGTTTGTCGCGGCTGCGGTCGCGGTTTTCGCTGTGGGCCAGGTCCACGCGGCTGTGCCATTGCTCGGTGATCTGGGCGGCGAGCCAGGTGCCGGCGCTGCTGACGGTGAAGTCGCTGTACGGGGCCTGCGGCACGACCGCGCCGGTTTCCTCGATGTAGCGGCCGAAGGGATTGTCGAATTCCCGTCGACCACGGCTGTCCAGCAGGTTGGCGCCGACTTCGAGGTTCTCGCCGAGCTGGTGCGACAGGCTCAGGCTGACGGAGCGGTTGCGGTAGGCATCGTGGTCGCTGTCGCTCGCGTAGGACTGCCGGGTGTCGTCGATGCCGGCGCTTTCATCGAGGCTGGCGCCGAGGCTGAAGCGGGTGCGCTCGTCGCCGCCGGACAGGCCGAGGCTGTGCTGGACAGTCTGCTGGCTGCCCACGGCCAGACGCATGTTGGCGTGCAGGTTCTGCTCGCTGCCGCGACGGGTGAAGATCTGGATCACCCCGCCCATGGCATCGCTGCCGTAGATCGCCGAACGCGACCCGCGCAGCACCTCCACCCGCTCGATCTGGCCGATATCCAGGTATTGCAGGCCGCTGTCGCCGGACGAGGTGTTGGCGATGCGCTGGCCATCTACCAGCACCAGGCTCTGGGCCGACTTGGTGCCGCGAATGAAGATCCCCGGCAGGCTGCCGCGACCGCCGGTGCGGGCAACTTGCACGCCGGGGACGCGGGTCAGCAGGTCGGTGACGTTGCTGGCTGCAAGCGCTCGATGTCGTCGCGGGTGAAGACGGTGCTGGCGCTGGCGGACTGATTGCGGTCCTCGACCTGGCGGTTGGCGCTGATAACCACGTCAGGGAGTTGCAGGGCGGCGTCGCGGTTCAGCGGTTCGGCGAGGAGCGGGGGGGAGGCAGAGCAGGAGTGGGGCAAGGCGGGGGATGTTCATGGGTATCACATCTCGTAGGCAATCCACGGCGTCAGGTCACGTACTGTGGGAGCGGATTTATCCGCGAAGGGCCGCAAAGCGGCCCCAAAACCATCCCGCACGAGGTGGCTGTCTATGTCCGGCATTTCTTTTGCCTGCCCAGACGCATGAATGTGAGATCCGGGCCAGGCAGGAACAGGGTGCTGGATGGATTTGGGGCCGCTTTGCGGCCCTTCGCGGATGAATCCGCTCCCACAGGATTGCAAGTTACTGACGGCTAGCGATTGTCTGCGGGATGTGTAGATACCCATGCAGCGATGAGGTCCTTACAGACCGAGCCGTTGCAGACGCTGGCGCACCGCATCTTCGATTCCGGCCTCATCCAGCCCGCATTCAGCGAGCATCTGCGCCGGCTTGGCGTGCTCGACATAAATGTCCGGCAGGCCCAGATGCAGCACCGGCTTGAGCACGGCTTCGCGGGCGAGGAATTCGCTGACCGCAGCACCGGCGCCACCCATGATGGCGTTTTCTTCGATGGTCACCAGCAGGTCGTGGCCGGCGGCCAGTTCCAGCACCAGTGCTTCATCCAGCGGTTTGACAAAGCGCATGTCGACCACGGTGGCATCGAGGGTTTCGCCGACCTTGAGGGCTTCGGCCAACTGCACGCCGAACACCAGCAGGGCGACCTTACTGCCCTGGCGGCGGATCACGCCCTTGCCGATTTCCAGCGGTTCGAGGCTGTTCTCGATGGTGGCGTTGGGGCCGCTGCCGCGTGGGTAGCGCACCGCCGCCGGGCCGTTGTAGAGGTGGCCGGTGTTGAGCATGCGGCGCAGCTCGTTTTCGTCGCTCGGGGTCATCACCAGCATGCCGGGGATGCACCGCAGGAAGGACAGGTCGTAGCTGCCGGCGTGGGTCGGGCCGTCTTCGCCCACCAGACCGGCGCGGTCGATGGCGAACAGCACGTCGAGGTTCTGCACCGCGACGTCGTGGATCAACTGGTCGTAGGCACGCTGGAGGAACGTCGAGTAGATCGCCACCACCGGCTTGGAGCCCTCGCAGGCCATGCCCGCGGCCAGGGTCACGGCGTGCTGCTCGGCGATCGCGACGTCGAAGTAGCGCTGTGGATAACGTTCGCTGAAGGCCACCAGGTCGGAGCCTTCCTTCATCGCCGGGGTGATGCCCACCAGGCGCTCGTCAGCGGCGGCCATGTCGCACAGCCACTGACCGAACACCGCCGAGTACTTCGGACCACCAGCCTTTTTCGGCGCGGCCGGTTTGTCGGCAGGTTCCAGTTTGGTGATGGCGTGGTAGCCGATCGGATCGACCTCGGCCGGGGCGAAGCCCTTGCCCTTCTTGGTCACCACGTGCAGGAACTGCGGGCCCTTGAGGTCACGCATGTTGCGCAGGGTGGCGATCAGGGTCGGCAGGTCGTGGCCGTCGATCGGGCCGATGTAGTTCCAGCCCAGCTCTTCGAACAGGGTGCCGGGGACCAGCATGCCCTTGGCGTATTCTTCGGTGCGGCGGGCGATTTCCCAGGCGCCAGGCAGGCGCGACAGCACTTTCTTGCTGCCTTCGCGCATGCTCGCGTAAGTACGGCTGGAGAGGATCTTGGCCAGATAGTTGGACAGCCCGCCGACGTTGCGCGAGATCGACATGTCGTTGTCGTTGAGGATCACCAGCATGTCGGCGTTGACTTCCTGGGCGTGGTTCAACGCCTCGAAGGCCATGCCGGCGGTCAGGGCGCCGTCGCCGATCACCGCGATGGACTTGCGCGACTCGTTGCGCAGGCGGGCGGCGATGGCCATGCCCAGCGCAGCGCTGATCGAGGTGCTGGAGTGACCGACGCCGAAGGTGTCGTACTCGCTTTCACTGCGGCGCGGGAAGGCGGCGATGCCGTCTTTCTGGCGCAGGGTGTTCATGCGCTGGCGACGGCCGGTGAGGATCTTGTGCGGGTAGGCCTGATGCCCGACGTCCCACACCAGGCGGTCGTCCGGGGTATCGAAGACGTAGTGCAGGGCAACCGTCAGCTCGATGACGCCCAGGCCGGCACCGAAGTGGCCACCGGTCTGACCAACGGTATAGAGCAACTCCTGACGCAGTTCGTCAGCCAGGTTCTCCAGGTCGGCTTCGGCCAGACGACGCAGGCCGGCTGGCGTATCGGCACGGTCAAGCAGCGGCGTGACCGGGCGTTCGCGGGGGATCTCTTGAAACGTCGTGGGCATCAGGCGAGTCGTTATAGGTTTGAAGACGCGGAAGTTTACCCCATTGGGGAGTGACTGCCCATTCAGCGGGCCAGGTGTAGGGTTCGGTTGGACGCGAGGGCCTCATCGCTGGCAACGCCAGCTCCCACAGGGTTCAGCGGTGTGCGCGATACCTGTGGGAGCCGGCGATTGGCTCAGCGCGTCAGTTACGTCGTTCGACGATATACCGTGCCAGCGCCCGCAGCGGCTCGGCGGCTGCGTCAAACGGCCGCAAGGCGTCGAGGGCCTGGTCGCGCAGTTCCAGAGCGTAGGCCTTGGCCGCGTCGAGGCCGAGCAGGGCCGGGTAGGTCGGTTTGTCACGGGCGATATCGGCGCCCTGGCGCTTGCCGAGGGTCTCGGTGTCGCTTTCGACGTCGAGGATATCGTCCTGCACCTGGAAGGCCAGGCCGATCGCCTGGGCGTACTGCTGCAGGGCCTGCAGTTCAGCTTCGCCAGCGCGGTTGCTGGCCAGTGCGCCAACGCGCACGCTGGCTTCGATCAGCGCGCCGGTCTTGTGCCTGTGCATGAATTCGAGGGCAGTCTGGTCGAGTTTCAAACCCACCGAGCCGAGGTCGATGGCCTGGCCGCCAACCATGCCGGCAGGGCCTGCGGCGCTGGCCAGGGTCTGCACCATGGCGATGCGGATGGCATCGCTCTGCGGGCTCAGGCGCGGGTCGAGCAGGGCGCTGAAGGCCAGGCTCTGCAGGCCGTCGCCGGCGAGGATCGCGCAGGCTTCATCGAAGGCTTTGTGGGTGGTCGGCTGGCCACGGCGCAGGTCGTCGTCGTCCATGGCCGGCAGGTCGTCGTGGACCAGGGAGTAGGCGTGGATCAGTTCAACCGCGCAGGCCGCGCCGTTGGCCTGTTCGGCCGCGCCGCCCAGCGCTTCGCAGGCCGCGTAGGCGAGCAGCGGGCGGACCCGCTTGCCGCCGTTCATCACGCTGTAGCGCATGGCTTCGTAGAGGCGGGTCAGTTCGACCGAAGGTGGTTGGAACAGATGCTCCAATGCGCCATCGACACGGGCCTGGCAACTGTCCTGGTACGCCTTGATCATTGTTCTTGTTCCGCGTCGAAGGGCTCCGCGGCGAGTTCGCCGTCGCGCTCCAGCAGGATCTGCACTTTCTGCTCGGCCTGGGTCAGGGCGCCCTGGCAGTCACGGGTCAGGCGGATGCCTTGTTCGAAGGCGGTCAACGAGTCTTCCAGCGACAGTTCGCCGTTCTCCAGACGCTCGACCAGGGCTTGCAGGTCAGCGAGGGATTGCTCGAAATCGATGGCGGCTTTTTTTCGGGCCATGGCGGCTGTCTCGGTGGCTGTCGGAACGGCGCGACACTAGCAGAGCAGGGCAGTGGGGGCAAATCAGGGGCCGCTTCTTTTGTCGTATTCGAACACCGTCCGGCGCGTTGTGGGGGCTTATGGCTCTCTGCCATAATCGCCGCCGCTCTGCGCCCAGACGTTCCTGTCGTGTCCGCGCCCCTCCCGTCGTTGCGTAATGGACTACGTTGTGAGCTTTCTTTCGATCGAGTTCGGTCTCGCCTTCATTCTGTTCTTCGCCCTGTACTGGAGCCTGTGCTGGAATCTCCGGTTGCAGAACGCCGTGTTGCTGGCGGCCAGCTACGGCCTGGTCTTCAGTTTCAGCCCGTGGGCGCTTTATGTGCTGCTGGGGTATACGGCGGCGGTGTGGTTGCTCGGGCGCCTGGCGGGGCGTTATCCGGGGCGCAGCTTCAACACGCTGTTGCTCCTGGTGCTGGTGCTTGGCGGCTTCTATTGGTTCAAGTACCAGGAGTTCTTCGTCGGTGGCGTGCAGGCCGCGCTGACTGGGCTTGGCCTGAGCGTCTCGCTGCCGGTGTTGCAGTTGCTGGTGCCGATCGGCTTTTCCTTCTATGCCTTCCATTCGGTCAGCTACCTGGTGTCGATCAACCGCCGCGAGTTGGCGCCGGCTCCGCTGCTGGACCTTGCGCTGTACCTGGCGTTCTTCCCCAGCCTGGTGGCCGGGCCGGTCAATCGCGCCACGCACCTGCTGCCGCAGATTCGTCCGCCACAGATGCGCCAGTTGCTGGAACCGCAGCGCGCCCTCGGGCTGATCGCCCTGGCGGTGGTCAAGGTGTTCCTGCTCAGCGGCTGGCTGGCCAGCGAGTGGGTGGACCCGGTGTTCGAGACACCCGGTAATTTCTCCGCCGAGCGCATCCTGCTGGCGGTGTATGGCTACAGCGTGCAGATCTATCTCAACTTCAGCGGCTACACCCATCTGGTCACCGGCATCGCCCTGCTGCTGGGCTTTCGTCTGCCGGTCAACTTCGATGCTCCGTATGCCGCGCGCAACCTGCGGGAGTTCTGGAGCCGCTGGCATATCAGCCTGTCCACCTTCATCCGCGACTACATCTATATCCCGCTGGGCGGCAACCGCCACGGCGCCTGGTTCGCCACGCTGTACATGTTCCTGGCCATGCTGATCTCCGGGCTCTGGCATGGCGCAAGCGTGAACTTCCTGGTGTGGGGCGCGCTGCACGGTGTCGGGCTGGCGGTGTACAAGCTCTCGCATCACTGGCTGCCGCAGGCGCCGCGCTGGCCGGGCGCGGGTTTGCTGGCGCGGCTGCTGACGTTTCATTACGTGGCGTTCGCCTGGATCTTCTTCCGCAGCACCAGCCTGGATGGCGCGCTGGATATGCTCGCCGGACTTGGCGGCCTGTCCGTTGCTGGTTTGTCCGGCGCTACCGGCGCGCTGTTGCTGGCCTGCATTGCCGCGCTGGCGATTTATCCACAGGCACTGCTGCTGATGCGCCGGGGCTTCGCCGCCAGCAGCCGCTTGCCGTGGCAGTTTTATCCGCTGCCGTTGGCGCTGTTCCTCGCGCTGGTCATCTTCGCCGCGCCGTCGGGTGTGCCGGGGTTCATCTATGCCGGCTTCTGATATCCGTCACCTGTTCAACACGCAACTGGGCGCGGCGCGGGTGCTGTATGCGCTGCTGTTGACCAGCGTGCTGCTGGTCTGGCTGAACCAGCAATCCATCGCTCTGTATTGCCAGCAGAAATACCATCAGAGCTGTGAACTGCCCGGTGTTGGACAAAGCACGTTGTGGCGTTTGGGCGGCAACCTGAACCAGGCGTTGGCCGACGCCCGCGAGCGCTTTGTCGACAGCCTCCGCGAGCAACTGGCCGAGGCGCCGCCAGCACCGTCAGCGCCCGTGGTGGAAGCGCCGGTGATGGTCGAACTGCCGCCGACCATGCCGGTGGTGACCGTGGATATCGCGACGACAGCCCCGAAGCCCGCGCCTGCGCCGCTGCCCTCGCCGCCACCGGCAAAAGCCAGGCCAGTGGTGGTCGCCGCTGCGGTTGCGCCGCCAGCCGTGAAGGCGCCGCCTGTAGCGCCGGCGCCCGCGATGCCCGTGCCGATGCCCGTTCCGACGGGGTCGCCGGTCGTCACCCTGAGCAGCGCTGATGAAGTGTTTCTGGTGGGTGACTCGATGATGCAGGGTGTGGCGCCGCACCTGTCCAACACCTTGCTCAAGCGCTACGGCATTCGCAGCGTCAACCTTAGCCGGCAGAGTACGGGGCTGGCCTATCCGGGCTTCTTCAACTGGCCGCAGACGGTGAGCCGGACCTTGAATGAACGCCCGAAGATCCGTCTGATGGTGGTGTTCCTCGGTCCCAACGATCCGTGGGACATGCCGCAAGGCAAGGGCAAACCGTTTCTGCGTTTCAGGACGGCGCCCTGGGAGCAGGCCTACCGCCAGCGCATCGACACGATGTTCGAACAGGCGCAGGCCCATGGCGTGCAAGTGATCTGGGTCGGACCGCCGAACATGCAGCAGGCGCGGCTGTCCACGGCAATGAGCTATCTCAGCGGCCTGTACCGACAGCAGGCGCTGCTGCACCGCCAGCACTATGTGTCGGCCAATGCCGTGCTGGGTTACAGGGCTGACGAATTTTCCTATACCGTGCAGAACAGCCAGGGCGGCCAGCTCCGCACTCGCGCTGACGACGGGATTCACTTCACCATTCCCGGGCAAAAGCTGATCGCCAACCAGGTGTTGTCGCTGATCGCGTTTCCCGGCCCCACCGTGACGGGACATTGAGATGCGCCGAGCCCCCTGTTTTTTCGCCCTGCTCGTGCTCAGTTGCCTGTTGCCGGGTTGCAGCCCGAAGGCGGCGATGGACGTACCGCGCGCCGCGCCGGTCAGCCGCGATGGCAACCTCGGCGTGCTGGCCGGCAAGCTGCGTTCCGCGGCGCGGTCGCCGGTGAACATCGTCCAGTTCGGCGACTCGCACACGGCCGCCGATATCTTCAGTGGCGAGCTGCGCCGGTTGTTCCAGGCCGAGTATGGCGATGGCGGGATTGGCTTGGTGGCGGCGACGCCGGTGCCCGGCACCCGTTACGAGCAGGTGGTGCTCAAGGCGGCGGAGTCGCAGTGGCAACTGGTGTCGGCACGCAATCAGCACAGTGAGCAGTTCCCGCTGGGCGGTTACTTGTCACTGCCGCAGGCATCGAAGGCCAAGGTGCGCATCGAAGCGCGCCAGCCGGACGACAAGCGTTACCGGGTCTCGGCGCTGTACCAGGCGCAACAACATGCCAGCCTCAACGCCCGCGACGGCACCAACCCCGACCGCCGTCTGATGCTCGCCGCCACCGGCGGGCAATGGCGTTTCAGTCCGGTGCTGAACAACGCACGGCTGCCGCTGGAGCTGTCCGTCGAGGCGCCAGCGGGCGAGGCGCTGGGCGGCTGGTATATCCAGGGCCAGAAGAATGCCGGGGTGACCCTGTCCGCGCTGGGTATCAATGGCGCGCAACTGGAGGTGATGAACAAGTGGCAGGCCGGCTGGCAGGAGAGCCTCAAGGCGCTGCGGCCGGATCTGGTGATTCTGGCCTACGGCACCAACGAGGCCTTTGACCCTCGGCTGGACCTGGACCAGTACCGCCAGCAACTGACCCACACCCTCGCCGAACTGCGCCGGCAGATGCCGCGGGCGGTGTTGCTGCTGGTCGGCCCGCCTGACTCCATCAAACAGCGCAATGCCCAAGGCTGCGCGGCGCGGATGCCGGGGCCGTTGCCGGCAATCATCGGCATTCAGCGGGAGGTGGCCAAGGCGTCCGGGGCGTTGTTCTGGGATTGGCAGGCGTTCATGGGCGGCGAGTGCTCGATCCTGCAGTGGCAGGCAAGCGGCTTGGCGCGGGGCGATCTGATTCACCTGAGCGCCGAAGGGTATCGGCGCAGTGCGGGCGGGTTGTATGGGTTCTTGCGGGCGCAGCTTGGGGTGAGGTGAAGCATCGCTGGCTCGCATCTTTCGATCATGTGGTGATTGGAAGGCGCTTGTCATAAAGCCGGGCAATGGCTATCAGGTGCATGTCGTAAGCTTTCCAGCGTCCTTCAGATCGAGCGCCGCCCGCGCGGCGCATCGCGAGCGAGCTCGCTCCTACAGTGGTTTGCAACGTACCTATGTCTGTCAGGCCATGGTTGGCGCCTTGTTTGTACGACGCGGTATCGAGTCGACCTCAACAGCTTCCCAGCGATTCTTCGTCAGGCGCCAAGGGCTGGCAACCCAACTCTCAAAGGCCATGGCACGTTGCAACCGATGTAGGAGCGAGCTTGCTCGCGATGCGCCGCGCGGGCGGCGCTCGATCCCAAGCACGCTGAAAAACTGTCGGCTAGCACCTGGTAGCCACTACCCGATCTCCGGACTGGCGCCTCATGGCCGTCATGCAGCCATGAGGCCCTGCCTCAGTTCTTCGCCGTTTTAACCCCAGACTCCAGCTTCACCGTCTCTTCCAGAGTGAACCGCCCCAACGGGTTCTGCAGGAAGTTCTGGATATTGCTGCGTGAGATGTTGATGTACGGGCTGTAGTACAGGTCGATCCAGTGCACGTCCTGTTTCGCCAGTTTCTGCAGTTCCTGATACATCTGTCCACGCTTGACCGGATCAGTCTCGACCCGCGCCGCAGCGACCAGGTCCTTGACCTTCTCGTTCTTGTAGCGGGTCATGTAGTTCTGGTTGGTGTCATCGCCCAGCACGAAGGTGCTCTTCTGGTCCGGGTCGAGTACGTCGTTGGTCCAGTACATCACCGACAGGTCGTAGTCGCCGTCCACCAGCATCTGCCAGCTTGCAGTCGGGTCGACCTTCTGCAGGGTGGCGGTGATGCCGACGTCCGCCAGTTGCTTCTGTACCAGCACGGCGATCTGCTCGTCGGCCTCGTTGCCGGCGTTGACCACGTAGTTGACCTTCAGCCCTTCGGCGCCGGCCTTTTTCAGCAGCTCGCGGGCCTTGGCCGGGTCGTACGGGCGTTGCAGGTTGTTGGCGTTGTGGTACAGCGCGCCTTTCGGAATGTAGGAATACGCCACTTCGCCATGGCCGAAGGTCACGGTGCTGACCAGGGCTTTCTTGTCGATCGCCAGGTCGATCGCCTCGCGCACTTCGGTTTTGCCCAGCAGGCCTTTCGAGTGGTTGATCAGCAGGTGATCTTCACGGGTCGATGGGTCGATGTGGATGTTCAGGTTCGGGTCTTTCTGCAGCGCGTCGACGCGGGAGAACGGCACGAAGATCGCCGTGTCCAGCTCACCGGCCTGCACCTTGAGCATGCGGGTGTTGTCGTCAGGGATGGAAATCCACTCCACGCCATCCAGACTGACCTTGTCGGCTTCCCAGTAGTTGGGGTTCTTTTCAAGAGTTACCCGGTCACCACGCAGCCATTCCTTGACCTTGAACGCACCGGAGGTCACCGGGTCCTGGGCGTAGGCTTCCTCGCCGATCTTGTCCATGGCTTTCTTCGACAGGATCGAGACGTTGGCGGTGCCCAGTTGCGCAAGGAACGGCACCGACTTGTTCTTCAGGGTCACGACCAGGGTGCGGTCATCCGGCGTTTCGGCCTTGTCGATGATCTTGTAGGAGTCGGCCCACAAGGACGCGGGGTTGTCGCGGATGCGCAGCAGCGAGAAGGCGGCGTCGCTGGCGGTGAGCGGCGAGCCGTCGGAGAACTTGGCATCGCGGATCTTGAAGGTGTAGGTCAGGCCGTCATCGGAGACCTTCCAGCTTTCCGCCAGCCCCGGGATCAGCTTGGTGCCGCTGTTGTCCACGCGGATCAGCACGTCGTAGACGTTGGCGAAGACCCAGCTGTCGCGGTTCTGCGCGCTCCGAATCGGATCGAAGGTGGTGCTTTCTTCACGGCAGCCGATGGTCAATACCCCCGCCGCGTGGGCCAGGCCACTGGTCAGGGCGCTGGCGGCCAGCAATGCTGCGGTGAGTAACTTCAGTGCTCCGGGTTTCATGCTCAAGCTCCTTTTGATGATGGTTATTTCTTCAGTACAACGGCTCCGGGTGGACGCAGGTGTAGCGTCGTGCGCCCAGCGAATGGGTGGGTGGAGAGGTTTCGCGGCACGCCGGCAGGGCGTGCCGGCACCGCGGATGGAACGCGCAACCCGACGGCAGGTGCAGCGGGCTTGGCGGTTCGCCCGGCAGTGGTTGCTCGGGCAGGCGGCGCGCCGGGTCGATATCGGCGATCGACTGGATCAGCGCGGCGGTATACGGGTGACGCGGCGCGTCGAAGACGTCGCGGACCGGACCTTCCTCGACGATGCGCCCGAGGTACATCACCGCCACCCGGTCGCACAGCCGGCGCACCACGGTCAGGTCGTGGGTGATGAACAGCAGCGCGAGGTCCATGCGTTCGCGCAGTTCCAGCAGCAGGTTGATGATCTGGCCCTGGATCGACACGTCCAGCGCGGCGACGCATTCATCGGCGACGATCAGCCGCGGCTCGATGGCCAGCGCCCGGGCGATGCCGACCCGCTGGCACTGGCCGCCACTGAGCGAGCGCGGTTTGCGATCGGCCAGTTCCGGGCGCAGGCCGACCAGATTGAGCAGTTCGGCCACTCGCGCCTCGACCTGCTGCGCCGGCACTTTGCGCTGCACCCGCAGCACTTCGGCGAGAATCTGGCCGATGCTCTGGCGCGGGTTCAGGGCGGTGTACGGGTCTTGGAAAATCATCGCGGTTTCATGGCGCAGGCGGGCGATGTCGGCCTTGCTGCCGTGGGCCATGTCGATGCCGTCGAAGAGGATCTGCCCGCCGGCCGTCTGGTTCAGGTGCAGGATGGCCCGGGCCAGGGTGCTTTTGCCGCAGCCGGACTCGCCGACCAGACCGAGGGTTTCGCCGGCCCTCAGTTCCAGCGAGGCGCCGTTGACCGCGCTGACCTTGCGCTGGCGCAAGCCGAACAGGCCGCTGCCCGCGGCGGGAAACTGCACGTGCAGGTCCTTGACCTGCAACAGCGTGGTCATGACAGACCTCCGGCAAACAGCGGCGTGTGGCAGGCGAGACGGTGGCCGGGCGCGGTTTCCCGCAGTTCCGGCAACTGCTCGCGGCAGGTAGGCGCGGCGTGCGCGCAACGCGGGCCGAAGCGACAGCCTTGGGGCATGGCGTCGAGCAAGGGCGGTTGTCCGGGAATGGTGTTCATCAGCCGCTGAGTGCTCTCGGCCGCCGGGTGACAGGCGAGCAGGCCGGCGCTGTACGGATGCTGCGGGTTTGCCAGGAGGTCTTGCTTGCTGCCGAGTTCGCAGAGGCGGCCGGCGTACATCACGGCGATGCTGTCGCAGGTTTGCGCCACTACGCCGAGGTCGTGGCTGATGAGGATGATCGACAAGCCGCGGCTGTCGCGCAGCTCCAGCAGCAGGCGGAGGATCTGCGCCTGCACCGTTACGTCCAGCGCAGTGGTCGGCTCGTCGGCGATCAGCACTTTCGGGTTGCAACCCAGGGCCACGGCGATCATCGCCCGCTGGCGCATGCCGCCGGAGAATTCGTGCGGGTAGTTGTCGACCCGCGACTGCGGATCGGGAATGCCGACCTGGCGCAGCACGTCGATGGCCTGCGCCCGCGCTTCGCGGCGCGAGGCGCCCTGGTGCAGGCGGATGCCTTCGGCGATCTGCTCGCCGATGCGCATCAGCGGGTCGAGGTGGCTGCTGGGGTTCTGGAAAATCATCCCCAACTCGCGCCCGCGCATGCGGCGCATGCCGGCCTCGTCCAGGTGCAGCAGGTTGTTTCCGGCCAGGTGCACGGCCTTGCCTTCGACCCGCAGCTTCGGCGACGGCAGCAGGCGCATCAGGCCGCGGCAGGCCATGGTCTTGCCCGAGCCGCTTTCGCCCACCAGACCAAGAATCTCGCCTTCGCCGAGGCTGAACGACAGCCGATCGACCACCGCGACATCACGCCCCTCGAGGCGGGCGATCACGCTGAGGTCTTCGACCTGAAGCAGCGGTGCGCTCATGAACGGTCTCCCAGACGTTCGGCGACGCCGTCGGCCAACAGGCTGAAGCCCATCGCCAGGGTCACCACGGCCAGGCCCGGGAAGGTGCAGATCCACCAGGCGCTGGTGATGAAGCTCTGTCCTTCTGCAACCATCGTGCCCCACTCGGCGGTGGGCGGTTGCACGCCGAGGCCGAGGTAGCTGACCGCCGCGCCATTGAGCAGTACCAGCACGGCGTCGGACATGCAGAACACCACCGAGCTGAACAGGGCGTTGGGCATCAGGTGGCCGAAAAGGATGCGCCGGTGGCTGAAACCCAGGCTCTTGGCCGCCAGGGCGAAGTCGCTTTCCTTGAGCACGAGGATCTGCGAGCGGATCAGCCGCGCGTAGGACACCCAGCCGACCAGCGCCATGGCGATATAGAAGCTGCTCAATCCAGGGCCGAGAATGGCCATGATCGCCAGCATCAGCACCAGAAAAGGGAAGGCCAGGACGATATCGATCAGGCGCATGCACAGCGCGTCCAGACGCCCGCCGACATAACCGGAGATGGCGCCGATGCAGGTGCCGAGCAGGAACGGGAAGATCACCCCGATCAACGCCATTTGCAGGTCGATGCGCGCGCCCCAGATCACCCGGGAAAGGATGTCGCGGCCAAAATTGTCGGTGCCGAAGGGGTACGCCAGGCTTGGCGCGGCAAGGCGCATGTCGCCGTTTTGCAGCAGCGGGTCGTAGGGCGCGACCCAGGGCGCGAACAGCGCTAACAGGATCCAGCCGAGTACGATGGCGAGGCCGAAATACAAGGTCAGGCGGCCATTGCCGAGTTGCCAGCGCAGGCGCCAGCGAGCGGGGGCGGCGACGCTCGGGCTGCCGCTCATTGGATCGTCACCCTTGGGTCGATGGCGGTGGTCACCACGTCGGCGATGAAGTTGACCGCCACCGTGGCGCAGGCCAGCACCATCGCCACGCCCTGAACCACCATGTAGTCGCGGGTGAAGATCCCGCGGACCAGCAACTGGCCGATGCCGGGCAGGGAAAACAGGCTTTCGATCACCACCGTGCCGCTGATCAGCCAGCCGATGTTGACCGCCAGCAGGTTGACCGTGGGCACCATGGAGTTGGGCAGGACGTGGCGGCGAAACACCGCATTTTCCGAGAGGCCGCGGGCGCGGGCGGCGGTGACGTGATCAGCCTGCATTTCCAGCAGCATGCTGGCGCGCAGGTTGCGCACCAGCACGGCGGACAGCGCCAAAGCGATGGTCAGACAGGGCAGCACCAGGTGGTGCAGTTTGTCGTCCCAGGTGCGGCCATAACCGGACACCGGAAACAGCCCCCAGTGCACGCTGAACAGCAGGATCAGCATCAGCCCCAGCCAGAACGCCGGCAGGCCGAGGCCGGCGGTGGTGAACAGGCGAATCAGGTTGTCGGCCCAGCCGCCCTTGTTGCGTGCGGCGATGGTGGCCAGCGGCACGGCGATGATCAGCGCCAGCAGCACGCTGCCGAACACCAGCATCAGGGTCGGCTCGATGCGCGTGGTGATCAGCTTCAGCGCGTCGATCTTGTACAGCAGGGACTGGCCGAGGTCGCCGTTGAGCAGGTTTTTCAGGAAGTACAGGTATTGGGTCCAGATCGGCTCGTCCAGCGCGTACTGGGCGCGGATCTTCTGGATCGCGTCCGGCGTGCTGCGGGCGCCGAGCAGCGCCCGCGCCGGGTCGCCGGGAATCGAACGGACCAGCACGAAGGTGATGAGGCTGATACCGAGCAGCACGGGCAGCAGTTGCAACGGACGGGTCAGGACAAACCGGTAGCGCGCCAGATTCATCGATCAGCCCCGGTGACGTTGCAGGAAATCCAGCAACACCGGGAAATAGGCCTGGGGTTCTTCGTAGAACGGCATGTGGCTGCTGTTGGGGAACACATGCAGCTCGGCCGCGTTGTCGAGCGCGAGCTTCATGCGCAGGGCACAGGCGGGGGGGGGTTCGTCGGGCTGGCCGGGGGGGATCAGCACCGGCATGCGGAAGTCGGCCATTTCCTTCAGGCGATTCCAGTCCTTGAGGTTGCCGGTATAGAGAAACTCGTTGGGCCCCTGCATGGCGACGTACGGCGCCATGTTCCAGTCGCCCAGCGAACGCTGGACCGGCGCCGGCCATTCTTCCAGGCGGCAGACATGGCGGTAGTTGAGCAGGGTGATGGCAGCCTGGTACTGGGGATGATCGAGGTTACCGATGGCTTCATAACGCTGCATCATCGCCACGGTTTCGCTGCCGAGGGCGTTGCGCAGGCGATCCAGCTCGCTGGACAGGTGCGGGATGTCGCCGACGGTGTTTTCCAGGATCAGAGATTTCAGTGCCTGCGGGTGATGGATGGCGTATTCGATCGCCAGCCAGCCGCCCCAGGAATGGCCGAGCATGTGCACGCGGCCCAGGCCGAGGCTTTCGCGCACTGTTTCGACTTCGGCGACGTAGCGGGTGATGTCCCACAGGGAAGGATCGTCGGGCCGGTCGGAGGCGCCGGTGCCCAGTTGGTCGAACGCCACGACCCGCAGGCCTTTGTCCTTGAGCCAGGAATGGGCATCACGAAGGTAGTCGCAGGGCAGGCCGGGCCCGCCGTTGAGGCACAACAGCACCTCGTCGCCCTCGCCATAGCTGTACACCACGAGATTGTGGCCATCGACCGAAAGGTTGAACTGCTGGTCCGGTTGCATCTCACGCCACATCGCTACTCTCCTGTTGGCAATGGCTTACCGCTATACCCTGCGCAGGAGAATGCGCCGCCTACAAGCTAGTATTTCTTATAGGTTTCATCTGGCAGTCCCGCGCCGAGCCGTGGCATTCTACTTGCCGGACTTCAAGATGGAAATCCAACAGGGGTATACACACAGGGAGTGCAAGGAATGCAGGCCAAGCTGGCTGACCTCAATACCCGTCTGTTGTCTGGCAGGAGCCTGGACGAACAGATAGACAGCGTTGCCGACATGGCGACGCAACTCGGTTTCGATACGCTGGTGTATGACTACAGCGCGGTTCCGCTGGATCACGTCGGCGAATTGATCACCCCCGCCGTCGTGCGCGTGCGTCATACACCGAAAGACTGGGAAGACCTCTGGGTTTCAGGCTTCTACCAGATCGATCCGGTCCAGCACCTCGCCCTTTCCGCCATCGCGCCGTTCGTCTGGTCTTATGAGGCGAAGCGAAAGACGGTCCTGCAGCAGCACATCGACCGTCGCCACGCCCCGGTGGCCAGTTACCTCAGAGATGCCCAACTCACCTGCGGCGTTACCGTGCCCATCCACATGCCGCGTGGCGGGCTGGCGACCATGACTGCGCTGCGCTCGGAGGTCCGCGACAGCGACCTGGAGGAGGCGCGCCACAGCCTTGCCGATTTTGGCCTGATCGCCCATGCCTTTCAGGAGGCGGCGTATCCCTTGCTTGGCAAGGAAGCGGCCGTGCAGACCGTTCGCCTGACGCGGCGTGAGCGTGAATGCCTGCGTTGGGCCGCCGATGGCCTGACCGCCGCGCAGATCGCCGAGCAATTGAACCGCTCACTGGCCACGATTTCCCTGCATTTGACCTCGGCGATGCACAAGCTGGGTGCAAAAAACCGTGTGCAAGCGGTGGCCCGTGCCGTGCATTACCGGCTTTTGGAGGGTTAGCTGCCGGAAAAATCCCGAAAACCTAGAGAATTCTCTAGTTATGCGCCGACGGGGCAGCAGTTATGGTGAGTGCCACAATTCGCACGGAGCCGGATGAAATGGAACTCATCAAATCGCGTGAAGGTTTTGCCCCGTTTGGCAGCCACCAGACCTGGTACCGCATTACCGGTGATCTCGAAAGCGGTCGCACTCCCCTGGTCATCCTCCACGGCGGGCCAGGCTGCACCTATGACTACGTCGACGCTTACAAGGATGTCGCTGCCGGCGGGTATCCGGTCATTCACTATGACCAACTGGGCAACGGCCATTCGACGCACCTGCCCGATATGCCGCCGTCGTTCTGGACGGTGAGCCTGTTTCTCGAAGAACTCGACAACCTGCTGGAGCACCTTGGCATCAGCGAGCGCTACGCGCTGCTCGGTCAATCCTGGGGCGGCATGCTCGGCAGTGTTCATGCCGCGAGAAGGCCGGCCGGCCTGCGCTGCCTGATAATCGCCAACTCGCCGGTCGACATGGGCACCTGGATGGAAGAAGCCAATCGCCTGCGCGGAGAACTGCCCGAGGACGTTCAGGCCACCTTGCTCAAGCACGAAGCCACCGGTGATTACCTTGCTGCTGACTATCTGGCGGCGACCCGCTTCTTCTACAACAAGCACGTATGCCGCCTAAGCCCATGGCCGGAAGAGGTCGAGCGCACCTTTGCCCAGGTCGACGCCGACCCGACCGTGTACCACGCGATGACCGGCCCGAATGAATTCACCATCACCGGCAGCACCAAAGACTGGACCATCGCCAACTACCTGCCTGAGATCAACGCGCCCTGCCTGCTGATTTCCGGTCGCTATGATGAGGCCACGCCGCGGGTGATCCAGCCATTCCTGGACCTGATTCCGGGTATCCAGAGTGCGATCTTCGAGAACTCCAGCCACATGCCGCATGTGGAAGAGCGGGTCGCGTGCATGGGCACCGTGGTGAACTTCCTCGACGAGAATCTCTGATTTCGCGTTGACCTGGGGCCGCGCTGCGGCCCTTTGCGGGCCTGAGTTTTCCGATGGCGTATCGGGAGAAGGCTGGGTGCCCGCGGGAAAAAACTGACAGCGCGTGATGTTTTTTTCACGTTTTTGCCACTATAGTGGCCGCCCTTGTTGGGGAGTAGCCTGCTCCTGACCCCGGTCAGCGAGCGTTCACGTCAACATTCTCGGCAGCAGCCGTGGCGTGAACACCTTTCTGGTTGGCGAGACCAACGATGCATCCATGCCTAAAGTCGGGCGTGTGGTTGCGTCGTTGACTCATAGCCCGACTGGACTGTAACCGTGAATCCCATTTCCCTCCTCTTCCTCGCGCTCGCCATGTCGACCGATGCCTTTGCGGCAGCGATAGGCAAAGGCTCCAGCCTGCATAAACCGCGTTTCACCGAGGCCCTGCGCACCGGTCTGATCTTCGGCGTGATCGAAGCCATTACGCCGATCATCGGCTGGGGCATCGGCCAGGTTGCCGTCCAGTTCGTCGAGAACTGGGATCACTGGATCGCTTTCGGCCTGCTGCTGGTGCTGGGTCTGCACATGATCTGGAACGGCCTCAAGGACGAAGACGAAGCCGAAGAAAAAACCAGCCAGCATTCCTTCTTGATTCTCGCGGTGACCGCATTTGCCACCAGCATTGATGCGATGGCGGTCGGTGTGGGCCTGGCGTTCGTCAACGTCAACATCCTGGTTGCCGCCGCCTGCATCGGCCTGGCCACCTGCGTCATGGTCACCCTCGGTGTGATGCTCGGCCGTGTACTCGGTTCGGTAGTGGGCAAACGTGCGGAGATTGTTGGCGGTGTCGTATTGATGCTGGTGGGCGCGACGATTCTCTATGAGCACCTGAGTGCCGTCTGATCGGAGGCCCTGAAGCCCGTCTCAGCGGGCTGCCCGGCCTGCCGGTGCCAGACCGCTGAGCAGCAGGCGCGCGGCGTTGCTGACCGCGATGTCGTAGTCCATCGCTTCGCTGCGCAGGCCCGGAAGTTGCCAGCCACGGCTGACGCAGGATTGCGCGATGGCCCAGATGGTCAGCAGCGCGTGTTCCGGGTCGATGGGCGCCAGCAGGCCGCGATCGACCCACTGGCGAATGCCGGCGAGGCTTTGCTGGGTCTGCGTCGTCCAGCGGGCAAAAAACTCCCGAGGCAGGCGCCGCGCACCTTCACGCAGTTCAGCCATGAACACTTTCGAGGCGCAGGGCTGGCGCTCGAACAGACGGATCATGCGGATCAGCGTCTGGGTCAGCGCCTCGATCGGCGTCTCATCGTCGTCCAGCGACGGCATGCAGGCGCTCAGGTACGAGGGCGCGATGTCCTCCAGCACCTTGGCGTAGATGTTTTCCTTGGACTTGAAGTAGTAGTGCACGTTGGATTTGGGCAAGCCGGCCCGTTGCGCGATGGTCGCAACGGTGGTGGCGGCGTAGCCCTTCTCGGCGAAGGCTTCGCTCGCCGCGTCGAGAATGGTCCGGCACACCGAGTCTGGCGCGTCGTCGGTGCGGGGCCGAGGTTTTCTGGCGCCCCGCGGCGTATCGAGGCGGGGATCGAACGGCATGATGTACATCGCGAATTCCTTGTTGTGCCCAAGCCCGGCGAGAGGTCCGCGTTGGAGTCGGGATTCGGAATATACAAAAATATACAGCGCTGGTGCGAGTCCGCTGTATTGAATTCTATATAACGAAGCGCGTAGCCTTCTGCCGGCGGTGACCACCGCAGTCTGATCGAGCAGCAGGATTTCCCCGATGCAGCAACGCACATACCCCTACGTCGCCTGGCGACTGACCCGCACATTCCAGGTCGTGAAGGTCGAACTGGTGGCGGGCGGCATCTACGGCAGCGCCTACGACCGCACCGAAACCGGGCACAACTACCCGATCAGCGAGCTCTATCCGTCAAAGGACGAAGCCATTGCCGAAGGCGAACGACGACTGGAGATTCTGGCGGCGGATATTGCCAAGCGGCAGGTGAACTTGGAGCGGCGGCGGCGGGAATTGTTGGGCAGGGCGGGGATTAAAAAGCCGGCTTGTGGCCGGCTTCTCGGGGACAGTCTTGGCTGACTTTTGGTAAGCCGCAACCGCCTTCAAATCGTTGGTCGACACGAGGTGTCGATAGGCGAGGGCTGTGTGAGGCCTCGCCCGCCCATGGCATGCAAGCGGCAGCCAGGGTGGAGGTGGGCCGTAGCATACTGGGAATGGCTCGCAATGCCCAGCGGAAAATGCACGCTTTTGTGCGTCAGTCGGGCCTTTCGCTGCGGTATTGGGCCCACCAGAACACCCAGCCGAGGATCTCCAGTTGCTGGCTGCGAGCCTGGCTGACGCTGTAGCTTTCGCAGGGAAACCCTTCGCTGTCATGGCTGTGCAGGCGCAAGACGCCGTTGGTGCGTTTGCTCAGGCTGTGAATGCGCAAGCGTCCGTTGTGCAGGACCGCGTACAGCTCGCCCTCGACCACACGCGTCAGGCCACGGTCGATGGCCAGTGGGGCGCCGAACGGGATCAGCGGCATCATGTTGTAGTCCGGCATGCTCAGGCACAGCGCCTGGGTCGGGTCGACGCCGAGGCGGTCGAGGGCCTGGCGCGGCAGGCGCAGGTAGCGGTTGTCGATGGGTTCAAGCTGGCGGTTGCGCAGGCTGTGAAATGGCAGTTGCGCATCGCCTTCGCCATAGGTGGTGAGGGCGCTGTGGTCCGGCACCTCGCTTCTTGGCTGCGTGCGGGGGCGGTGTATTCGCGGTAATGGGTTGATGTGCTTGGGACCTTCGCCCGTGCGCAGCCATTTGCTGCGTACGCACAGCAGTTCGGCGATTTCATCGAGCCGGGCCTGGGGCACTCCGCGATGGAACCAGTTGTTCACGTGTTGAGGAGTCACCTTGCGCTGGGCTGCGAAGTCCGAAGCGCTCAGGTTGCACTCGTTCAGCAGTGTCTTCAGTCGATCACCGGATGTATTCATGGGGACTGATTCTAGAGGGCAGGAACACGGCTTCCTATAAACATTGGGTTGAGATATTTCGGCATGTTGATGGTCGGAATTACAGTAATTGCCTATGACTGCGTAGGAATTGTCGCTAACTCTCCACGGCTCACTTTCCACACACCCATGAAAAAGCCCCGCAAGTGCGGGGCTTTTTCGTCAAGCGAGGTGCTTAGCCTTTGTAGGCGGCAACTGCTTTGGTGATCTCTGCGCGGGCAGCGTCAGCGTTGCCCCAGCCATCGATCTTGACCCACTTGCCTTTCTCCAGATCTTTGTAGTTCTCGAAGAAGTGCTTGATCTGTTCCAGCAGCAGGGCTGGCAGGTCGGTGTATTCCTTGATGTCGACGTACAGCTGCGACAGCTTGTCGTGCGGTACGGCGATGACTTTGGCGTCGCCGCCGCCGTCGTCGGTCATGTTCAGGATGCCGACTGGACGGGCGCGGATTACCGAACCTGGAGCAACCGGGTAAGGGGTCACGACCAGCACGTCCAGGGGATCACCGTCGTCGGCCAGGGTGTTCGGAATGAAACCGTAGTTGGCCGGGTAGAACATCGGGGTGGCCATGAAACGGTCGACGAACAGGCAGTCGCTGTCCTTGTCGATCTCGTATTTGATCGGCGCGTGGTTGGCCGGGATCTCGATGGCGACGTAGATGTCGTTCGGCAGGTCTTTGCCAGCTGGAATCTTGCTGTAGCTCATTGGGCGTTGCCCCCGTGTTTGACCAAAAATTGGCCGCGATTATAGGCACATTCGGAAACGCTTGCCATGCCCGCCCCGATGCTTGACCGATTCACTCCACCGCATCTTTGTAGTGCGGGTGGCTGAGCTGGAGTTGCTGAAGGCGCGCCAGGGGATCCTGGCGATAAAAGCCGCGAAGCTGCGCGTAAACCGCAGGGTACGCCTGCATCAGCAGATCGGGAGCGCTGAAGAAGTATTCGCTGGTCACGGCGAAGAATTCGGCGGGGTTTTCCGCCGCGTAGGGGTCGATGGCGGTCTCGGCATCGGGGTTGCGGTCGAGCTGGCGGTTGAGGTCGTCGTAGGCGTGCTGCATGGCCTCGGCCCAGTCGCTGACGCGCATGTCGCCGTGCAGCGGCGGCAGGCCGTTGGCGTCGCCATTGAGCATGTCCAGCTTGTGCGACAGCTCGTGGATGACCAGGTTGTAGCCTTCCCACACGCCGCTGGCCTGCACGCCGGGCCAGGCCATGATCACCGGCCCTTGCTGCCAGGCTTCGCCGCTGTGCTCGGCGTCCCATTCATGTTCGATGCCGCTGCTGTCGCGGTGACGCTGGGGGCTGAGGAAGTCATCCGGGTAAAGAATGATTTCGTGAAAACCCTGGTACCAGTTCAGCGGCCCCAGGTGCAGCAGCGGCAATTGCGCCTGGGCGGCGAGGAACAGGCGCTCGCCGTCGTTCAACTCGACGCCGGGCAGTGTGGTGAGGTGCTTGTCCCGCAGAAACAGGATGCAGGCCTCGCGCAGCCACTGGTCTTCCTCGTCGTTCAGGCCGTCGAGGATCGGCAGGCGCTCGCGCACCTGCTGCCACAGTTGTGGATCGATCGGGTGCCGGGCCAGGGTCCGGCGGCGACGCCAGTCGCTCAGGCTCCACATGTCGGCGGATCAGTGCGCCTTGGCCGGACCGCGGTTCATGCGGCCGCGGACTACACCGATGATCACCGGCACCAGCGACAGCAGAATAATGGCGACGATCATCAGCGACAGGTTCTGCTTGATGAAGGGCACGTTGCCGAAGAAGTAACCGAGGGTCACCAGGCCGCCCACCCAGAGGATGGTGCCGGCGACGCTGAAGCCGAAGAAGCGTGGGTAAGGCATTTTCGCCAGGCCCGCGACGAACGGTGCGAAGGTCCGCAGGATCGGCAGGAAGCGCGCCAGGGTCACGGTCTTGCCGCCATGGCGCTCATAGAAGTCGTGGGTCTGCTGCAGGTAGTCGCGGCGGAAGATCTTCGAGTTCGGGTTGCTGAACAAGCGTTCCCCGGCTGTTCGCCCGATCACGTAGTTGGTGCTGTCGCCGAGGATGGCCGCGATCATCAGCAGGCCGCCAAGCAGTACCGGGTCCATGCCGCCGCCTGCGGCCACGGCGCCGGCGATGAACAGCAGGGAGTCACCCGGCAGGAACGGCATCACCACCAGACCGGTTTCGCAGAAGATCACCAGGAAGAGGATGGCGTAGATCCATGGACCATAGTTGTTGACCAGCAAATCGAGGTAAGCGTCGAGATGCAGAATGAGGTCCAGCGGGTTGAAGTCCATGTACGACACCTGTGTTCAATACGTTGGCTGGCAGTGCGAGGAGCGCAAAGTTACCCCACAAGGAAGGGTAAGAATTCACACAATACGAAGGGCGCCATTATACGGCGACGAGAGATTTCTGCTTACGCAGTTTGTAGCTGAATGTGCTGAGCGGCAAACCACTGTGGGAGCTGACCGGGCGGCGCTCCCACAGTGATCGTGTTGTCGTCAGTTGAGCGGCAGAACGTAGTTCTTGAACTCGGTGTCCTCGCGAAAACCGATGGACTCGTAGGTCTGCATCGCCACTTTGTTGTCGCTGCTGGTGGATACCCGCATGCGCACGGCGTTGGTTTCCTTGGCCATGCGTTTGGCTTCGCGCATGAGGTGGTCGGCCACCAGCATGCGCCGCGAATCTTCGGCAACGTAGATGTCGTTGAGGATCCACACGCGTTTGAGCGACAGCGAAGAAAAACTCGGGTAGAGCTGGCAGAAGCCCATCAGCTTGCTGTCGTCATCATCCGGCAGCGCCAGGTAGATGATCGATTCGCCGCGTTCCAGGCGTTTTTCCAGGAAAGCGCGGGACGAGTCCGGGTAGGGCAGTTGCCCGTAGAACTCGCGGTACTTCACGAACAGCGGGGCAAGCAGGTCCAGGTGCTCAAGGGTGGCTTGGATGATTCGCATAAGCAGGCCTCGTGTTTCGAAGGGAATGGCGGCGAATCTCGGGCAGCCGTCGCCCCAGATGCTGCCTAAAGCGGAAAAAAATCGCAATCGTCGAAAAAGCGGCCGTCATTCAGGGTTTTCCAAGCAGGAAGTTTCCGTTTTGTTGCACGTCCGTTTCCGAATCAAGGGTCTGGACCTGCGCTTCGTCCTTGAGGTTCACCCCGGAAAGCTGTCTGCGACAGGCTTCGCGCATCAGGTAGACCAAGCGGTGCGCGGCCATGCCGTAACTCAGGCCTTCCAGGCGAACGTTGGAGATGCAATTGCGGTAGGCATCGGTCAGCCCGACCTTCGGGTTGTAGGTGAAATACAGCCCCAGGCTGTCCGGCGAGCTGAGGCCGGGGCGTTCGCCGATCAGGATCACGGTCATGCGCGCCCCCAGCAGCTCGCCGATTTCATCGGCCACGGCGACCCGGCCCTGTTCCACCAGCAGCACGGGCGCGGTGGACCAACCATCGGCGGCGGTCTGCTCTTCAAGGCGATTGAGAAACGGCAAGGTGTGGCGGTGCACGGCCAATGCCGACAGGCCGTCGGCGACAATGATGGCCAGGTCGACCCCGCCGGGATTGCCCAGAGCATGCTCGCGCAGTACCTGCGCGGAGTCTTCATGCAGGCGCCGCCCGAGGTCCGGGCGCTGCAGGTAGTGATGGCGGTCATTGGCGGCGCTGCGCAGCAGCAGGCTGTCGCGGCCGCGGGCCTGCAGTTGCTCGCGCAGGCCGGCATGGTCGAAGGGCAGGTGCACGGCGTCGCGGGCCTGGGCGTGGGCGAACTGGAAGTCCAGTTGCGCCTGGGTCGGCAGGCTGGTGCCGGAACGGCCGAGGGCAATGCGCGCCGGTGTCAGGCGGCGCAGTTCCAGCCAGGGGTTGTCGGTGGGCGTCGGTTGCTTGTCCATGAGGTCGCTCGCTTATCCCAGTTGCGCCAGGGCCTGGCGGAAGGCCGGTGGCAGGTTGTCGCCGAAGCGCACGCGGCCGTCGGCCTGGGTGAAGATGCCCATGCGCGCCAGCCAGGCCTCGAACTCCGGTGCCGGCTTCAGGCCCAGGGTCTGGCGGGCGTAGAGGGCGTCGTGGAAGGAGGTGGTCTGGTAGTTGAGCATGATGTCGTCGGAGCCGGGGATACCCATGATGAAGTTGATCCCGGCGACGCCGAGCAGGGTCAGGAGCATGTCCATGTCGTCCTGGTCGGCTTCGGCGTGGTTGGTGTAGCAGATGTCGCAGCCCATGGGCACGCCCAGCAACTTGCCGCAGAAGTGGTCTTCGAGGCCGGCGCGGATGATCTGCTTGCCGTTGTACAGGTACTCGGGGCCGATGAATCCGACCACGGTGTTGACCAGAAATGGCTTGAAGTGCCGGGCCACGGCGTAGGCGCGGGTTTCGCAGGTCTGCTGGTCGACGCCGAAGTGGGCGTTGGCCGACAGCGCGCTGCCTTGCCCTGTCTCGAAATACATCAGGTTCTGCCCGAGGGTGCCGCGGTTCAGGCTCAGGCCTGCCTCGTAGCCTTCCTTCAGCACATTGAGGTTGATGCCGAAACTGGCGTTGGCCGCCTCGGTGCCGGCGATGGACTGGAACACCAGGTCAAGCGGCACGCCGCGATTGATCGCCTCGATGGAGGTGGTGACGTGGGTCAGCACGCAGGCCTGGGTGGGGATGTCGTAGCGCTGGATGATGGCGTCGAGCATTTCCAGCAGCGCGCAGATCGAGGCGATGCTGTCGGTGGCCGGGTTGATGCCGATCATGGCGTCGCCGTTGCCGTAGAGCAGGCCGTCAAGGATGCTCGCGGCAATGCCGGCCGGTTCGTCGGTGGGGTGGTTGGGCTGCAGCCGGGTCGAGAGCCGGCCGCGCAGGCCCATGGTGCCGCGAAAGCGCGTGACCACGCGGATCTTCTGCGCCACCAGCACCAGGTCTTGCACCCGCATGATTTTCGATACCGCCGCCGCCATTTCTGGCGTCAGGCCCGGTGCCAAGGCACGCAGGCTGTTTTCGTCGGCCTGATCGCCGAGCAGCCAGTCGCGCAGGCCGCCGACGGTCAGGTGGCTGACCGCTGCGAAGGCTTGTTTGTCATGGGTGTCGATGATCAGCCGGGTGACTTCGTCATCTTCGTAAGGAATCAGCGCTTCATTGAGGAAATGACTCAGTGGAATATCGGCCAGGGCCATCTGCGCGGCGACCCGTTCGCCGTCGTTGCTGGCGGCGACCCCGGCGAGGAAGTCGCCGGAACGGGCCGGGCTGGCCTTGGCCATGACCTCTTTGAGGCTGTCGAAACGGTAGGTCTGGTTGCCTGCCGTGTGTACGAAACTTGCCATTCGGAATCTCCAGAGCGCCGCCGGGCCGGCCGGCGGCGCGGTGAGGCGGTCAGTGCAAGGCTTCTTCGGCCTTCTGGATTGCGGCGAACTCTTCTTCCGGCGTACCGGCCACCAGGTGATGGCGGCTATACAGGGCGAAGTACGCAATCAAGATGCCATAGATGATCGCGGCGCCGATCACCACCCGCGGATCCACCAGAAAGCCCGCCACCACGGCCAGGCAGGCCAGCACCAGGGCCACGCCGGAGGTGAAGATACCGCCCGGTGTGCGATACGGACGCTCCATTTTGGGGCGACGAATACGCAGAGTGATGTGCGCCGCCATCATCAACACATAGGACAGCGTAGCGCCGAACACCGCCACCAGGATCAGCAGGTCGCCCTGGCCGGTCAGCGACAGACCAAAGCCGATGATGCCGGGGATGATCAGCGCCAGTACCGGGGCCTTGCTCTTGTTGGTCTGCGACAGCACGCGCGGCAGGTAGCCGGCGCGGGAAAGGGCGAAGATCTGCCGCGAATAGGCGTAGATGATCGAGAAAAAGCTGGCGATCAGGCCAGCCAGGCCCACCAGGTTGACGAAGCTGCCCATCCAGGTCGAGCCGCCGTAGGCCTTGGCCAGGGCTTCGACCAGCGGGTTGCCGGAGCTTTTCAGCGCTTCGGCGCCAGCAGCGCCCGGGCCAATGATCAGGATCAACAGGGCGAAACCGAGCAGCACCAGCATCGCGCCGATCAGGCCGCGCGGCAGGTCGCGACGAGGGTTCTTGGTTTCCTCGGCCGCCAGCGGCACGCCTTCGACGGCGAGGAAGAACCAGATCGCATAGGGAATCGCCGCCCAGACGCCGACGTAACCGAACGGCAGGAAGTCGCTGGCGCCCACGGCTTGGGTCGGGACGATATCGAACAGGTTCTTCGTCTCGAAGTGCGGCACCATCGCGATCAGGAACACCGCCAGGGCAATGGCCGCCACCGCAGTGATGACGAACATCAGCTTCAGCGCTTCACCGACCCCGAAGATGTGGATGCCGATGAAGATGATGTAGAACACCAGGTAGATGATCCAGCCGCCGATGCCGAACAGCGACTGGCAGTAGGCGCCGATGAACACGGCGATCGCCGCCGGGGCGATGGCGTATTCGATGAGGATCGCGGTGCCGGTGAGAAAACCGCCCCAGGGGCCGAAGGCGCTGCGGGCGAAGCCGTAGCCGCCGCCGGCGGTGGGGATCATCGAGGACAGCTCGGCCAGCGAGAAGCACATGCACAGGTACATCGTTGCCATCAGCAGCGTGGCGAGGAACATCCCGCCCCAGCCGCCTTGGGCCAGGCCGAAGTTCCAGCCGGCATAGTCGCCGGAAATCACGTAGGCCACACCGAGGCCGACCAGCAGGACCCAGCCGGCGGCGCCTTTTTTCAGTTCACGTTGTTGGAAGTAGTCGGAGCCGACCTTTTCGAAGTCGACGGAAGAACCTGCCGGTGTCCCGGCGGAGTGATCGCTTGGCATGAAGTCACCTGTTGTTTTTTTTGAGTGGTGAATGCGGTGCATGAAGCGGGCCAGAGGGGTTGCTCTGGGTTTTAGGGTGTTCAGATCGCGAGCAAGCTCGCTCCTACAGGGGCGGCGCGTTTTTCTCTGTAGGAGCGAGCTCGCTCGCGATCACGGGTTTAGAAGAAGCCCAATGGATTGATGTCGTAGCTCACCAGCAGGTTTTTGGTCTGCTGATAGTGATCGAGCATCATCTTGTGGGTTTCACGGCCAACGCCGGACTTCTTGTAGCCACCGAACGCGGCATGCGCCGGATACAGGTGGTAGCAGTTGGTCCACACGCGGCCAGCCTTGATCCCGCGGCCCATGCGGTAGGCGCGGTTGATGTCGCGGGTCCAGACGCCGGCACCCAGGCCGAACTCGGTGTCGTTGGCGATCGCCAGGGCTTCGGCTTCGTCCTTGAAGGTGGTGACGCTGACCACCGGGCCGAAGATTTCTTCCTGGAACACGCGCATGCGGTTGTTGCCCTTGAGCAGGGTCGGCTGGATGTAATAGCCGGTCGACAGGTCGCCTTCGAGTTTTTCCACCTTGCCGCCGGTGAGCAGTTCAGCACCTTCCTGCTCGGCGATTTCCAAGTACGACAGGATCTTGTCGAACTGCTGCTGCGAGGCCTGGGCGCCGACCATGGTGTCGGTGTCCAGCGGGTCGCCGCGCTTGATCTTCTTCACCTTCTCCATCACCACTTCCATGAACTTCGGATAGATGGATTCCTGCACCAGTGCGCGGGACGGGCAGGTGCAGACTTCGCCCTGGTTGAAGAACGCCAGCACCAGGCCCTCGGCAGCCTTCTCGATGAAGGACGGTTCGGCCTGCATGATGTCTTCGAAGTAGATGTTCGGCGACTTGCCGCCCAACTCGACGGTGGACGGAATGATGTTTTCGGCGGCGCATTTCATGATGTGCGAGCCGACCGGCGTCGAGCCGGTAAAGGCGATCTTGGCGATGCGCTTGCTGGTGGCCAGCGCTTCACCGGCTTCGCGGCCGTAGCCTTGCACCACGTTGAGCACGCCTGGCGGCAGCAGGTCAGCGATCAGTTCCACCAGCACGGTGATGCCCAGCGGCGTCTGCTCGGCCGGCTTGAGTACCACGCAGTTGCCGGCGGCCAGCGCCGGGGCGAGTTTCCAGGCGGCCATCAGGATCGGGAAGTTCCACGGGATGATCTGCCCGACCACGCCCAGCGGCTCGTGGATGTGATAGGCCACGGTGCCTTCGTTGATCTCTGCGGCGCCGCCTTCCTGGGCGCGGATGCAGCCGGCGAAGTAGCGGAAGTGATCGACCGCCAGCGGGATGTCGGCATTCAGGGTTTCACGGACGGCCTTGCCGTTGTCCCAGGTTTCGGTGATGGCCAGCACTTCGAGGTTCTGCTCGATGCGGTCGGCGATTTTCAGCAGAACATTGGAGCGGTCCTGAACCGAGGTGCGGCCCCACGCGTCGGCGGCGGCGTGGGCGGCGTCCAGGGCTTTATCGATGTCTTCGGCAGTGGAGCGGGGGAATTCGGCGATGGGTTGGCCATTCACCGGCGAGGTGTTGGTGAAGTACTCGCCTTTGACCGGAGCCACGAACTCGCCATTGATGAAGTTACCGTAGCGGCTCTTGAACGAAACCTTTGCGCCTTCGGTACCTGGATGTGCGTAACGCATGGTGTCTCTCCTGGCTTATGTGTTTTGTTGGGGAGGATTCCAAGCGTAGAGCAAAGGTCGGGCCAGTGCCCGCAGGCCACGTCGGATCAATGACTTGGCGCAGTTTTGCCGAGGGTTTCAGCGCAGACTGCGACACCTTCGGTACAGCCTGGGTGACACTTTGTACCGCTGGCGGTACAGCCAGCGACCCGGTGGTCAAGGCGCCATTGCAAAGCGCCAGTGCGAGGAGGATGCTGGGTTTCTCTCACCCGCGGAGAACAATAAAAGTGCAGGGCAATCATCTGAGCCGGCACGCCCGGCAAGTGCTTACGGTGACCCAGGGCAAAGGCGGTTTGCAGGGGCCGGGCAGCGATCCTTCGATCGCCCGCTCCTGGCTGCGCTGCCTGGAGGACTACCACCTCGATCCGGCCCTCGCCATGGCGCCCACCGTGCTCGAACACGAGCGGGTCATGGAAAGCCGCGATCGCCTGCATCAGGTGCTGCGTATCGCCGACAGCGAGATGAACAGCCTGCACCAGCAACTCTCCGGCGCCGGTCATGCGGTCCTGCTGACGGATGCTCGCGGGGTGATCCTCAATTGCGTGACCGCACCCACCGAGCGGCGCATTTTCGAGCGTGCCGGGCTGTGGCTGGGGGCCGACTGGAGCGAGGCCCGCGAAGGCACCAACGGCATCGGCACCTGCCTGGTGGAGCGCCAGGCGCTGACCATCCATCAGGAAGAACATTTTCGCGGACGCCACACCGGCCTGACCTGCTCGGCGAGCCCGGTCTTCGACCCGCACGGTGAACTGCTGGCGGTGCTGGACGTGTCCTCGGCGCGGGCGGAGGTCTCGCGGCAGAGCCAGTTCCACACCATGGCCCTGGTCAATCTCTCGGCGAAGATGATCGAGAGCTGTTATTTCCTGCGCTGTTTCGAAAACCATTGGTTGCTGCGCTTTCACCTGCAGGCCGAATCCGTCGGGCTGTTCAGCGAGGGGCTGCTGGCCTTCGACGGCGAAGGGCGGATCCAGGCGGTCAACCAGAGCGGGCTGAATCTGTTGGGCAATGTCCGTGGCGGCCTGCTGGGCAAGCCGGTGGAGATGTTCTTCGACTGCCACCTCGACGAGTTGCTGGGCCGCGCTACCGCGATGGCCAGCACCAGTTGGCCGCTGCGTACCCGTGATGGCCGGTTGCTGTTCGCCAGCCTGCGCGGGCAGGCCCGGGCGCTGGTCCAGCCGATTGCGCCGGTGCGTGTGCCGGCGCCGAGCAAGGCTGCGGATATCTGCCTGCTCGACCCGGCCCTGCAGAACGATTTTCGTCGGGCGCTGCGGGTGTTCGAGCGCGATGTGCCGCTGTTGCTCAACGGCGAGACCGGCTCCGGCAAGGAGGCGTTCGCCAAGGCCGTGCACCAGGCCAGTCAGCGCGCGGGCAAGGCGTTTGTCGCGCTCAACTGTGCGTCGATTCCGGAAAGCCTGATCGAAAGCGAGCTGTTCGGTTATCGCGGCGGCAGCTTCACCGGTGCGCGCAAGGAAGGCATGCGCGGCAAGCTGCAACAGGCCGATGGCGGCACATTGCTGCTGGACGAGATCGGCGACATGCCGCTGGCCTTGCAGACCCGCCTGCTGCGGGTGCTCGAAGAGCGCCAGGTGGTGCCCATCGGCGGCGAGCCGCAGGCGGTGGACGTGCGCATCATCAGTGCCACGCACCGCGATCTGCTGAACCGGGTTGAGGACGGCAGTTTCCGCGAAGACCTTTATTACCGCCTCAATGGCCTGGAAATCGCCCTGCCGGCGTTGCGCGAACGCAGCGACAAGGGCCAGTTGCTCGACTTCATCCTCGCCGAGGAAGCCGGGCGACAACCCGTGCAACTGGAGCCGGCCGCGCGCCGTCTGCTGCTGGGTTTTTCCTGGCCGGGCAACGTGCGCCAATTGCGCAATGTGCTGCGAACCCTGGTGGCGCTGTGCGAAGACGGGCATATCGGCGTGCTCGACCTGCCGCCGCTGGTGCGCAACGCCGCGCCATTGAAAGCCGTGGCCAGCGCGATTGTGGATAACCCTCGGGCGCCACTGGACGACGCCGAGCGCCAGGCCCTGCTGGCGGCACTGGAACAGAAGCGCTGGCACATGACCCAGGTGGCGGCGCAGCTCGGGGTGAGTCGTAACACGTTGTATCGGAAACTGCGCAAACACGGTCTTTCCCGGGGTGCCTGAGCGAAACACAGGGTGAGATTTTTCCAACCCTAAGCTACCCTGCCAGCACGTTTTCCGAGGTTGACCATGCACATTCATATTCTTGGTATCTGTGGCACTTTCATGGGCTCGCTGGCGGTTCTGGCCAAGGAGCTCGGCCACCGCGTCACCGGTTCCGACGCCAACGTCTATCCGCCCATGAGTACCCAGCTCGAAGCCCAGGGCATCGAACTGACCCAGGGCTATGACGCCGCGCAACTGGATCCCGCACCTGACCTGGTGGTGATCGGCAACGCGCTGTCGCGGGGTAATCCGGCGGTGGAATATGTGCTGAACAAGGGCCTGCCTTATGTGTCCGGCCCGCAGTGGCTGGCCGACCATGTCCTGCAGGGGCGCTGGGTCCTGGCGGTCGCCGGCACCCACGGCAAGACAACCACCAGCAGTATGCTGGCCTGGGTGCTGGAACATGCCGGCATGAGCCCGGGCTTCCTGATCGGCGGCGTGCCGCAGAACTTCTCGGTGTCGGCGCGTCTGGGCGGCACGCCGTTCTTCGTGGTCGAGGCGGATGAATACGACAGCGCCTTCTTCGACAAGCGTTCGAAATTCGTTCATTACCGCCCGCGCACCGCGATCCTGAACAACCTTGAGTTCGATCACGCGGATATCTTCCCTGATCTCGCGGCGATCGAGCGGCAGTTCCACCATCTGGTGCGCACCATTCCGAGCGAAGGCCTGATCGTCCACCCCACCACCGAGCCCGCATTGAAGCGCGTGATCGAGATGGGCTGCTGGACCCCGGTGCAGACCACCGGCGCAGGCGGCCAATGGCAGGTGCGCCTGCTCAGCGACGACGGTTCGCGCTTCGAAGTGAGCTTCGACGGCGAGGTGCAAGGCGTGGTGGAGTGGGAACTGACCGGCCAGCACAACGTTGCCAACGCCCTGGCGACCCTGGCTGCGGCCCGCCACGTTGGCGTCGTCCCGGCCATGGGCATCGCTGCGCTGAGCGCGTTCAAGAGCGTCAAGCGGCGGATGGAGAAGGTCGCCGAGGTCAACGGCGTCACCATCTACGACGACTTCGCCCACCACCCGACCGCCATCGCCACCACCCTCGACGGCCTGCGCAAGCGTGTTGGCGATGCACCGGTGATCGCGGTGATCGAACCACGCTCCAACTCGATGAAACTCGGTGCCCACCGTGATGGCCTGCCGGAAAGCGTGCGCGATGCCGACCAGGTGATCTGGTACGCCCCGCCGAACCTCGGCTGGGATCTGGCGGCGACCGCCGCGCAGTGCGCTGTGCCGGCCATTGTCGCCGACAGCCTCGAAGCCATCATCGAACGGGTCAAAAGCCAGGCCCGCGCCGGCACCCAGGTGGTGATCATGAGCAACGGCGGCTTCGGCGGCCTGCACGGCAAACTGGCCGAGGCGCTGCGGTGAACGGGCCGGAACGCATCACCCTGGCGATGACCGGCGCTTCGGGGGCGCAATATGGCCTGCGTCTGCTGGACTGCCTGGTGCGAGAAGACCGCGAGGTGCACTTCCTGATTTCCAAGGCGGCGCAGTTGGTGATGTCCACCGAAACCGACGTGGTGCTGCCGCCCAAGCCCCAGGCGATGCAGGCGTTTCTGACCGAATACACCGGCGCTGCCGCCGGGCAGATTCGCGTCTATGGCAAGGAGGACTGGATGTCGCCCGTGGCTTCCGGCTCCGGCGCCCCGGCGGCGATGGTGGTGGTGCCGTGTTCCACCGGCACCCTGTCGGCGATCGCCACCGGGGCCTGCAACAACCTGATCGAGCGCGCTGCGGACGTCACCCTGAAAGAGCGCCGCCAGTTGATCCTGGTGCCGCGGGAAGCGCCGTTTTCCACCATCCATCTGGAGAACATGCTCAAGCTGTCGCAAATGGGCGCGGTGATCTTGCCGGCGGCGCCGGGGTTCTATCACCAGCCGCAAACCATCGATGACCTGGTGGACTTCGTCGTGGCGCGGATTCTCAATCTGCTGAACATTCCCCAGGACATGCTGCCGCGCTGGGGCGAGCATCATTTCGGTGGGGAAGAGTGAAGCGCCTGCTGGCGGGGCTGCTGATGGCGCTGACCCTCAGTGGCTGCGCCACGGTCCGCACGCTGGATGCGGCGAAACCGGGCGCTCCGGTGGTGTATTCCGGGACGCGGCTGGACCTGTATGCGATGCAGGGTGGTTGTTGCGCCGAGGACCGCTTTGGCGCTGAGGCGCCGAAGTACCCGGGGCTGGATCTGCCGGGGAGCATGGTGCTGGATACGCTGTTCTTGCCGTTGTCGGTGCTGACGGTCCTCGGGGTTGGGTTCCAGGCCAGCGGTGGCTTGTAGCACTTGTGGGAGTGAGCAAGCTCGCTCCCATATTCGTGACCTTATTTCCCCAGCTTCCTCAGCTCATCGGATTCCACCACCCGAATCCCGTCCTGTTCCTCCAGCGCCAGCCGCCACAGCGCCCGCGCCAGCTGGCAAGCCTCGATCCCGTGATATTTACCCGGAATCAGCTTCGACAGCGTGCCGGCCACCTGTTCGGCCAGGCGCGGCTCAATGCGATCGCCCAGCAGCAGCGACGGCCGGGCAATGGTCAGTTGTGGCCAGTCCTGGGCCTTCAGCGCCTCTTCCATCTCGCCTTTGACCCGGTTGTAGAACACCGACGATTTCGCGTCGGCGCCGATCGCGCTGACCACCAGCAGGTGCCGCGCGCCCATTTCCCGGGCGCGTTTGCTGAAGGCCACGACCATGTCCAGGTCGACGGCGCGGAAGGCCGTTTCCGACCCGGCCTGCTTGATGGTGGTGCCCAGGCAGCAGAACGCGATATCGACACGGCCACTCAACTGCGGGAGAAAAACCGCCGGGTCCCCGACCGGGTTTTCAAGATGCGGATGCTCGGCCAGTGGCCGGCGAGTAGGAGCAAGCACGCGGCTGATGGTCGGCTCGTTGAGCAGGCGATCGAGCAGGTGTTCACCGGTAAGGCCGGTAGCCCCGGCAAGCAGGATGTGCTGCGGCGTCAAGTACATGATGTTTCTCCCTTGATACAGTCAGCTTAGTGGCTGGCTGTACTTTTTTCCTCGACCGCAGTGGCACTTTGCAGCGCTTTTCGCGCTTGTTGCTGACGCAGTTTTTGCCAATGTGCCAGGACGCCTTTGGGCGCCCATATCTGCGGTTCGGACGCTTCGAAGCCTTCGGCTTGTTCCCGTTGGTCCACATGGGCGCGGGCAAGTTCGAATGCTTGTTGCAGATCGTCGGTCTGGTTCAGGGCCTGGGCGAACAGCGCGTCACCGAAGTAGGTGAAGTCCGCCTCCTCGGAACAGCCGAAGGACACCCGGTCGGCCCGCGAGGCGGTCATGATCAGGGTCCGTTCATCCTTGAGCGGTTCGATGTAGCCACCTGAATAGCAGGCGGAGATGACAATGATCTTGTCGCGTTCCTTGAGTGGCGCGAGGGCGGCGGCCAGTTCGTCGGCGGGGAGGTCGGCCAGTTGCAGCCGTGGCTGGTCGAGCACCAGTTCATGCTCGTGGCTGCCGTGGGTGGTGAGGTAGACGAACACCAGGTCTTCCGGGCCGCTGCGCTCGGCCAGGCGCTTGGCGGCGCGGGTGAGGGTCTCGCGGGTGGCCATGGGCCGGTCGGCGAGGTGGTCGCGGTGGTTGACCAGGCTGACCTGGCCAACGGCGCCGAAACGGGTCTTGAGCATCTCGCTGACGTAGTCGGCTTCGCGCAGGAACACGCTCTGGTTGCCGTCGCCCGCCAGGGTCAGGCTGTAAAGCTCGATATCGCCGGTGGAGGGCGGTATTTGCCCCAGGGCCTGTTCCAGCAGGCTGCCCTGGTTGAGCAAGGCTTGTTCGAGCGGGTCGGGCAGCAACCGGCCCTGTTCGTCGCGTACCCGCAGGCCGTTGATCCAGTGACCGGCCTCGACCCGGCCGCCAGGCAGGACCAGGCGACCGCTGCCCTGGTAGCTGTCGTTTTCGAATCCGCCGCTGTAGACGCTGCCGTCGGCCAGTTGCAGGCGGCCCTTGCCGGAGAAGCGCCAGTCGCGGAAGCCGCCTTTGTAATGGCTGCCGTCAACGGCGAACAACTCGCCCTTGCCGGTGAGCGCGCCGTCCTTGAATTCGCCGATCCACACGTCGCCGTCGGCATTCTCGTAACGGCCGCGGCCTTCCAGGCGATTGGCCTTGAACTCGCCGATGTACTGATCGCCCTCGGCACTGTTGAAGGTGCCGGTGCCCTTGAGCAGGCCATCGACGAAGTGGCCGCTGAACTGATTGCCGCTGGCGTCGCTGCGAACGCCTTCGCCATTGGGCTTGCCCTTGGCGAACTGCCCTTGGTACTGGCTGCCATCGGCCAGCACCAACTCGCCGGCGCCGCTGTACTGGTCGTCCTTGAACTGGCCGCGGTAATGCTGGCCGCCTTCGCGCAGGGTGCCTTCGCCGTCGCGCCGGCCGAGTTTGAAGCCGCCGCTGTAGCTGCTGGTAGGGGTGGTGAGCTTGCCTTGGCCGTGGAACAGTCCCTGCTGGAACTGGCCGACATAGACCTCGCCGTTGCTGCCGTGCCATTCGCCCTGGCCATGCCACTGGCCGTTGCTGAAGTGTCCGGCGTACCAACTGCCGTTGGGGTAGTCGACGCGACCTTCGCCCTGCAGCAGGCCGTCGACCACCTCGCCCCGGTAACGGCCGCCATCGGGCAGGCGGGCATCGGGCGGCGACAGCGGTTCGCCATCGCCACAGGCGGCGAGCAGCAGAATCAGGGCAAGTGGAACGAGTGGGCGCATGGCGGGGTCCGGGCGTTTGAAGCCCCGAGTATGCCGCAGAACCAGGGTTCTGGTGAAACGGCGGTCAGGCCGTTTCACCAGCGGGCGTCAGACGAACGCGAGGGAAAGGGGCTCGGCGATGTAGGCCGGTTTTTCTTCACCCTCGATTTCCAGGGTCGCGGTGGCCTTGAGCAGCCACTGGCCGGGTTTCTTCTCGGTGACCTCGGTCAGGCTCACCGCGAGGCGGACATTCGAGTTGACCTTGACCGGCTGGATGAATCGCACGCTGTCCAGGCCGTAGTTGACGACCATCTTCAGGCCCTCGGGCAGGACCAGGATGTCTTCCATCAGTTTGGGAATCAGCGAAAGGGTGAGGAAGCCGTGGGCGATGGTGCTGCCAAATGGCGTTTTTGCCGCCTTCGCCGGGTCCACGTGAATGAACTGGAAGTCGCCGGTGGCCTCGGCGAACAGGTTGATGCGCTCTTGATCGATCTTCAGCCATTCGGAACGTCCGAGTTCCTTTCCAACGTACTGCGGCAGCTCTGCAACGGGTACATAGGGCATTGCGACTCTCCTGACTGTCTTTGAATTTCTTATGACTAAGGCAGATACGAATGCTTAAGATCAGCACGCTCCATTGGCCGGGTCAAGTAGGCATGACCCGGGCGAATGTCGGGGTATAGACCGGTCGTTAGCGTGCTTATAATGGCCGCCAGGTTTGAGGGAGATAGGCAATGTTGTTGCGCGGTTTGACGTGGCTCGTGCTGTTCCAGTTGCTCGGTACAGCGATCAATCACCTGTTTGTACCCATTCTTCCGGGGCCGATCATCGGCCTGGTGTTGCTGCTGGTCTTCCTGATGGTGCGGGGCGAAGTCGGCGAGCCACTGAGCGAGGCGGCTTCCAGCCTGCTGCGCTATCTGCCGCTGCTGCTGGTGCCGCCAGCCGTGGGGGTGATGGTCTATGCCGCTGACATCGTCGCCGACTTCTGGGCGATTGCCGGCGCGCTGGTGCTGTCGCTGATTCTGGCCATGGCCTTCTGTGGCGTACTGATGCAGAAAATGATCGCCCGACAGGCCCGCCGCGAGGATCGCCCATGAGTCTCGACTGGCAAGGCGCGGTGCAGGCGGTTATCCACCATCCGCTGTTCGGCATCGGCATCACCCTGGGCGCCTACCAACTGGTGATCGCCGCGTATGAAAAGACCCGATGGCTGTTTCTCCAGCCGGTGCTGGTTTCGATGCTGGTGGTGATCGGCGTACTGCTCAGTTGCGGCCTGACCTACGCCGAGTACCGCAAGAGCACGGAAATCATGAACATCCTGCTGGGCCCGGCCACGGTCGCCCTGGCCGTGCCGCTCTATCTGAACCTGCGGCGGATCCGCCAACTGTTCTGGCCGACCTTTACTACGCTGATAGTCGGAGGTGTGTTCGCGACCGCTATCTGCCTGCTGCTGGGCTGGTGGTTCGGTGCCGAGCACATGATTCTGATGACCCTCGCGCCGAAGTCGGTGACCTCGCCGATCGCCATGCTGGTGGCTGAGCAGATTGGTGGTGTCGCCGCGCTGGCCGCGGTGTTCGTGCTGATCACCGGCGTGATCGGGGCGATTTTCGGCCCGGCGCTGTTGTCGCTGCTGGGTGTGAACAGCCCCGAGGCCCGGGGCATGGCGCTGGGTCTGACAGCGCACGCCGTGGGCACCTCGGTGGCGCTGCAGGAAAGTGAAGAGTGCGGGGCGTTCGCGGCCCTGGCCATGAGCTTGATGGGTGTGGCTACCGCGGTGTTCCTGCCGTTGGCGGTCAGCCTGGTAGCCTGAGGACCTGTAATGACGTTGCCCTTGTTTACCCTCAACACCGTGCTGTTTCCCGGTTGCAACCTGGATTTGCAGATCTTCGAGGCGCGTTACCTGGACATGATCGGCCGCTGCATGAAGCAGGGCGGCGGCTTTGGCGTGGTGTGCATCCTCGAGGGCGAGCAGGTCGGCAAGGCGCCGGAGTCTTTCGCCGGCATCGGCTGCCAGGCGCTGATCGAGGATTTCCAGCAGCAGGACAACGGCCTGCTGGGCATTCGCGTCAAGGGCGAACGGCGCTTCATGGTCGATGACTTCGAAGTGCGCAAGGACAACCTGCTGGTGGCTGACGTGCGCTGGCTGGATGAGCAGGACGATCCGCCGCTGGACGACGAGGATGACGACCTGCTGGCGCTGCTCATGGCGTTGGCCGAACACCCGATGGTTTCAGGGCTGGACATGGCCAGCCGGGTCACCGGCAAGCAGGCCCTGGCCAATCAACTGGCCTACCTGCTGCCGTTCGATGACGAGGACAAGCTCAAGCTCCTCGCCATCGACTCTCCCACTCAGCGCCTGGTAGCGATCCAGTCGCTGCTCGACCGCATCCAGGGCGAACTCTTCGCCTGAGCCTCAGTACTGATAACGCAGCAGGGCGTGCGGTAGCGCGTGCAAGGCGAAGAACGCCAGCACGCCGACGCACGCCGGCAGAATCAGCCACCAGACCCGCAGCGGCATGGCCGTCAGCGGCTCGCGGTACTGGACCAGTGCCAGACTGATGGCGCAGACGCAGCAGGCGAGCAGACCACCGGCGAGGATGTCGGTGGGCCAGTGCACGCCGAGGTAAACGCGCGACACCGCGATCGACAGCGCCGGCAGGCAGCCCAGCAGAATCCAGGTCAGGCGCATCCGCGGTGGCTGGCTGCGGCCGGCCAGCACGGCGAGGGTCAGGAAGAAGGCGAACGAAGCGGAACTGTGACCGCTCGGCATGCTGTAGGTGGTCAGCGGATCGGTCAGGACTTCCGGGCGGGCGCGGGCGAAGAACCACTTGGTGGCGGAGTTGGCGAGGGCCGTGCCCAGCAGGGTGCTGCAGGCGAAGACCGCCGGGCGCCATTGCCGCGCGAGCAGCAACATCACCACCAGCACGCCGGCGACGACGAGTTGGGTGCGGAAGTCGCCGAGACGGGTGATCAGCACGATGCTGCCGTCCAGGACGCGGCTGCGGTGTTCCTGGATCAGGGTCATCAGGCCTTGGTCGAACTGGCTCAGGTGCGGGAAGCCGATGAACAGCGCCACCAGCATGACCAGGCTGACCGCCGCGATCAGCCGTGTCCCGCGGGGCTGCGCGCGCAGGCTGCTGTTGATGCTCACCCCGATCAATATGGCCACACCCGCAGCGACCACGCCGGCCTGCGGCCAGAAACCCTCCGGCAACGGCAGGCGCATGGCGGCGCCGGTGGCCCAGCCCGGCAGCAGGTAGGCCACCGCCCAGCCGGCGCCGGCAATCAGGCTGACAGCGATGAAGCGCGGCAGCGGCATGTCGAACATGCCGGCGACCATCGGCAGCATCGGCCGCAATGGGCCGATGAAGCGGCCAACCAGAAGACTGGCGATGCCATAACGCTGGAAGTAGGTTTCGGCGCTGCCAATCCACTCCGGGTGATGGCGCAGCAGTGGCAGGCGCCGGATGTTCTGATGGAAACGTCGTCCCACGGTGTAGGAGATGGCATCACCCAGCAATCCGCCGAGAAAGCCCAGCAGCAGGGTTTCGCTCAGGGATAGCGCGCCGCTGCCGGCCAGCACGGCGACCGCGAACAACAGGACAGTGCCGGGCACGATGATCCCGGCGATGGCCAGGCACTCTACACAGGCCACCAGAAAAATCGCGACGCCCAGCCATTGCGGGTTCGCGGTCAGCCAGCCGGTCAGGCTGTCGAGCCATGGGCCCATCGTGTCAGTTTCCTTGTGTCAGTAGAGAGAAGTCGCGGCCTTCGACTTGGCCGCGGCGCAGCGGGTTCCGCGTGCAGTGACGGGCGTATTCGGCGTCGACGAAACGAAGCGGCAGATGTTCGTCGCGGCCCTTGGGAATGCCCAGCCGGCTGGCCTGGATAATGTGTTGCACGATGATTCCACAGTCCTCGACAAACAGCCGTTCCGGATCGAAGCGCTTGGCGTCCCAGGTCGGCACTTTCAGGCCCAGGGCTTTGCACAGCAGGGTCTGCCCGTTACAGAGCCGCTCGATCGGGCGGACCCCGCCGCTGGCGTCCGGGTTGTTCACCTGCATTTGTGCCAGGGCGTTGCTGTCGGAGACGGCGTCGACCCACGGGAAGGCGGATTTGATCAGTACTGCGTTTCCCGGCCCTTGAGCGCTGAAGTTGAGCGAATCGCCACCGCGCGCGTAGTACATGTAGATATGCCCACCATCGAGGAACAGCGCCTTGCGTTTCTCGGTATAGCCGAGCGAGGCGTGGCTGCCTTTCTCGTCGAGATAATAGGCCTCGGTCTCGATGATCCGCGCCGACAGCCAGTAGGGGCCGTGGCGATGGCGGATCACTTTGCCCAGCAGGTCCTTGGCGAGGACCTGGGCGTCGCGGTCGAAAAAGGCGTCGGGCAAGGCACGGGGCGGGCAGGGCGCTGGCTGGGACATGGTGGTTTTGGGCAGGTGGAAGAAGTGCCGATGATAGCAACTTCTTCCTTTATCGAAGCTGAACGGAGTTGTGGGAGCGGGCTCCCACAGGGGCGGGCCTATCACTTCTCTGTGACTCACGTCCTACCATCCGCCTGTCACCGCTGGGCGTATAACCCTGTCGCAGTTATACTCGTCCGATTTTCCCCTCCGCCAAGACACTGAGCCCCATGACTGAGTCCGTTCTTGACTACATGACCCGCCTGGGTCGCGCCGCCCGTGAGGCGTCCCGCGTGATCGGCCGTGCCAGCACTGCGCAGAAGAACCGCGCCCTGCACGCTGCCGCCAACGCGCTGGACGCGGCTCGCACCGAACTGTCCGCTGCCAATGAACTCGATCTGGCCGCCGGCCGGGCCAACGGCCTGGAACCGGCCATGCTCGATCGTCTGGCGCTGACCCCGGCACGCATCGACGGCATGATCGTCGGTCTGCGTCAGGTGGCCACTCTGCCGGACCCGGTCGGGGCGATTCGTGACATGAGCTATCGGCCATCGGGCATTCAGGTCGGCAAGATGCGGGTGCCGCTGGGCGTGATCGGGATCATCTACGAGTCGCGGCCGAACGTGACCATCGACGCCGCGAGCCTGTGCCTGAAGTCGGGTAACGCCACCATCCTGCGCGGCGGTTCCGAGGCGATTCACTCCAACCGCGCCATCGCCGCCTGCATCCAGCGCGGCCTGGCAGAGGCTGGCCTGCCGCCGGCGGTGGTCCAGGTGGTGGAAGTCACCGACCGCGAGGCGGTGGGCGCGCTCATCACCATGCCGGAGTTCGTTGACGTCATCGTTCCCCGTGGCGGCAAGGGCCTGATCGAGCGCATCAGCCGCGATGCCCGGGTGCCAGTCATCAAGCACCTCGATGGCATTTGCCACGTGTATGTCGGCGAGCATGCCGAACTGGACAAGGCCCGGCGCATCGCCTTCAACGCCAAGACCTACCGCTACGGCATCTGCGGCGCCATGGAAACCCTGCTGGTGGATGCCAGCGTCGCCGCCGAATTCTTGCCGGAAATGGCCCGCCAATTTCGGGAAAAAGGCGTCGAACTGCGCGGTTGCGAGCGTACCCGGCAGATCATCGAGGCCGTTGCGGCGACCGAAGAAGACTGGCACACCGAGTACCTGGCGGCGATCCTGTCGATCCGCATCGTCGACGGCGTCGAGGCGGCCATCGAACACATCAATCACTATGGTTCTCACCACACCGACTCCATCGTCACCGAACACCAGGGCCAGGCCCGGCGTTTCGTGGCCGAAGTGGATTCGGCGTCGGTGATGATCAACACCCCGACCTGCTTCGCCGATGGCTTCGAGTACGGTCTGGGTGCGGAAATCGGCATTTCCACCGACAAGCTGCACGCCCGCGGCCCGGTCGGTCTGGAAGGCCTGACGTGCGAGAAATACGTGGTCGTCGGTGACGGCCAGTTGCGTGGACAGGAGTCCTGCTGAGTTGAGCAAGGCCCAGGCGGTCCGGCGTATCGGTGTGCTGGGTGGCACCTTCGATCCCGTGCACATCGGCCACCTGCGCAGTGCGCTGGAAGTGGTCGAGCTGATGGGGCTCGACGAGGTGCGCCTGCTGCCCAACGCCCGGCCACCGCACCGCGACACGCCGCATGTGGTGCCGCAGGACCGTCTGGCGATGGTCAGCTGCGCCGTCGAAGGTGTTGACCGGCTAAGCGTGGATGCCCGTGAGCTGGCCCGCGACAAGCCGTCGTACACCATCGACACCCTGGAGTCGATGCGCGCCGAGTTGGGCGCCGACGACCAGTTGTTCCTGCTGCTGGGCTGGGATGCCTTTTGCGGCCTGCCCGGCTGGCATCGCTGGGAAGAATTGTTGCGACATTGTCACATCCTGGTGCTGCAACGCCCGGATGCCGATGTCGAGCCCCCTGACGAGTTGCGCAACCTGCTGGCTGCGCGCTCGGAGAGCGATCCCACCGCCATGTCCGGCCCGGCGGGGAACATTTCGTTCGTTTGGCAGACGCCACTTTCGGTGTCCGCCACGCAAATCCGACAGCTGCTGGCCAGCGGCAAGTCGGTGAGGTTCCTGGTGCCGGACGCAGTACTGGCCTATATCGAAACGCACGGCCTTTACCGTGCGTAGAACTGCAGGCGCCCCGCGGGCGCCTCATTCAATGAGTTGAACGAGTTTTTTATGACCAAGCAGAAAATCACCGGCGAAGAGCTGGTCCAGTTGACCAAATCGGCCCTGGAAGACGTCAAGGCCCAGGATATCCAGGTCATCGACGTGCACGACAAGCACAGCCTGACCGACTACATGATCATCGCCACCGGTACCTCCAATCGCCAGATCAACGCGATGGCGGAGAAGGTTCGCGAGTTCGTCAAGACCAAGGGCGTCATGCCGCTGGGCGAAGAAGGCAAGGGCGACAGCGACTGGGTCCTGCTGGACCTGAACGACGTCATCGTGCACATGATGACCGCCGCCGCGCGCCAGTTCTACGATCTGGAGCGTCTGTGGGCTGGCGCCGAGCAAAGCCGCGCCGCCGATGGCAAGCACCACAGCCCGGAAAACGTCCACGACTATTCCGACAAGCTCAAAGACCGGGAATAAGGAAGCGTCATGCGTCTGCGCCTGATCGCGGTCGGCTCGCGCATGCCCAAGTGGGTCGAGGAAGGCTGGCATGAATATGCCAAGCGCCTGCCGTCCGAGCTGTCCCTGGAACTGGTGGAAATTCCGCTCAACACCCGGGGCAAGAATGCCGACGTCGCTCGCCTGATTCGTCAGGAGGGCGAGGCCATGCTCGCCAAGGTCCAGCCAGGGGAACGGATTGTCACCCTGGAGGTCCATGGCAAGCCCTGGAGCACTGAGCAACTGGCGGTCGAGCTCGACCGCTGGCGGTTGGATTCGCGTACCGTGAACCTGATGGTCGGCGGCCCCGAAGGGCTGGCGCCGGAAGTCTGTGCGCGCAGCGAGCAGCGCTGGTCGCTGTCTCCGCTGACCCTGCCACACCCATTGGTACGGATACTGATTGGCGAACAGATTTATCGCGCCTGGACTGTTTTGTCCGGGCACCCTTACCACAAATAAGCCTGTAAGCCTTTTCAATGTCGCAGCCGATTCGCCTCAAGGATCACGAGAAAGACGCCCGTCTGGTGCGTAGCCGCGTCGTGGTCGGTGCAGTGGCGATCCTTCTGCTGATCTGCGTGCTGATCGCCCGCCTGTATTACCTGCAGGTGATCCAGTACGAGTATCACTCCACGCTGTCGGAGAACAATCGGGTGCACGTGCAGCCGATTCCGCCGACTCGCGGGCTGATCTTCGACCGCAATGGCGTGATCATCGCCGACAACCGTCCCAGCTTCAGCCTGAGCATGACCCGGGAGCGTTCCGGCGACTGGCAGGCGGTCCTCGACGTGATCGTCGAGGTACTGGAGCTGACCCCGGACGACCGCGCGCTGTTCGAGAAACGCATGAAACAGGGGCGTCGGCCATTCGAGCCGGTGCCGATCCTGTTCGAGCTGACCGAGGAGCAGATCGCCCGGGTTGCGGTGAACCAGTTCCGCCTGCCCGGTGTGGAAGTGGTGGCGCAGTTGGTGCGGCATTATCCACAGGGTGCGCATTTCGCCCATTCGGTCGGCTACGTCGGACGGATCAACGAGAAAGAGGCGAAGGTCCTCGATCCGGTCAACTACAGCGGCACCCACCATATCGGCAAGACCGGCATCGAGCGCTTCTACGAGCCCGAGCTGCACGGCCAGGTGGGTTACGAGGAAGTCGAGACCAACGCCCGCGGCCGAGTGTTGCGGGTGCTCAAGCGGACCGACCCGATTCCCGGCAAGGACATCGTCCTGAGCCTCGATATCAAGCTGCAGGAAGCGGCCGAAGCCGCGTTGGGCGGGCGGCGCGGCGCCATCGTGGCCCTCGACCCGAAAACCGGCGAAGTGTTGGCGATGGTCAGCCAGCCGAGCTTCGACCCGAACCTGTTCGTCACCGGTATCAGTTTCAAGGCCTACGCCGAGCTGCGTGACTCGATCGACCGGCCGTTGTTCAACCGCGTGCTGCGCGGGCTCTATCCACCGGGCTCGACCATCAAGCCCGCAGTTGCCGTCGCCGGCCTCGATTCCGGTGTGGTCAACGCCTCGACGCGGGTGTTCGACCCGGGCTACTACCAACTGCCCAACTACGATCACAAATACCGCAACTGGAACCGCACTGGTGACGGCTGGGTCGACCTCGACACAGCAATCATGCGGTCCAACGACACCTACTTCTACGACCTCGCGCACAAGATGGGCATCGACAAGCTGTCCAGCTACATGAACCGCTTTGGCATCGGCCAGAAGGTCGCGCTGGACATGTTCGAGGAATCGCCGGGATTGATGCCGTCCCGCGAGTGGAAACGCGCCACCCGTCGCCAGGCCTGGTTCCCGGGCGAGACGCTGATTCTCGGGATCGGCCAGGGCTACATGCAGGCCACGCCGCTGCAACTGGCCCAGGCCATCTCGCTGATCGCCAGCAAGGGCAAGTGGATCCGTCCGCACCTGGCCAAGACCATCGAGGGCCAGCCGCCGGTCGATCCGAACCCGATGGAAGACATCGTCCTGCGCGACAAGTCCGACTGGGCCAAGGTCACCCACGGCATGGAGCAGGTGATGCACGGCGCCCGCGGCACCGCGCGCAAAGCCGCTGTCGGCGCCCAGTACCGGATTGCCGGCAAGAGTGGTACGGCCCAGGTCGTGGCGATCAAGCAGGGCGAGAAGTACGACCGCAACAAGGTCCAGGAGCGCCATCGCGACCACGCCCTGTTCGTCGGTTTCGCCCCGGCCGAAGATCCGCGCATCGTGATCTCGGTGATGGTCGAGAACGGGGAGTCCGGCTCGGGTGTCGCTGCGCCGGTGTTGCGTCAGGTAATGGATGCCTGGCTGCTGGACGAACATGGCCGTCTCAAACCCGAATACGCTGACCCCTCCGCCACCGTTGCCCAGGAACCGGCCCCGTGAAGAGTAATTTCGATCGCATGCTCTCCAGCGAGGACGTGATGCGTCGGCGCGCCAGCTTCCTGCAGCGCATCCATGTCGACGGCCCTTTGCTGATCCTGCTGCTGACCCTCGCGGCCGGCAGCCTGTTCGTCCTCTATTCGGCCAGCGGCAAGAACTGGGACCTGCTGCTCAAGCAAGCGTCGTCGTTCGGTATCGGCCTGGTCTCGATGTTCGTCATTGCCCAGCTCGAACCGCGATTCATGGCGCGCTGGGTGCCGTTGGCGTATGTGCTCGGGGTGATCCTGCTGGTGGTGGTGGACGTCATGGGGCACAACGCCATGGGCGCGACGCGCTGGATCAACATCCCCGGGGTGATCCGCTTCCAGCCGTCGGAATTCATGAAGATCATCATGCCGGCGACCATCGCCTGGTACCTGGCCAAGCGCACGCTGCCGCCGCACCTGAAACACGTACTGATCAGCCTGGTTCTGATCGGCCTGCCGTTCATCCTCATCGTTCGCCAGCCGGACCTCGGCACCGCGCTGCTGATCCTCGCTTCCGGTGCGTTCGTGCTGTTCATGGGCGGGCTGCGCTGGCGCTGGATCATCAGCGTGCTGGCGGCGGCCGTGCCGGTGGCGGTGGCGATGTGGTTCTTCGTCATGCATGACTACCAGAAGCAACGGGTACTGACCTTCCTCGACCCGGAAAGCGACCCGCTGGGCACCGGCTGGAACATCATCCAGTCGAAGGCGGCGATCGGTTCCGGTGGCGTATTCGGCAAAGGCTGGCTGCTGGGCACCCAGTCGCACCTGGACTTCCTCCCGGAAAGCCACACCGACTTCATCATCGCCGTGCTCGGCGAAGAGTTCGGCCTGGTGGGCATTTGCGCGCTGTTGCTGATCTACCTGCTGCTGATCGGCCGCGGGCTGGTGATCACCGCCCAGGCCCAGACCCTGTTCGGCAAGTTGCTGGCCGGCAGCCTGACCATGACCTTCTTCGTGTACGTCTTCGTCAATATCGGCATGGTCAGCGGCTTGCTGCCCGTCGTGGGCGTGCCGCTGCCCTTCATTAGTTATGGTGGAACTTCGCTGGTGACGCTGCTGTCAGCGTTTGGCGTTCTCATGTCGATCCATACCCACCGCAAATGGATCGCGCAGGTTTGAGTAAGGTGAATTTCTTGATGCAAGCAATGCGTGGCTGGATGGCCCGTTGTGTACCTCTGGCGGGCCTGATCGGGCTGTTCGGCGGCGTGCAGCAGGCCAGCGCCGGCGACTACGATGGATCCCCCCAGGTAGCCGAATTCGTTGGCGAGATGACCCGTGACTACGGGTTCGCCGGCGAGCAGTTGATGGGCGTGTTCCGCGATGTCCAGCGCAAGCAGGCGATCCTCGACGCCATTTCCCGTCCTGCAGAACGGGTCAAACCGTGGAAAGAATACCGGCCGATGTTCCTCACCGACGCGCGTATCGCCCGTGGCGTGGACTTCTGGCGCCAGCACGAGGCCGCTCTGGCCCGCGCCGAGCAGGAATACGGCGTGCCGGCGCAGGTGATCGTCTCGATCATCGGTGTCGAGACCTTCTTTGGCCGCAATACCGGCAACTACCGGGTCATGGACGCGCTGTCGACCCTGGCCTTCGATTACCCGCAGCGGGCTCCGTTCTTCCGCAAGGAACTGCGTGAATTCCTGCTGCTGGCCCGCGAAGAGCAGATCGATCCGCTGACCCTCAAGGGTTCCTACGCCGGAGCCATGGGGCTGCCGCAGTTCATGCCGAGCAGCTTCCGCGCCTACGCCGTGGACTTTGACGGCGACGGCCACATCAACATCTGGAACAACCCCGACGACGCCATCGGCAGCGTCGCCAGCTACTTCAAGCGTCACGGCTGGGTTGCCGGCGAGCCGGTGGTCAGTCGTGCGATGGTCCGTGGCGAGCGTGTCGACGAAGGCCTGAGCCCGGGCATCGAGCCGGTCAAGACGGTGGGGGAGTTGCGGGCATTGGGCTGGTCGAGTCATGATGCGCTGCGCGATGATCTGCCGGTCACCGCTTTCCGGCTTGAAGGCGAAAACGGCCCCGAGTACTGGCTTGGCCTGAAGAACTTCTACGCGATCACTCGCTATAACCGCAGCGTGATGTACGCCATGGCGGTACATCAACTTTCAGACCTGCTGGTTCAGGCAAGGGGCGCCCGGTAATGCGCATACTGTTCTCTGCTACATCGCTGAAACTGCTGGGCTGCGCGGCGCTTGGCCTGGTGCTGGTCAGTTGTTCTTCCAGCCGTCCGACCCAGAGCAGCAGCGGCAACGTGGTTCGCGCCAAGCCCGGGCTGGACATCAACCGGGCCCACAAGGACGGCGCGCCGTGGTGGGACGTCGATGTCTCGAAGATCCCGGACGCCACGCCAACCGTGCACACCGGTAACTACAAGGCCAACCCGTACACCGTACTGGGCAAGACCTACTTCCCGATCCCCGACTCGCGCAACTATGTCGCCCAGGGCACCGCGTCCTGGTACGGCACCAAGTTCCACGGGCAGAACACCGCCAACGGCGAGGTCTATGACCTCTACGCCATGACTGCGGCGCACAAGACCCTGCCGCTGCCGGCCTACGTCAAGGTGACCAACCTGGACAACAACCGCAGCGTGATCCTGCGGGTCAACGACCGCGGCCCGTTCTATTCCGACCGCATCATCGACCTGTCCTATGCGGCAGCGAAGAAGCTCGGTTACGCCGAAACCGGCACCGCGCGGGTTCGCGTCGAAGGCATCGATCCTCAGCAATGGTGGGCCCAGAAGGGTCGTCCGGCGCCGTTGGTACTCGACCAGCCGCAAGTGGCCCAGGCCAAGCCGATTGCGGCGAGCACCGGCACCGTCGAACAGTGGACGCCACCGCCGCAGCAGCACGCCGCCGCAGTCCTGCCGGTGCAGGTCGCCAGCAACAGCGTGCCGGCCAATGGCGGCACATTCCTGCAGGTTGGCGCATTCGCCAACCCGGACGCCGCCGAGTTGCTACGCTCCAAGTTGAGCGGCATGGTCAGCGCACCGGTGTTCATCAGTTCCATCGTGCGCAACCAGCAGACCCTGCACCGCGTGCGCCTGGGGCCGATCCGCAGTCAGGGCGAGGTCCAGCAGACGCAGGACAGCGTACGCCTGGCCAACCTGGGACAGGCGAAAGTAGTCACGGCGGACTGACCGGGGGGACTGGTCGGTTTGTCATGTAGCCGGGCCGAACAGCCATGTACAATGGCGGTTTTGCTCGCAGGCGCGGCGGTTTGTCGCAGCGCCTTTTGTAACTTTGCCCTTCAGGGCATGAGCCCATAAGCCATTTCGAGAGACGGATGAACATCACCACCTTTGCCAAACGCCTTTGCCTGCTTGTTCCGCTGATGATCACCCCTGCCGCATTCGCGGCAGAGCAGATGATGCCGTCGCCGCCGCAACTGGCAGCCAAGTCCTACGTGCTCATGGAAGCCTCCAGCGGCAACATCCTGGTCGAGAACAATGGCGACCAGCGTCTGCCTCCGGCGAGCCTGACCAAGTTGATGACCGCCTACATCGCGACCCTGGATATCCGTCGCGGACAGATCGGCGAGAGCGACCCGGTAACCGTCAGCGAAAACGCCTGGCGCACCGGTGGTTCGCGGATGTTCATCAAGGTCGGCACCCAGGTCACCGTCAGCGATCTGCTGCACGGGATCATCATCCAGTCGGGTAACGACGCCAGCGTTGCGCTGGCCGAGCACATCGCCGGCAGCGAAGACGCCTTCGCCGACATGATGAACAAGACTGCCGGCGACCTCGGCATGAGCAACAGCCACTTCATGAACCCGACCGGCCTGCCGCACCCGGAGCACTACTCCTCGGCGCACGACATGGCCGTGCTGGCTCGCGCGATCATCCACGAAGACCCGGCTCACTACGCGATCTACTCGCAGAAAGAGTTCTTCTGGAACAACATCAAGCAGCCCAACCGCAACCTGCTGCTGTGGCGTGACAAGACCGTCGATGGCCTGAAGACCGGCCACACCGACGAAGCCGGCTACTGCATGGTGTCGTCCGCCGTTCGTGACGGCATGCGCCTGATCGCCGTGGTATTCGGTACCAACAGCGAACAGTCCCGCGCCGCCGAGACCCAGAAGCTGCTGACCTACGGTTTCCGCTTCTTCGAAACCCAGACCTTCTACCAGAAAGGCACCGAGCTGGCTCAGGCCCAGGTCTGGAAGGGCACCAGCAGCCAGGTCAAAGCCGGTCTGGCCGAAGACCTGACCATGACTTTGCCTAAAGGCCAATTGAAGAAACTGGCCGCCAGCATGACCATGAGCCCGCAACTGGTTGCACCGATCGCCAAAGGTGACGTGATCGGTAAAGTCGAAGTCAAACTGGATGACAACGTTGTTCATAGCGCCGATCTGATCGCGCTGGACGGCGTCGAGGAAGGTGGTTTCTTCCGCCGGGTGTGGGATAGCATTCGTCTGTTCTTCTACGGGTTGTTCAACTGATATCGTGACCTGCCATGCCCCTGCCACCATGCAGGGGCATTGTTGTTGCCACGGCTTACGAGGCCGGTACTGCCATGACTCAAGCTGACGTCAAAGCGCCAAAAATCGAATTCCCCTGCGCGGATTACCCAATCAAGGTAATTGGCGACACCGTGGTCCACTTCAAGGACACCGTGATCGAAGTTCTCAAGAAATACGCCGAGGTCGATATGACCACGCTTGCTGAGCGCCAGAGCAAGGAAGGCAAATACACCACCGTGCAACTGCACATCGTCGCTACCGGCGAAGACCAGCTGCACGACATCAACAGTGCCCTGCGTGCCACCGGTATCGTAAAAATGGTGCTCTGATGTCCGCCAGCCTCGGCTTTCGCGACCTCGGCCTGCTGCCTTACGAACCGGTGCTGGATGCCATGCGCCGGTTCACCGACCAGCGTCAGCCGGGTAGCGGCGACGAAGTCTGGCTGGTGGAGCACCCGTCGGTCTTCACCCAGGGCCAGGCCGGCAAGGCCGAGCACCTGCTGGTGCCGGGCGATATCCCGGTGGTTCAGACCGATCGCGGCGGCCAGGTGACCTACCATGGCCCCGGCCAACTGGTGGCCTACCTCATGCTCGACGTGCGTCGCCTGGGCTTTGGTGTCCGCGAGTTGGTGACGCGTATCGAGCGCTGCCTGGTCGAGTTGCTCGCCAGCTACGGTGTCGAGGCTGCGGCTAAACCCGATGCGCCGGGTGTTTATGTCGATGGCGCGAAGATCGCGTCCCTCGGCCTGCGAATCCGCAATGGCTGCTCGTTCCATGGCCTTGCCTTGAATGTGGACATGGACCTTGCGCCATTCCGCCGAATTAATCCCTGCGGGTATGCCGGGCTGGCCATGACCCAGCTACGCGACCAGGCAGGCCCGATCGAACTCTCCGAGGTCAGGGCAAGGCTGCGCGGACAGCTGGTCAAGCACCTCGATTATGCTGAGCAGACGACCCTTGCGGGCGGAATCGACTGAAAATGACTATTGTGCAAGAACTGGTGCAAAGCACCGTGACCCCGGCCCCTCGGCCGAAGGTTGAAGCCGGTGTGAAACTGCGTGGCGCCGAGAAGGTTGCGCGTATCCCGGTAAAGATCATCCCCACTGACGAACTGCCGAAGAAACCCGATTGGATCCGCGTGCGCATCCCGATTTCTCCGGAGATCGATCGCATCAAGCAACTGCTGCGCAAACACAAGCTGCACAGCGTTTGCGAAGAGGCATCCTGCCCGAACCTGGGCGAGTGCTTCTCCGGCGGTACCGCGACCTTCATGATCATGGGTGACATCTGCACCCGTCGCTGCCCGTTTTGCGACGTCGGCCATGGCCGCCCGAAAGCGCTGGACGCCGACGAGCCGAAGAACCTGGCGGTCGCTATCGCCGACCTGCGCCTGAAGTACGTGGTCATCACTTCGGTGGACCGTGACGATCTGCGTGATGGCGGTGCCCAGCACTTCGCCGATTGCATCCGCGAGATTCGCGCGCTGTCCCCGGGCGTCCAGCTGGAAACCCTGGTGCCGGACTACCGTGGCCGTATGGATGTCGCCCTGGCGATCACCGCCCAGGAGCCGCCGGATGTGTTCAACCACAACCTGGAAACCGTGCCGCGTCTGTACAAGGCCGCGCGTCCGGGCTCGGACTACCAGTGGTCTTTGACCCTGCTGGAGAAGTTCAAGGAACTGGTGCCGCACGTACCAACCAAGTCCGGCCTGATGCTTGGCCTGGGCGAGACTGACGACGAAGTGATCGAAGTCATGCACCGCATGCGCGAGCACAACATCGACATGCTGACCCTCGGCCAGTACCTGCAACCGTCCCGTAGCCACCTGCCGGTGCAGCGTTTCGTCCACCCGGACACCTTCGCCTGGTTCGCCGAGGAAGGCTACAAGATGGGCTTCAAGAACGTCGCTTCCGGCCCGCTGGTACGTTCCTCGTACCACGCCGACCAGCAGGCGCATGAGGCCAAGATCAAGCTCTGATCCCGGCCCGTAAAAAAAGCCCCCGCACCTGAGAAGGTACGGGGGCTTTTTTGTGTATCTGGCATCGCGAGCAAGCTCGCTCCTACAGGATTATCACGCGGACATTGTAGGAGCGAGCTTGTCGGGGCGCCGAACCGTCGCGATAGCGGCCTTCAGCGCGTGCGCAGGCTATCCAGCAACTTGTGCGTCGGATACCCGTCCGCCGGCCAGCCCAGGGTCTGTTGGGCATTGCGAATCGCTTTGCGGGTGTTGGCTCCAATGATGCCATCCGCCGTGCCGGCCTCATGCCCGGTGGCATTGAGCCGGTCCTGCAACTCGATGCGCTCGCTGCGGCTCAACGGCAGGTCGTCCTTGGGCCAGGCGCCGCGGATGTAGCCGGCGCCATCGAAGCGCTCGTTCAGCAGGCTGACGGCCAAGGCGTAGGACGACGAGTTGTTGTACTTGAGGATCGCGCGGAAGTTGTCGAGCACCAGGAACGCCGGGCCACGGTAGCCCGCAGGCAGTATCAGGGCGGCGGAGAGTTGCTCGCTGCCGGCCGGGACGCGAGCGCCAGCTGGCAGTTTCAGGCCCAAGTGCAGCCATTCGGCGACGGTTTTGCGTTGAGTGCCGTCAGCCAGCCAGTAATCGAAGCCCGGTGCCAGTTCGACTTCGAAGCCCCAAGGCTCACCACGTTTCCAGCCTGAACTTTGCAGGTAGTGGGCGGTGGAGGCGAGGGCGTCGGCGGAGCTGTTCCAGATGTCGCGGCGGCCGTCACCGTCGAAGTCCACAGCATGGGTGTCGTAGGTGGTGGGGATGAACTGGGTCTGGCCCATGGCTCCGGCCCAGGAGCCGCGCATGGCTTCGGGGGCGATATCGCCGTTCTGCAGGATCTTCAGCGCCGCCAGCAACTGCGCCTGGGCGAACGCCGGGCGACGGCCTTCATAGGCCAGGGTCGCGAGGGAGCGAATCACCGATTTGTTGCCCTGGAACTGGCCGAAGTTGCTTTCCATGCCCCAGACGGACACCAGCACATTGCGCTCTACACCGTAGCGCTGCTCGATGCGGCTCAGCAGTTCGCTGTTCTGCGCCAGCAGTGCCTTGCCGTTGCGCACCCGCAGTGGTGACAGCGCGCCATCGAGGTATTCCCATACCGGGCGGCTGAACTCCGGCTGACTACGGTCGGCCTTGATTACATCCATGTCTGGGGTGATGCCGGCAAAGGCGCGGTCGAACAGGCTTGGCGTTACGCCGGCCTGCAGCGCCTGCTGGCGGAAACTGGCCTGCCACTCGGCGAAGGTTTGCTGTGGCTGGACTACGATGTCGGCGGATGGCGTGGGCTGGACAAGGGCCGGGGCCGGTTGGACTGGCGCGATGGGCAGGGCATCGGCGGCGGTCGGGTGCTCGGCGCAGGCAACGAGCAGGATGAGGCTGAAAGCAGCGGTCAGTTGGCGGAGTTGCCAGCGACGGGAAAGGCGGAAGGGCATGCACGAATCCAGGTAATACGGGTCAGGTGACGACCATATCATGCCTGTGGATTTCCTGCCTTCATGCGGCCTTAAAGCAAGAAGCCTCCCAATCTCTCGATTGGAAGGCTTCGCGGCGGTAGCTGCCTTTGCCCTTTTCCGGTTGTTCCTGGCGGCTGCGGAACAGGGGCTGGGCAATGATGGATTTGGCCTTGTTCGGCCGGGTTTTTGCCGATTTCTTGCTCATGGAGAAGGTCCTGCCTGGGTGGATTCGGCGCGAACTATAGGACTGTCACGCGTCCGTCGCAAGGCCGTTGGTCACGATCCTGGCGGTTACTCCGCCGGCAGGTTCAGGCGCTGCCCGGCCATCAGCAGCGAAAGGCGGGTCAGGCTGGTCCACGGCGAACCTTGGGCCTGGCCCTTGATTTGCGCGTCGATGCGTTGGGCGTCAAACAGCAGTTGGGCCCAGCGCTGCGCCGAATGGCGTTGCAGTGCCTTGCTCATCAGTGGCTTGCGCTTGTCCCAGACCGGCGGACGAGCCTGGCTGAAGGCTTTGTCCAGTGGTACACCCTGGCTGTATTGCTGGGCTAGACCCGTGAGGACGCGCAGTTCCCGAGCCAAGGCCCAGAGAATCACCGGCGGCTCGACGCCTTCACCGCGCAGGCCTTCGAGCATGCGCAGGGCGTGGGCGGCTTCGCCATTGAGGATGGCGTCGACCAGGCCGAAGACGTCGAAGCGCGCGCTGTCGGCCACCGCACCCTGTACCGTTTCCACGGTGATGGTGTTGCCGTCGGCGAGCAGCTTGAGCTTTTCGATTTCCTGGGCGGCGGCCAGCAAGTTGCCTTCGACCCGTGCGGCAATCAGTTCCACCGCATCACGCTGCGCCGCCAGCCCGGCCTGGGCCAGGCGCTGGTTGATCCATTGCGGCAGTTGCTGGGTGTCGACCGGCCAGATCTGGATGAACTGCACCTGTGGCCCTTCGACCAGCGCCTTGCCCCACTTGGTCTTCTGCGCACTGCCGTCGAGCTTGGGCAGGCTGATCAGCAGAAGGGTGTCGTCGGCGGGGCGTGAGCAATATTCGATCAGCGCCGCGGCGCCCTTGTCGCCGGGCTTGCCGGAGGGCAGTCGCAGTTCCAGCACGCGTTTTTGGGCGAACAGCGAGAGGCTGGCACCTGCCTGGAGCAGGGTGCCCCAGTCGAAGTTGGCATCGGCGCTGAATACCTGGCGCTCATCGAAGCCCTGCTGGCGCGCAGCCAGGCGAATGGCGTCGGCGGCTTCCTGGCACAGCAGCGGATCATCGCCGCTGACCACATAAACCGGGGCGAGTGCGCCTTGCAGGTGCTTGTTGAGCTGGGCGGGAGCAAGTTTCATAAAAGAAGTCGGGGCGCCGAAGCGCCCCGTTCAGCCTCAGCGGGCCGGGATTTCCAGCGGCGATTGCTGGGGTTGGGCTGCCTGGGCGCGGCGGGCCGCTTCCAGTGCCTCGGCTTCCGCCCGGGCGCGTTCATCAGCCTTGACTTGCAGCTCTTCGAGTTGGGCCGGGGTCAGCAGTTGCAGGCGCAGCACCATGTTCTGTACCAGGTCGCGACGCATTTCCTTGCGGATCTGACTGGCTTCCTGGCCGGAGCCAGTGATGTTGTTGCCGTCATGCACGTAGATCTTGCGGACTTCCAGCTTGTCGTTGAGCAGCGGCGTGTTGTTCTGGCCCTGGATCTCGTAGGACAGTTCGGTGCTCAGCTCGTATTCCACCGAGCGCCCGGCGCCGGCGTAGCTGGCGGCGCGCTGGTTTTCGACTTCGTTGGTCAGTACCAGTTTGAACGGCGCGCCAGCATGGACGTTGACGCCGCTGTTCTTCAGTACGTCGCGCAGCTGAGTGACCGTTTCGCCGTAAGCGTTACGGGCGCTCAGGTCCAGTTCCTTGATGGCCAGCTCGTTGGTCCCGGTACCACGCAGTTGGAAACCGCAGGCGCTGAGCATTACCGCCAGGCCTATTACCAACAAATTGCGTTTGATCATCTTGTTGCTCCCTTGAAACCTTGTGGGCCTTGTCTGTGCGGGCGCCCGCCGGGGCGCCCGGTCCTGTCAGTTGGCGACGATGTTGACCAGCTTGCCGGGTACCACGATGACCTTGCGGATTGTCAGGCCTTCGGTGAAGCGCAGCACGTTTTCGTTGCTGCGCGCGGCGGCTTCGACGTCCTCGCGGCTGGCGGCGGCAGGCATTTCGATCTGCCCGCGCAACTTGCCGTTGACCTGGATGACCAGCTGCAGGCTGTCCTGCACCAGGGCGCTTTCGTCCACAGCTGGCCAGCCGGCATTGATCGCCGGGCCGCTGTGGCCGAGGCTCTGCCACAGGCCATGGCTGATATGCGGGGTGATCGGAGCCAGGATCAGGGTCACGGCTTCCAGACCTTCCTGGATCAGCGCGCGGTCCAGCTCGCTGTCCTGTGCGGCCTTTTCCAGCACGTTCATCAGGGTCATCACCTGGGCGATGGCGGTGTTGAATTTGTGGTGCTGGCCGACATCGATGCTGGCCTGGCGAATCGCCGAGTGCGTGGCGCGGCGCACGGCTTTCTGCGCGTCGCTCAGGCTGCTCAGGTCGGCCTTGGGCGGCAGGCCCTGGGCGACATGCGCCTGAGCCAGGCGCCAGACACGACGCAGGAAGCGGCTGGCACCCTCGACGCCGGAGTCGGACCATTCCAGGCTCATGTCGGGCGGCGAGGCGAACATCATGAACAGGCGGCAGGTGTCGGCGCCGTAGGCATCGATCATCGACTGCGGGTCAACGCCGTTGTTCTTGGACTTGGACATCTTCTCGGTGCCGCCGATTTCCACCGGAAGGCCGTCGGTCTTCAGGCGTGCGGCGATGATCTTGGCTTTGGCATCGCGCTCGAGCTCGACGTCGGCCGGGTTGAACCAGTCCTTGCCGCCATTGCTGGCAACGCGGTAGTAGGTCTCGGCGACCACCATGCCCTGGGTCAGCAGGTTCTTGAACGGCTCGCTGGAACTGACCAGGCCTTCGTCACGCATCAGCTTGTGGAAGAAGCGCGCGTAGAGCAGGTGCAGGATCGCGTGTTCGATGCCGCCGATGTACTGGTCGACCGGCAACCAGTGGTTGGCCGCTTTCGGGTCGACCAGGCCACCTTCGTAGTTCGGCGATGCGTAGCGGGCGAAGTACCAGGACGACTCGACGAAGGTGTCCATGGTGTCGGTTTCACGCTTGGCCGCAGTGCCGCATTTCGGGCAGGTGCACTCGTAGAACTCGGGCATGCGCGCCAGTGGCGAACCGGCGCCATCTGGCACCACGTTCTCCGGCAGGGTGACCGGCAACTGGTCTTCCGGCACCGGTACGTCGCCGCAGGATGGGCAATGGATGATCGGGATCGGGCAGCCCCAGTAGCGCTGGCGGCTGATGCCCCAGTCGCGCAGGCGGAACTGGGTGCGAGACTTGCCCGACTCCTTGCGGATCAGCGCGGCTTCGATGGCGTCGAAGGCGCCGGCGAAGTCCAGACCGTCGAACTCGCCGGAGTTGATCAGTTGGCCATGCTCGCCGTAGGCGGCCTGCCATTCGCTGCCGACTTCATCACCGGCGCTGGTGCGGACCACAGCCTTGATCGGCAGTTGGTACTTGGTGGCGAATTCGAAGTCGCGCTCGTCGTGGGCCGGTACGGCCATGACCGCGCCGTCGCCGTAGTGCATCAGCACGTAGTTGGCGACCCACACCGGCAGTTTTTCGCCGGTCAGTGGATGGCGGACCAGCAACGAGGTGGCCACGCCTTTCTTTTCCTGAGTGGCGATGTCGGCTTCGGCGACGCTACCGCTCTTGCATTCGTCGATGAACGCTTGCAGTTGCGGGTTGCCTTGAGCCGCGAGGGTGGCCAGCGGGTGCTCTGCGGCGACGGCGACGTAGGTCGCGCCCATCAGGGTGTCGGGACGGGTGGTGAAGACTTTCAGCGCGCCGGCTTCGCCGATGCTCGCCTCGTCATAGGGGAACTGCACTTCCATGCCGCGGGACTTGCCGATCCAGTTGCGCTGCATGGTCTTGACCTGCTCGGGCCAGCCCGGCAGGTCGTCGAGGCTTTCCAGCAGTTCGTCGGCGTAGTCGGTGATCTTGAAGTAGTACATCGGGATTTCGCGCTTCTCGATCAGCGCGCCCGAACGCCAGCCACGGCCGTCGATGACCTGCTCGTTGGCCAGTACGGTCTGATCGGCCGGGTCCCAGTTCACGGTACCGTTCTTGCGGTAGATCACGCCTTTTTCGAACAGGCGGGTGAACAGCCACTGTTCCCAGCGGTAGTAGTCCGGCTTGCAGGTGGTGACTTCACGCGACCAGTCGATGGCCAGGCCCAGGCTCTTGAGCTGGGTCTTCATGTAGTCGATGTTTTCGTAGGTCCACTTGGCCGGCGCGACGTTGTTTTTCATCGCGGCGTTTTCTGCCGGCATGCCGAAGGCGTCCCAGCCCATCGGCTGCAGGACGTTCTTGCCGAGCATGCGCTGGTAGCGCGCGATCACGTCGCCGATGGTGTAGTTGCGCACGTGCCCCATGTGTAGCTTGCCGCTCGGGTACGGGAACATCGACAGGCAGTAGTAAGTGTCCTTGCCTGGCTGTTCACTGACTTCAAAAGACTTGTGCTCGTCCCAGTAGGACTGGGCGGCGGCTTCGATTTCGCGGGGCTGATAGTGTTCGTGCATGGCTACTTTGCGCTGAGAAATGGGAGACCTTATCCAGGCCGGTTGAAAACCGTTTGTGCCCGGTAATCCGGTGTCAAGAGTGAACGCCGTAGCATACATGACCCCCAACGGTCGTGGGAAACCCTGATTGCATCGCGGGCCGGCGCCAGGGCCGTTGGTCGCGGCGTCCGGCCGCTTTTGCCGGTGACGCTAAGCTCATGTCTGGGGGAGATGAATTTTATCTTCGATGAGGTGAACGGATGGGAGAGTCGCAGCTACAAGCATTGAAACCGGAGCTTTACGAACGACTGATCGACCGTCTGGGACTGGCCTTGGATGTGGCCCGGACCTCGGTTCGATTACGCGATGAAATGCCCGACGAACTGGAACTGCGTGGTTTGAGCAGCGCCGAGTTCGACGTTATCAAAGCCTATCTCGAGTCCGCGCCGGCACGCGGGCAAAAAGTTTCCGGCGTTGCACCCTCAATGGAAGCGCCCCCTTCGGGTCGGGTCATCTGGCTCAAGGACAAGGCACGTTCCACCGCAGCGCTCAAAACCCGAGCGCTGCAACGCAAATAGCGTTAGGCCTATCACGGCGCAGTCTGGAGTGCGCCACCGCAGCATTCTTTTCTCCGATACGGCGCCTGGTTAATGTTTCCAGGCGCCGATTTCTCTTACGCTCTGCACGAAATGCATCCGAACTCGGCCAGGCTGCGTTGAAAATAGGCTCGGAATGCTCATTTACAGTCAGTAAACTCCGCTTCCTCGCCTATTTTCGCCTTGCCTGGCCTTCGCTCGAATACATTTCGTACAAAGCTTAGGCTTCGCGCATTTCAAGGAGATGCCCGATGCCGTTTCGTTTCTTCATCAAACAATGGTTGATGCCGCCGGGCATTTTCTTCGTGCTGCTGATTGCCGCCTGGTGGTTGCGCACGTCGTGGCCGCGCACGGCACTCCTGTGTTTTGTTGCGGGATTCGGTGGCCTGCTGGCGATGAGCCTGCCGGTGGTGATGCGGTACGTGGCCAGCCAGATCGAAACGGTGCCGGCGCTGCGCATGGATCAGTGGGCAACGCTAGCCGAGCGTGCTGATGCCATCGTTGTCCTCGGCTCAGGGCGCGAGCGCGGCGACCCGGCCTGGGGCTCGCAAGACCAGCCAACCGGCGTGGCCTTGGAACGCATGCGCTATGCCGCACAACTGGCCAAGGCGTCCGGGTTGCCGGTACTGACCACGGGCGGTCTGCACTACGGTTCGCCGCCCAGCGAAGCACGGCTGATGGCCGATTCGATGCAGCGGGATTTCGGTGTGCCGGTGCGCTGGCTTGAAGAAGAGAGCCGCACCACCTGGGAAAATGCCGAACTGAGCGCTGCCATGCTGTTGCCGCAAGGGGTCAAGCGGGTCGTGGTGGTGACGCAGGCCTGGCACATGCAGCGGTCGGTCTGGAGCTTCCAGCGGGCTGGTTTTGACGTGGTGCCAGCGCCCGTGGGCTTCATGGGCATCGACCACGGTTACCCGTTCGGCGGTTGGCTGCCACACAGCAAGGTGATGTGGCAAAGCGGCCAACTGTTCAACGAAGCAGTTGGCCTTGTCGGTTACCGGCTTTTCTACTGAGGCTCAGACCGTCTTGGCGATCCGGCTGGTCAGCAATGCCCAGCCCAGCAACAGCGTGCAGAGGATCACCAGCGGCCACGAACGCCATTGCAGGTAAGGCGTCAGTTGCTGCATCGGCACCACTTCGCCGTAGAGGATGGCGCGTTCGAACTGCGGAATCTGCACGGTGATCCGACCGAACGGGTCGATCAGGCCGGTAACGCCGTTGTTGGTCGAACGGATCATCCAGCGTCCGGCTTCCAGGGCGCGCATCTGCGCCATCTGCAGGTGCTGCAGCGGGCCGATGGACTTGCCGAACCAAGTGTCATTGCTGATGGTCAGGAGAATGTCGCTGCGTGCCGCCAGGCTCGCGGCCAGTTCCGGGTAGACCACTTCGTAGCAGATGAACGGCGCAAGCTGGTAGCCCTTGGCCTGCAGCAGTGGCTGGTCGGCCGGGCCGCGGGCGAAGTCGGACATGGGCAGGTCGAAGAATTCGATCAGGCCGCGCAGCAGGTCTTGCAGCGGAACATATTCGCCGAAAGGCACCAGCTTCTGTTTCAGGTAGGTGCCGTCGCCTTCGCCGATCGCGGTGATGCCGTTGTAGTAGCGCCGCTGTTCGTGCTCGATCTGCCGCACCGGAACCCCGGTGATCAGCGCCGAATGCCGATCTCCGGCAAAGCCGCTCATCATGTCCAGATAGCCTTGCACCGAGTCCTTGAACACCGGCACTGCGGTTTCCGGCCAGACGATCAGGTCGACCGGCTTGCTGGTGAAGCTCATGTCACGGTACAGCTCCAGTTGACTGCGCAACTGGTTGGGTTCCCATTTCAGGCTTTGTTCGATGTTGCCCTGGATGGCCGCGACCTTCAGGGGATCACCGGACGGCACGGTCCAGGCATGCCCCTTGAGCCCCAGGCCGATGGCCCACGGGCCGACCAGCAAGGCGATACCGGCCGCGAGGAAGGCTTTGCGCGGGCGCAGAAGACGCAGGTTGCACAGCAGCGCGGCGGTCAATGCCAGCGTGAAGGACACCAGCCACATGCCGCCCACCGGCGCGAGTCCGGCGAGTGGGCCGTCAAGCTGGCTGTAACCGGCGGAGAGCCAGGGGAAGCCGGTCAGGAACCAGCCGCGGAAGGCTTCCTGGCCCAGCCACAGGGCGGCGAAGCCCAGGGCGTCGGCCAGTGGCGCTTCGTTGCGCCGCAGCCAGCGCGCCCAGAGCCAGGCGGGCAGGGCAAAGAACCAGGCGATGGAGGCGAAGAACGCGAGCATCAGTCCACCGGCCAGCAGCGCCGAGGCGCCGCCGTAGGTGTGGATACTGACGTAGATCCACCAGGTGCCGGCGGCGAACAGGCCGAAGCCGTAGCACCAACCGCGACCCAGCGCCTGGCGTGGGCTCAGCTCGCGCAGGCCGAGGTAGAACAGACCCAGCGACAGCAAGGCCAGCGGCCAGATATCGAACGGCGCGAGCGCCAGCGGAGTCAGGGCGCCGGCCGCCACGGCCAGCAGGTTACCGGGCCAGCCGGGGCGGGTGATCCAACGCATGGTGGTCCTTAGCGGGTGACGGGAGTCAGGCGCAGCAGGTGTATCCGGCGGCTGTCAGCGTTGAGGATACGGAAGCGATACGGCCCGATTTCAGTGGTTTCGTTGCGCTTGGGCAGGTGCCCGAACGCGCTCATGACCAGGCCACCGACGGTGTCGAACTCGTCATCGGAGAACTCGCTGTCGAAGAACTCGTTGAAGTTCTCGATCGGGGTCAGCGCCTTGATCAGGAAATCGCCACTGGGCAGCGGTTTGATGTAGCTGTCTTCCTCGACATCGTGCTCGTCCTCGATATCGCCGACGATCTGCTCCAGCACGTCCTCGATGGTCACCAGACCCGCCACGCCGCCGTATTCGTCAATGACGATGGCCATGTGGTTATGGTTGGCGCGGAACTCGCGCAGCAGCACGTTCAGGCGCTTGGACTCGGGCACGAAGGTGGCCGGGCGCAGCAGGTCCTTGATGTTGAAGCTGTCGCCGTTCTCCTTGAGGATCAGCGGCAACAGGTCCTTGGCGAGCAGGACGCCGAGGACATCGTCGTGGCTTTCGCCAACCACCGGATAGCGCGAGTGCGCGGCGTCGATGATCGCCGGGAGGAACTCGCGGGGCGACTGCGACGACTTGATGCTGATCATCTGCGAGCGCGGCACCATGATGTCGCGCACCTGCAGGTCGGCGACCTGGATGGCGCCTTCGACGATGGTCAGCGCTTCGCTGTCGAGCAGCTTGTTCTGGTGGGCTTCGCGCAGCAGCTCAAGGAGCTCCTGGCGGTTTTTCGGCTCATGGGCAAAAGCCTGGGTCAGTTTGCCCAGCCAGGACTTTTGCCCGTTGCTCGATCGATCTTCGCTCATGGCGGTTACTCGTGATCCTTGCAGATATCAGTGTGAGGTGTGTCGTCTTCGTCGTCGGCATAAGGGTCCGGATGACCCAGTTCTGCTAGCAACGTTCGTTCCAGTGCTTCCATTTCCTCGGCCTCATCGTCATCGATGTGGTCGTAGCCCAACAGGTGCAGGCAACCATGGATGACCAGGTGCGCCCAGTGGGCTTCGAGGGATTTTCCTTGCTCGGCGGCTTCACGCTCGACCACCGCCACGCAGATCACCAGATCGCCCAGCAGCGGGATATCGAGCATGTCGTCGGGGACGTCGGCGGGGAAGGACAGTACGTTGGTGGCGTAGTCCTTGTGCCTGTACGTGTGATTCAGTTCGCGGGCTTCAGCTTCGTCCACCAGACGGATGGTCATTTCCGAGTCGGCAGTGCGCTGGCGCAGGGCCAGTTCGCACCAGCGGCGGAACAGGGCGTCATCGGGGGCGGCCGCTTCGGTCGCCCGTTGCAGGTCCAGTTCAAGCATTGCGCGGTTTGCCTTCAGCCTTGGCCTGCTGGTCTTCGAAGCGCTCGTAGGCTTCGACGATGCGTTGCACCAGTGGATGGCGCACCACGTCCTTGGGCTGGAAATGGGTGAAGGTGATGCCCGGCACGCCTTTGAGCACCTCGATGACATGGGCCAGGCCCGACTTGGTGCCACGCGGCAGGTCGACCTGGGTGATGTCACCGGTGATCACGGCGGTGGAGCCGAAGCCGATGCGGGTCAGGAACATCTTCATCTGCTCGACGGTGGTGTTCTGGCTCTCGTCGAGAATGATGAAGCTGTTGTTCAGGGTACGGCCGCGCATGTAGGCCAGCGGGGCGATTTCGATGACCTGGCGCTCGATGAGCTTGGTCACGTGCTCGAAGCCGAACATTTCATACAGGGCGTCGTACAGCGGGCGCAGGTACGGGTCGATCTTCTGGGCCAGGTCGCCGGGCAGGAAGCCGAGTTTTTCACCCGCTTCTACCGCCGGGCGCACCAGCAGGATGCGTCGCACCTGTTCGCGCTCGAGCGCGTCCACGGCGCAGGCTACCGCGAGGTAGGTCTTGCCGGTACCGGCCGGGCCGATGCCGAAGTTGATGTCGTTGCCGAGGATTTCCTTGACGTAGCGTTGCTGGTTCAGCCCGCGCGGACGGATGGTGCCCTTGCGCGTGCGCAGCGAGACGCTGACTTCGTTGATGGCCGGGTTTTCCAGCGCTTCAACCGTGGATTCCTGGAGGTACAGATGGACCATTTCCGGCGACAGTTCAGTGGCCTTGGTCTCGCGATAGAGACGGCGCAGCAGTTGCTCGGCGGAAGAGGTGACCTTGGGCTCGCCAATCAATTCGAACTGGTTGCCGCGATTGCGGATTTCGATGGCCAGGCGTTGTTCGATCAGGCGCAGGTGCTCGTCGAACTGGCCGCACAGGTTGGCGAAACGGTGAGCTTCGAAGGGCTCGAGGATGAAACGATGGGGTTCGATGGGTGCGTTCAAGGTTGTTTTAAGCCGCCCTTGGGCAAGAAATATGTGGTGAAGGATAACCCCAGCCGCGTGCCTGCGAAAGCGCTGAAACGATCAATGGGTGGCGGGTTTGTCCGGGCCCGCCACCGTGCGCGATCATCGGCTGACTCAACGGGGGCAAAGTACAGGACCGGTGGTGGACTGTTCCCACGGCAGTGGTCCCAAGGGCCTGTGCTATAGTTCGCGCCCTCTTTGATTCCGATCTTGCCTGCCGAAAATGACCAAGCGTGAAGCCCCCATCTACAAAGTGATCTTTCTCAACCAGGGTCAGGTATTCGAGATGTATGCCAAGCAGATTTACCAGAGTGATCTGTGGGGCTTTCTCGAAATAGAGGAATTCGTGTTCGGCGAGCGCACCCAGGTGGTGGTCGATCCCAGCGAAGAGAAACTCAAGGCGCAGTTTGAAGGTGTCACCCGCAGCTTTGTACCGATGCATTCGATCGTGCGGATTGATGAAGTCGAGCGCCTGGGTACGCCGAAGATCAGTGAGGCCAAGGGCGTCAGCAATGTGATGCCGTTCCCGATGCCTATCTCGGATAAATAAGCCGGAAAAACAAGCCCGGATCAGGGCAGTGGCGAGAAGGGCGTGCGACCGTCGACGGTCTGCAGCTCCAGCAAATACTTGCGGAAGATCTGCCCGAGCACCTGGGTCGCGACTTCCAGTTCATCACGCTGCATCTGCGCCGCCACCTGGTCGGCCAGATCCAGCGCGTCCTCGGCGCCGTTGACCGCCGCCATCTTCAGCACGATATAGGCCTGGACGTTGTTGGCGGGGACGCCTTCGCCGCGGAAGAACATCGTGCCCAGTTGCAGTTGCGCGTCGGCGTGGCCTTGCAGTGAAGCCTGCTCGAAATAATTCAGGGCCTGATTGAGGTCGCGCGGAGTGTTCTTGCCATCGTGATAGAACTCACCCAGTTCGTATTGCGCCTGGGCATCACCGGATTGCGCGGACTGCTTGCAGCGAGTCACGGCGTCGGCGAGTTCTTCTGGGGACGTGTTGAGGGTGCAGCGGCCCGTGGTGGGGATCAGCAACGAGTTACCGCCTGCCATGGCCAGCAGGGGCTGAAGTAGCAACAGGCAGCCCAGGACGAGGGCGCGGCCGGCGCGGTTCATGGTGATCGACTTACCTCTGCAAAGCTGCGGCCAAAGTGTGTCTGGTGGCACATTATGGGATAAGCAGCGCCAACCTTACAAAGTCTTTACCAGAATTTCTGTTAATGAGACGGAATTAACTGTCACGCGTTTGGTTAATTCTTAATAAACAGGGGCGAAAGTCTTACAAGCTATTGGCTTCAAGACTTTCGCCCCCGTTATGTTTGCCCGCTGTTTACTTCAGGCTGGCGAAGGCCCGCTCGGCAGCATCGAGGGTGATCTTCAGTTCGGTTTCGCCGTGGGCGATCGAGGTGAAGCCCGCTTCGAACGCGCTTGGCGCCAGGTACACGCCGCCTTCCAGCATCAGGTGGAAGAAGCGCTTGAAGCGATCGGTGTCGCTGCCCATCACGTCTTCGAAGGTGACGATATCGTCGGCCCCGGTGAAGTACAGGCCGAACATGCCGCCCGCCTGGGTGGTGACGAACGGTACGCCCGCTGCGTCGGCGCGCTGTTGCAGGCCGTCCAGCAGGCGGCTGGTGAAGGCGCTCAGTTCGTCGTGGAAGCCCGGACGGCTGATCAGCTTCAGGGTGGTCAGGCCGGCGGCCATGGCCAGCGGGTTACCGGACAGGGTGCCGGCCTGGTAGACCGGGCCCAGCGGGGCGATCTGTTCCATGATGTGGCGCTTGCCACCGAAGCAGCCGACCGGCATGCCGCCGCCGACGATCTTGCCGAAGGTCGACAGGTCCGGGGTCACGCCGTAGTGCGCCTGGGCGCCGCCGAGGGCGACACGGAAACCGGTCATCACTTCGTCGAAGATCAGCACCACGCCGTGCTGGTCGCACAGGCTGCGCAGGCCCTCGAGGAAACCCGGAGCCGGCGGCACGCAGTTCATGTTGCCGGCTACCGGCTCGACGATGATGCACGCCACGTCCTGGCCGACTTCGCCGAGCATCTTGGCTACCGCGTCGATGTCGTTGAACGGCAGGGTCAGGGTGTGTTTGGCGAAGTCCGCCGGCACGCCGGCCGAGCTTGGCACGCCCTGGGTCAGCAGGCCGGAGCCGGCTTTCACCAGCAGGCTGTCGGAGTGACCGTGGTAGCAGCCTTCGAACTTGATGATGCTGTCGCGACCGGTGAAACCACGGGCCAGGCGGATAGCGCTCATGGTCGCTTCGGTGCCGGAGCTGACCATGCGCACCATTTCCATCGACGGCACCAGCGAGCAGACCAGATCGGCCATCTCGGTTTCCATCGCGGTCGGGGCGCCGTAGGACAGGCCGTGCTCCAGTTGCTTGCGCACCGAGGCCAGCACGTCCGGGTGGCTGTGGCCGAGGATCATCGGGCCCCACGAACCGACGTAATCGACATAACGCTTGTCGTCTTCGTCGGTGACGTAGGCGCCTTCGGCGTGTTTGAAGAACAGCGGGGTGCCGCCGACGCTGCGGAAGGCACGGACCGGCGAGTTGACGCCGCCGGGGATGTGTTTCTGGGCGTTGGCGAACAGGATTTCGGAACGGGACATGGTGGTCTCTCGCAAATCAGATACGGGTAAAGAGGGCGTTGAAGGCACGGGCGCGGCGGGTGACTTCCTGCGTGCTGTCGGCACCGAACAGACCGTGGATCACCGCCAGCAGGTCGGCACCGTGCTCGACCAGCGGCGCGGCGTTGTCCAGGGTGATACCGCCGATGACCGCGATCGGCAGTTTGATCCGTGTGCGGGCCTGTTCCAGCAACTCGACGTTGGCCGCCGGCGCGCCGGGCTTGGTCACCGAATTGAAGAAGCGGCCGAAGGCGACATAGCTGGCGCCTTCGCGGGCGGCCTGTTCGGCCAGATCAAGCTGGGCGTGGCAGGTGGAACCGATGATTGCCTGGCGCCCGAGCAGGGTCCGCGCCGGGGTCAGCGGGCCGTCGGTCTGCCCCAGGTGCACGCCGACGCCCAGGCGCGCGGCCAGTTCGGCGTCGTCGTTGATGATCAACTGGGTCTTGTAGCGCTCGCAGAGGTCGCGCAGCGCTTCGGCATCGCGCAACCGTTGTGCCTGGTTGTCGCTCTTGTCGCGGTATTGCAGCAGGGTCACCCCGCCTTCCAGCGCGGCTTCGACATAAGGCAGAAACCGGCCGGCCAGCAACTGGCTGTCGGTGATGGCATACAAACCGCGTAGCTTCATTACAGGCGCCTCACAGCAATTCAGTGTTTCAGGAGCAGAAATCCAGGGGTAGGCGGCGGGGCACGAACTGGCCCTTGCCCAGTTGTTCGGCGTCGCGCAGGGTCCGCCAGGTGTAATCCAGCGCCGAGCGCACCGCGCTCGGCAGTTGCTCGCCAAGGGCGAGACGGCCGGCGAGGGCGCTGGCCAGGGTGCAGCCGGAACCGTGGTAGCTGCCGGGCAGGCGCTGGCAAGTCCAGGTGGATGGCTCGCCGTCGCGGCTGTACAGGCGGTTATGGATTTCGGTTTCTTCGCCGTGGCCGCCGGTGATCAGCAGGTGTTTGACGAACGGCAGGAGTTTTTCCGCGCATTCGTCGGCCGTGCCCTCGGGCAGTTCGGCGAGGATGCGTGCTTCGGGCAGGTTCGGCGTGGCGATGGTCGCCAGCGGCAGCAGGCGTTCGCGGATCGCGTAGCCGACTTCGTCCTTGCCCAGCCGACCGCCGCCACCGGCGCGCAGCACCGGGTCGCAGACCACCGGCAGGTGCGGATGCGCGCTGAGCAGCTCGACCACGGTCTCGACCATCTCCAGCGAACCGAGCATGCCGAGCTTGACGGCGGCGACCTCGGAATCGGTCAGGACGATGTTGGCCTGGGCCAGCACCCACTCGCGGTCGAGCACGCGGAAGTCCTGGACATTGACGGTATTCTGCACGGTCAGTGCGGTCACGGCCGGAGCGGCGTGACAGCCTTGCGCGATCAGGGCTTCGATATCTGCCTGCAAGCCGGCGCCGCCACTGGGGTCGTGGCCGGAGAGACAGAGGACAACGGGGCGGGAGCTGTAGATATTCATGGTGCGCGAGCTTACCACCAAACTCTTTTAGCGGGTTTGCCGCCGCGTGCGAGTTTTTTGATCGAGCGGTCAGAAATATTTTGTTTTATGGCTGTAGAGGCCGTGCCAGAGCGGCTGGTTTGAAATTCGCCGTGGTTGCTGGCAGCGCCGAGCGGCTATACTTGCGCGCTTCGAAATTGACATCAGGCACTGCCGGATTTCGTCGTCTCAAACGGACAGGAGGCATCGCGACGCGACCGTGCAGGCCACGCTGGGGCTGTATGCGCTATTTGCTGATCGTTCTGTTGGGCTGGCTTCCGTTGCTGGCCGATGCGGTGGAGTTCGACGACTCGACCCGAAACCTGCCCCTGGGCCGCGTCATGCAGGTGTTCGAAGACCACGACGGCAGTGCCTCCATCGTCCAGGTCAGTGCGCCATCCTTTGCCACCCACTTCCAGCCGCACCAGGCTGATGTGCTCAACGCCGGTTATTCCACGTCCGCGTTCTGGCTGAAAATCGATCTCCACTACAACGCCATGCCCGAGGCCGCGCCGCGCACCTGGCTGCTCGAGCTCGCCTACCCGCCGCTGGATCACCTTGAGCTGTATCTGCCGGACGCAGGCGGCGTCTATCGCCTGGCCCAGCGCACCGGCGATGCGCTGCCGTATGCCAGCCGGCAGATCGCCCAAAGCAACTTCCTGTTCGAATTGCCCGTGCAGCCGAACCAGTCGCTGACCGTCTACCTGCGCCTGCACAGCGAAGGCTCGGTGCAGGCACCGCTGACGCTCTGGTCCAGCCAGGCCTATGTGGAAGCCCTGCCGGCGAAGATCTATGTGCTCGGGCTGATCTACGGCGTGCTGCTGGGGATGCTGGTCTACAACCTGTTCATCTATGTCAGCGTGCGCGACACCAGTTACCTCTGGTACATCCTTTATATCGCCTCGTTCGGCCTCTACCAGTTGTCGGTCAACGGTGCGGCGGTGGCGTATTTCTGGCCGGACAGCCCGTGGTGGGCGAATGCCGCGACGCCGCTGTTCATCGGTGCGGCCGGCCTGTTCGGTTGCCAGTTCGCCCGCAGTTTCCTGCAAATGTCACGCCATAGCCGGGCCTTCGACCGTCTGCTGCTGGGGCTGGTGATCTGCTCGGCGCTGGTGATGCTGATGTCGCTGGCCTCCAGCTATGGCCTCGCCCTGCGCCTGGCCACCGCGCTGGCGCTGGCCTTCACCCTGTGCATCTTTGCCGCCGGCGTGTTCGCCTGGCGCCAGGGCATGCGGGTAGCGCGCTACTTCATCATCGCCTGGTCGGCGTTTCTGCTCGGTGGTCTGGTCAACACGCTGATGGTGCTGGGCTACCTGCCCAACGTCTTCCTCACCATGTACGCCAGCCAGATCGGCGCGGCGCTGGAGGTCGGCCTGCTGTCGCTGGCCCTGGCCGACCGGATCAACGGCATGCGCGATGAACAGGCACGAACCCTGCGTGAAGCCGGCCATGCGCTGGAGCAACTGAACCAGCAACTGGCCCACAGCAACCGCCTCAAGGATCAATTCCTCGCCACCGTGACCCACGAACTGCGCACCCCGATGAACGGTGTGATCGGCTCGCTGGAACTGATGCAGACGCTGCCGCTGGAAGCCGAACTGGGCCACTACCAGCACACCGCCAGCGTTGCCGCACAGAACATGATGCGCATGGTCGATGACATCCTCGTCCTCACTGAGTTGCAGGCCGGCCGGCTGGCTGCCCGCCACGAGCCGTTCAGCCTGCGTGGCCTGTTGCAAGAGCTGCGCGGGCGGTTCCATCCGACTGCGCTGGACAAGGGCTTGCTGTTGAACCTGGACGTGGCGGAAGAACTCCCGGACCGGATCGTCGGCGACCGGCACAAGCTGACCCTGTGCCTTGGTCACCTGCTCGACAACGCCCTCAAATTCACCCACCGCGGCGGCGTCAGTCTGCAGGTGCGGGGAGTCAGGGCGCAGGGGCCGTCGCTGCATTTGAGCTTCGTCGTGCGTGACAGCGGCATCGGCTTCGCCGCGCTGGACGACACCCTGCTGTACCAGCGCTTCTTCCAGGTCGATGGCTCGATGAGCCGTGAATACGGCGGCCTCGGTATTGGCCTGGCGATCTGCCGGAAGCTGGCCGCACTGATCGACGCCCGCTTGCAGCACAGCTCGGTGCCGGGCGAGGGCAGCCGCTTCGAGCTCGGGGTAGCGGTGACCCTGGCAGCGCCGCAGAGCGATGCCCAGGGGCAGGTGTCATATCGCGGCTAGTGTGGCGTTTATGTCACTTTGACCGGGCGGCGGGGCGTGATTCACTGGGTTTTTCAGACACGTCCCATACGATCAGGAGCCCGCATGAACCTGCATCAGTACGCTGAAACCCACGAAGTCACCAACCAGCCGCCGTCCCTCGATGGCGCCAATCTCTACCGCCTCGACCTGCCGTTGCAGGAATGGAGCCGCAGGTTCGGAGCGGGTTGGGCCGAGTCGCGGATCGATGCCTACGGTGCCCTTGCCGGCGGGCCGTTGATGGAGGCGGGCTTTCTCGCCAACCAGAACAAACCGCAGTTCGTCAGCCACGACCGCTACGGCCACCGGATCGATCTGGTGGAGTTTCATCCGGCCTATCACCAGTTGATGCGCACGGCCGTCGAGCACGGCCTGCCGTCATTGCCCTGGACCGATCCGCGAGAAGGCGCGCATGTCGCCCGCGCCGCCATGACCTACCTCCACAGCCAGGCCGAAGCCGGCAGTGGCTGCCCGCTGACCATGACCTTCGCCGCAGTGCCGGCGCTGAAGTTGCAGCCGGAACTGGCGCAATACTGGCTGCCCAAGGTGCTGGCCACCGAGTACGACCCACGCAATGTCGGCGACCGGCACAAGACCGGGGTCACCATTGGCATGGCCATGACCGAGAAACAGGGCGGCACCGACGTGCGGGCCAACACCACTCGGGCGTACCCGGTGGGTTCGCCGGGGCCGGGCCAGGCTTACGAACTGGTCGGTCACAAGTGGTTCTGTTCGGCGCCGATGTGCGACGCCTTCCTCACCCTGGCGCAGACCGAAAAGGGCCTGAGCTGCTTCCTGTTGCCGCGCCATCGGCCGGACGACCAGCGCAACGAGTTCTACGTGCAACGCCTGAAGAACAAGCTCGGCAACTGGTCCAACGCATCCAGCGAAGTGGAGTTCCGCGGCGCTCTGGCCTGGATGATCGGCGAAGAAGGCCGCGGCGTGCCGACCATCATCGAGATGGTGGCGATGACCCGCTTCGATTGCATGGTCGGCTCCAGCGCGTTGATGCGCCAGGCCCTGACCCAGGCCGCCCACCACTGCGCACATCGTCAGGTCAGCGGCCGGCTGTTGGCGGAGCAGCCGCTGATGCAGAACGTGCTGGCGGACCTCGCGCTGGAAAGCGAAGCGGCCCTGGCCCTGAGCCTGCGCATGGGCCACGCCCTCGACCATCTCGACGACCCGCATCAGGCCCGCTTCGCCCGGCTGGTGACGGCGGTGGGCAAGTATTGGATCTGCAAGCGCGCCCCGGCGATGATCAACGAGGCCGCCGAATGTATGGGCGGCGCCGGTTATGTCGAAGACAGCATTCTCCCGCGGCTGTACCGCGAAGCACCGGTGAACTCGACCTGGGAAGGCTCGGGCAACGTCCAGTGCCTGGACGTGCTGCGGGCGTTGTCCAAGGAACCCGGCGTGCTCGATAGCCTGTTCGCTGAACTCGGCGATGGCCACGGCGACCCACGCCTGGCCGCGCATATCGGCAACCTCAAGGCGGCGTTCGCCGACACTGGTGATATCCAGTACCGCGCCCGGCAACTGGTCGAGGAGATCGCCGTCGGCCTGCAGGCCAAGCTGCTGCTGGAGGCGGGCAACGCCACGGTGAGCGACGTCTTTATCGCCAGCCGCCTCAGCGCTGGCGGGCGCGTCTATGGCACCTTGCCGCGGGGCGTGGACGTCGCCGCGCTGGTGCAACGGTCCACGCCGGCCTGGCCGCTCTGAACGGGCGTGCCTTTGGCCGCGGATGTAGGCAAGATGGAAACCTGCATGTCAGACAGGAAGTAACCAGTGAGCCGTTTTGATGAAGCCTTCGTTGTCGTAGAAACCGCCGAGCAAGCCGTCGATCGTCTGGCGGCCCTGCACGAAAACGCGACTACCGCCCTGAGCCAGGCGCTCAAGCGCTACCTGAAGGACCGCACCGAGCCGGATGCGGACGAGCGTGCGCTGTTCCGCTACCCCGAACTGCGCCTGACCTATCACTACAACGGTGAGGTTGCCGCCACCACCCGGGCCTACGCCAAGGTCCAGTTGCCGGGCACCTACAGCGTCACCGTCACCCATCCTGCGGCGTTCCGCGGCTACCTGCTGGAACAACTGCGTCCGCTGATGCAGGACTTCACCGTCACGGTCGAAGTGGGCGTCAGCGAGCAGAACATTCCTTACCCCTACGTCGTCGAGCAGGGCGATGAGCTGGCGGGCACCGGCATCACTGCCGCGGCGCTGGCGCGGGTGTTCCCGAGCACCGACCTGTCCGCCGCCACCGACGGCATCGCCGACGGCCTGTACGACTGGGGCAGCGCCGAGACCCTGCCGCTGGCGCTGTTCGACGCCGCGCGGGTGGACTTCTCGCTGCGCCGCCTGGTGCATTACACCGGCAGCGACTGGCGTCATGTGCAGCCGTGGATCCTGCTGACCAACTACCACCGCTATGTCGATCAGTTCATCAGCCATGGCCTTGAGCAACTGCGCAATGACCCGCGTTTCGTGCGCATGGTCCTGCCGGGCAACGTCATCATCGAAAAGGCCATGGACAACGGCGAGGCCCAGGCGCTGGTGGCCGGCGTGGTCTGGCACCGCTACCAGATGCCGGCGTATCACCTGATTGCCGCCGATGGCGATGGCGTCACCCTGGTCAACATTGGCGTCGGCCCGTCCAACGCCAAGAACATCACCGACCACCTGGCGGTACTGCGTCCGCACTGCTGGCTGATGATCGGCCACTGCGGCGGCCTGCGGCAGTCGCAGACCATCGGCGACTACGTGCTGGCCCACGCCTACATGCGGCGCGACGGCATTCTCGACCGCGTGGTGCCGCCGAACATCCCGATTCCGGCCCTGGCCGAAGTGCAGATGGCCTTGCAGGAAGCGGCGGCGCAAGTGACTGGCGAGCGCGGCGACGAGCTGAAGAAACGCCTGCGCACCGGCACCGTGCTGACCTACGACGACCGCAACTGGGAGCTGCGCTGGGCTCAGGAGCGACCGTTGATCAACCTGTCGCGCGCCGTGGCGGTGGACATGGAAAGCGGCACCATCGCCGCCCAGGGTTATCGCCTGCGGGTGCCTTACGGCACGTTGCTGTGTGTCTCGGACAAGCCGTTGCACAGCGAGATCAAGCTGCCGGGTGCGGCCAACGCCTTCTACAACCGCGCCGTCAGCCAGCACCTGAAGATCGGCATCGCCGCCCTCGACCTGCTGCGCACCGAACTGAACTCGCTGCACTCGCGTAAACTGCGCAGTTTTGACGAGCCGCCGTTCCGCTGAGGCCCCATGCCGTTACCACCACGCTCCACGCCGCGCCGCCCCGCGGCAAAACCCGCCGGTCCGCGACGCCCGCCCAAGGCGCCGCCGGCCGAGCCGCGGTTGCTGTTGTTCAACAAACCCTTCGACGTGCTGACCCAGTTCAGCGACGGCGAGGGGCGGGCGACCCTCAAGGATTTCATCGCGGAGCCCGGCGTCTATCCCGCTGGCCGCCTCGACCGCGACAGTGAAGGCCTGCTGCTGCTGACCAACGACGGCCAGTTGCAGGCGCGCATCGCTGACCCGAAGCACAAGCTGCCGAAAACCTATTGGGTGCAGGTGGAAGGCGAACCGAACGAAGAGCAGATCCAGCGCCTGCGCGACGGCGTCGAGCTGAACGACGGCATGACCCTGCCGGCCCAGGCCCGGCAACTGCAAGAGCCGGAACTCTGGCCACGCAATCCGCCGGTGCGGTTTCGCAAGAGCGTGCCGACCAGTTGGCTGGAGTTGATCATCAAGGAAGGGCGCAACCGCCAGGTGCGACGAATGACCGCGGCGGTGGGGCTGCCGACCCTGCGTCTGGTGCGGGTCAGGATCGGCGACTGGACTGTGGACGGGCTTGAGCCAGGCCAGTGGAAGGAAGTGCCTGCGAAGCGCTGAGGCTTACTGATGAAGCTCGATCCAGGTGATCACCACGCTCTTGATGACGAAGGCGAGGACACCCAGGCCGAGCGCGAAAAACAGGATGAACGTGCCGAGTTTGCCGGCCTTGGACTTCTTTGCCAGGTCCCAGACGATGAAGCCCATGAAACCAATCAGGATGGTGACGAGGATGGTCATCATCCACTCTTCGAACAGCACAGGATCCATCGATTTTCTCCGGCGGCGTGAGGCGCGCAAGTATACGCCTCACCCTCAGGGCTGACTAACGCAGGTGCGTCAGTGGCAGCTCCGTACTGGCCAACACTTGATTCAGGACAAAGCTTGAGCGAACGCTGGTCACGCCCTCGATGCGGGTCAGGTGACCGAGCAGCAGTTTCTGGTAATGATCCATGTCCGGCACCACCACCTTGAGCTGGTAGTCGGCGTCCATCCCGGTGACCAGGCTGCATTCCAGCACCTGGGGCAGGTTGCGGATCGCCGCTTCGAAAGTCTCGAAACGCTCGGGTGTGTGTCGGTCCATGCCGATCAGCACGTAGGCGGTCAGGCTCAGGCCGAGCTTCTTGCGGTCCAGCAACGCCACCTGGCGGGAGATGAAGCCGTCGTCTTCCAGTTGCTTGACCCGACGCGAGCAGGGCGAGGGCGACAGCCCGATGCGCTCGGCCAGTTCCTGGTTGGAGATGCGCGCGTCGCGCTGCAATTCGGCGAGAATGCTCAGGTCATAGCGGTCCAGCTTGCTCATCGATCAGGCCTTTTCTGTTTGAATTGCTGACAATTATTAATATTTAGTAAAAAATTGCGCAAGTGATGTTTTTTCCCGCAATCTTCGCAATCCTCTGTCACCTCGATTTTCCTATGATTGTTTCCAGAATCACTGCCCGGACACACGTCCACGGCGACTGACTCAATCAGGACAGTCGCGGCCAGCAATCCCACAGGGTTGTGCTTGGCCCCCGGGCTACACACGGTCCACAAGACAGGTGTGAGGTGAGCCGGCGTCACAAGCGCCGAGCCAGGACAAAATTCTCAAAGGGCGACCCAACGGTCGCCCTTTTTTAATGTCCGAGATTTCATCTGGCGACCGGAACTGCGCCTGCTAGAGTGGCGCTGTGATCATTTCCTACGATGAAAGAGGAACAGCATGACCTTGCGTATCTGGCCGTTGGTGGGTGTCGGCGTGCTCTGCCTGAGCCTGGGCGTCCATGCCGATGACGAGCGGGATCACCGCGGGCCTTCGGAGTCCCGCGGCGGCGAGCAGCGTCAACAGGGATCGCCGCTGGGCCAGCGGCCGGACGAAGTGCGACAGACCCAGCAGCCGCGGCAGGGCCATTACCAGGACATCCCCCGGCGCAACGATGGCAACCCGAACTGGCAGGGCAACCAGGGCGGCCAACGCCCGCAGCAGCCGAACTGGTCGGGCCGTCCCGACGGGCATGGCAATGGCTGGGGGCCGGGACCGCAATACCGGCCGGGGCACACCATCGATCGCTTCCCTGATCGTTTCTCGCGGGTGCCGTATCGCGGTCAGGACTACTTCTTCTCCGGCGGCTACTGGTATCGCCCGCATGGCGGCGGTTACGTGGTGGTGACGCCGCCTTACGGCGTGCGGGTGGCTTACCTGCCGGATTACGCCCGCGAGATGTGGATCGGCGGGGCGCTGTTCTTCCTGGTGGCGGACACCTATTACCAGTATCAGAACGACAGCCGCGAGTACGTGGTGGTCAATCCACCGCAGGTTCAGCAGCCGGTGCCGGTGCAGGGCAGCGGCTATGACGTGGTCGCCTACCCGATGCAGGGCCAGCCGCCGCAGCAGGTCGAGCAGGACCGTTATCAATGCCATCGCTGGGCGGTGGAGCAGAGTGGCTTCGACCCGGCCTATGCCAACCAGGCGCCACCGGTGCAGGTGGCGGATACCTATCGGCGGGCGATGGGGGCTTGCATGGCGGGGCGGGGGTATAGCGTCAACTGATCCTGGGGCTCAATCGCTGGCGTGTCGGGGTGCCGAACCGCCGCGATTGAGGCCCTGGAGATCACCCCTAAACCGGATCCGCATGTACCAGCACCTCGGCCCGCGGATACTCACGAGTGATCGCCGCCGCCGCGTCCTCGCACAACCCGTGCGCCTGGGTCAGCGGCAACGCCCCCGGCAATTCCAGATGCACCTGCACGAACCAGCGACTCCCCGAAACCCGCGTGCGCAGGTCATGCGCACCGACTACGCCCGGCACCGCACACACCAGGCCGAGCATCCGCTCGCTGACATCCGCCGGTAATTCCTCATCCATCAGCGTGGCAAAGCTCTCGCGAGCAATGGTCAGCGCGCTCCAGAGGATGTAGACCGCAATCCCCAAACCGAAAAACGCATCCAGTTGCGGCCAGCCAAACGCTGCCAGCAACAGGGCGACGAGGATGCTGCCGTTGAGCAGCAGGTCGGAACGGTAATGCAGCGAATCAGCCCGCACTGCCGTGGAGCCGGTGATGCGGATCACCCGCGCTTGCACCATCAGCAGCGCCACGGTGAGCACCAGCGACAACACCATCACCGCCACGCCCAGCCCGGCATTGCCCAGCGGCTGCGGGTTCTGCAACCGCTCCACGGCCTGGAACGCGATCAGCACCGCACTGACACTGATAAACAGCGCCTGCGCCATGCCCGCCAGCGCTTCGGCTTTGCCGTGCCCGTAACGGTGATCTTCATCGGCGGGGCGCAGCGCGTAATGCACCGCGATCAGGTTGAGAAAGGACGCGGCGCCGTCGAGCAGCGAGTCGGTCAGGCCGGCCAGCAGGCTGACCGAACCACTAAGCCACCAGGCGATTGCCTTGCTGACGATCAGGATGCACGCCACCGCCAGCGAAGCGCGAGTGGCGAGGCGCAGCAGGCGAGCGTGCTCGACGGAGGTGGTGGTCATGTCAGGCGGCAGGAACCAGGCCGTACATCGCCAGTTGTTCGGTGCTGCCCTTGTGCTGGATCAGGCGTGGGTCGTTCAGCGGCAGGCGCTGGCCCAGTTCGCTTTCGATAATGGCTTGCAGGCGGGTGTTGTCCACTTTGCCGTCAGCGCCGATGGCTTCGTTGAGCTTCTCTGGCGAGACTTGCGCGGTGCTGCCGCCCGGCAGGTAGATCGCGCCGCTGGCGAAGTCGATGCCGAAGGCGATCAGACCGGGGATCACATAGAAGAGGATGCCGACCGCGTCGAGGGCGACGATCACCGGGTCGATCTTGCCTTCGATCTGGCCGCGACGGTCGGGGTAGAACAGGGTGCCGCAGGCCGTGAGCTGAGTCAGCAGGGCTGCGATCAGGGCGCCACCAGTGACACGGGAAGAAATACGCATTGAGAGTCTCCGCAATGAAAGCCGCAACGATACCGGCAAAAGGCCGGCTTCAGGGGATAAGACCATGATAGGGCAGGCTGGGTTCGCCGTTATACTCGCCCCATTGTTTGAGGGCTACCATGATTTCCTTACCGATTGATGCCGTTCTGCCAGCGCTGCGCGAAGCCTTGGCGCAACGCCACGAAGCCGTGCTCGAAGCACCGCCTGGCGCCGGCAAGACCACCCGCGTACCGCTGGCGCTGCTGAACGAGCCGTGGCTGGCCGGGCAGACCATCCTGATGCTCGAACCACGGCGCCTGGCCGCCCGCGCCGCCGCCGAGCGGCTGGCCAGCGAACTGGGCGAAAAGGTGGGCGAGACGGTCGGTTATCGCATCCGTCTGGACAGCAAGGTCGGCCCGCGCACGCGCATCGAAGTGGTCACCGAAGGTATCCTCACCCGCCGTCTGCAGGACGATCCGGCGCTGGATGGCGTCGGCCTGCTGATCTTCGACGAGTACCACGAACGCAGCCTTGATGCCGACCTCGCCCTGGCCCTGAGCCTCAATGGCCGTGAGCTGCTGCGCGATGATTCGCCGCTGAAAATCCTGCTGATGTCCGCGACCCTGGAAGGTGAACGCCTGTCGGCGCTGCTGGACGATGCCCCGGTGATCAGCAGCGAAGGCCGCATGTTCCCGGTGCAGATGCGCTGGAGCCGGCCGTTCCAGCCCGGCGAGTACATCGAGCCACGGGTGGTGGACACCGTGCTGCAGGCGCTGGACGACGAGAGCGGCAGCTTGCTGGTGTTCCTGCCGGGTCAGGCCGAGATTCGCCGCGTGCATCAGTCCTTGCAGGACGCGTTGGGTGGCCGCGCTGGCGTTCTGCTGTGCCCGCTGCATGGTGAACTCGACCTGTCCGCCCAGCGCGCCGCCATCGAGCCCGCCCCGGCGGGCACGCGCAAGGTGGTGCTGGCGACCAACATCGCCGAGACCAGCCTGACCATCGACGGCGTGCGGGTGGTGGTGGATGCCGGGCTGGCGCGGGTGCCGCGTTTCGACCCCGGCAGCGGCATGACCCGCCTCGATACCCAGCGTATTTCCCGCGCCAGCGCGACCCAGCGTGCGGGTCGCGCCGGACGCCTGGAACCGGGCGTGTGTTACCGGCTGTGGTCCGAGGCCCAGCACGAGCAACTGGCGGCCTACGGCACCGCGGAAATCATCCAGGCCGACCTCTCCGGGCTGGCCCTGCAACTCAGCCGCTGGGGCGTGATCCCGACGCAATTGCGCTGGCTCGATGTGCCGCCCGCCGCCGCCTACGCCCAGGCTCAGGATCTGCTCCTGCGCCTCGGCGCGCTGACCGCCGAGCGCCTCGGCCTCACCGCGCACGGCCAGGCGATGGCCGAACTGCCGGCCCATCCGCGTATCGCCCACCTGCTGCTGCGCGGCCAGGACCTGGGGCTGACCGCGATGGCCTGTGATGTCGCCGCCTTGCTCGGCGAGCGCGACATTCTTCGCGGTGCTGGCGCCGATCTGCACAGCCGCTTGAGCCTGCTCAGCGGCGAAACCCGCGCCAATCGTGGCGGCCAGGGCGGCGTGCAGCGGGCGCGGCAGTTGTCGCGGCAATACCGCGGTTTTCTGCGCAACAAGCCCGGCGCCGCCGTCGCCGATCCCGATCACCCGCGTTGGCTCGGCGCACTGCTGGCGCTGGCCTACCCGGACCGGGTGGCCCAACAGCGCCGCGCTGGCGGCGCGGAGTACCGGCTGGCCAATGGTCGCGCCGCGCAGTTCGGCGAGGCCGATGCCTTGATGAAAGAGCCCTGGCTGGTGGTCGCCGACCTCGGTAGTCGCCAGGGCCAGCGCGAAGAGCGCATCTATCTGGCCGCCGAGCTTGATCCGGCGCTGTTCGATGACGTGCTCGCCGAGCAGGTCAGCGTGGTCGAGCAACTGGAGTGGGATGAAAAGGAAAACGTCCTGCGCGCCGAGCGCCAGCGCAAGCTCGGCGAACTGGTACTCAGCCGCGAACCGCTGACCGGCCTGGACGCCGACGCCCGTGCCCGCGCCTTGCTCGACCTAGTGCGGCGCAAAGGCCTGGCGCTGCTGTCATGGACCCCGGAACTGCGCCAGTGGCAGGCGCGGGTGGCGTTGCTGCGCCAGCTCGACCTTGCCGCTGGCGGGCAAAGCGAATGGCCGGACCTGAGCGACGACGCCTTGCTGGCGACCCTGCCGGACTGGCTGCAGCCGTACCTGGGCAAAGTCACCCGCCTGAGCCACTTCGCCCAGCTCGACCTCTCCTCGATCCTGCGCAATTTGTTGCCGTGGCCGCTGCCGCAGCGCCTGGACGAATGGGCGCCGGTGCATATCAACGTGCCGTCGGGTTCGAACATCCGCATCGACTACAGCGAGCAGCCGCCGGTGCTGGCGGTCCGCATGCAGGAACTGTTCGGCCTGGCCGACACGCCGCGTATTGCTCAGGGCCGGCAGAAGGTCTTGCTGCACCTGCTCTCGCCGGCACGACGGCCGGTGCAGGTCACCCAGGACCTGGCGAACTTCTGGCGCAGCACCTACGCCGAAGTGAAGAAGGATTTGAAGGGACGCTATCCGAAGCACTACTGGCCGGATGACCCGCTGGTGGCGGAAGCGACGGCGCGGGCGAAGCCGCGGGGGACCTGAGTGCGCTGCTAAGCGCACTCAGGTTTGGGAGGGTTCTCAGCCGGCTTCGGAAAAGTCAGCAACCTGCACATTCCGCCGGAATCCGCTGGTCAGCACCAGCAGGTAGACCACGCCGACGCCGAACCAGGCCAGGCCGATGCTCAGGGTCAGGGCGGACAGGCTGGTCCACAGCCACAGCGTCAGGGCCAGGCCGATCAGCGGCACCACACCGTGCAGCAGCAGGTTTTTCGGCTGGCCTTTGGCGAACAGGTGGGTGCGCAGCACGGCCATGTTCACCGCCGAGAAGGCCACCAGTGCGCCGAAGCTGATCAGCGATGCCAGCGTTCCCAGGTCGATGACCAGCGCCACCAGCGAAATCAGCGACACCAGCAGGGTCGCGTTGACCGGGGTGCCGAAGCGCGCCGACAGGGTGCCGAAGCAGCGCTCGGACAGCAGCTTGTCGCGGCCCATGCTGTAGATGATCCGCGAGACGGCCGCTTGCGAGGCCAGCGCCGAACCCAGGCTGCCGGCCACGAAAGCCGCAGTGAAGAAGTTGGCGAGGAATTGGCCACCGACGGTGAACATCACTTCATTGGCGGCAGTGTCGGCGTTTTCGAAGTGGCTGCCCGGGATCGCCAACTGGCTGAGGTAGGCCAGCAGGGTGAACAGCACGCCCGCCGCCAGTGTGGTCAGCATGATCGCGCGCGGCACGGTGCGGCGGGCGTCACGGGTTTCCTCGGCGAGGGTAGAGACGGCGTCGAAGCCCAGGAACGACAGGCACAGGATCGCGGCGCCGGCCATCAGCGGGTTGAAGCCGGGCTTGCTGCCGTCGCCCAGCAGCGGCGAGAGGTAGTCGACAGGTCCGGCATTGCCCAGTGAGTTACAGGACAGGGCCACGAACACCACGATGAAAATCACCTGCGCGCCGACGATCAGGTTGCTCGCCTTGGCGACCGAGCGGATCCCGAGGACGTTGAGCACGGTCACCAGGGCGATCGACACCAGGACGAAAACCCAGGCCGGAATGGCGGGGAAGGCGATGTTCAGGAACAGCCCGATCAACAGGTAGTTGATCATCGGGATGAACAGGTAATCGAGCAGCAGCGACCAGCCGGCGAGGAAGCCGACATTCGAGCCGAAGGCGATATTGGTGTAGGAGTAGGCCGAACCCGCTACCGGAAAGCGGCGAACCATGATGCCGTAGGACGCGGCGGTGAAGAGCATGGCGGCGAGGGTCACCAGATAGGCGCCTGCGGTTCTGCCACCGGTGGTTTCGGTCACGATGCCGTAGGTGGTGAAGATGGTGAGCGGCACCATGTACACCAGCCCGAAAAAGACCAGGGCGGGCAGCCCCAGGACGCGACGAAGTTGTTCGTCACCCTTCGCTGTGAGGGTGTGATTGCTAGTGGTCATCTGGAATCCCGTTATTTTTTTTATACGGTTGCACGCATGAACCATGCGGTGGCGATACCTGCCGATGCTGTCCTGTGTGCGGGCTAGGCTAGCAGCCGAGGACAAAGCACCGTAAGCGAATTGATATTGCATGCGCGCAAGGTGTGATTGCCGAGATGCCCGGTCTAGAGCGCTAGCGCCTTCAGGCGTTGAACCCCAGTGCCGCCGAAATCTCCCCGCTCGCTGCCAGCAGGGCATCGAGAAACGCCTCCTGCGCCGCCGAGGTGTTCATCACCGCGTCCGGGCCGGACAGGTTGATCGCGGCGGTGATGGCGCCGCTGTGATCGCGGATTCCGCTGGCGATGGCGGTGGAGTAATCCGAGCGGTGCAGCACCCAGCCGCGTTCACGGTCTTCGGCGATCAACCGGCGCAGTTCCGGCAGCGTGCGCGGCGCGGGCGGCGGGTAGTCGTCGAGGCGCACGTGCTGGTAGAGCTGGCTCAGTTCGCTATCGTTCAAGGCGGTCAGCAGCACCCGGCCAAGGGCCGTGCCGTGGCAGGGCAGGCGGGTGCCGATGGGGATGTTCACCGTCAGGCGCTGCGGGGCGAAGGCGCGGTAGATGTAGAGGCTGTCGGTTTGTTCGCGAATGCTCAGGTGGCAGGACAGCGAGGTGCGGTCACGCAGGTCGTTGAGGTGGGGCATGGCGACTTCGACGATGTCGCGGCTGGCGAGGTAGGCGAAGCCGTCGGAGATGACCCGGCTGCCCAGCTCGAAGTCGCTGCGCCCGACCTTGCGCAGGTAGCCCATGTCCACCAGCGTCTGCACGATGCGGTAGACGGCGGAGGGGCTGACGGCCAGGCGCTCGGCCATGTCCTGCATGCTCAGGGTGCGCTGGCGGCCGTTAAACATGCCGAGGATGGCGAGGCCGCGTTGCAGCGCGGGGACGTGGTAGTCGGTGGGTTCGATGGCGGTCATTGGGGGCTCGTCAGAGGGTGGGAACGACGGGGCCGCTTTGCGGCCCTTCGCGAGCAAGCTCGCTCCCACAGGTATCTGAGTCCACCTTGTGGGAGCGAGCTCGGCGGATCGCCGCACCGTCGCGAAGAACCGCAAGGCGGTTCCAAAAATGGATCAGCCAAGCAAACTCTCAAGGCTCACCGGCAACCCACCAAACTCCCCCATCGCATCCAGCAGCGCATCCTGGAAATACGCCAGCGAAGCCCGATCAAAAAGAATGTGGAACCGCGCCAACTCCGCATTCCCGGCGTTGATCACAATCGCATTGAGCCGCGCCACCGAAGTCTGCGCCACGCTACCCACCGGGAAGGCTTCGCTGCGCAGGTCGACGCCGCACAGCTTGGCCATCACGTCGGCCACATGCCGTCCGGACAACTGCACCCATGCGTGGCTGTCCTGGCGTGGCAGCAGATAATTGCGCTGCTCGCTGAACTGCCAGCCGGCTTCTTCGGCGGCGATGCGCTCGCCGCGATCCACCAGGCTGCCCAGCAGCAGATACTCGGTCTGCGACAGCCGCGCCACCAGCGTGCCGTCGGCGAGAAACACCGCCTGGTTGGGCGTCGGCGGCAGTTCGTAGTCGCGCTGTTGCAGCCAGGCGGCGGCATCGGCGCCGCGAAAGCCCACTCGCGGCAGGTCGGTCAGGTCGATGAGCGCGCAGCGCTCGATAGGGTTGAGGCTGGTCATGGCTCAGAGCTCCTGGCGCTGGTTGGCGGGGTCGTAGAACGGCAGTTTCACCACGGTGGCCTGGACCACTTCGCCGCCTTCGACACGGATCGGAATCCGCATGCCCGGCTCGGCCTGGTCGGCGCCGGCGTAGGCCAGGCCAATGATCTGGCCGAGCGTCGCGGAGTACTCGCAGGAGGTGACGTTGCCGCTGATGTCCGGCCCGCTGAGCACAAGATGACCTTCCAGCGGCTGGCTGCTGCCCTTGGGCAGGCTGAAGCCCACCAGTTTGCGCTTGAGCGGCTGGCGTTCGAGGATTTCGATCGAGCGCTTGCCGACGAAGAATGGCTTCTTGCGGCCGATCGCCCACTGCATGTCGATCTCGCCGGGGTGGGTCATGCCGTCGGTGTCCTGGCTTATGATCACGTGGCCTTTTTCCAGGCGCAGCAGGCGCTGGCTTTCCACGCCGAACGGACGAATGCCGAACGCGGCGCCAGCCTCCATCAACGCGTCCCAGAGCTTGCCGCCATGGCGTGCCGGCACATGGATTTCGTAACCCAGTTCACCGACGAAACCGACCCGCATCAGCCGCGCCGCAATCCCCGCCACGCTGCCGGTGCGCACCGCGAGATAAGGGAAACCTTCGGCGGACAGATCGACATCGGCGCAGGCCTTCTCCAGCACCTTGCGCGACAGCGGCCCCGCGACGTTTACCGCGGCGAGGGCGGCGGTGACGTTGGTGATGTCCACGTCCAGGCGCCATTGCGCATTCCACTTGAGCATCTGCTGGTAGATGCGGTCGACGCCGCTGGTGGTAGCGGTGACGTAGAAGTGGTTGTCGGCCATGCGCGCGATAACGCCGTCGTCGATCACCACACCGTGTTCGTTGGTCATCAGGCCGTAGCGGGTGCGGCCGACCGGCTGTTTCTTGAACGGCATGGTGTACATGCGCTCCAGCAACTCGGCGGCATCCGCGCCGCGCACGTCGAGGCCGCCAAGGGTTGAGACGTCGATCAGGCCGACCTTCTCGCGCACCTGACGAACTTCGTCCTGCATGCAGCGCTCACGCTCGTCGGCGTGGCCGTAGTAAGCGGGGCGCTGCCAGATGCCGGCGGGCATCAGTTTGGCGCCGGCGGCGACATGGCGGCTGTGCATGGCGGTCTGCCGATACGGGTCGAACGCGCGGCCGGCGACGTGAGCGAGTTTTTCCGCTTCGAACGGCGGACGGGCGGTGGTCACCCCGGTTTCGCTGATGCTGCGTTTGGTTGCCTGGGCCACCAGCCGTGCGGTCGGCAGCGCCGAGTGACGGCCCTGGGACGGGCCCATGCCAACCGTGGAGAAGCGCTTGACCAGTTGCACGTCGCGGTAGCCGCTGCGGGTGGCGTTGACGATATCGCGCACTTGCAGGTCTTCGTCGAAATCGACGAAATCCTTGCCCTTGGGATGGGCGAAGATCGGCCAGTCGAAATTGACCCGCGCCTCGCCGGTGAAGGTGACGTCACCGATGCCCGGCGCCAGTCCCAGCGCCTGCACGGCGGCGGCGGCAACCCGGCTGCCGTCCAGCAGCACGTTGTCCAGTTGATGGCGACCGTTCACCGAGCCTGCGACGGTCAGGCCGTCCGGCAGGCCGCTGATGGCGAATTCGGCGCGTTGTTCGTCGTAGGCCAGCTTGCCGCCGGCCTGACACAGCAGTTGATAGACCGGCATGTAGCCGGCGGACATGCACAGCAGGTCGCAGTCCAGCGTCAGGCCCTGTTCGGCGACCTGGCCCTGGGCGGTGATGCGGCGGATGTCGACACCGCTGACATGGCGCATGCCTTTATCGTGCAGCGCTTCGTACACGGTACTGCTGACATGCACGGGGATGCCCTGTTTCTCCAGCGCGACTTTCAGCGCGCCGTCGGCAGGTTGCTGGCGCATATCCACCAGCGCCGCGACCTTCACGCCCTGTTCGGCGAGGTCGAGGGCGGCGAGGTAGCCGTCGTCGTTGCCGGCCAGCACCACCGCGCAGTTGCCCGGTTTCACCGCGTACAGCTTCATCAATCGTTGCGCGGCGCTGGCGAGCATCACGCCCGGCAGGTCGTTGTTACGGAACACCACCGGCTGGTCGAAGGAGCCGGCGGCGACGATGCACTGTTTCGCCCGCACCTTGTACATGCGTCGGCCTTGAATCACTGGCAGATAGTTGTCGGTGAACCAGGCGTTGCAGGTGGCCTGGGTCAGCACCTGAATATTGGCGTGGCCTTGCACTGCGTCCACCAGTTCGCGGCGCAGGGTGTGCGCACGCTGGCCTTCGGTGTCGAAGCGGGCGTAGGTCAGCGAGCCGCCGAGCAGCGCCTGCTGTTCCACCAGCAGCACCCGCGCGCCGGCGTTGGCGGCGGTGAGGGCGGCGCTGAGTCCGGCGGGGCCGGCGCCGATGATGGCGACATCAACAAACAGGTACGCCTTGTCGTAGTACTGCGGCTTGAAGTTCAGGTCGAGCACGCCGAGGCCGGCTTTCTTGCGGATCAGCGGCTCCCAGACTTTCCACATGCCCTTGGGTTTGTAGAACGAGCGGTAGTAGAAACCCACGGGCATGAAGCGCGAGAACTTGCCGAGCCAGGCGTCCTTGTCGCTGTCCAGCGAGCCGTTGAAGTTCTGCCCGGTGACGGTCATGCCGGCGTCGATGGCGTGCGCATCGGCCAGCACGTTGGGTTCGTCCGGCAGTTGCACCAGGGTGTTGGCGTCTTGTCCGGCCATGGTCAGCGGGCCGCGCGGGCGGTGGTATTTGAACGAGCGCGAGAGCAACCAGCGGCCATTGGCGACCAGGGCGCTGGCGATGCTGTCGCCGGCGAAGCCCTGGTAATCGGTGCCGTCGAAACTGAAACGCAGCGGCTGCTGGCGGTCGATCAGCAGGCCCATCGGAGCGGGGAGGCGGTTCATCCGGCGATCTCCTCGGTGCGCGGGGCGAAGTCGACCCGCTGGGTGAAGATTTCCTTCGCGTCGAAGGTGCGAATGATCTGGTCGGTGACGGTGTGGCGCTCGGCGAGGAACCAGTAGCTGGAGGCGTTGTGCAGCCACCACTCGCGGACGACGCCGGCGAGGTTGTCGCTGTTGAACACGTAGTCGGCCCACTCGGTGTCGCTGCAGGTGGCCGGGTCGGGCATCGCCTTGAACTCGCCACCGTAGGTGAACTCGCTGATGTTTCTCGGCCCGTTGAGCGGGCAGTGCATGATTTTCATGACTTTCCCCTTTAGTGGCTGGCCGCGGTGGCGCCCATTTCGTTGACCTGCTGGAAGGTGCTGAAGCGCTCCAGGGCGAACGGTTTGATCAGCTCCGGCACGCGGCCGCCGCTGGCCACCAGTTCGGCCATGGTCTTGCCGCAAATGGGCGTGGACTTGAAGCCCCAGGTGCCCCAGCCGGCATCGAGGTAATAGTTCTGCACCGGCGACAGGCCCATGATCGGGCTGTAGTCCGGGGTCATGTCGGTAATCCCGGCCCACTGGCGCATCAACTTGGCGTTGGCCATGAACGGGAACATCTCGATGGCGTGGGCCAGCAGGCTTTCCTTGAGGTCCAGGGTCGAGCGGGTGTTGTACAGCGGGTAGGGATCGGAGCCGCCGCCGAAGACGATCTCGCCGCGGCTGGTCTGTTGCACGTAGCAGTGCAGGGCGGACGAACTCACCAGCGGGTCGAGGAACGGCTTGAATGGCTGGGTGACCATGGCCTGCAACGGGTAGGTGTGGATCGGCGCGCGAATCCCGGCCTTTTGCAGCATCAGCGAACTGGCGCCGGCGATGGCTTGCACGGCGCAGCCGCACTTCACGGTGCCGCGGTTGGTCTTCACGGCGGTGATGCGGCCGTGCTCGATGACCAGGTCCTGCACTTCGGTGAGCTGGTGGATTTCCACCCCGCGCTTGGCCGCCTGCTTGGCGTAGCCCCAAGCCACCGCGTCGTGGCGCGCGGTGGCGCCGTCGATATGCCAAAGCCCGGCGATCACCGGCAGGTGGCCGGGGTCGAGGTTGAGGGTCGGCACCAGTTCGCGGATCTGCTGGCGGTCGAGCATTTCTGTGCGGCCACCGAAGTGTTTGTTCACTTCGGCGCGCTGGCGGAAGGCGCGCACCGTGGCGTCGGTGTGGGCCAGGGTGAGCTGGCCGCGCTCGGAATACATGATGTTGAAATCGAACTCGTTGGAGAGCTCCTGGAACATCTTCACCGACTCGATGTAGAAGCGCACACCTTCGCTGGTCAGGTAGTTGGAACGGATCACCGCGGTGTTGCGTGCGGTATTGCCGCCACCGAGATAGGACTTTTCCAGCACCGCGACATTGGTGATGCCGTGGTACTTGGCCAGGTAATAGGCGATCGCCAGGCCATGGCCGCCAGCACCGATGATGACCACGTCGTAGGAGGCTTTCAGCTCGGTGGGCGGTGGCAGATCGACTTCCGCCGGGTACTCGGAGCTCAGGCCGTATTTCAGGAGATTGAAGGGCATGCGGCCTCCGGATGCTCAGCGAAAGTGACTGACGCCAGCTGTTGCAGGCGGGCGGCGGTCAGGGTGTTTTTCATCAGGAAGGCGATGGTCATCGGGCCGACGCCACCGGGCACCGGAGTGATGGCCGAGACCGTGGACAGGGCGCTGTCGAAATCGACATCGCCCACCAGCCGCGAGCGCTCGCCTTCGGTGATGCGGTTGATGCCGACATCGATCACCACTGCGCCGGGCTTGAGCCAGTCGGCGTCCACCAAACGCGGGCGGCCGACGGCGGCGACGACGATGTCGGCCTGGCGGCAAAGCTCCTTGAGGTTGGCGCTGCGCGAGTGGACCACGGTCACCGTGCAGTGCGCCTTGAGCAGCAACGCGGCCATCGGCTTGCCGACGATATTGGAGCGGCCGATCACCACCGCATGCTGGCCGGCGAGGTCGCCGCAGGTGTCCTGCAACAGGCGCAGGCAGCCGGCGGGGGTGCAGGGCGTGAGCACGTCGCGGCCCTGGCTGAGGCCGCCGACGTTCTCGGCGTGGAAGCCGTCGACGTCCTTCAGCGGGTCGATGGCCTGCAGCACGCGGGTTTCATCAATGTGCCCCGGCAGCGGCAACTGCACGAGGATGCCGTGCACGTCGCGGTCGGCATTCAACTGCGCAATCAGCGCCAGCAGCGTGGATTCAGCGGTGTCCGCCGGCAGCTTGTGTTCCAGCGAGCGAATGCCGCATTCCTCGGCGCGCAGCACCTTGTTGCGCACATAGACCTGACTGGCCGGGTCCTGGCCGACCAGCACCACCGCCAGTGCGGGGGCGATGCCTTCGGCGTTCAGCGCCTGCACCTGGCTTTTCACCTCGGCGAGGACGCGGGCGGCGGCGGCTTTGCCGTCGATGATTTTGGGGGAGGTATGAGTGTTCACCGGAAGATCACCGTGCGGTCGTCGTTGAGGAAAACCCGGTGCTCCAGGTGGTATTTCACCGCCTTGGACAGGGCCACGGTTTCGGTATCACGGCCTACGTTGACCAGGTCGTCGGACAGGTAGCTGTGGTCCACGCGCTGCACTTCCTGCTCGATGATCGGGCCTTCGTCGAGGTCGGACGTCACGTAGTGGGCGGTGGCGCCGATCAGCTTCACGCCGCGGGCGTAGGCCTGGTGGTAGGGCTTGGCGCCCTTGAAGCCGGGCAGGAACGAGTGGTGGATGTTGATGGCGCGGCCGGCAAGCTGTTTGCACAGGTCATCGGAAAGGATCTGCATGTAGCGGGCGAGCACCACCAGCTCGGTGCCGGTTTCTTCGACGATCTGCAGCAGCGCCGCTTCCTGTTGCGACTTGGTGTCCCGGGTCACCGGCAGGTAGATGAAGCGGATGCCCTCGCGTTCGGCCATGGGGCGCAGGTCGAGGTGGTTGGAGACGATGGCGGTGATCTGCATGTCCATCTCGCCCTTGTGGTGGCGGTAGAGCAGGTCGGCGAGGCAGTGGTCGTATTTGCTGACCATCAGCAGCACGCGCATCGGTTGCGAACTGCCGTGCAGGCTCCACTGCATGTCGAGGCGCTGGGCCACCGGGTCGAAACCTTGCTCGACCTCGTCGATGTCGCCTTCGTAGTGATCGTTGAAACGGAACACCGCACGCATGAAGAAACGCCCGCTGGTCTCGTCGTCGAACTGCGACATTTCGCTGATGTAGCAGCCTTTTTCCGCCAGGTAAGTGGTGACCGCCGCGACGATGCCGGACGTGGCCGGACAACTGATCTTGAGGATGTAGTGGCTGGTGGCGTGTTGCATTTCAGGTCCTCGGGTGGAGTGGCGGCAGCTCTCGCAAGGCGGAAATTTCAGCGGTGAAGCGACGTTTTGTCGGTGAAGATTATTTATTGGTGGGAATAAAATATTCCTTTTTCGCTTTTATAGGCGAAAGGAAGGTGCAGGTCTAGCCTGTGGGGAAAATTTTTATCTTGGGAGGAAACTTGCTGGCTGGGATCAGGTTGTTCGTGAGGGCCTCATCGCTGGCAACGCCAGCTCCTACATGTGGGAGCTGGCTTGTCGGGACGCCGACCCGCAGCGATGAGGCCAGAGAACGACAGAAGATTTCAGTCGTTGCCGTAGTTCATCACCGACAACAACCGAATCGGCACCTGCACCAGCTTCTCAGGCCCATGCGGTACATCACCATCGAAGGTCAGGCTGTCGCCGGCCTGCATGTGATAGAGCTGGTTGCCATGCCGGTACACCAGCTCGCCTTCCAGCAGGTGCAGGAACTCGGTGCCGGGGTGGGCGAAGGTGGGGAACTCTTCGCTGGCGTCATCCATGCTCACCATGTACGCCTCGAAATTCTTCTTCGGCCCACGGGTGTGGTTGAGCAGGTGGTAGGTGTGGCCTTTCTCGGTGCCGCGGCGCACCACTTCCATGCCTTCGCCAGCCTTGACCAGGATGGCATTGCCGTCCGGCTGGTCATATTGGCTGAACAACTTCGACATCGGCATGCCCAGCACGTCGCACAGGCGGCTGAGGATATCCAGGCTGGTGGACACCTGAGCGTTCTCGATCTTGCTCAGCATGCCCTGGCTGATCCCGGCGATGCGCGCCACATCGGCCAGTTTCAGCTCCTGGGCCTGGCGCTCGCGGCGGATCTGCATGCCCAGGTACTGCTCCAGGCGAAGGCGAGGCGGGGTCTCGGTATTCACAGTCGGTCAATCCTGCTTGTTTTCGGTTCAGGAAACTTAAATTCGCACTGAGAAAGTGCAAAAAATAACCCGGCGCCTGGTTCGGGCGCCGGGACTTTCCTCGGGTGAAAGAGAGTTTCCCATATAAACAGCAGACCGGTGCAACGCCGGGGCCATTTCTTCCGGTCGCTGAAAAACTGGCAAGCGCATTGCATTCCTGTAGGGAAACTAACTTTCCTGATTGGAATTCACATGATCACAGCCAGCTTCCCACCGCGGGTTTCGCTTCTTCGGGCACAGGTGCTGGCGCGTTCCGTCCTTGTTCGCCTGCCTTCTATCGACCGCCTTGCCCTTTTCCAGGAGTGAAGAATCATGTTGCCAGTTGAAACGCAGCGCATCATCGAACAGCACGGCATCAAGTACGTGCTGGCCCAGTTCGTCGATATCCATGGCGCCGCGAAGACCAAATCCGTCCCGGTCAACGGGCTCAAGGCGGTGGCCGAGGATGGTGCCGGGTTCGCCGGTTTCGCGATCTGCGGCATGGGCATGGAACCCCACGGCCCGGATTTCATGGCCCGGGGCGATCTGTCCACGCTGGTGCCGGTGCCGTGGCAACCGGGCTACGGCCGGATCGTCTGCATCGGTCACGTCAATGGCCAGCCCTGGCCCTACGACACCCGCTACGTGTTGCAACAGCAGGTGCAGCGCCTGGCTGACAAGGGCTGGACCCTCAACACCGGCCTGGAACCGGAATTCAGCCTGTTCCGCCGTGACGCGGGCGGCAAGCTGCAACTGGTGGACGTCTCCGACAACCTCGACAAGCCTTGCTACGACTACAAAGGCCTGTCGCGCTCCCGCGAATTCCTCGAACGTTTGACCGAAGCGCTGCAGCCGGTGGGCTTCGAGATCTATCAGATCGACCACGAAGACGCCAACGGCCAGTTCGAGATCAATTACACCTACAGCGACGCCATGGAGTCGGCGGACCGCTTCACCTTCTTCCGCATGGCCGCCGGCGAGATCGCCAACGACATGGGCATGATCTGCTCGTTCATGCCCAAGCCCGACCCTAAGCGCGCCGGCAACGGCATGCACTTCCACCTGTCGATCGCCAGCGCAACCAACAAGAACCTGTTCCACGACCCGAGCGATCCGAGCGGCATGGGCCTGTCGAAAATGGCCTATCACTTCGCCGCCGGCCTGCTGGCCCACGGCCCTGCGCTGTGCGCCTTCGCCGCGCCGACGGTGAACTCCTACAAGCGCCTGGTCGTCGGCCGTTCGCTGTCCGGCTCGACCTGGGCCCCGGCGTTCATCGCCTTCGGTTCCAACAACCGTTCGGCGATGGTTCGCGTGCCGTATGGCCGCCTCGAATTCCGCCTGCCGGATGCCGGTTGCAACCCGTACCTGGTGACCGCCGCGATCATCGCCGCCGGGCTTGACGGCATCGAACGCCAGTTGGAACCGGACTTCGTGTGCAACGAGAACCTCTACAACCTCAGCCTCGAAGAAATCGCCGCCCGCGGCATCAAGACCCTGCCGCAGTCGCTCAAGGAAGCCACCGACGCCCTGGCCGCCAACCCGCTGTTCCGCGAGGTGCTGGGCCCGGAAATCGTCGATGAATTCATCCGCCAGAAGCGCATGGAATGGGTGGAGTACAGCCGCCATGTCTCCGACTGGGAGATCCAGCGATACACCGAATTCTTTTGAAGCTGCAAGTTTCAAGCTGCGAGCTGCAAGAGAGGGCAGTTTGCGGCGCACACCTTATTCCCGTTCTACACGGACAACTTGCAGCTTGCCGCTTGTCGCTTGCTGCCGAACAAAGTGAGGCGCTTATGTGCGGAATCGTAGGTCTTTACCTGAAGAAGCCCGAGCTTGAAGGCCAGCTCGGCAAACTGTTCGAACCCATGCTCGAAGCCATGACCGACCGCGGCCCGGACAGTGCCGGCTTCGCTATCTACGGCGATGAAGTCGCCGACGGTTGGGTCAAGCTGACCCTCCAGGCCACCGACCTCGGCTACGACTGGAAACACCTGATGGGCGAGCTGGAAGGCCGCCTCGGCTGCTCGCTGGACTGGTTCCAGAACGCCAGCGCCGCCGTGCTCAAGGCCCACAGCGCCGAGGAGCCGGTACGCGCAGCCCTCGCCGAACTGGCCCCGGACGTGCGCATCATGAGCGCCGGCCAGAGCATCGAAATCCTCAAGGGCATGGGCCTGCCGCGGGAAATCTCCGAGCGCTTCGGCCTCAAAGGGATGAAAGGCAGCCACATCATCGGCCACACCCGCATGGCCACCGAAAGCGCCGTGACCATGGAAGGCAGCCACCCGTTCTCCACCGGCGCCGACCTGTGCCTGGTGCACAACGGCTCGCTGTCCAACCACTTCCGCCTGCGTCAGGAACTCAAGCGCGAAGGCATCACCTTCGAGACCGACAACGACACCGAAGTGGCCGCCGGCTACCTGACCTGGCGCCTGCGTCAGGGCGACAGCCTGAAAGAGGCGCTGGATAAATCCCTGGAAGATCTGGACGGCTTCTTCACCTTCGCCATCGGCACCCGCAACGGCTTTGCCGTGATCCGCGATCCGATCGCCTGCAAGCCGGCGATCCTCGCCGAGACCGAAGATTACGTCGCCATGGCCTCCGAATACCAGGCGCTGGCCAGCCTGCCGGGCATCGACAAGGCGAAAGTCTGGGAGCCCGAACCCGCCACCATGTACATCTGGGAACGTGCCTGAGGAGCCCCGCACATGAAAACCATCGACCTTTCCAGCGCCACGGTGCGTGAACTGAACCAGACCCTGCACGGCGACGTGCAAGACCGCGAGTGGCTGGTCAGCCACCCGGACGGCAAGCACAACCTGGCGGTGGGCCTGAATCAGGCCGTGAGCATCGATATCCAGGGCCACGCCGGCTACTACTGCGCCGGCATGAACCAGAAAGCCTGCATCACCGTGCACGGCAACGTCGGTGTCGGCGTTGCGGAAAACATGATGTCCGGCTCGGTACGGGTCAAAGGCAGCGCCTCCCAGGCCGCCGGCGCCACTGCCCATGGCGGGCTGCTGGTGATCGAGGGCGATGCCGGCGCGCGCTGCGGGATTTCCATGAAGGGCGTCGACATCGTGGTCGGCGGCAGCATCGGCCACATGAGCTGCTTCATGGCCCAGGCCGGGCGTCTGGTGGTGTGCGGCGATGCTGGCGATGCGCTGGGCGATTCGCTCTACGAGACGCGCATCTACGTCAAGGGCACGGTCAAGTCGCTGGGCTCGGACTGCATCGAGAAAGAGATGCGCGCCGAGCACCTGAGCGAACTGGCAGAACTGCTCAACCGCGCAGGCTTCGCCGAAGACCCGGCCAGCTTCAAGCGCTACGGCTCGGCGCGCGAGCTGTACAACTTCAAAGTCGATAACGCATCCGCCTACTGACCCGCGGCGAGGAGTATTCCCATGAGCGAAAAAAACACCCCTGTGCTGCGCGAGTCCGCGACATTCGACCGCCTGACCATCCAGGAAATCCAGCGCGCCGCCGAGACCGGCATCTATGACATCCGCGGTGGCGGCACCAAGCGCAAGCTGCCGCACTTCGACGACCTGCTGCTGCTCGGCGCCTCGGTGTCGCGTTATCCGCTGGAAGGCTACCGCGAGAAATGCGGCACCGACGTGGTGCTCGGCACCCGCTTCGCGAAGAAGCCGATCCACCTGAAAATCCCGGTGACCATCGCCGGCATGAGCTTCGGCGCGCTGTCGGCCAACGCCAAGGAAGCCTTGGGCCGCGGCGCCACCATCGCCGGCACCAGCACCACCACCGGTGACGGCGGCATGACCCCGGAAGAGCGCGGCCAGTCGCAGCATCTGGTCTATCAATATTTGCCGTCACGCTACGGCATGAACCCGGATGACCTGCGCAAGGCCGACGCCATCGAAATCGTCCTTGGCCAGGGCGCCAAGCCGGGTGGCGGCGGCATGCTGCTGGGGATGAAAGTCACCGAGCGTGTGGCCGGCATGCGCACCTTGCCGATCGGCGTCGATCAGCGCAGCGCCTGCCGTCACCCGGACTGGACCGGCCCGGACGACCTGGCGATCAAGATTGCCGAACTGCGGGAAATCACCGACTGGGAAAAACCGATCTACGTGAAGATCGGCGCCAGCCGCCCGTACTACGACGTCAAGCTGGCGGTGAAGGCCGGTGCTGATGTGATCGTCCTCGATGGCATGCAAGGCGGCACCGCGGCGACTCAGGAAGTGTTTATCGAACACGTCGGCATCCCGATTCTTCCGGCCATTCCGCAGGCGGTCCAGGCGCTGCAGGAGATGGGCATGCACCGCAAGGTTCAGTTGATCGTGTCTGGTGGTATCCGCAACGGCGCCGACGTGGCCAAGGCCATGGCCCTGGGCGCGGATGCGGTGGCAATCGGCACCGCAGCGCTGGTGGCGCTGGGCGACAACCATCCGCGGCTGGATGAAGAACTGAAGAAAATCGGTTCGGCGGCGGGTTACTACGACGACTGGCAGAACGGCCGCGACCCGGCGGGCATCACCACCCAGGACCCGGAGCTGTCCAAGCGCCTTGATCCGGTGGAGGCAGGGCGCCGCTTGGCGAATTACCTGCGGGTGCTGGTGCTGGAAGCGCAGACCATGGCGCGGGCGTGCGGCAAGTCGCACCTGCACAATCTTGATCCCGAGGATCTGGTGGCGCTGACAGTGGAAGCGGCGGCGATGGCGCGGGTGCCGTTGGCGGGGACCAACTGGGTGCCGGGGCAGCAGCAATATTGAGGTGACTGGTCTCATCGCTGGCTTGCCAGCGATGAGCATGGGTATCTACACATCTCGCAGGCAGCGCAGGACGTCAGATCGCCTCGTATATTGTGGGAGCGGACTCATCCGCGAAGGGCCGCATAGCGGCCCCAAAACCATCCAGCACGAGGTAGCTGTCTATGTCAGGTATCTCTTTCGACCTTCGGGATGCCTGAATATGATATCCAGACCAGACAGAAACAATGTGCTGGATGGATTTAGGGCCGCTATGCGGCCCTTCGCGGATGAATCCGCTCCCACAGAATCGCAAGTGGCTGACGGTTTGCGATCGCCTGCGAGATGTGTAGATACCCGTGCAGCGATAGGGCCCTCAGGACTCCGGCGGCATCGGCAACAACAGCCGCGCCGTCACCGGCAAATGATCGGAAATCTCCAACGTGTCCTGCTGCAACACCTGCGCACTCACCCGACGCAGTTTCGGGCTGTGGAGCAGGTAATCCAGCGTCCGGTCCGGCCCGTCCAGTTGCGGGTCATTGGGGAAATGGGTCAGCCACGCCGACCGCTCGGCACCGGTGGCTTCGGCATTGCCGGGGATCATCGGGTACTTGTCCCACAGCACATGCAGTTCACTGTCCGGCGAATAGAACTGGCGCTGTTCCGGCTTCAACCGCCGGTACTGCCCCAGTGGCAGCAGATTGAAATCCCCACCGATCAACCACGGCGTGCCCTGGCGTTCGAACTGGTCGAGTAATCGCTCCAGTTCCGCGATCTGGCGCGCCTGCACATCGTTGCCCGGTTCATGCTGTGCCAGTTGGGTGTTGAGCACCGCCAACTGACCGCCCTCGCGCAGAGGCAGGTAACTCACCAGCACCGCTTGTTGCGGCTGGAGCAAACGGCTGAGGAGGTTGTCGGACGCCAGCGGCAACTGGATCCGCTGCGCCTGCTGGATCGGGTAGCGGCTGAGGGTGGCGAGGGTGCGGCCGACGCTGCCGGCGATATGCCAGTCGGGGACGAATTCGGCTTTCCACTGGTACGCCTGGACGGCGCAAGGGTAGAGATCAGCAAGGCGTTCGCGCAGCAGCGCCAACTGGTCCTGGTAGTCGCTGGCCTTGGCGTTGTTGTCCAGCTCCTGAAGCAGGACGATGTCCGGCTGCTCGGCGCGGATCACCCGCGCCACTTCATCGAGGTTGACGGCCAGGTCCTGCTCGGTAGGGCGGCGGTCGCTGCCCTTGGCCTCGTCATACCAGAACACATAGCGCTTGCCCGCCAGGTACTGCACGTTCCAGCTCATCACCTTGAGCTGCTGACCCGGCGCCAGCGGTTTGGCCGGAGCGGTGCAGGCCACCGGCAGCGCTTCTTCCGGCTCCGGTCGCCAACTCGCCTGCCAGGCCAGCAGCCATAGCAGGACGGCAATCAACAGCAGTATCAGCAGGATGTTGCGCAGTAGTCGGGTCATCGGGCTCGGCAAGGTCGGGAGTGACGATTGAGCATAGCCCCGGGGCTCAGGAACGCGCCGGGCTGGACTCGCTTATCAGCATGAACAGGCGGAACAGCACCACCGTGCTGAACAGTTGCACGAAGCTGTTGACCACATTCACCAGCAGCTCCAGCACCGGGCTGACCTGCTCGGGCAGCAGCGCCAGGGTGAGGCCGTTGAACAGCCACAGCGGCGCCATGACCCCGAGCATGCACACCAGAATCCGCCAGAAGTGGCCGTTGACCATCTGGAAGCTCTCGCGCATGGCGGCGATCGGCGCGCGGCCCTGCAGCACCAGCAGGTACTCGGCGAACACCAGGTTGGTCATCACCCAGATGCCGGGCAGGATGAACAGCGAGATGCCCGCCATGATCAGCAGCGAGCTGAGCAGCACCAGCAGGGCGAAAGACGGCCACAACTGCAGGGCGCGGGCCAGCAGGTTGCGCTTGAGCGGCTCGTGGCCGTCACTGCGGGCGTCGAGGTAAAGGATCAGGGCGCCGCTGTACAGCGGGTAGAACAGCAACCCGACCAACAGGCCGTAGGCCGGCGAAGCGTCATCGCCCAACTGGCCGTAGAGCAGTTGAGTGCACAGCGCCTCGATGATCACCAGCGGCAGGCACAGGCCGGCGATGCTGATCAGGTGGCGGCGGAAGAAATACAGCGAGTCACGCAAAACACTGAGCGGATTCATGGGTCGTTTTCGAAGTCCAAAGCAAGCGGCCACTTTAGCGCAGGGGCCGAATCTGAACAAAGTTTCATGCCGGTGTCGCATTGAATTGGCGATGCTTGTCCGCATGTTCACTGCAACCGTACTAGAGAGGTCGCGTCATGAATCACGAAGAACAAACCCTGATCGATGGGCTGTTCGCCAGGCTGCGCCAGGCCGAAGCCGAAGGCGCACCGCGGGATGCCCAGGCACAGGCCCATATCGCGGGCCTTGTTCAGCAACATGCGGTCGCGCCGTACTACATGGCCCAGGCGATTCTGGTCCAGGAGGCCGCGATCAAGCGCCTCGACGAGCAGAACCGGCAGTTGCAGACCGAATTGGCCGAGGCAAAGGCCCAGGCCGCCGCCGCCGCGAGTGCGCCGGCGCAGCAGAGCAGTGGTGGTTTCCTGTCGAGCATTTTCGGTTCCGGTAGCCGTCCGGCGCCGAGCCAGCCTGCGGCTGCGCCGACCCCGGCGCCATCGAGCGGCGGCGGCTGGCGTGATGGCCCTGGCAGCGGTGGAGGTGTGGCTGCGCAATCCAACTGGGGCGCGCCACCTGCGCCAGCGCCCCAGGCGGCCCCGGCCCGCAGTGGTGCCAGCAGCTTCCTCGGCGGTGCGTTGCAGACTGCGGCCGGCGTGGCCGGTGGCGTGATGCTGGCGCAAGGCATCAGCAGCCTGTTCCACCACAATTCGCAGCCGGAAGAAATTGTCGAAGTCATCAAGGAAGAGCCGGCACCGACCAGTGATCACGGCGGCTGGAATGATGACAACCAGCGCTATACCGCCGATAACGGCAACGACGCGGGCTTCACCGACACCGGTTACAACGACGACGGTGGCGGCTTCTTCTCCGACGACGATTACGTCTGATCCAGCCGAACGAGAAACTGTGGGAGCTTGTCGGTGCGCCGAACCGTCGCGAAGGGGCGCAACGCGCCCCATCCCTGGACATCTGCTGGGGACTGCTTTGCAGTCCTTCGCGAGCAAGCTCGCTCCCACAGGGTTCTTGCGATCAACTAACGGATACGCCTCCGGGCTGGCATACTGGGCGCCTTTGTTGGCTCAAACCCGGTGTGAAAGGAGGTGGAAGTGAAGAAAATCGCGCTGTTCGTCGATGTCCAGAACCTCTACTACACCGTCCGCCAGGCCTATGGTTGTCATTTCAACTACGCCGCCTTCTGGGCCGACGTCAGCCGTGATGGCGAGATCGTCGAGGCCTTCGCCTACGCCATCGACCGTGGCGACAGCAAGCAGCAGCAATTCCAGCAGATCCTTCGCAACCTCGGTTTTACCGTCAAGCTCAAGCCTTATATCCAGCGCAGCGATGGCTCGGCCAAGGGCGACTGGGACGTGGGCATCACCCTGGATGTGGTGGACGCCGCCGCCCGGGTCGATCAGGTGGTGCTGGCGTCCGGCGACGGCGATTTCGACCTGCTGCTGGAGCGCATCATTCAGCGCCATGGCGTCGAGGCCGTGGCCTACGGCGTGCCGGGGCTGACCGCGAATTCGCTGATCCGCGCCGCCAGTCGCTATGTGCCCATCGACGGCGCGCTTTTGCTCAAGCATTGAGGTTTTTTCGTGGAACGTATCGCTGTCATCGACTTTGAAACCACCGGCATCACCCCCGGCGCGAGCTGCCGCGCCACCGAGGTGGCGGTGGTCATGCTGGAGCAGGGGCGCATCGTCGAGCGCTACCAGAGCCTGATGAATGCTGGCGTGCCGGTGCCGGCCTTCGTTGCGGCGCTGACTGGCATCAACACGGCAATGCTGCGCAGCGCCCCGCCGGTCAATCAGGTGATGAACGAAGTCGCCGAATTCGTTGGCGACACGCCGCTGCTGGCGCACAACGCCGCTTTCGACCAGAAATTCTGGGACTACGAACTGAGCCGCATCGGTCGTAGCCGCAACCAGTCGTTCGCCTGTTCGCTGCTGTTGTCGCGGCGCCTGCTGCCCGCAGCGCCGAACCACAAGCTCGGCACCCTGACCCGTTGGGCCGGCCTGCCGGACACCGGCACCGCGCACCGGGCCATGGCCGACGCCGAGATGGCCGCCAACCTGCTGCAGCATCTGGTCGGCGAACTGCGCCAGACCCACGGTGTGCAGGAGCTGTCCCACTCATTCCTGTGCCGCCTGCAGAAGGTCCCCGCCGCAAAAATCCGCGACGCCTTGAGCAAATACCGCTAAGCCTTTTTCTCCAGTTGCCCCAGCGGCACCCGCCGCTCGACGGCGCTGGAGAGGATGATCGAGGTCTTGCTGAAACCGAACTGCGCCACGCGGTTGATCAGCTCTTCCAGCTCCGGCATCGAGCCCACCGCCGCCTGCATGATCACGCAGGGATCGCCGGTGACCCGGTGGCATTCGGTGAGCTGCGGAATCTGCGTCAGCGCTTCATACGCCTGCTGATTGCCGTGGCTGGCCAGGCGCAGCTCGATCACGCACTGGATCGGCAGGCCGATCTTGCTCATGTCGACCTTGGCCTGATAACCGGTAATCACCCCGCTGGCTTCCAGCTTCGCCACCCGCTCGGCCACCGCCGGAGCCGAGAGATTGACCGTGCGCGCCAGTTGCGCGAACGAGGCGCGGCCGTTTTCCAGGAGGGCGGCGAGGAGCATGCGATCGTACTTGTCCATGGGGTCTGCAAAGGGCCTTGTGAAAACAAAGGGAAACACCTGAAAGATCCGTTTTTTCGAAAGTCCAGGTGCTCGATAAGCGTTTTTTGAAACTTAATTTTGCCGGTTAAGCTTTCTAAACTAACGCCACAACAACTCAAATTCGAGCCCCCCATGCCTGCCTCCCGTCGTTTTCCCTGGTTATTGATCGGTGCGTTCCTTGCCCTCTATCTGGTCTGGGGGTCTACCTACCTGGCCATTCGCATCGGTGTCGAGTCGTGGCCGCCGATGCTGATGGCGGGTGTGCGCTTCGTGGTGGCGGGGGCGCTGCTCTACGGTTTCCTGCGCTGGCGCGGGGTTCCGGCGCCGACCTGGCAACAGTGGAAGGCGGCGGGGATGATCGGCGTGCTTTTGCTCAGTTGCGGCAACGGCGGGGTGACGGTGGCCGAGCACGCGGGCGTCGCTTCCGGTGTCGCGGCGCTGGCGGTGGCCACGGTGCCACTGTTTACCCTGTTGTTCGGACTGTTCTTCGGGCATCGCAATACCCGTCTGGAATGGGGCGGGATCTTTCTCGGGCTGCTCGGTATCGGCTTGCTCAACCTCGGTTCCAACCTGCAGGCCAGTCCGCTGGGTGCGGCGCTGATCCTGTTCGCGGCGGCGTCCTGGGCGTTCGGCTCGGTGTGGAGCAAGAGCCTGCCGCTGCCCCAAGGTCCGATGGCCAGTGCCGCGGAAATGCTGGTGGGCGGCGTGGCCTTGCTGGTGGCGAGTGCGTTCAGCGGTGAACGCATGACCCAGATGCCCACCGCCGCTGGTTGGGGCGCGCTGGCCTATCTGGTGGTGTTCGGCTCAATCCTGGCCTTCAGCGCCTACATGTACCTGCTCAAGCATGTGCGCCCGGCGGCGGCCACCAGCTACGCCTACGTCAACCCCGCGGTGGCGGTGCTGCTGGGCATCGCCTTTGCCGGCGAGCAGATCGGCGCCGAGGAATGCCTGGCGATGGCGGTGATCATCGGCGCGGTGGTGCTGATCGGCATTCCGCAGTGGCGCAAGACGCCGGTGACGCCGCCCGTACCCGAGGTGCTGAAGGGCGAGATGTCCGGAACTCGGTGATCCGGGGCCGAACAGGGTAAACTTCGCGCCATTGCACGAATCCCCTGACGGTATTTCCATGACATTCGCCAAACTCGGCCTGATCGAACCGCTGCTGCGCGCCCTCGAAGGCCTGAACTACAACACCCCGACACCGGTTCAGGCCGAGGCCATCCCCGCCGTACTGGCCGGTCGCGACCTGATGGCCGCGGCCCAGACCGGCACCGGCAAGACCGCCGGTTTTGCCCTGCCGCTGCTGCAGCGCCTGACGATGGAAGGCGCCCAGGTCGCCAGCAACTCGGTCCGCGCTTTGGTGCTGGTGCCGACCCGCGAACTGGCTGAGCAGGTTCACGCCAACATCAGCGAATACGCCGAGCACCTGCCGCTGCGCACCTACGCGGTGTACGGCGGCGTCAGCATCAACCCGCAGATGATGAAACTGCGCAAGGGCATCGACCTGCTGGTGGCGACACCCGGCCGCCTGCTCGACCTGTTCCGCCAGAACGCGGTGAAGTTCAACCAGCTCCAGGCGCTGGTGCTGGACGAAGCCGACCGCATGCTGGACTTAGGTTTCGCCGAAGAGCTGCGTTCGATCTACGCCGCACTACCGGCCAAGCGTCAGACCCTGCTGTTCTCCGCCACCTTCTCCGACGAAATCCGCCTGATGGCCGGGCAGATGCTCAACGACCCGCTGAGCATCGAAGTCAGCCCGCGCAACGTCGCGGCGAGCACGGTGAAGCAGTGGATCGTGCCTGTGGATAAAAAGCGCAAGACCGAGCTGTTTTGCCACCTGCTGCGCAAGCAGCGCTGGAGCCAGGTGCTAGTGTTCGCCAAGACCCGTAACGGTGTGGACCAACTGGTTGAGCGTCTGGTCGGCCTGGGCATCAATGCCGACGGCATCCACGGTGATCGCCCGCAGGCAACCCGCCAGCGCGCGCTGGACAGTTTCAAGGCGCGGGAAACCCAGATTCTGGTCGCCACCGACGTCGCGGCGCGGGGCCTGGATATCGATGACCTGCCGCTGGTGGTGAACTTCGATTTGCCGATCGTGGCCGAGGATTACATCCACCGCATCGGGCGGACTGGCCGCAAGGGTAATACCGGCGAAGCGCTTTCCCTGGTCTGCGCTGATGAAGTGCAACTGCTTTCGGCGATCGAAACCCTGACCCGCAAGACCTTGCCGCGTCATATGCAGCCGGATTTCGAGCCGGATCACCGGGTACCGGAGACGGATGCCAGCGGGCAGATCCTGAAAAAGCCGAAGAAGCCGAAGAAGCCCAAGCAGAGCGGCGCGAAAGGCAGCCTCGGGCGCTGGACCGACAGCGGCGATGCGCCGGTGCCGGCGAAGGCGGTACGCAAGGTGCCGGCGTTCAATACCGGGCCCAAGAAGCGTAAGCCTTAGTTCGTTCAGGCCTCATCGCGTCTTGCCCGTGATGAGGCCGGAACAATCAATCGAAAATCACCGGTTTTCCAGCCACCCCAGCACACCCAACCCGCCACCCGCCCACTGGCAAAACACGCCGTCAGCAAATACCCCCCTGTCGGCGCCTCCCAGTCCAGCATCTCGCCGGCACAGAACACGCCCGGCACCTGCTTCAGCATCAAGCCCTGATCCAGTGCTTCGAACTTCACCCCGCCAGCACTGCTGATCGCCTCATCCAGCGGCCGTGGCCGCACGACCACTATGGGCAACGCCTTGATCGCCGCCGCCAGCCGTTGCGGGTCAGCGAACACCTCAGGTCCGGTCAACTCCCGCAGCAGCGCCGCTTTCACGCCGTCCAGACCCAACTGGCCGTGCAGGTGCTTGGCCATGGAGCGCGATCCACGCGGCTTGCTCAGCGCAGCGGCGATTTTATCCACAGGCTTGTTCGGCAGCAGGTCCAGCAGCAGGGTGGCGCTGCCGTCGCGGTTGATGGTTTCGCGTACCTGCGCCGACCAGGCATATACCAGGCTGCCTTCGACGCCGCCTTCGGTCAGCACGAATTCACCCAGGCGCGGCGCCTGGCCGGGCAGGCTGAGGGCGATGTTCTTCAACGGGGCGCCGGCGAATTTCTGTTTCAGCAAGTCGCTCCAGGTCGCCACTTCGAAACCGCTGTTGGCCGGCTGCAAAGGCGAGATATCCACACCCCGCCCAGCCAGCAGCGGCAACCAGACGCCATCCGACCCCAGCCGCGCCCAACTGCCGCCGCCGAGGGCGAGGATGGCTGCGTCGGGTTTTACCGCCAGTTCGCCCTGTGGATAACCGATCCGCAGCGCGCCATCGTCATTCCAGCCCAACCAGCGATGGCGGGTGTGGATAACTACGCCGGCGTCGCGCAGGCGCTTGAGCCAGGCGCGCAGCAGGGGCGCGGCTTTCATGTCGGTGGGGAAAACCCGCCCCGAGGTGCCGACGAAGGTGTCGATGCCCAGGCCGTGAATCCAGGCGCGCAGCGCATCGGCGTCGAAGCCTTGCAGCAGCGCGGCGATATCTTCGCGACGCTCGGCGTAGCGGGAGATAAAGGCGGGGTAGGGCTCGGAATGGGTGATGTTCATGCCGCCGACGCCGGCCAGGAGAAACTTGCGCCCCACCGAGGGCATGGCGTCGTACAGATCGACCCGAACCCCGGCCAGACTGAGGACTTCCGCCGCCATCAGGCCGGCGGGGCCGCCGCCGATAATGGCAACGTGGGCGGGGTGAGTGGCGGGGGTATCGGTCATGGTGGCGGCAGGCTGGGGATAAAAGAGCCGGCCATTCTACCCGAGGTGGGTTACCGGCGGCACTGTACAAAAAACGATCAAGTGCCGCGCGTGCCCGGTTTCAAAGGACCAAACGGGCTTTCGCTCAGGTTATCCACAAGCGGTTCCACAGTCATTGTGGGTAATCCAGCACCCGTTGCGCGCTGTGATGGAGGATGCCGTGGCGACGGGCGAGGGCTTCGCGGTCCTTGCTGTAGCAGCCGCCGATCACGCCCACCACCGGGATATCGCGGCCCAGGCAGTGGCGCAGCACGCAGGTATCCCGCGCGGCCAGGCCTTCGTCGGTGAGTTGCAGGTAGCCGAGGGCATCGTCCTTGTGCACGTCGACGCCGGCGTCGTAGAGCACCAGGTCCGGCTGGTAGAGCGGCAGCAGGTAGTTCAGCGCATCGTCCACCACCTTCAGGTAATCGGCGTCGCCCATGCCGCGGGGCAGGGGAATGTCCCAGTCGCTGCGGGCCTTGCGCGCGGGGAAGTTCTGTTCGCAGTGCAGCGACACGGTGATGGCGTCTGGGGTGTGTTCGAGAATCCGCGCGGTGCCGTCGCCCTGGTGCACGTCGCAGTCGAAGATCAGCACCCGGTGGACCCGGCCGGCCTCCAGCAGGTAATGGCTGATCACCGCCAGGTCGTTGAAGATGCAGAAAGGATGACTTCTCTTTATCTGTAAACATAAATTTATTTTTCTTATAGATATTAGAGGCTTAAGTTTTTACTGGCGTCGAAGCCGATGGTGAGCTAGCGTTCTTAGCGCTTACCTATCGGAAAAGTAAACAATGGCTCACTATGCGATCAAGCTGGTGCGATTGGAGAGTGGCGAGCGCCTCCCGATACTGTGTGATCGACAGAGTGGTCTGCCGATCCATAAGGTAACTTTGTGGGTGCTGACAGAGTTGCGCGCAGTGAATTTGTCAGTCAGCACAATCCAGCAAGCACTGCAGTCAATAATGGTTTTGTTGAATGTGCTTGATGAGTTGGAAATTGATTTGGTCGAGCGGCTATATGGTGGTGCCTTTCTAACAGTCGGTGAAATTGAGCTTGTCGCTCGGCGCTGTAAGTTTCCAGCTGGTGAAGTAGCAAAATCGCTAGGTGCAATGCCCGGCGGGAAAGTAAATGCTGTAGAGAAGTCAAGTCCTCAAGTCAGCGTGAGCACTGTTTCAATCAGATTGTATTACATAAAACGCTATCTGGGTTGGCTTGCTACCACTCACTTGATGGCCATTGGTGCGGGCAGTCCAAATTTTCTACCGTTAGAAAAACTCAAAGTGCTGGTCTTGGAGTCTGTGCAGGCACGAATCCCATCAGGTCGGCATTATCTAGGAAGTGGTTCGAAAGCAGGTTTGAGTGAAAGCGACTTGAAGTTGATGCAGCGGCATGTTGCGCCAGATTTCGAGGCGAATCCTTGGGGGGGAGCCCACGTTCGGCAGAGGAACTATCTAATTTTTCGCTGGCTACTCTCGCTAGGGGTTCGCAGAGGCGAGCTGCTCGGGATAAAGATTTCAGATATTAACTTTCAAAGTAATGAGGTGTTCATTGCCAGACGATCAGATGATCCCGCTGATCCTCGGCGGCGCCAACCTTGTACGAAAACCTCGTCACGGTTATTGGCACTTGATCCTGAACTGGCGGGATTGACCCGGAACTACATCATGTCAGACCGAAGGATGATTCCGGGGGCACAGCGGCATGAGTTCTTATGGGGAGCGATGGGAACTGGAAGACCTATGAGCCTTGCGTGTTTGAACAAGATTTTCAAAACCTTGCGCCTAAATTGTGAACTCCTACCCGACGATCTATCCCCGCATACTCTCCGACACACCTGGAATGAGCTGTTTTCTGATGCTGTAGATAAACATGGGGTTTCACCTGAGTTAGAGCAAAAAATACGCTCTCGGATGATGGGGTGGTCTGAAACGTCTGGAATGGCGAAGGTTTACAATCAGCGTCACATTAGAAAAAAAGCAACTGAAGTTTCATTGGAAATGCAAGGCAGAATTAGCATGGCCGGAGGCTCAGATGAGAAAAAGTCAAAACAAGAAACCGCCGACTAAAGGTGAAGAACTTCCATTTCCGCCCCTGCCTTCGCAGATTCGGACTAAAGGGGGCGTTGATCTAGACCCTCGACAATCGCTTTGGTCTTACCAAGATGGCCTTTATTCAATTTTAATGGATTTTTCTACATTAAACTTTACTCCGTTGTTTATGAATTCGTTCCGTCTGACGTTAATTTGGTTCGTCGAGAATCGGGCGCCGTCAACATTCTTGGGGCACTTTCGTGCTCTGAAAAACTTTGCGATGCGGGTACAAAAGAATCATAGAGCACCGTTAGATGAGATATCTCAAATTACTATTCTGAAGTTTTGTGATGCGGAAGATTTCAGTACCAGAAACCTTTTCTCTTTATTGCGCCGATGGCACGCATTAGGGCTTCCGGGGGTGAACGAAGATATTATTTACGTCCTTGATCATAAAAAATTACGGCGTCGAGAGCTTGGCGGGGCCGTTTTGACCTGGGACCAAGATTTAGGACCCTTTACTGAAATTGAACAAGAGGGTATTCAGGGCGCGCTTATTGATGCTTACGGAGCGGGATTGCTGACCGAAGAGGCGCATACTCTGTCCTGGTTGTTTGTTGTTCTGGGGGCACGTCCTATCCAGATTGCGGCGATGAAGGTTTGCGACGTTGTACGTTCTGTGGCGGGTGACGGAACTGAGTCATACTTGATCTATGTTCCTAGAGCAAAGCAACAAAACGCATTAATTCGGCAAGAGTTAAAGCCAAGGGTTTTGATAAATCAACTAGGCTGCCTGATATTTCGTTACGCAATGAATGTAAGGTCGGAATTTGTCAGTGTTCTAGCTGACCCTTCACAGGCACCTTTATTTCCTATACCTGCGAACCTGCGTTCGGGGTTGGATCAGAATCTGCCCGAGTGGAGCAAGTTTCATCGTACTAGCGAAAGCATTAGCAAGTTTTTAGTCAGGTCCCTAGAACATCTTTCTGTCTGCTCTGAGCGCACAGGGAAAGCTATTAATTTATGTGCAATACGGTTTCGCAGAACCATGGGTACAAATGTTGCGCGAGAAGGGCATGGGGTTCACGTGATAGCGGAACTGCTCGATCATACGAGAACAGATACTGCTGCTGTATATGTTGCGGCAACTCCCGAGCTTGCAGTACGCATAGATAAAGCAACCGCTCTGCACATGGCTCCTTTAGCTCAGGCATTCAAAGGTAAATTGGTTGATCATGAATCTCAAGCAGTTCGCGGCTCGGATTCATCTAGTCGAATTGTCGATTTGCGAATAGACCAAATTGCACGGCCTATGGGGTCTTGCGGTAGTTATAGCTTCTGTGGGTTAAACGCCCCCCTTGCTTGTTACACCTGCCAGTGTTTTCAGCCTTGGTTGGACGGACCTCATGAAGCTGTCCTGGAGTTTCTCTTAGAGGATAAAAAGCGCTTTTCTGATGAGCGTATTTCATCGATCAATGACCGCACGGCGCTCGCCGTAGCTCAAGTTGTCCAGCTCTGCCGTGAAAGAAGGAAACAGATCGATGAATGAAAATGTTTTTGTGTTTAAGTCGCTAAAAGATCAAACAATGGAAGAAAATCTGCAAGATTTTATTTCGTTGGCAAAAAAAATCAAGGTTTTTGGCGACGATCTGGACTTTGAAAGTGATGCGTGGGACGTCTCTGATTATGTGAGGCTGAAAAGACGGAACACTCGATCTCGAATAATTTTTCGCGGCTTCCCGAGCGTGAAGGGATTCAAAGATTCTGATAGCTTCAGTCAACCTTACAAGGACTTTGCCAAAGCTTATTGTAGTTACGACTACTCGATGGTTGCTTACACTACTGTAAGCTCACGGCTGGCAGCTCTACGGGCGCTGGCAATGGCCCTAGAGGAAACAGAAGAATGTATCACGCCGGTCAAAGCCTCCATTTTACATTTTAATAGGGCCTGCTCAATCCTCAATGAGCGCTATCAGATCGCCTCAGCTTTTATGGCTGCAGAGGAGCTTAAAAGGATTTCCAATTTTCTGGTACGACAACAACATTGCTTGTTGCCCGCCCCATGGCGAAATCCTCTCAAATCCCCAAAAAACATTCAACGTAGTGTAGGGCCTGAATTTGATTCGACCCGACGTGCTCGGTTGCCCTCGCCGGAGTCTCTATCAGCGATCGCTGAAATTTTTGGGGCCGCCCGGCAGCCGGGCGACGTTTTTACGTCCAGTATTTGTGCCGTCTTAGCTTCTGCACCCAGTCGTATCAATGAGGTGCTTTCGATATCAATTAATTGTGAAGTTGAAGAGTTCGACGCTAAGAGTGATCAGTTTCTGTACGGTCTTCGCTGGTTTCCTTCGAAGGGAGGAAAACCACAAGTGAAATGGGTGGTTCAATCGATGGCCAGTGTGGTGCGTGATGCTGTAGAAAAGCTGAGGGCTTTGTCAGAGCCTGCAAGGGAGATTGCTATATGGTACGAGTTTAACCCAGATCGATTGTTTCTGCCTCCCGAGCTTGAAGAACTACGCAACAGCCATCTGTTGTCGGCAAAACAAGTCAGTAGGGTTGTTTTTCTAGATTCTCCCTTGAGTAGTGATGAAACTAGGCGTGGCGGGGACTGGTGCAGAAAGCACAATATACCTGAGGTTATTCCGTACGACCCAAAACATAAGGACGCACCCAGGTACGCCTTTCGAGATGTGGAAAGGTCAATACTTGAGCTCAAGCCAAAGGGTTTCCCATATGTGGATAAGAAACGTAATTTTAAGTACAGCGATGCTTTGTGTTTGGTTCGAAAAAACGAGCTGAATAACATTATGACCTATCGAGCTGTGATTGTATTGCCAGACACAGGCTACATTCAAGCTCAGCTAACCGGCACCCCGTCAGTGACCAACATCTTTGATAGGTTTGGTTTTTCCGAAAAAGACGGGGGTAAGATGCAAATTACTACGCATCAGTTTCGGCACTACCTGAACACGGTGGCTCAGATGGGAGGGCTTTCACAACTTGATGTTGCTAAGTGGAGCGGTCGGGCAAAGATCACACAGAACAAATGCTACGACCATCAATCTGATCGGGACATTCTTGCTTTGGCTAGGGAGGCCCTAGGTAACCCAGAGAAGTCAGCTGGCTACGTTGCAAGTATTCCTCAGAGTAGTTTGATCAGTCGGGATCAATTTGCCGAGCTTAAAATTCTAACTGCGCACACCACTGATCTAGGCTACTGCGTGCATGATTTTTCGATGCTGCCCTGTCAGCTACATCGCGACTGTTCAAATTGCGACGAGCACCTCTGTATAAAAGGTGATCCTGTTCGAGAACGCGCCTTACGAAAACATCGTCAAGAAACGGAATCACTATTGCAGAAGGCGCTCAAGGCGCTGGGCGAGGAGCAGTTTGGTGCCAACCGTTGGGTTGAGCATCAGACGCTGACGTTAAAAAGGCTGAACGACTTATGCGCAATCCTGGACGATCCTGACGTTCCAATTGGTGCTGTGATCAGGCCCAGTGGTGTCGTGCCTGCATCGAAGCTGCAGCAGTTAGTGGGCTCTGTCCAGGTGCTACAGAGTGAGATCGGACAGGACACAGGCACCTATCTGCGCCCTAGGCTTGCTTCGGAAGAGGAAAAAGGATGAGCCGCTCAAGAAATCTCACTCCCTCCGCAATTGAGCAGGTTGTATCGATCTTGGACGGATGGGCCGGGAAGTTGACCTGGGATTTGCTCATCGTTGCAGTCTCCCGGCATTTGCGAAGTACCTATACGCGGCAAGCTTTGCACAAGCACGAGCGGATTCGGCACGCCTTCACTCTACGCAAGCAGGCACTCATGGAATCGCCTGTGTCGAAGAAAGCTGCCACCCCTGAGCTGCAAGCGGCCGCCGATCGCATCGCCCGACTGGAAGGGGAAAACCAGCGTTTGCGAATGGAAAATGAGCGGTTACTCGAACAGTTCGTGCGCTGGGCCTATAACGCGTTTAGCCGGGGTTTGAATGAGCAATTCCTATCTCGCCCTCTGCCTCCGACAAACCGGCAACGGACGCCTTAGAAACCGCTCGGCTCGAAGCATTGCCGAGCAATTTCATCATTGGTATCAGGGGAGGGGAACAGTCAATGAATATCGACAAGACTACCCGGCTAATCAGCACTCGAAGTGAGATGAATGCCAACCAGCTGCTCACTGCGGGTTGGACGCTTCTGCTGGTAGCCGACCGGCAGCAGGGTGAACATCAGTGGCAGTATGTGTTCGGATGGCAACGTGAAACTGAACCCGCAGAGATAACTTTCCACGGTTTCGAAGATGGACCTGATCCAATCTAAGATCATTTACCTTGCGCGTTTTTCTGTTTCATCATGCTTGGGCAAATCAATCAAGGTGAGTGCGGTGAGATGAGCGCGGTGGTTAGGGGGAGCAAGCACTCCCCACCTGGGCCTCACCTCTCCAGGCGGACTCGCAATCGTCGGGCACGCTCTTGGAACGCGGTGTTACCGCTGTAGTGGTCAATCAGATCGATCTACTGCATCCGGCTTGAAAGTTCATTTTTGTCGCTCACCGCCGCCAGGCAGCTCCTGCGAAGCGGGTCCTTGGATAGAGCCGTACCTGAGCAAAGCGGTCTTAATTGTGGCAACCCCCAAAGTGTTGCCTAGGAGCTGCCTCGATTGTCCTACGGCCCCTCCATGAGAGTAGGTTGCTTACTCTTTCCGGATTTCAACAATCGTTGCCGCACTGCCCTCCATCCGGAAGTCGAACGCCACCTTGTCCCCCACCTTCAGTCCTTCAAGCTGCTGCGCGGTCGCCTTGAACCCCATGGTCATCGCTGGCCATTTCAACGCGACCACTGGTCCGTGTGCCAAGAGGACCTTGCCCTGATCGAGATCGATGGTTTTGATCGTACCCTCCGCGTGGGCGACCAGTGCCGCTTGCTCGGCCTTCATCTGCATGTCCTTCATGCCTGCCATGCTGTCCTGGGCCTGTGCACCAGTCGCGAAAGCCAACATCAGTACAGCGCCGAGATAGACGTTTTTCATCGGGTTTCTCCTAGTTTGGAATTATTAGTTACTGCGAGATTACGGCGCCGGACTAACCAATACGCCGCCGGGATAACGAACAGAGAGAGCAAGGGGGCAGAGAGCATGCCGCCCACCATGGGCACGGCGATGCGACTCATTACTTCGCTGCCGGTACCATCACTCCAGAGAATTGGCAGCAGGCCTGCGACGATCACCGCCACAGTCATCGCCTTGGGTCTGATGCGTTGCACCGCACCCTCACGGATCGCTTCCAGTAGCGCCAGTTGCGTGCGCTCACTATTGGACTGTCGCTCGGTCCATGCGTTGTTCAGGTAGATGAGCATAATCACCCCGAACTCCGCCGCGACCCCAGCCAGGGCGATAAAGCCCACGCCGGTGGCCACCGACAAATTGAAGCCCATCAGGTACAGCAGCCACACGCCGCCGGTAAGGGCAAAAGGTAAAGTGCCCATGATCAGTAGCGCCTCGCTGAGGCGACCGAATGTCAGATAGAGCAGCACGAAGATGATCACCAGTGTCGCCGGTATCACCCAGGCCAGACGTGCGTTGGCGCGCTCCAGGTACTCGAACTGGCCGGAATAGCTCAGGCTCATGCCAGGATCGAGCTTCACCTCGCGACTCGCCACCTGGCGCAGGTCGGCGACCACAGAGGACAGATCACGACCTCGCACGTCGATGTATACCCAACCGGATGGGCGGGCATTCTCGCTCTTGAGCATCGGAGGACCTTCCGTGATGCGCACATGGGCCACGGTGCCGAGAGTGATCTGGCCGCCTTGCGCGGTGTAGATCGGCAGTTGGCGCAAGGCTTCGACCGAGTCGCGCCATTCGCGGGGGTAGCGCACGCTGATCGGGTAGCGCGCCAGGCCCTCGACCGTCTCGCCGATGGTCTCGCCACCAATGGCACCGGCAACGATGGACTGCACGTCGGCAATGTTCAGGCCATATCGAGATGCAGTCTGGCGATCGATGTCAAGATCGATGTAACGGCCGCCGGTCAAACGTTCGGCCAGTGCCGAGGTCACACCGGGCACGGTTTTGGCGGCTCGCTCGATGGCTTGGGTCGTGCGGTCGATCTGCGTCAGGTCGCTGCCCGCCACTTTCACGCCGATCGGGCTCTTGATGCCGGTGGCCAGCATGTCGATACGATTACGGATCGGTGGAATCCAGATGTTGGTCAGGCCCGGTATCCGCACCGTACGGTCGAATTCCTCGATCAGCTTTTCGGTGGTCATGCCCGGACGCCACTGATCTTTCGGCTTGAGCCGCACGATGGTTTCGAACATCTCCAGCGGCGCCGGGTCGGTCGCTGATTCGGCTCGGCCAGCCTTGCCGAACACGCTGGCGACCTCGGGCACGGTACGGATCAGCCGGTCGGTGCGTTGCAACAGCTCCGAGGCCTTTTGCGCCGACAGGCCTGGCAGGGCCGAGGGCATGTACAGCAGGTCACCTTCGTCCAGCGGTGGTAGGAATTCCCCACCCAGCTGGCTCAATGGCCACAGGCTGCTGAACAAGATCGCCAGCGCGCCAACCAGTGTCATCCAGGGCCAGCGCAGCACCACTTCCAACGCAGGCCGATACAGACGGATCAGGCCGCGGTTGAGTGGGTTACGTTCCTCTGCTGGCAGAGGGCCGCGAATCCAGTAGCCCATCAGCACGGGTACCAGGGTCACCGCCAGCCCTGCCGCGGCTGCCATGGCGTAGGTCTTGGTGAACGCCAAGGGAGCGAACAGTCGTCCCTCCTGGGCCTGCAAGGTGAACACCGGTATGAACGACAAAGTAATGATCATCAGGCTGAAGAACAGCGCCGGCCCCACCTCGACCGCCGCCTCGGTCATCACGTTCCAGTGCTGCTCGCCGCGCAGCGACATCCCCGGGTTGCGTGCATGCCAGGCTTCGACTCGCTTGTGCGCGTTCTCGATCATCACCACGGCAGCATCGACCATCGCACCGATGGCGATTGCGATACCGCCAAGCGACATGATGTTGGCGTTGATGCCTTGATGGCGCATGACAATCAGAGCGATCAGTACCCCTACCGGTAGCGAGACGATTGCCACCAGCGACGAGCGCAGGTGCCAGAGAAACGCCGCACACACCAGCGCGACCACGATAAATTCTTCGATCAGCTTGTGGCTGAGGTTGTCCACTGCGCGATCTATCAGTTGGCTGCGATCATAGGTCGTGACAATCTCCACGCCCTTGGGCAGGCTCTTTTTCAGCGCTTCAAGCTTGTCCTTGACGTGGGCAATGGCCTCCCTGGCGTTTTTGCCACTGCGCAGAATCACCACACCGCCAACGGCCTCGCCCTGACCATCCAGCTCACCGATACCCCGACGCGCTTCTGGGCCAAGTTGCACCGTGGCGACATCGCCGAGTGTCACCGGCGCACCGTTGGTGGCCAGGCGCAGGGGAATGGCGCGGAAGTCGTTCAACGTCTTCAGGTACCCTGACGCCCGCACCATGAACTCGGCTTCGCCTTGTTCCAGCACGCCGCCACCGGTTTCCTGGTTGGCCTTTCCAATAGCGTCCGACACCTCCTCTTGGGTGATGCCCAGGCTGGCCATCCGCAGCGGATCAAGCACCACCTGATACTGCTTGACCATCCCGCCGATGCTCGCCACTTCAGCGACATCCGGCAAGGTCTTGAGTTCGAAGCGCAGGAACCAGTCTTGCAGGCTGCGCAATTGCGCCAAGTCATGCCCACCACTGCGGTCGACCAACGCGTACTGATAGATCCAACCCACGCCGGTGGCGTCCGGCCCGAGCACCGGCTTTGCCGACGCCGGCAAGCGCGACTGCACCTGGCTCAGGTACTCCAGTACCCGCGAGCGTGCCCAGTACAGGTCGGTGCCATCCTCGAACAGCACGTAGACAAAGCTGTCACCGAAGGCCGAGAAGCCGCGCACAGTCTTGGCCCCCGGTACCGAGAGCATGGTGGTTGTCAGCGGGTAGGTGACCTGGTTTTCGACGATCTGTGGCGCCTGACCTGGATAGGAGGTACGGATGATCACTTGCACGTCCGACAGGTCCGGCAGTGCATCGATCGGCAGGCTGCGCAGCGAGAACACGCCCCAGGCCACCAGGAACAGTGTGGCGAGCAGCACCAGCACTCGGTTGCCCACCGACCAGCGAATCAGTTTCGCGATCATGGTTGACTCTCCAGCGCATTGATCTGCTCGATCACCATGCCCTCATCCCGCTCGCGGACTCCGAAGCGAATACGTTGGCCCAACTTCAGCCCGACAATCAGCGTTGGATCAGACACGGGGAAGGTCATGGTCATGCCAGGCATGCCCAGGGTGAGGAAGGGACCGTGAGCGATCGTCAGCTGATTGCCCTCGATTTGCACGATGCGTCCGTCTGCCTCATGCAGTGCGGGCAGTGCTGGTGCAGGTGGGGATTCCTGCGTGGTCATGGCCTCAATGCCCTTTAGGCTGGCTTCGGAGTCGATGAGGAACTGACCCGATGTCACCACCCGCTGGCCTGACTGCAGCCCTTGCAGCACGGCAACCTGGCCGCCGCTCTCCTGACCCAGCACCACTTCCACTGGGCGGAAACGACCTTGGTCTTCGGCCAGCATCACCAGATCACGTTTGCCGGTGCGGATGACTGCTTCGGCGGGTACTAGCAGTGTGGTATCGGTTTGCCCGGCTGGATGCAGGGCGACCTGGGCGGACATCCCCGGTCGCAGCCGGCCGTCGCGATTGGGTAGCTCGATACGCAGGCGCAAAGTACGGCTTTGCGGGTTGGCGTCTGCAAGCAAAGCGGTCAGCTTTCCCGGCACGGCTTCACCTGGATAGGCGGGTAAATGCGCCTGCACTGCCTGCCCCTCGCGCAGGCCCTGGGCCTGCGCCTCCGGCACTGCGGCTTCGAGCCAGACGTTGGCCACACCATTGATCCGCGCCAGGGTAGCCCCTGGCGCCAAGCTCATGCCCGGACGCAGGTCCAGCGTTTGGATCACCCCGGCGCTTGGTGCTAGCAGCGTGACAAGGTTCTGTACCTTGCCAATGCGCGCGACCCGCTCGATGAGCTCGGCAGGCATTCCGGCCAGCAATAAGCGTTGACGGGCTGCGGCCTGCAGTTCGCCATCGCCCAAGCGCCGCAGTGCCAGATACTCCTCCTGCAATCCTGCCCATTCGGGGGTCAAGACATCGGCCAGCGGTGCGCCCTTGGCCACGACATCGCCCGTGGCTCGGCCATAGGTGCGTTCGACAAATCCTGCGGTCCGTGCTTGCAGCACACTGAAATCTCGCTCGTCGAAGGCCAGCACACCACTGACCTGCAGCGTGCGTTCGAGGCGGCCTTGGCCCACTGTCGCGAGCCGCACGCCGAGGTTCTGCTGTATACCCGTGGTGATCTGTACCGCAGGCGCTGCTTGATCCTGTGTGCCATCGGCATATTTGGCGACCAATGGCATGTCCATGAAAGGTGACTTACCAGGCTCAGAGAAGTGCTGTTGAGGGTACATCGGGTCATACCAGTACAACGCTTTGCGTTGTTCTGGTGTCGGCGCCGGTCCACTTTGGGACTGTTGAGCCAGCCAATAGCCCGCACCACCGCCTATGGCCAGTGCGAGCGCTGCGATCAATCCTATCGACATAGGTCTCATGCCCGAACCTCTCCATATGCGAAGTGCAAGCGCGCCGCTGTCGCGGCTAATTGCCCTTGCAGGTCGATATCCTGTAGCCGGGCCTCGAGCCGCTGGCGTCGTGCCGCAAGCACCTCACTCAATGTCGACTTTCCCGCCCGGTAGTCCGCCAGTGCCAGGCGAACCCGGTCCTCGGCGAGGGGCAATAGGGTCTCGCGGCTACGGGTCACTGCCCGTTGCAGGCGCTGGTATTCCGCCAGATCTGACTCCAACCGCTCGGTATGTTCACGCAGCGCAGCCTCTTGCTCGTCTTCCAGCTGGCGCACCTCAGCTTGCCGCGCAGCGATCGTTGGGTCTTGGCGAGAGCCTGTGAACAGCGGCAACTGGAAACTGACTTGCACGCTGACCATGTTGCTAAAGTCCGGACCACGACGTTGGTAATCCAATTGCCAGCCCCAATCCGACTTTTTCTCGGCGACCGCCTGATGAACCTGTGCTTCGGCTTCACGGGCCTTGGCGCCGTAGGCCGCCAGTTCGGGGTGCGCATGCAGTGCGTGCAGATATTCCGGCGCTTTCACTGGCCACTGCGGAAACACCGGTGCTTGTGCATCCACGTCCTGTCCGACCCAGCGCTTGAGTGCCGCTCTTGCCTGGGCCGCCTGGCTCATTAGCAGGTCCTTTTGTTCATCCAGCTGTGCTACTTCCTGACTCGGCGCAAGCGCATCGGCCGACGCCCCCCCCCCGCCGGCTAGACGAGCCCTCACGGCGGAAGCCAGCAGGCGGCTTTCCTTATAGAACTCATCGAACTGTTGCAGCTTGCGTTGCACCGTGTAGGCGGCTACCCAAGCCTGCGCCGTCGCCGCGCGCACCTTCAAACGCTCGAAGACAGCTTCGGCATCAGCGCGTTCGACTGTGGCCCGTGCTGTCTCGACTCGTGCGTTGCGCTTGTCGCGGTTGGGCACCTCTTGAGAAAGCCCGACCACTTGCATGGTCATGAAGTCTCGGTTGGTGCTCCAGCGATCGCTGCCCTCGATCGGTAGATTCTGGACCCCGAGGTTAAGCCGCGGATCGGGTAGTTCACCCGCTGGCACGACTAAGTGACGCGCCACCGACACTTGCTCTTGGCGTGCCTGAAGCGAAGGCGCATTACGCTCAGCCAATTGCAGCGCATCATCCAGAGAAAGCGAAGCCGCCTGCGCCGATAGCATCGGTAGCAGCATTACCAAGGCAGCCGGAAGTATCCGTCCTGTAGTGAAACGTAGGGGAGTCATGACCACGATTCCTCGAAAAACCAGCGCACAGGCGCATGCCATCGTTCGGCCGCCAAGGCAGAACAACGGGTTTGAGGTTTACGAAGGAATCAGGCGCGCGGAGGACGCCAGTGATCTGGCGGCGCTCGAGTTACCAGGCTTACGGCATAAGCATCCGCAGGGGGCGCAGTAGAGAAGGTCAGCTGGGGTTCGAGCAAGCTGACTTGAAGTGTGCTCGCGGTTCTACACTCTTGGCCGACTTTGCAGGCTTTGGAGGCTTTGGAGGCTTTGGAGGCGTGCTGGGAAGACTTCCCTTGGTCCTGGTCCTGACAACAGTCGTGCTCCATGCCCGCCATCATTTCCATGTCCATCGCCTGCATTGGGCAGGGCTCGATGGGCGAGTCAATTCCCGCCATACCGTTGAGGGGAAGCGATAGAACGAGCAGCAGGATGGTGAGCAGTCGTACAAAGCGGATCATAGTGGTCGAGTGTAGGTTAAATCGATTAGCCCGGCATTAATGGTGGGCACGATCATTCATCGGCCGCTTCCTGGCAGGAAATGCAATGTGGAATGCAGTCTCACCGTCCTCCGGTGCGCACCATATCCGTCCGTTGTGTGCTTCGACGATGGAACGGGTTATTGCAAGGCCGAGTCCGGCGTTGCTGGGCCCCCCTTCCCGTCTTGCCGGGTCGGCCCTGTAGAAGCGGTCAAAGATTTTCTTGGCATGCTCTGGAGCAATTGTGCCCCCCCCATTTCGAGTAGTGAGGGTCACGGTGTCAGAGGTTTCCTGGATCCCTACCGAGATTGAGCTTCCTTCGGGGGTGTACCGCATAGCGTTCGACAAGATGTTGGAAAGGGCACGGTCGATCATGAGTGTATCCCCAGAGACAACACCCTCTCCTTGGAGGGTTAGCCGTATACCCCGATCCTCAGCCACCAATTGGTAGTAGTCGAAGAGCTTAGCCACTAGCTTTTCGAGTTTGATATCAACTTGCTCAGGAATGATGAGGCCATTGTCGGCTTTGGCGAGGAAGAGCATGTCATCGATCATTCGAGACATTCGCTTCAGTTCCTCCAAATTCGAGTACAGGTTCTCCTCGTACGCGACCAAATCACGTTTTTTTGTAAGCACTACCTCGGTATGCGTTAGCAAGTTACTCACTGGCGTTCTTAGCTCATGTGCGATATCGGCCGAAAAGTTGGATAGGCGAATGAATGCATCTTCTAGACGCGCAAGCATCCCGTTGAAAGACACGATCATTTCCTGAAGCTCAAGGGGCACAGGCTCCAACGGGATGCGCTCTTGGAGTGATCTCGCGGACATGGATGTCGCAACCTTCGTTATCTGCTCGACGGGACGCAACCCACTTTTTGCAACCACCCAACCCAATGCCGCGCTGACCAATGCGCTAATGACCAAGCCGATACTGAACCACCGTTGCAGCGTTTCAAAGAAGTGAGCATGGCTAGTGACATCCAGCATCAGCATGACGGTACCCAGGGCTGGATCGCCTTGGATCTGAACGCGAGAGGTTACACCACGGAAATTATGGGAACTGTCTTGCCACTCCCACATATTGTCCTTTCCCGCCACCTTGTATCGGTCGGGGATTAGGGTGGTTTTGAGATCAGAAAAAAGTACGCCGCCATCCGAGGTGAGAATTTCCGCCGTCAAATCTTGGTGTGCGCCCAGCAGCGCGCGCAGTTGTTCTCGCAGCTCCTCTTGCCTCGTCCCTTGTGTTTGAATTGACAGGATGTGCCTTGTCGACTCCAGTTTCTCGGACAGTGCCTGCTCATCAAGCATGCGAAAGTGATGCTGGCTTAACATGTTGACGCTGATGCCTGCGACCACCAGTACCGAAATGACCGCGAACATGATCATGAGGGTCAGACGCTTGACCAGCGAGGACTGGGATAGCATCACTCTGGCTCATCCATCATGTAACCCATTCCACGGGCGGTATGAATGAGCTTCTGAGCGAAATCGTCATCGATCTTTGCACGTAGGCGGCGAATTGCTACCTCAATCACGTTCGTGTCGCTGTCGAAGTTCATGTCCCAAACCTGGGAGGCAATCAAGGACTTGGGCAGCACTTCGCCGCGTCGGCGCATCAGCAGCTCAAGAAGAGAGAATTCTTTGGCAGTCAGATCGATTCGCTTGCCGCTTCGGGTGGCTCTGCGCTTGAGTAGGTCTACCTCAAGGTCTGCCATCTTCATGGTGGTTTGGGCTGAGGCACTGGTTCCCCGGCGTAGTAATGTTCGTACCCGAGCTAGCAATTCAGAGAAGGCGAAGGGCTTGATCAGATAGTCATCGGCGCCCAGTTCAAGGCCCTTCACTCGATCGTCCACTCCATCCCGAGCGGTCAGGAACAAGACCGGGACGTCCTTACCTGCAGCACGAACCATCCGCAGGACTTCCCACCCATCCAACCCCGGCATCATGACGTCGAGGATCAACAGGTCGTAGCTCTCACTCAGTGCATTTTGAAGAGCGTCGGTACCCGAGAGGACTCGGTCAACGGTGAACCCTGCCTCTGCCAGGCCCTGCTGCAAGTAGGCTCCCGTTTTCGGCTCATCCTCAGCTACGAGTAATTTCATGTGCTCCAACCCCAAAGGTGTACATGCCCAGTTTGCAGCAAAAACACCACCTAACCAGAACCTGACGCAAAAGTAATTTAGGTATCAGGCCGCTGTCAGGCAGCCCCGTCTACGGTCATTCATGACAGGCATTTCAATCGATCCTGTCTGTCATTTAGCGGTAGCAGTGACCCTGACAACCTGATGGAGATCGTCCTGTGAAATCGCTCAAACCCATGATTCTTGCTACAGCTATGCTGATATCGTCAGCTGCGTTTGCTGAAGGTGGAAGCGACCGCGCGCTTGAAAGAATTCAGTCACTTCGAGACAAGGCCGAAGCTGTGTTGATCAAGGCGGAGAAAGCCGACCCCAGCCAACGGCACGTTCATATGAAAGAACACATGTCTATGCTTCAGGATTTGATGAGCCAATTGCATCAAGACCACCCCAAAGCCGGCATGTCAAAGGATGAGCATCTCGTGTGGATGGAGAAACACGACAAGATGGTAGATGACGTCCTTGGTCAGATGGTTCGTGAACACCAGCTCATGATGGCGGACAAGGAATGTCATCCATAATCCATTCTTCGTGGCCGTTCCCCAGTGCTCCTTGGCCTTGCGGCGCCCAACCGGCGCCGTTTTTTTGGGTGACGCGTGGCTGCAGTTTTCCTTGGTCAGCCTCTCGAAAGGTCCGGAACAGATGAGGTTCCTTGGACCCTAGAAGCTGACAGATCTGTAACGTCGAGCTCAGCTACCTGAAAGCGAGGCGGGGCTATTGTTGACTCCAAGCCTACCCAATGGGCCTCCAACTGACTGCAGAGAGACTAGGAATGAACATGGTGAAAGCGCTTGTGATGATGATCACTTTTGGTTTGGCTGGCGTTGCCCTAGCTGAAGGTGGTGCCGACCGCACTTTTGCAAGGATGGAGACAGCTCGCCAATCGTCTATGCAGGCCTATCAGATCGCGCAGCAGAAGAAGGACACCGTCCCAGTTGCTGCTAAGCACCGAGAGACCAAACACGAGAATTGCTGAGTCGAGCTTACAGAAATGTAATCACTCACGAATCTTTTGTGTGGCAGCTTCAGAGTGCTCGTTCCCGCCGCATCTTGTGTATGAAATTCACAAAGCTTGCGGGAATTCTAAGGAAACGGGGTGCTGCGGCTTCGCGCAGGCCCGGATATCAGCGAATTACCTGACTCACTGGACACTACGGCATGCAAAGCAAAACCACGAGACGATCCTTCGTTAAAGGCTTGGCCGCCACTGGATTATTGGGTGGATTGGGCATGTGGCGCACGCCGGTGTGGGCCGTGACCAGCCCTGGCCAAGCTAACGTGCTGACAGGGAACGATTTTGATCTGTATATCGGTGAGCTGCCAGTCAATATTACCGGAGCTGCTCGCACGGCAATGGCGATCAACGGCTCACTGCCCGGTCCCATTCTTCGTTGGCGCGAAGGTGACACTGTCACCCTTAGGGTTCGAAACCGTTTGCAGCAGGACACATCTATTCATTGGCACGGCATCATTCTGCCGGCAAACATGGATGGTGTCCCAGGCCTAAGTTTCCATGGCATCGCACCCGATGGCATGTATGAGTACAAGTTCAAGGTCCATCAGAACGGTACCTACTGGTACCACAGCCATTCTGGTCTTCAGGAGCAGATCGGAGTGTACGGCGCATTGGTCATCGATGCGAAGGAGCCCGAGCCGTTCACCTACGAGCGAGACTACGTCGTGCTGCTCAGCGATTGGACGGACGAGGACCCTGCCAGAGTACTGTCCAAGCTCAAAAAGCAGTCGGACTACTACAACTTCCATAAGCGGACGGTTGGCGACTTCGTCAATGACGTCAGTGAGATGGGTTGGTCAGCAGCAGTAGCGGATCGGAAAATGTGGGCTGAGATGAAAATGAGCCCCACTGATTTGGCCGACGTTAGTGGCTATACCTACACCTATCTCATGAATGGCCAGGCTCCGGACGGTAACTGGACGGGTATCTTCAAGCCGGGCGAAAAGATCCGCCTGCGCTTCATCAACGCATCCGCGATGACGTACTTCGATGTGCGGATCCCTGGTTTGAAAATGACTGTAGTCGCAGCCGATGGACAGCATGTCAAGCCGGTGAAGGTGGATGAATTCAGAATTGCAGTAGCCGAAACCTTCGATGTCATCGTCGAACCAGATGACGCACAGGCTTACACCATTTTTGCGCAATCCATGGATCGTACTGGTTACTCCAGAGGCACCCTGGCCGTGCGCGAAGGTATGCAAGCACCAGTACCAGCCGTTGATCCACGCCCTCTAATCTCGATGAGCGATATGGGCATGGATCACGGCAGTATGGGTGGGATGGACCATGGAAGTATGGCCGGCATGGACCATAGCAAGATGGCTGGGATGGGCCAGGACAGCATGGCTGGCATGGATCACAGCAAGATGGCTGGGATGGGCCAGGACAGCATGGCTGGCATGGACCACAGCAAGATGGCTGGGATGGGCCAGGACAGCATGGCTGGCATGGACCACAGCAAGATGGCTGGGATGGACCAGGGCAGCATGGCTGGCATGGATCACAGCAAGATGGCTGGGATGGGCGGCGCCATGCAGGTTCACCCTGCGTCGGAGACCAATAATCCATTTGTCGACATGCAAACGATGTCGCCAACACCTAAGTTGAACGATCCAGGAATCGGACTGCGGAACAACGGGCGTCGTGTCCTTACCTACGCAGATCTGCGAAGCACGTTCGTTGATCCCGACGGCCGCGATCCAGGTCGAACAATCGAGCTTCACCTCACTGGTCACATGGAAAAATTCTCCTGGTCCTTTGACGGAATCAAATTTTCAGATGCCGAGCCGCTGCGTCTCAAATATGGCGAGCGTCTTCGCATCACCTTGGTCAACGACACCATGATGACGCATCCAATTCACCTTCATGGCATGTGGAGTGATCTGGAAGACGAGAACGGTAATTTCATGGTCCGAAAACACACCATCGACATGCCGCCTGGCTCTAAACGAAGTTACCGCGTAACTGCGGATGCATTAGGCCGTTGGGCCTATCACTGCCACCTACTGCTCCACATGGAAATGGGCATGTTCCGAGAAGTCCGTGTGGACGAATGATCTGGAGATTTGAGATGAGCAAACCAATGAAACGTAGCGCCTTTTTCTTCTCTGCTGCCATGGTAGGACTTCTGGCTGTTTACGCCCCGTCCTCGTGGTCCGGTGAAAACCATGACCAACATTCCCAGAAGTCTGTAGATACACCTAACGCAGCGAAATCCAACGCAGGAGCAAAGACGGCGCAGGATAAGCAGGCCGGTAGCATGGACCATGGCTCCATGAAAGGCATGGATCACGGGTCCATGGAAGGTATGGATCACGGCTCGATGGAAGGTATGGATCACAGCAAAATGATGGAATCGCAGGGCGGGGATAAAGTTAAGGCAGGGAAAGATGACCAATAGGCTGGCACGACCATCGCTCTTGGCATTGGCTGTCTCCCTGAGCGCATTCGGGGGGACAACTAGTTTCGCGGCTGAAGAAATGGACCATTCGGCAATGGGGCATGGATCTATGCAAATGGACTCTGCCCCTTCTCAAAACCCGATGCCGGGTATGGACCAGAGCCAGATGGGAGCAAGCAAGCAGGAGAAAAAACCTGCCCTTGTTGATCATAGCAAGATGGATCATGGCGCCATGCAGGGTGGCATGGGCACCATGGATCACCGCACGATGGGACATGGTCAACCTAAGGTGAAGCCTGCCCCTATGGACCACAGCAATATGGGTCATGGGAGCATGGAAGGGATGGGGCCCGGAACGATGGATCATTCGAAAATGAACCACGGTTCTGCTGATGCACCTACTGCAGTCAGTCGTACCCCAATTCCTGTCCTGACGGATGCAGACCGTAAAGCGGCTTTTCCCCCTTTGGGCGGTCATGAGGTTCACGACAGCGCCATCAACAGCTTCTTCTTGTTAGATCAGCTGGAGTATCAGGATGCTGACGAGGGTAGCACCTTGGCTTGGGATGCCTCTGGGTGGGTTGGTGGCGACATCAATCGTCTTTGGATTCGCTCTGAGGGCGAGCGAACAAATGGTGTAACCGAGGATGCCGAGCTGCAGCTCCTCTACGGCCGATCAATTGGTCCGTGGTGGGATGTTGTTGCAGGGGTGCGCCAGGATTTCCAACCCGAATCTCCCCAGACGTGGGCAGCCTTTGGTATTCAGGGTATGGCTCTCTATGCGTTTGAAGCGGAAGCCACAGCGTTCATTGGTGAGAATGGCCAGACTGCCGCACGGTTGGAAGGCGATTACGACATCCTTTTAACCAATCGCCTCATCCTACAGCCCACCGCCGAAGCGAACTTCTATGGCAAAAATGACCCTGAGCGTGATGTTGGTTCGGGTCTTGCCAATACCGAGGTGGGTCTACGTCTTCGGTATGAAATTGTTCGCCAATTTGCTCCCTACATAGGCGTCACCTGGAGCCGCTCTTACGGCAATACTGCTGACCTGATTCGGGACGAAGGCGGGGATGTGAGTGAAGCGCGTTTCGTTGCCGGTATTCGGATGTGGTTTTGAGAACCTGACATGAAAAAAACAATTACAACGTTGGTCGCAGCTGGCGTCGTGGGTAGCGCGGCTGTATTGGGAGCCGCCTATTTTGGTCTGGTCAACGTGGGCGCTGATGACCCTCATTTCCCCGCTGTGCATGCTTTTCTCGCCATGGCGAGAGATCGCTCCATCGAAGTGCGTGCCAAGGATATCGAGGTGCCGAATCTCAAAGATGAAACCCTGATTCGAACAGGCGCCGGAAACTACAATGCCATGTGCATTGGCTGTCACCTCGCTCCAGGCGTTGATAAGACCGAGCTCAGTCAAGCGCTTTACCCGTCTCCACCCGATCTCTCCAAGATCGGTGTTGGTGGGGGCGCTGCCGCTGCATTCTGGACTATTAAACACGGCATCAAAGCCACAGGCATGCCTGCTTGGGGCAAGAGCATGGGTGATCAATACATCTGGGGGATCGTTGCTTTCTTAGATCAGCTCCCACAGATGAACGCTGAGCAATACAAGTCAATGGTAGCGACCAGCGGCGGCCACCAGCACGGCGGTGGGGAAAGTGATATGCACAATCATGAAGGCCAGCACGATAAAAGTGACGCTGATCACCACGGCGAGGCGGCCTCCGCGAAGGGCCATCATGATATGGGAGAGCCTGAAGCCCATCATGCGCAGCCTGCAGATGCCAAGCCTGAAGCCGATCACCACAACGAGCATGAAGTCACGGAAGCTGATAGTGACCATCACTCCAAACCGACCCCAAAGTCGCATACTCACAAAGATGGTAAGGAGCACACCCATGAGGGCTAGAAGGCGATTCCTTAGCTTGGCAGCACTCGCTGCTTTTCTCGTGCTTCCGCCAGTCAACGCGGCAGTGCCAACCACTATTGACGTGCACCGGGATGCAAACTGCGGGTGCTGTAAAAAGTGGATTGCTCACTTGGAGCAAAATGGCTTCAAGGTCATCGATCACGTTGAAGCCGATATGAGTGCTGTTAAGCAGAAGCTAGGGGTAGCGCCGCGCCTAGCTTCCTGTCACACCGCAGTGATAAACGGAAAGTTCGTTGAAGGCCATGTTCCGGCCGAACAGATTCGACAGCTTTCAGAGCGAAATGATTTGGTTGGGGTCGCCGTGCCTGGTATGCCTGCTGGTTCTCCAGGAATGGAGGGGGATGGCGTAAGTCATGCTTACCAGGTCATAGGCCTTACCATAGGTGGGGAAGATCGCGTGGTTGCAAATTATCCTGCCAAGTAAACCTACCAACCAACGAAAACGGCGCCTTCCTGGCGCCGTTTTCGTTGGATATGTGAGCATCTGAACTCCTCAATTCTGGCCGCGGCAACCAATCCCGGATGTACGGTACTCGAGGATGTTGAGCTTTCCAGTTGAGTCTTCATAGTTCATCTGTGCTGGCATCACGTCGCAGCTACCCCGGTTCGAGGTCACGCTGATCACTTTGGCCACGTCGAGCTTCATCCCATACCGATAATGGGTGACCTCAGGTTCGTTTTTCCCGTTGGCGGCGGCGTACGCCCGCATTGCTTGCTCATTTGCCTGAATCATCTGGCCATGCAGGCGGTCTGAGCCCCCCTCAGCCAGTGCAACCGAGGAGGCAGTAAGAATCAGCAAGGCGGCAATACTTTTGAGAGCTTTCATGTTCATCACTCCGATCTGGTGTGATTGAATCTTAAGCGGGTTGACCTGTCGGCCAAATGATCGGGGGATTACATCTAAGTAAGCCTTCTTTGCACTAAATCGGGAAAACGACGGTTGATAGAGTAGCCATCTTCATCGACCGCGCTGTGGCTAAGGAAACAGCGTTGATGCCGACTCCGGTCCTTCCAGCCTGTCGATACGCTGCTTACAGGTTACGCCGATCAAGCACAGGTTGGGGGCTCTGCTATCAGACCGCTCGGAACTCTACCGTCAGATGGCAGACTTCGTGAACCGGCTTGATCCGTTCACGAATACTCTCCGCGCTGCCAGTGTCTTCACCAAGAACGCTGACGATAGCGGCATGGGCTTGTGGTCCCACCCGCCAAACATGCAGATCCGTAATCGTGACATCCCCCGGTTTTTCAACCAGTTCGCGAATCTCATCGGCGACATGTACGTCTGTCTGATCCAGCAGTACTCCTGCAGTAACCTTCATCAAGGTCCAGGCCCAACGCGCAATAACGATGGCACCTACGATCCCCATAACCGGGTCCAGCCACGCCCAACCGAGATACCGGCCGGCGAGCAGTGCAGCAATCGCTAGCACCGAAGTGAGCGCGTCAGCGAGGACATGGATGTAGGCCGATTTCAGATTGTTATCGTGCCCGTGGTGAACATGGTCATGGTCATGACTGTGGCCGTGACCCAGCAACAGTGCACTGACAACATTGACTATCAATCCGGCAATCGCGATTAGCGTAGCGGTACCGAACTGAACGTCTGTTGGTTGCAAGAGGCGCATGACAGATTCAATGCCAATTCCCAAGGCGACGATTCCGAGAATCAATGCAGAGGCAAAACCGCCCAAGTCCCCTACCTTTCCTGTACCGAAACTGTAGCGTTGGCTGGAAGCGTGCCGTTTTGCATATCCGTATGCGGCCGCCGCGATGCCCAATGCACCGGCATGAGTTGCCATGTGAAATCCATCGGCCAATAAAGCCATCGAGCCTGTGAGATAGCCTGCGGTGATCTCTCCAACCATCATCACAACGGTCAATGCCACGACCCAAAGCGTTCGCTTGGCGTTTTCATCATGTGCCGAGCCAAGAAACATATGGTCGTGTGTGTGGTTGATGCTGGTGCTGCTCATGTGCGTATACCCGGATCCGTTCACTTGGAGTAACGGCGAATGGCTTCAAGAAGCTCTTCGACGCCTTTTTTGCGCTCTTCTTCGCTCAGCGCCGGGTTAGCAACATGCTCCCGCGCGTGGTCTTCGATGATTTCCTCCATCAATCCGTTGATAGCTCCGCGAGTGGCGGCGACAAGATGCAACGTTTTGGCGCAATCGAGATCAGACTCCAGCGCCCGCTCAATGGCCTGGACTTGTCCGGCGATACGTTTAACGCGTTTGAGAAGATCGTCTTTGTTTGCCGCGATATGACTCATGGAGTACTCCTACCTGAATTATGCGCATAATAGGCATACCCCCTATACCTATGCAAGGCAGGGCGTTCTGCACGTTATGAAGCCCTTCGCTCGCTTCACCCACCGACGGTGTAGTCTGTGAGGACGGGGCAGAGACCTCAGTCGACGCGGTGATAGGGCGCACCGGATTCAAGCCGGCGCTGGGGCACTTAGCGAGCCTCGGGGCAGTCACTGGGGACGGTCGCGTCGAAGTTACAGGTACACGTGCAGTGGATGCGCCTGGCCTATGGCTGGTGGGTTATGGAGAGTGGACAGGCTCTACATCCGCCACCTTGATCGGGATGACGCGCACAGCCAGGAGCACTGTCGCTGCCATCGAGCAGTTTCTGGTGAGAGCGGAGGCGTGAGTGCCTCCGCTCTCTCTGCGTGATCAGTGCGTCTGCTGCGACATTTCGCTATGTCTGGGCAACCCGATCGAGATGAGCGCGGCGGCCAATACGAAAATGCTGGAAACCCACAGGCAAGCCTGCAAACCATAGGCTTGGAACACCCAGCCCGACAGCAGCGTACCGACCAGCCGCCCCAGGGCGTTGGACATGTAGTAGAAGCCTACGTCCAGGGAGACGCCGTCTTCCTTGGCATAGCTGACGATCAGGTAGCTGTGCAGCGATGAGTTCACCGCGAACAGCACGCCGAACAGCATCAACCCACCGAGCAGAACCAACTGCGCCGACCAGCCCGCCGATAGGCCCACAGCAATAAGCGCAGGCAATCCAGCCAGTGCGATTGCCCAGATGAAGGCCACTCGGCCGTCCGGCACATGACCTCGTTTCTTGCCGGTGATGTGAGGAGCAAACGACTGGACGATGCCGTAGCCAATGATCCACGCGGCGAGGAAGCCGCCGACCAGCCAGAAGTCCCAGCCAAACGCGGTGCTCAGGTACACCGGCAGCGCCACGACGAACCAGACGTCCCGGGCACCGAAGAGAAACAGCCGTGCGGCCGAGAGGATGTTGATGGCTCGGCTCTTGGACAGCATGTCGCGGAACTTGGGTTTGGCCTTGGCTTTGCCCAAGTCCTTTTTCAGCAGCACCAGACTACCGATCCAGATCATGGCCAGTACTGCTGCCATGGCCAGCACCGCCAGGGTGAAGCCGAGCAACGCGAGCAGTGCTCCGCCGAGGAAAAAGCCCACGCCTTTGAGCGCGTTCTTCGAGCCCGTCAGGATGGCCACCCATTTGTAGAGCGTCCCCTGTTGGCTGTCCGGTACCAGGAGCTTGATGGAGCTCTTGGCGCTCATCTTGTTCAGGTCCTTGGCGATGCCGGACAGCGCCTGGGCGGCCATTACCCACGGCACCGTCAGCCAGGCTGCCGGCACCGTGAGCATCAGCAGTGCAAAGACCTGCATGCCCAAGCCGATGTTCATGGTGCGGTTGAGCCCCAGGCGGGCGCCGAGGTAGCCACCCACCAGGTTGGTGATCACGCCGAACACTTCGTAGAAAAGGAACAGCGCTGCGATCTGCAGCGGCGTGTAGCCCAGCGAATGGAAGTGCAGTACCACCAACATGCGCAATGCGCCGTCGGTGAGGGTGAAGGCCCAGTAGTTGCCGGTAACCAGCAGGTACTGACGCACTTCCGCAGACAGGGCTGACAACGCCTTCATGATCGCTGTTTACTCCGCTGCGCCGACCAAGCGGGCCAGTTCCGCTGCACGGTTGGCGTAGCCCCATTCGTTGTCATACCAGGCGTAGAGCTTCACCTGGGTGCCATTGACCACCAAGGTCGACAGCGCGTCGATGATCGAGGAGCGCGGATCGGTGCGGTAGTCGATGGATACCAGTGGACGCTCTTCGTAGCCCAGGATGTCTTTCAACGGGCCTTCGGCCGCCGCCTTCAGCAGCGCGTTGACCTCTTCAGCCGTCGTCTCACGCTCGACTTCGAACACACAGTCGGTCAGCGAGGCGTTGGCCAGCGGTACACGCACGGCGTGACCATTCAGCTTGCCGCGCAGCTCGGGGAAGATCTCGGCTATCGCAGTGGCCGAACCCGTGGTGGTTGGGATCAGGCTCATGCCAGAGGCGCGGGCGCGGCGCAGGTCTTTGTGCGGCGTATCGAGGATGCTCTGGGTGTTGGTGAGGTCGTGGATGGTGGTGATCGATCCGTGGCGGATGCCCAGGTTCTCGTGAATCACCTTGACCACCGGGGCCAAGCAGTTGGTAGTGCAGGAGGCGGCGGTAACGATGCGATGCTGCGCCGGGTCGAACAGGTGCTGGTTGACGCCCATCACCACGTTCAGTGCGCCTTTCTCCTTCACTGGAGCGCAGACCACTACACGTTTGACGCCCTGATCCAGGTAGGCCTGGAGCACGGCTACCGACTTCATCTTGCCGCTGGCCTCGATGACCAGGTCGCAGCCCGACCAGTCGGTGTCTGCGATGGTCTTGTTCGCGGTGACCTGAATGCGCTTGCCGTCGATCACCACCGTACTGCCCTCAGCACGGGCTTCACGGTGCCAGCGGCCGTGGACCGAGTCGAAGTTGATCAGGTGGGCATGGGTCTCGGCGTCGCCGGCCGGGTCATTGATCTGTACAAACTCGAACTCTGGCCAGTCCCAAGACGCGCGCAGCGCCAAGCGACCGATGCGGCCAAACCCATTGATGCCTACTTTGATTGCCATGTTGTTGTTCTCGCGTAGCCGTCAGGGGACGGTCAGAGGGTATTGGCGAACTGGTTGATGTAGTCGACGTGCGCAGGGTTCTGGATCGCACGTGGGCGCAGAGCCTGGACTTGGGCAACTGCTTCCTGCACAGGAATGCCGCACTCGATCATCAGGCGGGCCGCAAACAGGCCGGTGCGGCCGGAGCCACCTTTGCAGTGAATGGCGATCGTCTTGCCAGTCATCACCAACTCTTTCAGGCGTTCCCGGTGGATCTCCCAGGCGGCAGCAAATGGCTCGCCGGGTGCCTGGTCGTCTTCCACCGGCAGGTGGAACCATTCGAGGCCCAGCAGTTGACACTCCTCAGGCAGCAGGTCGATCTCGTTCTGCAGCAGTTCTTCACTCGGCATCAGAGTTACCAGTGCACTCGCACCGGCTTCGCGCAGCGTTGCCAACGCCTGAGATACTGAGGTGTCCTTGGTACCTGGGCACGGAGTGAAGATCAGCTGGCCGACCAGTTCGGAATTGGCCAACACGGAATACGGGTGCAATTGCATGCTCACAAAGCCTCAAATGGATCGTTGATTGACACGCTTGGATAGTTCTTCAGCCGACTCTTTACGTTCGGAGTAACGGTCGACCAGGTAGTCGGAGCGATCACGAAGTAACAGGGTGAACTTCACCAGCTCCTCCATCACGTCGACGACACGGTCGTAGTACGCCGAGGGCTTCATGCGGCCCGCCTCGTCGAACTCCAGATAGGCCTTGGGTACGGATGACTGGTTGGGGATGGTGAACATGCGCATCCAGCGGCCGAGGACGCGCAGTTGGTTCACAACGTTGAAAGACTGCGAGCCGCCGCAGACCTGCATCACCGCGAGGGTCTTGCCTTGCGTCGGGCGTACGGCGCCCATGCTCAGTGGAATCCAGTCGATCTGCGACTTGAACACGCCGGTCATCGCGCCGTGGCGCTCAGGCGAGCACCAGACCATGCCTTCCGACCACAGCACCAGGTCACGTAGTTCCTTGACCATCGAGTGGTCATCGGGCACGTCATCCGCCAGTGGCAGGCCAGTGGGATTGAAGATCCGCGTCTCCGCACCGAAGTGCTCCAGCAGGCGTGCCGCTTCTTCTGTCAGCAGACGGCTGAAGGAGCGTTCGCGTGTCGATCCGTACAGCAGCAGGATGCGCGGTTTATGGGTGGACTGCTGCTCGATCGCGAGCTTGTCGGCGGACGGCAGGTCGACCAGTTCGTTGTCGATGTTGGGGATGTGATGTTCGGTCATGATTTTACTCCTGAGACAAGGCACCAGAGGGCTGATCAAACCAGCGGCGCTTGAGCCACAAGGCCACGCCCACCAGTGAGATCAGTACCGGCACTTCCACCAAGGGCCCGATGACGGTTGCAAAGGCAACCGGCGAAGCGAGGCCGAAGGTAGCGATGGCCACGGCAATGGCCAGTTCGAAGTTGTTGCTTGCTGCGGTGAACGCCAGCGCGGTGGTGCGTGGGTAGTCGGCCTCCAGCAGCTTGCCCATCGAGAAGCTGATGAAGAACATCACCACGAAGTAGATGGTCAGCGGGATGGCGATGCGCAGCACATCCAGCGGCAGCTGCAGCACCATGTCGCCCTTCAGACTGAACATGGCCACGATGGTCAACAGCAACGCCACGAGCGTCAGCGGACTGATCTTCGGAATGAAGCGCTCCTGGTACCAGGTCTCGCCCTTGCTACTGATCAGGATCTTGCGGGTCAGGAAACCGGCCAGGAACGGGATGCCCAGGTAGATCAGCACCGACTGAGCGATATCGAGGAAACTCGTCTCGATGACGCTGCCTTCAAGTCCAAACAGCGGCGGCAGCAGGCCCAGGAAGATCCAGGCGTACACACTGAAGAACAGGATCTGGAAAATGCTGTTGAAGGCGACCAGGCCCGCCACGTACTGGTTGTTGCCACCGGCGATCTGGTTCCACACCAGCACCATGGCGATGCAGCGCGCCAAGCCGATGAGGATCAGGCCAGTCATGTACTCAGGCTTGTCGGGAAGGAACACTACTGCCAGCCCGAACATCAGCACCGGGCCGATTACCCAGTTCTGGACCAGCGACAGCACGAGGATGCGCTTGTCCTTGAAAACTTGAGGCAGTTCCTCGTATTTCACCTTCGCCAGCGGCGGGTACATCATGACGATGAGGCCAATCGCGATGGGGATGTTTGTCGAGCCTACCGACAGGCTGTTCAGCCACGCGGGCAATCCCTGGAACAGACTGCCCAGGGCGATACCCAAGCCCATGGCCAGAAAGATCCAAACCGTCAGGTAACGGTCGAGGAAGGAAAGTCGGCTTTTGCTCATGGTGGATCTCCCTATACGTCAGAGCGTTCCGATGCGGGCCAGCTCAACCTTGAGCTGGGCGGCATCCAATTGTTCAAAAGGCAGTGCAAGGAATGCCTTGAGGCGTCGCTTAATCTGCTCAAGCGTGGTGTCGAACGCCGCGTCCAACTTGGCGGGGTTGCCCTGCAGGTCCGACGGATCGGAAAGTCCCCAGTGGGCTTTTACTGCCGGCCCGAAGAACACGGGGCAGGGTTCGCCGGCAGCCTTGTCGCAGACGGTGATGACAAAGTCCGGGGCCAGTTCGGCGTGCGCATCGCTGAACTTGCTGCTGAGGCCATCGGTGGAAATACCGGCGCGCTGCAGCGCGGAGATGGACAACGGATGTACCTCGCCTTTGGGCTGGCTGCCGGCGCTGTAGGCCTTCATACCGGCCGGGGCTAGGTGGTTGAACACGGCTTCTGACAGGATGCTGCGGCAGCTATTGGCGGTGCAGAGGAACAGAACTTTCATCGGTTTTGCTCGGCAGTGATCAGCAGCAGGTGGCGACGCGCTGTGGGCGGTCACCCATTGCGTCCAATCGAGTGGAACTGCTGTTCAGCCACTCGCTATTGGCCTCCAGCGTCGTTTTCAGGATCTCGCGCACCCAGGCGGGCAGCTCTGGATGCAGCCGGTAGTAAACCCATTGGCCCTGGCGGCGGTCTGCCAGCAGGTCACACGTGCGCAGCTGCGCCAGGTGGCGGGAAACCTTGGGCTGGCTTTCTTCCAGTGCACAGGTCAGCTCACAGACGCAGAGCTCTTCCTCGCGGGCGATCAGCAGCATCATCCGAATGCGGTTCTCGTCGGCGAGGCATTTGAAAACCTTGGTAGGGGTCAGTGAGTCAGTCATATCGGCTCTCGATGTGCGGGTTACTGCACGTATATGGTTTTTCGAATATACGCTTTTTCGAATGTATCGCAACTCCTCCGGTTATGGGTAGCTTTACATGTGCATGTTTGTGCACATATATTGTCGGCATGACGACCAACCAGAACCTCCGCACCCAAGCCATCGACGCTGCCATCGAGTCGCTGGACGAAGCCTTCTTCAAAGCGCTCTGCGAGCCATCCAGGGTCGCGGTGTTCAAGCGCGTACTCCTGCTGGGCCGGGCGGATGTCGGCGAAATCGCCAAAGAGCTGCCTCAGGAGCGCTCGGTGATCTCCAGGCACCTTCAGGTGCTGCACGACGCCCAGATCGTGAAGGCCACCAAGGTGGGCAGGCAGGTGTTCTACGAAGTGAATGGTGGGGCGATCGTCGAGCGCCTTGAGGGCTTGCTCCAGCGAACCAAGGGTCTGGTTTCGCTGTGCTGCCCGTAGCTATAGCCCTTGTTTTACCCTTATATATGCATGGGTGCGCACATATGAATAAGTTGAGTCGCGCGATGGATGTGATCGTCATCGGTGGTGGGCAAGCGGGTTTGGCGCTTGGCTGGCATTTGCGGCAACACGGCCTGGACTTTCTCATCCTGGATGAGCAGACGCGCCCGGGCGGAAACTGGCGAAACTACTACGACAGCCTGCAGCTGTTCTCCCCGGCGGAGTATTCAGCGCTACCGGGGATGGTGTTTCCCGGCGATCCCCAGGGCTACCCTTTGCGAGACGAAGTGGTGCAGTACCTGGAGGCATACGCCGCCGAGTTTCAACTGCCTTTTGAGGGCGGTACCCGAGTGACGGAGGTCGTGCAGAAGGACAAGGCATTTGAGGTTCTCGCCGCCAATGGGTCGACCTTCACGGCGCGTGCGGTGGTCGTTGCATCGGGGGGCTTCAGCCGTCCAAACATGCCTGACATTCCTGGCCTGGAAAGCTTCTCAGGGACCTGTCTGCACAGCTCGGCGTATCGAACGCCTGAGGCCTTTGCCGGCCAGCGTGTCGTCGTGGTCGGTGCGGCAAATTCGGCTGTTCAAATTGCCTATGAGCTTGAAAGTGTTGCGCAGGTGGTGCTGGCCACCCGCGAGAATATCCGCTTCTTCCCCCAGCGAATCCTGGGGCTCGATTTTCACGCGTGGTTGAAATTCACCCGGTTGGAGCACACACGTTGGCTGAGTGACCAGAGCACGCCTGTACTGGATACCGGCAAGTACCGGAAGGCCCTAAATACCGGGCGACTCCAGCGCAAGGCGATGTTCCAGAAGGTGTTGCCCGACGGCGTCGTGTGGCCGGATGGAACCACCCATCAGGCCGACGCGCTGATCTTCGCCACCGGTTTCCGGCCGAACCTGGAGTTTCTGGCACAGCTTCCAGTCGCCGACCAGCACGGTCGTGTCCTGCAGCGAAACGGCATGGCAGATCAGGTGCCCGGCCTGTACTTCGTTGGGCTGCCCAAACAAAGGAATTTCGCCTCAGCAACCCTCAGGGGTGTAGGGGCTGACGCACGCTATCTCTTGCCCCAGCTACTTCGTCATCTGGACCGGGTTGGTTCGACGGAAACACCCGCTCAACGATCGCGCAATCCAGCCACCTGCCTTCAAGGCAAGCGTGCTTCTCATAGACGCCAACCGTTCTGAAGCCGCAGGACTGGCAGAGCGCGAGACTCGCCTCATTGAAGGTGAAAATGCGGGAGAGGACTTTCCAGAAACCACGTGCCTCAGCCTCGCTGAGTAATGCCTTGAGCAGCGCCTTACCGATGCCACGTCCGCGGACGTCACGGTGCAGATAGATCGAGAAGTCGGCGATGCCGGCGTAGCACGAACGCGCGCGGTAGCTGCTCAGGTTTGCCCACGCGGCTACCGCGCCGTCGACCTCGACGACCAGCACCGGATAGCGGGACGTGTCGGCAACCCAAGGCTGTACATCCTTGGCGGTGCGCGGCTGGGTCTCGAACGTAGAACTGCGGTCTTCGATCCCCTGGTTGTAGATCTCGGCAATGGCCTGAACATCACCGAGTTGAGCGAGGCGGATGTGCATCTTGCTTCCTTTTGGAATGGCGCGAAGCCATTGAGCATGAGTGTCGTAGGCTCAAACCTCTAGGCTCGCTGCGCTCTGGAATTGTAAACTTTTTCATTGAAATGCCTGGTTTGTGACGCTTCTGCCGACATCGAGTGTAGAAAAATCATGTATTTTCAATGAAATGTGGACTTTGTTTACAAATTTGGTCCGCATAACGGCAGAAACCGGCCGGGTGATCGTAATGGGCGTGGTGGGTGCCGCCGGCCAGGTGGCAGGCGATGCCGTGTTGCAGTGCCTGTTCCGCCGCCAGCAGCGAGCCGCCCACCGCGCGCACGGTGCGCCGGGCCAGGGCTTCGCTCCAGGGCAGACCGAGGCGGCGCTGGTCTTCGCGGGACAGGTCGCCGTTCAGGTAGCGTTCGATGTAACTGCGGTCATGGGCCAGGGCGAGGATGTCGCTGGGACAGATTTCCGGACGCAGCAGCGCCGCGTCGGTGGTCAGCCCACTGTCGATCAGGTGGTCGTGCAGCAGGCGGAACTTGTCCATGGGGAAGCGATGTTCGGCAGGGAATTCCGGGCTGTAGTCGTCGTGATAGACAAGAGGCAGGCGCATGGTGGGTCCGCTGGTGGAGATCGGTCGATCTTGCCAGTTGCCCGGCGAGGTGCGCCAGCGCCGGGCGATGATGGCCATGCAGGGCCAGCATTGCCTGCCTACGCTGTAGAATGCGAGGCCGTGGATTCTGGAGGCGCTGATGACCCCCATACTTGAACTGGAAAGTGCGCGCTTGCTGCTGCGTCAGTGGCAGGACGATGACCTGAAGGAGTTCGCCGCCCTGTGCGCCGACCCGCAGGTGATGCGCTATTTCCCCGCGCCCCTGACCCGGCTGGAAAGCGCCGCGTTGATCGGGCGGATCCGCGGGCATTTCGCCGAATACGGCTTTGGTCTCTGGGCGCTGGAGCGCAAGGACACCGGTGCCTTCATCGGTATGACCGGGCTGGCCAAGGTCAGCTTCGACGCCGATTTCACCCCGGCGGTGGAAATCGGCTGGCGCCTGGCCCGCCGTCACTGGGGCCTGGGCTTTGCCAGCGAGGCGGCCTGGACCTCTCTGCGCTGCGCCTTCGCCCAGATCGGCCTGAAAGAAGTGGTGTCGTTCACCTGCCGCGACAACCTTGCGTCGCAGAAGGTGATGCAGGCCATCGGCATGCAGGCCGACCCGGCCGGCGACTTCGAACATCCGAAACTCGAAACCGGCCATCCGCTGCGCCCCCACGTGCTGTACCGCATCAACCGCGCCCAGTGGCAGTCCACCTTGCGCGGCTGAATCAGCGAACATACAGGCCAGTAATGACAGATCCTGTATCATTTGCCGCCTTGCGCCCTGCTTTGGAGAATCTCGAATGAGCCACGTGTTGGACGATCTGGTCGATCTGTTGAGTCTGGAAGCGATCGAGGAAAACCTCTTCCGCGGCCGTAGCCAGGACCTGGGCTTTCGTCAGCTCTACGGTGGCCAGGTGCTCGGCCAATCGTTGTCGGCCGCCAGCCAGACGGTCGAAGAGGCGCGCCACGTGCACTCTCTGCATGGCTATTTCCTGCGTCCGGGCGACGCGACCATGCCGGTGGTCTACTCGGTGGACCGCGTGCGTGACGGCGGCAGCTTCAGCACACGGCGCGTGACGGCGATCCAGAAGGGCAACCCGATCTTCACCTGCAGCGCCTCGTTCCAGTACGACGAAGAAGGCTTCTCGCACCAGGGCCAGATGCCCGACGTGGTCGGCCCGGAAAACCTGCCATCGGAAGTGGAACTGGCCCGGGCCATGGCCGACCAGCTCCCCGAGCACATTCACGACAAGCTGCTGTGCGCCAAGCCTATCGAAGTGCGCCCGATCACCGAGAAAGACCCCTTCAATCCCAAGCCCGGCGATCCGGTGAAGTACGTCTGGTTCCGCGCCGACGGCACGCTTCCCGACTCACAGGCCCTGCACAAGTACATGCTGGCCTACGCCTCCGACTTCGGCCTGCTGACCACCTCGCTGATGCCTCACGGCAAATCGGTGTGGCACAAGGACATGCAGATCGCCAGCCTCGACCACGCGCTGTGGTTCCACGGCAACCTGCGTGCGGACGAGTGGTTGCTGTACGCGATGGACAGCCCGTGGGCCGGCAATGCCCGTGGTTTCTCCCGTGGCAGCATCTTCAACCGCGCGGGGCAGTTGGTGGCGTCGTCGTGTCAGGAAGGGCTGATTCGCCACCGCAAGGACTGGACATGAGCCTTGCCGAGATTCGTCACTGGGTGTTCGACATGGACGGCACCCTGACGGTGGCCGTGCATGATTTCGCGGCAATCCGCGAAGCGCTGGGCATTCCCCCCGAAGACGACATCCTCACCCACCTCGCCGCGTTGCCGGCGCAGGAGGCACAGGCCAAGCATGCGTGGTTGCTGGAGCATGAGCGGGACCTGGCGATTGCATCGAAACCGGCGGTGGGCGCGGTGGAGCTGGTGCGCGAACTGGCGGGGCGGGGTTATCAGCTCGGCATCCTGACTCGCAATGCGCGGGAGCTGGCGCATGTGACGCTGGAAGCGATTGGCCTGGCCGACTGCTTTGCGGCGGACAGCGTGCTGGGCCGCGACGAAGCGCCGCCGAAACCGCACCCGGGCGGTTTGTTGAAACTGGCCGAGGCCTGGGATGTGGCGCCGGCGCGGATGGTGATGGTCGGTGATTACCGCTTCGATCTCGACTGCGGTCGCGCTGCTGGCACCCGCACGGTGCTGGTGAACCTGCCGGACAATCCCTGGCCGGAACTGACGGACTGGCATGCGGCGGATTGCCGAGCATTGCAGCAGTTGTTGGCGGGCTGACCCTATCGTTGCATGGGTATCTACACATCTCGCAGGCTAGTAAAAAGCTTAAGGACACCGCTCCCACAGGATTGTGAAGTGGACGACGGTTTACGATTGCCAGCGATGAGCCGCAAAGCGGCTCTGCCTTTCCTCAGAACTCCCAGCGCGTCGTCACCATCACATTGCGCGGCTCACCGTAATAGGTGGTGTCGAAGTTCCCCAGTCCGCTCAGGTAGCGCTTGTCCAGCACGTTGTTGGCATTGAGCGTGAAGCTCAGGTGCTCGTCGTACTGGTAGCGGCTCATCAGGTCCACCAGGGTATAGCCGCCCTGTTTGATGCGGCTGTAGTCGTTGAGCACCGGATGCCAGATATTGCCGTAGAACGCGCTCTGCCAGCTCGCCCCGCCACCCACGGTGACCTTGTCCAACGCGCCCGGCAGGCGGTAGGTGGTGAACAGGCGGACCAGATGCTCGGGCTTGGTGGTGGTCATCGGGAAGCCGAAGATGCGTTGCTCATCAGCGTCGCGGGTGCGCGCATAGGTGTAGCCAGCGCTGATGTTCCAGCCCTCCAGCGGCTCGCCGGCCACTTCCAGTTCCAGGCCCTTGGTGGTGGCGCCGTCGGGGGATTTGTAGATGCCTTCGTTGGTCACAGGGTTGGTGCCGATCGACTCGGCGACGTTGTCTTGCTCGATGCGGAACAGCGCCAGGCTGGCGTTCAGTTTGCCACCGAAAAACGCGGCCTTGATGCCGGTCTCGTAGCTGTCGCCTTCCACCGGATCGAGGGTCGCGCCGTTGATGTCCTTGTTGGTCTGCGGCTGGTAGATCGAGGTGTAGCTGGCGTACACCGACCAGGTGTCATCGAGGTCGTAGACCACCCCGGCATAGGGCGTGACCACGCCATGCTGCTTGTAACCGGCCTGGCTGTCCTGGAACGCCGGGTTGAGGCCGTCGTAGTTGTAATCATCGTCGTACTTGAAGTTGCTGACCCGGGTGCCGAGGATCACCGACAGGTCGTCCGCGGGCTTCAAGCGGGTGGCGATGTAGGCGCCGTTCTGCCGTTTGTTCTGCTCGTACTTGCCGTTCTTCGGGAATACCGGACGGTCGATATCGCCCTGCCAGTCGTAGATGCTCCCGGGGACCATGGCGAACAGGCTGGTGTCGTAGGTGGCGCCGGTCTGGCGCGAGGTCGAGTTGTTGAAGCCGACCACCAGATCATGCTCGCGGCCGAACAGGCTGAACGGTCCGGACAGGCTCAGGTCAGCGCTGTTCTGCACGCGATGGCCTTCCCAGCGACCCCAGTAGAAGAACATGCCGTCGCCCGTGGCGCGGTCCGGATTGCCGCCGCTGGCCGAGGCCAGGCGGGTGTCGTGATCGGACTGCATCTGGTTGAGGCTGAGCTTAAGTGTCCAGTCGTTGGCCAGCGCCTGTTCCACGCTGGCGAAGTAGGTGCGGCTCTGGAAGTCGCGGCGGCTCCAGTCTGCGCCGGGGTTGAACGAGCGTGAGAAATCGGTGCGACCGCCGTCGGCGAAGTACACCGGGTTGCCGGTCCAGGAGGTGCCGCGCGGTGTGGTGGTCTGCTGGTCGATGCCGACGGTCAGCAGGGTGTCGGGGCTGAGGTCGGCTTCGAGAATGCCGTACCAGACTTCTTTTTTCTGCTGATAGTGGTCCTGATAGCCCTTGCGGTCTTGCTTGGCGCCGACGAAGCGGCCGCGCAGGCTGCCAGAGTCGTTGAGCGGGCCGGAGATGTCGCCTTCGCCGCGGTAGTTGTCCCACGAGCCGGCGCTGCCGGTCAGCGAGGCCTGGAATTGCGCGGTGGGTTTCTTGCGGATCAGGTTGACGGTGGCCGAGGGATCACCCGAGCCGGTCATCAGGCCGGTGGCGCCCTTGAGCACTTCGACGCGGTCGTAGGTGGCCATGTCGACCTGGGTCACGCCCTCGTTGTAGACGCCGTCGTAAACGGTGTTGACCCCGTCGTACTGATAGTTGGTGATGACCATGCCACGGCTGGAGAACTCGGTGCGGTCGCTGTCGTAGACCTGGCCCGCGACGCCGGGGGTGTTGCGCAGTACGTCAGCGATGCTCTTGGCGCCCTGGTCGTCCATCTGCTGGCGGGTGACCACGGTCACCGATTGCGGGGTCTCGCGGATCGACAGCGGCAACTTGGTGGCGGTGCGGGTCACACCGGTGGTGTAGCTGCCGGAGCGCTCGGGGGTGTCGTCGAGCCACCGGTCGGCGGCGCTTGTGGGGCCCCGGGCCACCGGGCTGCCCGCGCCCCGCCGGGACCGCACATCCACGCCCCTCCCTTGGCG
>NZ_CAESCG010000008.1:0-494 GCF_903166565.1 Pseudomonas sp. Marseille-P9899
TGGTGGAGCAAATTGCGAGTTAGTCAATAATAAAAAAGATGAAAGCGATAGGTCTTGCTAAATATTTTTTTTTTTTTCAAGAAAAGGCCGGAATAGGAGCTCCGCCTAATTCTCGTGGGCTGGGAGGTGTTTATAAGAGACAGAAACCCGCCGTTGCTTTGGCGCTGGGCGCGCAGGCCGCTGCCGGCCAGCAAGCGGGCCAGGCCGTCTTCGACGCTGAAGTTGCCTTGCAGCGCGGCGGACTGGCGGCCTTGGGTCTGGCGGGCATCGAACGTCAGGGTGATCCCGGCGCGGGTGGCGAACAAACTCAGGCTGGTGCCCAGCGGACCCGCGGCGATCTGGAACTGCTGGCTGGCGCTTTGTGCCATGGCCTGGCCGGGCAGGGCGCTGAGCAGCGGCAGGGAAACCATGGGCAGGCCGAACAGCGCCAAGCGGACAGCACGAACCAGGGGGATGGACGCTCGCGGGAAGAACGGGGGCATGCGGTGTTCCTT
>NZ_CAESCG010000009.1:0-250101 GCF_903166565.1 Pseudomonas sp. Marseille-P9899
GCGCCGCGCTCAAGCCCTCGCCACCAAAGGCCAAAGTGCGTAGCGAATCCAGTTGGCCGCCCTTCACTTCCGGTAGCAACGCCTGCAGTACCGACGGTGCCAGTTGCAGGATGCTGATCTGGTGATCGGCCACTTCGCTCCAGAGCAACGACAGGTCATCGCTCAACGCCGGGCTGGCGAGCACCAGTTGCGCTCCGTTGAGCAGCGGCAGCCAGAACTCCCAGACCGAGGCGTCGAAGCTGAACGCGGTCTTCTGCAAGACGCGGTCGTGTGGCGCCAGTGCCAGTTCGTTCTGCATCCACAGCATGTGGTTGGTCAGCGCGCCATGACGAATTTCCACGCCCTTCGGTCGTCCGGTCGAACCGGAGGTGTAGATGACATAGGCAAGGTTGTCCGCGTGCAGATAAACCTGCGGCGGCGCGACCTCGGTGCTGTCCTGCCAGTCGATCAACAGGTCCAGTTCCAGGCTACGTACCTGCTCGCTCACCGGCAGTTGCGCCGGCAGCGAGGACTGGGTCAGCAACAGGCGAATGCCACTGTCGCGCAGCATGTAGTCCAGACGTTCACGCGGGTAAGCCGGATCCAGCGGCACATAGGCGCCGCCCGCCTTGAGGATCGCCAGCAACCCGACGACCATTTCCAGACTGCGCTCCAGCGAGATACCGACCAGCACGTCCGGGCCCACACCCAGTTCACGCAAGTGGTGCGCCAGGCGATTGGCCTGACGATCCAGCTCGGCGTAGCTCAGTTGCCGCTCGCCCAGGATCAACGCCACAGCCTCTGGCGTGGCCTGTACCTGAGCTTCGATCAGGTCATGAATCGGTGCGTCGGCAAAGGACTCGGCCGTGTCGTTCCAGCCATGCAGCAGGTGCTGGCGCTCGGCGGCGTCCAGCAGCGGCAGCTCGCCCAGCGGGGCCTGCGCATCGCCGGCCAAGGCGCGCAGCAACTGATCGAAATGCCCGACCAGCCGCACCATGCCGTCTTCGCTGAAACGCTGGCGATCGAAGTTGAAGCGCACCGCCAACGTCTCGTTGGCCTGGACCACCAGGGTCAGCGGATAGTGGGTCTGCTCCTGGTTGATCACGCTGCCGAACACCAGTCCTTCTGGCGCTGCCTGTTGCAACACCTCGGAGACCGGGTAGTTCTCGAACACCAGGATCGAATCGAACAACGCTTCGCCACCGTGACCAGCCCAGCGCTGAATATCGTAGAGCGGCGTGTGCTCATGCTCGCGCAGGGCCAGATTGAGGGCCTGCAGTTCACCCACCCAGTTCGCCACCGACTGCTCGGCGCGCGGGCTGCCCACCACCGGCAGGGTGTTGATGAACAGGCCAAGCTGCTCCTCGATCCCCGGCAATTCCGCCGGACGTCCGGCGACAATCGCACCGAAGGTCACGCTGGCCTGGCCGGTATAGCGTTGCAGCAGCAACAGCCAGGCCGCCTGCACCAGCGTATTCAGGGTTACCCGCTGCTCACGGGCGAAAGCGTTGAGGCGCAGCGTCTGCTCGCGGTCGAGCGCGTAATGCTGGTCGATATAGCCCTCCACCGCGACCTGCGGTTTCAGCACCTCGGCAAGCCGGGTCGGCGCCTCCAGCGCAGAGAGCTGTGCACGCCAGAAGTTTTCGCTGGCCGAGGCATCCTGGCGTTGCAGCCATTCGATGTAATCCCGGTAGCGGGCCGCCGACTGCGCCGGCACCTGGCCGTGGTAACGCTGCAACACCTCGCCCAGCAGACGCGAGCTGCTCCAGCCGTCCATCAGGATGTGATGGCTGGTGTAAATCAGGTGATGGCTGTCGTCGCCGGTGCGCAGCAGGGTCAGGCGTAGCAGCGCTTCCTGCTCCAGATCGAAACCGCGCTGACGGTCGGCGTCGGCCCAGGCTTCGAGCGCTGCGGCGCCCTGTTCCAAGGCGCGCCAGTCCTGCTCGGTCAGCGCCACGGCCACCTGTTTGCGGATCACTTGCAGCGGTTTGCTCAGGTCGCTGATGAAGCTGGCCCGCAGCACATCGTGCTGGTCGATAACCGCCTGCCAGGCCGCCTTGAAGCGCGCGACATTCAGCCCCCGCACATCCACCCGCATCTGATTGATGTAGTTGGCCGCCTCTTTCTCGTAGAGGCTGTGGAACAGCATGCCCTGCTGCATTGGCGACAGCGGGTAGATATCGGCGATCTCCGCCGGGGCGATGCGCAGGCCGTCGATGTCCTGCTGGTCGAGGTTGGCCAGCGGGAAATCCGAAGGCGTCGCTGCGGCGCTCTCGGCATGCGCGCAGTGTTCGATCACCTGCCGCAACGCGGCGCCGTACTGATCAGCCAGCCCCTGCAACAGCTCCTCCTCGAACACTGCGGTGCTGAAGCGCCATTTCAGTTCGAGCTGGCCGCCATAGACCTGGCCGCTGACGCTGATCAGGCTGTCCAGCGGTGCGTCGAGGCTGTGCATGTCGCCGCTGCTCTCGCCGGACGGGCGCAACAAGCCGTCTTCCTCCGCGAAGCTGCCGTCGAACTGCCCCAGGTAGTTGAAGACGATCGCACCCTGGGCCAGACCGGCCAGGGCCTCGCGGGCGGCGCTGCTGCCCAGATGGCGCAGCACGCCGTAACCGATGCCCTTGCTGGGGATCGCCCGCAGTTGTTCCTTGATGGTCTTGATCGAGTCGGCCAGGGCCGGCCGCGGGCTGAGCCTGACCGGGTAGACCGTGGTGAACCAGCCGACCGTGCGGGTGATGTCCAGCGCTTCGAACAGGTCTTCGCGGCCGTGCCCTTCCAGCTTGATCAGCACCGACGGCTGCCGGGTCCAGGCACAGATCACCCGGGCCAGTGCCGTCAGCAGCAGGTCGTTGATCTGCGTGCGGTAGGCCGCCGGGGCGTCCTGCAGCAGTTGTCGGGTCAGGTCGCGGTCCAGGCAGGTGGTGACGCTGGCGACAGTGCGGCTGCTCGCCTCGGCGCCCGCTTTGCGGTCCGGTAGTTCATCGCTGACCTCAGATAGTTGTGCTTGCCAGTAGCCCAGTTCCTGCTCCAGTTCGGCGCTGCGGGCATAGTCGCTCAGGTGCTCGGCCCAGCGCTTGAACGAACTGGTCTTGGCCGGCAGTGTCAGGGGCTTGCCCTCGGCAAGCGCGGCGTAAGCGTTCTGCAGATCTTCCAGCAGAATGCGCCAGGACACACCGTCCACCACCAGATGATGGATCACCAGCAACAGACGTTGCGAGCCATCGGGCAGTTCCGCCAGCACCGCACGCAACAGGTGGCCGCGCTCCAGATCGAGGCTGCGCTGGGCTTCCTGCGCCAACGGTTCCAGCTCATCGGCGTGCTTCAACTGGCGCTGCCAGAGCAACCCGCTGTCAGTGCGCTGGCCGTGGACAGCGTTCCAGACACCGCTTTCCAGCGAGAAGCCAAGGCGCAAGGCATCGTGTTGCACCAGCAACGCCCGCAAGGTTTTTTCCACCAGGGCCGCTTGCAGCACACGGGAAGGCTTGAGCATCACCGCCTGGTTCCAGTGGTGGCGCTGCGGGATGTCGGTTTCGAAGAAGGCGTGCTGGATCGGCGTCAGCGGCGCCACACCGTCCACCGCGGCCTGATCGATGACCGAGGCTTGGGCCAGGCGCGCGACCGCGGCCAGGCTCTGCACGGTCTGGCGCTGGAACAGGTCCTTGGGCGTGAAGAAGATCCCGGCCTGACGCGCACGGCTGACCACCTGAATGGAGATGATCGAGTCGCCGCCCAGCTCGAAGAAGTTGTCGGTCAGCCCGACCTGCTTCAGCTTGAGCACATCGCACCAGATCGCCGCCAATTGCTGTTCCAGCTCGCTGCGTGGCGCGACGTAAGTCGCCTGGGCCTGGGCAACGTCCGGCTGTGGCAGGGCCTTACGGTCGAGCTTGCCGTTCGGCGTCAGCGGCAACTGGTCGAGGAACAGCCACTGCGCTGGCACCATGAAGGCCGGCAGGTCCTTAGCCAGCAGCGCCTTGAGGTCAGCCACGGCGGGCTGATCCTGATCGGCCACCAGATACGCCACCAATTGCGTACCGTTGGCCGTTTCCTTCGCCAGCACCACCGCCTCGCGGACGGCGGCATGGCGCAGGATCTGCGCTTCGATCTCGCCCAGCTCGATACGCAAACCGCGAATCTTCACCTGATGGTCGATACGGCCGAGGTAGTCGATCACGCCGTCAGCGCGGTAGCGAACCAGGTCGCCGGTGCGGTACAGACGCGCACCCGGAGTGAACGGATCCGGCACGAAGCGCTCGGCGGTCAGATCAGGACGCTGGTGATAACCACGGGCCAACGAGTCACCGCCGACGTACAACTCACCTGCGCTGCCCACCGGGCAGACCTGCAAGTTGGCGTCCAGCACATAGGTGCGCACGTTGCTGATCGGCCGGCCGATGGCGGCGATTGCGGTGTCCACCGGACCCTCGATCAGCAGGCTGCTGGTGTCGATAGTCGCTTCGGTCGGGCCGTACAGGTTGTAGACCTGGCCGTTCCACTGCTGACGCAGTTGCTCCACCAGCGCCGCGCTCAAGCCCTCGCCACCGAAGGCCAAAGTGCGCAGCGAATCCAGTTGGCCGCCCTTCACGTCCGGCAGCAACGCCTGAAGTACCGACGGCGCCAGTTGCAGGATGCTGATGTGGTGATCGGCCACTTCGCTCCAGAGCAACGACAGGTCATCGCTCAGTGTTGGACTGGCAAGAACCAGTTGCGCGCCGTTGAGCAGCGGCAGCCAGAACTCCCAGACCGAAGCGTCGAAGCTGAACGCGGTCTTCTGCAAGACGCGGTCGTGTGGCGCCAGTTCCAGTTCGTTCTGCATCCAAAGCATGTGGTTGGTCAGCGCGCCGTGGCGGATTTCCACGCCCTTCGGTCGTCCGGTCGAACCGGAGGTGTAGATGACATAGGCCAGGTTGTCCGAGTGCAGATGAACCTGCGGCGGCGCGACCTCGGTGCTGTCCTGCCAGTCGATCAGCAGGTCCAGTTCCAGGCTGCGAACCTGCTCGCTCACCGGCAGTTGCGCCAGCAGCGACGACTGGGTCAGCAGCAGGCGAATGCCGCTGTCGCGCAGCATGTAATCGAGGCGCTCACGCGGGTACGCCGGGTCCAGCGGCACATAGGCGCCGCCCGCCTTGAGGATCGCCAGCAGGCCGACGACCATTTCCAGGCTGCGCTCCAACGAGATACCAACCAGCACATCCGGGCCCACGCCCAGTTCACGCAAGTGATGCGCCAGACGGTTGGCTTGACGATCCAGCTCGGCGTAGCTCAGTTGCCGCTCACCCAGAATCAGCGCCACAGCCTCTGGCGTGGCCTGCACCTGGGCCTCGATCAGGTCCTGAATCGGTGCGTCGGCGAAGGCCACGGCCGTGTCGTTCCAGTGATGCAGCAGGTGCTGGCGCTCATCGGCGTCCAGCAGCGGCAGCTCGCCCAGCGGGGCCTGGGCATCGCGGATCAGCGCCTGCAACAGGTGATCGAGATGCCGCGCCAACTGAGCCACTACTTCATCGCTGAACTGCCGGCGGTCGTGGCTCAGGCGCATCGACAGCGCAGCGCCGACATTGACCACCAGCGCCAGCGGATAGTGCGCCTGCTCCTGGTTGATCAGGCTGCCGAAGACCAGGCCCTGCGGCGCGGTCTGCTGCAGGGCCTCGGACACCGGGTAGTTCTCGAACACCAGAATCGAATCGAACAGCGCCTCGCCGCCCCGTCCAGCCCAGCGCTGGATGTCGTTGAGCGGCGTGTGCTCGTGCTCGCGCAGAACCAGGTTCTGCGCCTGCACCTGCGCCAGCCACTCGGCCACGGTCTGTTCCGGGCGCGGGCTACCGAGCACCGGCAGGGTATTGATAAACAGACCAAGCTGCTCCTCGATCCCCGGCAGTTCGGTTGGACGACCCGCCACGGTGGCGCCGAAGGCCACGCTGGCCTGACCACTGTAGCGTTGCAGCAGCAACAGCCACGCGGCCTGCACCAGGGTGTTGAGGGTGACCCGCTGTTCGCGGGCGAAATCGCTCAGGCGTTGGGTCTGCTGCTCATCCAGGCCATGAAGCTGTTCGCCATAACCGTCGCCGCCCACCGGCGCACTGACCGCTTGGGCCAGCCGGGTCGGCTGTTCCAGCCCGTGCAAGTGGCGGGTCCAGAAGTCGCGGCTGGCCGCGCCGTCCTGGCGCTGCAACCACTCGATATAGTCGCGGTAGCGTCCGCTGTTAGCCGCCACGCTGTGACCGCTGTAGCGTTGCAGCACCTCGCCGAGCATCCGCGAGGTGCTCCAGCCGTCCATGAGAATGTGGTGGCAGGTGTAGACCAGTTGATGGCTGTGCTCGCCGGTGCGCAGCACCGCCAGACGCAGCAGCGGCCCCTGTTCCAGCACGAAGCCACGCGCACGCTCCGCCGCCGCCCATTGCTCGATCCACGCATCCTGCTCTGCCTGCCCACGCACATTGAGCTCGACGAAAGGCACCTCGACCTGACGCAACACCGCTTGCACGGGCTGGCGCAGGTCGCTGAAGAACACACTGCGCAGCACGTCATGCTGGTCCACCAGCGCCTGCCAGGCCGCACGGAAACGCGGCACCTCAAGGCCTTCGACCTCGACCCGCAACTGGTTGATGTAGTTGCCGGCCTCCTGCTCGTACAGGGTGTGGAACAGCATGCCCTGCTGCATCGGCGACAGCGGGTAAAGGTCCTGCACTCGCGCCGCTGGCAGTGGCAAGCGGTCCAGTTCCGCCTGGCTCAGGTCGACCAGCGGGAAGTCCGACGGGGTCATCCCCGCCACGCCAGCGGCGGTGCAATGCTCGATCAACTGACGCAGTTCGGCGGCATAGTCGTCCGCCAGACGCTGGATGGTCGCGCGCTCGAACACCTGGCTGCTGAAGCTCCAGCTCAGGTCCAGTTCGCCGCCATACACCTGGCCGTTGATGCTGATCGGCGCAGAAAGCGGCGCCGCGGCGGCCTGGCTGTCGCCAGACGCTTCACCGGACGGCGCAAACAGCGCATCACCGGCATCGAAGCTGCCATCGAACTGGCCGAGGTAGTTGAACACGATGCTGCCCTGCGCCAGTTGCGCGAGGGACGCCCGCGCAGGCTCGCCACCCAGGTAACGCAGCACGCCATAGCCGATGCCCTTGTCGGGAATCGCCCGCAGTTGTTCCTTGATCGCCTTGATCGATTCGCCCACCTGCGCGGCGGGCGTCAGGCGCACCGGGTACAGGTTGCTGAACCAGCCGACGGTACGGCTCAGGTCGATATCGTCGAACAGGTCTTCGCGGCCGTGGCCTTCCAGGCGGATCAACGCATCGGGCCGAGCGGTCCAGCGGCTGATGACCCGCGCCAGCGCGGTCAGCAGCAGGTCGTTGATCTGCGTGCGGTAGGCGGCGGGCGCGTCTTGCAGCAGTTTGCGGGTCAGCCCGGCATCCAGGTGGGTGCTCACGGAGAGGGCGTGCTGGCGTTGCTGGCTGCCCTCGGTGTGATCCCACGGCAGGCTGTCGCTGGCGCCGTGCAACTGCGTTTGCCACCAGCCCAGTTCCTGTTCCAGCGCGGCATTCGCGGCGTAGCCGTGGAGTTTTTCCGCCCAGGCCTTGAGCGAACTGCTCTTGGCCGGCAGCACCACCGTCTTGCCCGCCACCAGCGCGGCATAGGCCTGTTGCAGGTCTTCCAGCAGTACGCGCCAGGACACGCCGTCCACCACTAGGTGATGGATCACCAGCAGCAGGCGCTGTTCGCCCTGCGCCAGGTTCACCAGCACCCCGCGCAGCAGCGGGCCGTTTGTCAGGTCGAGGCTGCGCTGGGCTTCGTTGGCCAACGCGGTCAGGTCGGCGCTGTCGTCCAGCTCGCGTACCCACAGCAGGTCACGGCTGTTGATCGCGGCGAAGCTCGCCTGCCAGCCCGCCGCTTGCGCTGCGAAACTCAGGCGCAGGGCGTCATGCTGTTCGACCAGGGCATGCAGGGCGACTCGCAGGTGCACGGCGTCCAGCGCGCGGGTCGGCTTGAGCATCACCGCCTGGTTCCAGTGGTGACGCTGGGGAATATCGGTCTCGAAGAAACGCGCCTGGATCGGCAGCAGCGGCAGATTGCCGCTCAGTTGCTCGACCACGGGGGCGGCGGCTTTCTTCTCGATCAGCTTGGCCACCGCGGCCAGTTGGCCGATGGTCTGTTTCTCGAACAGTTGCTTGGGGCTGAGCTTGATGCCCTGACGCTTGGCCCGAGCGATGATCTGCAGGCTGAGGATCGAGTCACCGCCCAATTCGAAGAAGTTGTCGGTGGTGCCGACCCGCTCCAGCTTGAGCACATCGGCCCAGACTGCGGCGAGTTTTTCCTCGATTTCACCCACAGGCGCGGTGTACGCCTGCTTGATCGCACCCGGCTTGGGCAGGGCGCGTTTGTCCAGCTTGCCGTTGGCGGTCAGCGGCAGGCGCTCCAGCAGCAGGATCTGCGCGGGCACCAGGTATTCCGGCAGGCTCGCCGCCAGTTGCTGACGCAGCGCTTCGGCCTGCAGGGTCACGCCGCTGGCGGCGGCGCAGTAGCCCACCAGTTGCAGGCGCGCTTCATCACCGTCCTGCGGCAGCGCCAGAACCACGGCTTCGGCGACCCCGTCGAGGCCGCGCAGCAGATGGCCGACCTCGCCCGGCTCGACGCGGTAGCCGCGAATTTTCACCTGGTCGTCGGCACGGCCCAGATACTCCAGCCCACCCGGCACATGCCGCGCACGGTCGCCGGAGCGGTACAGGCGCTGGCCATCGGCATCCGGTACGAAGCGTTCGGCGGTCAGCGCCGGCAGACCCAAATAGCCCTGGGCCAGACCGGCACCGCCCAGGTACAGCTCGCCCGCGACCCGCTCGGCCACCGGGTTGAGCCAGGCGTCCAGCACCCGTGCCCGGGCGCCGGCCAGCGGCTGGCCAACCGGAACGCTGCGGCAGCCTTCGATAACGGCGCCGACTTCATGGGTGAGGATGCCCACGGTGGTTTCGGTCGGACCGTAGTGGTTGAGGATCCGGCAGCCAGGTTTGAGCGCGCGAATCTGCTCGACCAGGCTCCAGCTACTGGCTTCGCCACCGAGGATCAGCAACTGCGCCGGTAGCACATCCGCCGGCTTCGCCGCCTGCAACAGACCTTGCAGATGGCTCGGCACGATCTTCAGCACCTCGATCCGCTGCTCGGCCATGTAGGCGGCGAAGCTGTCCGGGTCGAAGGCATGTTCATGGGACAACAGGTGCAGCGTGCGCCCCGACGCCAGGGCGCCGAACAGCAAGGTGTGGCCGAGGTCGGCGGCGATGGTCGAAACCATCGCCATGCTGCCCTCGCCGCTCAGCGCCAGACGCTCCAGTACGCCCTGCACGTAGTTGCTCAAGGCGCCGTGGCTGATCACCACGCCCTTGGGCTGACCGGTGGAACCGGAGGTGTAGATGATGTAGGCCGGCTGGCTCGCACTGATGGCAACCTCGGGCGCACTGCTCGGGTTGACGGCCCACAGGTTGGCGTCCCAGGCCAGGGTCGGGCAGTGGTCGAAGGACGAAGCGTCGTATCCGGCGGCATGGATCAGCAGCGCGGCGCGGCTGTCCCGCGTCAGCTGTTGCAGGCGCTCCAGCGGCTGGCGGGTATCCAGCGGCAGGTACACCGCACCCAGCTTGAGCACCGCCAGCAGGCTCGTCACCCACTCGATCCCGCGTTCCTGACACAGCGCCACGGTCATGCCGGCGCCGATGCCTTGCGCCCGCAGGTAATGGGCGAGCTGGCTGGATTGCGCGTCCAGTTGCGCGTAGCTCAAGACGTCTTCGCCCGAGCGCACGGCCGGCTTGTCCTGGCCCACCTGCAGCCCTTGCTGCCAGAGCGAGAGGAAGCCATTGGCGCTGCTCGCCGCAGCCGCTGGCGTCGCCAATAGCGGCGCGGGCTCGGCGTGCGCCAGCAGCGTGTCGCCAGTGTGCGCGGCGAGGTTTTCCAGCACGCCACGCAACGAGGCGACGATCCGCTCGATGGTCGCCGCCTCGAACAGGTCGGTGGCGTAGGTGAAGTAACCACGCAGGCCCTGCGGGGTATCGATGAAGTCGTAGGCTAGGTCGAAGCGCGCATCGGTGGCGCCGAAAGCGTATTTGTCCACGCTCAGGCCATCGACGCCGCGCTCGGCATCGTCGCCTTCGTCCGCGCTGAACACCTGCTGGTTGATCTTGAACTGGAACAGCGGGTTGTGGCCCAGGTTGCGCTCGGGCGCCAGGGCGTCCACCAGGTGCTCGAACGGCAGCTCCTGATGGGATTGCGCGCCGGTCACCACCTGCTTCACCTGCTCCAGCAGCTCGGCGAAGGTCTGCCGCTCATCGATCTGCACCCGCAGCACCTGGGTGTTGATGAAGAAGCCGATCAGCCCTTCCAGTTCGCTGCGGGTACGGCCGGCGTTGGGCGCGCCGATGCGGATATCGGCCTGGCCGCTGTAGCGCGACAGCACCACCGACAGCGCGGCCAGGGTCAGCATGAACACGGTCACGCCTTGGGTACGCGCCACGCGTTTGAGCTGCTCGGACAGCGCCGCCGACAGGTCGGCACGCACCACCGCGCCACGGTAGCTGGGTTGCTGCGGGCGTTCGTGGTCCAGCGGCAGCGCCAGCACCGGCTGTTCGTCGCCCAGTTGCTGTTTCCAGTACTGCAACTGCCGCTCGCCTTCCCCGGCCTCCAGCCAGGCGCGCTGCCAGATGGCGTAGTCGGCGTACTGCACCGGCAACGCCGGCAAGGCCGCGGCGGTAGCGCCGACCTGAGCCTGATAGAGCTGAACGAACTCGCGCACCAGCAACTGGCTCGACCAGCCATCGGACACCACATGGTGCATGCACAGGGTCAGCACATGCTCGGCGCTGCCGAGGCGGAACAGTTTGACCCGCAACAAGGTGCCGCTGAGCAGGTCGAACGGCGCCTGCATCTCGGCTTCGACCAGCGCTTTCAGGGTGTTTTCGGCGTCTTCGCTGACGTCGCTCGAGACCTCCACCACCTCCAGGGCCACCGGCGCCTGTTCGAGGATTTCCTGGTGGAACTCGCCGTCCACCGAAACGAAACGGGTGCGCAGGGTTTCATGCCGCTTTACCAGTTGCGCCAGGGCGCCGGCCAGCGCCGCGTCGTCCAGTGCGCCGCTCAGGCGCACCGCCATCGGCACGTTGTAGGCGCTGTTGTCCGGCTCCATCTGCCAGAGGAACAGCATGCGCTGCTGCGCGTAGGACAGCGGGATGCGCTCCACCTCATTGCGGGTCACGGCAATCGGCAAGAGGCGGAAGCTCTGCCCGGTCTCGCGCATCTTGTCGAGGATCTGCCGACGCTGCTCCAGTGGCAGGCTGACGAAACGTTTGGCAATGCGCTCTGCGGTAGTGTTGTCCATCTCAGGCCCCTGCCATTTCGTTCATCATTTTTTCGATATCGGACAAGCCGTCTTCGGTCAGCGACAGACCGGTGCTCTCGAATGCCTGGATAAAATCGTTCAATTGCGGTTTCTCGAAAATGAGGCGCAGCGGTACGTCGATACCGAGGCCGGAATGGATTCTTGAAATCAGCTGCGCCGCGAGCAGCGAATGCCCGCCCAGCTCGAAGAAGTCGTCGGTCAGCCCCACGCGCTCGACGTTCAGTACCTCGGCCCAGAGCGCGGCCAGTTGCTGTTCCAGCTCGCTGACCGGCGCCACGTAGACGTTCTGCAGCGGGCTGGCATCGGGCTTGGGCAGGGCCTTGCGGTCCAGCTTGCCGTTGGGGGTCTGGGGCATTTTCTCCAGCCACACCAGGTGGCTCGGCACCATGTAGTCAGGCAGGCCCGCCTTGAGATGGGCCTTGAGTTCGGCACGCAGCGCAGTGCTGTCCTCGTCACCGATCAGGTAGGCCGCCAACTGCTTGTGGCCGCTGACTTCGATATCGATCACCACCGCTTCGTGTACGGCCGGATGCTCCAGCAGCCGCGCCTCGATCTCGCCCAGTTCGATGCGGAAACCGCGAATCTTCACTTGATGGTCGAGACGGCCGGCGTATTCGATCACACCGTCGGCGTGATAACGCGCCAGGTCGCCGGTGCGGTACAGGCGGCCGCCATTGCTGGAGAACGGATCAGGGATAAAGCGCTCCGCGGTCAACGAAGGACGTTGGTGATAACCACGGGCCAGACCGTCGCCGCCAATCAGCAACTCGCCACGGGCGCCTACTGGCAGCACGTCGATATCGTCGCTGATGATATAAAGCGAGGTGTTGGCCAGCGGTTTGCCCAGCCAGACATCGTCGCTTTCAGTGAGGTAATGGCGGGCCGACCAGATGGTGGTCTCGGTCGGGCCGTAGACGTTCCACACATGTCCGGCCTGCTCGATCAAACGCTGCGCCAGTTCGGCACTCAGCGCTTCGCCGCCGCAGAGAATCGTCTTGCCGTTGAGCGCGCCAGCCGGTGCCGCGTCGAGGATCATCCGCCAGCTCGAAGGCGTGGCCTGGATCACCGTCACGTTCTGCTGGGCGATTACGCTCAGCAGGGCTTGCGGGTCTTTATTTTGGTGAGTGTTCAGCAATACCACTGCGGCGCCGCGCAACAGCGGCAGGTACAGCTCAAGACCGGCGATATCGAAGGACAGCGAGGTCAGTTGCAGGACCCGGTCGTTGCCCGTGATGCCTGGCTGATCGGCCATGCTGGAGAGGAAGTTGACCAGCGCCTGATGGTGAATCGTCACGCCCTTGGGCAGGCCAGTGGAACCTGAGGTGTAGATGGCGTAGGCCAGGTTCAATGGGCCAGCGAGACCAGGCAGATTGTCCTGACCGTAGCCATCCAGCCAGTCGCCATCCTGGTCCAGGCACAGGTTATCGATGCCAGCAGGAATCGGCAGTTGCGCCAGCAGCGAGGACTGGGTCAGCAGCAATTTCAGGCCGCTGTCTTCCATCATGTAGGCCAGGCGATCTGGTGGGAAATCCGGGTCCAGCGGCACATACGCGCCACCGGCCTTGAGGATCGCCAGCAGACCAATGACCATTTCCAGCGAGCGCTCCAGCGCCACGCCCACCAGCACGTCCGGGCCCACGCCCAGTTCGCGCAGCTTGTGGGCCAGTTGATTGGCGCGGGTATTCAGTTGTGCATAACTCAGCGACGCGTCACCGAGCACCAGCGCCGTGGCATCCGGCGTCGCCAGCACCTGGGCTTCGAACAGCGCCGGCAGGCTCTGTTCACGCGGGTAATCGGCCTCGCTACGGTTCCACTCGACGAGGATCTGCTGACGCTCGGCGGCGTCCAGCAACGGCAAGGCTGCCACGCGCTGCCCGACATCGGCGCAGATGCCTTGCAGCAGGTTGCGCCAGTGCCCGGCCAGACGCTCGATGGTCGCCGCATCGAACAGCGCCGTGGCGTAGCTCAGCTCGGCAAACAGACCACGGGCATGCTCGGAGGTGTTCAGGGTCAGGTCGAACTGGGCGGCCTGGCTGTCCGACTCCAGCCCTTCGACGGTCAGGCCAGGCAACTCGCGGCCCTCGCCCTTGACCTCGGTCTGGTGGTTGAACATCACCTGGAACAGCGGGCTGTGGCTGAGGCTGCGCTGCGGTTGCAACGCCTCCACCAACTGCTCGAACGGCAATTCCTGATGGGCCTGGGCTTGCAACGCGGTCTGTTTGACCTGTTGCAGCAACTGCCTGAAGGTGTCGCCCGCGGCGAATTCGGCCTTGAGCACCTGGGTGTTGACGAAGAAGCCGATCAGCCCCTCGGTCTCGGCACGGGTACGGTTGGCGATCGGCACGCCGACGCGAATATCGGCCTGGCCGCTGTGGCGGTGCAACAGGGTCTGGAACGACGCCAGCAGCAGCATGAACAGGGTCACGCCCTGCTGCCGCGCCACTTGCTTAAGGTTATCCACCAGCGCGTTGTCCAGCGCGATGGCGCAGCGTGCGCCCGCCAGTTGCTGGATCGCCGGACGTGGACGGTCCATCGGCAGTTCCAGCACCGGCTGCTCGCCACCCAGTTGGGCGGTCCAGTAGTCCAGTTGCCGGGCTTTCTCGCCAGCTTCCATCCAGGTGCGTTGCCACAGGGCGTAGTCGGCGTACTGGATCGGCAAGACGCCCAGCGCGGTTTCCCGGCCCTGGCTGAAGCCTTCGTAGAGGCGCACCAGCTCATCGACCATGATCGGCATCGACCAGCCATCGGAGACGATGTGGTGCTGGGTCAGCACCAGCACATGTTCGTGCTCGCCCAGGTGCAACAGCTTGACCCGCAGCAGCGGCCCCTGTTGCAGATCGAACGGCCGCTGCACTTCCTGCTCGACACAGGCCCGCAGGGTTTCACCCGCGGCCAGTTGCTCCACCGCCAGCACGAACGGCGCTGCCGGATGCACCACCTGCACCGCCTGCTCGCCGTCCTGGCGGAAGGTGGTGCGCAGGGTTTCGTGACGGGCGATCAGCGCGGCGAAACTCGATTCCAGCGCCTCGATATCCAGCGAGCCGTTCAGGCGCAGGGCGACAGGAATGTTGTAAGCGGCGCTGTCCGGCTCCAGTTGCCAGAGGAACCACTGACGTTGCTGGGCGTAGGACAGCAGCAGCGGCTGACCGCGATCAGCGTGGATAAAGGCGGGGGCGCTGTTGGCAGCGCCCTGCCCGGCTGCCGCAGCGAACGCGGCCAGGTCCTCGGCCTCGAACAGCGCGCGCAGCGACAGCTCCAGTCCCAGTTGCTGACGTACCCGCGAGACCACCTGGGTCGCCAGCAGCGAGTGACCGCCCAGCGCGAAGAAGTTGTCGGTCAGACCGACCTGTTCGACTTTCAGCACCTCGGCCCAGATTGCCGCCAGTTGCTGCTCCAGTTCGCTGACCGGTGCCACATGTTCGCCTTGTAGCAGCGCCGCATCAGGCTTGGGCAGGGCCTTGCGGTCCAGCTTGCCGTTGGCGGTCAGGGGCATGGCATCGAGCACGATCAGGTGCGTCGGCACCATGTAGTCCGGCAGGTTGGCTTTCAGGTGTGCTTTCAGGATTTCGCGCAGTGTTTGCTGATCCTGTTCCAGCGCACTTGGCACCAGATACGCCGCCAGTTGCTGCCCGCTCGGGCCCTCCACTGCCAGCACGATCACTTCGCGCACTGCGGCATGTTCTTGCAGGCGCGCTTCGATTTCGCCCAGCTCGATACGGAAGCCGCGAATCTTCACTTGATGGTCGATACGGCCGGCGTATTCGATCACATCCTCGGCGCGGTAGCGGGCCAGGTCACCGGTGCGGTACAGACGGCTACCGTCCTTGGCGAACGGGTTCGGCACAAAGCGCTCGGCGGTCAGTGCGGCGCGGTTGTGATAACCACGGGCCAGACCGGCGTGGCCGACATGCAACTCGCCGCTGACACCCTGCGCCACCGGGTTGAAGTCGGTGTCCAGCACATGCCACGACAGGTCCGGGATGGCCTCGCCAATCGGGCTGACATCGGCCTGCAACAGGTCGGCCTTGCTGATCGGGCGGTAGGTCACGTGCACCGTGGTTTCGGTGATGCCGTACATGTTGATCAACTGCGGCTTCTGGTCGCCGAAGCGCTCGAACCAAGGCTGCAAGCTGCCGATATCCAGCGCCTCGCCACCGAACACCACGTAACGCAGCGCCAGTTCGGCGGACGACTCGCAGGCCACTCGCGCCAATTGCTTGAACGCCGACGGGGTCTGGTTCAGCACGGTGACGTTCTCGGAAGCCAACAACTGGTGGAACTCTTCCGGCGAACGGGTCACTTCACGCGGCACCACCACCAGACGACCGCCGTACATCAGCGCACCGAAAATTTCCCATACCGAGAAGTCGAAGGCGTAGGAGTGGAACAGAGTCCAGACGTCATTTGCGTCGAAGTTGAACCAGTCATCCGTGGCCTTGAACAGGCGCAGCACGTTGTGATGCGGTAGCAAGGTGCCCTTCGGTTTGCCAGTCGAACCCGAGGTGTAGATCACGTAGGCCAGGTTGTCCGGCGAGGTCAGGTTGACCAGGTTTTCGCTGCTGTAGCCGTCCAGCGATTCATCGAGGCGCAACGATTGCACACCCGTCGGAACCGGCAACGCAGGCAGCAGATGAGACTGGGCCAGCAGCAGGGAAATGCCGCTGTCTTCCATCATGTAACTCAAGCGGTCCTGTGGATAATCCGGGTCCAGCGGCACATAGGCACCGCCCGCCTTGAGAATCGCCAGCACGCCAATCAGCATCTCGAAGCCGCGTTCGACCGACAACCCGACCAGTACATCCGGCCCCACGCCCTGCTCGCGCAATTTGTGCGCAAGCTGGTTGGCCCGGGCATTGAGTGCGGCGTAGGTCAGCTGTTCACTGCCAAAGGTCAGCGCTATCGCTTCCGGCACGCGCGCCGCCTGGGCTTCGATCATCTGTTGAACGCACTGCTCTCTCTCATAGCGAGCCACGTCCTGATGCCAGCCACTTGGCAGCGCCAGTTCGCCCACCGGTGCGGCGGCATCGACGATCAGCGCGCCCAGCAGATGATTGAAATGCGCCGCCAATTGCGCCACGGCCTGCTCGCCGAAGTGACGGCGGTCATGGCTGATACGCAGCGACAGGCGCTCACCGGTGTTGACCACCAGGGTCAGCGGATAGTGGGTCTGCTCCTGACTGTGCACGTCGCCGAACACCAGACCGTCTGGCGCGGCCTGTTGCAGCGCCTCCGACACCGGGTAGTTCTCGAAGACCAGGATCGAATCGAACAGCGCCTCGCCCGCCCAGCCGGCCCAGCGCTGCACTTCGTACAGCGGCGTGTGTTCGAACTCGCGCAAGGCGAGGTTCTGGTTTTGCACCTGTTGCACCCAGTCGCCGACGCTCTGTTCTGAACGCGGGCTGCCCACCACCGGCAGGGTGTTGATAAACAGGCCAAGCTGTTCTTCCACACCCGCAAGCTCAGCCGGACGCCCGGCCACGGTGGCGCCGAAAGTGACGCTGGACTGCCCGGTATAGCGTTGCAACAGCAACAGCCACGCCGCCTGCACCAAGGTGTTCAACGTGACCCGCTGCTCGCGGGCGAAGTCGCCGAGGCGACGGGACAGGTCGGCGTCGAGGTCTTCCAGGTACTCGCCGTAGCCCTCGCCATCGGCGCCGGCCTTGAAGGCCTGGGCCAGCCGCGTCGGCTCGTTGAGGTCCGCCAGTTGCTCCAGCCAGAAACGCTGGCCAGCCGCCGCATCCTGGCCTTGCAGCCAGCGGATGTAGTCGCGGTAGCGGCTGCCCTGACGGGAAATCGGCGCGCCGGCGTAGCGTTGCAGCACTTCGCCGAGCATCCGCGAACTGCTCCAGCCATCCATCAGGATGTGGTGGCTGGTGTAGATCAGTTGATAACGGTTGTCGCCGGTACGGATCAGCGCCAGCCGCAGCAGCGGGCCCTCGGCCAGTTCGAAGCCCTGGTCGCGCTCGGCGCGGGCCCAGTCGTCGATCCAGGTGTCGCGGTCGTCCTGCTCGCGGGCGTCGATTTCGACGAACGCCAGCACCACGTCGCGCTGCACCACTTGCAACGGCTGGTCGCCCTCGGTGACGAAGACACTGCGCAGCACTTCGTGGTTGTCCAGCAGCGCTTGCCAGGCCGCACGCAGCCGCGCGGCGTCAAGGCCCTCGACGTCCACCCGCAACTGGTTGATGTAGTTGCCGGCTTCTTTCGCGTAGAGGCTGTGGAACAGCATGCCCTGCTGCATCGGCGACAGCGGGTAGATGTCTTCGATGCGCGCGGCGGGCACCGGCAGGCGATCGAGCTGCGCCTGGCTCAGGGTTGCCAGCGGAAAATCGGAAGGCGTGACGCCCTGGTTGCCGGCCACGCAATGCTCGATCAGCTCGGTCAGGGTCCGTTCGTAGTCACGGGCCAGGGCCTCGATGGTGGCGGGCTGGAACATCTCGCGGCTGAACGCCCATTCCAGGCGCAACTGGCCGTCGTAGACCTGGCCATTGATGCTCAGCCAGTTGCCCAGCGGGCCTTCTGGACACAGCGGCTGGCCGCCGTGTTCGCTGGCCGGGGCGAACAACGCGCCGTGCTCGCGATCGAAGCTGGCATCGAACTGACCCAGGTAGTTGAAGGTCACCCGCGCTTGCGGCAGGGCCGCCAGTTCATGGGCGAAATCGACATCGCCGAGGTAGCGCAGCAGGCCGAAACCAATGCCCTTGGCCGGCACGCCGCGCAGTTGCTCCTTGATCGCGCAGATCGAGGCGGCCGCGTTGCCGGCAGGCGTCAGGCGGACCGGGAACAGGCTGCTGAACCAGCCGACGGTGCGGCTCAGGTCGACGTCGTCGAAGAGGTCTTCGCGGCCATGGCCTTCCAGCTGGATCAGCACCGACGGCTGCTGGCTCCACTGGCACAGCACCTGGGCCAGGGCGGTCAGCAGCAGGTCGTTGACCTGGGTGCGATAGGCCGCCGGCGCGACCTTGAGCAGGTGCGCGGTCAGTTCCGCGCTCAGTTGCGACGCGGCATGGGTGGCGTCGGCAATCCGTGGATTGGCCTGGGTGTTGTCGCGCGGCAGCGTGTCTTCGGCGCCGGCCAGGGTGGCGCGCCAGTAATCACGCTCGGCTTCCAGCGTCGGGCTTGCAGCATAGCCATGCAGCTTTTCCGCCCAGGCCTTGAACGACGTGCTCTTGGCCGGCAGCCCCGGCGCACGGCCTGCGGCGATGGCGCCGTAGGCCTGTTGCAAGTCTTCCAGCAGCACGCGCCAGGACACCCCGTCCACCACCAGGTGATGGATCACCAGCAGCAGGCGCTGTTCGCCGGCCGACAGTTTGATCAAGAGCGCACGCAGCAGCGGGCCGGTCTTCAGGTCGAGGCTGCGCTGGGCTTCATCGGCCAGCGCTTCGATGCCATCGACAGCGTCCAGCTCGCGGGTCCACAGCAGTTCGGCGCTGTTGAGCGGAGCGAACACCGCCTGCCAGCCGGCGTACTGCCGGGCGAAATTCAGGCGCAGCGCATCGTGCTGCTCGACCAGCGCATGCAGCGCCGCCCGCAGGTGCGCGGCGTCGAGCGGCTGGGTCGGGCTGAGCAGCACCGACTGGTTCCAGTGCTGGCGCGCGGGGATGTCCAGTTCGAAGAAGCGCGCCTGGATCGGCAGCAGCGGCAGGTTGCCGCTGATCTGCTCGACCACCACGGCGGCGGCCTTCTTCTCGATCAGCTTGGCCACCGAGGCCAGTTGGCCGATGGTCTGCTTTTCGAACAGTTGCTTGGGGCTGAGTTTGAGGCCCTGGCGCTTGGCCCGGGCAATGATCTGCAGGCTGAGAATCGAGTCGCCGCCCAGTTCGAAGAAGTTGTCGGTGCTGCCGACCTGTTCCAGCTTGAGCACGTCGCGCCAGATGGCGGCGAGCTTTTCCTCGATCTCGCCTTGCGGGGCGACATAACGCTGCTTGACCGCGCCCGGCTTGGGCAGGACCTTGCGGTCGAGTTTGCCGTTGGCGGTCAGCGGCAGTTGTTCCAGCAGAACGATCTGCGCCGGCACCATGTACTCCGGCAGACGCTCGGCCAGTTGCTCGCGCAGAGCATCGGCCTGCACGCCGCTGGCCACACACCAGGCCAGCAGTTGCAGGCGGGATTCGTCGCCATCCTGCGGATCGGCCAGCACCACCGCCTGGGTCACCGACGGCAACGTCTGCAAAACCCGCGCGACTTCCGCCGGCTCGACCCGGTAACCGCGAATCTTCACCTGATCGTCGGCCCGGCCAATGAACTCCAGTTGTCCCTGAGGGTTGCGCCGCACCCGGTCGCCGCTGCGGTACAACCGTGCACCGGCCGCGCCATGTGGGTCAGGAATAAAGCGCTCGGCGGTCAGTGCCGGTTGGCCGAGGTAACCCAGGGCCACGCTGTCGCCACCGATATACAACTCGCCCGGCACCTTCTCTGCGACGCCGTTGAGCACGTCATCCAGCACCCGCACGCAGGCACCCGGCAGCGGCGTGCCGACCGGCACGATCTGGGGCAGCGGATCGTCGGCGCGGACTTCATGGGTCAGCACGCCGACCGTGGTTTCGCTCGGGCCGTAGTGGTTGATGAAGCGGCACTGCGGACGTAGGCGGCGGACCTGCTCCACCAACCCGGCCGGGCAGGCTTCGCCACCGACGATCAGGGCGTGGCGCGGCAGCACGTCGGCGGCGCGGGACGCCTGCAACAGCGCGACAAGGTGGCCCGGGACGATCTTCAGTACGCCCACCTGATGGGTCGCCATGTAGTCGGCGAATGCATCCGGGTCAAAGCCCAGTGCCTCCGGCATCACATGCAGGGTGCGGCCGGCGCACAGCGCACCGAACAGCACGGTGTGGCCGAGGTCGGCGGCGATGGTAGAGGCCAGCGCCATGCTCGCCTCCGGCGCCAGTTCCAGACGGGTCAGCAAGCCGCGCACATAGCTGGCCAAGGCACCGTGGCTGACCAGCACGCCCTTGGGCAGGCCGGTGGAACCGGAGGTGTGGATCACGTAGGCCGGGGCCTCGGCGTCAATGCTCAGTGCTGGCGTCGTGGCCGGCTGCGCCTGCCATGATGCCGGGTTGTAGGCCAGCGCAACGCAGCCGTCGATCTTCAGCAAGGTCAGGCGCGCATCGCCCGCGGCGCACAGCAGCACCCGCGCCCGGGCGCGTTCCAGCATCTGCTGCAAGCGCGCGTCCGGCGCCTTGGCGTCCAGCGGCATGTACACCGCGCCGACCTTGAGGGTGGCCAGCAACGCGGTCAGCCATTCCAGCGAGCGCTCCATCAACAGCGCCACCGGTTGGCCCGCACTGACGCCCTGCGCCAGCAGGTGATGGGCCAGGCGGTTGGCCGCCTCGTCCAGTTCGCGATAGCTCAGGCTTTCGCTCAGGCAGCGAGCGGCCAGGGCGTCAGGCCGTTGCGCGACATGGCGGTTCCACTGTTCCAGCACCAGCGGCGCGGCAGCCAGAGGCGCCTGCGCTTGCGGCTGCGGCAAGGCGCCGAGGCTGAGCAGCGGCGCCCGAGGCGCTTCCAGCAACTTATCGAACAGCATCAGCAGCGACGGGATGAACGCTTCCACGGTGCCGCGTTGGTAGAGGTCGCTGGCGTAGGTCATGTCGCCGTGGATCAGCGTGCCGTCGTCGGTGATGTCCAGCGCCAGATCGAAGTGCGCGCCCTCGCGGTGCAGCGGGTACTCGCTGACGTCCAGGCCCGGCAGCTTCAGCGACAGCTCCTGCTTGAGCACCACGTTCTGGTTGAACTTGGCCTGGAACAGCGGGTTGTGGCCAAGGCTGCGCTCTGGCGCCAGGCGGTCGACCAATTGCTCGAACGGCACGTCCTGATGCGCCTGGGCGTCGAACGAGGTTTCGCGAATCTGGCCGAGCAGATCGAGGTAGCTCAGGCGCTCATCGATCTGGCAACGCAGCACCTGGGTGTTGATGAAGAAGCCGATCAGGCCCTCGGTTTCCGCGCGGCCGCGGTTGGCGTTGGGCACGCCGATGCGGATATCGCGCTGCCCGGACTGACGGGAAAGGAACAGCGAAAAGCCCGCCAGCACCAGCATGAACAGGCTCATGCCCTGGGCGCGGGCGAAGGCGTTCAGGCGCTGCGAGCGCTCCACGCCGAAGTCGAAGCCGAGGCGCTCGCCACGGAAGCTCTGGCTTGGTGGCCGCGGGAAATCCTGGGCGGCTTCCAGTAGCGGTTGCTCGTCACCCAGTTGGCGCTGCCAATAGTCCAGTTGCCGCTCGCCCTCCCCGGCTTCCAGCCAACTGCGTTGCCAGATGGCGTAGTCGGCGTATTGCAGCGGCAGCGCCGGCAGGTTGGGCTCGCTGCCCTGGCTGCAGGCCTGGTAGCTCTGGGCGAACTCCTTGACCATCACGTCCATCGACCAGCCGTCGGAGACGATGTGGTGCATGCACACCACCAGCACGAAGTCCTCGGCGCCGAGCTGGAACAGGTTGGCGCGCAGCAGCGGGCCATTGATCAGGTCGAACGGCCGCGCGGTGGCCGCGCCAACCTGGCGGGCCAGTTCGGCATCGCGCTGGTCGGCGGCGACGGCGCTGAGGTCGCTGCGTTCCAGGTTCATCGACAGCGACGGCAGGATCACCTGGCACGGCTGCTCGCCATCGGTGCGGAACACGGTGCGCAGCACTTCGTGGCGCTGCAGCAGAAGGTCGAAGGCGCGTTGCAGCGCGCTGTCATCCAGTTGCCCGCGCAGGCGCAGGCCGGTGGTCATCTTGTAGGCGTCGCTGGACGGGTCGAGCTGCCAGAGGAACAGCAGGCGCTGCTGGGCGTAGGACAGCGGGATCAGCGCGACGTCGTGGCGGCTTTCCACGATCGGCAGCAGGCTGAAGTCCTTACCGTCCTGGCGCAGTTTGGCGAGGAACTGGCGGCGCTGATCGAGGGACATACCGACAAAACGTTTGGCGATACGTGCAGTTGTGGTCCCGCTCATGCTCCTACTTCCTCCAGAGAATCCATGAACTGGTCCATATCGTCCCAGTCATCGTCAGTCGTGGTCGTCGTCAGCGCCGCCACTTCGGCGGCCAGCTCGCTCAGCAGCGGCTTTTCGAACAGCGTGCGCAGCGGCAGGCTGACGCTCAGTTGTTTCTTGATCCGCGCGATCATCTGCGCGGCCAGCAGCGAGTGGCCGCCCAGCTCGAAGAAGCTGTCATTCAGGCCGACGCGCTCGATCTTCAGCACCTCGGCCCAGATAGCAGCGAGCTGTTGCTCAAGCTCGGTGACCGGCGCCACGTAGGCGGTTTGCGCCTGGGTGGTGTCCGGCTTCGGCAGCGCCTTGCGGTCGAGCTTGCCGTTCGGGGTGAGCGGCATGGCGGCCAGCAGCACAAAGTGGGTTGGCACCATGTAGTCCGGCAGGCTGGCCTTCAGTGCGGTTTTCAGGTCCTCACGCAGCGCGTCAGCATCGACTTCGCCACGGGCAACCAGATACGCCGCAAGCTGCTTGCCCTGCGGGCCGTCGATATCCAACACCACCGCTTCGCGGATCGCGGAGTGCTCTTGCAAGCGGGTTTCGATTTCGCCCAGCTCGATGCGGTAGCCGCGGATCTTCACTTGATGGTCGGCGCGACCGACGTATTCGAGAACACCATCAGCACGGCGGCGTGCCAGGTCACCGGTGCGGTACAAGCGCTCGCCCGGTGCGCCGAATGGGTTCGGCACGTACACCGGCGTGGTGCGGCGCGGATCGGCGACATAGCCGCGACCGACGCCTGTCCCCGCCACGCACAACTCGCCAACGGCACCCAGCGGCACCAGTTCCAGCGCGTCGTCCAGCAGGTAGATCAGGTTGTTGTCGGTCGGCGTGCCGATCGGCAGATAAGTGCTTTGCGTGGAATCCAGATCGACACGGAAGAACGCCACGTCGTCCGAGCATTCGGCCGGGCCGTAGGCGTTGACGAGGCCAATCTGTGGATAACGCAGCAGCCATTGCTTCGCCAATTCAGGCGGCATGGCTTCGCCGGTCGGCAGCATCCAGCGCAGGCCGTCCAGGCTCACGCGCTCTTCGGCCAGCAGGCCCTGGATCAGTGACGGCACGCTTTCCAGCACGCTGATGCCCTGAGCTTGAACGTGGGCCAGCAGCGCCTGCGGATCGCGGGCGATTTCCTTCGGCACGATATCCACACGGGCACCGAACAGCGGCGCGGCGAGGAACTGCCAGACGGAAATATCGAAGCTCTGCGAGGCGGTTTGAGCGATCACATCAGCGTTGCTCAAATCGAGATACGGCACCTTGCTCAACTGGTTGTTGAGCATGCCGCGCTGCTCGACCATCACGCCTTTCGGCAGGCCGGTGGAACCGGAAGTGAAGATGACGTAAGCGAGGTTATCCGGGGCGCTGTAGCGGCCCGGGTTATCCACAGACACCCCGCTCTGCTGGACCTGTTCCCAGACCAGCAGTTGCACCGGGCTTTCCAGACCGACCAACAGTTCGCGGGCCTGCGCTTCGCATTCGGCGCTGCACACCAGCACCGGCGCGCCGCTCTGCGCGATCACGCCGCTCAAACGCGGATTTGGCAGTGCCGGGTCCAGCGGCAGATAGCCCGCCCCAGCCTTGAAGCTGCCGACGATCATGCCCAGCAGGTCCGGGCCGCGCTCGGCCAGCAGGGCAATCGGCTGGTCGAAGCCAGCGCCCGCCGCGATCAGCGCATGACCGAGGCGGTTGGCGGCGGCGTTGAGTTCGGCGTAGGTGTCCTGTCGCTCAAGGCACGAGACGGCAATTCGCTCGGGATGCGCGGCCACTCGCTCTTCAAACAGCGCCACATAACTGCGCTCCAGCGGATAGTCACAGGCGCTCTGGTTGCAGCCCTCTATCAAGAAGGCGCGCTCTCCAGCGTCCAGCATCGGCAACTCACCCACGCGGGCATTGGCGTCGGCACACAGCGAGCGCAGCAGATTGCGCCAGTGGCCGGCCATGCGTTCGATGGTCGGGCGCTCAAACAGATCGGTGGCGTAGGTGAACGATGCCGTCAGGTGCTCGCCTTCACCGGTGGTTTCCAGCATCAGGTCACAGGCGATGGCATGGTCGCGGTTGTCTTGCGCCTGTTGCTCCGCGTCCAGCCCTTCGACCCGCAGGCCGCAGGCCAGTTGATTGCCGCCGATGTCATTGGCCTGTGGACGGTGGTTGTACATGGCCTGGAACAGCGGGTTGCGGCTTTGTCCGCGAGCGACTTGCAGGCCGTCGGCCAGGGCATCGAACGGCAACTCCTGATGGGCCTGGGCGCCCAGCGCGGCGTGGCGCACGGTCTGCAGAAGATCGGCGAAACGGCTGTCGCTGCGCACTTCGCTGCGCAGCACCTGGGTGTTGACGAAGAAGCCGATCAGGCCCTCGGTTTCGCTGCGGGTGCGGTTGGCGATCAGGCCGCCGACGCGAATATCGGTCTGGCCGCTGTAGCGGTGCAGCAGCACCTTGAACGACGCCAGCAACACCACGAACAGGGTCACGCCCTGGCGCTGGGCCAAGGCTTGCAGGTTTTTCAGCAGGTCGCCGTCGAGGGCGATATCCAGGTGCCGGCCCTTCTGGCTAGGCACGGCGGGATGAGGTCGGTCGGTGGGCAGCTCCAGCACCGGGTGCTCATCGCCCAGGTGGCTGCGCCAGTACTCCAGTTGCCGCACCTGCTCGCCGGCTTCCAGCCAGGCGCGCTGCCACAGGGCGTAATCTCGATACTGCACGGCGAGCGGCTGGATCTGCGGGGTAACACCTTGCGCCAGCGCGTCGTAGTAGCCCATGCACTCGTCCAGCAGCACGCCCATCGACCAGCCGTCGGTAATGATGTGGTGCAAGGTCAGCAGCAGGATAAAGCGGTCGGCGGCGAGCCGGAGCAGTTGCACGCGGAACAGCGGGCCCTGTTCCAGATCGAAGGGCCGATTCGCCTCCTCGGCCATCGCCTCGCGGGCCTGGGCCGCGCCCGCGACATCGCGAACCGCGATACGCACCGGCGCCGCGGCGGCCACACGCTGCGTGGCCTGTTCGTCATCCTGGAAGAAGGTGGTGCGCAGGCTTTCGTGGCGCTCTACCAGCAGACCGAAAGCGCGCTCGAGTGCGGGAATGTCGAGGGCGCCATTGAGGCAGACGGAAATCGGCAGGTTGAAGCCGGCGGACAGAGGATCGAGCTGCCAGAGAAACCACATGCGCTGCTGGGCATAAGACAAGCCATCGCGTCCGGCCACGCCTTCACTGGAAGGGATGGGAAACAGGGCAAAGTCGACCTCTTCCCGGCGCAGCGCCTCGAGGAACAGGCTGCGCTTTTCGGCAGGCAGCTCGACGAAGCGACGGGCGAGTTTCTGGGCGTGTTCGGCATTCATGGGGTGTGTCCTTGCTGATCGGCGTGACCATGGGTGGGTCGTATCAACAAGAACGAATAGGAATGGAAATATTTAGCAAGGAATCGAGCGGCCTGGCCTTGGGCCTGCTTTGCAGGCCTTCGCGAGCAAGCTCGCTCCCACAAGGCCTGTGTCGTATTCAAATCTGGGGATATGCCAAAACTTCGTGGGAGCGAGCTTGCTCGCGAAGGGCCGCAAAGCGGCCCCAAAAAGTCCCCCATGAATCAGCGCTCGGAATACCCCTGCGCCATCGCCACCACCACCTTGCGCTTGCCGGTAAACGGAGAACGCGCATGGGCCGCAAGCATGTTGTCGAGCATCATCACGTCGTTCTCCAGCCATGGGAACTTGATGGTGCATTCGTCCAGCACGCCGCGCACTTCATCGAGCAGATCGACTTCGATCGGCGAGCCGTCGCCGTAATAGACGTTACGCGGCAGGTCTTCCTCGTCCACCACGTCCAACAAACTTTCCCGCACTTCGGCCTGCAGGTTGGAGATGTGGAACAGGTGCGCCTGGTTGAACCAGACCATGTCCTGGGTGATCGGGTGGCGCGCCACCGACTGGCAGATCTGCCGGGTGCGCAGTTCGCCGTCGTCCTTCCACTCGCACTGGATCGAATGCGCGCGGCAATAGGTCTCGACCACGCTTTCGTCCTCGGTGTTGAACACCTGGCTCCACTCCACGTCGAGGCCGTTGCCGTAATTGCGTACGTACATCAGCTTTTTCTCGATGAAGCGATCGCGGATCCGCGCCGGGACCCTGCGGTAGACCTCGCGGCTGTCGGCAATCGGCGTCTCGCCACCGGTCTCGGCGGCGATCATGCTGTAGAACCAGATCCGCATCGGCCAATCGAGGGTGTAGGCCTGCTCGTTGTGCAGCGGAATGCTCTGGTGCGCCGGGTACTCGGTGGAGGTGTAGACGCCCTTGGTCACGTTGCTGCGCGGGGTGGAGCCAAATTCGTAGCTGAGCAGCGGATCACCGAAGCCTGCGGCGAACTCGCGAAAGCGCTCGGCGCCGCCCACGTCGAAACCGCGGAACAGAATACCGCCGGCGGTGTACAGGTGCTGCGCCACCAGCGGCTTGAACTCGCCAAGCGCTTCCATCAGATCCAGGCCGGGTTCGGGCGCCTCGATCAACATGGGCAAGGTGCCCGCCCCGGCCAGCAAAGGTCGGATGTCCAAACTCAACGCATGACTCATGAAATTTCTCCCTGAAGGGTGCAATCGCCCGAGCCCCAGCGGTCAGGCGCGACACCGGTGTCCTGATGGAACGTATGGCCTTGGCTGAAAATTAAGGTTGTTCGTGGAATGGTGGGGGCATGATCTTTGGGGTTTTGGCTTGGGCTTGGGTGCTGTGAGCTTATCCATTCAATGTGGCGCCGCTGCCGGCCCCTTCCGCCTTTACGGCGTCCTACTTTTTTCTTGGAAAAAGTAGGCAAAACCGCTCGCTCCCGCATCCGGCCCTACGCTGCGCTCCGGGTCCCCTCGCTACGGCGCCTTTCGGGGCCACGCGGCCTACGACTCGCTTCGCGAGTCTACATCTCGCGTCTTCGGCTTACGCCGAAGGGTGCTGCGCACCTGCCCCTACAGGCACCTCCGCTCGGCCTCCTGAAGTCGCGAAGTTACGGGCGGTGCCTGTGATGACGGATCTTCGAAAGCAGAAGCTGGGAAAACCACCGACTTGCTCTTTTTTGCTCTTTTTTGCTTTTTTTTGCTCTTGATCTTGCTTCTGCTCTTCTTGCACGAAAGTACAGACGCCACAAATTGCGACTTCAGGAGGCCGAGTGGAGGCGTCTGGAGGGGGCAGGTGCGCAGCACCCTTCGGCGTAGCCGAAGACGCGAGATGTAGACTTGCTTGCAAGTCGTAGGCCGCGTGCCCCCGCAAGACGCCGGAGGGAGGGGACCCGGAGCGCAGCGCAGGGCCGTATGCAGGAGCAAGCGGTTTTGCCTACTTTTTCCAAGAAAAAAGCAGGACGCCGTAAAGGCGGAAGGGGCCGGCAGCCTCGCCAAATGGAATGGATAAGCTCACAACACCCAAATACAAAAAGCCTCCCGACCTCGCTGTAAGAAACATCTGCTTGCATCTCCGTTACATCTTTTCCTTAAAGCCAACCCGCCATTACTCGTTCAGGTAAGGATGCAGCGGCCGCAGGGGCCGCTTTCACCGACACCGAAAGCCCCGGGCCGCGACCCCGGGGCGTGCAGCGAGAGCGTTACCCATGTCGAAGAAGTCCCGCTCGAAAATCTGGTTCCTGGTGCACAGCTGGCTGGCACTGCCGATCTGGTTTTTCGTGCTGATTGTTTGTGTGACCGGCACCCTGGCGGTGGTCAGCAAGGAAATCATGTGGCTTGCCAACCCCGAAATGCGCGCCAACCAGCCTTCGGACGACGCCGAGCGCCTGAGCTTCGAGCAGGTCAGGAACAACCTCGGCAAAACCCACCCGGAAGCCATCGTCGGCACGTTCTTTCAGCCGGACGGTGACTATTTCGCCCTGAACGTCTCCGTGACCTTCCCCGACGGCCGCGCCACCATCGCCTACGTCAATCCCTACACCGGCGACATCCAGGGCTATGTCCCCAGCTTCGACTTCCGCCGTTTCACCCGTGCCCTGCATGGCTGGTGGCTGGTGCCGATAACCAGCGGCTATTCCTGGGGCTGGTATCTGGTCTCGATCCTCGGCTTGCCGATGCTGGCCTCGCTGATCACCGGGCTGGTGGTCTACAAGCGGTTCTGGAAGGGCTTTTTCAAACCGGTACTGCGTTTCAGCCACGGGGCACGGATTTTCTGGGGCGATTTCCACCGCCTGAGCGGGATCTGGTCGATCTGGTTCATCGCGGTCATTTCCATCACCGGCACCTGGTTCCTGATCCAGGCGATCCTGGGCGACAACCAGATCAGCATTTCCAGCTACTCCCCGGTGTCTTCGGTGATCGCCCACGACAGCGTTCCACTGAGCACCGATGGCACGCCACCGCCGATGATCAGTCTCGACCGGGCCCTGAGCATCGCCCAGGAGAAAGTGCCGGGCCTGGACGGCAGCAACCTGCTGTTGCCGAGCAACACCTACGGCACCCTGGTGGCTGCCGGGCGCAGTTGGTATCCGTTGATGTACCAGATGGTGGAAATCCACCCCTACACCGGCGAAATCACCTCCTCGCGCCTGCTCTCGGACCGCACGCCGCTGGAGTTCGTCACCGAATCGATGCGCCCGCTGCACACCGGCGATTTCGGCGGGATCTGGATCAAGCTGATCTGGGCGTTCTTCGGCCTGGTGCTGTCGATGATGGTGCTCAGTGGATTGCTGATCTGGAGCAAGCGAACGGCGCTGGCGACAGCGGCGGCGTTGAAGCGCATCACCAAGGAGGGGCGCAAACGCGTGAAGGCCGACTCGCTGGTTTGAGCGATACCGGAAACAAAAACGCCCCGGTCAGAAACCGGGGCGTTTTCACAAGCCGCGCTCACTCACTGCGCAGCTTGCTCCTCCATCTTCTGCCGCAGGCTCAGCGGACGCATGTCGGTCCACACCTCTTCGATGTAGGCCAGGCAGTCCTTCTTCAGCCCGCTCTTGCCCACGGTGCGCCAGCCGCTCGGTACTTCCTTGTACTCAGGCCAGATGGAATATTGCTCCTCGTGGTTGACCACTACCTGGAACACGATGTCGTCGCGGTCAAATACTGAAGTCATTGTTGCTCTCCGTCGTTATCAAGCCAGGCCGCGCCACCCGCGCGGCCCTCTTGTGGAATGAACGTATCGCTACGCCAGAAAATTACAGGCTGGCCACCGCAGCGGCCAGGGCGCGGCCGAAAATGGCCGAGACCTCATCGATCTGTTCAGCGGTGATCACCAGCGGCGGCAGGAAGCGCACCACGCTGCCATGCCGGCCACCCAGTTCGAGAATCAGCCCGCGCTTGAGGCATTCGCGCTGCACCAGCGGCGCCAGGCGCGGGAAGTAAGGCGCGTGGCCGCGAGCATCCGGCTCGCCGCTCGGGTCCACCAGTTCTACGCCCAGCATCAGCCCGCGACCGCGGATATCACCCAGCTGCGGGTAATCCTGTTGCAGGTCGTGCAGGTGTGCGCTCAGACGCGCGCCCATGGCGGCGGCGTGCTCGCAGATGTTGTGCTCCTTGAGGTAGCGGATCACCGCCGAGCCCGCGGCCATGGCCATCTGATTACCGCGGAAGGTGCCGGCATGGGCGCCCGGCGCCCAGGTGTCCAGCCAGTCGCGGTAAACCATCACCGCCAGCGGCAGGCTGCCGCCGATGGCCTTGGACATGACCACCACGTCCGGGATGATGCCAGCGTGCTCGAAGGCGAACATCTTGCCGGTACGGGCAAAACCGCTCTGGATTTCATCGACGATCAGCGCCACGCCGGCCTTCTCGGTGATGGCGCGCACACCGCGCAACCAGTCCAGATCAGCCGGGATTACCCCGCCCTCGCCCTGCACCACCTCGACGATCACCGCAGCCGGCAGTTGCACGCCGGCTTCCGGGTCGCTCAGCAGGTTCTGCAGGTAACTCAGATTGGCCTTGACCCCGGCCGCGCCGCCCAGCCCGAACGGGCAGCGGTAGTCGTAGGGATAGGGCATGAACTGCACGCCGCTGCTGAGCAGCGCGCCCAGCGGGCGTTTCGGCCCCAGGCTGCCCATCAGGCTCAGCGCGCCCTGGCTCATGCCGTGATAGCCGCCCTGGAACGACAGCACAGTGCTGCGCCCGGTGGCGCTGCGCACCAGTTTCAGCGCAGCTTCCACCGCGTCGGTGCCGGTCGGACCACAGAACTGGATCTTCGCTTCCGCCGCCAGCGCAGGCGGCAGGATGCTGAACAGGTCCTGGACAAACTGGTCCTTGACCGGCGTGGTGAGGTCCAGGGTGTGCAGCGGCAGTTCATCCGCCAACACCTGTTGAATGGCCTCGATCACCACCGGGTGGTTGTGGCCCAGCGCCAGGGTACCGGCACCGGCCAGGCAGTCGATGAAACGGCGACCTTCGACGTCTTCGACATGCAAGCCCTTGGCGCGCTTCAGCGCCAGCGGGATGCGCCGCGGATAGCTGCGCGCATTGGATTCCTGGCGGCTTTGCCGGGCCAGGAGCGGCGACTCGTCGAACTCGTAGAGCGTCTCGCCGGCGTCCTGACCTTCGGTAAACCTGATAGCGACTGACATCTGTGCAACCCTCAAAAAGATTGGATGAGGCGAACCGTTAGCCATCTGTTTCACCCCGCGTTGAAGCGAGTGAAACAGGCATTCATTCCTTCCTTGAAAAACGCGTCAGGGCGTCGCGGATTTACCGCTTGCGAAAGCTTTTTTCCACAACGCCCGCCCGCGGCTTAAAGCGCCTCCAGTTCTGCCATCAGGTCCGACAGACGGTCGACCTTGGCCTCGTCGATGCGCGTGTCCTGCTGGCCGTCGATGTACTGCGCCAACGCCTGCAAGGTGTTGAGTTCGAACATCGCCCGCAGCGGCACGTGATGCCCCAGTTCCTTCTGCACCCGACTGACAATCTGCGTCGCCAGCAACGAGTGCCCGCCCAGTTCGAAGAAGTCGTCGCTCATGCCAACCTTCTCGACTTTCAGCACGTCGGCCCAGATGGCCGCCAGTTGCCGCTCAAGCTCGGTGACCGGTGCGACATACGCCGCGTGCGCATGGCCGATGTCCGGCTGTGGCAGGGCCTTGCGGTCCAGCTTGCCGTTCGGCGTCAGCGGCAACTGCTCGAGGAACAGCCACTGCGTCGGCACCATGAAGCCCGGCAGGTCCTGGCCCAGCAGCGCCTTGAGCTCGGCAACCAGCTCATCGCCCTGGCCACCCACGACCCAGGCCACCAGTTGCGTACCGTTGGCTGTTTCCTTCGCCAGCACCACCGCCTCGCGGACGGCGGCATGGCGCAGGATCTGCGCTTCGATCTCGCCCAGCTCGATACGCAAACCGCGAATCTTCACCTGATGGTCGATACGGCCGAGGTAGTCGATCACGCCGTCAGCGCGGTAGCGAACCAGGTCGCCGGTGCGGTACAGACGCGCACCCGGAGTGAACGGATCCGGCACGAAGCGCTCGGCGGTCAGATCAGGACGCTGGTGATAACCACGGGCCAACGAGTCACCGCCGACGTACAACTCACCTGCGCTGCCCACCGGGCAGACCTGCAAGTTGGCGTCCAGCACATAGGTGCGCACGTTGCTGATCGGCCGGCCAATCGCAGCGATCGCCGTGTCCACAGGCCCTTCGATCAGAAGGCTGCTGGTGTCGATGGTCGCTTCGGTCGGGCCGTACAGGTTGTAGACCTGGCCATTCCATTGCTGACGCAGTTGCTCCACCAGCGCCGCGCTCAAGCCCTCGCCACCAAAGGCCAAAGTGCGTAGCGAATCCAGTTGGCCGCCCTTCACGTCCGGCAGCAACGCCTGAAGTACCGACGGCGCCAGTTGCAGGATGCTGATGTGGTGCTCGGCCACTTCGCTCCAGAGCAACGTCAGGTCATCGCTCAGTGCCGGGCTGGCGAGCACCAGTTGCGCACCGTTGAGCAGCGGCAGCCAGAACTCCCAGACCGAGGCGTCGAAGCTGAACGCGGTCTTCTGCAAGACGCGGTCGCGTGGCGCCAGTGCCAGTTCGTTCTGCATCCACAGCATGTGGTTGGTCAACGCGCCATGACGAATTTCCACGCCCTTCGGTCGTCCAGTCGAACCGGAGGTGTAAATGACATAGGCAAGGTTGTCCGCGTGCAGATGAACCTGCGGCGGCGCGACCTCGGTGCTGTCCTGCCAGTCGATCAGCAGGTCCAGTTCCAGGCTGCGAACCTGCTCGCTCACCGGCAGTTGCGCCAGCAGCGAGGACTGGGTCAGCAGCAGGCGAATGCCGCTGTCGCGCAACATGTAATCGAGCCGCTCACGCGGGTACGCCGGGTCCAACGGCACATAAGCACCGCCCGCCTTGAGGATCGCCAGCAGGCCGACGACCATTTCCAGGCTGCGCTCCAGCGAGATACCCACCAATACGTCCGGGCCCACACCCAGTTCACGCAAGTGATGCGCCAGACGGTTGGCTTGACGGTCCAGCTCGGCGTAGCTTAGTTGCCGCTCACCCAGGATCAGCGCCACAGCCTCTGGCGTGATCTGCACCTGGGCCTCGATCAGGTCATGAATCGGTGCGTCGGCGAAGGCCACGGCCGTGTCGTTCCAGTCGTGCAGCAGATGCTGGCGCTCGTCGGCGTCCAGCAGCGGCAGCTCGCCCAGCAACGCGCGGGCATCGCTGACCAGGGCCAGCAGCAGGTGCTCGAAGTGCCTGGCCAGTTGCGTAATGGCCGGGGCATCGAAATGACCGCGGTCATAGCTCATCGATAGCACCAGTTGCTCGCCCGCCTCCACCGCCAGGGTCAACGGGTAGTGGGTCTGCTCTTGGGCGATCACGTTGTCGAATACCAGCGACTGCGGCGACGCCTGTTGCAGGGCCTCGGCGATCGGGTAGTTCTCGAAGACCATGATCGAGTCGAACAGCGCCTCGCCACCCCAGCCCGCCCAGCGCTGGACTTCGTACAGCGGAGAATGTTCGTGTTCACGCAAGGCCAGGTTGAGCGCCTGCACCTGCTGCACCCAGTCACCCACGGTCTGCTCGGCACGCGGGCTGCCCGCCACCGGCAGGGTGTTGATGAACAGACCAAGCTGCTCTTCCACACCCGGCAGGTCCGCCGGACGCCCGGCCACGGTGGCGCCGAAGGTCACGCTGGCCTGACCGGTGTAGCGTTGCAGCAGCAACATCCACGCCGCTTGCAGCAAGGTATTGAGGGTCACGCGCTGATCCCGGGCGAACTCGCCCAGCCGCGCATTCGCAGCCTCGGCGAAGACATGGCGGTGCTCGCCATGACCCCGTCCCTGCTCCGCCGCGTGGAAGCACGGCGCCAGACGGGTCGGCTCATCCAGCTCAGCCAGTTGCTCGCTCCAGAAGCATTCACTGGCCTGGGCATCCTGGCCGTGCAGCCACTGGATGTAGTCCTGGTAGCGACCGCGTGGCGCCGGTACTGCTTCGCCGCGGTAGTGCATCAGCACTTCACCCAACAGGCGCGAACTGCTCCAGCCGTCGAGCAGGATATGGTGACTGGTGTACACCAGGTGCCAGGTGTCTTCGCTGGTACGCAGCAGGGTCAGGCGCAGCAGGGCCTCGCGTTCGAGGTCGAAGCCACGCTGCTTGTCGGCCTCGGCGTAGGCAGCCACTGCTGCCTCCAGGTCGGCGCGACCGCGCCAGTCCTGAACCTCGAACGGCACCGCCAGTTGCTTGCGGATCACCTGCAAAGGCTGGCCAAAGCTGCTGACGAAATTCGCCCGCAGCACGTCATGGCTGTCCACCACCGCCTGCCATGCCGCCTGGAAGCGCGGCACATCGAGGCCGCGCACGTCGGCGAGCATCTGGTTGATGTAGCTGGCGCCTTCCTGCTCGAACAGGCTGTGGAACAGCATGCCCTGCTGCATCGGCGACAGCGGATAGAGGTCAGCGATCTCGCCGGCCGCCAGCGGGAACTCGTCCAGTTGCATCTGGCTCAGGCCGGCCAGCGGGAAGTCCGACGGCGTCACGCCGCCCACGCCAGCGCTGACGCAGTGCGCGATCAATTGCGCCAGTTCGCTGGCGTAGTCGTCGGCCAGGCGCTGGATGGTCGCAGGATCAAACACTTCGCAACTGAAGGTCCAGGCCAGCGACAGTTCGCCGCCGGAGACCTGACCATCGATGCTCAGCAGACTGCCCAGCGGCGCCAGCGGGCTGACGCCCTGGCCACAGCTTTCGCTGGCTGCAACCAGCAGGCCGTCACTGACACCGGCATCGAACTGACCGAGGTAGTTGAAGACGATGCTGCCTTGCGCCAGCCCGGCAAGGGTGCTTCGCGCCTGGTCGTTGCCCAGGTGACGCAGCACGCCGTAACCGGTGCCCTTGTCCGGCACCGCGCGCAGTTGCTCCTTGATCGCCTTGATCGAGTCGGCCAGTTCCAGCGCCGGGGTCAACTTCACCGGGTACAGGCTGGTGAACCAGCCCACGGTGCGGGTGATATCCAGGTCGTCGAACAGCTCCTCACGGCCATGGCCTTCCAGACGCACCAGGGTCTCGGCACGACCGGTCCAGCGCGCGATAACCCGCGCCAGTGCGGTCAGCAGCAGGTCGTTGATCTGCGTGCGGTAGGCGGCGGGCGCGTCCTGCAGCAACTGGCGGGTCAGCTCGCGGTCAAGCCGCGTCGCCACCGACAGGGCATGCTGCTGTTGCTGGCTGCCCTCGGCACGGTCGCACGGCAGCGCATCGCTGACGCCGTGCAACTGCGCCTGCCACCAGCCCAATTGCGCCGCCAGCGCCGGACTACCGGCATGGCGTTGCAACTGCTCGGCCCAGTGTTTGAACGAGCTGGTCTTGCGCGGCAGGGCCGGCGCCGTGCCGGTCGCCAGGGCGGCATAGGCGCTCTGCAGGTCTTCCAGCAGGATCCGCCAGGACACACCGTCCACCACCAGGTGATGGATCACCAGCAACAGGCGCTGCTCGCCCTGCGGCAGGTTGACCAGCACTGCGCGCAGCAGCGGACCGTTTTGCAGATCGAGGCTGCGTTGGGCTTCGTCGGCCAGTTCGGTCAATTGATCGCGGCTGGACAGTTCGCGTACCCACAGCGATTCGCCGGCCTGCGCCTGGAAGTGCGCGCCGTCGTGGCTGAAGCGTGCCCGCAAGACATCATGCTGGGCCAGCAACGCCTGCAACGCAGCGTCCAGCACATCCGCCTGCAAGGCTTCACGCGGCGCCAGCATCAGCGCCTGGTTCCACTGGTGCGGTTGCGGAATCTGGCTGTCGAAGAACCAGCGCTGGATCGGCGTCAACGGCGCCTCACCGGTCACCGGCCCCTGCTCCGCCTGCACCGCCGAGGCACGACTGGCCACTTGGGCAATGCCCTGAACGGTCTGGCGCTGGAACAGGTCTTTCGGGCTGAACACGATGCCCGCCTGACGGGCGCGGCTGACCACCTGGATGGAAATGATCGAGTCGCCGCCCAGCTCGAAGAAGTTGTCGGTGACGCCGACTTTCTCCAGTTTGAGCACGTCGGCCCAGATCACCGCCAGTTGGGTTTCCAGCGCATTCGTCGGCGCAACATAGGCGGCCTGCGACTGGCTGATATCGGGCTTGGGCAGCGCTCGGCGATCCAGCTTGCCGTTGGCGCTCAGCGGCATTTTCTCCAGCAGCACGAAGTGGCTTGGGACCATGAACTCGGGCAGATGGGCTTTCAGATGCGCCTTGAGCACGTCTTTGAAATCGCCGCTGTCCTGGGCCACCAGATACGCCGCCAGTTGCTTGCCGCTTGGGCCATCGATATCGATCACGCTGGCTTCGCGGACTGCCGGATGCTCCAGCAGACGCGCTTCGATTTCACCCAGCTCGATCCGCAGACCGCGAATCTTCACTTGATGGTCGATACGGCCGGCGTACTCGATCACACCCTCGTCGCGGTAGCGCGCCAGGTCGCCGGTGCGGTACAGGCGACCGCCCTCGGTTGAGAACGGATCCGGCACAAAGCGTTCGGCAGTCAGCGAAGGACGGTTGTGGTAACCGCGGGCCAGACCGACACCGCCCAGGTACAGCTCGGCAGCAGTGCCCGGTGCGGCGGGCAGCAGGCCGTCTTCGAGGATGTGGGTCTTGAGATTGTCGATCGGCTGACCAATCGGAACGCTCAGGTGATCGTTCAGAGTGCAGGTCCAGTGGGTGACGTCGATTGCCGCTTCAGTCGGGCCGTACAGGTTGTACAGCCCGGCGTGTGGCAGGCGTTTCAACACTTGGGCCGCCAGCTCGGCCGGCAATGCTTCACCACTGCAAACGACGCGTTTCAACGAACTGCACGACTCGACCAGCTCGCTGGTCATGAACGCCTGAAGCATCGACGGCACGAAGTGCAGCGTGCTGACACCGCACTCGTTGATGGTCGCCACCAGACGCTCCGGATCACGGTGATCGCCCGGCAATGCAACCGCCAGACGAGCGCCGGTCAGCAGCGGCCAGAAGAACTCCCACACCGACACGTCGAAGCTGAACGGGGTCTTTTGCAGCACGGTATCCGTGCCGTCCAGACCGTAAGCCTTCTGCATCCAGTGCAAACGGTTGACCAAGGCGCGATGGCTATTGCCCGCCCCTTTCGGCTTGCCCGTCGAGCCCGATGTGTAGATCACGTAAGCGAGGTTTTCCGGCACAGTGTGCAGCGACGGATTCGTATCGCTGTAAGCGGAAACATCCAGTTGATCCAGGCTCAGCGCCTGAACGCTCGCCGGAATCGGCAGTTGCTCAAGCAACGACGACTGGGTCAGCAGCAGTTGCACGCCGCTGTCTTCGATCATGTACGCCAGACGGTCCTGTGGATAATCCGGGTCCAGCGGCACATAGGCACCGCCCGCCTTGATGATCGCCACCAGGCCGATAACCATTTCCAGGCTGCGCTCGACCGAAATGCCCACCAGCGCATCCGGGCCGACGCCCAGCTCGCGCAGTTTGTGAGCGAGCTGGTTGGCGCGGCGGTTCACTTCGGCGTAGCTCAGTTCTTCACCCGCGAAGACCAGCGCCGGAGCGTTCGGCGTTGCGGCAACCTGCGCCTCGATCAGGCTCTGGATGCACGCCTCGCTCGGGAACTCGGCCACAGTGGCGTTCCACTCACCGAGGATGTGCTGCTGCTCGACCTCGGACAGCATCGACAACTCACCCAGCGCCGCCTGCGGATTGGCCACCAGCGCCAGCAGCAGGTGCTCGAAATGCGCGCCAAGTTGCGCCACGGTGTCGCCGGCCAGTTGCTGACGGTCGTAGCTCATGCGCACGGCCAACTCGTCGCCCGCCTCGATCACCAGGGTCAGCGGGTAGTGGGTCTGCTCCTGGCTGACCACCTTGTCGAATACCAAGGCGTCCGGCGCCGCGTTATGCAGCGCGTCGGCGATCGGGTAGTTCTCGAAGACCATGATCGAGTCGAACAGCGCTTCGCCATTCCAGCCCGCCCAGCGCTGGATGTCATACAGCGGCGTGTGCTCGTGTTCGCGCAGGGCCAGGTTCTGCGCCTGGACCTGTTGCACCCACTCGGCCACGGTCTGTTCGACCCGAGGACGGCCCACCACCGGCAAGGTGTTGATAAACAGGCCAAGCTGTTCTTCGACGCCCGGCAGGTCGGCCGGACGCCCGGCGACGGTGGCGCCGAAGGTCACCCCGGACTGCCCGGTGTAACGCTGCAACACCAACATCCATGCCGCTTGCAGCAGGGTGTTGGCGGTGACGCGCTGGTCGCGGGCGAAGTCGTTGAGACGACGGGTGCGCGCGCTGTCCAGGGTCAACAACAGGTCAGCGAAGCCTTCACCCTCGACCGGTGCCTTGAACACTGGCACCAGGCGGGTCGGCTCGTCCAGCCCGGCCAGTTGGCCGAGCCAGAAATCCTGACCAACCTGAGCGTCCTGACGTTGCAGCCATTCGATGTAGTCGCGGTAGCGCTTGCCGGCCGCCGGCACATGACCGCTGTAGCGCTGAAGCACTTCGCCGAGCATCCGCGAGTTGCTCCAGCCGTCGAGCAGGATGTGGTGGCTGGTGAACACCAGGTAGTGGCTGTCCTCGGCGGTGCGCAGCAGGGTCAGGCGTAGCAGCGGGTCACGTTGCAGATCGAAGCCGCGTTGTTTGTCCGCCTCGGCCCAGGCCGCCAGGGCCTCGTCCGATACGGTCTGGCCACGCAGGTCCAGCTCGGCGAAGGACACCGCCACCTGGCGGCGAATCACCTGCAACGGCTGGGCGAAGCTGCTGACGAAATTCGCCCGCAGCACATCGTGGTTATCCACCACCGCCTGCCACGCCGCGCGGAAGCGCTCGACATCCAGGCCGCGCACCTGCGCGAGCATCTGGTTGACGTAGCTGGAACCCTCCTGCTCGTACAGGCTATGGAACAGCATGCCCTGCTGCATCGGCGACAACGGGTAGACATCGGCGATCTGCGCTGCGGCCAGCGGCAGGCTGTCCAGTTGCTGCTGGTCGAGGCCGGCCAGCGGGAAGTCCGATGGCGTCACGCCGGCCACACCGGTGGCCACGCAATGTTCGATCAGCTGTTGCAGCTCCTGGCCGTAGGCATCGGCCAGGGCTTGCACGGTCTGAGCGTCGAATACTTCGCGGCTGAAGCTCCACGCCAGTTCCAGCTCACCCTTGAGCACCTGGCCGTTGATCGCCAGCAGACTGCCCAATGGCGCCTCGGGGCTCTGGCCTTCGCCACTGCCCTCGCCAGACGGCGCGAACAGCGCGCCTTCGGCGGCGAAGCTGGCATCCAGTTGGCCGAGGTAGTTGAAGACGATCTCGCCTTGCGGCAATGCGGCGAGGCTGGCTTGCGCCGCGTCGCTGCCCAGGTAGCGCAGCACGCCATAACCGAGGCCTTTGTTCGGCACGGCGCGCAGTTGTTCCTTGATCGCCTTGATCGACACGCCCAGCTCCGCGGCCGGGGTGAGTTTCACCGGGTACAGGCTGGTGAACCAACCGACGGTGCGGGTGGTGTCGAGGCCATCGAAGAGGTCTTCACGGCCGTGACCTTCCAGGCGCACCAGGGTCTCGGCGTTGCCGCTCCAGCGGCTGATGACGCGGGCCAGCGCGGTGAGCAGCAGGTCGTTGATCTGCGTGCGGTAGGCCGCCGGGGCGTCCTGCAGCAACTGGCGGGTCAGCGCGCTGTTCAACTGCGTGCGAACGGTCGCTTCGTGCTGGTGCTGGCGACCGCCCTCGGCACGGTCCAGCGGCAGTGCGTCGCTGACGCCCTGCAACTGCGCCTGCCACCAGCCCAGTTCCTGCTCCAGCGCCGAAGTACCGGCGAAGGTGCGCAGGTGTTCGGCCCAGACCTTGACCGAATGGGTCTTGGCCGGCAGCGCGACGCCGTTGTAGGCGGCTTGCAGGTCTTCCAGCAGGATGCGCCAGGACACACCGTCCACCGCCAGGTGATGGATCACCAGCAGCAGGCGTTGTTCGCCCTGCGGCAGGTTGACCAGCAGGGCGCGCAACAGCGGGCCGTTTTCCAGATCGAAGCTGCGTTGTGCTTCGTTGGTCAGTGCAGCCAATTGATCGCGGCTGGACAGCTCGCGTACCCACAGCAACTCGCCGGCAGCGGCGTCGCGGAAACGTGCGCGACCCTCGACGAAGCTCAGGCGCAGCGCATCGTGATGCACCAGCAGTGCCTGCAAGGCCGCTTCCAGCGGCGCGGCCTCCAGGTGCACGGTCGGTTTGAGCAGCACCGACTGGTTCCAGTGATGACGCTCAGGAATCGCGCTGTCGAAGAACCAGTGCTGGATCGGCATCAGCGGGGTTTCGCCGGTCACCGGGCCCTGCTCGATACGCACCACCGCAGCACGGCTCGCCACCTGGGCGATGCCTTGCACGGTCTGGCGCTGGAACAGGTCTTTCGGGCTGAACACGATGCCCGCCTGACGCGCACGGCTGACCACTTGGATGGAGATGATCGAGTCGCCGCCCAGCTCGAAGAAGTTGTCGGTCACGCCGACTTTCTCCAGCTTGAGCACGTCGGCCCAGATCGCCGCCAGTTGGGTTTCCAGCGCATTCGTCGGCGCAACATAGGCGGCCTGCGACTGGCTGATATCGGGTTTGGGCAGCGCACGGCGGTCCAGCTTGCCGTTGGCGCTCAGTGGCATTTTCTCCAGCAGTACGAAGTGGCTTGGGACCATGAACTCGGGCAGATGGGCTTTCAGATGCGCCTTGAGTGCGTCTTTCAAATCGCCGCTGTCCTGGGCCACCAGATACACCGCCAGTTGCTTGCCGCTTGGGCCGTCGATATCGATCACGCTGGCTTCACGGACTGCCGGATGCTCCAGCAGACGTGCTTCGATTTCACCCAGCTCGATCCGCAGACCGCGAATCTTCACCTGGTGGTCGATACGACCGGCGTATTCGATCACGCCCTCGTCGCGGTAGCGCGCCAGGTCGCCGGTGCGGTACAGGCGGCCGCCCTCGGTCGAGAACGGGTCCGGCACGAAGCGTTCGGCAGTCAGCGAAGGACGGTTGTGGTAACCGCGAGCCAGACCGACACCGCCCAGGTACAGCTCGGCAGCAGTGCCCGGTGCGGCGGGCAACAGGCCGTCTTCGAGGATGTGGGTCTTGAGGTTGTCGATCGGCTGACCAATCGGAACGCTCAGGTGATCGTTCAGAGTGCAGGTCCAGTGGGTGACGTCGATCGCCGCCTCGGTCGGGCCGTACAGGTTGTACAAGCCGGTGTGTGGCAGGCGTTTCAACACCTGGGCCGCCAGCTCGGCCGGCAATGCTTCACCACTGCAAACGACGCGCTTCAGAGAACCGCACGACTCGACCAGCTCGCTGGTCATGAACGCCTGAAGCATCGACGGCACGAAGTGCAGCGTGCTGACGCCGTATTCGTTGATAGTCGCCACCAGACGCTCCGGATCACGGTGATCGCCCGGCAGTGCAACCGCCAGACGAGCGCCGGTCAGCAGCGGCCAGAAGAACTCCCACACCGACACGTCGAAGCTGAACGGGGTCTTTTGCAGGACGGTGTCCGTGCCGTCCAGACCGTAAGCCTTCTGCATCCAGTGCAAGCGGTTGACCAGGGCGCGATGGCTGTTGCCCGCCCCTTTTGGCTTGCCGGTGGAGCCCGAGGTGTAGATCACGTAGGCGAGGTTTTCCGGCACGGTGTGCAGCGACGGGTTGGCGTCGCTGTAACCGTTCAGATCCAGTTGATCCAGGCAAAGCGACTGGATTTCCGCTGGAATCGGCAGACGATCAACCAGCGCCTTTTGAGTCAGCAGCAATTGCACGCCACTGTCCTCGATCATGTACGCCAGACGGTCCTGTGGATAATCCGGGTCCAGCGGCACATAGGCACCGCCCGCCTTGATGATCGCCACCAGGCCGATAACCATTTCCAGGCTGCGCTCGACCGAAATGCCCACCAGTGCATCCGGCCCAACGCCCATTTCGCGCAGCTTGTGAGCGAGTTGGTTGGCGCGGCGGTTCACTTCGGCGTAACTCAGTTCTTCACCCGCAAAGACCAGCGCCGGAGCGTCCGGCGTTGCAGCAACCTGCGCCTCGATCAGGCTCTGGATGCACGCCTCGCTCGGGAACTCGGCCGCAGTGGCGTTCCACTCACCGAGGATATGGTGCTGCTCGGCATCGCCCAGCAGCGGCAGCTCGCCAATCCGCTGCTGCGCATCGGCAACCATGCCCCGCAGCAGGTTCTGCCAGTGGCTGGCCATGCGCGCGATGGTGTCCGCTTCGAACAACGCGGTGGCGTAGGTCAGCGACGCGCTGAGGCCGTTGTCTTGCTCGACGGTGTTGAGCATCAGGTCGAACTGCGCAGTGTGCTTCTGCGAAGTCACCCCTTGCAAGGTCAGCCCGGCCAGCTCGCGGACCAGTTGCGGCGCCTCGTTCTGGTGGTTGTACATCACCTGGAACAGCGGGCTGCGGCTCAGGTCGCGCTGGGGTTGCAGCGCTTCCACCAGTTGCTCGAACGGCAGGTCCTGATGGGCCTGGGCCTGCAGCGCATGGCGCTTGACCTGTTGCAGCAACGCGGCAACGGCGGTCTGCGAATCCACCTCGGCCTTGAGCACCTGGGTGTTGACGAAGAAGCCGATCAGCCCTTCGGTCTCGGCGCGGTTGCGGTTGGCGATCGGTACGCCGACACGCACATCGCCCAGCCCCGAATAGCGGTGCAGCAGGGTCTGCAACGAGGCCAGCAGGAGCATGAACAGGGTAACGCCCTGCGCTTGCGCCAAGGCTTTCAGCTGCGCCGCCAGTTCGGCATCCAGTTCCAGGTGCAGTTGCGCACCCTCGGTGCTCTGCACCGGTGGCCGCGGATGGTCGGTCGGCAGTTCCAGCACCGGTTGCTCGCCGCCCAGTTGTGCGGTCCAGTAGGCCAGTTGCCGGTCCTTCTCGCCCGCTTCCATCCAGGTGCGCTGCCACAAGGCGTAGTCGGCGTATTGAATCGGCAGCGGTGCCAGCGCCACTTCCTCGCCCTGGCTGTAGCCGGCGTACAGGCGCATCAGCTCATCGACCATGATCGGCATCGACCAGCCGTCGGTGACGATATGGTGCTGCACCAGCACCAGCACATGTTCGTTCTCGCCTAGGTGCAGCAGGCGTACGCGCAGCAGCGGCCCCTGCTCCAGGTCGAACGGACGCAGGGTTTCGTCCTCGATAAACAGGCGCACCTGTTCATCCTGCGGCAGTTGCGAGTCCGGCAACTGCTCCAGCGCCAGCACGAACGGCGCCGCCGCGTGGATGACCTGCACGGCCTGGCTGCCGTCTTGGCGGAAGGTGGTGCGCAGGGTTTCGTGGCGGCCGATCAGGGTTTCAAAGGCCAGTTCCAGCGCAGCGATATCCAGCGCGCCCTTCAGGCGCAGCGCCGCCGGCATGTTGTACGCCGCGCTCTGCGGCTCCAGTTGCCAGAGGAACCACTGCCGTTGCTGAGCGTACGAAAGCGCCAGCGGCTGGTCGCGGTCAGCCTTGCCGATGGCTTGCAGCTTGCTGCTTTCGCCTTGCTCGACTTGGCGGGCAAAGCCGCGCAGGTCCCGGGCTTCGAACAGGCTGCGCAGCGACAGCTCGATCTTCAGGGCCTGACGCACGCGGGAGATGACCTGGGTCGCCAGCAGCGAGTGACCGCCCAGTTCGAAGAAGCTGTCATCGAGGCCGACGCGCTCGATTTTCAGCACCTCGGCCCAGATGGCCGCGAGCTGTTGCTCCAGCTCGGTGACCGGCGCCACGTAGGCTGTTTGCGCCTGGGTGGTGTCCGGTTTCGGCAACGCCTTGCGGTCGAGCTTGCCGTTCGGGGTCAGCGGCATGGCGGCCAGCAGCACAAAGTGGGTTGGCACCATGTAGTCCGGCAGGCTGGCCTTCAGTGCGGTTTTCAACTCTTCGCGCAGCGCTTCGCCATCGACTTCCCCACGGGCAACCAGATACGCCGCAAGCTGCTTGCCCTGTGGACCGTCGATATCCAGCACCACCGCTTCGCGGATCGCCGGGTGCTCTTGCAGGCGGGTTTCGATTTCGCCCAGCTCGATGCGGTAGCCGCGGATCTTCACTTGATGGTCGGCGCGACCGACGTATTCGAGAACGCCATCAGCGCGGCGGCGTGCCAGGTCACCGGTACGGTACAGGCGCTCGCCCGGTGCGCCGAACGGGTTCGGCACATACACCGGGGTGGTGCGACGCGGGTCGGCGACATAACCGCGACCGACGCCTGTCCCCGCCACGCACAACTCGCCGACGGCACCCAGCGGCACCAACTCCAGCGCGTCGTCCAGCAGGTAGATCAGGTTGTTGTCGGTCGGCGTGCCGATCGGCAGGTAGGTGCTTTGCGTGGAATCCAGATCGACGCGGAAGAACGCCACGTCGTCCGAGCATTCGGCCGGGCCGTAGGCGTTCACCAGACCGATCTGTGGATAACGCAGCAGCCATTGCTTCGCCAGTTCAGGCGGCATGGCTTCGCCAGTTGGCAGCATCCAGCGCAGGCCGTCCAGGCTCACGCGCTCTTCGGCCAACAGCCCCTGAATCAGCGACGGCACGCTTTCCAGCACGCTGATGCCCTGAGTTTGAACGTGGGCCAGCAGCGCCTGCGGATCCCGGGCGATGTCATTCGGCACGATATCCACACGGGCACCAAACAGCGGCGCAGCAAGGAACTGCCAGACGGAAATGTCGAAGCTCTGCGACGCGGTCTGAGCGATCACATCGGCGTCGCTCAGATTGAGGTAAGGCACCTTGCTCAACTGGTTGTTGAGCATGCCGCGCTGCTCGACCATCACGCCTTTCGGCAGGCCGGTGGAACCGGAGGTGAAGATCACGTAGGCGAGGTTGTCCGGGGCGCTGTAGCGGCCAGGGTTATCCACAGACACCCCGCTCTGCTGAACCTGTTCCCAGACCAGCAATTGCACCGGACTTTCCAGACCAGCCAACAGTTCGCGGGCCTGCGCTTCGCATTCGGCGCTGCACACCAGCACCGGCGCACCGCTCTGCGCGATCACGCCGCTCAGACGCGGGTTCGGCAGCGCCGGATCCAGCGGCAGGTAACCCGCGCCGGCCTTGAAGCTGCCGACGATCATGCCCAGCAGGTCCGGGCCACGCTCGGCCAGCAGGGCGATCGGTTGATCGACGCCAACACCCGCCGCGATCAGCGCATGGCCGAGGCGGTTGGCGGCGGCATTGAGTTCGGCGTAGGTGTCCTGACGCTCAAGGCAGGAGACGGCAACACGCTCGGGATGCGCGGCCACTCGCTCTTCAAACAGCGCCACATAACTGCGTTCCAGCGCGTACTCATGAGCGCTCTGATTGCAGCCCTGCACCAGGAATTCACGCTCGGCCTCGCCCAGCAACGGCAGCTCGGCCATATCGCCATGGAAGCCTTCCACCAGCGCCAGCAGCAGGCGCTTGAACTCGGCAAGCATGCCGGTGACGGTGGATTCATCGAAGTAACGCTGGTCGTAGGACAGGTGCAGGCCGAGGTCGTCGCCCGGGTAGCAGACGGCGGTCAGCGGGTAGTTGGTGTGAGTCCGGCCCGAGTCCGAGGTGGCGTTCAGGCTTTGCGCACGGTCCAGCACCGAGACTTCCACCGGGGCGTTCTCGAACACGAACAGGCTGTCGAACAGCGGCATGCCTTTGGGCAGTTCGCTGTTTTCCTGGATGTTCACCAGCGGCAGGTATTCGTACTCGCGCAGCTCCATGTTGCTGTCCAGCAGGCCGGTCAGCCACTGGCGCACGCTCTGGCGCTGGCCGTCACGCGGCAGGCCGACGCGCAGGGCAATGGTGTTGATGAACAGGCCGACGGTGCGCTGCATCTGCGGCATGTCCACCGGACGCCCGGCCACGGTGACGCCGAACAGCACGTCACGGTCGCCGCTCATGCGCCGCAGGGTCAGGGCCCACGCCGCCTGGGCGAAGGTGTTGACGGTCAGTTGATGCTGCTGCGCCAGTTCGCGCAGGCGGGCGCCGTCTTTCACCTCGAGGCGGGTGTAGACGTCGCCGACGATCATGCCGCCGTGCTCGCTGGCATGTTCGCGCAGGTAAGGCCGGTCGCTCGGGATCGGCGTCGGCCGCTCGAAGCCGCGCAGGTTGTCGCGCCACCAGTTGCGCGCCTGCTCCAGGCCGCGCTGTTGCAGCCAGCCGATGTAGTCGCGGTAGCGCGGCGGCGGCGACAGTTGCGCCTCGCGCCCCTCGCCGAGGGCCATGTAGATATCGAAGAAGTCGTTCATCAGCAGCGAACGGCACCAGGCATCGATCAGGATGTGGTGGTTGCTCATCATGAACCAGTAGTTCGCCTCGCCGACGCGGATCAGGCGCAGGTGGAACGGCGCCTGGTGCAGCAGATCGAAACCGGCCTCGCGCTCGCGCTTGTGCAGCGCTTGCAGGCGCGGCTCCTGCTCATCTGCCGGCACGTCGCGCCAGTCGAGGTATTCGACGGCGGTATCGCCCGCCTTGTGGATAACCTGCAGCATGGTCTGCCCGACATCCCAGCAGAACGACGCGCGCAGCGCTTCATGGCGGGCCACCACGGCCTGCCAGGCCTGGGCGAAACGCTCGGGGTCGAGGGCGCTGTTGATGCGGTAGCGGTCCTGCATGTAGTACAGGCCGGTGCCCGGTTCCAGCAGGGTGTGCAGGAGCATGCCCTCCTGCATCGGGGTCAGCGGGTAGACGTCTTCGATCCGCGCTGCCGGCACCGGCAGTGCATCGAGCTGCGCCTGGGTCAGGCTGGCCAGCGGGAAGTCCGACGGCGTCAGGCCGCCATTGCCCGCGGTGACGCAGTGCTCGACCAGTGCCTGCAACTGCGCCAGATAAGCGTTGGCCAGGGTGTCGATGGCCGCGCTTGAGTGGCGCTCGCCACTGAAGGTCCAGCGCAGCACCAGTTCGCCGGCGTAGACCTGGGCATCGATGCTCAGTTCGTTGGGCAGCGGCGCGTGCGGGTCATGGGCGGTGCCGGCGGACTCTTCCAGCGGACGGAACAGCGCGTCGCTGGCAAAGCTCTGGTCGAACTGGCCGAGGTAGTTGAAGGTCACCGGCGCCAGCGGCAGCGCTTGCATCGCCGCGCGACTGGCATCGTCGCCGAGGTAGCGCAGCACACCGTAGCCGAGGCCTTTGTGCGGCACCTGGCGCAGTTGTTCCTTGATCGCCTTGATCGACGCCGCAGCGTCGTTCGCCACCGGGGTCAGGCGCAGCGGATAGGCGCTGGTGAACCAGCCGACGCTGCGGGTCAGGTCGATCTCGTCGAAAAGGGTTTCGCGGCCATGGCCTTCAAGCTGGACCAACGCCGAGGCCTGTCCGGTCCACTGGCACAGCACGCGGGCCAGGGCGGTCAGCAGCAGGTCGTTGATCTGCGTGCGGTACGCCGCCGGGGCGTCTTGCAGTAGCTGACGGGTGCGCTGGGCGTCCAGGCGCACGCTGACGGTGGCGGCGTGCAGGTTCTGCTGGCCGCCATTGAGGTCGGTGTCCGGCAGTTGCTGGCCGGCGCCCGCCAGTTGTGCTTGCCACCAGTCGCGTTCTTCGCGCAGCGATTCGCTCGCCGCGTAGGTGTGCAGGCGTGCCGCCCAGTCGCGCATCGCGCTGGTCTTGGCCGGCAGCTGCACGGCATCGCCGACCTGCAATTGGCGATAGGCGGTTTGCAGGTCTTCCAGCAAGACACGCCAGGACACGCCGTCCACCACCAGGTGATGGATCGCCAGCAGCAGGCGCTGCTGGCCTTGCGGGCCGTCCACCAGCAAGGCGCGCAGCAGCGGGCCGTGCGCAAGGTCGAGGCTGCGCTGGGCGTCGTCGAACAGTGCCACGCACTGGGCCATGTCGCTGACTTGCGCCACCCGCAACAGGCTATCGCCGGCGCTCTCGCTGAACTGCGCCTGCCACTGCCCGTCACGCTCGCTGAAGCGCAGGCGCAGGGCGTCGTGCTGGTGCTGCACTGTGTTCAGCGCCTGTTCCAGCAGCGAGGCCTGCAGGGAGAGGGTCGGCTCCAGCAGTACCGCCTGGTTCCAGTGCTGACGGTTGGCGATCGGGGTCTCGAAGAACCAGTGCTGGATCGGCGTCAGCCCCGAGGTGCCACTGAGCAGACCCTGTTCGGCGCTGACCAGTTCTTGCGTGGTGGCCACCGCCGCGAGGCTCTGCACGGTCTGGTGCTGGAACAGGTCGCGGGGGCTGAAGTGGATGCCGGCCGCACGGGCACGGCTGACCACCTGGATCGACAGGATCGAGTCGCCACCCAGTTCGAAGAAGTTGTCGTTGAGGCCCACTTGGGCGACGTTGAGGACTTCGCCCCAGATCCGCGCCAGGGTCAGTTCCAGCTCGCTGCTCGGCGCCACATACTGCTGGCGGTTCAGCTCCGGGTCCGGCGCCGGCAAGGCGCGGCGGTCGAGCTTGCCGTTGGCGGTCAGCGGCATGGCGTCCAGCAGGATCAGGTGGGTCGGCACCATGTAGTCCGGCAGCTGCGCCTTGAGGGCGGCCTTGAGCGCTTCGCGCAGATGCGCCTGTTGCGCCTCGTCTTGATTGGCCACATCGCTGACCAGATAACCGGCCAGTTGCTTGCCCGCCGGCGTTTCCAGCGCCAGCACCACCGCTTCGCGGATGGCCGGGTGGTCCAGCAGACGGGTTTCGATTTCGCCCAGTTCGATACGGAAGCCGCGGATCTTCACCTGATGGTCAACCCGGCCGATGTATTCCACTTGGCCGTCGGCACGCTGGCGCACCAGGTCGCCGGTGCGGTACAGACGGCCGCCATTGCGGGCGAACGGATCGGCGACAAAGCGCTCGGCAGTCAGCCCCGCCCGCTCGTGGTAGCCGACCGCGAGGCCGGCGCCGCCAACGTACAGCTCACCGGTGGCGCCTTGCGGCACCAGCGCCAGATCAGTGTCGAGGATGTACGCCACCCGCGCGCCCACCACGCTGCCGATCGGCACGCTGGCCTGGCCCTCGTCCAGCTCGGCCGGCGACAGGCAGGCCAGCGGCATGACCACGGTCTCGGTCGGACCGTAGGCGTTGAAGAACAGCGCCGGCGCGAAGGCCGCGCGAATCCGTTGCAGGTGCTCGCCGGTCAGCGCTTCGCCACCGGTGATGCACATGCGCACCGGCAGGCGTTGCTGCTGGGTCGCCAGCCACTGCGCCAGCTGGCTGCCGTAGCTCGGCGTAAAGCCGAGGATGGTCACGCCCTGCTCGCGGATCAGCGTGCAGATTTCCTCGGCGTCCCACTGGCCCTGGGCGCGCAGCACCAGCCGCGAACCGGTCAGCAAGGGCACCAGCAGACGCTCGGTGGCGGCGTCGAAGTTGATCGAATAGAAATGCAGTTCGCAGTCGTCCGGGCGCATGTCGAAGCGCTTGATCACCGCCTGGCAGTGCATGGCGATTTCGCCATGGCTGACCACCACGCCTTTCGGCAGGCCGGTGGAGCCGGAGGTGTAGATCAGGTACGCCTGATGCTGCGGCAGGCTGAGGAACGGCGGCTCGCTGTGCGGGTAGGCGGCCAGTTTCGGCAGGTCGTCTTCCAGGCTCCAGCGCGCCACGCCTTCGGGCAGTTCGCCCAAAGCGTCGAGCAGCGCTGCGTTGCTGAGCAGCAGGCGCACGCCGCTGTCCTTGATCATGTATTGCAGGCGTTCCAGCGGGTATTCCGGGTCCAGCGGCACATAGGCGCCGCCGGCCTTGAGGATCGCCAACAAGCCGATGACCATTTCCAGCGAACGCTCCAGTGCCAGGCCGACCCGCACCTGCGGGCCGACGCCACGCTCGCGGAGCATCCAGGCCAGGCGGTTGACCTGGGCGTCCAGCTCGCCGTAGCTGAGAGTCTGGCCACGGAAGGTCAGCGCGCCGGCGTCAGGGTTGGCATGCACGCGCTGGCTGAACAGGCTGTGGATGCACTGGTCCAGACGCTGCTCGCCCGGCTCGGCGCCAAGGCTGTCGATCAGGCCCTGGCGCTCGCTGTCATCCAGCAGCGGCAGTTCGCCGAGGCGCTGTTGCGGGTTGTCCAGCAGCGCTTGCAGCAGGTTGCGCCAGTGGCCGGCCATGCGCGCAATGCGCGGCTCATCGAACAGGTCGGTGCTGTAGGTCAGGCAGCAACCCAGGCGGTGATCCAGCTCGGTGACTTCCAGGTTGAGGTCGAACTTGGTCGCCCGGGCATCGTTGACCAGGTATTCGACGGTCATGCCCGCCAGCTCGCGGCTTTGCTGGAATTCCCAGCGCTGCACGTTGCACATCACCTGGAACAGCGGGTTCCAGGCGGCGCTGCGCGGCGGTTGCAGGGCTTCCACCAGATGGTCGAACGGCAGGTCCTGGTGCGACTGACCTTCGATCACGGTGTGGCGGACCTGTTCGAACAGTTCGCCGACGCTCATCTGCCCGTCGAGCTGCACGCGCAGCACCTGGGTGTTGAGGAAGGCGCCGATCAGCCCTTCGCTTTCCGGGCGGATACGGTTGGCCACCGGCGCGCCGATGCGCAGGTCGGTCTGGCCGCTGTAGCGGTAGAGCAGCACCGCCAGGGCGGCGGTCATGGTCATGAACAGGGTCAGGCCATTCTTCGCGTTGAAGGCGCGCACGCGGCCGGCCAGGTCATCGGCGAGGTCGAAGCGGAACAGCTCGCCCTGGTGACTCTGCACCGCTGGGCGCGGACGGTCGCCGGGCAATTCCAGCAGCGGATGTTCCTTGCCCAGTTGCGCGGTCCAGTAATCCAGTTGGCGCTGGCGCTCGCCGGATTCCAGCCACTGGCGCTGCCACACGCTGTAGTCGAGGTACTGCACCGCCAGCGGTTCCAGCGGCGACGGTTTGCCGTCGAGGAAGGCTTCGTAGAGCAGGCCCAGTTCGCGGGCGAAGATATCCATCGCCCAGCCTTCGGTGACGATGTGGTGCAGGGTCAGGACGAAGTAGTGCTCCTGCTCGCCAGCCTTGACCAGGCAGGCGCGCAGCAGCGGGCCGCTTTCCAGGTCGAACGGCGTGTGCGCTTCACTGTCGGCGAAGGCTTGCAGGCGCACCTGGCGCTCGGCGGCGGGCAGTGCCGAGATATCCAGCCATTGCATGGCCACGCCGGTCTCTTCCGAGACCTTCTGGCAGGCCACACCGTTGACGCTCGGGAAAGTGGTGCGCAGGGTTTCGTGGCGCAGGATCAGCGCCTGCAACGCGGCCTCGAAGCAGCCGATATCGAACGCACCGCTCAGGCGCGCCATGCCGCCGACGTTGTACGCCGGGCTGTCCGGCTCCATCTGCCAGAGGAACCACATGCGTTGTTGCGAGTACGACAGCGGCACCGCCTGGCGGCGATCGACCTGGCCGATCGGCTGCTGGCTGTTGCGCTCGCCGGCGGCGTGCAGGGCGGCGACACGGGCAGCGAAATCGCCCAGTTCGCGATGCTCGAACAGCACCCGCAACGGCAGCTCGACGTCGCAGCTCTGACGCACGCGGGAAATGATCTGGGTCGCCAGCAGCGAGTGGCCGCCCAGTTCGAAGAAGTCATCGGCTAGGCCGATGCGCGGCACACCCAGCACGTCGCGCCAGATCGCGGCGATACGCTGTTGCAGCTCGGTTTGCGGCTCGATGTGCTCGCGGGATTGCCATTGCGGTTCCGGCAGCGCGCGGCGGTCCAGCTTGCCGCTCGGACCGAGAGGCATGGCGTCGAGGCGCATCAGTTGCGCCGGCACCATGTACTCCGGCAGTTCCAGCGCCAGCTCGGCCTTGAGCCGCGCCACTTGCGCGGCCTCGCCCTCCTCGCTCGCCTCGGCGGTGAAGTAGCCCACCAGTTGGGGGCCGGCGACGGTTTCGCGAACCAGCACCGCCGCTTGGCCAACGCCGTCCAGCGCCAGCAGGCGCGCTTCGATTTCCTGCGGTTCGACGCGGAAGCCGCGCAGTTTTACCTGATGGTCCAGGCGACCGAAGTATTCCAGCGCGCCATCGGCGGCCCAGCGCACGCGGTCGCCGGTGCGGTACAGACGAGCGCCCGGCTCGCCGGCAGCGTCCGGCACGAAGCGCTCGGCGGTCAGCCCGGCGCGGCCCAGATAGCCGCGCGCCAGACCGATGCCGCCGATGCACAGCTCACCGGCGACGCCATCCGGCTGGGCATTCAGTTCGCCATCGAGCACTCGGCAGATCACGTTGCCCAGCGGGCGGCCAATCGGCGAACGCGCGCCATCGCTGGTCTGGCAGTGCCAGTGGGTGACGTTGATCGCGGTTTCGGTCGGGCCGTAGCGGTTGTGCAATTGCGCGTTGGGCAGTTGCGCCAGGACGCGGTTGCGCAGCTCGGCGGGCAGCGCTTCACCACCTGAGAACACCCGGCGCAGGCTGTCGCAGCCGGCGGTCAGCGGCTCGTCGATAAACAGTTGCAGCAGCGGCGGCACGAAGTGCAGCGTGGTCACGCCATGCTGCCGGACCAACTGGGCGATGCGGTGCGGATCGCGGTGCTCGCCAGGGCCGGCGATGACCAGCGTGCAGCCGGTGATCAGCGGCCAGAAGCACTCCCACACCGACACGTCGAAGCTGATCGGCGCCTTCTGCATCAGCACGTCGGTGTCGTTCAACTGGTACGTGGCCTGCATCCATTGCAGGCGCTCGGCCAGGGCCGCATGCGTGTTGCCCACCCCTTTCGGCTGGCCGGTGGAACCGGAGGTGTAGATCACGTAGGCGAGGTTGTCGCCATGCAAGTGCAGGCCCGGCGCGTGGCTCGGCCAGTTGTCCAGCTTGAGGGTGTCGAGGGCGATGGCGCTGACGCCTTCGGCGCTCGGCATGTCGCCGAGCAGATGGCTCTGGGTCAGCAGCAGCGACACGCCGCTGTCGGCCAACATGTAGGCCAGGCGCTCGCTCGGGTAATCCGGGTCCAGCGGCACATAGGCGCCACCGGCCTTGATGATCGCCAGCAGACCGACCAGCAGTTGCGGTGAGCGCTCCACGGCGATCGCCACTTTCACATCCGGGCCGACGCCTTTGTCGCGCAGGTAGTTGGCCAGGCGGTTGGCCTGAACGTGCAGGCCGGCGAAGTCGAGGCTGCCGCCATCCCACACCAGCGCAGTGCGCTCGGGGCTGCGCAGGGCCTGTTCATTGAGCAGTTCCGGCAGCCAGCGGCTGGCCGGGGCGCAAGGCGCGACGCTCCAGTCTTGCTGGCGGGCCACTTCGGTGGCGTCCAGCAGTTGCAGGTCACCGAGGGCGATGTCGGCGTCGGCGCTGACCTGGGTCAGCAGGCGCACGTAATGCGCGGCGAGGCGGACGATGGTCGCGCGCTCGAACAATTCGTCGGCGTAGTCGAACGACAGGCTAATGCGCCCGTTGCGGTCCTCTTCGCTGTGCAGTTGCAGGTCGAACTTGGCTTCGCGGCTGTGCCACGGCAGCTCGTCGGCGAGCAGGCCCGGCAGGCGGCGCAAGGCACTCAGGTCGCGTTGCTGGTGGTTGAACATGACCTGGAACAGACCCTGTTCGCGGGCCTGGGGGAAAGCCTCGACCAATTGGTCGAACGGCAGGTCCTGATTGGCCTGGGCTTCCAGCGCGGTCTGGCGGGTGCGGGCCAGCAGTTGCGCGAATGGCAGGCGAGCTTCCAGTTCGGCGCGCAGTACCAGGGTGTTGATGAAGAAGCCGATCAGGCCCTGGGTTTCCAGGCGCGGACGGTTGGCGCCGGGGACGCCGATGCGGATATCGGTCTGGCCGCTGTAGCGGTGCAGCAGGCTCTGGAAGCCGGCCAGCAGCAGCATGAACGGCGTCGATTGATTGCGTTGTGCCGCGTCTTTAAGCGCGCTGCTCAGCTCGGCGCTCAGGCGCAGGCTGTAGCGCGCGGCGCTGTGTTGCTGGCGGGCGGAACGCGGATGGTCGGTGGCGAGATTCAGGCTCGGCTGCTCGTCACCCAACTGCGCTTTCCAGTAATCCAGTTGGCGCTGGGCTTCACCGCGGGCCAGCCATTCGCGCTGCCACTGGCCGTAGTCGGCGTAACGCACCGGCAGCGGCTCCAGCACCAGCGGCTGGTCTTGCACGGCGGCGGCGTAGAGGCGCGAGAACTCGTCGATCAGCACGTTCAGCGACCAGCCGTCCGCGATGATGTGGTGCAGGGTCACCAGCAGTTGGTGCTCCTGCTCGTCCAGGCACACCAGTTGCACCCGCAGCAGCGGGCCGTTTTCCAGATCGAACGGCAGGCGCGCCTGCTCCTCGCGGATCGCCAGGGCGCGGGCGCGGCGCTCATCGTCATCAAGCTCGCTGAGGTCGATACGCGAGATTGCCAGCGGGCTGGCAGCGTCGATCCGCTGCAAGGCCACGCCATCTTCTTCGTAGAAGCGCGTGCGCAGCGATTCGTGGCGCTCGACCAGGTGCTGGAAGGCGCTACGCAGCGCGTTTTCGTCCAGCTCGCCACGCAGGTTCAGGCCCGCAGGAATGTTGTAGGCGCTGCTTTGCGGGTCGAGTTGCCAGGTGAACCACAGGCGGTTCTGCGCCAGGGGTTGCGGCAGCCCTTCGTCGCCGGCCAGGCGGGCGATGCCGTCCTGGGCCTGGGCGCCGGACTGCACGCCTTCGATGGCGGCAACGAAGCCTTCCAGCGTCGGCGCTTCGAACAGCAGGCGCAGGTTCAACTCGATGCCCAGCGCTTCACGCAGGCTGGCGACCACTTGTGTCGCCACGATGGAGTTGCCGCCCAGCAGGAAGAAGTGATCGTCGGCGGCGAGGTCCTCGACCTGCAGGTGTTCGCGCCAGGTGCGCGCCACCAGTTCCTGCAGATTGGACTGGGCCAGCACTGCGTCACTGGCCTTGGCCGCGCCCGCTTGTTGCGGGAACACCGCGTAGCTGTCGAGGCTGCCATCGGCCAGGCGGGTGCGGCAGGCGGAACGTTGCAGCTTGCCGCTGGAGGTCTTCGGCAAGGCACCGGGATTGAGCAGCACCACCACGCTCGGGGCTTGCTGGAAGGCGTCAGCCACAGCATGGCGCAGGCGCTTGATCAGCTCGTCGGCAGGCACGCTTTTCTGCACGCTGCGGCCGATTTCGGCGGCGATACCGATACCCTCGACGCCGTCCTGAGTGACCGCGAACGCGGCGATGCGGCTCTTGCGCACCACGTCCACTTCACGCTCGATGGTCTGCTCGATGTCCTGTGGATAAATATTCTGGCCGCGGACGATCAGCATGTCTTTCAGGCGGCCAGTGATGTACAGCTCGCCGTCGCGGATGAAGCCCAGGTCACCGGTGCGCAGCCAGGTCTGGCCGGCATGCTGGACGAAGGTCTTGGCCGTGGCTTCGGGGTTGCGCCAGTAGCCGTGAGCGATGCTCGGGCCGCAGGCCCAGACTTCGCCGACCTGGTTTTCGCCCAGTTCCGCCAGGCTGTGTGGATCGGCGATCAGCACGCCGTGTTCCGGCTGGCTGGTGCCGCAGCTCATCACCGGACTGCCCTGCCCCGGCTCGGCGGTGTTGCGCGCCAGTGCCTGCTCGTCCAGGCGCAGGTGCGGAATGCCCTGGCCACGCTTGCCGCCAGCGACGAACAGAGTCGCCTCGGCCAGGCCATAGGAGGCGAAGAAGCTGCTGGCGTCGAAACCGCAGCCGGCGAACTTCTCGGCGAACGCGTCCAGGCTGTCCAGGCGGATCGGCTCGGAGCCGGAATAGGCCACGCGCCAGCCACTCAGGTCGAGCCGGGCCAGCGCCGAATCGCTGACCCGCGCGGCGCAGAGCTGGTAGGCGAAGTCCGGGCCGCCGCTGATGGTGCCCTTGTAGTCGCTGATCGCTTCCAGCCAGCGCAGTGGCCGGCTCAGGAAGTACGCCGGGGCCATCAGCACGCAGGGCACGCCGCTGAAGATCGGTTGCAGCAGGCCGCCGATCAGGCCCATGTCGTGGTACAGCGGCAGCCAACTGACAATTACGTCGTCCGGGTTGATGTCGATGCCGAAGCCATGGCGGATCAGTTTCTCGTTGGCCACCAGATTGCCGTGGCTGACCTGTACGCCCTTGGGCAGCGCGGTGGAACCCGAGGTGTATTGCAGGAACGCGATGTGTTCGCCGGTCAGTTCCGGTGCTTGCCAGGCGTCAGCCGCCGCGCTGTCCAGGGTATCCACGCAGAGCAGCGCCGGAGCGCCGTCGGCGGCCAGTTCGGCGACTTCCAACAGGCTCTCGCGCAGGCCCGAAGCGGTCAGCACCAGGCTCGGCTCGGCGTCGGCGATGATCGACAGCAGGCGCTCCTGGTGATGGCGGCGATTGGACTCCGGCGGATAGGCCGGCACCGCGATCACGCCGGCATACAGGCAGCCGTAGAACGCCGCGACATAGTCCGGGCCACTGGGAAACAGCAGGATCGCCCGGTCACCCAGCGCGGCCTGGGACTGCAGGGCGGCAGCGATGGTTCGCGCGCGCAGGTCCAGGTCACGGTAGGTCAGCACAAGGCCCTGGTCCTTTTCGTCGGAAAGAAACCGCAGCGCCAGTTTGTCCGGCGTCTGTGCGGCGCGACGTTGAAGGGACTGAGCCAGGGTGGCTGGAAGTTCAAACGCATCCATGATGGGTTCCTGCTAGATTCGGCTTGGCAAAAAAAGGGTCGGGGTATCGAAAAGAAAACGCGCCCGCAGCGGCCGGCGCGCGTGCAGCAGTGCTGCTCAACCGGCCGCGCGGGCGGGTTGCAGGGCCTTACGGTTGCGCCAGCGCGCCAGATGCTGGTCGGCGTAGCGGCGCAACTGGCGCAGGAGGTGGGCCTGTTCGTCGATCAGGTAGAAGTGATGACCTTCGAACATGTCGAGGGAGAAACCGGTGCTGGTCTCCTCCTGCCAGTCGAGCAGTTCCTCGACCTTGACCGTGTCGCGCTTGCCGCCAAATACATGGATCGGCACTGCCAGCGGCTCGCGCCGGCCATAGGCGAAGCTGCCACAGAGCAGGAAATCGGCGCGCAGGATCGGCAGGATCAGTTCGAGCAGTTCTTCGTTGGCGATCACGCTTTCGCTGGTTCCACCCAACTCGCGCAGGCGGGCGATCAGTTCGGCGTCGCTTTTCTCGATGGCGTACTCACTGACATCGCGCCGGGCCGGACCTGCCGTGGCCGAGGCAAACAGTGCCAGCGGCGCCGGCAGGCCGCGTTGGCGCAGGACGTGAGCCAGCTCGAAGGCCAGCAGACCGCCGAGGCTATGGCCGAAGAGTGCGTAGGGACGGTCCAGTTCGACGGCGATTTCGTCGGCCAGGTGATTGGCGAGCGCCACCATGTCGGTCTGCAGCGGCTCGTCCATGCGCATGCCACGCCCGGGCAGCTCTAGCGGGCGCACCCGCAGCCAGGCCGGCAGTTTCTGCCGCCAAGGGCTGTAGCACATGGCGCTGGCGCCGGAATAAGGCAGGCAGAACAGAGTCAGGCCGGGTGCTTCGCGATCGATGCCCATTTATCGTTTTCCTGTGGATGCACGCCCCGGCCATGACAACGGCCGGGCTTGTCTCCAAAAAGAACGGATGGGGGGTGGAAATAATTAGTCGCAACTGGGCGGGGGAGATTGGGATGTGCGGGTGGTCTGCGTTGCCTACCAGGGGTGGCCCACCTCACGACCAACGGAAAGCCATGGGCGTACTCCTCGTCGCCACGAAGCCAAGCCATAAATATCTACGGCTTGATCCGCAGTTGAGCCTGTTTGAATGGAAGTTCAAACACTCATGAGGAAAGGCAAATGGCTATTCGTTATACCCCCTTTCAATCAAGCGGCTCTCCAGTATTGCCGCCCAACCAAACAATGTCGCCGGGGCAGCACCTGATATCCCCAAGCGGACAATTTCGCCTGGTACTGCAGGCGGATGGTAATTTGGTAATTACAGATAACGATGCAGTAGTGTGGGTAGCAGATGAAAATCAGGTTTACAGCAGAACACTGCATCAAAAAAAGATGCGTGAACCTTTGCAATTCGTCATCAGCAATAGCGGCTTTCTTTACGACCCCTCAAGAAAGCGGTTATGGATCGCTTCAAGCACCCACAGCACCGACAAATCGCTTTGGTTCAACACCTGCATGGTTATTCAAGATGACGGCAACCTGGTTATTTATGACCAGCGCACGGGAAACCTATGCTGGGCTCGCTTTGGATTCGTGCCCGGTCGGATTCCAAAGCCAAAACAAAGGTGGATGAAATCCCTACCGAACGGCATAAAGATTCATGAGTGGAAATTTGACTAGGCACTCTTCACAGCAGCCAGTCTCTCTTGCCGCTAAGGTCCATTGAAGATAGGTGGTGGCTGCAAGCAATCAGGGGCATATGGATTTATCTCGCACTGATAGGCGAGTTCCTGACCGTAGCCTTTAGGAAACAGCTCGCCGCCCCTACAGCCGCCAAGCATCATCAACATCAATATCGTGATTAGTGCTCTCATGCACCCTCCCTGTTTTCAGAAGAGAATACAGTTGAGATTCACACGCCATACACCACTCAGTTCCGATGGGTTCGTAGGAAACATCCTGTACATCACTGAGGCTTACGGAACCAACATCACACATCATGCGGCGCGCTAAGAGCGCTGGCGTTACGAAGGAAGGCGTCGCGGCGCTCACTTTCATCAGGCGGTATTCGCGCCACAGAAAATGAAACGACAGAAACGAAAAAAGCGACCCTAAGGTCGCTTTCTTCGTTGCTTCGAGGAGTTCAAGGGCCTCGAGGCGAGTATGGCGCAGCGGACGGGACTCGAACCCGCGACCCCCGGCGTGACAGGCCGGTATTCTAACCGACTGAACTACCGCTGCGTATCTCACAGACTTTCGTCCGTTTGAAACTGGGATCTGGCCTGAAGGCTTCGAGACCTTCGGACCTCAAACCGGTCGTTAAACCGATCTGGAGAAAAATGGCGCAGCGGACGGGACTCGAACCCGCGACCCCCGGCGTGACAGGCCGGTATTCTAACCGACTGAACTACCGCTGCGCAGTGTGGACTTGCGTCCTGTTCCTCTCTGGTAGATCGCTTCTTTCGAATCGACCCGGGCCAGGAACATCTCAGGAAGTGGTGGGTGATGACGGGATCGAACCGCCGACCCTCTGCTTGTAAGGCAGATGCTCTCCCGGCTGAGCTAATCACCCAATTCGTAACCTGTGTTGCCTTGTTACGTTTGCTTCGCTGAGGCCGCGAAATTTACGCAGGTGCCGAACCTAAGTCAATACCCCCATTGAAGTTTTTTTCAAAAAAGGCATTTTCAGCTTCAAGCTGGGAGCTGTAAGAGAACAGCAAAAGCAAAACACACCGCGTACCTCTTGCCGCTTGCAGCTCAAAACTTGCAGCTAGCAATAAATCATTTTCTTGGTCATACCGCCGTCGACGACGAACTCCTGACCAGTGATGAACCCCGCGTTCTTCGACAACAGCCACGAGACCATCGACGCCACATCTTCCACGGTCCCTACCCGGCCCGCCGGATGTTGCGCATGGTCGGCCTCGCTCAACGGTTCGGCACGGCGCACGGAAGGATCACGGGCATCGATCCAGCCAGGGCTGACGGCGTTGACGCGAATCTCCGGGCCCAGGCTCATGGCCAGCGCATGGGTCAGCGCCAACAATCCGCCCTTGCTCGCGGCATAGGCCTCGGTATCGGGTTCGGACTGGCCCGCGCGGGTCGACACCAGATTGACGATGGCCCCGCAATGAGCACGCAGGTACGGCGCACAGTGCTTGGCCAGCAACATCGGGCCGCCCAGGTTGACCGCCAGGACGCGATTCCAGTGATGGAGGCTGAGGCTTTCGAGGGTGGTGTTGTGCGGATCGGCGATCGCCGCGTTGCACACCAGTGCATCGAGGCGGCCGAACTGGCCGAGTACTTCGGCAACGCCGACGGTGACCTGGTTTTCGTCGGCGACATCCATGCCGACGAACCAGGCATTGTCGCCCAGCACCTTGGCGACCTTGGCCCCGCGCACGCGGTCAAGGTCGGTCAGGACGACCTGCCAGCCTTCGGCGATCAACCACGCGGCGATACCCAGGCCGATGCCGCGAGCGGCACCGGTGACCAGCGCCACGCGGCCATTATGGCTGCTCTCGGCAACCGACCAGTCGATCACAGTGCAGCCAGTCCACGGGCGAGGTCGGCCTTGAGGTCGGCCACGTCTTCCAGACCCACGGCGACACGGATCAGGCTGTCGCGGATACCGGCGGCCTCACGTTCCTGCGGCGACAGGCGGCCGTGGGAGGTGGTGGCCGGGTGGGTGATGGTGGTCTTGCTGTCACCGAGGTTGGCGGTGATCGAGATCAACCGGGTAGCGTCGATGAAGCGCCATGCACCCGCCTTGCCGTCCTTGACCTCGAAGCTCACTACCGCGCCGAAGCCGGTCATCTGGCGCTTGGCCAGTTCGTGCTGCGGATGGCTTTCCAGCCCGGCGTAATGAACCTTCTCGATGCCGTCCTGCTGCTCCAGCCACTCGGCCAGGGCCTGGGCGTTGGCGCAGTGGGCGCGCATGCGCAGGCTCAGGGTTTCGAGACCCTTGAGGAAGATCCAGGCGTTGAACGGACTCAGCGACGGACCCGCGGTGCGCAGGAAGCCCACCACTTCTTTCATCTGCTCGCTGCGACCGGCAACCACGCCGCCCATGCAACGGCCCTGGCCGTCGATGAACTTGGTCGCCGAGTGCACGACGATGTCCGCGCCCAGCTTCAACGGCTGTTGCAGCGCCGGGGTGCTGAAGCAGTTGTCCACCACCAGCATGGCGCCCTTGGCGTGAGCGACCTCGGCCAACGCGGCGATATCCACCAGTTCGGCCAGCGGGTTGGACGGCGACTCGACGAACAGCAACTTGGTGTTCGCCTTGATCGCCTGTTCCCAGGCAGACAGGTCCGCCAGCGGCACGTAGTCGACCTGCACGCCGAAGCGCTTGAAGTACTTCTCGAACAGGCTGATGGTCGAACCGAACACGCTCTGCGAGACCAGCACATGGTCGCCGGCGCTGCACAGCGCCATTACCGTGGACAGGATCGCGGCCATGCCGGTGGAGGTGGCGACCGCCTGCTCGGCGCTTTCCAGAGCGGCGATGCGCTCCTCGAAGGCCCGGACGGTCGGGTTGGTGTAACGCGAATAGACGTTGCCTGGAACCTCGCCGGCGAACCGCGCCGCGGCATCGGCCGCGGTACGGAACACGTAGCTGGAGGTGAAGAACAGCGGATCGCTGTGCTCACCTTCCGGCGTGCGATGCTGGCCGGCGCGTACCGCCAGCGTATCGAAAGCGACCCCTTCGAGGTCGCTGTCCAGGCGCCCGGCATCCCATTCCTGTGTCATGCCGTTGCTCCCTATATCAGTTGTTGTAGAGGTCGATGATCGCGCTGACCGCCTGGGTCTTGACCTTGGCCAGGTCGTTGCGGGCCTGCTCGATCTTGTCCAGGTAGGCCTGGTCGACGTCGCCGGTGACGTACTGGCCGTCGAATACCGCGCAGTCGAAGTGCTCGATCTTGATCTTGCCGCCGCCAACCGCTTCGATCAGGTCAGGCAGGTCCTGGTAGACCAGCCAGTCGGCGCCGATCAGGTCGGCGACATCCTGGGTGCTGCGGTTGTGAGCGATCAGCTCGTGGGCGCTCGGCATATCGATGCCGTAGACGTTGGGGAAACGCACGGCCGGGGCAGCGGAACAGAAGTAAACGTTCTTCGCGCCGGCTTCGCGGGCCATCTGGATGATCTGCTTGCAGGTGGTGCCGCGCACGATGGAGTCGTCCACCAGCATCACGTTCTTGCCACGGAATTCGAGTTCGATGGCGTTGAGCTTCTGGCGCACGGATTTTTTCCGCGCAGCCTGGCCCGGCATGATGAAGGTACGGCCGATGTAGCGGTTCTTGACGAAGCCTTCGCGGAACTTGACGCCCAGGTGGTTGGCCAGCTCGAGAGCGGCGGTACGGCTGGTGTCGGGAATCGGGATGACCACGTCGATGTCGTGATCCGGACGCTCGCGCTGGATCTTCTCGGCCAGCTTCTCGCCCATGCGCAGACGCGCCTTGTACACCGAGACGCCGTCGATGATCGAGTCAGGACGGGCCAGGTAGACGTGTTCGAAGATGCACGGGGAGAGTTTCGGATTGGTCGCGCACTGACGGGTGTGCAGCTTGCCGTCTTCGGTGATGTACACCGCTTCGCCCGGTGCCAGGTCGCGGATCAGGGTGAAGCCGAGCACGTCCAGGGAGACGCTTTCGGAGGCGATCATGTACTCGACGCCTTCGTCGGTGTGACGCTGGCCGAAAACGATCGGGCGGATGCCGTTCGGGTCGCGGAAGCCGACGATGCCGTAACCGGTGATCATCGCCACTACGGCGTAACCGCCGACGCAACGGTTGTGCACGTCGGTGACCGCGGCGAACACGTCTTCTTCGGTCGGCTGCAGCTTGCCACGTACCGCCAGTTCATGGGCGAAGACGTTGAGCAGGACTTCCGAATCGGAGTTGGTGTTGACGTGACGCAGGTCCGACTCGTAGATCTCCTTGGCCAACTGTTCAACGTTGGTCAGGTTGCCGTTGTGCGCCAGGGTGATGCCGTATGGCGAGTTGACGTAGAACGGCTGGGCCTCGGCCGAGGTCGAGCTGCCCGCCGTTGGATAGCGTACATGGCCAATGCCCATGTGACCGACCAGGCGCTGCATATGGCGCTGCTGGAAGACGTCACGGACAAGACCGTTGTCCTTGCGCAGGAATAACCGGCCATCATGGCTGGTAACAATACCGGCAGCGTCCTGGCCGCGGTGCTGGAGGACCGTTAGCGCGTCATACAGCGCCTGATTGACGTTCGACTTACCGACGATACCGACGATGCCACACATGCGACGCAACCCCTACTTAATGAAACTGGACTGAACAGCACTCAAGGCGTTTTAGGGCCCAGGAGCTGTTCCTTGAACGGGAGATCAGCCGGTGCGCTGATCCCGCTGGCTAGCCACTGGCTGGTCAACCCCAGAATGAGGTTCTTCGACCAGTCAGCCACCAATAGAAATTGGGGCAAGAGCCGCGACTCTTGCCACCACGAATCCTGTTGTACCGGTCCCAGGCTCAGCAGCCCGACCGCTACCACCACCAGCAAGGCTCCCCGCGCGGCGCCAAAGGCCATGCCGAGGAAGCGATCGGTCCCGGACAACCCGGTGACGCGAATCAGTTCGCCGATGAGAAAGTTGATCATTGCCCCCACCAGCAGGGTGGCGACGAAAATAATCGCGCATCCGGCAATCACACGGGCGGAAGGCGTCTGGATATAGCTTTCGAGGTACTGCGACGCGGCGCCCCCGAACATCCAGGCGACGGCGCCAGCGATGATCCAGGTGAGCAGTGACAAGGCTTCCTTGACGAAGCCGCGCTTGAGACTGATCAGCGAAGAGATGGCGACGATCGCGAGAATCGCCCAGTCGACCCAGGTAAATGCCACGGTGCGGCCTGCAAACAGTTGAGGCGGCGCATTTTACCAGAGCGGCGGGCCGGGGGTAAGCGGTGATTTGCCGTCCGGACAGGGCCGGACGGCGGAGTTCAGCTTCGTTCTGGCTGGAAGCGCACCACGAAACCCTTGAGTTTCTGCTGGCGACTGATGACATCACGCAGGCGCTCGGCTTCGGCACGCTCGATCACCGGTCCGACGAAGACCCGGTTCATCCCGTCGGACGAGCGGATATAAGCGTTATAGCCCTGGCTACGCAGGGTTTTCTGCAGGCTGTCGGCGCCGGCGCGGTTGGACAGGCTGGCCAGTTGCACCGACCAGCTGACCGGCAAGCCATTGCCGTCGACCTTGTTGGTCGACGCCGGCGCCTGGGCAGCCGGCTTGGCCGGGGCTGGCGCGGTAGCGACAGTTGGCGCGGGCGTTGCCGCCGGTTTGCTGACCGGAGCCGGCGCCGCTGGCTTGGCCGGGGCTTCCGCCGTGGGTGCCGTGACCGTCACTGTCGAAGGCGCTGGCGCAATCGGCGTGGAAGGCGGCGTCTGCGGCTGGGCCGCGACGCTGCTGTCCGGGATCACCTGCGGCTCAGGAACCTGCACCGGCTCCACCTGAACCTGCGGCAAGGCCGGTACCGCCGGGGCTTCCGGCGCCTCGACACGAACCTGGCGCAACTCGTCTTCCTTGGTGAACAGCATCGGCAGGAAAATCACCGCCAGTGCTACCAGCACCAGCGCACCGACCATCCGTTGCTTGATGACTTTATCCAGCCCCGCCATTGGCCCCTTCCCCCTGGGTCTGCCGGCTCAGCCACTGCAGGGCCTCGCCAACACAGAAAAATGATCCGAACAGCAGGATTTCATCATCCGCCGTCGCCTGCGCGCACTGCCCTTCCAGAGCCTGTGCAACGCTGGAGTAAGACTGCACCGAAGCGCCAAGGTTCTCCAGTGCTGCCTGCAACTGCGCCGCCGAACGGCTGCGCGGTGTGTCCAGGGCGGTGACCGCCCAATGCGCGACCTGACGGGACAGCGGCTGGATCACACCCGGCAGGTCCTTGTCGGCCAGCAGGCCGAACACCGCCAGGCGCTTGCCCGCCACCGGCCGCGAGGCCAGGCGCTCGGCCAGGTATTCTGCGGCATGCGGGTTGTGCCCGACATCCAGCAGGATATTCAACTGCTTGCCCTTCCAGACAAACTGGCGACGGTCGAGACGGCCGACGATACGCGCATCGACCAGCGCCTGGGCGATCTGCCCGGCATCCCACGGCAGGTCGAGCAGCAGGTAGGCCTGCAGGGCCAACGCAGCGTTTTCCATCGGCAAATCGAGCAACGGCAGATCGCGCAGCTCGACCACCTCGCCACGGGCGTCAACGCCCCGCCACTGCCAGTTCTGGTCGGTGTTGGCCAGATCGAAGTCACGGCCGCGCAGGAAGAATGGGCAACTCAGCTCGCGAACCTTGTCCAGCAACGGCTGCGGCGGATTGAGATCACCGCACAGCGCAGCCTTGCCCTGGCGGAAGATGCCGGCTTTCTCGAAGGCTACCGATTCGCGGGTGTCGCCCAGCCAGTCGGCATGGTCGACGCCGATGCTGGTGACCACGGCGAGGTCGGCGTCGATCAGGTTGACCGCATCCAGCCGCCCGCCCAGACCGACTTCCAGGACCACCGCGTCCAGTGCCGCACGGCTGAATAGCCAGAACGCCGCCAGGGTGCCCATTTCGAAGTAGGTCAGGGAGATTTCGCCGCGAGCGGCTTGCACCGCGGCGAAGGCTTCGCAGAGTTGCTCGTCGCTGGCTTCGAGGCCATCGATCTGCACCCGCTCGTTGTAGCGCAAGAGGTGCGGCGAGCTGTAGACGCCGACCTTCAGCCCCTGCGCCTTGAGCAGCGCAGCGATGAAGGCGCAGGTGGAACCCTTGCCATTGGTGCCGGTAACGGTCACCACCCGAGGCGCTGGTTTGCCCAGCCCGAGCCGTGCTGCAACCTGCTGGGAACGTTCAAGGCCCATGTCGATGGCCGACGGGTGCAACTGCTCGAGATAGGCGAGCCAGTCGCCAAGGGTACGTTGGGTCATACGGTGGCAGGCGCCGGTGGCACGACAACCGCGTCCATGGCCGAAGGCACGAACTTCGGCGTCGGCAGGCCCATCATCTGCGCCAGCAGGTTACCCAGGCGCGCACGCAGTTCCTGACGGTGAACGATCATGTCGATGGCGCCGTGCTCCAGCAGGAACTCGCTGCGCTGGAAGCCTTCCGGCAGTTTTTCGCGCACGGTCTGCTCGATGACGCGCGGGCCGGCGAAGCCGATCAGGGCTTTCGGCTCACCGACGATAACGTCGCCGAGCATCGCCAGGCTGGCAGAAACGCCGCCGTAGACCGGGTCGGTCAGGACGGAGATGAACGGGATGCCTTCTTCACGCAGGCGCGCCAGGGCGGCGGAGGTCTTGGCCATCTGCATCAGGGAGATCAGCGCTTCCTGCATGCGCGCACCGCCGGAAGCGGAGAAGCAGACCATCGGGCAGCGGTTTTCCAGCGCGTAGTTGGCGGCGCGAACAAAGCGCTCACCGACGATGGCACCCATCGAGCCGCCCATGAAGGAGAACTCGAAGGCGCTGACCACGATCGGCATGCCCAGCAGGGTACCGCTCATGGAAATCAGGGCGTCTTTTTCGCCGGTCTGCTTCTGTGCAGCGACCAGGCGGTCCTTGTACTTCTTGCCGTCGCGGAATTTCAGGCGGTCGACTGGCTCCAGGTCGGCGCCCAGCTCGTTACGGCCTTCCGGATCGAGGAAGATGTTCAGGCGCGCGCGGGCGCCGATACGCATGTGGTGGTTGCACTTGGGGCAGACGTCCAGGGTCTTTTCCAGTTCCGGGCGATACAGCACGGCTTCGCAGGACGGGCACTTGTGCCACAGACCTTCAGGAACCGAACTCTTCTTCACCTCGGAACGCATGATCGATGGGATCAGTTTGTCTACTAACCAGTTGCTCATGCTTTATTTCTCCAGTAGCGGCGGCCGGCAGGCAATGGGTGCCGGGTCGCGCGTATGCCCTTGAGCTTCAATTCGTGTATGTCGCGAAGATCAGCCGCATCCGGTGGCGCGCATTCAGCGCAAGCCCTTTGGAAGTGCGACTCATCGTCAACCTGTATGGGCGATGCCTACGGCACCGACCGACAATTTCGACCGGCCCGCGGGCCTGGTCAGGCAGCAATAGGCTGCGAAAGCTATGGACGATGCGGCACCGATAGCCGTCACATCGAAGCGCCTCAACCGCGGCGCACCGCATTGATGAACGCTTCGATGCGCGCCGCATCCTTGATGCCCTTGGACTGCTCTACCCCGCCGCTGACGTCCACCGCATACGGCCGGACCTGAGCGATGGCCGCGGCGACGTTGTCCGGGGACAGCCCGCCAGCGAGGATGATCGGCTTGCTCAGGCGATCCGGCACCAGCGACCAGTCGAACGCTTCGCCCGTCCCGCCGGGCACGCCGGCCACGTAGGTGTCGAGGAGAATGCCGCTGGCCTTGGCGTACAGCTTGCAGCTCGCCTCTAGGTCATCACCGGGGCGGACCCGCAGCGCCTTGATCCAGGGACGGTTGTAGCCCTCGCAATCGGCCGGGGTTTCATCGCCGTGGAATTGCAGCAGATCCAGCGGCACGGCTTCGAGGATTTCGCTCAGTTCGCAGCGGCTGGCGTTGACGAACAGGCCCACGGTAGTCACGAACGGCGGCAAGGCGGCGATGATTTCCCGCGCCTGCTGCACGGTCACCGCGCGCGGGCTCTTGGCGTAGAACACCAGGCCAATGGCGTCAGCCCCCGCTTCAGCCGCGGCCAGCGCGTCTTCCACGCGAGTAATACCGCAGATCTTGCTGCGAACGGCAGACATAGCCAGCGAACCTCGACTGAACCCGAAAGTCCCGGATGTTAGCAAATGACCGCCGGGTCGTCAGCCGCCAGTGACTCGAAACCGGTGAGGAAATGCGGACCGATGAAACGCGCGGGCAAGGCGAACTCTTCCGGGTACTCGACCTGCACCAGATACAGGCCGAACGGATGCGCGGTGACGCCGCCAGCACGCCGGTCGAGGCTGGTCAGCACCTGCCCTGCCCACTCCGGCGAACGCTCGCCGGCACCGATGGCCATCAGTACGCCAGCGATGTTGCGCACCATGTGGTGGAGAAACGCGCTGGCACGCAGATCCAGCACGATCATCTTGCCGTGGCGGGTAACGCGCAGGTGGTGGAGGGTCTTGATCGGCGACTTGGCCTGGCATTGGCCGGCGCGGAAGGCGCTGAAATCGTGGGTGCCGACCAATTGAGCGGCGGCTTCGGCCATACGCTCGACATCCAGCGGCCGATGGTTCCAGGTGACCTGATCACCCAGGTGCGCCGGGCGAATATCGTCGTTGTAGATGACGTAGCGGTAGCGCCGCGCACACGCCTTGTAGCGGGCATGGAAATGCGCCGGCATCTCCTTCGCCCAGGAGACGCTGACGTCATGGGGCAGATTGATATTGGCGCCCATGGTCCAGGCCCTGGAGCTGCGCACCGCGCGGGTATCGAAATGCACCACCTGACCGCAGGCGTGCACGCCGGCATCGGTGCGCCCGGCGCAATGCAGCGCCACCGGCGAATCGGCCACCCTCGACAGCGCTTCTTCAAGGGTCTGCTGAACACTCACAGCATTGCTTTGGCGCTGCCAGCCACGATAGCGGGAGCCTTTGTATTCCACGCCCAGGGCGATTCTGAAAAAGCCTTCGGCCGCCATTTCGGCGGCCGAGTTGTCGATGATTTCCAAGAGGATAAAGCCTGTCGATTTACACAATGGCGGGAATTATAACGACAACGGCAGCCACCCGGGCTGCCGTTGGACTTGCGGGGCGGACGGTCAGGCCAGTTTCGAACGCAGCTCGTTGGCTTCGCGGCGCTGGGCCTGGTCACCCTCCTTGTTGACCTCGTCGAGGATGTCGCGGGCGCCGTCATGGTCACCCATGTCGATGTAGGCACGGGCGAGATCAAGCTTGGTCGCCACTTCGTCGGCACCGGACAGGTAGTCGAACTCCGCATCGTCCGGCAACGCCGCTGCATCTTCAGCGGTGAAGTGCGGCTCGAGTGGCGGCTGCTCCAGGCTCTGCGACAGCTTGTCGAGCTCGGCGTTGACGTCATCCAGTTCCGCGGCAAAGTTCTTCGCCGCCGCATCCGACTCGCCCGGCAGGGACAGGTCGAAGTCCTCCGGCAAATCAAGATCCGGCAGGTCGGCTTCCAGGCCCAGGTCGTTGTCGAATGCCGCCAGCTCCGCCTCGATATCCAGCGGTGGCCTGGCTTCAGGCGCAGTCACCGGAGCGTCGTCGGTAACGTCCAGATCGAAGTCGGCCAGATCGTCCGGCTGGGCCGCCAGTGCCTTGTCGGCATCTTCGAACAGGGCGTCGAAGTCCATGTCGTCGAGTGCCGTGGAGGCTACCGACTCGGGTTGCGGCTCTGGCTCAGGTTCTGGTTGTAGCTCGGGTTCTGGTTCTGGCTGCGCCTGCGCTGCGGTGTGCTCCTGCAGCAGGCTGTCGAAGTCCAGGTCGTCCAGCGCCGGGGCAGGCTCGGGCTCGACTTCCACTTCAGGCTGCGCCTGGGCGGCGGTGTGTTCTTGCAGCAGGCTGTCGAAATCCAGGTCGTCCAGCGCTGGAGCAGGCTCGGGCTCGACTTCCACTTCAGGCTGCGCCTGGGCGGCGGTGTGTTCCTGCAGCAGGCTGTCGAAATCCAGGTCATCCAGCGCCGGAGCGACTTCAGGCTCTGGCTCTGGAGCCGCCTGCGCTGCGGTCTGCTCTTGCAGCAGCGTGTCGAAATCCAGGTCGTCCAGATCAGCAACAGGCTCAGGTGCGTCTTGCGGTGCGGGTGCCGGCTGAGCTTCTGGGTTGTCTTGCAGCAGGCTGTCGAAGTCCAGATCGTCGAGGGACGGCTCCGGTGCAGCGGCTTCGCTGGCCTTGACCGCGGCGATATCCGCCGGCGTTTCCAGCTCTAGCCCGTCCAGGTCGTCCAGGCTCAGGTCAAAGGCACTGTCCAGTTCGTCATCACCAGGCAGGTCGTCTTCCGGTTTTGGCTCTTCGGACAGCAGCCCCTGAACAAACTCTTCGTCCAGCGCCGTTGCCGCGACCGCACCGGCAGCGGCCAGTGTGACCATGGCCGGATATTGGCTCTTGAGGCCGTCGACGGCAGCGAGGTTCTGCGGGTTGGCCTGCAACTGCCGCTCCTGGCCGACAAACGCGTCGCGATCACCCTGGCGAGCATAGACGTCCATCAGTTTCAGGCGCAGATCGCTACGCTGTGGCGCCTTCTCCACTGCGGGTTCCAGCAGGTTGGCGGCGTGATTAAGGCGGCCGTTGGCGATGCTCTCATCGACTTCTGCCAGCAGTGGATCGACCACCGGCTCGGCGACCGGCGCCACACGCGGCTCGCTGACTTGTTCGGCTGCAGTCGCGGCGGCAGCGGAGGCTGCGACCACGGCGGGGGCCAGCTTGACGGTCGGCGGCGCCATGTCCAGGCCTTCGAAGCTGCTCGATGGCAGTTCCAGGTCGGGACCGAGTTCGGTTTCCTCGGCCAGCGCGCGCGCCATGCGCAGGTGTTTTTCCGCTTCCTGCTGGGCCTTGCGCTTGCGCGCCATCAGCAACAGGAGCAGCAGCAACGCCAACAGTGCAGAACCTGCAATCAGCGCCAGCAGCAGCGGGTTGCCGAGAATGCTGTCCAGGCCGCTATCGTTGTTTTCCGGGGCGACTTCGCTGGCGGCCGCGTCAGCCGGCGCGGTATCGACCGCAGCGGGTGCCGGTGCTACCACCGGTTCTGCCGGGGCCGGCTGCAACTGGGCGTCGATAACCGGCGCGGTCGCCACCGCCGCTTCTGCCGGAGCAGGAGCCGGAGCTGGCACAGGAATGCCACTCTGGGCTTCGAGGCGGGCCAGTTGGTCGTTTTTCAGTTCGATCAGCCGCTGCAGTTTGTCCAGTTGGCTCTGCAGATCGGTCATGCGACTTTTCAGCTCGTCGCCTTCGCGGCGGCTGGCGTCGAGGTTTTCCTGGGTCGTCGCCAGTTTGTCGCTCAACGCCTTGTCACCGGCAGCACCCTTGCCTGCGGGAGCGACCAGTTTGAGGTTGTCCTGTTCGGCAACACGTGCCGGCGCAGGCTGCGCCGTGTTGCGCCGGGTGGCATCCAGTTGCCGCGCCTGCGGCCCAAGACGACGGCCCTGACGCCAGGCGGCGTACTGCTCGTTGACTTCTTTTACCGCCTGGCCTTGGGGAATGTTCTGGATCTGTTGCTGGTCCGGCATACGCAGGACCTGGCCAGTCTTGAGCTGGTTGATGTTGCCGTTGATGAAGGCATCCGGGTTGAGCGCCTGGATCGCCAGCATGGTCTGGTGCACCGAGCCACCCTGACGCGCCCGCGAGGCGATTTCCCACAAGGTGTCGCGGCGCATGGTGGTGTAGTTGCCCGGCGCGCTGACCGCCGGGGTCACGCCGGCGGCCTTGGCGGCTTCAGGGGAAAACTTGGACGGGTCGATCAGTACGCTGTAGTCGCGCAGCAGACGGCCCTGGGGCCACAGCACCTGGACCAGGAATTTGACCATCGGCTCTGGCAGCGGCTGGCTGGAGGTCACTTTCAGGACACTCTTGCCCGCCGGGTTGATCACCGGGGTGAAGGTCAGGTCATTGAGGAAGGTCTGGCGTGCGACGCCGGCCTTGCTGAATTCTTCTGCCGGCGCCAGGCTCGGCTTGACCTCGGCGGCAGTGAGGTCACGTACATCGAGCAGTTCGATCTCGGCGTCCAACGGCTGGTTCTGCGCCGACTTGAGGGTCAATTCGCCCAACCCGAGGGCATGCGCCATACCGGAAGACAGCGCCGACGCTGCGGCTATTGCTAACACCAGTTTGCGAATTCGAAGCATGACCTCATCCTTTGTTTGAAACTTCCCCGGGCACCGAGAAGAAGTGAAGAACCGCCTTGAGGCTTGGTACCGACATGACCATTGCCATGTTCGAACTGTTGCTAGGCTCTGTATGAAAAACCTTGATACTCGGTGATGCTGCGTTGAAAACAGCCTCGGAATGCTCATTTACAACCCGTAAACTCCGCTTCCTCGGCTGTTTCCGCCTTGCCTGACCTTCGTCTCAAGGCTTTTCATACAGACCCTAAGTGCCGGAGCAAAGTTATTTCCGGCATTTAACGCTCAGTGTGCAAAGTGTCGCCAAGTATCTTTTACACAAGGTCTTTTATCAACAATTCAGCCACCTGTACGGCGTTCAAACCCGCGCCTTTGCGCACGTTATCGGTTGTCAGCCAGAGATTGAGTTGTTGTGCCTCGTCGATACCGCTGCGAACGCGGCCCACATACACCACATCCTGGCCTACTGCATCACCCACCGGCGTCGGATAATCCCCCGCCTCCACCAGTTCGATACTTTCAGCCGCTTCCAGCGCCGCATTCACGGCAGGCAGATCCACCGCCTCGCGCGTGTTCAAGGTCACAGTGTAGCTATCGCCGAAAAACACCGGGACTTGAATGCAGGTCACTGAAATGCTGAGTAAAGGCAGGTCCAGTAATTCGCGCAACTCGCGCACCAGACGACGCTCCAGCAGGCCATGACCTTGCTCGTCGCTGGCACCGACCTGAGGCAGCAGATTGAAGGCTACTTGCCGGTCGAAGAAGCGCGGTTCCAGCGGACGGGCATTGAGCAACTCGGCGGTTTGCCGGGCCAGTTCGCTGACGGCTTCGCGGCCTTGGGCGGAGATGGCCTGGCAGGCGGTGACGTGCACACGTTCCAGGCTGATCAGGTTTTTCAACGGCGCCAGCACCACGGCCAGGGCTACCGCGGCGGAGCTCGGGCTGTGCAATTGCAGCGGTGCTTTCAGGTTGTCCAGCACCTGCGGGTTGGCTTCCGGCACCACGGCCGGGGCTTGATCGGCAGGCAGCGCGCCGGTGAGGTCGATCACCGCGCAACCGGCGGCTTGCGCACGCGGCGCGAAGCTCAGAGTGACGGCCGGGCCGGCAGCGAAAAAGACCAGGCGGACCTTGCTGAAATCGAAGTCATCGACATCGCGGGTACGCAGGTTCTTGCCGCGAAAGGCCACGGAACTGCCGGCCGATTCGTTGCTCGCCAACAGGTACAGAGTGCCCACCGGGAAGTCGCGTTCTTCGAGGATCTGCACAAGGGTTTCACCGACGGTGCCGGTGGCGCCGATGACGGCGATATCGATGGGCTGGGTCATTTGGGGTCTCTCTGGCCGGTTGGGTTGCCGTGCTACCTATCGCGAGCAAGCTCGCGCCTACGAGTTCGCGGAACTTCTGTAGGAGCGAGCTTGCTCGCGAAAGGCTGCAAAAGCAGTCCCGGATTATGCGGGAGCGGCACTTTACTTGGATTCGATCCCACAAAAAACAAAAAACCCGCGCTGTCTCCAGCGCGGGTTTCGACTTTACCGCGAAGCGATCAACGCTCCAGCAGGATCCGCAGCATGCGGCGCAGCGGCTCGGCCGCGCCCCACAGCAGCTGGTCGCCTACGGTGAAGGCGCCCAGGTACTGCGAACCCATGTTCAGCTTGCGCAGACGACCGACCGGGATGTTCAGGGTGCCGGTCACGTTGGTCGGGGTCAGCTCTTGCATGCTGATCTCGCGCTGGTTCGGCACCAGTTTCACCCAAGGGTTGTGCTGGCTGATCATGCCTTCGATGTCGGCGAGCGGCACATCCTTGTTCAGCTTGATGGTCAGCGCCTGGCTGTGGCAACGCATGGCGCCGATGCGCACGCAGATGCCATCGACCGGGATCGGGCTCTTGAAGCGACCGAGGATCTTGTTGGTCTCGGCCTGGGCCTTCCACTCTTCACGGCTCTGGCCGTTCGGCAGTTCCTTGTCGATCCACGGGATCAGGCTGCCGGCCAGCGGTACGCCGAAGTTCTCAGTCGGGTAGCTGTCGCTGCGCATGGCTTCGGCGACCTTGCGGTCGATGTCGAGGATGGCGCTGGCCGGATTGGCCAGTTCATCGGCGACGGCCGCATTGGTAGCGCCCATCTGGCGGATCAGCTCGCGCATGTTCTGCGCGCCGGCGCCGGAAGCCGCTTGATACGTCATGGCGCTCATCCACTCGACCAGGCCGGCTTCGAACAAGCCGCCCAGACCCATCAGCATCAGGCTGACGGTGCAGTTGCCACCGATGTAGTTCTTGGTGCCGGCGTCCAGTTGCTGGTCGATGACCTTGCGGTTGACCGGATCCAGAACGATGACCGCGTCATCCTGCATGCGCAGGGACGAAGCGGCGTCGATCCAGTAACCCTGCCAGCCGGCTTCACGCAGCTTCGGGAAAACCTCGTTGGTGTAGTCGCCACCCTGACAGGTCAGGATCACATCCAGGGTCTTGAGCTCGTCGATGCTGTAGGCATCCTTCAGCGGAGCAATGTCCTTGCCCACTGCCGGGCCTTGGCCACCGACGTTGGAAGTGGTGAAGAACACCGGTTCGATAAGATCGAAATCCTGCTCTTCAAGCATCCGCTGCATGAGCACGGAACCGACCATTCCACGCCAACCGATCAGACCTACACGTTTCATCGCAACTACACCTTCGCTAAAAGTGGGCCGCTGTCTTGGTTGTGATTTCGACAGCGGGCCAGAGAGATTACAGATTCCGCAGCGCTGCGACTACTGCGTCGCCCATTTCCTGCGTTCCCACCTTGCTGCAACCGTCCGACCAGATGTCGCCGGTACGCAGCCCTTGATCCAGCACGAGGCTGACAGCCTTCTCGATCGCCTCGGCGGCGGCCTGCTGGTTGAAGCTGTAACGCAGCATCATCGACACCGAGAGGATGGTCGCCAGCGGGTTGGCGATGCCTTGGCCGGCGATGTCCGGGGCCGAACCGTGGCAAGGCTCGTACATGCCCTTGTTGTCGGCATCCAGCGAGGCCGACGGCAGCATGCCGATGGAGCCGGTGAGCATGGACGCTTCATCCGAGAGGATGTCGCCGAACATGTTGTCGGTGACCATCACGTCGAATTGCTTCGGCGCGCGCACCAGTTGCATGGCGGCGTTGTCGACGTACATGTGGCTCAGTTCGACGTCCGGGTAGTCCTTGGCGACTTCCTCGACCACTTCGCGCCACAGTTGGCTGGACGCCAGCACGTTGGCCTTGTCCACCGAGCAGAGTTTCTTGCCACGCACGCGGGCCATGTCGAAGCCGACACGGGCGATACGGCGGATTTCGCTCTCGCTGTACGGCAGGGTGTCGTAGGACTGGCGCTCGCCGCCTTCCAGCTCGCGGGTGCCACGCGGTGCACCGAAGTAGATGCCGCCGGTCAGTTCGCGAACGATCAGGATGTCCAGGCCGGAAACGATTTCACGCTTGAGCGAGGAGGCATCGGCCAGTTGCGGGTAGAGGATCGCCGGACGCAGGTTGGCGAACAGGCCCAGTTGCGAACGTATCTTCAGCAGGCCGCGCTCAGGACGGATGTCACGCTCGATCTTGTCCCATTTCGGGCCGCCCACGGCGCCCAGCAGCACGGCATCGGCCTTGCGCGCACGCTCCAGGGTTTCGTCGGCCAGCGGCACGCCGTGCTTGTCGATGGCTGCGCCGCCGATCACGTCGTGCTCGAGGCTGAAGCCGAGCTGGAACTTGTCGTTGGCCAGTTCCAGCACCTTGACGGCCTCGGCCATGATTTCCGGACCAATGCCATCACCCGGGAGAATCAGAATCTGCTTGCTCATGCTTTCCTCTATTTCAATTCAAGCGGCGCGCCCACGTGGCGCGCCGGAAAATTCAGTGTGATTTCAGCGCTCGGCCCACAACACCAGGACATCGGTGCTGAAGGAGCCGTCGGCCTCGATCTGGTAATACTGCCGCACTTCTTCGCCCATGGCCTGCTGCAATTGGAGGATGGCGGCGCGCATCGGCTCGGGGGTACGCATCCGCTCGACCCAGGAGGTCCACTCCAGACGCAGGCCCTGGCGGGTGTGACTGCGAACGAACAGCCCGGCCTCGCTGACCTGGCGCAGCCACTCGGCAGCGGAATAATCGCGCACATGGCTGGTATCGCGCAGCACTTCAACGCTTTGCAGGTAGGTGTCCAGCAGCGGGCTGCCCGGCGACATCACATCGATGAAGGCCGCCACGCCGCCCGGCTTGAGTACCCGGCGAACTTCGCGCAGGGCCACGCCCAGGTCGCTCCAGTGGTGCGCCGAGTAACGGCTGAAGACGAAATCGAACGAAGCATCGGCGAACGGCAGGCGTTCGGCGGCACCGCGCTCGGTGACGATATTGCCAAAGCCGCGCTCGGCGGCACTGGCGGCGACCACATCGAGCATCTGCTGCGACAGGTCGTAGGCCACCACTTCGGCGACCAGCGGCGCCACATGGAAACTCACATGGCCGGCGCCGCAACCGAGGTCCAGAACACGGGCGTTTTCATGCCCGGCCAGCGCGGTCTGGAGCAAGGCAAACTCGGTGCCCTGAGCATGTACGGCACTGCTCAGGTAGGCGCTGGCCTGTTCGCCAAACTGGCGCTGGACAACGTCCTTGTGGCTGCTGCTGGTCATCTTCTGTCTCCGAAGGCCGCCATCGCTGGCAAGCCAGCGATAGGGTCAACACATTATTTGGCGTCGCGGAACAACCACGGCTGGCTGGCACGATGTCTGGTTTCAAAGGCCGCAATGGCATCGGCGTCCTGCAGGGTCAGGCCGATATCGTCCAGGCCGTTGAGCAGGCAGTGCTTGCGGAACGCATCGATCTCGAAGCCGAGCACTTTGCCATCCGGACGGGTGACGGTCTGTGCCTGCAGGTCGATGCTCAGTTGATAACCCGGATCAGCTTCAACTTGCTTGAACAGCTCATCGACTTCTTCGTCGCTGAGGATGATCGGCAACAGGCCGTTCTTGAAGCTGTTGTTGAAGAAGATGTCGGCGTAGCTCGGCGCGATGATGCTGCGGAAACCGTACTCTTCCAGCGCCCACGGGGCGTGCTCGCGGCTCGAACCGCAACCGAAGTTTTCGCGGGCCAGCAACACGCTGGCACCTTGATAGCGGTCGTGGTTGAGGACGAAGTCGCGGTTGACCGGACGCTTGCTGTTGTCCTGGTACGGCTGGCCGACATCCAGGTAACGCCATTCGTCGAACAGGTTCGGACCGAAACCGGTGCGCTTGATCGACTTCAGGAATTGCTTGGGAATGATCTGGTCGGTGTCGACGTTGGCACGGTCGAGCGGAGCGACAAGGCCGGTGTGTTGGGTAAAGGCTTTCATGCTGCGCTCCCTTGGATCAACTCGCGTACATCGATGAAACGGCCGGTGACGGCGGCGGCGGCGGCCATGGCCGGGCTCACCAGGTGGGTACGACCACCGGCGCCCTGACGGCCTTCGAAGTTCCGGTTGGAGGTGGACGCGCAATGCTCGCCGCTCTCCAGGCGGTCCGGGTTCATCGCCAGGCACATCGAGCAGCCCGGTTCACGCCATTCGAAGCCGGCTTCGAGGAAGATCTTGTCCAGACCTTCGCGCTCGGCCTGCGCTTTCACCAGGCCAGAGCCCGGCACCACGATGGCCTGCTTGATGGTCGCGGCGACCTTGCGGCCCTTGGCGATTTCTGCGGCGGCGCGCAGGTCTTCGATGCGCGAGTTGGTGCAGGAACCGATAAAGACGCGGTCGAGCTGGATGTCGGTGATCGCCTGGTTGGCGTTCAAGCCCATGTACTTCAAGGCGCGCTCGATGGAGCCACGCTTGACCAGATCGCTCTCGGCAGCCGGATCCGGCACGCGCTGATCGACGGCCAGCACCATTTCCGGCGAGGTGCCCCAGCTGACCTGTGGCTTGATTTCGGCGGCGTCCAGTTCAACCACGGTGTCGAACACGGCGTCGGCGTCGGAGACCAGGTCTTTCCAGGTTTCCACCGCCAGATCCCACTGCTCGCCTTTCGGCGCGTATGGGCGGCCCTTGACGTAGTCGACGGTCTTGGCGTCGGTGGCCACCAGGCCAACGCGGGCGCCGGCTTCGATGGACATGTTGCAGATGGTCATGCGGCCTTCGACGGACAGGTCGCGGATCGCGCTGCCGGCGAACTCCATGGCATGGCCGTTGCCGCCGGCGGTGCCGATCTTGCCGATCACGACGAGAACGATGTCCTTGGCGGTCACGCCGAACTGCAACTGGCCTTCGACGCGCACCAGCATGTTCTTCATTTTCTTGGCGACCAGGCACTGGGTGGCCAGCACGTGCTCCACTTCGGAGGTACCGATGCCGTGGGCCAATGCGCCGAACGCGCCGTGGGTCGAGGTGTGCGAGTCACCGCAGACCACAGTCATACCAGGCAAGGTGGCGCCCTGCTCCGGGCTGATGACGTGGACGATGCCCTGACGCACATCATTCATCTTGAATTCGGTGATGCCATACTCGTCACAGTTTTCATCGAGGGTCTGCACCTGCAGACGCGACACCTGGTCAGCGATGGCCTCGATCCCGCCCTTGCGCTCAGGCGTGGTCGGTACGTTGTGGTCCGGGGTGGCGATGTTGGCATCGATACGCCAAGGTTTGCGATCTGCCAGACGCAGGCCTTCGAAGGCTTGCGGCGAGGTCACTTCATGGATGATGTGACGGTCGATATAGATCAGCGCCGAACCATCGTCGCGCTGTTTGACCAAATGCGAATCCCAGAGCTTGTCGTAGAGCGTTTTGCCGGCCATCAGGCTTTCCTCATCAGCGTCTTTCTATGCCAATAACCACTTGGCTTGTACGGCTGATGCTATGGCGTTAGATTGAATAACTCAAATTCATAATTTTTATGCTTTGGATTACCAAAGGGAATCTGAAAACGTGGATCTGGCAAACCTCAATGCTTTTATCGCCATCGCCGAGACTGGTAGCTTCTCCGGGGCCGGAGAACGGCTGCACCTGACCCAGCCCGCCATCAGCAAACGCATCGCCGGCCTCGAACAACAACTCGACGTACGGTTGTTTGATCGCCTCGGCCGCGAGGTCAGTCTGACCGAGGCCGGACGCGCCCTGTTGCCGCGCGCCTATCAGATTCTCAACGTGCTGGACGACACCCGTCGCGCCCTGACCAACCTCACCGGCGAAGTCAGCGGCCGACTGACTCTGGCCACCAGCCATCACATCGGCCTGCATCGCTTGCCGCCCTTGTTGCGGACGTTCACCCGGCAATATCCGGCCGTCGCCCTGGACATCCAGTTCCTCGATTCGGAAGTAGCCTACGAAGAAATCCTCCATGGTCGCGCTGAAATCGCCGTCATTACCCTGGCGCCAGAACCTCACAGCCTGGTCCGCGCCGTGTCGGTGTGGGATGACCCGCTGGATTTCGTGGTGGCGCCGGAGCATCCGCTGGCCTGCAAAGACGTGGTCAGCCTCGCCGATATCGCCCACCACCCGGCGGTTTTTCCCGGCGGAAACACCTTTACCCACCATATCGTCCAGCGTTTGTTCGAAGCACAAGGGCTGGTGCCGAACATCGCCATGAGCACCAACTATCTGGAAACCATAAAGATGATGGTTTCCATCGGCCTCGCCTGGAGTGTTCTGCCGCGAACAATGCTCGATGAGCAGGTAGTTCCCGTCACTCTTCCGGGCATTCAGCTGTCTCGCCAGCTAGGCTACATTCTGCACACGGAACGAACGTTATCGAACGCAGCCAGAGCCTTTATGGCACTGCTCGACAGCCAAGCGAGACAACCCTGAGGCCGCCGGTAGCCCTGGAAGGCCTGTACCAAGGAAGCGTATCCGCCAAAGGTCTGGTATCGATGTCCAAATCACACCGTTTTCCACACCTGCCGCGCATCCACGCGGCGGATCCCCAGGAGTCCGAGCAGACCTGGGAAAATGCACCGCAATTGCTGGCTGCCCTCAATGGCGCTCGCCTCGGTGCCTGGTTCTGGGATGTCGAGACCGGCAAGATCAGTTGGTCCCGGGGCACCCAGGCTCTGTTCGGCTACGATCCGGACGTGCCGCTGCCCCAGGACCTGGACTACCTCGACCTGCTGCCCGCCGAAGACCGCGCCCGCACCCTGCAGGCGTTTCATTCGGTGCTGGCCGGCGAACCGCTGGAACAGGCGATGCGCCACCGCATCCGCTGGCCCGACGGCAGCCTGCACTGGCTGGAAATCAACGGCAGCCTGAGCAAGGACAAGAGCGGCCGACCGCAGATGATCGGCGTCATCCGCGAAATCACCCGCCAGCGCGAACGCGAGGCGGCGCTGATCAACTCGGAAAAGCGCTTTGCCACGCTGTTCCAGCTCAGCCCCAACGTGGTGCTGCTGAGCCGTCGGTCCGACGGGCTGATTCACGAGGTCAACCAGCATTTCGAGAAAACCCTGGGCTGGCCGGCGCAGGAGGTCATCGGCAAGACCACCATCGAGCTGGGCCTGTGGGCCCATGCCCCGCAGCGTTACCAGGTGCTGGAGGCAACCCGCGACAACAATGGCCCGGTGATTCTCGAGGTGCAGTTTTGCTCCAGCAGCGGGCAGATTCACGACGGTATTCTCTGTACCCAGACCATCGAGCTGGAGGGCGTGGCCTACCTGCTCAGCACCTTTATCGATACCAGCGAGCGCAAACGCGCCGAACAAGCCCTCAAGGACAGCCAGGAACGCCTGGACCTGGCCCTCGACTCGGCGCAACTGGGCACCTGGGACTGGCATATCCCCAGCGGCATGCTCTATGGCTCGGCCCGCGCCGCGCAGTTGCACGGGCTGGACCCGGTGCCGTTCCATGAGTCCTTCGACGCATTTTTCGACGGCGTGCCGGAGTCCGACCGCAGCAGCATGCGCCAGGCCTACCGCAGCCTGCGCGAAGGGCCGGCGGGCAATTATCAGATCACATACCGCATCCAGTTGGAAAACGGCAGCTCGCGCTTCCTCGAAAGCCGCGCCCGCCTGTACCGCGACGAGCATGGCAACCCGCTGCGCATGGCCGGCACCTTGCTGGACATCACTGATCAGGTTGAGCGTGAGCAGCGCCTGATCAGTTCGGAAGAGAAATTCGCCGGACTGTTCCAGGTCAGCCCCGATCCGATTTGCGTCACCCGCCAGGACAGCGGCCAGTTCATCGAGGTCAACCCGGCCTTCACCCAGACCTTCGGCTGGACCGCCGAACAGGTGCTGGGGCGCAATGCCGCGGAAATCGGCCTGTGGGCCGAGTCGGCCGAGCGCGCCAAACGGATCGAACAGGTGATCCGCGACCAGGCGCTGAACAATGTCGCCGTGGTGGTCAACCACAAGGACGGCCATCCGCTGACCTGCGTGATCTCCAGCCGCCTGATCAAGGTGGAGGAGCAGACCTGCAGCGTCACCACCCTGCGCGACATCACCCAGCAACAGCGCGCCGAAGCGGCGCTCAAGGCCAGTGAAGAGAAATTCGCCAAGGCGTTTCATTCCAGCCCTGACGCCATCACCATCAGCGAGCGCGACACGGGACGCTATGTCGAAGTCAACGACGGTTTCTGCCGGCTGACCGGCTACAGCGCCAGCGAAGTGCTCGGGCGCAGTGCCCACGAAGTTGGCGTCTGGGCCGATGACAAACAGCACACGATGCTGGTGGCCGAAGTGCAGGAGCGCGGCCGGGTCAATCACCGCGAGATGCTCGGGCGCAGCAAGCGCGGCGAGCTGCTGACCCTGGAAGTCTCGGTCGAGCCGATTACCCTCAATGAAACCGACTGCCTGCTGCTGACCGCTCGCGACGTCAGCCAGTTAAAGAACGCCCAGGCCCAGATCCGCCACCTGGCCTATCACGACCCCCTGACCAACCTGCCCAACCGCGCATTGCTGATGGACCGCCTGAGCCAGCAGATTGCCTTGCTCAAACGCCACAACCTGCGCGGCGCGCTGCTGTTCCTCGACCTCGACCACTTCAAGCACATCAACGATTCGCTGGGTCACCCAGTGGGCGACACGGTATTGAAGATCATCACCGCGCGCCTCGAAGCCAGCGTGCGCATGGAAGACACCGTGGCGCGCCTTGGCGGCGACGAATTCGTGGTGCTGCTCAGCGGCCTGGAAGGCAGCCGCGAGGAAGTCACGGACAAGGTGCGCGAACTGGCCGACACCCTGCGCGAACTGCTCGCCGAACCGATGTCGCTGGACGGTCAGCGCCTGCAAGTGACCCCGAGCATCGGCGTAGCGCTGATTCCCGACCATGGTTCGACCCCGGCCGACCTGCTCAAGCGTGCCGACATTGCGCTGTACCGGGCCAAAGACTCCGGCCGCAACACCACGCAACTGTTCCATACCACCATGCAGAAGGCGGCCAGCGAGCGCCTGCGCATGGAAAGCGACCTGCGCATGGCGCTAACCCGCGGCGAGCTGGCGCTGCATTTCCAGCCCCAGGTGGATGCCCGCGACAACCGCATCGTCGGCGCCGAAGTGCTGCTGCGCTGGCACCATCCGCTGCTCGGCCAACAACAGCCCAGCCAGTTCATCCAGGTGCTGGAAGAAAGCGGCATGATCCTCGAAGTCGGCAACTGGATCCTCGATGAAGCCTGCGACGCCTGCTCACGCATGCTCCAGGACCGCCTGATCGATGCCGAGGATTTCAGCCTGTGCGTGAACATCAGCCCGCGGCAGTTCCGTCAGAACGACTTCGTCGAGCGGGTCCGCCGCAGCCTCGACGACTATCGCCTGCCCTACCACATGCTCAAGCTGGAGATCACCGAAGGCATCGTCATCCAGAACCTGGAAGACACCATCAGCAAGATGCGTGAGCTGAAAGCGCTGGGGGTGAGCTTCGCCATGGACGACTTCGGCACCGGCTATTCCTCGCTGACGTACCTCAAGCGCCTGCCGGTGGATACGCTGAAGATCGACCAGTCGTTTGTGCGCGATGCGCCGGTGGACTCCAACGACGCGGAAATCGTCCGCGCCATTGTCGCCATGGCCCGTAGCCTGGAGCTGACGGTGATCGCCGAAGGGGTGGAGTTGTCCGAGCAACTGGACTTTCTGCTGCGCCAGGGCTGCTTCCTGTATCAGGGCTACCTGCACAGCCGGCCGCTGCCCCTCAGCGCGTTTCGCGCGATGCTGCTGGAAACGCCGGCGGACTACTGATTTTCCGGTTTTCTCGCAGCCACAAAAAAGGGCGCCATTACGGCGCCCTTTTTCACAGCTCACCCACTTAGTTCAGAGCAGGCTTGTCCCCGTTGATCGGGATACGTTTGGCCTTGGCTTCTTCCGGCACGACCCGCAGCAGGTCGACGCTGAGCAGCCCGTTGGCCAGTGCCGCCGACTTGACCTCGATATGGTCAGCCAGACGGAACGACAGCTTGAACGCACGTTGGGCAATGCCCTGGTGCAGGTAGGTGACGCTTTCGTTGCTGCTGTCGCGTTTGCCGCCAGTGACGGTCAGCACACCTTTCTCCACTTGCAGGTCAAGGTCCTGCTCCTGGAAGCCAGCGGCGGCAACAACGATTCGATAGTGGTCATCGCCATGTTTTTCGACGTTGTAGGGTGGGTAGCTGCTACCCGACTCATTACGCGCCGCAGATTCGAACAGGTCGTTGAAACGGTCGAAACCAACGGAATGGCGGAACAGTGGAGCCAGAGAAAAAGCGGTGGTCATGGTACATCTCCTGAAATATCAGCGAGTTGGGATTAACGCGACCCGACTTCGGCATCGCGTACTCCCTAGATAGGGACCACCAGAATTATTTCAAGCGCTGTCGAGAAAATTTTCCTACGCCGCAGCGACGGGCGGAGGTACATCGATCAGCAGGCCGACCCGATCACAGTCGGTCTCGCGACGCAGTTCATTGAACAGTGCGACCGCTTCGGGGTAGGTACGGGTCAGCATCGCCACCCACTGTTTGAGACGGCCCGGCGCCTGGCGAGGGGTCATCTCTTCGCGAACCCGCAGCCAGAACACCTGGATCAGCGGCAACAGCGATTGCCAGTCCAGCGGCTGGAAATCCACGCCATCGCGCACCGCGGCGATCTGTCGGGCCAGGTCCGGCCGTGACACCAGGCCACGGCCGAGCATGATGTCCTTCACGCCACTGACCTCGCGGCAGCGCCGCCAGTCGTCCAGCGTCCAGACCTCGCCGTTGGCGAACACCGGCACCTTGACCACGTCCTGCACCTTCGCCACCCATTCCCAATGGGCCGGCGGCTTGTAGCCCTCGACCTTGGTCCGCGCGTGCACCACCAGATGCGCCGAACCACCGTCGGCCAGGGCCCGGCCGCAGTCCAGCGCGCCGTCCGGGCTTTCGAAGCCCAGGCGCATCTTCGAAGTCACCGGAATATGCGCCGGCACCGCCTTGCGCACCTCGCTGACGATCCGGAACAGCAATTCCGGCTCCTTGAGCAGCACCGCCCCACCGCGAGACTTGTTCACCGTCTTGGCCGGGCAGCCGAAGTTCAGGTCAATCACCGGCGCGCCCAGCTCGCAGGCCAGCGCGGCGTTGTCCGCCAGGCAAACCGGATCGGAGCCGAGCAATTGCACACGCATCGGTACTCCTGCGGCCGTCCGCGCGCCCTGCTCCAGCTCCGGTGCCATTTTGTGGAACGTGGCAGCGGGCAGCACCCGGTCGCAGACGCGAATGAACTCGGTGACACACCAATCGATACCGCCGACCCGGGTCAGAACGTCGCGCAGGATGTTGTCGACCAGCCCCTCCATCGGGGCCAGGGCAATTTGCATGGGGGAAGACCTCGGAAAAATTGCGCACATAGTAAACGGGGATTGGGCAAATGGAAGGGCCGCGGGTCTCGGGTAGACGCTTGGTCGAAAAGGGCTGCGTCTTACAGGCTTCGAGGAAAAGGCCTGCGTGACGCCAGCGCTTTCTTGTTTGAGAGTTTCAGGTGCCCGAATCAGCGGGCAATCCTTCCCTATTCGGAGATATCACAAATGTTCACGTTCTTTGAGCCGCTTGCTCGCCGCAACCCTCGACGCGCCGCACAACAAGGAACGGGACATGCACATCAAAAAGAGCAATTACGACATCCTCAACTTCGACCATGAGCGGCGAAGGGCGGAAACCGTGAAGGAGCAACCCGTTTCTTCGCTCGCCAGCGACGTGCACGGCCCGCTTGAAGGCTATCGAAACACGCTTGAACACCCTGGCTTTTTCCGGCGAATACGGTCAGTGCTTTCACGCTGGTTCAAACCAGCCGCTTCTCCATGAACACCCGATTGAAGCCGTGCTCGGCGCCCCGATGAGTCTCGCGATAGCCCAACCGCTCGTACAGCGCCACATTCGTCTGCATCGCGGCGTTGGTGTAGAGCCGAATCAGGGAAAAGCCGGCTTCCAGGGCACGAGCCTCGGCGAAGTCGATCAGGCGACGGCCATGACCCTGGCCTTGGAAGGCGGGATTGACCGCGACATTGGAGAGCAGCATCGCCTCCGCCTCATGGCACAGCACGAGAATGGCGCAGACATCACCGCCCTGCTCCACCAGCCAGACCTGCTGCTGGCGGATCAGGTCGTCGTAATCGTCATCCAGCGGACCGGGACGCACGCCGATGCTGGCGACGTAAGGCAGATAGGCCGCGTCCACGACGCCGCGAACGGCAACGCCGTCCGCAGCCTCAGCCAGGCGAATCACGTCGGGTTGCTCAGCAGGGCCTGGCCGTAGCCTTCGAGGAATTCAGGTGGCATGCGCTTGGGTCGCCCTGTGGACAACTCGATGCAGACGAAGGTGGTTTGCGCGCGAAGTAGTGTGACGCCGTCGCTGGGGCGTACCAGTTGGAAGCGCCGGGTCATTTTCAGGCGCTGATCCCAATCGATGATCCAGGTCGCCAACTGCAATTCGTCGTCTTCGTAGGCGCTGGCAAGGTAGTCGATCTCGTGACGGACCACCGCCATGGCCCGGTCCAGCCGACGATACTCCGTCAGGTCCAGGCCGAGACGCTGCGAATGACGCCAGGCGCAGCGCTCCAGCCAGGAAACGTAAACGGCATTGTTGGCATGCCCCAGTCCGTCGATATCCTCGGCACCGACGCGAAGGTCGATGACGAATGGCGTTGCCAGATCCCAGCTCATGCCCGCTCCCGTATGTGATGAACGGGCAGAGTGTAACGGATGCTTACGCCGATTGGCGCAGCGGCATGTCACTTCGCTTGAGCAGGTCGAGAACGCCGGCAACCACTCGCGGATCGGCCAATACGCGCTGATGACCGCCTTGCTCCAGCATCAACAGGCGACTGTCGAACCAGGCGTCGTGGATCACCTGGGCTTCGCTGGCCGGGACCAGCCGGTCGTCCTCGGCGTGCACGATCAGGCCCGGCACTTCCAGTTGGTAACCACTGACATCCAGCTTCGCTACCGGCAAACCGACATCCCGTTCCACCTTGCGAATGAAGGCTGCCCGCGCCCGAGGCGGCAGGTTCAGGTGCCGGGCGAAACCGCGCAGTACGCCCAGCAACCGCGCCGGCCCGGCGATACTCACCACCGCTTCGGCACGCAGACCCAGTTGCATCGCCAAGAGCACACTGGCGGCGCCCATGGAGTGGCCGATCACCGCCTTGAGCGGCGGCAATTCGGCTGCGGCCTCCAGCACGGCGCGGGCAAACAGGCCAACATGCGCCTCGTCACCCGGCGAGCGGCCATGGGCCGGACCGTCCAGCGCGACTGCGGTGTAACCGGCGTCCACCAAGGTTTCGATGATCTTGGCGAATTGGGTCGGACGCCCTTCCCAGCCGTGCATCAACAGGACGGTCGGCCCTTGGCCCCAGCGCAGTGCCGACAGACCAAAACGCAGAGTGATACGCTCAGCCCGCTCCAGCACGGGCAACTCCCAGTCTCGCGGTGGGCGGGTGTAGGGCGTCAAGAAGGCGCGGTGCATCTTGCTGGCGATATGCCCAGGGACCAGACGCCCCAAGGTGCCGTTCACGCCGCGAATCCAGCTCAAGGTATTCATCGCTTTGCTCCAGAGGGGTCGCTCAAATCACCGCCGTTTTGGCGGCACGCAGGATGCGATCAGACAGATCGCTGGTGCCCAGGGCTCGCGCCAGGGCAAGGCCGCCGACCATCAGCGCAAGGTCGGCGAGGAATTTGTCAGCCTCATCGGGGCTGTCGACCAGCTGCGCGGTCATCATCTCGATGTGTTCGGCGAGTACGTCGCGGAAGGCATCGGGCAGCCGGGTCATTTCACTCAGGGACGTAGGCAGCGGGCAGGCATCCCCGGTGGAGTCACGGTGCTTGCGCGACAGATAGAACGCGGCCACCAGCGCCCGCCGGGCTTGGCCATCCAACGCCGGATCAACCTGGGACAACAAGGCACGACGCTCGCCAAGCAACTGGCTGAACGCCTCAAGCATCAAGGCTTCCTTGCTGTCGAAATGGGCGTAGAAACCACCAACGGTCAGGCCGGCAGCACCCATTACCTGATTGACGCTGGGATCGGCGGGCCCTTGCTGGATCAGCGCGTGACGCGCGGCATCGAGGATGCGTTCGCGGGTCTTGGCTTTCTTGTCGTTCATGGCTCGCCTCCAAAATATTATGGTTGAAATATTATGCTCATAATATTTAAAAGCAAGCCTTTTGCCCCGCCGCTTGTCGCGCACGGGGCAAAAACTTTTTTCGAGGGAAAAAACAAAAGGCTCATTCAATAAGCGAATGAGCCTTGAAATCCCGCAAAGCGGGTAAAATGGCGTCCCCTAGGGGACTCGAACCCCTGTTACCGCCGTGAAAGGGCGGTGTCCTAGGCCACTAGACGAAGGGGACTTTAAACCTTCGTAAAGATCCGTTTTCACGAATCCTGGCGGAATTGGTGGAGCTAAGCGGGATCGAACCGCTGACCTCCTGCATGCCATGCAGGCGCTCTCCCAGCTGAGCTATAGCCCCAGATTTCTAGCCTCGCGGCCCAGCGACCTCTTTCGACATCGCTTGTGTAAAACTGGCGTCCCCTAGGGGACTCGAACCCCTGTTACCGCCGTGAAAGGGCGGTGTCCTAGGCCACTAGACGAAGGGGACGCAACCCTTCTACCATCGACCGACTCTTCGAACCGATCATGCCGGCAGTCGCTGGAATTGACTGCCAAGCTGGAAATTGGTGGAGCTAAGCGGGATCGAACCGCTGACCTCCTGCATGCCATGCAGGCGCTCTCCCAGCTGAGCTATAGCCCCACAATGTCGCTTTGAACTGAATCGCTTGGCTGGGTGCTTCGCGTTTCGTTTTCGTTCATCGCTGTGGACGGGGCGCATATTAAGTTCGGATCAAAGACCTGTCAAATATATTTTCAATAAAATTCAAAAACTTTTTCCTAGATAACAATCACTTACCTTCCTCGAGCGGAAAAAGTCCCGTGTTTTCGGGGGAATGGCACTGCGCACAAGGGCGCAAAGCATCGCGGGGCGAACCCGCTTCCCCGGCAATACACCGATGAAAGCAGGTTCGCCCCGCGAAAAAAGGATGCGGCAGCGGTCAGGCGATAGTGCCCAGCAGCTTCTCCCATTCCTTGTTTTCTTTCTTCGAAACGCCGCCCAGCAGTTCCAGCGCCTGGCGCAGGCGATAGCGCGTCAGGTCAGGGCCGAGGATCTCCATGGCATCGAGTACCGAAACCGAACTGGCCTGGCCGGTGATCGCGGCGAACATCAGCGGCATCGCGTCGCGCAGTTTCAGTTCCAGGGCTTCGACCACCGCCTGGATGCAGCCGGTGATGCGGTCTTTTTCCCACTGACGCAGGCTTTCCAGCTTCCACAGGATCAGTTGCAGCACCTGGCGCACCTGGTCCGGCGACAGCTTCTTGTGCTCGAACAGCTTGGCATCGAGACGCAGCGCGCCTTCGAAGAAGAAGCCACCCAGCGGTGCGACCTGGCTGAACGTCTCCACCCTGCCCTGCACGTGCGGCGCGATCTTCATCATGTAGTCGCTGTTGAATGCCCACTTCTGCACCCGCGCGGCAAACTCTTCCACCGGCAGATCGCGCAGCCACTGGCCGTTGAGCCAGGACAGCTTCTCGATATCGAAGATCGGCCCTCCCAGCGATACCCGCGACAGGTCGAAGTGCTCGACCATTTCGCTCAGGGAGAACTTCTCGCGCTCGTCGGGCATCGACCAGCCCATGCGGCCCAGGTAGTTGAGCATGGCTTCCGGCATAAAGCCCATGCGCTCGTAGAAGGTGACCGACGTCGGGTTCTTGCGCTTGGACAGCTTGCTCTTGTCCGGGTTACGCAGCAGCGGCATGTAGCACAGCTTGGGCTGTTCCCAACCGAAGTATTCGTACAGCTTGATCAGTTTTGGCGCCGACGGCAGCCACTCTTCGCCGCGCAGGACGTGGGTGATGCCCATCAGATGGTCGTCGACCACGTTCGCCAGGAAGTATGTCGGCAGACCATCGGTCTTCATCAGCACTTGCATGTCCATGCGATCCCACGGGATCTCGACGTCGCCACGGAGCATGTCCGGAACCACGCAGACGCCTTCACTTGGCACCTTCATGCGGATCACGTGTGGCTCGCCCGCCGCCAGGCGGCGCTGGACTTCCTCTTGGGACAGCAGCAGCGCGCGACCGTCGTAGCGCGGGGTCTCGCCGCGGGCCGTCTGCTCGGCGCGCATCTGGTCCAGCTCTTCAGCGGTGCAGAAGCACGGGAACGCGTGCCCCAGGTCGACCAGTTGCTGGGCGTACTGCTTGTAGATATCGCCCCGCTCGCTCTGGCGGTACGGGCCATGCGGGCCACCGACGTCCGGGCCTTCGCTCCACTCGATGCCCAACCAGCGCAACGCGTCGAAAATCTGTTGTTCGGATTCGCGGGTCGAACGCAGTTGGTCGGTATCTTCGATACGCAGGATGAACTCGCCGCCGTGCTGCTTGGCAAAGCAGTAGTTGAACAGGGCGATGTAAGCGGTGCCGACGTGGGGATCGCCAGTCGGCGAAGGCGCGATGCGCGTGCGAACGGTGGTCATGAGAGTCTCGAACAAGAGATGAAACAAAGCCGGGATGTTAACAGGGAGCAGGCGCCGGGCTCCAGTAATGGGCGTGATCGCCACTTGTGCGGCTGGATCCAAAACTTGTTAAATTTGCTTACATTTTCGGAACGATCGTCCCCATGCCAGCCCAACTCAAGCGCCGCCTGCTGATTTTTCTTCTTCTGGTCCTGCTGATTTCCCTCGCGTTCTTCGCCCAGTGGTATTTCAAAGGCCGCTTCTACGAAAGCACTGACAACGCCTATGTCCAGGGCGAGATCACCCGGGTCTCCAGCCAGCTCGGCGCCCGTATCGACGCTGTCCTGGTGCAGGACAACCAGCACGTGAACAAGGGCGACCTGCTGGTTCGCCTGGAAGGCGACGATTTCCAGTTTGCCGTCGAGCGCGCCCGCGCCACCCTCGCCACCCGCGAGGCCGAACGCCTGCAAGCCGACAGCCGGCTGACCCAGCAATCCAGCCTGATCGCCGCCGGCCAGGCGCAGGTCTCCGCCAACCAGGCCACCCTGGGCCGCACGCAACTGGACTTGAACCGCGCCCAGGCCCTGCGCAAGCCGGGCTTCGTGTCCGAGGAACGGGTGACCACCCTTTCCGCCGAAAGCAACGTCGCCCGCTCCCAGGTGAGCAAGGCCCAGGCCGATCTGCAGGGCCAGCGCCAGCAGGTCAGCGCACTGGAAGCCGAGCTCAAGCGCCTCGATGCGCAGATCGCCACCGCCCGCACCGACCTGGCCCAGGCCGAACTGAACCTGACCCGCAGCGAAATCCACGCGCCCATCAGCGGCATGGTCGGCCAGCGTTCCGCGCGCGACGGCCAGTACGTGCAGGCCGGCGCTTACCTGCTGTCGATCGTTCCCGACGAAGACATCTGGGTCCAGGCCAACTTCAAGGAAACCCAGATCGGCAGGATGCAGCCCGGCCTGCGCGCCGAACTGGTGTTCGACAGCTACCCGGACACGCCGATCGAAGGCCGCGTGGACAGTCTGTTCGCCGCTTCCGGCGCGCAGTTCAGCCTGCTGCCGCCAGACAACGCCACCGGTAACTTCACCAAGGTCGTACAGCGTATTCCGGTAAAACTGACCTTCGCCGCCGATAACCCGCTGCATGGCCGTATCTGCCCGGGCATGTCGGTCACCGCCACCGTCGATCTGCGTAGCGATGGCCGGTGATCAACTGATCCGTCCCGTCGGCGAACCGAGCCGGCGCGACTGGATTGCCGTGATGAGCGTGATGCTTGGCGCCTTCATGGCGGTGCTGGACATCCAGATCACCAACTCGTCGCTCAAGGACATTCAAGGCGCGCTGTCAGCGACGCTGGAAGAAGGCTCGTGGATTTCGACCTCGTACCTTGTAGCCGAAATCATCATGATTCCGCTCACCGCCTGGCTGGTGCAGTTACTCTCGGCCCGACGACTGGCGGTGTGGGTGTCCCTTGGTTTCCTGGCTTCCTCGCTGTTGTGCTCGATGGCCTGGAACCTCGAGAGCATGATCATCTTCCGCGCCATGCAGGGCTTTACCGGCGGGGCGTTGATCCCGCTGGCCTTCACCCTGACCCTGATCAAGCTGCCCGAGCACCATCGCGCCAAGGGCATGGCGATGTTTGCCATGACCGCGACATTCGCGCCCTCGATCGGGCCGACTCTGGGAGGTTGGCTGACAGAAAACTGGGGCTGGGAGTACATCTTCTACATCAACATCCCACCCGGCCTGATCATGATCGCCGGCTTGCTGTATGGCCTGGAAAAGAAAGAAGCCCACTGGGAGCTGCTGAAAAGCACCGACTACGCCGGCATCGTCACCCTCGGCGTGGGCCTGGGTTGCCTGCAGGTGTTTCTTGAAGAAGGGCATCGCAAGGACTGGCTGGAATCGAGCCTGATCGTCGGCCTGGGCAGCATCGCCGTGGTCAGCCTGATCACCTTCGTGATCCTGCAGTTGTCCAAGCCGAACCCGCTGATCAACCTGCGCATCCTCAAGAACCGTAATTTCGGCCTGTCGAGCATTGCCAGCCTGGGGATGGGCGTGGGGCTGTATGGCTCGATCTATCTGCTGCCGCTGTATCTGGCGCAGATCCAGAACTACAACGCGCTGCAGATCGGCGAAGTGATCATGTGGATGGGCATCCCGCAGTTGTTCCTGATTCCGCTGGTGCCGCAATTGATGAAGGTGATTTCGCCGAAGATCCTCTGCGCCCTGGGCTTTGGTCTCTTTGGCCTGGCCAGCTTCAGCTCCGGGGTACTCAATCCGGATTTCGCCGGCAGCCAGTTCAACCATATCCAGATCATCCGCGCCCTTGGCCAGCCGATGATCATGGTGACCATCTCGCTGATTGCCACGGCGTACATCCAGCCGCAGGACGCCGGCTCGGCGTCGAGCCTGTTCAACATTCTGCGCAACCTGGGCGGCGCCATCGGCATCGCCCTGCTGGCAACCCTGCTGGACGCCCGGGCCAAGACCTATTTCGACTATTTGCGGGAATCGGTGGTGCCGACCAACCCGCAAGTCGCGGAACGGCTGGCATTGCTGACAGAGAAGCTGGGCAGCGAGGCTGCAGCACTGGGCAAGCTGAGCGAAATCGTCCATCAGCAAGCGCTGATCATGGCCTACAACGATGCCTTCCATTTCGTTGGGATCGGTCTGGCGATCAGCATGGTGGCGGTCGTATTGACCCGGAAATTGCCGCAGGGCTTGAAGGCGGGAGAAGCGCACTGACCTGATCGCTGGCAAGCGGAGCACCGCTTGCCAGCGATTTGGCCGTCATAAGCGACAGAAACATCACACGGTAAGCAAGCGCTCACGCAACTGGGTGATCTCATCCCGCATCTGCGCCGCCGCCTCGAACTCCAGGTCCCGTGCCAACTGGTACATCTTCTCTTCAAGCTGCTTGATTCGCTTGGCGATCTCGCCCGGCGAACGCAGCTCGGCTTCGTAGCGAGCGCTCTCCTCCGCGGCCTTGGCCATGCCTTTGCGCTTCTTGCTGCGCGAGCCCGGCACATTGGCGCCTTCGAGGATGTCAGTGATGTCCTTGACCACGCCTTTGGGCACGATGCCGTTGGCCAGGTTGAAAGCGACCTGCTTCTCGCGGCGGCGCTCCGTCTCATCGATCGCGCGCTGCATCGAGCCGGTCATGCGGTCGGCGTACAGAATCGCCCGGCCATTGAGGTTACGCGCCGCCCGACCGATGGTCTGGATCAGCGAGCGCTCGGACCGCAGGAAGCCCTCTTTGTCGGCGTCCAGGATCGCCACCAGCGACACCTCCGGCATGTCCAGGCCCTCACGCAGCAGGTTGATCCCCACCAGCACATCGAAGGTGCCGAGGCGCAGGTCGCGGATGATTTCAACGCGCTCCACCGTGTCGATATCCGAGTGCAGGTAGCGCACCCGCACATCGTGGTCGGCCAGGTAGTCAGTCAAATCCTCGGCCATGCGCTTGGTCAGGGTGGTGACCAGCACCCGCTCTTCCACGGCTACCCGCTTGCGGATCTCCGACAGCAGATCGTCGACCTGGGTCAGCGCCGGGCGAATTTCCACCTGCGGGTCGACCAGGCCGGTCGGCCGCACCACCTGCTCCACCACCCGACCGGCATGCTCGGCCTCGTACACCCCGGGCGTGGCGGAAACAAAGATGGTCTGTGGGCTGACGCTCTCCCACTCATCGAAGCGCATGGGCCGGTTGTCCAGCGCCGACGGCAGGCGGAAGCCGTACTCCACCAGGGTTTCCTTGCGCGAGCGGTCGCCTTTGTACATCGCCCCGACCTGCGGAACGCTGACGTGGGATTCGTCGATTACCAGCAAGGCATCGGGCGGCAGGTAGTCGTAGAGGGTTGGCGGCGGCGCCCCGGCCGGACGCCCGGAGAGGTAGCGCGAGTAGTTTTCGATGCCGTTGCAGTAGCCCAGTTCGAGGATCATCTCCAGGTCGAAACGGGTCCGCTGCTCCAGGCGCTGGGCTTCCACCAGCTTGTTGGCCTTGTGCAGGTATTCCAGGCGGTCCTTGAGTTCTTCCTTGATCCCCTCCACCGCGCCGAGCAGGGTTTCCCGCGGAGTGACGTAGTGGCTTTTCGGATAGAAGGTGAATCGCGCCAGCTTGCGGATCACCTCGCCGGTCAACGGATCGAAGGCGGAGAGGCTTTCCACTTCATCGTCGAACAGCTCGATGCGGATCGCCTCCAGATCGGATTCGGCGGGATACACATCGATCACATCGCCGCGGACCCGGAAGGTCGCACGGGCAAAATCCATCTCGTTGCGGGTGTATTGCAGGTCGGCCAGACGGCGCAACAGGGCACGCTGGTCGAGTTTGTCGCCACGGTCCACGTGCAGGACCATCTTCAGGTAGGTTTCCGGGCTGCCCAGACCGTAGATGCAGGAAACGGTGGTGACGATGATCGCATCGCGCCGCTCCAGCAACGCCTTGGTCGCCGACAGTCGCATCTGCTCGATGTGATCGTTGATCGAGGCGTCCTTCTCGATGAAGGTGTCGGACGACGGTACGTAGGCTTCCGGCTGGTAGTAGTCGTAGTAGGAGACGAAATACTCCACCGAGTTGTTCGGGAAGAACGCCTTGAACTCGCCGTAGAGCTGCGCCGCCAGGGTCTTGTTCGGCGCCAGCACCAGGGTCGGGCGCTGCACCTGGGCGATCACGTTGGCGATGCTGAAGGTCTTGCCCGAACCGGTCACACCCAGCAGGGTCTGGTGCGCCAGCCCGGCTTCGATGCCCTCGACCATCAGGCGGATGGCTTCCGGCTGGTCGCCGGCCGGCTGGAAACGGGTGACGAGCTGAAACTCGGACATGACGAACCCCTGGTTAAGTGCGAATACAGGTAACTGTATTTTTAGACAGTACTTATACCCAATTGAAGGCGCCCTACGCCAGTTTCAACCCAGCGCGCAGTGCATTTCCTACTGTTGACTGAAGGATTCGACTAACGGTCGAAAAATATTCCCACAAACAGCAGGAAAAGCTGCGGCAGACTGTCGCCGTGACCGGTCGGTATCACTATACTGACTCCCCGTTTGTGCACCGCTCTAGTGCATTCGGCTGGAGCGTGCAAACCCTACTCACCCTCCAATTCAGAGCCAAGGTAATAATGAGCCTGTTTTCCGCTGTCGAGCTGGCACCACGCGATCCCATTCTGGGCCTCAACGAAGCATTCAACGCCGATCCACGTACCAACAAGGTCAACCTGGGCGTAGGCGTCTACTGCAACGAAGAAGGACGCATCCCACTGCTGCGTGCGGTCATCGAAGCCGAAACCCAACGTGCTGCACAGCACGCTTCCCGCGGTTACCTGCCAATCGACGGTATCGCTGCCTACGACCAGGCTGTTCAGAAACTGCTGTTCGGTGCCGAGTCTCCACTGCTGGCCGAAGGCCGTGTGGTGACCGTTCAAGCCGTCGGCGGTACTGGCGCGCTGAAAATTGGTGCCGACTTCCTCAAGCAGCTGTCGCCGAACGCCGTCGTCGCCATCAGCGACCCGAGCTGGGAAAACCACCGCGCCCTGTTCGAAACCGCTGGTTTCCCGGTGAAGAACTATCGCTACTACGACGCACCGAGCAACGACGTCAACCGCTCCGGCATGCTGGAAGACCTGAACGAACTGCCAGCCGGTTCGATCATCGTCCTCCACGCTTGCTGCCATAACCCGACCGGTGTGGACCTGAGCCTGGCGGACTGGAAAAACGTCCTGGAAGTCATCAAGGCCAAGGGTCACGTTCCGTTCCTGGACATGGCTTACCAGGGCTTTGGCGACGGCATTGCCGAAGACGCCTTCGCGGTACGCCTGTTCGCTGAGTCGGGCCTGGACTTCTTCGTTTCCAGCTCGTTCTCCAAGTCGTTCTCGCTGTATGGCGAGCGTGTCGGTGCCCTGTCGATCGTCACCAGCGCCAAGGAAGAAAGCACTCGCGTGCTGTCCCAGGTCAAACGCGTGATCCGCACCACCTACTCCAACCCGCCAACCCACGGTGCCAGCATCGTCGCCGCGGTACTGAACAGCGCCGAGCTGCGTCAGATGTGGGAAACCGAGCTGGGTGAAATGCGCGGCCGCATCCACGGCATGCGCAAGCAGATGGTCGAACTGCTGGCTGAATACGGCGCCAAGCGTGACTTCAGCTTCGTCGGTCGCCAACGCGGCATGTTCTCCTACTCCGGCCTGAGCGTTGAGCAGGTTACCCGTCTGAAGGACGAGTACGGCATCTACGCGCTGGACACTGGCCGCATCTGCGTTGCCACGCTGAACCAGAGCAATATTCACGTCGTCACCAAGGCGATTGTCGAAGTTCTGTAAAAATCACTGATTGCCAAAGGGAGGCTTGACTTCCCTTTAGCAATCAGTAAGATACGCCACAGATTCCGCGATAGCTCAGTTGGTAGAGCAAATGACTGTTAATCATTGGGTCCCTGGTTCGAGTCCAGGTCGTGGAGCCAAATACTAAAAACCTCCAGATGCGCAAGCACTGGAGGTTTTTTCATTTCCGGCCGAAAAGTTTTATTGGCATGCCTGGCGCCCGCCACCGCAGACGCCCACCCAGACTCATTCCTTGCCGATGGGATAGAACACCCCTGAACTCCATACACCCAGCCACGCCTCGCCGTCGATTTCCCGGGTGACCGCCAGATCCACCAGCTCATAAAACACATTGCGATGGATCAGCGCCTCGAGATTGGCGCGCATGTGCACGTAGGGCGAAGGCTCCTGAGTTACAGGATCGATGACGAAGCGCAACGGATGCTCGGGGCCGGCCTCGACCCGGTCCTCGACATTGCTGGTGAAACACAGCACCTGCTGCTCACCGCTACCTTGCACCTCGAGGCTTACCGCGACGAACGGCGCGTCATCCACCGTGATGCCCACCTTTTCCACCGGCGTCACCAGGAAATAATCGTCACCGTCCCGGCGAATGATGGTGGAAAACAGCCGCACCATGGGTTTTCGGCCAATGGGCGTCCCCAGGTAGAACCAGGTACCGTCGCGGGCGATGCGCATGTCGATATCGCCGCAGAAGTCCGGATTCCACAGGTGGACGGGCGGCAAGCCCTTTTCCGCCTTGGGAATCTGCGCCAACAGGTCGTTGGCCTTGCCCGTGTCAGCCATTGTTCGTAGTCCTCAGCGACCCAGGCCCAGAAGCGAGCGAGCGTAGTTCTCGAGCGGCGGGCCGAGCAAATCTTCCGGCTTGTTGTCGTGGAACGTCAGCAATCCGCCGCGACTGCGAATCCGCGTGGTATCGATCAAGTAGCGGGTGCTGGTCTCGATAAGCATCATCTGCACTACACCGGTATCGACACCGAGGCGGTCGACCGCCTGCTCGTCATACCATTCGTCGCCGTTGCCGATACGGTTGTCCGCCTTGGCGAAGCGGGTGTAGAGCAGATAATGCGCTCCCACCGCACGCGCCTCGGTCAGCGCCTGTTCGAGGCCGATCGGGCCCTGGGCGCGGCGCACCAGCGGGAAATATTCGATGAAGCCCTTGAAGGCCTCCTCCGCCACCACGTTTGGCCGCGGATAGGCACCACCCGGCGGGACGAATGCGCCCTGGGCGATGAAAATGAACGAGTCAGGTTGCAAACGCAGCGACATCGAACGCTGGGTATCGCTGTGATCGAGCAGACCGGCGTCGCTCATGTGGTAACGGGCGCCCTCACCCATGTCGCTGACATTCATGCAGCCACCCAGCGCCATCAGCGCTATCAGCAGAACCAGGCTACGCATCTTTCCTCCAGGAGCCGGCGACGGAAAACCGGCGAACAGCCCGCTGATGCAGATTTTGCGCCAGCTTGCCGAGCTAGCCGCCGATGATTTTCATCACTGTGGCACCACCGGAGAAGGCCACGCTCTGCTTGTCGCCCAGCGCCTTGACCAACAGCCCTTGCAACGCCGGCAGGGCCTGGTGGCGCGGCTGGTCGAGCAGGTCGCCAATGAAATGTCGATTGCTCGACGACAGGCAACCATGAAGCCAACCGGTGGAGGACAGGCGCAGCCGCGAGCAGGTCCGGCAGAACGGCACGCTTTCATTGGCGATCACACCGAAGACGCCCCGCCCCGGAACCCGATAACGCAGCGCGGTGGCATCGATCGGCGCCTCGGCCTGGGCGTACTCGTAGCGCTCGCCTATGATTTGCAGCAGTTGCTCAAGGCCGACGAACTGCTGCAGGAACATATTGTTGTCCTTGGCCAGGTGGCCCATCCGCATCAGTTCGATGAAGCGCAGTTCGTAGCCATGCTCCAGGCAGAAATCCAGCAGCGGCAAGACCTGATCGAGGTTCTGTCCGCGCAGCGGCACCATGTTGACCTTGATCTTCATGCCAGTCGCCGCCGCCTGGGCCATGCCATCCAGCACGCTGGCCAGGTCACCACCACGGGAGATGCTCCGGAAGGCACTAGCGTCGAGGGTATCGAGGGAGACATTGAGCCGGCGGATGCCGGTTTCGCAAAGCAGGGGAAGCTTGCGCGCCAGGAGCTGGCCGTTTGTGGTGAGGCTGATGTCGTCCAGGCCGAATCCGGCGACCGTCTTGAGGAAGGCTTCCAGCTTGGGGCTGACCAGTGGCTCGCCACCGGTTACCCGAAGACGCTCGATGCCAGCGGCCTCGATCAGGTAAGCCACGCCGCGGGCCAAGGCCTCGGCAGACAGCTCGTCCTGGGCGGCGACCAGTCGTTTCCCGTCAGGCACGCAATAGGTGCACGCGTAATTGCAGGCGGCGGTAAGGCTGACACGCAAATTGCGAAAACGCCTGCCTTGACGGTCGACGATCATGGAAAACTCCGGCATGGATGAATCGGGCTCGCGAAACCTGACTCAAAAATCAGGTTTTTGCAAGCCTCACACCCAAAGTATATTCCCGCCCTGTCGCGCCCAGTAGCGTTGTGTCGCAAACGGCTATCAGCTAGCGGAAGGCTCCGGATCGCGTTTGCGCTTGTTGCCCATGCGCACGCCGATATCCATGAGGAACTGGAAGAAACCTTCCTGATCTTCCAGGACGTTGCTCCAGAACGGCGAGTGGTAGAGCGCCACGGCACCGTGCACCAGCGCCCAGGCGGCGCAGTAGTGGAAGTACGGCGGTACATCTTCAAGCTTGCCTTCGCTGATGCGCCCCTTGATCAGCAGGGTCAGTCGATCGAAGTTCGAGGCACGGATCTTGTGCAACTCCTCGACCATGTCCGGAACCTGATGCCCCTTGACCACTTTTTCTTCAAGGCGATCGAACAACCGGTAGCGTTGCGGATCACGCATGCGGAATTCGAAATAGGCGCGCGACAAGGCTTCCTTGTCACGGTCGACGTCGGCGGAGTGCAGCAATTGGTTCAAATCGCGCTCATAGTCGAGCATCAGGCGCAGGTAGATCTCCGCCTTGGATTTGAAGTGCTTGTAGATCGTGCCTTTGCCGATACCCACTGCATCAGCGATCATCTCGACGGTGACGCTGTCTTCACCCTGTTCGAGAAACAGCTTGAGTGCGGTATCGAGAATTTCTTGCTCACGGCGACGAAACTCACGGACCTTACGAGGTTCTTTCTGCATAAGAAGGACTGGATCAAAATCGAAGCCAAGTATTATGCCTAACTTGCGCCAAAATGCACGGATCATCCAACCATGTCTACGTTTCCTGAAGAGTTCGAGCAGGCCCCGGGCCTGCGCTACCTGAATCACGCGGCCGTCGCACCCTGGCCGAAACGCGCCAGCGAGGCGGTCAGCCGCTTCGCCCGGGAAAACGTTTGGCTGGGCGCCCGCGACTACCCGGAGTGGATGCTCATGGAGCAGCGTCTGCGCGAGCGCCTGCAGCGCCTGATCAACGCACCGTCCACGGACGACATCGCACTGGTCAAGAACACCTCCGAGGCCTTGTCCTTCGTGGCCTTTGGACTGGACTGGCAGCCAGGCGACCAGATCGTCATCAGCAACGAAGAATTCCCGTCCAACCGCATCGTCTGGGAGGCCTTGGCGAGCCAGGGCGTCGAAGTGGTCCAGGCCGATCTCAAGGGTGACGATCCGGAAGCTGCATTGCTGGCGGCCTGCGGCCCACGAACCCGACTGATGTCGATCAGCTCGGTGCAGTTCGCCAGCGGTCTGCGCATGGACCTGGTGCGCCTCGGCCAGGGCTGCCGCGAGCGCGGCGTGCTGTTTTGTGTCGACGCCATCCAGCAGATCGGCGCCCTGCCCTTCGATGCGCAGGCCTGCCAGTGCGACTTCGCCATGGCCGATGGCCACAAATGGATGCTCGGCCCGGAAGGCCTGGGGATGTTCTACTGCCGGGCCGAGGTTCGCCCGCAACTGAAGCTCAGCGAATATGGCTGGCACATGCTGGAACACATGGGCGACTACAACCGCACCACCTGGGAACCCGCTCAAAGCGCCCGGCGTTTCGAATGCGGCAGTCCGAACATGCTCGGCGCCGCAGCGCTCGAAGCCAGCCTTTCATTGCTTGAAGAAGTCGGTATGGAACAGGTCGCTGCCGCTATCGCAGAACGCGTGCGCTGGCTGCACGACGGGCTCGGCGCGATCCCCGGCGTGCGCTTGCACAGCCCGCAAGATCCGGCTCGCCGCGCCGGCATCGTGTCTTTCAGCATCGATGGCGTGGATAACGCGGAGGTTCATCGGCAATTGAAGGAAAATCAGGTGGTCTGTATCCCGCGCGGCATGGGGGTGCGTTTTTCCCCACATTTCTACACCGAACGCCGCGTAATCGACGAAACATTGGCAATAGTTCGAGAAATTGCAGAGCGATGAGTGCTCAGCAGCGACGGGCGTATTCCAAATCTGTTTAAAAAACGAGCAGTTGCTGCTGGAAGCCTATCAATCCTGATTAATACTTGAACTGTCGGTGTGGCACATCCCCCCAAGTGTCGCACCGATAAAGGTGATCATGGAGTGTTCGCCTTTGTTTACTCCTAATGGTCTTAACCCGGATTCCCCCCCCAGAACCCGGGTTTTTTTTGCCCGCGCGCCGGGCTCAGCCCTGCCGCACCCGGGCCAGCGGGAACAGCCGACGGAAATTCTCGGTGGTCTGGGCGGCCAATTGCTCATAACGCTCACCGCGAACCAGGGCGATAAACTCGGCAACATCCCGGACGTATTCCGGCAGGTTTGGCTTGCCCCGATGCGGAATGGGCGCCAGGTAGGGCGAGTCGGTTTCCACCAGCAGGCGATCGGCAGGCACCTGGCGAGCCACATCCCGCAAAGCGTCGGCATTACGGAACGTGACAATCCCCGACAACGAGATGTAATAGCCCAGGTCCAGCGCCGCACGTGCCATCTCCCAATCCTCGGTGAAACAGTGCAGCACTCCGGCCTGTGGCAGTGCCGCCTCGCGCAGCAGTGCCAAGGTGTCCGCCCGCGCTGCGCGGGTGTGAATAACTACCGGTTTGCCGGTGATGCGTGCGGCGTCCAGATGCAGTCGGAACGACGCTTGCTGCAACTCGGCCGCCTCCGGCTCGTAGTGATAATCCAGCCCGGTCTCGCCAATCGCGACAACATTGGGGTGGTTCAGCTCCTGCAACAGCCAGTCCAGTGCCGGCGCCTCCCCCGGCGCCAGGTCCAGCGGATGGATACCCACCGAACAATCGACATCCTCATAGCGCTCTGCCAGTGCCTTGACCTGGGCCGCGTTGTCGGCACTCACCCCGATACAGAGAAAATGCCCCACCCCACGGGCCCGCGCGGCGGCCAGCGCGGCATCCAGGGAGCCGTCATGGGCGGAAAGGTCAAGGCGATCGAGGTGACAATGGGAATCTACGAGCATGGCGAAATGACAACACTGAAAGGGATTGGAAACGCGGCTGATCAGCGCTGACCCGGCAGCATGGCCCAGGAGGCCAGCAGCGCTTCGAGCAACAGCACGCGATTGAGGTTGGCTTTGGACAGGACTTTCTGCCGCTGGGCGAGAATCCAGTCCTGAATGTCCAGCACCTTGGCCTGCGAACTCTTCTGCGCCATGTACTGCACCACTTTGCGCATATCGGCCAAGCCAAGGCCGTCTTCATCCTGGGTCAACTGATAGCGCAGGATCAGGTTCGACCAGTCGCAGAACCAGTCAAAAAGATGCAGCAGGGAAATGGCATTCCAGGATTCGGCAAGCTGGGTCGGGGATTGCTGTTGCTTGAGCAGCTTCTTCACCCCTTCGACCACCTGCGCCCGATGCTCACGCACACCCTGCGCCTGCAGGTTGACGGCCATCAACGGGGAGCCAGCGGCCAGGCTCAGCAGCTCGGCGCGCTCCTGCTCATCGCAATCCGGTAGCGCCGAGGCCAGCCACGCGAGGCTCTGCGCTTCGCCCGGCTGGGGGCACGCCACTTGCTGGCAGCGACTCTTGATCGTAGGCAGCAGGCGGCTTGGCTGATGAGTGACCAGCAACAGCACGGTATTGCCCGAAGGTTCTTCGAGGCTCTTGAGCAAGGCATTGGCGGCATTCACGTTCATCGCTTCGACCGGCTCGATCAGCACCAGCTTGCGTCCGCCCAATTGGGCGGTCTGGGTGACGAAACCGACCAGGTCACGAACCTGATCCACCTTGATAGGCTTGTCCGCCTCTTCCGGCTCCAACACGTAGTTGTCCGGATGGCTACCCGCGGCCAGCAACATGCAAGACTTGCACTGTCCACAGGCCTGCAACGCCTCCGGCCGCTGGCACAACAGCAGCGCCATCAGGCGCTCGGCCAGCGCGCGCTTGCCAATACCCTGCGGGCCATGCAGCAGATAGGCGTGGGCATGACGGCTGCGTCCGGCAAGCTGCTGCCAGAGCGTCGCCTGCCACGGGTAGGCCTCAGCCACGGCAACGCTCCACGATCTGCCCGACCAGGCCATCCAGCGACTGCTGAACCTGAACCAGCGGCTGCGCCGCGTCGATCAGGCGATAACGCTGAGGATCCGCCTTGGCACGATCGAGATAGGCCTGACGCACTGCCTGGAAAAAGTCCTGCCCTTCCTGCTCGAAACGGTCCAGACGTCCCCGTGCGGCAGCACGGGACAGACCCACTTCCACCGGCAGGTCGAACAACAGGGTCAGGTCCGGCTGCAAGCCACCCTGGACAAACTGTTCCAGCATCGCGATGCGCTCGACGCTCAGACCGCGCCCGCCGCCCTGGTAGGCATAGGTGGCATCGGTAAAGCGATCGCACAGAACAACGGCGCCACGCGCCAACGCCGGACGAATCACCTCGGCCAGATGCTGGGCCCGGGCGGCAAACACCAGCAACAGCTCGGTATCGGCGTTCATTTTCTCGTCGCTGGGGGCCAGCAACAGCTCGCGAATCCGCTCGGCCAGTGGCGTGCCGCCAGGCTCACGGGTCAGCACCACATCCAGACCCTGGTCGCGCAGGTGCCCGGCCAGATAGTCACGGTTGGTGCTCTTGCCCGCGCCTTCCGGACCTTCCAGGGTAATAAACAAACCGCTCACAAGCCGTCCTCGTTAGTGTTCATTGCGAAGGAGATTCGCCAGTGGCAGGCGCCTCGACCGGTGCCGCCGGGGCATCCGACTGCTCGTTGCCATTTGCCGGCTGAGGTGCCGGGCTGGAGCGATAGTCCGCGCGACGCTTGAGCTGATACTCGCGGACCGCCGAATTGTGCGCATCCAGATCATCGGAGAACACATGACTGCCATCGCCACGGGCAACAAAGTACAGGCTACTTCCCGACGCGGGATTGAGCGCCGCATGAATCGCCTCGCGGCCGACCATGGCGATCGGCGTCGGCGGCAGCCCGGGAATCACATAGGTGTTGTAGGGCGTGGATTCACGCAGGTCGGCACGGGTGATCTTGCCGTTATAGCGCTCACCCATGCCGTAGATGACTGTCGGATCGGTCTGCAGCAGCATGCCGATGCGCATCCGCCGGACAAACACACCGGCAATCTGCCCGCGCTCCTGCGCAACGCCGGTTTCCTTCTCAACCAGCGATGCCATGATCAGCGCCTGATAGGGATCGCGATAAGGCAGATCAGCGGGACGCTCGGCCCACTCCTTCGCCAGGACTTCTTCCAGGCGGGCGTAGGCCTGCTGCAGCAGCTCTTCGTCCGTCATGCCGCGAACGAATTTATAGGTATCCGGGAAGAACCGGCCTTCAGGGAAAACAGCGGGATGCCCCAGGCGATCCATCACTTCGCTGTCACTCAGACCGTCGAGGGTGTGCTTGATCTTGTCATGCTTTGCCAGCGCGGAGCGCACCTGACGGAAGGTCCAGCCCTCGACCAGGGTCAGGTTGTATTGCACGACGTCGCCACGCCGCCAGTCTTCGAAGAGGTCGCTGACCGTCATGCCGGGTGTCATCCGGTATTCACCGGTATGCAGCGGCACGCCCGCCATGTTGAAGCGCCAGTAAAGGCGCAACCAGAACGCGTCATCGATCAGGCCGCTGTTTTCCATGCGATAGAACATGCGATTGGGGTTGGTGCCCGTGGGGACATCCAGCAACTGCTCGCCGGACAGGTGCAGCGGCTGCTTCACCGCTGAACTGACTTTCCAGGCGGAATACCCAAGCACCAGGCCGGCCAGGATCAGACCGATCTCCAGCAACAGCAACAATTTACGTCTCACGAATCAGGCATCCAGTAGCGTACGGGCAATGGCCTGCAGTTTACGGGTGAGAGGCCCCGGCGACCAGTTCAGCGATGCAAATGAACGCACCGGCCAGATGCCGTAGACACTGTTGCAGACGAACACTTCATCGGCCTGCTCAAGGTCTGCCATCGACAGGTCGGTGACGCTCACCGCGACGCCCTCCCCGGCCGCAGCCTCCAGCAAGGCGGCACGCATCACCCCAGCGACACCGCAGCGACTCAGGTCAGCGGTCAGCAGGGCATTGTTGCGCACCAGGAACAGGTTGCTGTAGACCCCTTCGATCACCCGCCCCGACACATCAAGCATCAATCCTTCTGCGTACTCGGCGCCCTGCCATTCAGCACGAGCCAGTACCTGTTCCAGGCGATTGAGATGCTTGAGACCCGCCAACAAAGGCTGCTCGGCCAATCGGGTACGACAGGCAAAGAGGCGGACCCCCTGCTCGGCATGCTCGATGGGATATGCGGGGGCAGGATTGCCCTGGAGGATACGGCGCGGTATCGCACCTGCGGCGGCGGCGTAGCCTCGCTGGCTATCACCCCGGGTGAGAATGAGCTTGAGCACGCCATTGCCAAGCAAGGCGGCGTATCGACACAGCTCATCACGAATCAGCGCGTGATCAGCCTCGATCGCCAGGCGCTGGCAACCCAGCGCCAGGCGGTCGAAGTGATACTCGAGCAGGGACGGTCGCCCTGCGATGACAGCGATGGTCTCGAACAGACCATCGCCATAAGCCAGGCCGCGGTTGTGCAGCGCCAGGGAATCGGCACTGTGACCATCGACCCAGGCTTGCATCAGCCCGCGAACCGGCGGAACACCAGCGAACCGTTGGTACCGCCAAAGCCGAACGAGTTGGACAGGACCACATCGATGGGCATGTTGCGCGCCTCATGCGGAACGAAATCCAGGTCACAACCCACATCGGGCTCGTCCAGGTTGATGGTCGGTGGCGCCACCTGCCCGTTGATCGCCAGGACACTGAAGATCGCCTCGACAGCACCCGCAGCCCCCAGCAAGTGACCGGTCATCGACTTGGTCGAGCTGACTGCCAGCTTGTAAGCGTGCTCGCCGAACACCGACTTGACCGCAGCAACTTCCGCCAGGTCACCCGCCGGCGTCGACGTGCCGTGGGCGTTGATGTAATTGACCTGGGCCGGGGCGACACGTGCATCACGCAAGGCGTTGGCCATGCAGCGAGCCGCGCCGGCGCCGTCTTCGGGCGGCGAAGTCATGTGGTAGGCGTCACCGCTCATGCCGAAACCGACCAGCTCGGCGTAAATGGTTGCGCCTCGAGCCTTGGCGTGTTCCAGCTCTTCCAACACCAGGGCGCCGGCACCGTCGGACAGTACGAAACCGTCGCGGCCTTTGTCCCAAGGACGACTGGCGCGAGTCGGCTCGTCATTGCGGGTCGACAGTGCGCGCGAAGCACCAAAGCCGCCCATGCCAAGGCCGCAGGCAGCCATCTCGGCACCGCCGGCAATCATCACATCAGCTTCGCCGAAAGCGATGTTGCGCGCCGCCATGCCAATGCAATGGGTACCCGTGGTACAAGCCGTGGCAATGGCGTAGTTAGGCCCCTGCACACCCAGGTGGATGGACAGGAAACCGGAAATCATGTTGATGATCGAACCAGGCACGAAGAACGGCGAAATACGCCGCGGGCCCTGATCATGCAAGGTACGACTGGTTTCTTCGATGTTGGTCAGGCCACCGATGCCTGAACCCATGGCCACGCCGATACGCTCACGGTTTGCATCGGTAACTTCCAGGCCGGCGTTACGAACCGCCTGAAAACCGGCAGCCAGACCGTACTGAATGAACAAATCGAGCTTGCGAGCTTCCTTGAGCGACAGATACTGCTCAACCTCGAAGCCCTTTACCGAGCCGCCAAAACGGGTGGAGTAGGCAGAAAGGTCTGTATGCTCGATCAGACCAATGCCACTGCGGCCAGCCAGAATGCCCTGCCAACTGCTCGGTACATCGGTACCCAATGGCGACAGCATACCCATACCGGTGACCACGACGCGTCTACGCGACACAGCACTCTCCTTATTCTGGATGTCTACATTTCTCGCAAAGAAAAAACCGCACGCCAGCAAAGGCAGTGCGGTTTTTCCCTGACAAGAAGCAACGACTACAAAGTCTTAAGCCTGGTGGCTGTTGACGTAGTCGATAGCAGCTTGAACAGTAGTGATCTTTTCAGCTTCTTCGTCAGGAATCTCGGTCTCGAATTCCTCTTCCAGAGCCATCACCAGCTCAACGGTATCAAGGGAATCGGCACCCAGATCTTCTACGAAAGAAGATTCGTTTTTCACTTCTTCTTCTTTAACGCCCAGTTGCTCGGCGACGATTTTCTTGACGCGTTCTTCGATGGTGCTCATACCTTGTTTTCACTCCTAATGGACATATGTCAGGCAGCTGGCCGGTGTGTAAGTTTATAGAAAGACGCCTGCTTTTCAAGCGTAAAGCGCCCTTCGAACATGACACCTGCCGGCTGCCTAGAATTTGATTGCAGCTTTATAACGGATTTTAGTCAGCTCGTATGACATTTTTTTAAAGCAATCCGTCACATTTGACTACATGTACATCCCGCCGTTGACTGGAATGGTTGCACCAGTCACGTATGCCGCGCCGTCGGATGCCAGGAACGAAACCACTTTCGCGATTTCATCAGCCTGCCCCAGACGACCCAGCGGAATTTGCGTCTGCAGCGCTTCGCGCTGAGCTTCCGGCAACTCGCGGGTCATGTCGGTATCGATAAAGCCGGGAGCCACCGAGTTGACGGTAACAGCGCGGGAACCGACTTCGCGAGCCAGCGCACGGCTGAAGCCTTCCAGGCCGGCCTTGGCCGCAGCATAGTTCACCTGGCCAGCATTACCCATGGCACCCACCACCGAGCCGATGCTGATGATACGACCCCAACGTGCCTTGGTCATGCCGCGCAGAACGCCCTTGGACAAACGGTAGAGGCTGTTGAGGTTGGTGTCGATGACATCGAACCACTCGTCGTCCTTCATCCGCATCATCAGGTTGTCGCGGGTGATACCGGCGTTGTTCACCAGAATGGTCGGTGCACCGAACTGCGCCTGAATGGCAGCCAGAACCGAGCTGACAGATTCATCGCTGGTGACATTGAGTTCCAGCCCGGTACCCGTGATGCCGTGCTCCTTCAGGGTGGCAGCAATGCGCTCTGCACCCGAAGCGGAAGTGGCGGTACCGATGACGGTTGCGCCCTGGCGCCCCAGCTCCAGTGCGATGGCTTGACCAATACCACGGCTGGCGCCGGTGACCAATGCAACTTTACCTTGCAGACTCATGCAAGCTCTCCTAATTCAGGCCAGCGCCGCACGGGCGGCGGCGACGGCATCCGGGGTATTGAGGTTGTAAGTGGTTACGCCATCGGCGCACCGCTTGTTCAGGCCGGCCAGAACCTTGCCCGGGCCACACTCGACCAATTGCACCGCGCCCTTGCCGGCCAGCGCCTGTACGCACTCGACCCAGCGGACCGGTTTGTAGAGTTGTTCCAGCAGATCACGCTTGAGGGTATCCAGATCGGCCGCCACGCCAGCACTGACGTTCTGGACAACCGGAATCTCGGGAGCTTTCCACTCGATCGCGTTGACCGATTCGGCAAAGCGCTCGGCAGCCGGACGCATCAGCTCACAGTGCGATGGAACGCTGACCGGAAGCGGCAGCGCACGCTTGGCGCCGCGAGCCTTGCAGCCCTCGATGGCACGCTCGACCGCAGCCTTTGCACCGGCGATGACAACCTGGCCTGGCGAGTTGAAATTGACGGCGCTGACCACTTCGCCCTGGGCCGCTTCGGCACAAATGGCGACAACATCAGCATCGTCCAGACCAAGAATCGCCGCCATGGCGCCTTGCCCGGCCGGAACGGCCTCCTGCATCAGTTGACCGCGACGCTCGACCAGCCTGACCGCGTCAGCCAGAGTCAGGCTGCCGGCGGCGACCAGGGCACTGTATTCACCCAGGCTGTGGCCCGCGACAAAAGCAGGACGCGCGCCACCTTCAGCCAGCCACAGACGCCACAGGGCGATAGAGGCGGTCAGGATGGCGGGCTGGGTTTTGTCGGTTTGATTGAGTTGCTCTTCCGGGCCGTTCTGGATCAAAGCCCAGAGATCGTAGCCCAGAGCCTCGGAGGCCTCACGGAAGGTGTCGATGACCAGCGGGTGCTGGGCGCCCAGCTCGGCAAGCATGCCGAGCGACTGCGAACCTTGACCAGGAAAGACGAATGCGAGGGATGCAGACATTGAACAAGCCCCTAGTGATCTTGTCGTCGAAAATTAAGTGTCCAGCCGTAGCTGGACACAAGAAACTGAACGTTGGATGGTAACGAGAACCAAGCGGTCACATTTAACCACTTCCTTGCGAATGCCTAAAGCAACAGATCTTCGAGACGCCCGTGCAAACGTTGCGGCAGGTTCTCCTGGATTTCGATCAGTGCGCGCTGGATCGCACTTTGAAAGCCCTGGACGCCGGCCGAGCCGTGGCTCTTGATGACGATACCCTGCAGCCCGAGAAAACTTGCGCCATTATGCCGCGCCGGAGCGAGGTCGGCCTGCAGGCGCTTGAGCAGTGGCATGGCCATCGCCCCCACCAATCGCGTGGCGATCCCGCCGCGAAACAGGGCCTCGATACGCGCGGCGATCATGGTCGCCAACCCCTCGCTGGACTTGAGCAGAATATTGCCCACAAAACCGTCACACACCACCACATCCGCCTCACCACGATACAGGCCGTCACCCTCGACAAAACCGATGTAGTTGAGGCCGCGCGCCTGCTGCAAAAGGCTCGCCGCAAGCTTGACCTGCTGGTTGCCCTTGATGTCTTCCGTACCGATATTGAGCAACGCCACGCGCGGCCGGCTGATACCCAACGCCTGAGCCGCCACCGAACCCATTACCGCGAACTGATAAAGGTGCTCGGCACTGCAGTCGACATTGGCTCCCAGATCGAGCAACTGGCAATAACCCGTCTGGGTCGGGATCGCCGCCACCATCGCCGGGCGATCAATACCCGGCAACGTTTTAAGCACGTACCGTGAAAGCGCCATCAGCGCACCGGTATTGCCGGCACTGACACAGGCCTGCACCTTGCCATCGCGCAATAATTCGAGGGCCACGCGCATTGATGAGTCAGGCTTGCCACGCAATGCCTGCGAGGGACGCTCGTCCATGCCGATCACTTCGCTTGCCGCAACGATTTGCAGACGCGCGCGATCCGCAGCCGGCTGGCCAACGATCAGGTCTTCAAGAAGGGAGAGTTGACCGACGAGGGTCAGATGAAGCGAGGGTGTAGCAGAAAGGCAAGCGAGACTCGCCTGAACAATGCTGCGGGGACCGAAGTCCCCGCCCATTGCATCAACCGCAATGATCTGAGCGGACAAGGATTACTCGTCAGCGCCCTTGTCGATCACTTTACGACCACGGTATACGCCTTCTGGCGAAACGTGGTGGCGCAGGTGAACTTCACCGGTGGTTTTTTCTACGGACAGTGCGCTGGCCTCGAGGGCGTCGTGCGAACGGCGCATGTCACGGGCAGAGCGGGATTTTTTGTTCTGCTGAACAGCCATAATTGATTAACTCCTAAACGTTTGGGTCACGCTTTAACTGCGCCAATACACTGAACGGGTTGGACCGCGTTACCTCGTCCTCGCTCGATTCGGGCTCATCGGCGCCCGCCGGCTGCTGGCATTCTTCCGGATGATGAGCAGGCACAATGGGCAAGGCGAGCAGAAGCTCTTCCTCGATCAATGCCTGCAGATCCAAAGGATCCTCGCCCAGTTCCAGCACGTCATAACCTTTCGGCAACGACTGGGTATTCGCACCCTCCTTCACCACAACGTAAGTACATTCGCTGTGGATCGGCAGGGTGACCAGCTCAAGACAACGCTGGCAAACCATCTTGACCTCGACGTTCAGGTCGGTGTGTACAACCACCGAGTTCTGCTCGTCTCGTTCAAAATCGAATTTGGCCTGCACCGTACCGACATTGTCGGAAAGCGGGTCGCAGAGTCTCTCCAAACTGGCAAGCGTTACGTTTCCTTGGATGGAAACGCCACGATCGGCCAATTTGCGCGGGTCAACGTGAGGTGGAATCGGGTCATTCAACATAGGCGCAGCATTCTAGGGATGCCCCCCGCCCCTGTCAAAGGAAATTCAGCCCAGTTCAACATGTTAGGCTTTGTACGAAATGTATTCGAGCGAAGGCCAGGCAAGGCGAAAACAGGCGAGGAAGCGGAGTTGACTGGTTGTCAATGAGCATTCCGAGCCTGTTTTCAACGCAGCATGGGCGAGTTCGGATGCATTTCGTACAGAGCCTTGAATCGGCCAACCTGCACTGGAGTAACTCATGCTGCCCTTGATACTGGCTTCCAGCTCCCCCTACAGGCGCGAATTGCTGGCGCGCCTGCAACTGCCCTTCGACTGGGCCTCGCCAGACATCGACGAGCGCCGCCTGGACGAAGAGCCCGCCGTTGAGCTGGTCAAGCGCCTCGCCCGGGAAAAGGCACACGCCCTGGCCCAGCGCCACCCTGCACACCTGATCATCGGCTCCGACCAAGTGGCGGTCCTCGGCGAACAGATCCTCGGCAAGCCGCACACCTTCGACAAAGCCTGCGAACAACTGCTTGCCGCGAGCGGCAACCATGTCACCTTCCTGACCGGCGTCGCCCTGCTCAACAGCGATAGCGGGGAATGCCAGGTCGACTGCGTGCCTTTCACCGTGCACATGCGCGAGCTTGACCTGGCGCGCATCGAGCGCTACCTGCACATCGAGACACCCTACGATTGCGCAGGAAGCTTCAAGTGCGAAGGCCTGGGCGTGAGCCTGTTCCAGAGCACCCACGGCAGCGACGCCACCAGCCTGATCGGCCTGCCGCTGATCCGCCTGGTGGACATGCTTATAAAAGAAGGCTTCAGCATCCCTTGACCCAATAAAAAGCCGGCCCCTCAGGACCGGCTTTTTCATCGCACCAACAATCAGCGCAGCGTCGGACCCTGGAAGCCCATCCACATGGCCAGGTGCTCAGCAACGCTGGCACCCAGACGCTTGGAAAAGCGATCAAACGGCGACTCCTTGACGGTAAAGTCCACCAGATCCTTTTCGCCCACGACATCCCGCGCCACATAGCCCGCACTACCCAAGGCATCTACCAGGCCCAGACCTACGGCCTGCTCGCCAGACCAGATCAACCCGCTGAACAGCTCAGGGTGCTCCTTGTCTTTCAGGCGCTCGCCACGGCCCTGCTTCACGCTGGCAATGAACTGTTTGTGAGTGGTTTCCAGCACACTCTGCCAGAACGCCGTCTCTTCGGGCTTCTGCGGCTGGAACGGGTCAAGGAACGCCTTGTGCTCCCCTGCCGTGTAAGTCCGCCGCTCGACGCCGAGCTTTTCCATGGTCCCGACAAACCCGTAACCGGCAGCCGTCACACCAATCGAACCGACGAGACTGGCCTTGTCGGCATAGATCTGATCAGCTGCGCTGGCGATGTAGTAGGCCCCGGAGGCACCCAGGTCGGTGATGACCGCATAGAGCTTGATATCGGGATACTCGCCGCGTAGGCGACGAATCTCGTCGTAGACATAGCCGGACTGTACCGGGCTACCACCAGGACTGTTGATGCGCATGACCACAGCCTTGGTCTTGGGATCCTTGAAGGCCGCGCGCAGGCTGGCAATGATGTTATCGGCGCTAGCCTCTTCCTGGTCGGCAATCACACCACGCAGTTCCACCAGCGCGGTATGCCCGGAACCACCAACCGCCCCCTTCTCCATATCCATCAACGGCGTCAGCAGGAACAGGAGGCCGAACAGGTAGAGAAAGGTCAGCAGCTTGAAAAATATCCCCCAACGCCGCGCCCGGCGCTGCTCTTGCACACCGGCCAGCAGGGTTTTCTCCAGCAACTTCCAGCTTTTGCCATCTTCGCTCTGCTCTTCGCGAGGCGCCTTCCACTCATCGACCATGCTTACCTACCCTGGAGTTCCGGTGCAGCAACCCGACCAAGCCAGGCCTGCAACTGTGAGAAGTGTTCGATAGACAACTGCGGTTCATAAACGCTCAGCGCTTCCAGCGACATTGCCCCATAACCCACCGCCACCGAGTGCATCCCGGCGTTTTGCGCCATGAGCAGGTCGAACGAAGAATCCCCGACCATCAAGGCACGGGACGCAGGGACTCGGCAATGATCGAGAATCTCCTGCAGCATCAACGGATCAGGCTTGCCCCGACTCTCATCGGCAGCACGGGTGATATCGAAGAAATCCTCCCAGCCATTGGCCCGCAGCACTCGATCCAGCCCCCGCCGGGCCTTGCCGGTAGCCACTGCCAGACGGTAGCCCTCGGCGCGAAAAGCGTCCAGCGCCTCGATAACACCGGGAAACAGCGGCGAAGGCTGGTCATCCAGAGCCATGTAGATATCGGCGTAGTGCTGACGGAAGGCCATGACTTCGGCCTCCACCAACTCGGGGTACAGCGTACTGATCGCCTCAGGCAAGGCCAGACCAATGATGCCCTTGACCGCGTCGTCCTCGCACAATGGATAGCCCGCACGCCGCGCGGCAGCGTGCATCGCCTCGACAATGCGACCGATCGAGTCGGCCAGCGTGCCGTCCCAATCGAAAATCAGCAGATCGTAATCACGCCGCACTCAGTCGCTCCACGGTCTGGGACCACATTTCATCCACCGGCGCCTCAAGCTTCAGCTCACCACCATCCGGCAGCGGCACGGTCAGGGCATAAGCATGCAGGAACAGACGCTTGCCACCCAGCTCGCGGATTTCCCGCGTGAAGTCTTCGTCGCCGTATTTGCTGTCGCCAGCGATGCAGTGCCCGGCGTGCAAGGCATGCACGCGGATCTGGTGGGTCCTTCCTGTGATAGGACGAGCCTCGACCATGGTTGCGAAATCACCGAAACGGCGCAGGACGCGGAAGATCGTCAGCGCCTCCTTGCCTTCTTCATTGACCTCGACCATCCGCTCCCCGGAGCGCAGGTTGCTCTTGAGCAACGGAGCATTGACCTGCTTCTTGGCGGTCGCCCAGTGTCCGCGAACCAGCGCCATATACCGTTTGTCGATGCCGTCGCCGCGCAACGCAGTATGCAGATGGCGCAACATGCTGCGCTTCTTGGCGATCATCAACAGGCCGGAGGTGTCACGGTCCAGGCGATGGACCAGCTCCAGCTCCTTGGTGTCCGGACGCAACTGCCGGAATGCTTCGATCACGCCAAAGTTCAGGCCGCTACCACCATGCACGGCGATGCCGGCCGGCTTGTTGAGTACGATCAGCGCCTTGTCTTCGTAGACAATGGCGGCTTCCAGTCGCTGCAACAGGCCCTGGGCTACCGGAACCGGTGCGTCGCGCTCAGGCAGACGAACGGGCGGGACGCGGACAACATCGCCGGCCTGCAGCTTGTATTCAGGCTTGATCCGACCTTTGTTAACCCGCACTTCGCCTTTACGCACAATGCGGTAAATCAAGGTCTTGGGAACGCCCTTGAGGACGTTGATGAGGAAATTATCGATGCGCTGGCCGGCAAGTTCCGGCGCGACTTCAATCAGTTGAACACTGGAAGCCGGGGGGGTATTGGTCGTCATTTGCGGGATCATAACAATTTTTTATGGATTTGAAGCACTTAATGATTGCTGCTATAGTCGCGAACGCCGCCAAAAGCGGCTGGCCAGCGGACCAATGGCTTCAAGCCTGCCCTGACCTACGCAATTCTTGAGGACGCGAGGCCGTCCGACGGGGCTTTCGCCAGTTTACAGAAATGCCTGGAATCGCCACCAGCACCGATGAGAGAAGACCGATAAAAAACAATAAGAGCGGTATTTGACCCTCCCACCCCGTTTTTTTCGATGCCACTCCTTCAGTGCCAACGCTTCCACGCAGTCATGGCGGATACTTCGGAAATACCAGCCTTAGCCATGAAAATGCGCGGGCTCCCGAATTGAGCCGGCGATAAATGCAACCCGTTGCGGATTCAGCGCGCGGCAGCACCCGACTTTCAGGGATACGTGTAGGGTGGAGATGCACAACCGTCGGACCGTGTAGTACCGCGTCCAACCCGCGGGCCCCTGGCTCCGCGACAGGACCTGGTCTTGATCGAGATGCCCCCGGGCGTCCATGGCCGAAGGCTGATTCCTCCTCCTGACTGAGTGCATGACACCACAGCAAGCAGGAAGCGTCGTCGCGGTTTCGTGAGCACTGGATATCAGTCGACCGAATACCGCTGGACACGGGATGGTTCGCCACCCCTGACGCACCTGACACCGACCGTGAAGAAGTCGTGTGTGCCGAACGCCGTTTCCGGCAGCCCGGAAACCGACGGTATTACATGAAAAGAATGCTGATTAACGCGACTCAACCCGAAGAGTTGCGCGTTGCTCTGGTAGACGGCCAACGCCTCTACGACCTGGACATCGAGTCCGGTGCCCGCGAGCAGAAGAAGGCCAACATCTACAAAGGCCGGATTACCCGTATCGAACCCAGCCTCGAAGCCGCTTTCGTCGACTTCGGCTCCGAGCGTCATGGTTTCCTGCCCCTGAAAGAAATTTCCCGCGAGTACTTCAAGAAGTCGCCCGAAGGCCGGGTGAACATCAAGGAAGTGCTGAGCGAAGGCCAGGAAGTCATCGTCCAGGTCGAGAAAGAAGAGCGTGGCAACAAGGGCGCCGCCCTGACCACCTTCATCAGCCTCGCTGGCCGCTACCTGGTCCTGATGCCGAACAACCCGCGTGCCGGCGGTATCTCCCGCCGCATCGAAGGCGAAGAGCGCAATGAACTGCGCGAGGCCCTCAACGGCCTGGTAGCCCCTGCCGACATGGGCCTGATCGTTCGCACCGCCGGCCTTGGCCGCAGCAGCGAAGAGATGCAATGGGACCTGGATTACCTGCTGCAACTCTGGACCGCGATCAAGGAAGCCTCGCAAGACCGCTCCGCGCCATTCCTGATCTACCAGGAAAGCAACGTCATCATCCGCGCCATCCGCGACTACCTGCGCCAGGACATCGGCGAAGTGCTGATCGACAGCATCGATGCCCAGGAAGAAGCCTTGACCTTCATCCGCCAGGTCATGCCGCAGTACGCCAGCAAGATCAAGCTGTACGAAGACAGCGTTCCGCTGTTCAACCGCTTCCAGATCGAAAGCCAGATCGAAACCGCCTTCCAGCGCGTAGTCGACCTGCCGTCCGGTGGCTCGATCGTGATCGACCCGACCGAAGCCCTGGTTTCCATCGACATCAACTCGGCGCGCGCCACCAAGGGCAGCGACATCGAGGAAACCGCACTGCAGACCAACCTGGAAGCGGCCGAGGAAATCGCCCGCCAACTGCGTCTGCGTGACATCGGCGGTCTGATCGTCATCGACTTCATCGACATGACGCCGGCCAAGAACCAGCGTGCTGTCGAAGAAAAAGTCCGCGAATGCCTCGAAGCCGACCGTGCTCGCGTTCAGGTCGGTCGCATCTCGCGCTTCGGCTTGCTGGAAATGTCCCGTCAGCGTCTGCGCCCGTCCCTCGGCGAGAGCAGCGGCATCGTTTGCCCACGCTGCAGTGGCACCGGCATCATCCGTGACGTCGAATCCCTGTCGCTGGCCATCCTGCGCCTGATCGAAGAAGAAGCCCTGAAGGACCGCACCGCCGAAGTCCGCGCCCAGGTCCCGATTCCGGTCGCCGCCTTCCTGCTCAACGAAAAACGCAACTCGATCACCAAGATCGAACTGCGTACTCGCGCCCGCATCATCATCCTGCCGAACGATCACCTCGAGACGCCGCACTTCGAAGTCCAGCGTCTGCGCGATGACAACCCGGAAGCCCTGACCGGCCAGTCCAGCTACGAAATCGCCGCTGCCGAGGTTGAAGAAGTTCAGCCTGCCGCCGCGACCCGCACCCTGGTTCGCCAGGAAGCTGCGGTCAAGACTGCCCCGGCCCGCGCCAACGCCCCGGTACCGGTCGCCGACGAGCAACCTGCTCCGGCTCCTGTGCATGTCGCACCGGAACCAAGCCTGTTCAAGGGCCTGGTGAAATCGCTGGTCAGCCTGTTCGCCGGCAAGGATGAGCCTGTCAGCGCACCTGCTGCTGCCGAGAAGCCTGCCGCCGAGCGCCCGCAGCGCAACGAAGAGCGTCGCAACGGTCGCCAGCAGAGCCGCAACCGCAACGGTCGTCGCGACGAAGATCGCAAGCCACGCGAAGAGCGCGCGGAACGCGCCCCACGTGAAGAGCGCCAGCCTCGCGAGGAAGTGCAGAACCGCGAAGAGCGTGCTCCTCGTGCTCCACGCGAAGAACGCCAGCCGCGTCCGCCGCGTGAAGAGCGTCGTCCTCGCGAAGACCGTCCGGTCCGCGAACTGCGCGAGCCACTGGATGCCGCCCCTGCCGTTCGCGAAGAACGTCCTGAGCGTGCGCCACGCGAAGAGCGCCAGCCGCGCGAAGAACGTGCTCCACGTGAAGAGCGCGCACCGCGCGAAGAGCGTGCACCTCGCGAGGAACGCGCTCCACGTGAAGAGCGTGCACCTCGTGAAGAACGCGCTCCCCGCGAAGAACGCGCACCACGTGAGGAGCGCCAGCCGCGTCCACCGCGTGAAGAGCGTCAGCCACGCCCTGCCGAGCAGGTAGAAGAGGCTGCTGAAGAGCAACTGCCAAACGAAGAACTGCTGCAGGACGACAACCAGGAAGGCGCCGAAGGCGAACGTCCACGTCGCCGCTCCCGCGGTCAGCGTCGTCGCAGCAACCGTCGTGAGCGCCAGCGCGATGCCAATGGCAACGTCGTGGAAGGCAGCGAAGACGGCACCGACGAAGACCTGGAGCCTACCGGCGCCGAACTGGCTGCCGGCCTGGCCGTAACGGCCGCGGTAGCGACCAGCAACATCAGCGCCAACGCCGAGGCGCAAGCCAACGAGCAAGCCGAGCGCGCTACTGCTGTAGTTGAAGAAGCGGTCAAGCCAGTCGAAGCAACCTCCCTGCAAACTGAAATCGCAGAAGTTGCCGAAGCGGTCCAGCCTGCTGCCGAAGCGGTCGAAACCAACATCGCGCCGGTCGTCGAGCAACCCGCCGCCGTAGTCGAAGTTGTCGAGCCGACTGCCGCTCCGGTTGTTGAGGTCGTCGAAGCTGCACCACAGCCAGTCGAAGCCCCTGTCGAGGTGCCTGCACCTGTCGAGGCCGAGCCAGTCGCCGCTGCGCAACCTGAAGTTCAGGAACCAGTGGTGGTGGTCGAGCCGGTTGCTGCTGAACCCGCTCCGGTAGAAACCCCAGCTCCAGCGGCGCCAGCCGTTGTTGCCGAGGAAGCGCCGGTAGAACAGCCAGCCGAAACCGAAGCACCGGTAGCAACCCTGGCGAATGGCCGTGCACCTAACGACCCTCGTGAAGTGCGTCGCCGCAAGCGTGAAGCCGAAGCAGCCGCTGCTGCCGCAGCCAGCGCAGCGGTCACTACCGAGGTAGTTGTTGCCGAGGCCGAACCGGTTGTCGAGGCTCCGGTCCAGCAGGAAGAAGCGCCTGCCGAAGCCGTTGAAGCGCCAGCTCCAAAGGCCCTGGAAACCACGGAAGAACAGAAGCCACTGTTCTAACGCCAAGGCAATAAAAAGCCCCGCCAGTGAAAGCTGGCGGGGCTTTTTTATTCAGCCTTGAAAAAGCGCGGAGCATCAAGGCCTCCGCGCCCAAAAGCCTCAATACAGATTCGGCTCCATCTCCAGCTCGACGCCGAAGCGCTTGAAGATATCAGCCTGGATCTTCCGGGCCAGCTCATGCAACTGCGAGCCGCTGGCCTGACCATGATTGACCAGCACCAGCGCCTGCAACTGGTGCACGCCAGCATCGCCATCGCGATACCCCTTCCAGCCCGCCGTTTCGATCAGCCAGCCCGCAGCCAGCTTCACCTGGCCGTCAGCCTGTGGATAAGCCACCAGGCTCGGTTGATCCAGACGAATACGCGCCGCCAGTTCAGCACTGATCACCGGGTTCTTGAAAAAGCTTCCGGCGTTGCCCAACTGCGCCGGATCCGGCAGTTTCTCCCGGCGAATGCTGCAGATCGCGTCGCTGACCTGCTGCGCGCTCGGCTGTTCGATGCCGTGCTCGCTGAGACGCTGGCGCACAGGCCCGTAGTCCAGATGCAGCGGGGCATTGCGACCCAGCGCGAAACGCACCCGCAAAATCACCCAGCGCCCCGGGTTACGCTTGAAGAAGCTGTCGCGATAGGCGAAGTCGCACTCTTCCAGACTGAAGTCGCGCAACTCGCCGGTCTGGCGATCCAGCGCGGTCAGGCCGGCGAAGACATCCTTGATTTCGACGCCATAGGCGCCAATGTTCTGCATCGGCGCCGCACCCACGGTCCCCGGAATCAGGCTCAAATTCTCCAGCCCGACCAGACCATGCGCCAGCGTCCACTGCACGAACGGATGCCAGGGCTCGCCCGCTTCCGCCTCAACCACCACCCGCCCGGCATCGTCGGACAGCAGCCGGATACCGGAGCTGTCCATCCGCACCACCAGCGCTGGAATGTCCTGGGTCAGCAGCAGGTTACTGCCGCCGCCAATCACCATCACGGGCAATTGGTGCTCGCCGGCATAGGCCAGCAAACCACGAACGTCGTCATCGCTGCGGGCCTGGGCGAAGTAACGCGCCGTCACCTCGATACCGAAGCTGTTGAACGGTTTGAGGGAGACCTGAGATTGCACGGCCGCGCTCATAGACGCCCCTTCAATTCGATAACCAGCCCGCGGCACGCCGCCTCGATCAGGTCGAGCACCTGCTCGAAGCCCTGTTCGCCGCCGTAGTAAGGGTCCGGAACTTCATCGATTGCGCCTTCGTAACGACGCAGAAACAGGTCCAGCTCAGCACTCGCGTGCCCAGGCCGCAGGCTCTGCAGGTTGGCAAGATTGCTCTTGTCCATCGCCAGGATCAGGTCGTACTCGTTGAAATGCTCGACGCGGACCTGCTGCGCGCGCTGGCTCGACAGGTCATAACCGCGCAGTTGCGCGGCACGCCGGGTGCGGCTGTCGGGCTGCTTGCCGACATGCCAGTCACCGGTCCCGGCCGAAGCAACCTCGATCACATCGGCGAGCCCGGCTTTCGTCAATTGATGACGCAGTACACCTTCGGCGGTCGGCGAGCGGCAGATATTGCCCAGGCAAACGAACAGAACGCGCATCAAGCCTCCAGCAAGCGCCGCACGCGCTCAAGGTCTTCCGGGGTATCAACGCCGACGGGCGGCGCTTCCAGGGCATCGGCCACATGAATCCGCACGCCATGCCAAAGTGCCCGCAGTTGCTCCAGCGCCTCGGCCTTCTCCAGCCAGCATGGGCCCCAACCCACGAAGTCCTGCAAGAAACCCGCGCGGTAGGCGTACATGCCGATGTGGCGACGATAAGGCACGCCTTCAGGCAAGCGGTCACGGCTTTTGGCGAAAGCATCGCGAGCCCAGGGCAACGGCGCCCGACTGAAGGTCAGGGCCAGGCCGTTGCAGTCGGCGACTACCTTGACCACATTGGGATTGAACAGCGACTCGACGTCTTCGATAGGCTCGCCGAGGGTGGCGATGCCTGCCTCCGGATGCTCGGCCAGGTTGGCCGCCACCTGGTCGATGATCGAGGGCGGGATCAGCGGCTCGTCACCCTGAACGTTGACCACGATGGCATCGGCCGCCAGGCCCAGGGCAGCAGCCACTTCGGCCAGGCGGTCGGTGCCGGATTCATGGTCTTCACGGGTCAGCAGCACCTCGGCACCGAAGGCCTTGCAGGCCTCGACGATGCCGGGATCATCGGTGGCGATGACCACCCGGGTAGCACTGCTTTTGCGCGCTTGCTCCCAGACATGCTGGACCATCGGCTTGCCGGCGATGGGCAGCAACGGCTTGCCTGGCAGGCGTGTCGAGCGCAGGCGGGCCGGGATCACGACAGTGAAGGCAACGCTCATTTGTCCAGGCGCTCGTCATCAGTAAGGGTACGGGCTTCGCTTTCCAGCATCACCGGAATGCCGTCCCGAACCGGATAGGCCAGGCCGGCGCCCTTGCTGATCAGCTCGGTCTTGTCGGCGCTGAGCTTGAGCGGGCCTTTGGTGATCGGGCAAGCGAGGATATCGAGCAGTTTGGTGTCCATGGAAAGTCCTCAGGCGTGTGGCCGGAAACAGAAAAGAATCAGGGCTGCCGGGCCGGCAGCAGGCGCGTCAGTTGCTCATCGAGCCAACGCACGAAAGCCGGCGACGGCTGTGCGTCGACGGCAAGGTACCACCAGTCCGGCGCGGCGAAACTGCGGCATTTCACAGCATCCTTCTCGGTCATCACCACCGGCAGCACCGGGCTGAAGCTCAGGGCTTGCGGGCTGAAGGCGGCGTGATCGGCGAAGGGATGCGGCACAGGCTGCCAGTTTAGTCCCTGCAAGGTATTGAAGAAACGTTGCGGGTTACCGATGCCAGCCACGGCATGCAACGCCTGGCCAGCGGGGAAGTGATCCAGCGGGCGGCGCTCGCCGCTGCTCAGGTTGACCAGCGCGGTGGGCTGGAGGGTGAACGCGAAACCGTCTTCGCGATCGGCCGCAGCCCCGTTGTAGAGCAGCGCATCGACCTCTTGCAGACGCTCGGCAGGTTCACGCAATGGCCCCGCAGGCAGGCAACGGCGATTACCGAGTCCGCGGGCGGCATCGATCAGCACCAGTTCCAGGTCGCGAGCCAGGCGATAGTGCTGCAGACCGTCGTCGCAGAGAATCAGATCCAGCGGTTCGGCCTCAAGCAGCGCACGCACCGCTTGCGAACGGTCCGGATCAATCATCAACGGCACGCCGCTGCGCTGGACGATCAACAGTGGCTCGTCACCGGCCTGGCTGGCCGGCTGGTCGGCGCGTACCCGCCAGGGTAACTGTGGCGGGGTGGCGCCATAGCCACGACTAACCACGCCAACGCGCAGGCCGCGCTGGCGACAATGTTCGATCAGAAAGAGAATCAGCGGGGTCTTGCCGGTGCCGCCTACGGTGATGTTGCCCACCACCAGCACCGGCACGGGCGCGCGATAGATATCACCCTGCCCCGCCAGAAAGCGCTCGCGCTTGCCGCGCACCACCTTGCGGTACAGCGCTTCCAGCGGGGACAACAGCGCAAGCAGCGGATGGCCTTTATACCAGGCCTCCAGCAGGCGATCGGCGAAAGCCATCAGGGCGTCCCCGGCGCAGCCTCGACCGTGGTCATGCGCAGGTGGCTGAAGCCGAGCTTGCCGGCCGCGTCCATTGCAGTCACCACGGCCTGGTGCGGTGTCTTGCCGTCAGCGCTGATCGCCAGCGGCAGCTTGGTGTCACCGCCCGCTTCCTTTTGCAGCGCCTCGGTCAGGGTGGCCAGGTCGCTCTTGGGCAGCAGATGGTTGTTCACCGAATAAACGCCGTCGGCGCTGATGCTGATTTCCACCAGCTTCTGCTCGGAGTCCGGCACCGGCGCGCCGCTCGCGGCCTCTGGCAGTTCCACGCGCAACTGGGTTTCGCGGGTGAAGGTGGTCGTGACGACGAAGAACAGCAACAGGATGAAGACCACATCGATCAACGAAGCCAGGTTGATATCAACGTTCTCGCGTTGCTTGCGCCGAAATTTCACGCCTTGCTCCCGGCAGCCAGATCAACGTCACGGTCGCCCTGCACCACCTCGACCAGCTTGATCGCCTCCTGCTCCATCCCGACCACCAGTTCATCGATCCGGCGCTGCAGGAAACGGTGGAAGAACACCGCAGGAATACCGACCATCAGGCCCGCAGCCGTGGTGATCAGTGCCTTGGAGATACCGCCAGCGAGCACCGCGGCATTGGTGGTCATGCCGGAGCCCATGAACGAACTGAAGATATCGATCATGCCCAGCACGGTGCCGAGCAGACCCAGCAACGGCGCCATCGCGGCGATGGTGCCGAGGGCGTTGATGTAGCGCTCCAGCTCATGGATGACCCGGGCAGCAGCCTCCTCAATGCACTCTTTCATGATCTCGCGACCATGACGGGAGTTGGCCAGGCCTGCGGCGAGGATCTCGCCCAACGGCGAATCGGCACGCAGCGCCTTGAGCTTTTCAGTGTTGAGCTGCTTGTCCTTGATCCAGCGCCAGACCTGCCCCAGCAGGTGTGGCGGTGTGACGCGACTGGCGCGCAGGGTCCACAGACGTTCGGCAACGATAGCCATGGCAGCGATGGAACTCAGAATGATCGGCAGCATCATCCAACCACCGGACTTGACCAATTCCCACACTTTAAGGACCCCCTCGGAAAAAGTTCTGCACTCTACCATAGGGGGCCGTGGCTGCCGAAGACTGTCACGTCGGTTCGCGCCAGAAACGGCGCTGCTCGCGCAGGCCATGGGGCGCGCCGAAACTGCCCAGGCGCAGGCGCACCGCACCCAGCAGCGCGCTGTCATAGGTGGCGATGCCCAATGCCGCGTACCGCGCCATGACCAGCGGCGCGGGATGACCGAAACCGTTGTGACGTCCGCGAGAGATCAGCACGCCGCCAGGCGCCAGGGTTCTGAGGAAACGCGAGCTGGAAGAACTCTTGCTGCCGTGATGCGGCGACTGCAGCCAGTCCACCGGGCCAGCCTGAAATCCCTCCAGCCACGCCTGCTCGGCATGGCGGTCGATATCGCCGGCCAGCAACAACGTTTCGCCCCCGGCCTCTACGCGAAGGGTGCAGGAATGCTGGTTGCTGTCAGTGGCCTGCGCCCACTGCCAAAGTGAAAACCGCACGCCATCCCACTCCCATTGCTCTGCGCTGCTACACGGTTCGGCCTGCAGCGCTTCGGCCATCTCGTCCGGCTCGCCACCGAGCACCCGCCGCACTGGCAAGCCACGCTGCACCGCGAGCGCGCCACCGGCGTGATCAGCATGGGCGTGACTGAGCACCATCAGGTCCAGGGCCTTCACTCCCAGCTTGTGCAGGGTCGGCAGCACCACCAACTCGCCAAGGTCCACCTCGGCCCGCGTCGGGCCTGCATCAAAGAGCATTGCGTGCTGACGGGTGAGCAAGACGTACGCCTGCCCCTGCCCTACATCCAGTTGCCAGACTTCCACCTGCCCTTCGGGAATCCCCTCTCGCGGAGTGAAGCCCGCCAGCAACAACAACGGCCAGCCGAGCACGCGCATAGGCAGCCCACTGGGCAGCAGTAACAAAAACGCCCCGACAGCCACCAGGAGCCAGCTCCACAGCGGTAATTGCGGGGCGATCCAGGCCGGTTGCCAGGCGGCCAGCCAAGCGAGCAGATCGAAAAGGACGTTGAGCAATGCACCGGCCAGCCAGAGCAGGCTTTCGCCGATGATTGGCAGCGGCAGAAACAGCGTACCCAGCAGTGCCAGCGGCAACACCAGGATACTTAGCCACGGCACAGCGAACAGATTGGCCAGCGGCGCACTGAGGCTGACCGGCAGCCCAAGCGCAAGCAACACCGGCAGCAATCCAATCGCGATAAACCACTGCGCCCGCCCCCAGGCCAGCCACGCCGACCAGGCACCGAGGCGGCCGCTGAAAATCAGCAACAGCACCGCCACCGCCGCGAACGACAACCAGAAACCGGGCAACAGACTGGCAAGGGGTTCGAACAACAGCACGCCATTGAGGGCAATCAGCAACGGCCAGGCGATGCCGAGGTGCCGGTAGCGCAAGCGCCAGGCCAGCACCACCGCGAGCATGATGCAGGCCCGCTGCACGGGCACCTGGAAACCGGCCAGCAAGCCATAGCCGAGCGCAGCGGCGAAGGCCAGCCCGCAGGCCCACGGCAACCACGGCAGGCGCCGCGGCCACCAGCCCAGTCGCGCCAAGCCACTGACCAGCGCGTAGACCAGCCCCGCGAGCAAGCCGATATGCTGCCCGGAAATCACCAACAGGTGGACCGTGCCGGTGGCCTGCAAGGTCTTCCAGTCCTCCCGCTCAAGCCCTGCGCCATCACCGAGCACCAAGGCAATCAGTGCTTGTTCGCGGCCATCGGCATCGACCGCCAGCAGGCGCTGGCGAATGCCATCACGCCACGCCGCACTGGCAGGCTCCAACCGCTCGCCGGCCTTGACCGTCCCCAGCGCGCCGATGCGTCTGGCCAGCAACACCGCCTGCGGATCGGTCGCATGAGGATTGAGCAAACCGTGTGGACTTTTGAGGCTCACCGCCAGGCGCCAGCGCTCGCCACTTCTGACTGGCGGCCCTTCCGGCCAGCTCAAACGCAGCAGATGCGGTAGCTCAGCGCGGCGGGACTGCGCCTCGGCCAGTTCGAAACGGACGCCACGCTCGCCTTGCTCCGGCAACCCGACCACCCGCCCTTCGAGCCACAGCGTGCGGCCATCCAGATCCCGCGCCAGACGATCATTCAGCGCGCTCTGGGCGCACAGACAAGCCCAACACAGGCCAAACAGGAAAAACGCCAACGGGAAGGCGCGCCGCCAGAGGCAAACCAGCCCCAACAACGCGAAGGTGACCAGCCAACCGACGGACGGCAGCTCCGGCATGAATCTCAGGCACAACAGCCCGAGCGCGAGCGACAACATCCCTGTGCGCGTCATTTGTACTCCGATTGAACAAAACCCCTCCGCAGGCTTAGATCAACACGGGCCAACGCTCACTTATTAATTGTCACAAAGTCTGAATAGTCACTAGTTGTAATACGTGCATACTTGCCCACTTCCGACCGCCGAGACCCCACATGCCGCGTCGACTTTTCAAACGCTACATGCCCGATCCGACGAGCATCCGGGAACACAAGTCCTTACGATTCCTCGGTCGGCTGCTGCATGACGCCAACCTCTGGCACCTCAACCGTCACTCGGTGGCCCGGGCCATGGCAGTTGGTATTTTCGCCGCCTTCATTCCGATTCCGATGCAGATGTTGGCGGCCGCCAGCCTGTCGATCCTGGTGCGCGGCAACATGCCGATCGCCGTCAGCCTGGTCTGGCTGACCAATCCGATCACCATGCCGCCGGTGTTCTATTGCACCTATCAGATGGGCGCTTGGTTGATGCAGATTCCGGCCCGCACGCTGCCGGAAGAAATCACCTTCGAATGGATCACCGACCAGTTATCCACATTGTGGCAACCCTTCCTTCTCGGTTCGGTAGTGTGCGGCGTGCTGCTCGGCGCCCTGGCCTACTGCCTGACCATGCTCTACTGGCGCTGGTGGGTAGGCCGGCAGTGGCGCCGGCGCAAGGCGAAATCAGCTGCGCATTCCACGTCCGCTGATCAGTAGGCGAACACACCCGAAATACAGCACCGCGGTGGCGACCAGCATGAAGGTGATGGCAACGCCGATACGGATATCCGACACGCCGAGAATGCCGTAGCGGAACGAGTTGACCATGTGCAGCACCGGGTTGGCCATCGACACGGTCTGCCAGAACGGCGGCAGCAGGTTGATCGAATAGAACACCCCGCCGAGGTAGGTCAGGGGCGTCAGGACGAATGTCGGAATAATCGAGATATCGTCGAAGTTGCGTGCAAAGACCGCGTTGATGAAGCCCAGCAGCGAGAAGATCGTCGCGGTCAACAACACCACCAGCACCGTCACCCCCAGGTGATGCACCTGCAGATGGGTGAAGAACAGCGACAGCAAGGTCACGATCACCCCTACCGCCAGCCCGCGCAGCACACCGCCAAGGGTGTAGCCGATCAGAATGGTGTGCGGCGAGACCGGTGAAACCATCAGTTCTTCGATGGAACGCTGGAACTTGCTGCCGAAGAAACTCGACACCACGTTGCCGTAGGAGTTGGTGATCACCGACATCATGATCAGCCCCGGCACGATGTACTCCATGTAGGTGAAGCCACCCATGTCACCGATCTGCCGGCCGATAAGGTTACCGAAGATGACGAAGTACAGAACCATGGTGATCGCCGGCGGCAGAAGGGTCTGCGGCCAGATCCGGGTGAAACGGCGTACTTCGCGGTAGACGATGGTGTTGAGGGCGACCAGATTGGCGCGCAGCTCCGAGCTCATATCGCCACCTTGGAGAGATTCTTTTCAACCAGGGACACGAACAACTCCTCGAGACGATTGGTCTTGTTGCGCAGGCTGATCACTTCGATGTTCTGCAAGGCCAGTTGGCCGAACAGCGCGGTGATGCCCACTTCCTTGTCGACCTGGACTTCCAGGGTGTGCGGATTGATCAGGCGGCAGGGATAACCGGCCAGTTGCGGCGTCTGCGCCAGGTCATGCTTCAGGTCGAGCACGAAGGTTTCGACATGCAGCTTGCCCAGCAACTGGCGCATGCTGGTGTTTTCGACAATGGTGCCGTGATCAATGATGCCGATGTTGCGGCACAACTGTTCAGCCTCTTCCAGGTAGTGCGTGGTGAGGATGATGGTGATGCCCTGCTGGTTCAGTTCGGTGAGGAAGCCCCACATCGAACGGCGCAGCTCGATATCCACACCCGCAGTCGGCTCATCGAGGATCAGCAGGCGAGGCTCATGGATCAGCGCGCGGGCGATCATCAGCCGGCGCTTCATGCCGCCGGACAGCGAACGAGACGGCACATCGCGCTTGTCCCACAGCCCCAGTTGCGTCAGATATTGCTCGGCGCGCTCGTTGGCAACCTTCGGCGGAATACCGTAGTAGCCGGCCTGGGTGACGACGATGTCGAAGGTCTTTTCGAACTGGTTGAAGTTGAACTCCTGAGGCACCACACCGATGCTGCGCTTGAGCGCGGCGGGCTGGCGGTCCAGGTCGTGACCGAAGACACTGACGCTGCCGCTGGTCTTGTTCACCAGGGTCGAGAGAATGCCGATGGTTGTGGACTTGCCGGCGCCGTTGGGGCCGAGCAACGCGAAGAAGTCACCTTCGGCGACGTCCAGATCAATGCCCTTGAGGGCCTGGAAGCCGTTGCCGTAGGTCTTGGTTAGCTGCCGAATGGACAGAGCAGAACTCATAGCGGTTTTTTGCACCGTTGGAATTGTTCGTGAGTCAGGCGGCGAACGGGCGCACCCGTCGCATTAATGCGGGCCATGGTGCAAGCCCCGGCCACACAAGTACAGTCAAGCCTATCGATAATAACTATCGCATTGAGCGAAGCTTTCAGGTCAGCGCGGTCATGACCGCCGCCTGATAGGCCGGACGCTCGCGCAGACGCTCGTACCAGGCGCGCAGGTGACGCATCTCCGGTCGCTCGATGGGCATCTCGAACCAGGCGTAGGCGAAACAGCCCAGGGGGATATCCCCCATGCCCGGCTCTTGGCCGGAAAGGAAGGGTTGCGACGCCAGCGTCTCGTCGGCAATCGACAGCAGTTGCGCGCAGGTCTTGTGCGCGGCATTGATCGCCACCCAGTCACGCTGGTCTTCCGGCGTGCGCAGGATGCCCCAGAACAAGGGGCGGAATGGCGTAGCCAGCGACGACGTGGTCCAGTCCATCCACTTGTCGGCCTCGGCGCGCTCGACTGGATCCTCCGGATACCAGGCGGTGCCCGGTGCATGTTTCGCGCCCAGATAGCGGACGATGGCATTGGACTCCCAGAGCACCAGGCCATCATCTTCGATCATCGGCACCAGACCATTGGGGTTGAGTGCGCGATAGTGCGGTTCATTGACCAGCCCGAACGCACCACCGGCGTCCACAGACTGGAAATCCAGCCCCAGTTCCTGTGCGCACCACAACACTTTCCTGACGTTGCTGGAATTCTTCCGGCCCCAGATCTTGAGCATGACGACATCCTGATATCTGCAAGGGACGCCCAGTCTACTCCAGCGTGACGCCCAGGCAATCGCCGAGCAGTCCCGGCGAACTCCACCGCCAACAACCTGTCACTGTTCAGACAATGCCGTTCGGCAGAGGCCGGCTACGCTCTGTGGGACGTACTGACACGTGCAAGGTTTCCAGGAGGAAAGACTATGTTGCTGTTGTGGTTAGTGGTGCTCGTGCTGGGCTCGGCCTGGCTGGCGCACCGACGGACACCGGCGTTGCCGGCCCTGGCGCTCATCGCGGCCTACGTGCTGGCGATGGGTATCTTTTCGCGGGCGCCTGGCTGGCTGACCGTCCTGCTCCTGCTGGTGGTGGCCGCTATCGCCGCGCCTCTGCTGTTCCCGGACCTGCGCCGCAAGCTGTTTACCGCGCCGATGTTCAACTGGTTCCAGCGCACCCTGCCGCCCATGTCGACCACCGAGCGCGAAGCGATCGACGCCGGCACCGTGTGGTGGGACGGCGAACTGTTCAGCGGTCGCCCGGACTGGAACACGCTGCTGAGTTATCCAAAGGCCGAACTGAGCGCCGAGGAACAGGCATTCATCGACGGCCCCACCGAAGAACTCTGCGCCATGGTCAGCGACTGGCAGATCGGCCAGGACATGGACCTGCCCGCCGAAGCCTGGGCGCATATCAAGGCACATGGTTTCTTCGCCCTGATCATTCCCAAGGAATACGGCGGCAAGGGCTTTTCCGCCTACGCCCACTCGCAGGTGGCGATGAAACTGGCCACCCGCAGCGGTGACCTCGCCTCCACCGTGATGGTGCCCAACTCCCTCGGTCCCGCGGAGTTGCTGCTGCACTACGGCACCGATGAACAACGTAACCACTACCTGCCCCGCCTCGCCCGTGGCGAGGAAATCCCCTGCTTCGCCCTCACAGGTCCCCTCGCCGGGTCCGATGCCGGTGCCATGCCCGACACCGGCATCATTTGCAAAGGACAGTGGCAAGGGCAGGAAGTCCTGGGTCTGCGCCTGAACTGGGAAAAGCGCTACATCACCCTCGGACCGGTCGCCACTCTGCTGGGCCTCGCCTTCAAGGCTTATGACCCTGACCATCTGTTGAGTGACAAGGAAGAGCTGGGCATCAGCCTGGCGCTGATTCCGACCGACACCCCCGGTGTCGACATCGGCAAGCGTCACCACCCGCTGGGCGCGGCATTCATGAACGGCCCCAACGCCGGCAAGGACGTGTTCGTGCCGCTGGACTTCCTGATTGGCGGCCAGGAAATGCTCGGCAAAGGCTGGATGATGTTGATGAACTGCCTGTCGGTGGGACGCTCGATTTCCCTGCCGGCGGTAGGCACCGGCGCAGCCAAATTCACCAGCCTGGTCAGCGGCCAATACGCGCAGATTCGGGAACAGTTCAATGTGCCGCTGGCAGCCTTCGAAGGCATCCAGGAATCCCTGGCACGCATCGGCGGTAACGCCTGGCTGATGGACAGCGCGCGAATCCTGACCGCCAAAGCCGTGGACCTTGGCGAGAAGCCGTCGGTACTCTCGGCAATCCTCAAGTACCACCTGACTGAGCGCGGCCGCGAATGCATCCAGCACGCCATGGATATCCACGGCGGCAAGGGCATCATCATGGGCCCGAACAATTACCTGGGGCGCAGTTGGCAGGGCGCGCCGATTTTCATCACGGTCGAAGGCGCCAATATTCTCTCGCGCAACCTGATGATCTTCGGCCAGGGCGCAATCCGCTGCCATCCCTTCGTTCTCAAGGAAATGGCGCTGGCGGGACGGGAAGACCATGAGCAGACACTCAAGGAATTCGACACCTTGCTGTTGCGCCATATCGGTTTCGCCGTGGGCAATGCTGCCAGCACGCTGGTACTCGGGCTTGGGCTGGGGCATTTTGAAAAAGCCCCGGGTGACGCCCTCAGCCAGGGCTATTTTCGCGCACTCAATCGCCAGGCCGCGGCCTTCGCCCTGCTGGCGGATCTGTGCATGATGCTGCTGGGCGGCGAGCTGAAGCGGCGTGAACGGTTGTCCGCACGGCTGGGCGATGTCCTCAGTCATCTGTACCTGAGTTCGGCGGCGCTCAAGCGTTATCACGACCTGAACTCACCGGAACATCTGCAACCGCTGCTGCGCTGGGCCATGGAAGAAAGCCTCGGCCAGGCGGAGAAAGCTCTGGACCGCCTGCTTGATAACTTCCCGAGCCGCCTGCTCGGCGGCGCCTTGCGACTGATCGTGTTCCCCTTCGGCCGGCGCCACACCGGTCCCGGCGATGAACTGGACGCGGAAATCGCCGCACTGATCGGCCGCGCCGCCGGCGATCCGGCCCTGGAAGCCTTGCTCGCCGGCTGTTATCGCCCGACCGATGCGCAGGACCCGGTCGGTGCCCTGCAGCACGCCAGCCAACTGCTGGCCGACAGCGCCGCATTGCACAAACAGTTACGCCATGCCCTGAAAAATGGCGAACTGACCGTGGAGGCCGGCGAACCGTTGATCGACGCGGCCGTGCGAGCGGGCGTCCTTGATGCCGAGCAAGCCAGTCAGTTGCACGCCGCCGAAACCGCGCGCAGACGCGTCATTGATGTCGATGCCTTCACCAAGGAGGAATTGTTGCCTGTCGAAGGCAAGGTGCGCTGAGCACAATCCGACCGGGACATCGGGCGTCGGGAGCCGTATACTCCCGCGCCCGTTTTTGCTTTAGAGGATCGCCAGCATGGCCAATGCACACCTGGACTACCATCTCGCCCTGCTCAACCACCTGCGCAGCATCCTCGTCGCCCTGGGCGAAGCCGAACAAGTGCCGGAGGAAAGTCACGGCCTGTTCCTCGAGCGCTTCGACGATCTGCTGGAGCAACTGCCCCACGATCCGCTGGAAAGCCAGTACCTGGGCCAGGACCTGATGTGCCAGGTCATTCAACGTTATCCACAGATCGCCCACCTGGTACCGCGCGACCTGCTGTGGTTCTTCGGCGGTGACTGCCTGCATTTCATGCCGGATGACGAACTGGACCTGTACCAGGCCCTCGAAGAACGCCGCTACGATGCCGAACAGAATGAAGAGCCGTTTGACTGGAACCAGGAAAAACAACTGCTGAGCATGTCGCTCAACGACAGCAAGCATTGATAAAGACGCCGCTCATTGAAGCGGCGTTTTTTTGCATGAATGTTTGATGCCGCACAACGACGAAGCCCGCTTTCGGGCCCGCTGGACGTGAATGGATTTTTCCGCAGAAACGAAAAAAGGACCCGAAGGTCCTTTTTTCTTGGCTACAGGACTCGATTGAATCCGGTAGCACCATATTTGGAGCGGGAAACGAGACTCGAACTCGCGACCCCGACCTTGGCAAGGTCGTGCTCTACCAACTGAGCTATTCCCGCATATTGGCGTCCCCTAGGGGACTCGAACCCCTGTTACCGCCGTGAAAGGGCGGTGTCCTAGGCCACTAGACGAAGGGGACTCTGCCCAAAACATGCATCGCATGTTTTAGTGACCAGAGTTTAATCCTGAAGATTGACCCCTGGATTTCTTTACAAGCCCTGCCGTTAAGCAAAGCCTTTGTAAACGGGAGCGGGAAACGAGACTCGAACTCGCGACCCCGACCTTGGCAAGGTCGTGCTCTACCAACTGAGCTATTCCCGCATTGGCGTCCCCTAGGGGACTCGAACCCCTGTTACCGCCGTGAAAGGGCGGTGTCCTAGGCCACTAGACGAAGGGGACACGCTACAACTTCACTCCCTGCCGCGTTTCGCTGTGTGCTTTACGCTGCAAGTGGCGCGCATTCTAGGGATGCTTTGAAAGGTCGTCAACCCCCAATTAGAAATTTATTTAAATCAATGACTTCGCCGTGTTTAGGACCGCCCGGGCAAGCCGCCCGCCCTATTCTTCCAGCCGTCGCTGCCGATAGAGGAAAGGACGGTAAAACAATTGCCCAAGTGTGACACAGGGCAAATTGCCATCAATCCTCCTCCGGCTTCCGCCAAACTGCTCTATCCGGGCAATAGGGAAGCCACTACACTCAATCGGTAACCCTGACTGACGAGGCGTGAACGGTGACACCACTATTGATTACCCTGCTTATCGTGGCGGGTATCGCCTTACTCATCGTGATCGGCTATCTGAATAACGTAGTCGAGAACAACAAGCTGGAGCGGGCGCGACTGAAAGTCGAGCTGGCCGAACGCTTGCGGCGTTGTGGCGAGATCACCGAAACGTTCCCGGGCCAGTTGATGACGCCGGCGCTCAAGCTGCTGCTGACTCGCCTTGAACTCAACCTCAACCAGCGCCAACTGTCGCTGGACAAGCACAACAGCAATATCCAGAGCCGTATCGCCGAGCTGGAAGCCCTGATCGCCCAGGGCGAATCGCTGCCGGTCAGCAACCCGCCCGGCCCGATCCAGACCGAAGCTCGCGCCAAGGATATCCGCTTCCTTCTGGAAGCTCTGCACAGCCAGGTCGTCCGTGCCTGCCAGGAAGGCTTCCTGGCCACCAACGAAGCCAAGTACTGGGTCAAGGAAATCCGCCACATCCTGGTCAAGCTGCATATCGAGTTCTTCAATAACCTGGGCCAGGCCGCGTTGCAGCAAAACCAGCCCGGGCATGCCCGCCTCGCTTTCGAACGCGGCGTGCAATACCTGCGCAAGCAGCCGGAGCCTGCGCAGTACCGCGAACAACTGGAATACATGGAAAAGCTTCTGGCCCGCGCCAATGCCATGGTGCTGGACACCATCGAGCCGACCGAGAGCGACGTCAACGCACTGACCGAAGGCCTGAAGACGGACGAAGAAGAAAACTGGAAGAAGAAAGTCATCTACGACTGAGAACACCAGATACAAAGAAAGAGGGGCCGCAATGGCCCCTCTTCTGTTTCCGCCAATCGCCAATCAGCAATCGGTCGCCTGCAGGAAAATCCCCGCCAGCTGCTCCAGCCCCGCCTGATCCTCGACGCTAAAGCGTGCGAGCTTCGGACTGTCCAGATCCAGCACGCCAATCAGGTGCCCGTCCTTGACCAGAGGAATCACCAACTCACTGTTCGAGGCACTGTCGCAAGCGATGTGCCCGGGAAACGCATGGACATCCTCGACCCGTTGGGTCTGCAGACTGGCAGCGGCGGCGCCGCACACACCCCGGCCGAAAGCGATTCGCACACAGGCGACCTGACCCTGGAAAGGCCCCAGCACCAGTTCGCCATCGCGATTGAGGTAGAAGCCCGCCCAGTTCAGGTCATCGACCTGGTTATAGAGGAAGGCGGAAAACTGTGCGGCATTGGCGATGAAATCACGCTCGCCCGAGAGCAAGGCTTCCAATTGCGCCGCCAGCAGCGCGTAGCCGCCAAGCCCCGCTCCCGCCGCATTCAAGTCGATCATTTGTGTTGCTCCAGCAGTTTGAGTCCGACCCAGTAGCGGGCGAACTGGTAGGCACAGCGGCCATTTCGATTACCGCGACCGGTTGCCCAGCGAATTGCGGCCTTTTCCAGCTCCTCGTCGCGCGCCCAGACCAGCCCCGGCCCCTTGGCCAGTTCGCGGATCCAGTGCTCGACCACATTGAGGAAATGCTCCTGGGTAAACGGATAGAACGACAACCACAGGCCGAAACGGTCAGACAAGGCGATCTTGTCTTCCACCGCCTCGCTGGGGTGCAGTTCGCCATCCACCATCTTCCAGTTTTCGTTGTCGCTCTGTTTCTCCGGCACCAGGTGCCGGCGGTTGGAGGTGGCGTACAGCAGCACATTATCCGGGGCCTGTTCGAGCGAGCCGTCCAGCACGCTCTTGAGCACCCGGTAATCGCCCTCGCCGGCCTCGAACGACAGGTCGTCGCAGAACAGCACGAAACGCTGCGGCAACTTGTGCAATTGCTCCACCACCCGCGGCAGGTCAGCCAGGTGATCACGCTCGATCTCGATCAGACGCAAACCGGCGTCGGCGTGCTCGGCCAGCAGCGCACGGACCAACGAAGATTTACCGGTGCCCCGCGAACCCCACAGCAGCGCGTGGTTGGCGGGCACGCCATCGAGGAACTGGCGGGTGTTGCGCCCGAGCTGGTCGCGCTGCTGATCGACGCCGATCAGGTCAGACAACCGAATGTCCAGGCTCACTTCCAGCGGCGACAGGTAACCGCTGCGCCCATCGCGCTGCCAACGCGCCGCCAGGCAGCGGCTCCAGTCGATTTCCGGGCGCAGCGCCGGCAACAGTGGTTCGAGGCGGGCCAGGACACTTTCGGCACGTTCGAGAAATGCGGTCAAACGAGGGTCCACGAGAATTCCTCAAGTCATATTCAGGCGAAAAGGAACAAGCTGAATGTGCGACAGTACATGCCAGCAGCCGGGGTTGATCGGCTATGCTTGCGCAGCGCATGGAATGTGGAACTGGCTCGGGACCATGGATATCAAGTTCACCAATCGCCTGTCGTACAAGCAAGCCCGGTTGACAGTCCTCGTCGGCTTCATCCTGGGGACATTGCTCAGTTTCATCCAGATCGGGATCGATTATGCCAGCGAAGACGCCTCCATCAACCGCGAGATGCAGGCATTGCTGGATATCAGCCACAACACCGCTTCGCGCATCGCCTACAACATCGACGCCGAGCTGGCCCAGGAACTGACCCTCGGCCTGCTGCAATCACCCGCCATCATCCGCGCCCAACTGGTCGACAACAACGACACGGTGCTCGCCGACATGCAGCGCCCTCGCCAGGAAAGCGCGTACCGCGTCCTCAGCGACTTCCTCTTCGGCAACAACCGCCAGTTCAAGAATCGCCTGTACCTCAGCCACATGCCGGACGAATACCTCGGCACGCTGTACCTGGATGTCGACACCTTCGCCTTCGGCAGCCGCTTCCTCAAACGGGCCGAAGTGACGCTGCTCAACGGCTTCGTGCGCAGCCTGGTGCTGACCGGCATTCTCCTCGCGCTCTTCTATATGATGCTGACCAAGCCCTTGGTGCGGGTGATCAGCTCCCTGAGCAGCAGTGACCCGCACGACCCCAACCAGGGCAAGCTGCCCTTCCCCGTCGGCCATGAGCATGATGAGATCGGCGTGCTGGTCAAGGTCGCCAACCAGCAGTTCGTCACCATGGCCACCGAGATCAAGCAGCGGCGCAACGCCGAGAACCGCCTGACCGAATACCTCAACGAGCTGGAAAACATTGTTTCCGCCCGCACCGACGAGCTGAAGGCCAGCAACACGCGCCTGAGCCAGTCCAATGAGGAGCTTGAGGACGCGCGACGACGCGCTCTGGACATGGCCCAGGCCCGCGCCGCGTTCCTGGCCAATATGAGCCATGAAATCCGCACACCGCTGAACGGCCTGCTCGGCATGATCGCGCTGTCGCTGGACAGTCCGCTCAACGCCGAACAACGCCAACAACTGGCCATCGCCCATGACTCGGGCAAGGTGCTGGTGGAGTTGCTCAACGATATTCTTGATCTGTCCAAGTTCGACGCCGGCCAGCTTGAACTGGAGCGAATCCCCTTCGACCTCGGCGCCCTGGTGGAAGACACCGCCAACCTGCTGTCGCAAAACACCGCACCCAACGTCGAACTGACGTGCCTGATCGACCCGACATTCCCCGCCATGGTGCTCGGCGATCCGACCCGGGTCAGGCAGATCGTCAGCAACCTGCTGTCCAACGCACTCAAGTTCACCCGGTTCGGACGCGTGGATGTGCGCCTGAGCACCTACAACGGCGGCGTGCGCATCGATGTCTGCGATACCGGCATCGGCATCGCCCAGGAAGCCCAGACCAGGATTTTCCAGCCTTTTATCCAGGCCGCCGCCGGGATCACCCGCCAATACGGCGGCACAGGCCTGGGCCTGACCCTGACCAACAACCTCTGCGAAGCCATGCAGGGACACCTGAGCATCAGTTCCGAAAGCGGTTTCGGCAGCCAGTTCAGCGCCGAACTGCCACTGCCAAGCCATACCGGCGCCGTCACCTACGAGCGCCTCCACGGCAACGTGATCGCCCTCAGCAGCGCCAACAGCGGGCTGGCCGAGTTGCTGCAAACCCTGCTGCCGCGCTGGGGCGTGAATTATCAGCGGCATGATCGTATCGGCGAGCTTGGCGACAGCAACCCGGACCTGCTGATTACCGATGATCTGGACAGCCTGATGGCCCTGCGCCCGACCATCAAAGCGCCGATCCTGCTGATCACCGCTTACGGCAATTTCCTGCCCGGCGACCAGGCCACCAGCCTCGCCCCGCTACAGCAACAGGCCCGCCCCCTGGCACGGAGCGCGCTGTATCAGGCACTGCGCCGGGTGCTTTCGCGCGTCGATGAAGGCGCGCCTGCTAAACAAGCCGAAAAACCCGCCAGCGTGCGCCGGGCGCGGATCCTGCTGGTCGAGGACAACCCGGTCAACCAACTGGTGGCCAAGGGCATGCTGGGTAAGCTCGGCTGCGAGGTGAGCGTCGCCGCACACGGCGCCGACGCCCTGGAGCAACTGGAACACGGGAGTTTTGATCTGGTATTGATGGACTGCAACATGCCGGTGATGGATGGCTACGAAGCCAGCCGGCGGATCCGCCAGAGCGGACGCTGGCCGAACCTGCCGATCGTGGCCCTGACCGCCAACGCCATGCCCGAAGAGCGCGAGCGTTGCCGGGCGGCGGGGATGAACGACTATCTGGCGAAGCCGTTCCGCCGCGAGGAGCTACTGGCCCTGATCGACCATTGGGTGCCGCCGGTGATTATTTGAGCAGCGCTTCGATATCGGCGCTCAAGGCATCCGGCTTGGTGGTGGGCGCATAACGCGAGACCTTTCCGGTTCGCGGATCGAAGAGGAACTTGGTGAAGTTCCACTTGATCCCTTGCGAGCCCAGCAGGCCGGGGGCGCGCTTTTTCAACTCGACGAACAGCGGATGGGCATCGGCGCCGTTGACGTCGACCTTCCTGAACAGCGGGAAGCTGACACCGAAGTTCAACTCACAGAACTGCGAAATCGCCGTCTCGTCATCCGGCTCCTGTTTGCCGAACTGATTGCAGGGGAAACCCAGCACCACCAAACCCTGCTCGCGATAGTGCTGCCAAAGCGCCTCGAGCCCTTTGTACTGGGGTGTGAAACCGCACTGGCTGGCAGTATTGACGACCAACAGCGCCTTGGCCGGAAAGTCCGCCAGGGTCTTCTGCTCACCCTTGATGGTGGTGCAGGGGATATTCAGCAATTCGCCAGCCATTCACATCGCTCCTTAATTGAATGAACCCGTTTTCAGCGTGGTACCAATTCCAGGCACACCGAGTTGATGCAGTAACGCAGGCCGGTGGGTGGGGGTCCGTCGGGGAATACATGACCCAAATGGGCATCACACTGGGCACAGGTGACTTCGGTACGGATCATCCCGTGGGAGGTATCGCGTATCTCGATCATCGCGCTGTCTTCGATCGGCTCGTAGAAGCTGGGCCAGCCACAGCCGGAGTCGAATTTTGCCTTCGAATCGAACAGCGGGGCCTGGCAGCAGATGCAATGGTAGACGCCATCGGTCCGGGTCGCATTGTACTTGCCGCTGAACGGGCGCTCGGTACCTTTCAGGCGGCAAACCTGATACTGGTCGGGGTCGAGCATCGCACGCCATTCTTCAAGGGTTTTCTCTAACTTTTGCATGTGCAGGCCTCGGCAAATCAAAAAGCCCGTGCAGCTTCTTTTCGTCTGTACGGGTGGCACGTATTATTGCGCCTCAATTCAGGCGTCAGTCTGGCACCCGCGTTACTCGCATTTCAAACCTTTTCAAAGCGCAGTGCGCGGCGATCTTTTCCAAACGGGATCACATCATGCAGGTCAGCAAATCGAACAAGCTCGCCAACGTCTGCTATGACATTCGCGGCCCGGTGCTCAAGCACGCCAAGCGACTGGAGGAGGAAGGCCATCGCATCCTCAAGCTGAATATCGGCAACCCCGCGCCCTTTGGCTTCGAGGCGCCCGAGGAAATTCTCCAGGATGTGATCCGCAATCTGCCAACCGCCCAGGGCTACAGCGACTCCAAAGGCCTGTTCAGCGCCCGCAAGGCGGTCATGCAGTACTGCCAGCAGAAGCAGATCGAAGGCGTCGGCATCGAGGACATCTACCTCGGTAACGGCGTTTCCGAACTGATCGTGATGTCGATGCAGGCCCTGCTCAACAATGGCGACGAAGTGCTGATCCCAGCGCCGGACTACCCGCTGTGGACCGCCGCAGTCAGCCTGGCCGGCGGCCGGCCGGTGCATTACCTGTGCGACGAGCAGGCCGACTGGTTCCCTGACCTGGAAGACATCAAGGCCAAGATCACCCCCAACACCAAGGCCATGGTGATCATCAACCCGAACAACCCCACCGGCTCCGTGTACTCGCGCGAAGTGCTGCTGGGCATGCTTGAGCTGGCGCGCCAGCACAACCTGGTGGTGTTCTCCGACGAGATCTACGACAAGATCCTCTACGACGAAGCCATACACATCAGCAGCGCATCCCTGGCGCCTGACCTGCTCTGCCTGACCTTCAACGGCCTGTCCAAGTCCTACCGCGTCGCCGGTTTCCGCTCCGGCTGGCTGATCATCTCCGGGCCCAAGCAACACGCCCAGAGCTACATCGAAGGCCTCGACATCCTGGCCAATATGCGCCTGTGCGCCAACGTGCCGTCCCAGCACGCCATCCAGACCGCCCTTGGCGGTTACCAGAGCATCAACGACCGGGTCCTGCCGCAAGGCCGCCTTCTGGAACAGCGCAACCGCACCTGGGAACTGCTCAACGACATCCCGGGCGTCAGTTGCGTCAAGCCGATGGGTGCGCTTTATGCGTTCCCGCGGATCGACCCGAAAGTCTGCCCGATCCTGAACGACGAGAAATTCGCCCTCGACCTGCTGCTCTCGGAAAAACTGTTGATCGTCCAAGGCACCGCCTTCAACTGGCCGTGGCCGGATCACTTCCGCGTGGTGACCTTGCCGCGCGTCGACGATCTTGAGCAGGCCATCGGTCGCATCGGAAATTTCCTGAAGACTTATCAGCAGTAGCCTACAGTCATACCTGTGTCTGAAAAGGCGCAGGTACTTTCCCCTATCACTTCCCCCTTTCCTACCTGCGGCTCTGGACCGCGGGTTGGATTGGTGTGTCCGTCTCCCTGACATGTACACAGTTTGAAATAGTCGCTCGGTTGAATCCCAAAGGCGCGCACCTTATATACCCGCATACGCTACATATCTATCCGTCAGGAGAACGTAACAACCATGATGCGCATTTTGCTGTTTGTGGCCACTAACCTTGCGGTCGTGTTGGTCGCCAGCATCACCCTGAGCCTGTTCGGCTTCAATGGGTTCATGGCGGCAAACGGGGTTGACCTCAAGCTCGATCAACTGCTGGTGTTCTGTGCGGTGTTCGGCTTCGCCGGCTCGCTGATCTCGCTGTTCATTTCCAAGTGGATGGCGAAGATAAGCACCGGTACCCAGATCATCACCCAGCCGCGCACCCACCATGAGCAATGGCTGATGGAGACCGTCGCGGAACTGTCGCGCAATGCCGGCATCAAGATGCCGGAAGTCGGTGTCTTCCCGGCCTACGAGGCCAACGCCTTCGCCACCGGCTGGAACCGCAACGACGCGCTGGTCGCGGTCAGCCAGGGCCTGCTGGAGCGCTTCTCGCGGGATGAAGTACGTGCGGTTCTGGCCCACGAGATCGGCCACGTCGCCAACGGCGACATGGTGACCATGGCACTGGTGCAAGGCGTGGTGAACACCTTCGTGATGTTCTTTGCACGGATCATCGGCAATTTCGTCGACAAAGTGATCTTCAAGAACGAAGAAGGCCAGGGCATTGCCTACTATGTCGCAACCATCGTTGCCGAACTGATCCTGGGCATCCTCGCCAGCATCATCGTCATGTGGTTCTCGCGCAAACGCGAGTACCGCGCCGACGACGCAGGTGCCCGCCTCGCCGGTACTGGCGCAATGATCAGCGCACTGCAGCGCCTGCGCTCGGAACAGGGCATACCGGTGCAGATGCCGAGCACCTTGAATGCCTTCGGCATCAACGGCGGCCTGAAGCAGGGCCTGGCTGGCCTGCTGATGAGCCACCCGCCGCTGGAAGAACGCATCGAAGCACTGCGCCGTCGCGGCTAAGCGACACCGCAACGAAAAAGGGCGACCACAGGGGTCGCCCTTTTTCACTGCCGATTCAGCCCCGCAGCACGTAAACCCGCTCAAGCAAACGGCTGACACCCGCCTGCAGAAACTTCCAGCTCTGACCGAGAATGTCCTGCTCGTCCTCGGCGAGGATCTGCCAGCGCGGCGTGTACAGTCTCCGCACCTCCTCATCGGTGACGGCGAACGGAGGCCCGTCCAACTGCGACTGATCGTAGTCCATGGTCACCAGCACGGCCCCGCAACCGGCGGGCAGGATCGTCGCCAGATGAGCGGCATAACGCTCACGCATCTCTGGCGGCAGGGCGATCAGCGCGGCGCGGTCGTACAGACCGACGCAATCGGCCACATCGGCGGCGTTCAGCTCGAAGAAGTCTCCGCACCAGAGCTCGATGCCTTCACTGCGATAACACGTGAAGGCGCCATGCTCGAAGCGCTCAGGCTCCAGTTGCTGCTCGGCAAAAAAGTCCTCCACGGCACGCTGCGACAACTCCACCCCCAGCACCCGCAGCCCCTGCCCCGCCAGCCAGACCAGATCCAGGCTTTTGCCACACAGTGGCACCAGCACCCGCCCACCGGCGTCGATGCCCAACGAAGGCCAGTACTGCGCCAGATAGGAATTGACCTGCTCCTGGTGGAAACCGATCTGATTGCGCTCCCAGCGCTTGTGCCAAAAATCCGCTTGCATGCTGACCTCGAATAATTCGATCAAATACTGCGAAAACTTATATTAGATTTAGATCAATGATCTGCCTGAAGATGGTGGCCATCATAACCCTCAGGACTTCCGAGATGCTCCCCAGCCTGTTCATTTCCCACGGATCCCCCATGCTGGCCCTGGAACCGGGCGAAAGCGGCCCGGCCCTCGCCCGGCTGGCCGCAGAACTGCCGCGCCCCAAAGCCATCGTCGTGGTGTCGGCGCATTGGGAAAGCCATGACCTCTTGGTGACCAGCGCCCCCAAACCCGCCACCTGGCATGACTTCGGCGGTTTCCCGCAAGCGCTGTACGCCGTGCAGTACCCGGCGCCCGGCGAACCCGCACTGGCCGAGCGCCTGGCCGCGATGCTCACCGAAGCCGGCCTGCCCACTGACCTCGACCCCAAACGTCCTCTGGACCACGGTGCCTGGGTACCGCTGTCGCTGATGTACCCGGCAGCCGATATTCCGGTGGTGCAGGTTTCCCTGCCCAGCACACTTGGCCCGACCTTTCAGGAGCGCGTAGGCCGTGCCCTGGCCCCGCTGCGGGCAGAAGGCGTGTTGTTGATCGGCTCCGGCAGCATCACCCATAACCTCGGCGAGCTGAACTGGCGTGCCAGGGATAGCAGCGCCGCACCCTGGGCCCTGAGCTTTCGTGACTGGATGGTGGAAAAACTGACGGCCAACGATAGCGCTGCCCTGCTCGACTATCGGCGTCAGGCGCCCTTCGCCGTGCGCAACCATCCAAGCGATGAGCACCTGCTGCCGTTGTACTTCGCCCGGGCCGCGGGTGAGCGATTCGGCATCGAGCACCAAGGCTTTACGCTGGGTGCGCTGGGAATGGACATCTACCGCTTCGATTGACCTTGCCCCGCCTTCTGCCATCTCACAGGCAAAAAAAATCCCCGAACCAGTCGGGGATTTTTTATTTACTCGCGGATCAGTCTTCGCGATAACGGCGCAGTTTCAGCTGCTTGCCGGCAACGCGGGTGTCCTTGAGCTTGGTCAGCAGACGCTCCAGACCATCTTCCGGCAGTTCAACCAGGCTGAAGCTGTCGCGCACCTGGATGCGACCGATAGCTTCACGGGCCAGGCCGCCTTCGTTGAGGATCGCGCCCAGCAGGTTCTTCGCGGCGATACCGTCGCGAGCACCCAGAGCGGTACGGCAACGCGCACGGCCTTCACCCAGCGGGATCGGCGCACGACGCTCACGCTCGCCACGCTCCGAACGCTCACCGGTACGCTCGCGCGGAGCGGAGGTCGGAACCAGCGGCTGCTCTTTCTCGACAGCTTCCAGGGTCAGGGCCTGACCGTTGGTGGCCTTGCGCAGCAGCGCAGCGGCCAGGGCACGTGGGCTGCAACCGATATCGGCGGTCAGGCGATCCAGCAGATCACCGTGGGTCGATTCAGCGTCAGCAACCAGCGGCGCCAGGCTGTTGGTCAGTTTCTTGATGCGGGCATCAAGAACGGCCTGACCATTCGGCAGGCGAACTTCGGCAACTTTCTGACCGGTAACACGCTCGATAACCTGCAGCATGCGGCGCTCACGTGGAGTGACCAGCAGCAGGGCACGGCCTTCGCGACCGGCACGGCCAGTACGGCCGATACGGTGAACGTAGGATTCCGGGTCGTACGGCATGTCAACGTTGAACACGTGAGTGATGCGCGGTACGTCCAGACCACGGGCAGCGACGTCGGTAGCGACGACGATGTCCAGGCGACCATCCTTGAGCGAGTCGATGACGCGCTCACGCTGGTTCTGGGCGATGTCACCGTTCAGTGCAGCAGCCTTGTAGCCTTTGGCTTCAAGGGCGCTCGCCAGATCCAGGGTGGCCTGCTTGGTGCGCACGAAAGCGATCAGCGCGTCGAATTCCTCGACTTCCAGCAGACGCAGGACGGCGGAAACCTTCTGGTCGGCGTGGACCATCAGGTGTGCCTGCTCGATGGCAGTTACGGTCTGGGTCTTGGTCTGGATCTTGACGTGCTTCGGCTCGCGCAGGTGGCGCTCGGCGATGGCACGGATCGAGGCAGGCAGGGTGGCCGAGAACAGAACGGTCTGACGGCTTTCCGGCATGGCCTTGAAGATGACTTCCAGGTCATCCATGAAGCCCAGTTTCAGCATTTCGTCGGCTTCGTCGAGAACCAGGTGGTTCACGGTCGCCAGGACTTTCTCGTCGCGACGCAGGTGGTCGCACAGACGGCCAGGGGTAGCGACGACGATTTGCGCGCCGTTGCGGATTGCTTTGAGTTGTGGGCCCATCGGGGCACCACCATATACAGCCACCACGGTAACGCCCGGCATCTGCTTGGCGTAGGTTTCAAAAGCGGTGGCTACTTGCAGCGCCAACTCACGGGTTGGCGCCAGGATCAGGGCTTGCGGCTCGCGCTTGCTCGGGTCGATACGATTCAGGATGGGCAGAGCGAAAGCGGCGGTTTTGCCGGTACCGGTCTGCGCCTGGCCGATCATGTCATGACCGGCGAGAATGATCGGGATGGATTGTTGCTGAATGGCCGAAGGCTCTTCGTAGCCAGTAGCGATTACGGCGGCAACAATACTTGGGTGAAGATTGAGAGCGGCGAAGCCGCCGATTTCCTGGGTCATGGGTCTGCCTCTAAGTGCATCCGCAAAGACCCATGCTCCAAAGCTGCACATGCCTTGTAAGACCCGAAGGTCACCCTGGCAGCTTTGTCGGCGGGGATTTGCGAAAACGATTGAAGATAAAAGAACGTCTAAGAAGAGTCCGCAGTGCGGACGCGCAGCCGAAGCTGGCTTCGGGGAATTGCACGACTTAAACGAGGTCCGTTGAAAGACCGGCGCGCACTATACCCGATTTTGTCGCCTCCGTGAGACCTTTTTTCGGAAAACGACGAGCGCAAGCCTTGGAACGACAAGCCTTGCCGAACTCCAAGGCCCCAGGAGTGCCTGACACTGGGGCTGATAGCTGAAACGTTTTATTCAGGATGCCAGACGAATCACCTCGATCAACGGTTGCAGCGAGTAGCCCAGGCGCGGCGCCAGGGCCTCGGCGCGGGCCCGCAGGCCGGTCTGGTCAAGGGTCTGGTCGAGGTCGGCCGGCACCAGCAGGATCACATTGCCCTCCTTTACCGGCAGCTCCCAGTAATGGCGATGGTAGAGCCCGCGCAGGAGTGCCGCGCCCAGCGGCTTGCCGTCATCGCCGGCCCACTGGTTGATCACCAGCCAGCCGCCCGGATTCAGATGTTTCTGACAGTTCTCCAGGAAGCTCCAGGCCAGATGCGCGACGCCCGGGCCGTGGTCGGTGTAGAGATCAACGAAAATCAGGTCAGCCATTTCCGCAGTTGGCAGCAGTTCCATCGCATCACCGACGCGGATATACAGACGCGGGTCGTCATCCAGACCGAGGTATTCGATGGCGAGGCGCGGCACGTCGGGGCGCAGTTCGATGGCCTCGACGTCCTCCAGCGGCAGGAACTTCAGGCAGGCCTGGGTCAGCGTGCCGGCACCGAGACCGAGGAACAGCGCACTTTCCGGCAGTTCATGGCACAGCGCGCCAATGAACATGGCGCGGGTGTAGTCGTATTCCAGCCAGCTCGGGTCAGCGGTAAAGACGCAGCTCTGCTCGATCGCTTCGCCGAATTCGAGAAAGCGGTAGTCCTCGACCTCGAACACACTGATGGTGCCGAATTGATCGTGGACCTGCGCCAGCAGCCGCTCTTCCCGGTCTGTCATGCTGTCTCCCGGCAACCTGCGTGCCCAAGCAAAAGGCGCCATTGTCCGTCAATGTGCCCAGTGCAACAAGGCGTGTGCCGGGTGATAGCATGGCGGCAGACCTTTCCGCTTCTTTGCGATAACAAGACAGAGCCTGTGATGAGCCAACCCTGGAGTCCCGATAGCTGGCGCGCCTTGCCGATCCAGCAACAACCGACCTACCCCGACGCCGCGCGCCTGCTCAAGGTCGAACAGACCCTGGCCAGCTACCCGCCGCTGGTCTTCGCCGGGGAAGCCCGCGAGCTGCGCCGGCAGTTCGCCGAAGTCACTCAGGGCCGGGCCTTCCTGCTGCAAGGCGGTGACTGCGCGGAGAGTTTTGCCGAGTTTTCGGCGGCGAAAATCCGCGACACCTTCAAGGTGCTGCTACAGATGGCGATCGTCATGACCTTCGCCGCCGGCTGCCCGGTGGTGAAAGTCGGGCGCATGGCCGGACAATTCGCCAAGCCGCGCTCGGCCAATGACGAAACCATCAACGGCATCACCCTGCCCGCCTACCGCGGCGACATCGTCAACGGCATCGCCTTCGACGAGCCGAGCCGGGTGCCCGATCCCGAGCGTCTGCTGCAGGCCTACCACCAGGCCACCGCCACCCTCAACCTGCTGCGCGCCTTTGCCCAGGGCGGTTTCGCCGACCTGCACCAGGTGCACAAGTGGAACCTGGACTTCATCGCCAACTCGGCCTTGGCCGAGAAATACAGCCAACTGGCCGACCGCATCGACGAAACCCTGGCCTTCATGCGCGCCTGCGGCATGGACAGCTCGCCGCAACTGCGCGAAACCAGTTTCTTCACCGCCCACGAAGCGCTGCTGCTGAATTACGAAGAGGCCTTCGTGCGCCAGGACAGCCTCACCGGCGACTGGTTTGACTGCTCGGCGCACATGCTCTGGATCGGCGACCGCACGCGTCAGCTGGACGGTGCCCATGTCGAGTTCCTGCGCGGGGTGAACAACCCGATCGGGGTCAAGGTCGGCCCGAGCATGAACACCGAAGACCTGATCCGCCTGATCGACATTCTCAACCCCAGCAACGACCCGGGCCGACTGAACCTGATCGTACGCATGGGCGCAGAAAAGGTCGGCGATCACCTGCCGGGGCTGATCCGCAGTGTCGAGCGCGAAGGTCGCCAGGTACTGTGGAGCTCGGACCCGATGCACGGCAACACGATCAAGGCCAGCAGCGGCTACAAGACCCGCGACTTCGCGCAGATTCTCAGCGAGGTGAAGCAGTTCTTCCAGGTGCACCAGGCCGAGGGCACCCATGCTGGCGGCATCCACATCGAGATGACCGGGCAAAACGTCACCGAATGCATCGGCGGCGCCCGGCCGATCACCGAAGATGCCCTGTCCGACCGCTACCACACCCATTGCGACCCGCGGATGAACGCCGATCAGTCGCTGGAGCTGGCATTCCTCATCGCCGAAACCCTCAAGCAGGTTCGCCGCTGAGTTCGACCCGGGCCAGCGCTGCGCGCAAACGCGCGGTGCCGGTCCGGGCGCAATTGATCTGCACCCGCTCCAGGCCCAGCCAGCCCGCCAGTCGCCAGAGACTGACGGCCAGGGCCTCTATCCCCTGTTCATCCAGCCCCTGTTGTTCCTCGTGCAACGCGTGCACAGCCAGGCGCTGGTGCGCACGTTCGGCGCGCAAATCGACCCGCGCGGCAATCCGTTCGTGGTGCAGGAACGGCAACACGTAATAGCCGTAAACGCGCTTGTGCGCCGGCGTGTAGATTTCCAGTCGGTAGCGGAAATCGAATAGCCGTTCGGTGCGGTCACGCTCCCACACCAACGAATCGAAAGGCGACAGCAAGGCACTGGTTTCGACCTTGCGCGGTATGCGCGGGCGATCGAGGCAGTAAGCCGGCTGGGACCAGCCCTGAACCTGGCAACGCTGCAAGCGGCCGTCTTCGACCAGTTCGTGCAGACGCTGACGGCTGTCGGCGGGCGAAAGGCGGAAGTAGTCACGCAGGTCTTTCTCGGTCGCCACGCCCAGCGCTTGTGCCGCGTGCAACAGCAAACCGCGCTGGGCCTCGGCTTCATCGGGAACCGGCTGCGCGAGCAACGACGCCGGCAGCACCCGTTCCGGCAGATCGTAAAGCCGCTCGAAGCCGCGACGGCCGGCGACGGTGACCTCGCCAGCGGCGAACAGCCATTCCAGCGCGAGCTTTTCAGCGCTCCAGTCCCACCATGGCCCGGCGCGCTCCTGGCGGGTCGACAGGCTGCCGGCGCCCAGCGCGCCCTGCTCGGTTACCGCGGCGAGCACCCGGGCAATGGTCGCCTGCTGTTCATGACCGAATTCCGCCAGTTGCCGATAGATGCCCTGCCCCTGCCGCGAGCGCTGCATGCGCCAGCGCAGCAGCGGATACAGTTCCAGCGGCAGCAACGACGCTTCATGCCCCCAATACTCGAACAGCTTGCGCTGACGGCCACGGCCCCAGGCCAATTGATCGAAGGTTTCGGAGGAATAATCGCCCAGGCGGGAAAACAGCGGCAGGTAGTGGGAGCGCACCAGCGCGTTGACCGAATCGATCTGCACCACGCTCAAACGCCGCAGCATGCGCGCCAGTTGCGCGGTGCCCGGCGGTTGGCCGAGCGGCGGGCGGGAGAATCCCTGGGCGGTGAGTGCCAGGCGTCGCGCCTGGCTCAGCGAAAAGGACTGTGCGGTGGGCATGCCTGACTCCTTGTGAACAGGCCCACTACAGTAGCCGCGGAACACCGGGGCGGCGACTCATTTTCTTGCAGCAGCAGCGATCAGATCTTGAACGCGAGCATCAGCGCGCAGACCACCAGGAAACCGCAGAACAGCGATCGCAGGACTTTTTCCGGCATGGCGTGAGCCAGCTTCACGCCCCAACTGATGCTGAGCAGGCCGCCTGCCGCCAGCGGAATGCCCATGGCCCAGTCGACATGCTGGTGCACGCCGTAGGTGAACAGGGTCACGGCGGTACTCGGCAGTGCCAGCGCCAGCGACAGGCCTTGAGCGACCACCTGAGTGGTGCCGAAAACGCTGGTCAGCACCGGCGTCGCCACCACTGCGCCACCCACGCCGAACAGGCCGCCCATCACCCCGGAAAAACTGCCGAGCACGCCCAGCCATGGCCACGGATGGCGCAGTTCACTGGACGCCGGCTTGCTGCGCAGGAACATCCGCAGCAGATTCCAGGCTGCCAGCGCGACCAGAAACGCTACGAAACCAATGCGCATCGCCCTGGCGTCCAGCCCCACCGCCCAGATCGACCCGAGCCAGGCGAAGACAAAACCGGCGGCGGCCAGCGGCAACGCGTGGCGCAACTCGATGCGGTTGCGCTGGTGATAGCGCCACAGCGCCAGCATCACATTGGGCACCACCATCACCAACGCCGTGCCTTGGGCGAGTTGCTGATCCAGTCCGAACAACACGCCCAGCGCCGGAATCGCGATCAGACCACCACCAATGCCGAACAACCCTCCCACCGTGCCCAGGGCTGCGCCCAGGACGATATACATCAACCACTCGATCATGCCGGCCTCGATTCAATAACCAATCGCGGCATGCTACCGGGACCGGTCTAGCGGGGAAACGCACAGCAACGCACAATGGCTTTGCCGATTTCGCATAAGCGAGCCCACCGATGAATCCCGATGCTCTGACCGAACAGCTCAATCTGTTCCTCGATGTACTGGAAACCAGCAGTTTTTCCGCCGCCTCCCGCCGCCATCCATTGACGCCGTCGGCAGTAGCGCGACGCATCGACAACCTGGAAAACTCAGTGGGCAGTCGCCTGTTCGTGCGCAGCACTCACGCGGTACGCCCGACCCCGGCCGGTGTCGCCTTCGCCGAGCGGGCCCGGCGCATCGTCGAAGAACTGCGGCTGGCCCGGGCCGAAGCGGTATCGCTCAGCAATGCGCCGGAAGGCCTGATCCGCATGGACGCCCCCGCAGCCTTCGGACGCCGACACCTGGCGCCGGCGATTGCTGATTTCCTGGTCGCCTATCCGGGGCTGGACGTGCAATTGCGCCTGATCGACAGCTTCGTCGATATGCACGGTTCCCACTTGGGCGAGGTGGACCTGGTGTTGCGCGCCGGCCCGCTGGCCGACACCCGGCTGGTGGCCACGCCGCTGGCGTACATGGTGCGCATCGCCTGCGCCAGCCCGGCCTACCTGCGTCAACGCGGCGTGCCGGCCAGCCCGGTCGAACTGGTACAACACGACGGCCTGGACTGGGACGGCCTGGCCCCGCCGTTTGCCTGGCGCTTCGAGGTGGACGGCCAGATGCGGGTGTTCCGCCCCTCGCGCATGCGCATGACCGCCAACAACGCGGAAACCCTGTTGTTCGGCGCCCTCGCCGGCCTCGGCATCGCCCACTTGCCCACCTGGCTGGTCAGCGAGTACCTGCTGCGCGGCGAATTGCTGCCGCTGTTCTGCGAAAACGGCCTGCCGCAGGCCGAAACCAGTGGCATCTACGCACTGCGCCTGGAACATGAAACGAACTCTCGGAGCCGTTTGCTGCTCGAATTCCTCAAGAGCCGCTTCAGCCCGGTTCCGCCCTGGGATCTGGCCCTACAGAGCGAACTGAGCTGGCGATCGCACTAAAATCTTGCGTGCTAACATCCAAGGGTCCACCGAAGAAAAGGATTTGCATGAACGCTGACACCAAAGCCTCCGACAACTGCGACGAGTTGCTGCTCGACAATCAGGTGTGCTTCGCCCTGCACTCCACCTCCTTGTTGATGACCAAGGTCTACAAGCCACTGCTGAACGAGCTGGGACTGACTTATCCACAGTACCTGGCCATGTTGGTGCTGTGGGAACAGGACGCGTTGACCGTCGGCGAAATCAGCCATCGCCTGCTCACCGATCCCGGCTCCCTCACCCCGCTGCTCAAGCGCCTGGAAGCCGAGGGCCTGCTCAAGCGCACCCGCAGCCGCGAAGACGAGCGCGTGGTGATCGTCGAACTCACCGATGCCGGGCGGGCCTTGCAGGAACAGGCCCGCCGCGTGCCGCACTGCATTCTCGGCGCCAGCGGTCAGTCGGTCGAACGCCTAAAGGCCCTGCAGGCGCAATTGCTGGAGCTGCGCGACAATCTGCAAAAAAGTCTCTGACCGCTCTGCGACGGGGTTTCTGGCCTGATGACCAGCCCCGTCGCAAAGACCGTTGGGAAAAATTCGGAAATTTATCTTGCGCACTAAATATTTGTGAACTAACTTTATCTCCGTATCCAGACGGCGCCATGCAGGACGCCACACACGATCAACGTTAGAGGACACCTCCATGAAATCGCTCTACATCGCACACGTAACCTCCACCGGTGGCCGCGACGGCCGTGCCGTTTCCAACGACGGTATCCTCGACGTGAAACTGGCCACGCCCAAGGAACTCGGCGGTGCCGGCGGCGCAGCAACCAACCCCGAGCAACTGTTTGCCGCCGGTTACTCGGCCTGCTTCATCGGCGCACTGAAGTTCGTTGCTGCCCAGGGCAAACGCCAACTGCCAGCAGATGCTGCGATTACTGCAGAAGTAGGCATCGGCCAGATCGAAGGCGGGTTCGGCCTCGACATTGACCTGCGCATCAGCCTGCCCGGCCTGGAACAAGCCGACGCTCAGGCCCTGGTGGACGCCGCGCACAAGGTGTGCCCGTACTCCAACGCCACTCGCGGCAATGTCGATGTGCGCTTGCACGTCAGTGTCTGAAGCGTTTTCCAGGCATAAAAAAACCCGGCCAAGGCCGGGTTTTTTGCGAAGCCGCCAGTCTTACTTGGCGCGGCCCTTGTAGGAACCACCTTCGCGGGTGTCGATCTCGATCAGGTCGCCGATTTCGATGAAATCAGCAACGCTCAATTCGGTACCGTTCTTCAGCTTGGCAGGTTTCATGACCTTGCCGGAGGTGTCGCCACGGGCAGAACCTTCGGTGTAGTCAACCTGACGAACGATGGTGGTCGGCAGTTCAACCGAAACCAGACGGTCTTCGAAGAACACGGCTTCACAGACGTCGGTCATGCCTTCTTCGATGAACGGCAGAACGGCCTCGATGTCTTCGGCGTTCAGCTCGTACATGGTGTAGTCGGTGGTGTCCATGAAGGTGTAGGTGTCACCGCTGATGAACGACAGGGTCGCTTCTTTGCGATCCAGGATCACGTCGTCCAGCTTGTCGTCGGCAGAGTAGACGGTTTCAGTCTTGTAGCCGGTCAGCAGGTTCTTCAGCTTGGTCTTCATGATCGCGCTGTTACGGCCCGATTTGGTGAACTCAGCTTTTTGCACCAGCCACGGGTCGTTGTCGATCCGCAGTACGGTACCGGGTTTCAGCTCTTTACCAGTTTTCATTACGAAGTATCCGAATTTGGATGGATTTATAAAAATCGAGGCCGCGTATCATATCCAATTTCGGTAAAACTGTACCAGCGTCGTGGCAAGGTCCGGTCCAGCGGCCTGTTCCGAGCACCATTTACGGGCATGAGCGGCCAGTTCGTCCCAGTGTTGCAACAGCGCTTTCCACGCCTCGCCCATATCGCGATCCATGTTCCAGGCGCGCCACAACTCGACCAGCGCCACCGCCGCGGGGGCCGACAAACCCGGCGTGTAGAGATCGAGAAATGCTTCGAGCTTCTCCCAATGCGCGTACTCCTCCTGCACATAGATATGCCAGAGCAGCGGCCGCCCCGCCCATTGCGCACGGACGAAGGAGTCCTCGCCCCGCACCGCGTTGAAGTCGCAGCTCCAGAGCAGCCGGTCGTAGTCGTCCTGGCGCACGAACGGCAGGATCTGCACGGTCAGCGCCCCACGGCGATGAACCTCGCCAACCCCCAGTTCGTCCAGCCCCAGCCAGTTGCGCACATCGCCCAGCACCCGCCCTTCCGGCACCAGCACGTGATTGGGCCGGCTGTCTCCGGACAACACCTGCAGCCAACTCGCCAGCCCCGGACTTTCATAAGCGAACAGCGACAACAGACGTGCCCCCGGCTCAGGCGCGATGCCCAACCGCTGCAAGAACGCCTCGCGCTCGTCCTGTTCGAACGCCTCGCGCCGCTCCAGCAAGCCGGCTTCGCGCAGCAGACCACCGGTGCGCGGGGTGAAACCGGGGAAGAAGAACACCTTGCGCAGGCCATTCGGCTGAGGCGACGGCAGACCATGACAGCCTTCGACCCAGTCCTCGGCACTGAGGTAATCGAGGTTCAACCACAATGCAGGCTTGTCCCGCTGGACCATCGCATCGATGTAAGGCTGCGGAATCTGACAGGCAAACGCCCCGATCACCACATCGGCCACCGCCACCGGCTGCCACTCGGCATCCCAGCGACAAACCTCCACGCCCTCCCAAACCTGCCGCTCCGCCTGCGGATCGGCCTCCGGACACAGGCGGGCGAACGCGTTCAGCTCATCGACCCACAGCCGCACCTTCAGCCCATGTTCGGCCACCAGTTGTCGGGCCAGGCGCCAGGTGACGCCGATGTCACCATAGTTGTCGACGACGCAGCAGAAGATATCCCAGCTCGGCTTCATATCAGGCACCTCTTGCACCGCAAACGAATAATCGCCGATTGTCCTGATATTCGAGCGCAGACAAAAGTGTTGCCGGCAACGGAAACCAGCTTCTGCACGAAATGTATTCGAGCGAAGGCCAGGCAAGGCGAAAACAGGCGAGGAAGCGGAGTTGACTGGTTGTCAATGAGCATTCCGAGCCTGTTTTCAACGCAGCATGGCCGAGCTCGGATGCATTTCGTGCAGAACCTACGATGTGTCGTGCGACAATCCCTTCCCTGTCCTGGCCAGGAGGCTGCAATGTCCTACCGAGCACGTCGTCGCGAACTGAAAATTTCCCACAAGATCCTGCCGCTTGCCCTCGGCGTGGCCTTGGGCCTGTGGCTCGGCGTTGTCGCTATCGGCCTTACCCTGTGGGCCGCCTGGCAATTCGTGCCGTCCCTGCACGAGCCGCTGGCCGCAGTGATCAGCCAGCCCGTGGCACCCCCCCCCGCCGCGCCCGCCCGTTTGCCAGCACCAGCCCGCCTGCCGGGCGCGCAGGAACAATCGCCGGAACAGAACCAGATGTTCGACCAGTACCAGCAAGCCCTGCGCACCCAGCAGGTCGATGATGCGCAGAGGCATGCCGAGGAAAACCCGCGCAACCTGTCCAACCCCAGGTGCCAGTTCTGGCTGCAACAGGACCGCACCGCCCCTAACGAGAAAAGCCGGGCCAATGTCCTTGAGTTCTGCCGCTGAAATGAACAAGACCGATTTGCTGAAATCCATCATCGAGCGTCTGGAGATTGACCTGGACATGATCCAGCGCGCCGCCCAGACCGCCTATGAAACGGCCACGGCGGAAGAAAACATTGCCGAAAACAAGTACGACACCCTGAGCCTGGAAGCCTCCTACTTGGCCACCGGCCAGGCCCGACGCATGGAAGAGATTCGTCAGGCGTGCAAGGCGTATCAGCAACTGACGATGCGTGATTACGACCCCGAACGTGGCATCCAGATCAGCAATCTGGTGCAACTGGAAGACGCTCAGGGCAATCAGCAATTGCTGTTTCTCGGGCCGGAAGCGGCCGGATTGCAGATCGGCACGGGGCCATCGAAAGTCACCGTGATCACCCCGCGCTCGCCGCTGGGCCAGCAGTTGCTGGGCAAGTTCGAAGGCGATGAAATCACCCTGGTGCTGGGCAATGGCCGGCAGGTTCAGGAAGTCGTCAGCGCCTGGTAACACTCAGGCCAGCGCGTCGAACCGCCGCGCCAGCCCCTGTTCGACAAACTGTTCCAGGATGAAATCGACAAACGCCCGGGTCTTGCCCGGCAGCAGTTTGTGCTGGGCGTAATACAGCGAAATATTGCCGTCATCCACGTACCAGTCGGGCAACACCCGCAGCAGACTGCCGCGCTGCAGATAGGGCACGGCGAACGGCATGCTCACCAACGCGATACCCAGCCCCTGCTCGGCCGCAGCGCAGGCCGCCTCCGAGTCGGTCATGGTCATGCGCGGGCGTAGCGTCAGCGGCGAGTGATCCTGGCTACGACTGGTCAGCGGCCAGGAGCGCACGCGGCCGGTCTGCGGCGAGCGAATCAGGATGCCATCCGCCTTGTCCAGGTCATCCGGCTCGCGAACGGCCCCGCACTTGTCCAGATAATCAGCAGATGCCACCAGCACCCGGTGCGCGGGTGCCAGCTTGCGGGCCACCACGCCCGGCGGCAGGTCGAAGCCGCCGCCGATGGCCGCATCGAAGCCCTGGGCAATCAGATCGATCTGGCGATTATCAAAGTGCCAATCCGGCGTGATTGCCGGAAATCGCCGAAGGAACTCCCCCAATAGCGGCAAAATGTACAGGCGTCCGAACACCGTGCCCATACTGACCTTCAAGGTGCCCGCCGGCTGCCCCTCGGCGCTGGCCAGGTTGGCCACGGCGTGCTGGATGGTCTGGAAGCTGTCGCGTACCTCGGCAAGAAAACGCTGGCCGGACTCGGTCAGGGTCAGGCTGCGGGTGCTGCGCTGAAACAGACGAACCCCAAGCCGGGCTTCCAGGCCGGCGACGTTCTTGCCCACGGCGGCGGGTGTCAGGCTCAGGCGGCGCGCGGCTTCGGCGAAGCTGCCCACCTCGGCGCTGCGAATGAAGCATTCAATACTGGTGAAGGTTTCCATGGCGCACTCTAAACCCGTGGTTTATTCAGACTATAGCGATTAGTGGATTATCAGAGGGTAATCCAGCGCCGATACTGAGCCCATCAACAAGGCATTCAGCCTTGTCCTTTCGGGAGCATCATCATGTCGAATCAATCCAGCCTCAGCGGCAAAGTAGCACTGGTCCAGGGCGGCTCACGCGGCATCGGCGCAGCCATCGTCAAGCGCCTGGCCGAACAGGGCGCGGCAGTCGCCTTCACCTACGTCAGTTCGCAGGCCGTGGCCGACGACCTGCAACAGCTGATCCGCAACAACGGCGGCCAGGCCCTGGCGCTCAAGGCCGACAGCGCTGACGCGGCGGCAGTGCAACAGGCCGTGGCACTGACCGTCGAGCAGTTCGGGCGCATCGATATCCTGGTCAACAATGCCGGCGTGCTGGCGGTCGGTCCGCTGGACGACTTCAGCCTGGAAGACTTCGACCGCACCCTCGCCGTGAACGTGCGCAGCGTGTTCGTCGCCACCCAGGCCGCGGCCCGGCACATGGGTGAAGGTGGCCGGATCATCAATATCGGCAGCACCAACGCCGAACGCATGCCTTTCGCCGGCGGCGGCCCCTACGCCATGAGCAAGGCAGCGCTGGTCGGCCTGACCCGCGGCCTCGCCCGGGACCTGGGCCCGCGCGGCATCACCATCAACAACGTTCAGCCGGGCCCGGTGGACACCGACATGAACCCCGCCGAAGGCGAGTTTGCCGAGAGCCTGATGGGTCTGATGGCGGTAGGTCGTTATGGCCGGGTGGAGGAAATCGCCAGCTTCGTCGCCTACCTCGCCGGCCCGGAAGCGGCCTACATCACCGGTGCCAGCCTGACCATCGACGGTGGCTTTGCCGCCTGATACCTCAGTCGGCAGCTCGGGCGGCCAGGGTTTGTTCCAGCAACTGGATGAACGCACTGGCGGCCGGGGTCGGCGACTTCGACCAGATGGCATACAGATGACGAATCGGCGCATCGCTGACCGGCAAGGCCACCACGGCCTGAAAGCCGGCAGCGATCCGCGCGGGCACCAGGCCAACGGCCAGCCCGCGCTGGACGAAGCGCTCGATCAGGCTGGTGGTACCCACCTCGAACTGCACCCGATGACGCAAACCGGCAGCGGCAAACGCCTCGTCGGTTTGCCGGCGGGCCCCGGTTCCGGCCTGGAAGTCGGCCAGCGGCTGGTCTTCCAGTTGCGCCAGGCACAACCGTTCGTCAGCCGCCAGCGGATGATCGGGCGGCAGCACCGCCACCAGTTCTTCCTTTGCCAGCAGGCGCCACTCCACCCCTTCCAGCGATTCCCCCGGCCACACCCCGATAAACGCCACATCCAGGCGACGCTCGCGGACATCGGCAATCATCAATTCGCTCTTGCCCATCAGCCAGCGGATATCCACGCGCGGGTACTGATGGTGGAAGCCGGCCAGCAGGTCCACCAGGTCCAGTTCGGTCAGCGAACTGATCTCGCCGATGGACAGGCGCCCGCGCACTTCGCCACAGGCGGCAGCCACCTCGTCGCCAATCCGCCGCGCCGCCTCCAGCGCGGTGCGGGCACTCGGCACGAACGCCTCGCCGGCCGGCGTCAGGCGCACCCAGCGCGAGGTCCGCTCGAACAGTTGCGCACCCAGTTGTTCTTCCAGCCGGGCGATCTGATGGCTCAACGCCGACTGCACCACGTGACAGCGTTCAGCCGCGCGGGTGAAGCTGCCGGTATCAGCCACCGCCAAGGCGTACTCGATCTGTTTAAGGTTCATGCCCATCTATCTGGTTTCAAGATTGATCGAATGAAAACGATACATTGGCGTCATGCTAGCGCATTTTCGATACTGCCCACCTTCACCTACGGATAGCGAGACGGTCCATGACCTCCACAGCCCCACTCAGTCGTGCACTGATTCTGCTGATGGCGACCGCCACCGGCCTGGCGGTCGCCAGCAACTATTACGCGCAGCCGCTGCTGCACAGCATTGCCGAGCACTTCGGTCTGAGCACCGCCAGCGCTGGCGGCATCGTCATTGCCGCGCAACTGAGCTATGGCGCCGGCTTGCTGCTGCTGGCGCCGCTCGGCGACATGTTCGAACAACGGCGGCTGATCGTCAGCATGATCGCCATCAGCACAATCGGCCTGTTGATAAGTGCATTTTCCCCCAGCCTGCCGTGGCTGTTGGTGGGTACCACGCTGACCGGCCTGTTCTCGGTGGTGGCGCAAGTACTGGTGCCCATGGCCGCCGGCCTGAGCGAACCGGGCGAACGCGGCCGGGTGGTGGGTACGTTGATGGGCGGCCTGCTGTTGGGCATTCTGCTGGCGCGTACCGCCGCCGGGTTCATGGCTACCCTCGGTGACTGGCGCAGCATTTACCTGCTCGCCGCCGGCTTGATGGCCGTCAGCGCCATCGCCCTCGCCCGCGCATTACCGCAGCGCCGGCAACATGCCGGGCTCGCCTACCCGGCGCTGATCGGGTCGGTATTCCGCCTGTTCGCCGAGGAGCCGGTGCTGCGTTTGCGCTCGTTGCTGGGGGCCTTTTCCTTCTGCCTGTTCGCCTTGTTCTGGACGCCGCTGGCGTTTCTGCTGAAGGCCGAGCCTTATCAGTATTCCGATGGCGTCATCGGACTTTTCGGCCTGGCCGGTGCTGCCGGCGCGCTTGCCGCCAACCTGGGCGGACGCCTGGCCGACAAGGGCAAGGGCGCGCAAGGCACGACCTTCGGCCTGCTTATCCAGTTGCTGTCATGGGTGCCGCTGGCCTTCGCCCCGACTTCACTGGCGGCGCTGCTGGCCGGTGTCCTGCTGCTGGACCTCGCGGTGCAACTGGTGCACGTCAGCAACCAGAACGCGGTGATCGCCCTGCACCCGGAAGCCCGTAACCGGTTGAACGCCGGCTACATCACCTGCTACTTCATTGGCGGCGCCGTGGGCTCGCTGCTCGGCACCCAGTTGTTCCAGGCCTACGGCTGGAATGGCATCGTCATCGCGGGGTTGGGTATCGGCGCGTTGGCACTGCTGGTATGGGGTGTCGCCGGGCGGCGGGTGATGCACGTCAGTACTGTCTGACAGACGCATTACCCTCCGTCGCCTGACGATTGACTTGGCGGTATCCGGAGCGCTCAGTAGGGATTGGTCAACAGCCCTCTCAACCTGGATACCCCTATGACAAGACTCACGGTTCAGTCCGGCGATTTCTTGCAAGGTGAAGGCGAGTACCGCAATGGATCGCTCACACTCAAGACCGCCACAAGCCCCTCACCGGGTGAAAAAATCGCACTCTCGCGCATCAAGGACATGCAAGTCGCCAATCAGGAGTCCAGCCGCAATATCGGCAGCGCCATCGGCTGGGGTATGGCCGGTGCACTGGTGGCAGGCCCCTTCGGACTGCTCGCCGGGCTCTGGCTTGGCGGCAAGGATGAGGAGGTGACCTTCCTGGCCACCTTCAAGGATGGGCGCAAGCTGTTGGCCGTCACCGACAGCAAGACCTGGTCGAAACTGGACGGGACCTGGCGCCGCCAGCACACGCAACCGCCCGCCCGTCACTGAATAAATCCCGTCTCCATTCGTTTCCCGCAGAAGAAAGACTCACGGCAATTCGGGGCACCGCAACGCGGTCGCCCCTGCTAAGATTGCGCCCGCGCTCCGGCGCCCACTGGCGCAATGCCAGTAGCCTTTCGCACTTGCGCGCCCTTTTGCGCCTTCCTGTCGCCGTACCGGGCTTTCAGTCATCGGTAGTCGCCGAGTCATAACGGCGCGCCCGCTGCCGGCCCTCAAGGAGTTTTGCCGCATGTCCCTGCAACGTCCCCGCCTGCCCCTCAGCCTGCTGAGCCTCAGCCTGGCCCTGAGCACCTCGACTGCCCTCGCCCAAGACAATGTGACCCTCGCCCCGGTGAACATTTCCGACACCCAGAACGATGGTTACCAGCCACGCCAGGCTCAGGTCGCCGGCTTCTCGTCGACGCCGCTGCTGGACACCCCGGCCTCGGTGTCGGTGTTCACCGAGCAACTGTTGAAGGACCGCCAGGTACGCCTGCTCAGCCAGGTGCTGCAAAGCGACGCGTCGGTGGGCGAAAGCTACGCACCGATCGGCTACTACGAGAACTTCACCGTGCGCGGCTTCAGCCTGGACGCGGCCCATAGCTACACGATCAACGGCCAGACCATCACCGGCGAACAGAACGTAGCGCTGGAAAACAAGCAGCAGGTCGAATTGCTCAAGGGGCTGTCAGGCCTGCAAAGCGGCGTGTCCGAGCCCGGCGGCGTGATCAACTATGTGACCAAGCGGCCGGAAGACGTGCGCTCGGTGACGGTGTCGAGCAACGAGCAAGGCGAGCGCTATATCGCCACTGATCTTGGTGGCTGGTTCGGCAGCGAGCGCCAGTTCGGCCTGCGCGCCAACCTCGCCCATGAAGATATCCGCAGCTACGTCGACCATGCCGACGGCAAGCGCGACTTCGCCTCCCTGGCCTTCGACTGGCAGATGAACCCCGATGCGCTGCTGCAACTGGACGTCGAATACCAGATCCGCGAGCAATACTCGGTGCCGGGTTACCAGTTGCTGGGCAACACCAGCCTGCCCCACGGCATCGACCCGAAAGACCGCCTGGCCTGGCAGGACTGGGCCAAGCCGGTGAAGAGCAATTCGCTGAACCTCGGCGGACGCTTTGAATACCGCTTCAACGAAGCCTGGACCGGAGCGCTCAGCGCGTCGCACAGCCGGGTGGTGATCGATGACTACAGTTCGTTTGCCTGGGGTTGCTACGGTTCGGCCAGTTGCGGCGCCGACGCCGTGCCCAACTACTTCAGCCCGGAAGGCGACTACGACATCTATGACTTCCGCAGCCCTGACGACACCCGCCGCACCGATGAAGCGCAGGCAACGTTGACCGGTCGCTTCGCCGCGCTCGGCGTTGACCACGAACTGACCGTCGGCAGCAGCGCGCAACGGCGCACCGTCGATCAGCGTCCGACCTTCAACGAGTGGGTCGGCACCGGCAACATCTATCAGGACACCCCCGCCGTCGATCCAGCGCCAGGCACGCCGGGCCACAGCGAACGCCGGCTCGACAGCCGCCAGTACGGCGTGTTCTTCAGCGACCGGATCACCTTCGACGAACACTGGCAGACCGTACTCGGCTCCCGCGTGGTGCGTCTTGACGAAAAAGCCTTCGGTGAAGATGGCAGCCTGCGCCGGCAGACCCGCCAGTACGAACTGCTGCCCAACGCCGCATTGATCTACAAACCGCGGCCGGATATCTCGCTATTCGCCAGCTACAGCAAAGGCCTGTCGTCTGGCGGCGTGGCGCCGTGGTTCGCGCTCAATAACGAAGACATCCTCGCCCCGACCACCTCGCACCAGATCGAACTCGGCATCAAGCGTGACTGGCAGCGCATGAGCTTCGGCGCCGCGCTGTTCCAACTGCGCCAGGCTTACCAGTACGCAAAACCGGACGGCAGTGATTTCGTCTATGTGCAACAGGGCCAGCAGAAGAACATCGGCCTGGAACTGTCCGCCAGCGGCTGGCTGACCTCCGACCTGCAGATCAACGCCAGCGCCGCGGCGATCCGCGCCCGGGTCAAGGGCAGCGGCACCGAGGCCTACGACGATCACCAGGCGCTCAATGTGCCGCGGCTGCGCGCCTCGCTGCAGGCCGACTACAGCCTGCCGGTTCCTGGCTTGGCCCTGCTCGGCGGCATGCGCTACAGCGCCAGCAAGTACGCCAACTACGCGGGCACGGTGGAAGCCGGGGGTTATACGGTGTTCGATGTGGGAACGCGTTATCGCACGCGAATCGCCGGCTACGACACGACCTTGCGGCTGACTGTGGATAACCTGTTCGACCGCCGCTACTGGCGGGATGTCGGCGAGTACCTGGGGGACAACTACCTGTTCCAGGGCGCGCCGCGGACGGCGCGGGTCTCGGCGTCGGTGAACTTCTGATCGCGCCGATTGCGGGCCGGAGGCGGCCCGCAATCGACTGCCGGGGCAGTTATCGCGAACCCAGGTAGAACAAGCCGCCGATGAAAATAACGAAATACAGCGGCCCACGGAAGGCGACCGGGATTTTCCAGACCCCCAGGCCCCACAACCCCCAACTGCCCACCAGCAGCAGGAGCATCTGGAAGGCCATGAACACCTTGTCCTGGGAGAGCGCCTTGGGAATGGCAACGAATATCCCCATCGAGAGAATCAGCAGCCCGAGGACGATGAAAATGTCGGCGCGGCACAGATTGCCTTCGTTGAGTTTGTCCTCCTCGCGCAAATAGGATGAGTTGGCGTGCTCGGCATCCTGCTCACTGTTGTGCGACTTGCCACGCTGGTCCCGATACTTGTTGTCGAACACGCGAAGTACTCCTGTAGGTTCATGCCGCCGGCTCCATCCGTTTGAATGCAGCGGATTATGGCAATGCGCCATAATTTCAACGAAGGCATACAAAGACCGTGCTTTTTGGAGTGAGTTCAGCGGGTCGAGAAAAATGCGGAGCAAAATGACCAGGACGGCCAGGAGATAAAATCGCGGGCAATAAAAAACGGCGATTTGCAGGGTTGACCTACAAATCGCCGTTCTTTGCGCCCGGCAAGTCAATGACTTGCGAGGCGTTTGAAAGTGGCGGTGAAGAAGGGATTCGAACCCTTGATACAGTTTCCTGTATACACACTTTCCAGGCGTGCTCCTTCAGCCACTCGGACACTTCACCGGATCTCTTCAAGCAGTTCAGCCTGTCGAGGCGCGCTAATGTAGTCGAAAGGTTTATCGATGGCAAAGGTTTTTTTCAGATTTTTCATGCGTTTAAGCCAATCCGCGAAAAATGGCGGGTGGCAATGGCAATTTGGCCAATCTGTGGAGTGCTTTGCCAGTCCGGGCCAGGCGAGCCCCGTCGAGCAAGGACGGCAGGCGATACGGTGACCCACCGGTCAGTCATCGTGCTTTACCTGACTGCGGCGGCTGGGTAACGTCTTTGCCACTTCTTATAAAGGAACACCGCCATGAGTGAGCTGATTACCTACCAACTGGACGACGGTATCGCGACCCTGACCCTGAACAACGGCAAGGTCAACGCCATTTCGCCCGATGTGATCGCCGCCTTCAATCAGGCGCTGGACCGCGCTACCCAGGACCGGGCGGTGGTAATCGTCACCGGCCAGCCGGGCATTCTCTCCGGCGGCTACGACCTCAAGGTAATGACCGCCAGCCCGCAGGCCGCTGTGTCCCTGGTCACCGCCGGCTCGACCCTGGCCCGGCGCATGCTCTCTCACCCGTTCCCGATCATCGTTGCCTGCCCCGGCCATGCCGTGGCCAAGGGCGCGTTCCTGCTGCTGTCGGCCGATTACCGCATCGGCGTCGAAGGCCCGTTCAGCATCGGCCTGAATGAAGTCCAGATCGGCATGACCATGCACCACGCCGGTATCGAGCTGGCCCGCGATCGCCTGCGCCGTGCGGCGTTCCACCGTTCGGTGATCAACGCCGAGATGTTCGATCCGGTCAGCGCCGTGGATGCCGGCTTCCTCGACAAGGTGGTACCTGCCGAGCAACTGACCGAGGCGGCCCTGACCGCAGCGCGACAGTTGAAGAAGATCAATATGAACGCGCACAAGCACACCAAGCTCAAGGTGCGCAAAGCACTGCTGGAACTGCTCGACGACGCGATCATCCGCGACCAGGAACATCTCGGCTGAATCCAGCCACCAGGCCAGACGCAGCCGCGTTTGGCCCTTGTCCATTTGCCCGATGGAACAGGGCGTTTGCCGCCATCAGTGCACAACCGTACACTGAGCCGTGTTTTATCGAGTGAGTCGTACGATGCTCTTCCTTCCTCGCATGCTCCTGCTGGGTGTCCATTTCATCCTGGCGGGCGTGATCGGCGTGATCATTGGTCTGTGCCGCCCCTTCAATCCCGATAACAGCCGGCTATATGCCCGCGTGTATGCCTGGCCTTCGAGCTGGCTGCTGCGGCTGAAGATCGAGGCGGAAGTCGGCCCGCTGTTCGACCAGCCACCCGGTTGCGTGATCATCGCCAACCACCAGTCCAACTTCGACCTGTTCGTGCTCGGCAACGTAGTGCCGCCGCGCACCGTGTGCATCGGCAAGAAGAGCCTGGGCTGGATTCCGCTGTTCGGTCAGTTGTTCTGGCTCGGCGGCAACGTTCTGGTCGACCGTGGCAACGCCTTCCAGGCCCGCCGTGCCATCCAGACCACCACCCGCACCCTGCGGGAAAACCACACCTCGATCTGGGTGTTCCCGGAAGGCACGCGTAACCCGGACGATCAGTTGCGCCCCTTCAAGAAAGGCGCCTTCCACATGGCCATCGACGCCGGCGTGCCCATCGTCCCGGTGTGTGTCAGCCGCTATGCGCGGCGCTTGAGCATCAATGGCTGGCGCCGCCAGCGGGTCATCATCCGCTCGCTGCCGCCGATTGCCACCGCCGGCCTGAGCCAGCAGGACGTCGCGGCCCTGGTGGAGCAATGCCGCACGCAGATGCAAAACTGCATCGATCTGATGGAGCGCGAGGTCGGACGCGGCTGAGCATTTGCCGATTCGCCAGGGTCAGACCAAGCTGTCAGTCACGTTAACGCAGAGAAATGGACAACCATGGGTCGAGTCGTTGCAGCGGCGGTGTACAGCGCCGGCAGGAAAGTCACCAATATCAGCCTCGACGAAGGCGCGGAATGGGCGAGAAAGCCGGGGCACTTCGTCTGGATCGGCCTGGAAGAGCCCAACGCCCAGGAACTGGCCAACCTGCAACGGCAGTTCAACCTGCACGAGCTGGCCATCGAAGACGCCCTGGAAAAGCACAGCCGGCCCAAGCTGGAAACCTTCGGCGACGCGCTGTTCATCGTCACCTACTCGCCGGTGCGCCATGAAGGCAAGCTGGAGTTCATCGAAACCCACATCTTCGCCGGCAATGGCTACATCATCACCTGCCGTAACGGTCACTCGAAGTCCTACGCGCTGGTCCGTCAGCGCTGTGAGGCGCGGCCGCTGTTGCTGGAGCACGGCGAGGACTTCGTGCTCTACGCCCTGCTCGACTTCGTCACCGAGAACTACCAGCCGGTCAGCGAAGCCATTCACGGCGAGATCGAAGAGCTGGAACAGAGCGTGCTCAGCGGCTCGCTGAACGAAGAAGACATCCGTCGCATCCACGGCCTGCGCCGCGACATCCTGCGCCTGCGCCGCTATGTGGCGCCGATGGTCGAGGTCAGCGAGGAACTGCAGCGCCTGACCTTCCCCTTCATCGACAAGAACATGCGCCCGTACTTTCGCGACGTGCAGATTCACGTCACACGGCAGATGGAAGACCTGGCGGGTATCCGCGATATCGCCAGCCAGACCATCGAGATCGGCATGCTGCTGGAGTCGTCACGGCAGAGCATCGTGCAACGCAAGTTCGCCGCCTGGGCGGCGATCCTGGCGTTTCCCACGGCAGTGGCGGGCATCTACGGCATGAACTTTCAGAACATGCCGGAGCTGAGCTGGCAGTACGGCTACTTCGCCGTACTGGGGGTGATCGCGGTGGGTTGCACCGCGCTGTACAGCAGTTTCAAGCGTTCTGGCTGGCTTTAGGCTGCGCCACGAACCGCATCATCCATTCCGCGACAGTCTGGCCCTGGTGATCCACGCCCAGGCTGTCGACGCCCTTGCGGTACACCTCCTGCCCCAGATGCTCCTGACGCAGCTCCAGCAGCGCGCGGGAGTAGTCGTGGATAAATTCCGGGTGACCCTGGAAACACAGCACCTGATCGCCAATGTGATACGCCGCGTAAGGGCAGAAATCACTGGAGGCAATCACGGTGGCGTTTTCCGGTAGCGCGGTGACCTGATCCTGGTGGCTGATCAGCAAGGTCAGCTCTTCAACCTGCGGACTCATCCACGGCGCCTTGGCGGCCATCACATAGCGATGGGTGCCGACGCCCCAGCCCTGGGTGGCGCGCTCGCTCTTGCCGCCCAGCAGCAGCGCCAGCAACTGATGGCCGAAGCACACACCCAGCAGCTTGTCGCCGCGGCGGTAATGCTCCAGCAAAAAGGTCTTGAGCGTCTGGATCCACGGATCGTCGCCGAAGGAGTCGGCCTTGCTGCCCGTCACGAGGTAGGCATCAAAGACCTCGTCATCGGGCGGGTACTCACCGTTCATCACGTTGTAGACCGTGAATTCGGCGGCGATCGGCTGGCGGGTAAACAGTTGCTCGAACATCCGTCCATAGCCCTGATACTGCTCGACCAGCTCAGGTCGCAGGACGTCGGTTTCCAGGATGCAGATGCGTAACGACATAGACTTGGCCCTGAACGACAGTGGTGAAAAAAGACCGGTAGAGCCTGCCGCGAATATGGGCGACAGGCAAGCATTGCCTCGGACGAACGGTCATTTCATTGCAAAGCGTGTGTGTATCCCGCGCACGCGTCTAGTCGGGCACGTCTTACGCATATGGCATAAAGCCTCATAAGAAAAAACATTAACAACACTAAAGTCGAGACGAAACCGATCTAAAACAGCGGTAACGTTGCCCCTAAGGTTGGTTGTATACCGATATCCAGCAGGTTTGTAGCCGGTACGGGAAATCCCGTGCATTTCGTGGCCAGCGGACCCTGGAAAAGGATGTCTCTCGCTCTCAGGAATAACAACAAGAAGGCAGTCAGCCATGTTCAAACAACACAAAGTACGTCAGGCCGGACTCATTCTGTTCGCCACCACACTGCTGCTGATCCTGCCGAACCTCACGCGCCTGTTCGGCTGATCGCGCCCGGTATTCTCAGCGTTCCTGCGCTCTGGTATATGCTGCCGACCCTCACTGGTTGGAGACCGTCCATGCGCCTTCGCTTCGCCCTCCTGCTCAGCGTGCTGAGCCTGCCGTTGCACGCGGCGCAATTGACCCTCCAACTCGGCGACAGCGACAAGCAATGGCAAACCGCGGAGCTGCTCCAGCACCCGCAGGCCCGGGACATCCGTATCGAGCAGGATGTGTCGTACAAGAAGCCCATGACGTATCGCGCGGTGCCTTTGGCGGTCCTGCTGGAAGGGATCAAGCCGGATGACCATCTGCAGGCCGTGGCCCTCGATGGCTTCGCTGCCGAAATGCCCGCCGCCGCGTTGCTCAAGCAAGGACCGGCACAAGCCTGGCTGGCGGTGGAAGACCCGGCTCACCCGTGGCCGCCACTGGCCAAGGACAAACCCGGCGCCGGTCCCTTCTATCTGGTCTGGACGCACCCCGAGGCCGGTAATATCAGCCCCGAGCAATGGCCCTTCCAGGTCGCCAGCATCCGTCGCCTGCCGCCGGTGGCCGAGCGGTTTCCCGCCCTGCTCCCGGCACCCGGCCTGGCAGCGAATGACCCGGTGAGCCGCGGCTTCGCCCTGTTCCAGAAGAACTGCCTGGCCTGCCACCGCCTCAACGGCGCCGGCGATGCCCAGTTCGGTCCGGACCTGAACCTGCCCTACAACCCCACCGAATACTTCCGACCCGAGTTTCTCCGTCGCTATATCCGCGACCCGCAGAGTCTGCGCCAGTGGCCGCAAGCGCGGATGCCCGGCTTCAGCGCAAGCATACTGCCGGACGCCGACCTCGACGCCCTGCTCGCCTACCTCGGCCACATGGCCAAACGCAAACTCTGACGCTTACTGCTGCGCCGAAAACCCGGATGTCACCAGCACGTTAGCGTGCATCTGCTCGTACCCGCCGCCCCGGCGCATGCCGCGTACCGGGCAGGCGTCGAGGTAATCCAGGCCCACCGCCAGCTTCAGATGGCGCTCGGGTACCGCAAGCTGGTTGGTCACATCGAAGCTGTACCAGGCGCCGTCCAGCCAGGCCTCGGCCCAGGCGTGGCTGGCCATGTGCTGGCTGTCATTGTCGAACAGGTAGCCGGACACATAACGCGCCGGCACCAGCAGGCTGCGGGCGCAGGCGATAAAGGCGTGGGCGTGGTCCTGGCAGACCCCCGCACCACCGGCGAAGGCCTGGGCGGCGCTGGTATCCACCGCAGTGGCACCGGGGCGATAGGCCATGCGCTCATGCAGCGCCCCCATCATCTCGATCAGCGCGCTGCGATCACGGCGTTGCCCGCACTGCTGGCCGGCAAACCCACGCAGCGCCTCGTCGGCCTCGGTCAGGCGGGTGAAGCGCAGGAACGGCAAGGGTGACTGCGATTCGTGCTCGGCTTCGCGGGTCGGGTCGATCTCGACTTCACCGCGCGCGGCGATCAGCAGGTCGGCATGCGGTTCTTCCAGGCTGAGCACATGCAGGATATTGCCGAACGGATCGCGCCGGGCCTGCGCGGGACGCGGCAGGTCCAGTTCCCATTGCAGCACCTGCTGGCGCTCGTTGTCCGGGGGCGTCAGGCGCAGGTACTGGATGCTGGTCCGCACCTGGTCTTCGTAGTGGTAGGCGGTTTCGTGGCTAATGGTCAGTCTCATACGACCTCCAGGTAAGCGCTGTGAATGGCGTTGCCCAACTCACGCACCAGCGGAATGTAGTGGTTCAACCAGGGATGCAGCCCTTGCGAAAGGATTTCGTCGATGCCGGTATAGCGCAGACGGGCATCCACTTCCGCAGCCAGGCGCTGGGCCGGACGGCCGTTGGCGCCGGGCAGGCTGGCGAGGATCTGGTCGATTTCTTCCGTGCAGGCACGCAGGGAACGGGGGACATCGGCACGCAGGAGCAAGAGTTCGGCAACATGGCGCCCCGTGGGAGCGTCGCGGTAGATCTCGGTATAGGCCTCGAACGAGGACAGCGCGCGGAGCAAGGCGCTCCACTGGTAATAACCGCGGGCAGAGCTGTCGCTGACGGTTTCGGCGTCCTCGCCGAACATCTCGTAGCGGGCGTCGAGCAGGCGCAGGGTGTTGTCGGCCCGCTCGATGAAGGTGCCCAGGCGAATGAAGCGGAAAGCGTCGTTGCGCATGATGGTGCCGTAGGTGGCGCCGCGGAACAGGTGCGAGCGCTCCTTGATCCACTCGCAGAAGCGACTCATGCCATAGCGTCCCAGGCCTTGCTCGGCGATGCCGCGAATCTCCAGCCAGGTGGCGTTGATGTTTTCCCACATGTCCGCGGTAATCCGCCCACGCACCGCATGGGCGCTGGCCCGCGCGGCGCCCAGGCAGCTGTAGATGCTGGCCGGGTTTTCCGGGTCGAGGGCAAAAAAGTGCAACAGACGCTCGGCGTGCAGTTGCCCATGCCGGCCCAGGTAATCGTCCAGGGTGCCGGTGATGCGCAGCGCCAGCGCCATTTCGTCCAGGCCATCGCCGCGACCGTCCTGCGGCATCAGCGACAGCGAATAACTGACATCGAGCATCCGCGCGAGGTTTTCCGCCCGCTCCAGATAACGGGACATCCAATACAGGTCCGAAGCCGTTCTACTGAGCATGATTCAATCCTCGACCACCCAGGTGTCCTTGGTACCGCCCCCCTGGGACGAGTTCACCACCAGCGAGCCCTCGCGCAGCGCCACCCGCGTCAGGCCGCCGGGCACCACGCGGGTCTCCCGGCCGGCCAGGACGAACGGACGCAGGTCGATGTGCCGTGGCGCAATGCCGTTCTCGACGAAGGTCGGGCAGGTCGACAGCGACAGGGTCGGCTGGGCGATATAGGCGGCCGGACGGGCCTTGATGCGTTCGGCGAAAGCGGCGATTTCCGCCTTGGTCGACGCCGGCCCCACCAGCATGCCGTAGCCGCCAGAGCCCTGGGTTTCCTTGACCACCAGGTCCGGCAGGTTGGCCAGCACGTGGGAAAGCTCTTCCGGCTTGCGGCATTGCCAGGTCGGCACATTCTTCAGGATCGGTTCTTCGTCCAGGTAGAAACGGATCATCTCGGTGACGTAGGGATAGACCGACTTGTCGTCGGCCACCCCGGTGCCGATGGCGTTGGCCAGCACCACGTTGCCGCAGCGGTAGGCCGACAGCAGGCCGGGCACGCCGAGCATGGAGTCGGGGTTGAATGCCAGCGGATCGAGGAAGGCGTCGTCCAGCCGGCGATAGATCACGTCGACCGGCTTGGGGCCGTCGGTGGTGCGCATGAATACCCGCTCGTCGCGAACGAACAGGTCCGCGCCTTCCACCAGTTCCACACCCATCTCGCGAGCGAGAAAGGCGTGTTCGAAGAACGCGCTGTTGAACCGCCCCGGGGTCAGCACCACAACGCTGGGGTTATCCAGCGGACTGGAGCTTTTCAGGGTGTCGAGCAACAGGTTCGGGTAGTGGTCGATCGGTGCGATGCGCTGGGCGGCGAACAGTTCGGGAAACAGCCGCATCATCATCTTGCGGTCTTCGAGCATGTAGCTGACACCGCTGGGCGTGCGCAGGTTGTCTTCGAGGACGTAATAGCTGCCGTCGCTGTCGCGAACCAGGTCGACCCCGGAAATGTGCGCGTAGATGTCGCGGTGCAGGTTCAGGCCCTGCATTGCCAGTTGGTATTGATCGTTGGCCAGCACCTGCTCGGCGGGAATGATCCCGGCGCGCAGGATGCGCTGGTCATGGTAGAGGTCGGCGAGAAACATGTTCAGCGCCTTGACGCGCTGGATGCAGCCGCGCTCTACCACCCGCCATTCGCTGGCCGGGATGGCCCGCGGAATGGTGTCGAAAGGGATCAGGCGCTCAGTGCCCTGCTCGTCCCCGTACAGCGTGAAGGTGATGCCGGCGCGGTGGAACAGCAGGTCCGCCTCGCGGCGGCGTTGCGCCACTTGCTCAGGCGGCGTCTGCGCCAGCCAGCGGGCGAATTCCCGATAATGCGGACGGAGCTGACCGTCGGCGGCGTACATCTCATCATAGAACGTGCGAATCATGCCGAACTCCTTGTCACCCGTGCACAGGCACTGTCGCAAAGCCCGTGCCAGCGGAATTAATCCTTTTCAATCAACGGGTTGGGGAATTCAGGAAAAGACGCCGCACCAGACTTGTGCAGCCAGCCCCACGCGAATGGGGCACGCGCTTCATTGCGAAGCGTGTGGGTTCCCGGGACGGCCTGGCCGCCCCGGGGTGCATTTCAGGTTACCGCGCGCTCCTGCTTCACTCCCCAGCCCTGAGCTTCACCGCCCAGTGGCACGACCACGGCTTCGAAATCCTGTTCGAATTCGTCGATGCCACCATACGTGGCGTACATGATCTTGCTCAGTTCCAGTTGCCAGCCATCGTCACTTTCATGCACCTGGGCACACAACGACTCTCCCCGGAACTTTCCTGCAGCCCTGCGCGCCCGTTCCTCGTCCGGGAATACCGCATAGAACTCGATTGGATGGATTTGTGCGAAGTTGAAACCGCCTTCTTTCATGCGGCGCAATACCGTGCTGCTGATGTCCTCGTACAAGTTGCTCATGAATCGTCCTCCTCAATCACGATGGATAGACTTTCAGTGCTTGCGCACTTACCCCTGGCGCGGGACGCGGGTGGGGTTCTCGAGCGAATGCAGCAATGTTGCGGTAATGAATGTAGCGGTAATGGGAGACAAGGGCCGGCGCAATAACCGACGGCCCTGCATGCAGCGTAGCGGCTGGTGAGGCACAACGCCAGCCAGCCTGTGGATTCAGCTCCGTTCAGTGATGTCGGTGATCTCCACCCCGTTCTGTTCCTTCAGCCATTTCGCGGTCGGACAGTCGGCACGGTCCTGGAAATCATTGAGGTCGAGTTCATCCATGACCGGGAACAGGTGGCCCCTGATCCGCCGCGCTGCGTCTTCAATGCTCGGGCGGTCCGCGGCGGCAAGCAACAACGAAGTGCGTTCGCCCTTCTGGTCCACAAAAGTGATTTCCCACTCTTTCATCTGGCGTGTCCTCGATGGCAGGTACAGGAGTGTTTCCAGCCTGTCTTCCGTTGACCCTCGCCTGCGGACATTGTTCAAGTCGGTTGGCCCGGCGGCGCCCCCATAAAAAACCCCGGCCAGGCCGGGGTCTTGTGCAACGAACGGATTACGCCAGGGCGATCAGTCCGGGATGCCGTGGACAACACCGGCGGTATTGTCCAGCAGGCTCTTGGTTGCGGTCTGGATGAAGGATTCGAGTTTCTTGAGCATGGCGTCCTGCTCCGGATGCTCGATCAACTCAGCCTTGAACTCGCTGCCCAACTGATAACGGTACAGGCGCGGCGACATGTCCTTGGACTCGATCAGCACGCGATCACCCTGGATCAGACCGACGATCTGCTCGCTGCCCGAAGGCTTGATCATGCCGATGCCCTGGTCGCCTTCCGGCAGGTTGAGCAAGTCACGCCCCCAGCACTGGTGACGGGTTTCGCCACCCAGGCGGCCCATGACGGTCGGCACGATGTCGATCTGGGTGCCGACGGTGTGATTGCGCTTGCCGAACTTGTCCTGGATGCCCGGTGCGATCAGCAACAGCGGCACGTTGAAGCGGCCCAGGTCCAGCTCGGTGACCTGCTGGTTATTGCCGAAGCCATGGTCACCGACGATGACGAACAGGGTTTCCTTGAAGTACGGCTCCTTGCGCGCCTTCTCGAAGAACTGGCCCAGGGCCCAGTCGGAATAACGCATGGCGGTGAGGTGTTCGTCCAGGCGACCATGGCCGGTCACCGGCTCGACCGGCAGGTCGTTCGGCAGGGCATATGGGGTGTGGTTGGACAGGGTCTGGAGCAAGGCATAGAACGGTTTCTTGCCATAGTTGTTCGCCAGTTCCTGGTTACCACGGTCGAACATGTCCTGGTCGGACACGCCCCAGGTCGGGTCGGAGAACACCGGATTGACGAAGTCATTGCGGCCGATGAAGGTGGTCATGCCCTGGTTGCCGAAGAAACCGGACTGGTTGTCCCAGGCAAAGTCACCGTTGTAGACGTAGACGTCGTCGTATTTCCGCGCACTGAGCAGCGCCGGCAGGCCCGACAGTTTGTGGCCGCCTTCCGGGGTCTGCATCAGGTATTCGAAGCCCGGCAGGTTCGGGAAGCAGGCCATGGTGGCGAACATGCCCTGGTGGGTATGGGTGCCGTTGGAGAAGAAGCGGTCGAACAGCAGGCCTTCCTCGGCCAGTTTGTCGAAGTACGGGGTGATGTTGCCCGAAGCCCCCAGCGCGCCGACGGAATGGCCGGCGAAACTCTCCATCAGGATGACCACGACGTTCTTGATCGGCAGGGTGTTCTCGGCCGGCGGCGTGAAGTCACGGCGAATCGCGGCGCTGTCGGCGTCGACCAGCTTGTCGCTCGGCGTCAGCAGCATCTGGCGCACGGTGTCCTGGGCGACCTTCTGATCGAGGGTCGACTTCCAGATGTTGTCGCGGTCTTCGGACATGCGGCTCTTGGCGGCATCGATCAGGGTCAGGGTGCCGTTGAGGCCCAGTTGGTTGACGAAGTTCGAGTCGGTGGTGAAGGCATCACCCCAACGCATGGGCGGGCCTTGGCGCAGGGTGCCACGGGCGGCAATCACGGCCACCAGCAGGATCATGAAGAACACCACGCCGCGCACGTACCACGGCGCCACGCTGCGAGCACCGGCGAGGTTGCTCTGGTACTCGCCACGGGGCCGGGTCAGACGGTCGATGCCTTTGAACGCCAGGCTCATCACGATCGTGCCGCCGACCCACGCCAGCAGGTAGCGCACTACCGGGAAGCCGTACCACAGCATGCTGCCGACGGTCTTCGGGTCTTCCTTGATGTACTGGAATACCAAGCCGTTGAGGCGCTGGTGGAACTCGCGGTAGAAGTCCATCTCCACCAGGCCGAGGAACAGCACGATGCTGGAGGTCAGGGTCAGCCACAGGCGGAAGAAACCGCGCGCCGCCATCGCCCGCGCACTGAGGATCGCCAGCAGCAGCGGAATGCTCAGGTACACCACCACCCGCAGGTCGAAACGCAGGCCGTTGAGGAAACCTTCCACGACAGTGGACGACGGCGTGTCGCCAACCATGTCGCTGTTGTAGGCCAGCAACGCAAGCCGTACCAGGCTGAGCATCGCCATGATCGCCAGGCCGCACAGCAGGGTATAGAGCAGGTGTGATTTGACCGTTGGTTGCAACAGGCGCGAAGCAGCCCGCTGTTGACTCAAGGCGTCCGTATTAGCCATGAATTGGAAGATCCCTGGGATTCGGTTGTGGAAGGCATTGACGCGAAGCGGCGGCAGCGGCTCGGGTTATACCCGAAAAGTGCCGAACCATTAGGCGAATGGATAATTGCGCGCGCGGATTGTCTGCAATCGATTGTGAAAATTTCGTTGAGAACACCGGGGCCGCGGATCAGGCTATCTTTATTGCCCTCTCAAGCAAAGAGCCCACCCACATGCACTATCGCTATCACCCCAGCCCCATTGGCCAGTTACTGCTGGCGGGCGACGAACAAGGCTTGCACCTTCTGCACATGGACAGCGCCCACCCCTGGGAACTGGACGCCACCTGGCGCCAGGCCGACAGCCAGCTCGACGACGTGGCGCGGCAACTGGACGAGTATTTCGCCCACAAGCGCGAGCGCTTCGAACTGCGCCTTGCCGCCCGCGGCACGCCGTTTCAACAGGACGTCTGGCGCGCGCTGGTGAATATCCCCTACGGCACCACCACCAGCTACGCCGAACTGGCCCGCACCATCGACCGGCCCAAGGCGATCCGGGCCGTCGGCACGGCCAATGGCGCCAACCCCATCGCAGTGATCGTGCCCTGCCACCGGGTGATCGGCAGCGATGGCAGCCTCACCGGTTTTGCCGGCGGCCTTGAGCGCAAGCAACTGTTGCTGCAACTGGAAGGCGCTTGGCTGATCTGAACCGGCCTACAGCCGCACATTCCCCCGCGGCCCGGCGATGGCCCAGATAATCAGGCCGAGCACCGGCAACAGCAGGATCAGCAGGATCCACAGCACCTTGGCGCCAACCCCGGCGCTGCTCTTGAGCACGTTGATGATCGCCCAGATATCCAGGGCCAGAATGATCAGGCCAACCAGCCCGTTGAACGCGGAACCCATGATGAAGCTCCCATGTATGAGTGAGCCTTCAGGATAGCTGGCTATTGGCCTGATAGACGCGTTTGCTTCGGCTCCGCCCTGCCGCTGTGCTTACACTCGCGCCATTGCCTTTCGGAGAAATGCGTTATGCCCTCGACGTCCAGCCACAGCCACTCCGCCCCCGTGCCGCTCTACACCGCGTGGCTGCAGCAGGCGCAATCCTCGCCCTGGATGAGTGCCGGCCTGGGTCTGAGCCTGCTGGCGGTGCTCTGGCTGATGGGCGCCAGCGCCTGGAACGCGATTCACGGTGACCACCAGGAAAACCTGCACATGGCCCTGCTCGGCGGGCTGGCCGGTTTCTCCGCCACCGCCCTGGGCGCATTGCTGGCCATCGTGCTGCGCGATATCAGCAGCCGGATGCAGGACGTGATGCTCGGCTTCGCCGCCGGGATGATGCTCGCCGCCAGCTCGTTTTCATTGATCCTGCCGGGCCTCGACGCCGCCCGGGAGATTACCGGCAGCGGCCCCTACGCGGCCCTGACGGTGGTGGTCGGCATGGGCCTTGGCGTGCTGCTGATGCTTGGCCTGGACCGCTTCACCCCGCACGAACACGAAAGCACTGGCCCTTGCGGCCCGCAGGCCGAGCGGATCAATCGGGTCTGGCTGTTCGTGCTGGCGATCACCTTGCACAACCTCCCCGAGGGCATGGCCATCGGCGTGAGCTTTACCACGGGTGACCTGAGTGTCGGCCTGCCGCTGACCAGCGCCATCGCCATTCAGGACATTCCCGAAGGCCTGGCGGTGGCCCTGGCGCTGCGCGCCACGGGGCTGTCAACATTGAAGGCGGCGCTGGTGGCGGTTGGCTCGGGTCTGATGGAGCCGATTGGCGCGGTGATCGGCCTGGGGATTTCCAGCGGTTTCGCCATCGCCTACCCGGTGAGCATGGGCCTGGCGGCGGGCGCGATGATCTTCGTGGTGTCCCATGAAGTCATCCCGGAAACCCACCGCAATGGCCATCAGACCTCGGCGACCCTCGGCCTGATGGGCGGCTTCGCGGTGATGATGTTCCTCGATACCGCGCTGGGTTAAACGTGCAGCGCCACCCGCAGCGCTTCCAGGGCCGGCGCTGCGGTGATGTTCAGTTCGGCGCACAGTTCCAGCACCCGCGGCAGGTCGTTGCCGCACACCAGCACCATCTGCAACTCGTCGTCCAGCAACTGGCTGAAGTTCATCAGCACATAGCCACCGGCTTCCTTGTTCATGCTGCCCATCTGGATCTGGAGGCGGTTGAGCGCGGTGAGCGCCTCGACCTTGGCCAGTTGCTTGGGTTTGATATTGAACGGGACGCTCTGGTCAAACGAATCGGTGATCTGCGCGAGCAGGTCCTGGTAACTGTCGGCCTGGAACAGCACGGTGTCCGGCAGGCTGCCCACCACCACCCATTCACCCAGCGGGATCGGGAAGGTGTCGTCGTAGTTGATATCGGGGTTGGCGGCGAGGAAGCCCGCAGGGTCGGCATAGGCCTGCACCGCTTCGTCGGCGATCCGCTCGATGTCCTGCTCGGTCATGCAGCCGGAGCTGATTTTGCCAAGGAGTTCGACCAGTTGGTTTTTCATGAGAGGCCCTGCGACGCTGGAAAAAAGTCGCCAAGGATAGCCGCAAAAGCCTCCCGCCGGTTAGGCCAGCGCTTGCAACTGCTGCGTGGTGTCAGCGGCGCCCATGGCCTGGGCGGCGCCGAGGGCATCAATGCCACGGGCGTCGCGGCGCTTGGGGTCGGCGCCCTGCGCCAGCAGGTAGTCAACGATCGCTGTGCGGTTGAACATCGCCGCCATCATCAACGCCGTGCGCCCGTCGCCTGCGGCCGCATCCGGCTCGGCACCCTGCTCCACCAGCAGCCGGACCATTTCCAGGTTTCCCTTGAACGCCGCGCCCGCCAACGGCTGTTGGTTATTGTCGTTGGAGATGGCCGGATCGGCGCCATGCTGCAACAGCACCCGCGCCGCTTCCAGATGACCGTGATAACTGGCGAGCATCAGCAGTGTGTCGCCCTTCTGATTGCGCAAATTGGCTGGCAGACCGTTCTCCAGCAGGCGGGCAAGCATCGGCGCATCGCCCTGGCGGGCTCGGTCGAAGACCTCCGCGGCAAAGGCAGCGGCTTCATCGGCGTCCATGGTGACGGGCTGACGTTGATCGGACATACGGAACCTCCTGACGGGGATAAAGCCCAAGTCTTGTGAGGATTGGTCCCGCAATCGCTGTGGATAATTCCATAGCGTCGGCAGAAAAAACGCGAGGGCGGACGACCCTTGCAAAATGCACTGTGCAAAATGCACGACCTTGCACAATGCACGGCGGCCTTATTGCCACAAAACAATAAGTAACTGATTTATAACGAATTTTTAATTACCAAAAAGCTGGCACAGTCGCTGCACCCATCACTCCATGTCTGCCACCCACAGCCAGGAGCTGATATGGACCTCATTCAGGAAAAATTCGCCTCGGTATTCTCTGCCTACCAAGTGGCCACTCAAGCCCGCCCTGATGGCGGCATCCTGCTGACGCTGCGTGCTGCCGACGGCACACAGGTCAAACGCTCGATTTCCTACGCCCAACTGCACAGCGCCGAACAACTGTCGTGGGCCATCAGCGCCATTCGCCGTGACCTGGCCGAACAGGCCAGTGAATTGCCGGTGATTTCGATGCTGCAAAGCCAGCAGCGCTTTGCACTGCCGACTTATCGTTGAGCTGAATGCATCGCTGCGGTTCGGCGCCCCGACAAGCCAGCCCCCACAGGTACAGGATTCACCGGACCTTGTGGGCGCTGGCTTGTCGGAGCGCCGAACCGCAGCAATGAAGAACGTGAAGGTTTAGAACGTGTCATCCAGCCCCGGATACAACCGGGCACTTTCATCTCCCGTCAATTCCAGCGCCCGCCCGCCCTCATTCTCGAACAACCGCACCAGCACCAGATTCGGCTGCTCGCCGATATCGAACCAGTGCGCAGTCCCCGCCGGAACGCTGACCAGAGCGCCCCGCTCCGCCACCAGCGCATACACGTAATCGCCGATTCGCAGATTCAGCAGGCCGCGCCCGCTAATGACAAAGTGCGCGCCCTTTGCCGAATGACGGCGCTCGTCGATCCAGCCGGCACGCAGTTCATCCTTCTGCGGATGTTCGGGATTGACGCTGAACACCTCCATCACCGCGCCACACTCGGCTTTCAGCGCCTGGAGTTGTTGATCCAGCAGCGCGATCACCTCCTCTGCGGCAGTCCCCGGGCGGATCCGCTCGGCCACTTCCCGCTGTTCGAAGCGCACGCCCTGCTCGGCCAGTGTCGCGGCGATATCGTCATCGTGGGTCAGGACTTTGTTGGGGGTATCCGGGGTGGACTGGTGATAAACGCTGAGGATGCTCAAGGGCAACTCCTGTTTTTTCATGACATGACGCGGACGCTAGATAGCGTCCTCTTTCAACCGGGTCGCAATGATAACGGCTGCGGCCAGCGCCGCGACGGCGGCAATACTAAAGGTGATACCCGGGCCCAGAGCCTTCCAGCTATAGCCCGCATACAGCGCGCCCAAGGCGCCGCCGGTGCCGGACAACGCAGCGTAGAACGCCTGGCCCTGGCCCTGCTGGCGCGCGCCGAAACTGCGCTGGACGAAAGCGATGCAGGTGGCGTGGAAACTGCCGAAGGTTGCCGCGTGCAGCAACTGGGCGAACAGCAGCACCAGCAAGTGCTCGGCAAAACTGCCCAGCAACAGCCAGCGCAGCGCCGCCAACAGGAAACTCGCCAGCAGCACCCGGCGCAATGACACCCGCGCGAGGATCCGGCTCATCACCATGAACAGCAACACCTCGGCCAGCACCCCCAGCGCCCACAGCATGCCGATGGTGCCACGGCTGTAGCCGAGGCTTTCCAGGTGCAGGGTCAGGAAGGTGTAGTACGGACCGTGGCTGAGCTGCATCAACGCCACGCAGGTGTAGAACGCCAGCACGCCGGGGCGGGTCAGTTGCTTGAGGAAGCCGCCACCGGACGGACGCTCGGCCTGCTCCACAGGCTGGGCATTGGGCACCCACAAGCTGGCCAGAACAATGCCGGCCATGATGCACACCAGCGCCACCGGGTAGATATCCAGGCTCAACCACTCGAACAGTCGACCCAGGCCGACCACGGTGAGGATAAAACCGATCGATCCCCAGAGCCGCACCTGGCTGTAGCGGCCGGTCTGGCCTTGCAGGTGCGCGAGGGTAATGACTTCGAACTGCGGTAGCACGGCATGCCAGAAGAATGCGTGCAACGCCATGACCAGCGCCAGCCAGGCGTAGCTCTTGTCGACGAAGATCAGCGCGAAACTGGCCAGGGTGCACAGCGCGCCGAGGCGCACGATCAACAGGCGCTGGCCGCTGCGGTCGCCCAGCCAGCCCCACAGGTTTGGCGCCACGCAACGCATCAGCATGGGAATGGCCACCAGCTCGCCGATGCGTGCGCTGGAAAACCCGAGGTGATCGAAATACAGCGCCAGGAACGGCGCGGTAGACCCGAGCAGGGCGAAGTAGAAGAGGTAGAAACTGGACAGGCGCCAGTAAGGCAACGCCACGGCTAAAGAGCCGTGGCGCGATGGGCAGTGCGGGGCATCAGAGCTGGCCCAGTACCGGGGTGCTCACACGTACGTCAGCGTTCTGTCCGCGATGGCGCAGCAGGTGGTCCATCAGCACGATCGCCATCATCGCTTCGGCGATCGGCGTGGCGCGGATCCCGACGCACGGGTCATGACGGCCCTTGGTGATGACGTCCACCGGATTGCCATCCTTGTCGATGGAACGGCCCGGCGTGGTGATGCTGGAGGTCGGCTTGAGCGCCAGGTGAGCGACGATCGGCTGGCCCGAGGAAATGCCGCCGAGGATGCCGCCAGCGTTATTGCTGAGGAAGCCTTCGGGCGTCATCTCGTCGCGGTGCTCGGTGCCGCGCTGGGCAACCGAGGCGAAGCCGGCGCCGATTTCCACACCCTTGACCGCGTTGATGCTCATCAGGGCATGGGCCAGTTCGGCGTCGAGGCGGTCGAAGATCGGCTCGCCCAGACCGGGCATCACACCCTCGGCGACCACGGTGATCTTCGCGCCGACCGAATCCTGGTCACGGCGCAACTGGTCCATGTACGCCTCCAGTTCCGGGACCTTGTCCGGGTCCGGGCTGAAGAACGCGTTCTGTTCCACCGAATCCCAGGTCTTGAACGGGATTTCGATCGGGCCGAGCTGGCTCATGTAGCCACGAATGCGGATGCCCTGGCTGGCCAGGTATTTCTTGGCAATGGCACCGGCGGCCACGCGCATGGCGGTTTCGCGTGCCGAGCTGCGGCCACCGCCGCGGTAGTCGCGCTCGCCGTACTTGTGGTGGGAGGTGTAGTCGGCATGGGCCGGGCGGAACAGATCCTTGATCGCCGAGTAGTCCTTGGACTTCTGGTCGGTGTTGCGGATCAGCAGGCCGATGGAGCAGCCAGTGGTACGGCCTTCGAAGACGCCGGAGAGAATCTCGACCTCGTCGGCTTCCTGGCGCTGGGTGGTGTGGCGGCTGGTGCCGGGCTTGCGCCGGTCCAGGTCGCGCTGCAGGTCTTCCAGAGAAATCTCCAGACCCGGCGGGCAGCCATCGACAATGGCGACCAACGCCGGACCATGGCTTTCGCCAGCGGTGGTGACAGTGAACAGCTTGCCGTAGGTATTGCCGGACATGCAGGACGCTCCGCGAATCAGCCTGATTTGAACAAGGCCGCCAGTATACGCAGGCTAACCATTCAGTTCATCCCTGCTGGCGAACCTTCTGCACGGGGTCAGGTCCACCCGGCATCCCCCCGCATGTAGCCCGATGATGTCGCGCCTCGCCGTCCTGCTCCTCCTGATCGTTTCCGGCCTCGCCCAGGCCGCCGCCCCCGCCGTGTTCCAGCGCCCGGTCAGCCTCGACACCGGCCAGGGCATTCTTCATGGCAGCCTGCTGCTGCCGCGCGGCGACACCCCGCCGCCGGTGGTGCTGATCATCGCAGGCTCCGGCCCCACCGACCGCGACGGCAACAACCCTGCAGTCGGGCGCATCGACATTCTCAAGCGCCTGGCCCTGCAACTGGCTGCCCAGGGCATCGCCAGCGTGCGCTATGACAAGCGCGGCGTTGCCGAGAGCCTGGCGGCGACCCCGGACGAGCGTCAATTGAGCGTCGAGCGCTATGTCGCCGACGCCGTGGCCTGGAGCCACAAGATCAAAGCCGACCCACGCTTCGGCCCGCTGATCCTGCTCGGTCATAGCGAAGGCGCACTGATCGCCAGCCTGGCTGCGGAGCCGGCCGGCGCCAGCGCGGTGATCGCCCTGGCCGGCAGCGGCCGTCCGGTAGACCAGGTGCTGCGCGAACAACTGGCCGAACGCCTGCCCCCGGCCCAACTCAAGCAAGCGCAACAGGTGATCGATCAACTCAAGGCCGGCCAGCCGAGCAGCAACGTGCCGCCGGCACTCGCCAATACCCTGCGCCCCAGCGTGCAGCCTTATCTGATTTCGTTGTTCCGCCAGGACCCGGCGGCGGCCTTCGCACGCTTGCAGATTCCGGCGCTGATCATTCAGGGCCGCAACGACATCCAGGTCAGCCCGGCCGACGCCAAGGCCCTGCAGGCGGCCAAGCCCGATGCGCAGCTTGCGCTGATCGATGGCATGAACCACATGCTGCGCATCAGTCCGCCAGGCATGGGCCAGCAGCGCGACAGCTACACCAATCCGGCACTGCCCCTGGCCAGCGCACTGGGCGAACGGATCGTGGTTTTTGTGCGGCAGTTGACATCCGCCTGAGCAAATCGGGCTCCAGTCCTCGACGAATCGGCCGATAAATCCGATGCAGGCGCTGTCACCGTAGACGGCCTGTTGCGCACACGAGGACCCTGTGATGACTGATGCACCCACCCAGGACGCTACCGCAGCGGCCGACGAACCGGTTGTTCCGGAAGCCGCCCCGCTGCCCTGGGCGGACCTGGCACCCGAACATTTCCAGTTGCTGCGCCTGGCGCCGCTGCCGACCGACCGCAACAGCGGCGCGCGTCCGTTGCGTTTCGTCGAGTTCGGCCATGCCGAGCGCCACAGCAAGGAACACAGCCTGCTGCGCATGGAAATCCGTTTGCCCGGGCAGAAAGTGCGCAAAGAACAGAACGTGCTGGATATCCGTGTCGACCACGACAAGCGCCTGGTGACCATCGGCCCCGACAGCGGCTTGCAGATCGAACCACGGAACCGCGGAATCGGCCGTTTCATGCGGGCCCAGGCCGTGCAGTGGGCACAGCGCAAGTGGTCGCACTACCGGCTCGAGGGCGGCGCCCTGGCGAACAAGGACGCACTCAACGAAGACACCCGCCTGCGCCGCGACCATGTCCTGCGTAGCCACGGCGTGGAAGTCGAGTACGCCGACGCCCAGCACCTCAAGGGCCGCTACGTCGAAACCCAGGTCGGCGAGCTGAAAGGCGGCTGGAATACCGACAAGCTGCAGCGGGTCGAGATCATCGAAGCGGCCAACATGTTGCAGCAGGCCGATCAGAAGTTGCAGGAGAAGGAAGCGCAACTGCGCGAGCGCGACGAGCGGGTTTCCAAGTACCGGCGCGAAGACAGCGGCCTGCGGTTCACCATCACCTGCCTGGTGGCGTTCGCAGTGTTCCAGGCCGGCTTGCTGATCTGGATCGCCACCCACCGCTGAGGGCGAAGCGCGGGACTGGCTGACACGCCGTCCCGCGCAACAACATCATCAGCCCCGCGAAGCGAACAGCGCCTGATGCTGGCGGCATTGCTCGGCAGTGAGCATGAACACGCCGTGACCGCCGCGCTCGAACTCCAGCCAGGCGAAATCCACTTCCGGGTACAACTGCTCGACATGCACCTGGCTGTTGCCGACCTCGACAATCAGCAAGCCCTTTTCGGTCAGGTGATCCGCCGCCTCGGCCAGCATGCGCCGCACCAGATCCAGACCATCGTTGCCACAGGCCAGACCCAGCTCCGGTTCGTGCTGATACTCGGCCGGCATGTCGGCGAAATCTTCGGCATCGACATATGGCGGGTTGGACAGGATCAGGTCGAAACGCTGCGCCGGGAGACCGGCGAAACCGTCACCCTGGACGGTGTAGACGCGCTGTTCCAGGCCATGTCGCTCAATGTTCTGGTTGGCCACTTCGAGCGCTTCGAAAGACAGGTCGGCCAACACCACTTCGGCGTCGGGGAAGACTTCGGCACTGACGATACCGATGCAACCTGAACCGGTGCACAGGTCGAGAATGCGCGCCGGCTCGTCGGCCAGCCACGGCTCGAAGCGCTTTTCGATCAGTTCGCCGATCGGCGAACGCGGCACCAGCACACGCTCATCGACGATGAACGACATCCCGCAGAACCACGCCTCGCCCAGCAGATAAGCGGTCGGCACGCGGTCTTCGATGCGGCGCTTGAGCAGGCGTTGCAGCTTCACCAGTTCGTCGTCTTCCAGGCGGCAATCCAGATAGCTGTCAGCCACTTCCCAAGGCAGGTGAACCGCTCCCAGCACCAGCAACCGAGCCTCGTCCCACGCGTTGTCGGCACCATGGCCGAAGAACAACTCATGCTCGTGGAAGCGGCTGACGGCCCAGCGAATGTGGTCGCGCAGTGTGCGCAGGCGGGAAGTGATCACGGCAGACTCCTTGGAAGACGACCGGCGATTCTACCAGCCTCGCGCAACAAGTGGCCGCAATTGCATCGACGGGCGATTGGCTGACATGGCTGAGAGCCACTAACCACGCCACTTGTACGCTAAGCGATTCACATAAGTGTCCAAGCAGGGGAGAATAGGTAAAAAGCCCTACCCGAAGGAGCCCCTGATGTCTGTTCCAATGACGATGTTCCACCTCAGCGGACGTGGCTATCCGCCCGCCAAACTGAGCAACGCCAGCCTGATCATTATCGATGCGCAGAAAGAGTACCTGAGCGGTCCCCTGGCGCTGTCGGGCATGGACGAGGCAGTGGCGAACATCGGCAAACTGCTCGACGCGGCGCGCAAGGCCGGTCGTCCGGTGATTCACGTGCGTCACCTGGGCACCGTCGGCGGTCTGTTCGATCCTCAGGGTGCGCGCGGCGAATTCATCCCAGGCCTCGAGCCACAGGGCGATGAAGTCATCATCGAAAAGCGCATGCCCAACGCCTTCAAGAACACCAGCCTGCATGAAACCCTGCAGAACCTCGGCCACCTCGACCTGATCGTCTGCGGCTTCATGAGCCACTCCAGCGTCAGCACCACCGTGCGCCGCGCCAAAGACTACGGCTACCGCTGCACCCTGGTCGAAGACGCCTGCGCCACCCGCGACCTGCCGTTCAAGGATGGCGTGATCCCCGCCGCACAGATCCAGCAGACTGAAATGGCGATCATGGCCGACAACTTTGCCTGCGTGACCCCTACCAACAGTCTGATCTGACCCTTGGCGCGCGGAACCACCTCCACGACTTTCGGTCCAAAACCGGATATTCACTGAGGAAATCGGAATGAAAATATCCGACGGTTTCGACGCCAAACGCCTGCGTCCGCGCCAGCCGGGCAATTGGCGTTCGCGCCTGGCCGCGGTGTTTTCGGCCCTGCTGGCCAGCGTCGGCGTGCTGCTGGCCATGGCCGGAGCCGCCAGCCTGCTGGGCCACCCCGCCGCACTGGGCGAGCTCAATGCCAACCCCGCCGCCGCAAGCCTGGTGCTCGGCGGCGGTTTGCTGGTTCTGTACCTGGGCGTGTGGCTCTGGCGCCGACGTCGCCTGCGTCTGCGCCGCGGCCGCGAACTTAACCTGTCGCCCCACCTGATGAAAAAACACGATTGACTGCAACGGCGTGTGGACTCGCGTAAACTGCGCCGCTCGCGGCGGAGACCTACATGCAAGACGACGATTTTTCCCTGTTCAAGAGCGAGGTGCGCGGCGTCAAGCCGATCAAGCATGATCGCGCCGACACCGGCAAACCCAAGACTGATCGCAAGCAACTGAACAACCTGCGGCAGAACGCGACGGTGCGCAGCGACCAGACCGTGGTCGACGGCCTGTCCGATCAGTTCGTCATCGACGTGGGCCCGGAAGACGATCTGCACTGGAGCCGCGACGGCGTCCAGGAAAGCCAGATGCGCAAGCTCAAGCTCGGCCAGATCGGCTTTGAAGGCAGCCTCGACCTGCACGGCATGACCGTCGAGAAAGCGCGCGAAACCCTCTGGGCCTTCCTTGCCGAGGCCACCCGCTTCGAAATCCGTTGCGTGCGCGTCACCCACGGCAAGGCCGTGCGCCTGGATGGCAAGCGCCCGATGATCAAGAGCCACGTCAATACCTGGCTGCGCCAGCACGCCCAAGTGCTGGGCTTTACCTCGTGCCAGGCCAGACACGGCGGCACTGGCGCTGTGTATGTGATGCTGCGCCGGACCATGCTCGAAGGTCGCGACGAGTAACGCCGGACTTGCGGCGCCGCCACAGCCGCCGTACCCTTCGCGTTTGCGAAATACACCACAGGTAGATCCATGTCCCTGGAACAGAACTACACCGCAATCCTCGGCCAGCTCGGCGAGGATGTCTCCCGCGAAGGCCTGCTCGACACGCCGAAACGGGCCGCGAAGGCCATGCAGTACCTTTGCCGCGGTTACACCCAAACCCTGGAAGAAGTGACCAACGGCGCTCTGTTCAGCTCAGACAACAGCGAGATGGTCCTGGTCAAGGACATCGAGCTGTACTCGCTGTGCGAACACCACCTGCTGCCTTTCATCGGCAAGGCGCACGTCGCCTACATCCCGAGCGGCAAGGTGCTGGGCCTGTCCAAGGTGGCACGGATTGTCGACATGTATGCCCGTCGCCTGCAGATCCAGGAAAACCTGAGCCGCGAAATCGCCGAGGCGGTGCAGACGGTTACCGGCGCCCTGGGCGTCGCCGTCGTCATCGAAGCCAAGCACATGTGCATGATGATGCGCGGCGTCGAGAAGCAGAACTCGTCGATGATCACTTCGGTGATGCTCGGCGAGTTCCGCGATAACGCCGCGACCCGCAGCGAGTTTCTCAGCCTGATCAAGTGATCGGGAGCGTTACGCGAGCCGACCTGTCCAGGTCGGCTTTTTCATTTTGAGGAGTTGCCATGATCGTCAAAGCACTGCGGGTCGGCCTCGGCCAGGTGATCGTCTTTCTCGACTGGATCAGCCGCCCGGCCAAACGCAAGCGTGACCCCGCCGCCCAGGCGCGGGTCGAGCAGGAAGCCCGTGGGTTGAGCCTGTACCAGTTCCACGCCTGTCCGTTCTGCGTGAAGACCCGCCGCACCCTGCACCGCCTGAACGTGCCGGTCACCCTGCGCGACGCGAAGAACAACGAACAGGATCGTCAGACCCTGCTCACCGAAGGCGGCAAGATCAAAGTGCCGTGCCTGCGTATCGAAGAAGACGGCAAGACCACCTGGATGTACGAGTCCAAGGCGATCATCGCCTATCTGGACCAGCGTTTTTCGGCTGCCTGATCCTTTCGGGGCCTGCTGTGCAGGCCTTCGCGACGGTTCGGCGCCCCGACAAGCTCGCTCCTTGAACCTCAGCCTTCCATCGCTACATGCCGCGGATGCTCTGCCACTCGCGCCAGCCACTCCCGCACCTTCGGATAAGCGCTCAGGTCGAAGCCGCCCTCATGCGCGACATGGGTGTAGGCATACAACGCCACGTCGGCGATCGAATAGCGGTCGCCCACCAGATACGGCGTCACTTCCAGTTGCCGCTCCATCACCTTCAGCGCCTTGTGCCCGCCCTTGTGCAGCTTGCGGTATTCCTCCAGGCGCTCGTCCGGTAGCCCCAGATAGAACTGGATAAAACGCGCCACCGCGATATAGGGCTCGTGGCTGTACTGCTCGAAGAACTGCCATTGCAGCACCTGGGTGCGCAACCGCGGTTCAGAGGGCAGGAACTCACTGCCGTCAGCGAGGAAATTGAGAATCGCGTTGGACTCCCACAGGCAGGTGCCGTCTTCCAGTTGCAACACCGGGACCTTGCCATTGGGGTTCATTGCCAGGAATTCCGGCGTCTGTGTCTCACCCTTGAGAATATCCACCGGCTGCCAAGTGTAAGGCAGATCGAGCAGGTGCAGCATCAGCTTGATCTTGTAACAGTTGCCCGACTGGTAATCCCCATAGACCTTGTACATCTTGCCCCTCCCCCTTTTCTGCAAAAGCGAACCGACCTTCATGGTTGGCGACTGTACGGCTAAATGCAACGGTTGCTGTATTGCAATCGACACCCTGTCGCACGGTAGTCTGAAAAATCTGCTGACACCCGTATAAGGATTTCGCCATGCCCGACGCCACCTCCGCACAATTGCGGCCGCTGGCCGACTCGTCACCCTCCGCGGTGGTCGCCGGTTTCATCGCCATGCTCACCGGCTACACCAGCTCATTGGTGCTGATGTTCCAGGCCGGCCAGGCCGCAGGGCTGACCAGCGCACAGATTTCCTCGTGGATCTGGGCGCTGTCCATCGGCATGGCGGTGTGCAGCATCGGCCTGTCGCTGCGTTACCGCACGCCGGTGACCGTTGCCTGGTCGACGCCGGGCGCGGCATTGCTGATCACCAGCCTCGGCGGCGTGACCTACGGCGAGGCCATTGGCGCCTACATCACCTGCGCCGTGCTGGTGGTGATCTGCGGCCTGACCGGCAGTTTCGAACGCCTGGTCAAACGCATTCCCGCGTCGCTGGCCTCGGCGCTGCTGGCCGGGATTCTGTTCAAGATCGGCAGCGAAATCTTCGTCGCCGCCCAGCACCGCACCACCCTGGTACTGGGGATGTTCTTCAGCTACCTGCTGATCAAGCGGGTGTCGCCGCGCTACTCGGTGCTCGCCGCGCTGGTGGTGGGTACGGCGCTGTCCGGCGCGCTTGGCCTGCTGGACTTCAGCGGCTTCAAGCTGGAAGTGGCGACACCGGTGTGGACTACGCCGAGCTTCTCCCTCGCCGCGACCATCAGCATCGGCATTCCGTTGTTCGTGGTGGCGATGACTTCGCAGAACATGCCCGGCGTCGCCGTGCTGCGCGCCGATGGCTATCAAGTGCCCGCCTCGCCGCTGATTTCGGTTACCGGTCTGGCCTCGCTGGTGCTGGCACCGTTCGGCGCCCACGGGGTTAACCTGGCGGCAATCAGCGCGGCGATCTGCACCGGGCCGCATGCCCATGAAGACCCCAAGAAGCGCTACACCGCAGCCGTCTGGTGCGGGATTTTCTACGGCATCGCCGGGACCTTCGGCGCCACCCTGGCGGCGCTGTTCGCCGCCCTGCCCAAGGAGCTGGTGCTGTCGATTGCCGCCCTGGCGCTGTTCGGCTCGATCATGAATGGCCTCAGCGTGGCGATGAACGAAGCCAAGGAACGCGAAGCGGCGCTGATCACCTTCATGGTCACCGCCTCGGGCTTCACCCTGTTCTCCATCGGCTCGGCCTTCTGGGGCATCGTCGCTGGCGTGTTGACGCTGCTGATCCTCCACTGGCGTAAAAGCGCCTGACAGGCATTTCCGGACTCAGATCCGGAAATGCCCGACCATCCCTTTCAACTCCGCTCCCAACTGCGCCAGCTCGATACTCGAGCTGGCGTTGCCTTGCATGGCCATCGCCGACTGATCGGCGCTGCTGCGAATCTGGGTCACGCTGCGGCTGATTTCCTCGGCCACCGAGCTCTGCTGTTCTGCCGCCGCGGCAATCTGCTGGTTCATCTGCTGGATCAACGACACTGCCGCTGCGATGCTGCCCAGCGCACTTTCGGTTTGCAGCGCATCAGCCACCGCCAGCTTGACCAGTTCGCCACTGTTCTGGATCTGCGTCACCGATGACTGGGCATTGGCCCGCAGACTGCTGACCAGACGCTCGATCTCTTCGGTGGACTGTTGGGTACGCTTGGCCAGGGCCCGCACTTCATCCGCCACCACGGCAAAACCGCGACCCTGCTCACCCGCGCGGGCAGCTTCGATGGCGGCGTTGAGCGCCAGCAGGTTAGTCTGCTCGGCGACGCTCTTGATCACTTCCAGCACCGAGCCGATGTGCTGGATTTCGGCGCTGAGGTTCTCGATGCTGTGGCTGGCCGAATCGGCGGCACTGGCCAGTCGCTCGATGCGCTGCATGCTCTGGCGCACCACCTGCTGGCCGCTTTCCACCTTGCCGTCCGCCGATTGCGCGGCTTGCGCAGCCTCCTCGGCATCACGGGCGACGCTGTGCACGGTGGCCGTCATCTCCTGCATGGCGGTGGCAACCTGATCCGTTTCCTCTTTCTGGCTGCTGACTTCGCGGTTGGTCTGCTCGGTCACCGCCGACAAGGTGTGGGCGTTGCTGGCCAGCTTGTCGATCCCGGACTGCAAGCCACTGACGATGCCGCTCAGGCCGCTGCCCATCTGCTGCATGGCCAGCAGCAACTGCCCCACTTCATCACGGCGATCGACGTTGATTTCGCCGCGCAAATCCCCTGCGGCAATTTCCTGGGCACGGCTGATCACCCGGCGCAGCGGCAGCACGATGGCTCGGGTAATGAGGATCGCCGCGACAATGCCCACCAGCAACGCCAGCAATGACGACGCCAGAATCAGCAAGGCATTACGCTTCAATTCGGCCTGCATTCCGGCATCGATGGCCGCGTTGATCTGCTCGACCCGCGCCGTGACCTGTTCGGCCCGCGCCTGCAATTGCTGGCGCAATTGCTCCTCGCGGGCCAGCAGGTCCGTGTATTCACCAAGCTTCTCGCCGAAGCTGGCGATGTGGGTGGTCACCTCGCCAAGCACGCTCTGATAGCCAGGGTCCTCGATACTTCCCTTGAGTTGCGCGGCCAGTTCCGCGGCCTGATCAGCCTGCTCGATGCGTCCCTGGCGTACATCGTCGGCGCCCTTGCGGTTTTGCTCCAGGCGCACCCGCGCCTCATCCATCGCCTGCAGCATCAGCCGCGCCACCTGACCAACCTGGCCGGCCTGCTCGACGAACTCGGCGCCCTTCTGGCCTTGGGAGTCCTTCAGCGTCCAGGTGCCATCGTCCGCCAGCCCGGACTGCAACACATCCAGGTTATTGGCAACGCTGGACACCGACCAACTGGCCATGTCCAGCGCCAGCTCCTTGGCCTGGGTCAACTCGACGAATTGGTCGAATGCCTGGCGGTAGGCATTCAGCTCGGCGCCGACATCGCTGCTGGCAAGTTCCGGCAACTGCCCGGCCTGGGCGCTCAAGGCTTCCACACCCTTGCGCAACGCCTCAGCCGCCTTGGGATCAGAACGCTGGGCGAAGCGCTGCTCGTCCAGACGCAAGGCCAGCACCCCGTTGTTGAACGCGGTCATCTGCTTGAGCCCATCGACGCGCTGGCCGAGGCCATACAGCGCAGCAATACCGATCGCGGCCACAACCGCCGTCAATAACAGCACCAGGGTGAATCCCAGCCCCAGCTTGCGGGCCATGCCCAGGTTGGCGAAACCACCATTTGCGCCCGATTTCATTGCTCGCTGCCCCCTTGTGCCCCTGGAAAACTCGCCGCATCGCCAAGGGTGCAGAGTGGCAACGGCGCCCGTGGCAGCACAAGACACCGGCGCCGGAATAATGGCAAAAAGCTACGGAGCCGTCGTTTTCAGGAAACTGAAGGTCGTCGCGACGATAGTTGGCCAACCGCCTGAAAAAACGCTTGAGCACGCACATCCTGGGTGTAGGCGACATTGATTCGCAGCCAGTCACTGTCGGCGCCCTCGGGATCGAATGCCGAACCCGGCGAGAGCACGACGCCTTCACGCTGGGCGATCTGTTGCAGCGCGCTGGAGTCGACACCCGGGCAGCGGGCCCAGACGAACATGCCGCCGTAAGGCTCGGCGAAAACCTCCCAGCCGGTGGCCTCGAGCAGGCGCAACGCACTGGCCATATGCTGGGCCAGACGCACGCGCAAGCGCTGCACGCTCTTGCGGTACACCCCGCTGGCCAGCAACTGCGCCAGCACCTGCTCGGCGAACCGCGACGTGCCAATTCCGGTGATCATCTTCACCTCGGCCAGGCGCGCGATCAGCCCCGCATCAGCGACCAGGTAACCGACCCGCAGCGAACTGCTCTGGGTCTTTGAAAAGCTCGCGAGGTAAATCACCCGCTGCTGACTGTCGAGGGTCGTCAGGCGGGTCGCCTGGCTGTCCTGAAAGTCGGCATAGATATCGTCCTCGATGATCCGCACGTCGAATTCGCCGGCCAATTCCAGCAAGCGCTGGGCGGTGCGCGGGCTCAGGCTGGTGCCGGTGGGGTTGTGGTAGAGGCTGTTGATGAACAGATAACGCGGAGCGTGCTCGCGCAGCAGATCAGCCATCACCTCAAGATCGGGGCCGTCCACCGTGCGCGGCACCGGCAGCATGCGCACACCGTGCAGGCGCAGCAGGTTGTAGAGGTTGTAATAGCCGGGCGTTTCCACCAGCACGCTATCGCCCGGCTTGAGCAAAGTGCGCACCAGCAAGTCGAGGGCCTGGCTGGCACCCTGGGTGGTGAGAATCTGCTCGGGCTGCACCTGGATCCCCAACAACCCGAGGCGCTTGCGCACCTGCTGGCGCAAGGCCGTGAGCCCCAACGGCGGCCCGTAGCCGAACAGATCCTGCCCCGCACCGCGACTGACCTGACGAATTGCCAGGGCAATTTCCTCGCTTTGCCGCCAGTTGTCCGGCAGCCAGCCGCAGCCGAGCCTGAGCAGGGCATCACGATCGTCGCTGAACAACCGCCAGCGCCCGTCGATGCCTTCTTCCCAGTGCGGTTCTTCGGCGAAAGGCGCCTGGCCCTTACGCTCGGCGACGAAAAACCCGACACCGTGACGCGCCTCCAGCCAGCCTTGCGATACCAACCGGTCGTAGGCCTCGATGGCACAGGACTGGCTGACCCCCTGCTCTTTCGCCAAATAACGAATCGACGGCAGACGGCTGCCAGGACGTAGCCGCTGCGCGGCAATCCAGCCCTGCAGGCCATCCGCCAACTGCTGCACCAGCGGGGCCGTCAATTGCCGATCAAGGTTCAGTTTCATGGCTCGAGTGTTTGGTCATTTTGGCCGAACAGTTAATCACAAAAGACTCAGGGGTGTGCCTTTCCCCCTGCCAACAGTCACCCGAAAATCGCCTTGTCACTACAAGGAGTCCCCCATGATTACCCGCCATGCGTCCGCCGTACTGGCTTTCGCCCTGTGCCTGGTCACCTTTGCCGTCAATCTCCAGGCCCCGCTGTACACCGCCTATGCGGCGCTCTCCGGTCAGGGGGCGGCGGCGACTGCGGTCGCGTTTTCCGGTTATGTCGTCGGCGTCCTGCCGGTACTGCTGTTGCTCGGCGGACTGGCGGACCGGATCGGCCACAAGCCGCTAATCATTGCGGCGCTCTGCCTGTCGATGCTGGCCACGGTACTGACGATGCTCGCGCCCGGCCTGACCACCCTCGCCTTCGCCCGCACCCTGCTGGGCGTCGGGACTGCGCTGGCATCGGCTACCGGCACCGCGTACATGGGCGAATTGATGCGCAACGGCGACAACCGCGCCGCAGCCAATCGGGTCACTGCCAGCACCTCGCTGGGCTTTGGCCTCGGCGCGGCGGTCACCAGCCTGTTCCTGCTACAAGGTCCCACACTCGTACCCGGCAGCTTTGCGCTGCATCTGGGCCTGGCGTTGGTTGCGCTGCTGGCGGTACTGGGGTTGCCGGATCCTGGCGTCCGTCGCCAAACCGCGCTGCTGCGCCTGCCGTTCTACCCGACAGGAAGCCTCCCCTACGGTCTGGCGATCTTGCTGGCCTGGGGCTGTGTCGGCCTGGTCATCGCTCTGATGCCGTCGATCCTGGCACGCCATCATCTGGCCAACTGGTCGGGGATGTCGACGTTCTGTGTCATCAGTTGTGGCCTGCTGTTCCAGCCCCTGGCGCGACGCATGACACCAGCCCGCTCGACCGGACTGGGCTTGCTGGTGCTGCCATGCAGTTACGCACTGCTGGCGTGGGGCGCGCATAGCGGCATATTGCCAGCTGTATTGCTGGGAGCAATCGGGGCCAGCAGTGCCTGTTACGGGTTTATCTATCTGGGCGGGCTGTCGGCGGTCAATGCGCTGGCGGGAGCAGAAAAAACCCGCGCCAGCGCCGGATTCTTCCTGCTCGCCTATCTGGGTTTCAGCCTGCCGGTGATCTTCACCGGCCTGCTGGCCGACCGCTTCGGTGCCGGCACCGCCTTGACCTTGTTCGGCGCCCTGTTGCTGGGGGGTTGCCTGGTGGTCGCCGGCGCCCTGCTGCGCTCCAGCAGAAACGCCGCAGTCCAGGCCATGCTGGCCGTCAAATAGCCGTGGCACCACCGTCCACCGCCAGGGCCTGGCCGGTGGTGAAGGCTGCGCCGTCGCTGCACAGGTAGAGCACGGCGCTGGCGATTTCCTCGACCTTGCCGATGCGGCCAACCGGGTGCATGGCGGCGGCAAACTCCGCCTTGCGCGGGTCGGCCTCGTAGGCACGGCGGAACATGTCGGTATCGATTACCGCCGGGCAAACGGCGTTGACCCGGATCTTCTTCTTGGCGTACTCGATCGCAGCGGACTTGGTCAGGCCAATCACCGCGTGCTTGGAGGCGCTGTAGATACTCATCTTCGGCGCCGCGCCAAGGCCGGCAACCGAAGCGGTATTGACGATCGCGCCACCGCCTTGAGCGAGCATCAGCGGCAACTGGTACTTCATGCACAGCCACACGCCTTTGACGTTGACGCCCATGATCGCGTCGAACTCCGCCTCGCTACCTTCGGACAGGCGGCCCTGCTCAATCTCGATACCCGCATTGTTGAACGCGTAGTCCAGGCGGCCATAGGCCTCGACGGTCCGCGCCAGCAACTGCTGCACCTCGGCATCCTTGGTCACGTTGCAGGCGACGAAGATTGCCTCGCCACCTTCTGCGCGGATCAACGCCACCGTGGCCTCGCCACCCGCTACGTCCAGATCGGCCACCACCACCTTCAGCCCTTGCCGGGCAAACGCCTGCGCCGTGGCACGGCCGATACCTGCGGCGGCACCGGTGACCAGAGCGACCTGGCCGGAAAACGTCATACTCATCGAAAGCTCCTGCAACAAGGTGAGGAAAGTGGCGTGAGTCTAGTCAGCCGATAGAGCAGATGGGCAGCATCATCAGGGTTCCGGTTGATGCACTATGAGAACAGGTGATTATCAACGCCGTGCTTCATCACCTTGCTCGATAGTCAGGTATTCGCCGCAAAGGCAGCACTTGCCGAGCGCGCCATGAAGGTCTATCACAAAGCTTTTGCCCAACCTTTGCGAGGCTTCCATGACTGCCCAGACCAACCGCCGCTTCCTGCTCGCCAAACGCCCGGTAGGCGCCGTGACCCGGGACGACTTCAGCTACGAGCAGGTGCCGGTAGGCGAACCCGCCGACGGCCAGGTGCTGGTGAAGAACCTCTACCTGTCCCTCGACCCGGCCATGCGCGGCTGGATGAACGAAGGCAAGTCCTACATCCCACCGGTGGGCCTCGGTCAGGTGATGCGCGCACTGGGCGTCGGTGAAGTGATCGCCTCACGTAACCCGAAATTCGCCGTCGGCGATCACGTCAACGGTGCACTGGGCGTCCAGGACTATTTCCTCGGCGAGCCGCAGGGTTTCTACAAGGTTGATCCAAAACTGGTGCCGTTGCCCCGCTACCTCTCGGCGCTGGGCATGACCGGCATGACCGCGTACTTCGCCCTGCTCGACGTCGGCGCGCCCAAGGAAGGCGAGACCGTGGTCATTTCCGGTGCCGCCGGCGCAGTGGGCAGCATCGCTGGGCAAATCGCCAAGATCAAAGGCTGCCGCGTGGTGGGCATCGCCGGTGGTGCGCAGAAATGCGCCTACTTGAAAGAAGAACTGGGCTTTGACGGGGTGATCGACTACAAGGCCGAAGACGTGCTGGAAGGCCTGAAACGCGAGTGCCCGAAAGGGGTAGACGTGTATTTCGACAACGTCGGCGGCGACATCCTCGACGCCGTGCTCAGCCGCCTGAACTTCAAGGCCCGGGTAGTGATCTGCGGTGCCATCAGCCAATACAACAACAAACAGGCGGTGAAAGGCCCGGCCAACTACCTGTCGCTGCTGGTCAACCGCGCCCGCATGGAAGGCTTCGTGGTGATGGACCATGTCGCGCAGTATGGCGCGGCTGGCCAGGAAATCGCCGGATGGCTGGCAAGCGGCAAGCTCAAGAGCAAGGAAGACATTATGGAGGGGCTGGAAACCTTCCCCGAGACACTGTTGAAACTGTTCAGCGGTGAGAACTTCGGCAAGCTAGTGCTGAAAGTCTGAAACGAAAACGGGGCCCCCTTGGGAGCCCCGTCTTGTCTGGTCTGGCCTTAGCCGCGAATTTCCGCAACCACCGCCGCCAGCGCCTTGGCCGGATCGGCCGCCTGGCTGATCGGGCGACCGATCACCAGGTAATCGGAGCCGGCATCCAAAGCCTGACGCGGGGTCAGGATGCGACGCTGGTCATCTTGGGCGCTGCCGGCAGGACGAATGCCCGGCGTCACCAGTTGCAGCGACGGGTGCGCGGCCTTCAGCGCCGGTGCTTCCAGGGCCGAACAGACCAGACCGTCCATCCCCGCCTTCTCCGCCAGCGCTGCCAGCCGCAGCACCTGCTCCTGAGGCTCGATATCCAGGCCGATACCAGCCAGGTCTTCGCGCTCCATGCTGGTCAGCACGGTCACGCCGATCAGCAACGGCTGCGGACCGCTGCGCTTGGCCAGCTCGTCACGGCAGGCCGACATCATGCGCAGGCCGCCGGAGCAATGCACGTTGACCATCCACACACCCATTTCCGCCGCGGCCTTGACGGCCATTGCCGTGGTGTTGGGGATATCGTGGAATTTCAGGTCCAGGAAAACTTCGAAGCCCTTGCTGCACAGAGTCTCGACGATGCCGGAAGCGCTGCTGGTGAACAGCTCCTTGCCGACCTTCACCCGGCACAGCGCAGGATCCAGCTGATCCGCCAGCTTCAGGGCGGCCTCACGAGTGGGGAAATCCAGGGCGACAATCAGGGGCGTCTGGCAGACGGACATGGGCAAGGTCTCTTTGGCAAGTCGAAAACGGCGCGCATTGTAAACGATGCAGCGGCGCAACGGGGGTCAGTCATCGCGAATTCCCTCTCGGCGTTACCCCCTATAATTGAACCAACACAGAGAAGTTTTACTCGAAATTACAGATACGGCCCTATTCGCCGTGCAAAGGAGAGTGCCATGCCCTGGTATGCCTGGTTGATTCTGGTGGTAGCGATCGGCTCGATCGTCGGCGGCCTCATGATGCTACGGGACACCGCGAAAAAGTTGCCCCTGACGGAAGAGCAGCTCAGGCGGGTTCATGAAAGGAATGCGGAAATGGATGCGAAGGAAGCGAAGGATCGCTGACCTGCGTGAACGAAAAGGCCGATCACCCAAGATCGGCCTCATTTTTTGTGGCTTCAGTTCACCACTATTTTGTCCCGGTTACGTTCCAGCAACGCTTTGCCAATACCCTTGACCTCCAGAAGCTCGTCCACCGAAGCGAAGTTCCCATTCGCTTCCCGGTAGGCAACGATAGCGTCGGCCTTGGCTTTTCCAATACCGCTCAATTGGCTTTGCAGTGTTGAAGCATCGACGTTGTTAAGGTCGATCAGCGGCTGTTGAAGCTCCACCATCACGGTTGCCGCCGGCACAGGCGCGGAGGGAGCCGCATTGATGGGCATGGAGAAGATGCCGAAGCAGGCCAACAGAAGCGAAGCAAGATAAGCGTGGCGCATGAGTGAAACTCCTTGGGTTCTCGATAACGAAGGCAGCGTTTCCTTGGCTGCCTCTCAAACCTAGATCGTTAGCCGGGAGAGTCAAATTCCTGATGGGCGCGATGTTTTACCAAATCTGAATTTCTGACCGGGCATAAAAAATCCGGTGCTCGTTTTCAAGCACCGGATCCTTTGGCCTGCGGACTGGCAGTCAGTCAGCCAGTCGTGGCTGACTGACCTTGACCATTATGCCCCCTGCATCTGCGTAGCGATCAAAGGCTCATGGCTCCTGCCGACGCTGCTGATAAATCCAGTCAACGATCTCGCTGTCCGGCGCATAACCGCTGACGGTCTCGCGCAGGAGCTGGCGAACGGCTCCGTAGTCATCCTGACGCACAGCCGACAAAAGCGTCGACAAACGTACCTTGAGCACGTCCCAATCCAGAAAGTCTTCGTTGGCGCTCATGATCATCGAATGCTGGGTGGCGACCACGTTATCGCCAATCAGCAACTCCTCGTACAGCTTCTCCCCAGGACGCAAGCCGGTGAACTCGATGGCAATATCGCCGTGAGGATTTCGCTCCGAGCGCACGCTGAGACCAGACAGGTGAATCATTTTCTCAGCCAACTCGACGATGCGCACAGGCTCGCCCATGTCCAGGACGAACACATCTCCGCCAAGGCCCATCGAACCGGCCTGAATCACCAACTGCGCGGCCTCCGGGATGGTCATGAAATAGCGAGTGATCTTCGGGTGAGTCACAGTCAGCGGGCCACCGGCCTTGATCTGCTTGTGGAACAGAGGGATCACCGAACCGGAGGATCCCAGTACGTTACCGAAGCGAACCATGGTGAAACGGGTCTTGTTCACATAGGAAATATTGCTGTCGTCACCAAACAGAACCAGCGCTTGCTGGCGACTGAGCGCCTGGAGCGTCATTTCAGCCAGACGCTTGGTACTCCCCATCACATTGGTAGGCCGAACGGCTTTGTCGGTGGAGATCAGCACGAAGTTGGCGACACCCGCCTGAACGGCCGCTTGCGCAGTGTTCAGGGTACCAATGACATTATTCAGCACGCCTTCGGCGATGTTGTGCTCCACCATCGGTACGTGCTTGTAGGCCGCCGCATGGTAGACCGTGTCGACACGCCAGGTCTTCATGACATCGAGCATCTGATCCTGGTTGCGCACCGAGCCGAGAATGGGTAGCAGAGCAACCGAGAGCGCCTCACGAGCGACCCTTTGCTCAAGTTCCGACGTGATGCTGTACAGGTTGAACTCGCTGTGTTCCAGCAGCAGCAGAGCCTTCGGCGACAGAGCCAGGATCTGGCGACACAGCTCCGAGCCAATCGAGCCTCCTGCGCCGGTGACCAGAACCGTTTGTCCGGTAATACAGTGCTCAAGCAACTCCTCTTGAGCCGGTACCGGATCACGTCCCAGCAGGTCTGCGATATCCACTTCCTGGATGTCGTCCACCTTCACACGCCCACTGGCCAGGTCCATGAAGCCCGGCACACTGCGTACGTGCAAAGGGAAACCCTCGAGGTAACCCAGAATTTCCCGACGCCGCGCGCGCGATGCCGAAGGAATCGCCAGCAGGACTTCCTGGGCACCGGTCACATCGATCATCTTCTGGATATGGCGAGGCTTGTATACCTGCAGTCCCGAGATGACCCGATCCGCGATGCTTTCATCGTCATCAATGAAGGCGACCGGGCGCATCAGCTTGCCAATACGAAGCGCTGCAACCAGTTGGTTGCCGGCAGCACCGGCGCCATAGATGGCCACCCGAGGCAGACCGTCATCACGGTTGGTGAATGGTACGTGCTGGGCGGCGGCAAACCAGTCACCCAGGAAATACTGACGCATGGCCAGGCGCAGTCCACCCACCATTATCAGGCTCAGCCACCAGTAGTTGAAGATGACCGAACGCGGCACCAGACGCTCGTGATTGCTGTACCAGTAGACAAACAACCCCAGAATCAGCGCCGACAGGCTTACCGCCTTGATGATGGTCACCAGGGCATCGTTGCCGAAATACCGCATCACCGCCCGGTACATTCCGAAACGAATGAACAGTGGAATGCTGATAATCGGTGCGGCAGCGAAAAGCCAGCCGTGATCCAGCAACGGATTGGCGAGATCGTCGATGCCCAACCTGACAAGAAATGCCAGCCACAGCGCTCCCCAGACCAAAACTATATCCGTCAGCACCTGCAGCAGGCGCTTCTGCCGCCGGGGAAGCTGCAGCAATTTCCTGCGCAACGTATCAATCATCCTTTAAACCCCACCACAAACCTCGAATCACCTTATTCTGCATCCGTGCCTCACACGCTATGGGGCAACAGCCAACGCCATGACATCGCGCAAGGCGTCACAAGTCTTTTCGATTTCATCGTCGGTCAATGTTGGGTGAACGAGAAACATCAGGCTGGTTTCTCCCAACTCACGCGCCACCGGCAATGGCTGCTCAGGACGCCAGCCGGTGCCATCAAACGCCTTTTCCAGATAAACCTCCGAGCAGGAGCCGGAATAGCACGGCACACCACGGGCAACGATTTCGCCGATGATACGGTCGCGCGACCACTCTGGACGCAGTTTCTGCGGCTCGACGAAGACGTAGCATTTGTAAGCGGCATGGCCAATGGTCTCTTCGATCACAGGCACGCGCAGGCCCGGTAGCGCTTTTGCGCAATCCCAGATAGCGGAAGCGTTGCGCAGGCGCGCCTCGTGCCAGGCTCGCATACGACGCAACTGGATGCGTCCGATCGCGCCCTGCATTTCCAGCATGCGCCAGTTGGTACCGAAGCTTTCGTGCAGCCAGCGGAACCCTGGTGCGTGCTCACGCTGGTAAACAGCGTCCCAACTCTTGCCATGGTCCTTGAATGCCCACATATCGGCCCACAAGGTACGGTCGTTGGTCGTGACCATGCCGCCTTCACCGCCGGTGGTCATGATTTTGTCCTGGCAGAACGACCAGGCACCGATGTGGCCGATGGAGCCGACTGGGCGGCCCTTGTAGGAAGCCCCATGAGCCTGGGCACAGTCCTCGATCACTTTCAGACCGTGTTGCGCCGCAAGCTCCATGATCGGGTCCATGTCGCAGGGCCAGCCTGCAAGGTGGACGCAGATCACACCGCGGGTCCGAGGGGTCAGTACCTGCTGGATGGTTTGCGCGGTGATATTCTGGGTATCAGCATCGACCTCGGCAAATACCGGTATGGCCCCAGCATTGACGATGCTCGAAACCGAAGCCAGGAAGGTACGGGGAGTGACGATAACCTCATCACCCTGACCAATGCCCAGCGCCTTCAATGCCAGGTCGAGAGCTACCGTACCGTTGGCCAGGGCAATGGCATACTCTGTGCCCGCCCAGGCAGCAAATTCTTTCTCGAATTCACGGCATTCCTGGCCAGTCCAGTAGTTGACCTTGTTGGAAAGAACCACACTGCGAACAGCCTCGGCCTCTTCTTCACTGAACGATGGCCAAGGGGAAAAAGAAGTATTCAACACAGCTTCGTACCTGCTATCCGGATTCTATTGTCGATACCATTACGGACCCTGCGGTCCTTGCATCCATGTGCCAAGTATCGGAGCTATTACTTACTGACAAGGGCGCGCGCGGGAACACCTGCGACGGTCATGTTATCAGAGATATCGTTTACCACCGCAGCGCCAGCAGCGACCACGACCCGCTCACCGATGTTTATCATCTGGCGTACGCAGGCACCTATGCCAATCCAGCTTTCATCCCCTACGGTAACTCCGCCCGCAAGCCGGGCACCCGGACTTACATGCACGCAATCACTCAACCTGGAATCATGATCGACGCTGCAACCGGTATTGAGGATTGCGCCTTCACCGATTTCACAAAACGGATTGACCACCGCCGTGGCGAAAATCACGCTGCCGGCACCGATACGAGCGTGCCGGCTCACTACCGCCGATGGGTGAATGATGGTTGCCAGCAAGGCACCAGCTTCCCGTAATTGCACCAGCTTCTTTCGGCGCACGGCATTGTTGCCGATGGCAACCACTACGCCGGTGAATTCGCTGAGGTGGTCAAGTAACCAGGCACTGTCACCCAGCACCGGCCACGCGCCATTGACGCGGCATTGCGGCCAGGCGTCATCGAAGAACTCGATGCTGTCCCAACCACTCAGTTGTGCGGCATCCGCCACAACTTTGCCATGCCCACTGGCACCTAGAATTGCCAGGCGCCTCATTTTCGCGTCCCGGTAAACCGGGACATGGTTACTTCACCCTGCCCACTGATTCCGTCACGCACCACGACTTTCTTGATCGTCAGGAATATGATCTTCAGATCAAGCCAGAACGAACGGTTTTCTACATACCAGACGTCAAGCTTGAACTTGTCTTCCCAACTCAACGCATTGCGTCCGTTGATCTGCGCCCAGCCGGTCACCCCGGGGCGTACCTCATGGCGACGCGCCTGCTCATCGTCGTAAAGTGGCACGTACTCCATGAGGAGTGGTCGCGGCCCGACAAGACTCATGTCGCCCTTGATCACATTCCACAGTTCCGGCAACTCATCAAGGCTGCTGGAGCGGAGGAACGCGCCAAACGGCGTCATGCGTTCGCTGTCAGGCAGAGGATTGCCTTGGCTATCGACCGCATCACGCATCGTCCGGAATTTGACCATCTCGAACGCCTTGCCGCCCAGCCCTGGGCGAACCTGCCGAAACAGTACCGGAGATCCCAGGCGCCGGCGTATCAACAGCGCCACGATCAAAATGACCGGCGCCAGGGCAATCAGCCCCAGGCTGGCAGCCCCTATATCAAACAGTCGTTTCAACATCGCAGCATCCAATCCCGGATTTATCGTTGCAGCGCGGACAATGACTACTTTTTGCCCAAACGCCGAAAATGCTCGCCAAACCGCTCCGACCCGACCTTCAACGACAGGTGTTGCTCGTAATAGGCCTTGCCCTTCTCACCCATCTGCCTGCGTGTGTCGGCATCGAGATCAGCCAGCTGCTGCATCGCATCGGCCAGCGAATGCGGGTTCTCCCACTCTGCGACCACCCCGCATCCCGAATTGCGTACCAGATCTGCCGCATCGCCTTCGACGGCCATCATCATGGGTCTTCCGGCGGCCATATACGCCTGGGTCTTGGACGGAATGGTGATGCTGAAGAGCGGATCCCGCTTCAAGTGCACCATCAAAGCGTCGGCACTGGCCAGGTAAACCCCGACCTCAGCCATGGGTACTCCGGGTAGAAACACCACGTTGTCCAACTGGCGCTCGCGAACCATCTCCTGCAGACGAGGGACTTCCACGCCTCCACCAAGAAAAACCAAGGTGATTTTGGCGGATCGAGCCTTGAGCAGTTCGGCAGCATCCATCACAGCGCCCAGCGCCTGAGCCTTACCCATGTTACCGGCGAACAGCACGCGGAAGGTGCTGTCGTCCGGGAACGCTTCAGGCAGCGAAGCATTGGGTGAGCCGATCATGTCTTCGGCACACCAGTTGTAGATGATGTCGATTTTTTCCGCCGGTACGCCCCGCTCGATCAGCAAGCGCTTGAAACCTGGTGACAACACGACCAACTGATCGACTCGACGATAGACCCAGTCGCAGACCCGGCCGACCAGGGCCAGCGCCCGTTCGTTGGAAAACATACCCGTCGCACGCAATGTGTCGGGCCACATGTCCTGAATGTCATAGACCACCGGCACACGGCGGAAAAGACGGATAAGCGCCGCGCTGATGCCTACCGTCAACGGCGGATGGTAGGCATAGATCACGTCGGGACGACGAGCACCGAAGAGCCCGTACAACAAGCTGCTCGCGGCGAAGGTGGCATAGTTCAGCACTCGGCCAATGCCGCTTTGTCCATGGCTGGGGTAAAGCGGAAGCCGAGTGACCTGGACACCATCAATCACCTCACGCTGCAAGGGCCGTATCCGATATCCCGGGTACAGTTTGCCGCCGGGGTAATTCGGAAAACCGGTTACCACTTCGACCTCGAAGCCTTGAGCCACCAACGCCCGGGCAAAAACGATGCCCTTGAAAGTAGGTTCAGGATCGAACCACTGGGTCAACAAAAGCACACGCTGAGCCATGACCAATCAGTACCTTCTCCAGACGGTGCGCATTACATAGTCGCGATAGCTATGAATGATACGCACCACCTTCTCGGAAACGTTGGGCATGCTGTAGTCGGCAACCAGACGCAAGCCTCGAACCTCGTCGCGAGGCTGGCTTTCCAGCAGCGCCAACCCCTGAAGTACGCGCTCGACCTCCAGGCCAGTCATCATCACCGCAGCCTCTTCCATACCTTCCGGCCTCTCATGGGCTTCGCGCAGGTTCAGGGCGGGGAAATTGAGGATGGACGATTCTTCGTTGATGGTACCGCTATCGGACAGCACAGCCCGCGACGCCAACTGCAACTTGTTGTAGTCGGTGAAACCGAGGGGCTTGAGCAGGCGCACATTAGCGTGGAACTTGATGTTCAACGCATCGACACGCTTTTGGGTGCGCGGGTGAGTCGAAACGATCACCGGCAACCCGTATTGTTCAGCTACGGTGTTGAGCACATCCACCAGTTTCAGGAAGTTCTGGTCGGCATCAATGTTTTCTTCGCGGTGGGCACTGACAACGAAGAAGCGACCAGCCTCCAGGTTAAGGCGCTGGAGCACATCAGAAGCATCGATTGACGGGCGGTAATGGTTGAGCACCTCGAACATCGGGCTGCCCGTCTTGATCACCATGTCCGGCGACAGGCCTTCGCGCAACAGATAGTCGCGAGCGATGGTGCTGTAGGTCAAATTGATGTCGGCGGTGTGGTCGACGATACGGCGATTGATCTCCTCAGGAACCCGCATGTCGAAACAGCGGTTGCCGGCTTCCATGTGGAAGGTAGGGATCTTGCGGCGCTTGGCCGGAATCACAGCCATGCAACTGTTGGTATCACCCAGCACCAGCAGAGCTTCAGGCGCGACCTCGGCAAGGACCTTGTCAACGGCGATGATCACGTTGCCGATCGTCTCTGCGCCGGTACTGCCGGCGGCATTGAGGAAATGGTCAGGCTTGCGAATGCCCAGGTCCTGGAAAAAGATTTCGTTAAGTTCGTAATCGTAGTTCTGTCCGGTGTGAACCAGCACGTGTTCGCAGTGCTGGTCCAGGGCTACCATCACACGCGACAGGCGAATGATTTCGGGACGAGTACCAACTACGGTGACAACCTTCAACTTTTTCATTTCGATTCCTTGTGATCTGGACGCTCAGGCGCTCAGCGACTTCGCGTAAGTGTCCGGAAGCTCGCGATTGAAGACTTCATTGGCCCACAACATGACGACCATCTCCGTGTCGCCGATATTGGTGATGTCGTGGGTCCAGCCTGGGACAGTCTCAACGATGACCGGGGTTTCGCCAGAGGTCTGCAGTTCGTAGAACTCCCCGGACACCATGTGGCGAAAACGGAAATTTGCCGTGCCTTTGATGACAAGGAATTTCTCGGTTTTAGTATGGTGGTAGTGCCCGCCGCGAGTCACACCAGGATGGGCAGTGAAGTACGAGAACTGGCCGCTGTCGCCGGTTTTCAGCATCTCGACGAACACCCCGCGCTCGTCCCCATACTTAGGCACCTGATAGGTGAAGCGATCCACCGGCAGGTAGCTGACATAGGTCGAATACAGTGCTCGCAGGAAGCCCGTGCCCACCGGTTCGGTAATCAGGCTGGCGCGGCTGTCACGGAACGCATGCAAGTGCTCGGCAACCTCGCCCACACTTACATCGTACTGAGGCTGTATATCCACATAGGCATTACCGATGTGTTCACCGCGCATCACTTCCAGGAAGCATCGGATTACGTCATCGATATAAACAAGGTTGATACGTGCCTGCGCATCGTTTATCTGGATCGGCAGATCACGAGCGATGTTATGACAGAACGTGGCAACCGCCGAGTTGTAGTTCGGGCGAGCCCATTTGCCAAATACGTTCGGCAAGCGGAACAAATAGACTGGCGAACCGATAACGGCCTGCAACTCGAGCAGAACATCTTCGGCTCCGCGCTTGCTGACGCCATAGACATTGTCAGCCGCGGCCTGAATAGAGGAGGTGTACAACAAAGGGACCTGCCGCCCACCTGCACGCAAGGCGTCGGCCAAGGCACGGGTCAGGTCAACGTTGCCGGTGGTGAACTCCTGCGGGTCCTGAGGACGATTGATACCTGCCAGGTGGAAGACGAAGTCGGCCTTGGCCACTTTCTCGGCAAGCGCCGCCACGTCATCGCTGCGGGTGAAGGTGTCGATAACCACATCCTTCAGTTCCCGCAGATGCACCAACAGGTTCTTACCGATAAAACCATCGGCGCCGGTGATGAGTACGTTCATCGATCACTCCTCGGGAACAGCGTGCTCACCGCGCTGGATCGCCTGCATGAACTCAAGTTTGAGCAACAACTTCTGCATGCCTTCGACATCCAGACGCTCAGTGTTATGAGAGTTGTAGTCTTCAGCACGAGAGATCTTCTCTTCCCCTTGCTCAACGAACTTGGCGTAGTTCAGGTCACGCAAGTCTGGTGGCACGCGGTAGTAGTCGCCCATGTCCTGCGCGCAAGCGAGTTCCTCGCGGCTGAGCAACGCCTCGTAAAGTTTTTCACCATGACGCGTGCCAATAATCTGAATAGGATGCTCAGGCTTTCCGACCAGGCTGGTCAAGGCTTGCGCCAGCGTCTGGACAGTCGCGGCAGGGGCTTTCTGCACGAAAAGGTCACCATTCTCGCCGTGTTCAAAGGCGAACAGCACCAGATCAACAGCATCCGCCAACGTCATCATGAAACGCGTCATGTTGGGATCAGTGAGGGTCAAGGGATTCCCTGCCCGGATCTGATCGATGAAGAGAGGGATGACCGAGCCACGCGAAGCCATGACGTTACCGTAGCGCGTGCCACAGATGATCGTGCGCTCGCTGTCGACATTGCGCGACTTGGCGACCATCACCTTTTCCATCATCGCCTTGGAAATACCCATGGCGTTAATCGGATAGACCGCTTTATCCGTGCTCAGGCAAACCACTCGCTTGACACCATTCTGGATCGCCGCCTCGAGTACGTTCTCGGTACCCAGTACGTTGGTCTTCACTGCCTCGAGCGGATGGAACTCGCAGGAAGGCACCTGCTTGAGCGCTGCGGCGTGAAAGATGAAATCGACTCCACGGGTGGCGTTGAGAACGCTCTGATAATCACGCACGTCACCGATGTAAAACTTCAGCTTGCTACTCGCGTAGCGCTTGCGCATGTCATCCTGCTTTTTCTCATCACGGCTGAAAATGCGAATTTCGCCGATATCGCTGTCAAGAAAGCGCTTGAGCACGGCATTGCCAAACGAACCAGTGCCACCAGAGATAAGAAGAGTTTTTCCGCTAAACATAGTATTTCCCGAGGTCCATGAACGGCGCTTTCAGCAAGCTTCCGATTCCAATATCTGTCATTGCTTCTGCGTGCGGAGAGCGAGTCTGTCGTGTATTAAACATCCAGCCGATGGGTGCACTTACAACTCGATGGCACAGGCCTTATGCCCAGCTGAGCGAGTTGACATCCTGAGGCCTATCCGCAATCACGCCCGACTGATCAACCCGAGCTAAAAGCGAACAATTTCGCCATTGTAAACCAAACAGTAACCCGATTGGGCCCCTTGGAAATCCCTGATCATGAGAAGTGGATGGCGTTTTGACACCAATCGCCGACTTGCCGGCTCTCGCAGCCAGGAATACCTCCCCGCCCTGCCGCTTTCTTCGCTAGATTCCTTCCTGCACGCGAAAAATCAATAGATCCCTGCGAATCCGTCACCAAACTCAATCATTCTCATTAAAAAATGGATGCCGTTGTACGCAAAGAAGAGTGCGGAGGCAAGAACACCAATATTCAACCCTCTGCGATACGGTGCTGCGTAGTACATGAAGACGAAGTAGGAAAAAATGACCACCCGCTCAGAACCGATGAAGAACGAAGCCAGCACCATAGGTAACGATGCCAGAAACGCCTCGGCACCCCGCCCTCTGGAATAAAAAATCGCCATGGCCATGAACACGAGCGGTTTAACCACTGCCGCAGGACCACCCCAGGCGCCATAGTAATAAGAAAGCTTCGATTCAATATGCTCACGCAACAAGAGCAACAGTGCCGCCACACAAACCACTGTCAACAATAACGAAAGAAAACCCAACCCCACTCGTCCGCGCACCAAGCGCCGGAGCACATGAAGCGCGGCCTCGACCTGCGTACCTATCAACAGAAGAATGACCTGCACATGACTGATCAGCGAGAACCCGAGCAATGCATACTTCAGCACTCCGCGCAAAGAATAGGCCACTAAAAAAATAGCAAGCGAAAGCTTCAACCTCTCTGCGGAAAAACTAAGGACCAACAAATAGAAATTGCAGACCAACAACGGAAACAATAGCTGAGACACATTATGACGAAGCAGCCACAAAAACAGTTGATAATAAAAAATAAAATTGACTATTGAAAATACAACATCCTTAGGCAACCACTCAGAAACCAGATAAACCACCAGGAAGTAACCAGGCTCACTGGTTCCCAGTTGATTTTTGTAGGCATAGAACCCATCGGCTAACGATAGCCCCTGAATGTTCTCATAAAAGGCCCTGTAGAACTGTTGATCGCCTCCAACAGCGTAAGAAAGCAGCAAGAGGCCAATGCAAGAAAGAGGAAACGCCCAACAGAAAGCGGTAAATTTTTCAGCGTTGACTTTCATGCCTTGCGCGCCGGCGCACTAGATGAATCCGACACGCTACCCTGCTCTCGACGCATCGAGAATGCAGATGAGAATCCTGTTTTTTCTTTTACGCCCCATACCAAAAAGGACAGGAAAGCCAAGCAATTAGAGTAACCACATGACCTGAAATCGGAGAGCGTGCTCGACTCAGCCGAAATCCGCTCCAACCCGTTGACCGTATGAACTATTGAGAAGGTTTCAGCTTTTACACGACAGCTATTGGCCACCGCCGTCCAGGTATCGGGGTCGGTCAGGGAAAGCAGTTTTTCTTCAATGGACACGAGCGCTTGCCCACTACCCATTTCGTTATAAGAGTAACCTTCGACATCCGACAGGAACCCATAGGTCATCGGCTCGGGGATAGATTCAATGCCAACAATGGAGGGAATACCCAATGCTGAAGATTCAATGATGGAGGTACCGCTTCCAACGAATGCAAAGCTACCCGCCAACACCTTTGGGATATCGCTATAGCCAATGACACCTTTGAATTCGACACAGTGCTCTACACCGTGCTCCTGAGCCAACGCCTTCAGCGCAAGCTCATTTGTGCCAGAACCATAGATTTCATAAATCAGCCCAGGACGTGACTCACGCAACCTGCCCAGCATTCTGATAATGTGAGCATTGTAAGCCTTGAAAGGATGCAGATTCCCGATTGACACTATCCTCAACGAATCAGCATCACCGACGGAACGCCCCTTCCACTCTGGCAACTCGACCCCGATGGGCAATATCTCAGACAGGCTATAGTCTCGATCAAAAAAATGCGCGTGCGAACGCTTGTTTAGCTCGTTGAAGAAGACCATCGAGGAGGCAGGCAAGGCAGCGAAGAGCGCCTGTGCTTTTTTCGAAAAGTAAGCGCCAACGTTCCGGTACATAATCTCATTTTGATGGTAGATCCCGAAACTGACGCTTTTCAGGGTCACGCCTGCTGCTACGAAACGCTTGAGCAGCAAAACACCAAACACGCCCATGACATGCACATGGCCGCCATGACGAGAAATGAGTTCGTTGATGGGATCGAAATCAAGTGGCATGAATGTAGCCAACTGAGAACCGAACAGCGGAGCAGGCGCTCCACTGGAGTAATCGCCCAGGCGATACAGGTCAGCACATTCAGACAGTTGTGCTTTAAGTTTTTCATCAAAGATGTCAAACATTACCAGCACACCAATTCGCTGCCCCCTGGATGCATACTCTCTCGCCACGCGCAAAAGGAAAGTTGTTCCACCGTTCAACTCAAGCACATTAGCAAGAAACAGCATTAGTCCCCCTTCCGGAACACTTACGACTTACGTAGAGAACAAAGCAGGCGACTGCGACAAGGAAATAAATCACGTAAGTCAGCGCGTAAGCCTGAACCACTGTCAGCACAGCACTCGACTGCGCACCAAAACCATAGACAAACAACACAAACAAACCATTTTGCAGGACTTCAGCGCCCACATACAGCTTAACGGAAGCTTTAGCAACAGCCACAAACCCAATGACATATGCAGCAACCCTGAAGCCATCACCTACAAGCTGATACCCTAGGTAATCTGCAGCCTTTCCAAACTCTGCGGAAAGCAGGTGACCAATAAAAAAGTCACGTCCAACATATAAACAGCTTGCCCCGAAAACAAACAACACCGTCACAGCCGAGAGCATTTTCAGCGTGAGCCCTCTAATAACACCCTTATTATTCTCCCTGGAAATCAGCGGCATGAAATAATAGGAGAGAAAAATAGTAAAGAACCCCAGGTAAGCAGAGGACAACTTCATCAGCCCTTGCCACAACCCCGCCTGCTCGTAACCAGAACCATTGATCAAAAACTGACGAACTGTAATCTCTACTACAGGAAAGCTAGCAGCACTAACAATCATCATGCCACTAAACTTTGCAAAGCCGCGAACCTCTGAAGTAGATAACTTCACAAGCCTTACATGCCGTCTGAGCCTGAAGCGCAAGTGAAAGTAAATGGCAGGCAAGACCGGCGCCAGATAAATGGCAATCGTGGCCAACGCCGCACCTTCAAAACCCAAAACTGGCACCAACCATGCAACAAGCGACATTGCAAGCAAGCTGCCAATGATCTGAATCCTGGAGTAGACATGGGTTGCCAGCAATCCGTTCCCTACCCCGACAACAATATTGACGTAGGCATAACAAAATTGTGCCAGAGACAACAGAACTACAAGCCACCACTTGCCGCTATCATTGAATACGAAGCCGGCCACGGGTTTGCTGAAAACGATACCAATCACGCCGACTGCCAGACAGCATACAAGCGAATAGCTGGCAGAAGCCGACACCACCCGGGCAAGGCGGCGCGGAGACTGATTGTACTCAGATGAGTACTTGATCACAGCGTTGGTGATGCCTCCACCGGCAACCATATAAAGCATGGTTGCCAAACTCATGAAATGCCCAAGAGCGCCCAGCCCGTCCGGGCCGAGATAGTAGGCAATTACTTTTATGAGCAAAAAGGCAACCGCAATTCTTGACAGATGAGCAACACCTGTCAGGAAAGCACTCTTGATCGCGCTGTATCGACTCACACCGTTTCCAGCGCTTTCCGAACAGCCGCAATAACGCTGGACTGCTCTGCGTCAGTCATGCCGTACCAGATCGGCAACCGCACCAGCCGTTCACTTTCTTGCGTGGTGTACTTGTCCTCTCCATGGAAAGTACTCCAGCTTGCACCATACGCAGAGGAATGAAGTGGAACATAGTGGAAGACCGCAATGATGCCCTGAGCCTTCAGGCTATCGATGAATGCCGTGCGCACCTGCAAGCTAGCCAGCTTCAAATAAAACATATGAGCATTATGCTCGCACTCTTGCGGGACCACCGGCAGCTCGAGCAATGCGCCGCTGAGGCCGGAGAACGCCTCATAATAACCATGCCACAGTCGACGACGAGCACTATTGATCCGCTCGGCATTTTCAAGTTGAGAGTACAGGTAAGCCGCCTGCAACTCCGAAGGCAAATAGCTGCTACCAACATCTACCCAAGTGTATTTATCGACCATGCCGCGCCAAAACTGGCTACGGTTAGTACCCTTTTCCCGAATAATCTCTGCACGCGCAATGAACTTTTTGTCATTGATCAGCAGAAGGCCGCCTTCGCCGCCACTCGTATAGTTTTTTGTGTCATGGAAGCTGTAGGCCGCCAAATGGCCAATGGTCCCCAGTGGTTTTCCCTTGTAGGTAGACATCATGCCTTGCGCGGCATCTTCGATGACATAGAGGTTGTGCTTGTCCGCGATCGCCATGATCACATCCATTTCACACGCCACACCGGCGTAGTGAACGGGAACGATAGCTTTTGTGCGCTCGGTGATCGCCGCCTCGATAAGCGTCTCGTCAATGTTCATGGTATCGGGACGCACATCCACGAAAACGATCCTGGCACCCCGAAGCACGAAAGCATTCGCCGTACTTACGAAGGTGTAGCTCGGCATGATGACCTCATCACCCGGCTGGATATCAATGAGCAGAGCCGCCATTTCCAACGCTTGCGTGCAGGATGGCGTCAGCAGGACCTTTGGGCTCCCTAGATTACGCTCGAACCATTCATGGCAGCGGACTGTGTACTCACCATCGCCAGACATCTTTGCGGCGCGCATAGCCTTGAGTACATGACTGTCCTCGTCGCCGGTGTAAGGTGGTTTGTTGAATGGAATCATATCTCTGCTCACTTAGAATTCATTATCAAGCTTCGGCACATTCATTGTGCTTGCAGACCAGCAACCGCCAATCACAAACCTTCCCGTTCGCATCAAGCAGATGCCATACGTTGTCGGGTAATTGGTGACAGGCACTTGCCCGCTGCCGACCTCTAAACTAAAACGACTGCTGCAACTACACACCGCCTGGGGCAGTTTCACAGCAAGCCGCCGCATCACGAATCATATCGCGTTCCCTCGATGAAACGGTCAGCAGAAACGAGTAAGTTCTCTGCTTGCCGCCACCGAGTGATGGTCAATGGTGCTATCGCCGCATCAGTCCTGCTAGATACCAGCTTCGCGGGGGCTCCGAACACGCTGACGCATGGAATAACGCAACGCAGCAATGATCAAGCCGAGAAAAAGCCCCGCAGCAAGACCACCAACGCACAAGAGCAACCGCCTGGGCTTCACTGGCTTGGTGGGTTGCAATGCCTTGCGATCAACCGACACCAGCCCCAATCGATCAAGGTTGATGTCAAGCGTCTTCAAGCGAACCATTTCCTTGCGCACCCCTTCGAGCCCGTCCAGAAAAACCGACTCATCCTTGCGCGCGTTCAGCGCTTCCACTTGCCGGTTGTTTGCCAACAACCGCAACTCTTTTTGGATTTCGGCTATACGGCCAGCGGTGAAGTCATCGCTCTTTCGGCTCTGGAGCACCTTACGCTCCGCTTGCAATGCATCGCTCCCCATGAAATAGAGAGGCAGACTCTGGCCATTGACCTCGGTGCGTACCACGTTGGCGGCCCCCGCCCTCTCTACATCCCCCATGGAGGACGGCGTACTGGGGCGCTTGATACCCAGCGAAGTTGCAATTGCGATCGCCTCATCCAACTGAGTTATCCGATCCCCTCGCCCCGTCTTCAATTGAAGGCGCAACGCCTTGAGTTCGTCCTCGAGACGCGCCTGCTGGACATGGTCGGCCTCGATCAACGAAGCAATCCGGGTCTGCTTGTCGCTGTCATAAACTGCTTTGGCAGCCTCGACCTGCGAGTTCAGCTCGCTCAAACGGTTACGAACAATCACGTCCATGTCGGCGCTGATTTCCTGGCGCTTCTTGTTGATAGCAAACTCAACGAAACTATTGACAATCTGGGGCCCCGCAACCCCTTCGGGATACGTCATTTCCAGTGTCAAGTAGGGGCGTGTAGCGTCAGGGAGCTTAATTTCCAGCGCTTCGCGGTTAAACTCCTCAAAGTTCTGCTCGAGAGAATGGCTCGGGTCATCGAAGCGAGAAAACAGATCACGATTTTCACGGAAATAGGCCAATCTGACCTCGTAGGATTGCAACGCGTCCCCAACCTCCAGCAATGCCCGCTTGGGCGGAAGGTCATAAAGATTGGAACGATTCAACGCATCGAGTTCATTGAGCGGTACGGCACGCAATAGTGTGGTGGTCTCGTACACAGGAGTGGCGAAAAAAGCATAGGCTGCAAACAGTACGCCTCCGATCGCGGCACTGACGCCCACCAGTTTTCGTTGCGCCCAAACACCGAGGATCAACGCCGAAATGTCGACCTCGCCGGCCGTACGGTCGGGAATTCTAGCTAAAGTAGTCATAAGAAAAATCTGGCGGCAAGGGGAACATTAAATCGCTGAACCGCAAGAACTACGTACTTCATAGTGCATCCCTGCGCTTAAGCAATTAAACTCGGAAAGCCCGTGATTCTGACAAATTTCCATAATAATACAAGAGCCAGTTATCAATCTGAACCCAAGCAGCCGCCAAAATTGTCCTACTTCCACATCGCAGATTTGCTCTTCCACAGCAGATTTTTTCTAGTGATTTGGCGCCCCACAGGCCCTACAGTTGCTGCCGACCGCGACCTCCGATATCAGCAATGCCAGTGCAAAACTCCGAAAAAGGTGACGCAGACTAATTGACTGCAGCGCCGCCACATCCCATTGAGCGCAACCAGACAGAAACCCACCAGCAGCGAAGCTCTTAAGCAAGAAACCGAGCGAGCAGACCACTTGCCTCGCAAGAAACCGTTGGCGGCGCCCAAAATAACTGCCACGAAAGGTTCCAGCAGATGACTGGAAGCCCATGATCCTGGTGCCTCCAGGAACAGGAGTACGGTATGCCCTCCAAGCAAAGCGGCTCACCACGGCGAGCATGGCGCTGCACCCCTCACGGAAAGGCCGAGCAGTGGAGATCAGCCCCACTGCAACTGGATACTCAGCATGGCTTCGATGGTAGGGCTTATGCCCCCTCTGAAATAAAGTGCCTCGAGCAGAATACTCGCCCATTCCAGACAACAACCTGCTCCACCCTAACCCCAAAAGCCCGCATTGAGCCTACACTTGGCGACAGACTCAAAAGCGTTCACAGCCAGGCTAAGGGTTTAAGTCCTCAAGTCGCTCCACCCGAGGCAAGCTCTCATCTCTGTGAGCTCACCCAGGGGCAGCGCATAACCTGGAATCAAGAAGAAATCTGATCTTTCAGGAACTCTGCCTCCAAAGCCAGCAAGTCTCGTTTTCTATCTTTCACCCGCCGCCCAGGAATACCGACATAGATACCCCACGGATCTGTGCTCTTGAGCATCAAGCTCATTGCACCAATCGAGCAACCCTCTGCGATATTGGCCCCCGGAAAAATAGTTGACCCCGCACCAACAATCGCATGCTTTCCTATAGTTACCGAGCTAAAAAATTCATTCTTGTATTTTTTGGGAAGTAGCGAGTTCGCCAACGTCTCCCCACTATAATCATCTGACTGAGAAAACACCTTGACGCCATAAGCCAGCGTACAAAAATCAGCAAAAAAAATACCCGGCAAACCACCAGCAACAAGACACATAGGGGTTATATGGTTGTACTTGCCAAACACAACCCGCCCAGAAATAACACAAAAATCGTCGATCCTAGAGTAGTCGCCTATTTCTATTTGATCTGCATTATAAATACTGGCTTTATCACTTATCTTTACACCTTTACCAAGAAACTTGAAACCCATTTCCTGGAGCTGATCATTCGTCAAATATGCCACACACACCCCCTGCAACCCATGCAAGCTTGAAAACAGCCATAACCAGCACGGACCACACAACCAAAATTAAGCCAATGCAGGCAAGCACATGTGCGCTTGCCTGCATAAGCTTTCCAGACTTCATCTTACAAGATGCACGCCACGATACCGCACGAACACCCCATCGGTAACTAAGCACCTCCGCCCCCTAGGGTCTGTATGAAATGCCTTGAGACGAAGGTCAGGCAAGGCGAAAACAGCCGAGGAACGGCCGGGGTCGCGCTCGACGTTTACGGGTTGTAAATGAGCATTCCGACCGGGCTCGCGCACGAGGCTGTTTTCAACGCAGCATCACCGAGTATCAAGGCTTTTCATACAGAGCCTAACCCTCATTACTCTGCGTATAATTCAGCGACTAACGGAGGCAGCCCAACGCTAACACCAACCCGCCCGGACAAACAACCGAAGCATTTCCGGGACTGGGAGCTCCGAGCGCATGCCTGACCCCCGAATATAAATCCGTTAAATCCCGGCAACACTGCTCAAGGCCCGAACTCGCTCGGCGCTCTGGCCCTATCAGCCAAAAGCCTGGAACACCTATACGGTCCTCACGTGAGCAGCATGCAAAAAAGAGAGCGCAATCCAGACACCCCATTTACCACAAAATGAGGCTTCAGTTTCCCGTGGCGTTTCTGGCGAGCAGTTTCACAACAGCAATGCTTCGTAGACTGTGATTGAGAGGCCGCGACTGTCGCCCAAGCACCTGGCACAACCACGCATAGGACTCGCAGCGGTTGATCTTGACGGCCTTGGGCGTGTCGCCGAACAACCACGCTTTGCACTCGATGGCAACGGGCTTTATCGCATGCTTCGCAAGGCTTTTATCAATTGGTAATTGCCAGCGCCGACATACCCCCCCCAACCGGCTCCATTTATTTGCCAGATAGTGCACAGCCTTGCCCAGCAAACTTTGCGGCGTAACTTGGGAGCTCACTTTGTCCAGCCTCCAACCCGCTGGCCATCGCAGTGGACCATCGGACTTTCCAGAAAACGATCACGCATCAGATTTAGTAGCGAGTGATGATACTCGCCACATAGGATTATCCAGCAGGCAAAGGGCGGGTCCGCTGGTTTGCACCCGCCAGTCCACGAATCCTGAAGCCAACACCTTCTGCGGACGGTTGCGCGAGAATCTATTTGCCAGTCCCTCTGATCGCGAGCAAGAGAGAGGCAAACAGCGCACCAATCTCTCAATCAAACAGATGAATATCGTGATCGCACACCCCGCCAGAAGTGCCGAGCAAGCACGAAAAACACACCCGCGCCGGCGCCAAACAGCGTAGAGAGAAGCACAATAAGAACTTTGCGCGGCTTTACCGACCCATCTGGAATATCCAGATCACCATCCTGTCGATAAACCCTCACGGCGGAAGGATCTACCTCCAAAGCACGATATACCGCCATAGCCACCTGCTTCTCACGCAAACCGTCAATGAACGGATCGTCAGATGGGCGCTTTTGCAGGTTATCTATTTCCGCTTCCAGCGCCTTGCTTCCTCGCATGTAGGTAAGCGCTCCTTCCATGCCAGCAGAAACTTCTACCGACATGGAGTTGGATATGATGGGCGGATCCTCCAGTCCGATGGATTTGGCAACTCTCAATGCCTCTTGCAACTGGGTTATCTGATCCTCTCGCAGCCTGCGCGCACTGTCTTGCGCACTGGATATCTGTTGCTGCAAGTGGCTTGCCTTCATAGCGGCATCCCCCTTGATGTCCTCCAGAACATCCTGCTTGGCTAGAGCACCGGCCATTTGCGCGTACAGCACCACCCAGCGAGTTACCGTTTGCGGGTCGGAAAGACGAACGGTTATGGCAAACCGCAGCGACGGCTCCTTGCGATCGACCTGGACCGTTAACAGTTCATTGAAGCGTCGATACAAATCATCCTGCCCACCCGAGCGATCATCTCCCGACAAGGAAGGCAGATATACCTCGCGGAAAAATTTTTGGCGGAGTGACTCCGATTGAAGTGCGCTCACATATACATCGTAGACATCCTTGACCTTCAAAAGCGCCAAGTCCGATGTACCTCCACGTCCGTAGTTCAATTGCGAAATATCGCTCTGAGTCGGCGGTCCGACAACCGCCTTCGCCTCATAAACCGGAGCGGCCAACAACACATAAATGGTAGAGCCCAATGCAGCCAAAATTACGAGAGTGATTATCAAAAACCTTTCCCTTAGCACTACCGCAAGTAACTCGACCAGATCGACTTCATCATTATTTCTTGAGCGCTCATAGTCGTTGTGCATTTACCTTCGATTTCCTCGGGTCAATTTTTCTAATTATTAGGCTTGGCATGAAAGCGTCAACACGGCGACCGTGATCGATTGAAAGTCAAAACGTGCCAATTTTCCTCATTGGCTTACTACGATCCGCTCTCAAGTGGCGGGCCTACCAGCAGAGCAACCCTGCTTCCAAGCCAACACCACTATCGTTAGCGTAGTGCATTCGTCCGCCCAGCACAGCGCCAAGGACTCATGGGACAAGCATCATATCCACTCGGCTTAATGGACGTAACCTGACCTGATAAGCAGGTTTTTCCAATCCTGCCATCAGCAAGGAATCCCCGGACCAACACCTGTAGCCTGCTCCCGACAGATATCGCCTTTGCGTACAACCCCATCAGAGGAGCAATACGAACTCAAGTTCCTGGCACTCCGTCAGGCGATCGACCATCTGGAACCTCGATTCTCGCCAATACTCCCCGCTCTGCCCCACGCGGCCTCAACGCAACCGCCAGCGCCTGCTTCGCCGAAGCACCACCATAAACCAAAAGGATCCTACCCGCCCAGCGGGGGATGCCCGCCACAAATTCCACCAACCCAGCCTGGTCGGCATGAGCCGAGTATCCACCGACCGTGGTGACCTTTGCCTTGATTTCGCGCATCTCCCCATCAAGGTCGACCATCACAAAGCCCTCAGCGCCTTCACTCGCCTGAATGACCGCACCAGGCGTACCCCGTGCCTGATAACCAGTGAACACAACCTCATGTCTTGAATCGCCAAGCATGGCCTTCAGGTAATTGACAACTCGACCACTCGTGCACATGCCATTACCCGCAATCACGATTGCCGGGCGGCCGGTACTGCCAAGGTAGTTGACCACCTGCTGATGCTGTTGATGGCTGTCTATGCTGATCAACTGACGAAAACTAAAGGGGCAGCGCCCTTGTGCCAGACGCTGGCGAGCGTCTTCATTCCAGTACAAACCCAGATCACGATAAATCTGAGTAAGCCGGCCGGCCAATGGCGAGTCTAGGATCACCGGCAACTGTGGCCAGTCGATCAATTGAGTGGAGGATGCCACCTGCCCGGCTCCGGTATCCGGCATCAGAAGAGCCTTGTCATGCAGGATACCCTCAAGCTCGAAGAGCAACTCCTGCGTGCGCCCGATACTGAATGCAGGGATCAACACCGTACCGCGGTCAACAAGTGCACGCTCTATAACCTGCTCCAGACGCCGCCGACGGGTGCTACTTCCTGCATGCAAGCGATCACCGTAGGTACTTTCGAGCACCAGGATATCTGCACGCTCCGGCGAATGGGATTGACGCAACAAAGCACTGCTTCCCGCACCAAGATCACCCGAAAACACCACGCGACAATCAGATTCCAGCTGCGGCCCCTGGATATCGAACTCAACATAGGCTGAACCCAGCAAGTGCCCTGCACGCTGTAGCCGCACCCGACAACTCGACAACGAAACATCAGCAATGTCGTGCCATTCATCGAAAGCCAAAGGGGTAGTGGCAACACTCAGGAGGCGCAGGCAGCGCTCGATAGCATCGGGCGACCAACGCCCGGAAACCTTCATAGCATCTTCAAGCACGACAGGAAGCAGCTTCGCAGAGGGCACGCTGCAGAGAATCGGCCCGCGATAGCCTGCGGCCAACAGGTCGGGGATGCGTCCCACGTGATCCAGATGGACGTGGGTCACCACCAGGGCCTTCAAACGCTCAACAGGGAAATCAATCACCGGGTATGGCTGTGTAGATGCCTCCACCCCCTGAAACAGCCCACAGTCAATCAGCACGCTGCATTGCGCATCAAGATGAAGCTGATGACACGAGCCTGTAACGCCCTGCGTGGCCCCGTGATGGGTAATGATGGGGAAAACCATGCTGCCTGCACTCCTTGGACCAGGAGCAGCATTACCCCACATCTAACTCGGAGCCCTCAGCAGGAAAATTCCGTAGAGGCTGTAGGAGTCGTCTGGATTACGACGTCTTGTAAACCCAGGAGTCCGATGAAGTTTCAGCTCAGACCACGCCTAGCCTTGAGAACGATAAGGCCGCCCAACAACGGGCCAACGGCCAGACCGGCAACAAGCGCAGCCAACACAAGTGCCGCGACAGGAACGGCTGGAGCAGTCCAACCAAAAAATACCAACACGACTGACTGCTGGTTTTCCAGGACAAAGAATAAAGCCAGCGCCGCCAGCACGATTACAAATAGCACCAACAAAAGGCGCCTGATATTGCGCATGATCAAATCCTCTTGCACAGATCAGTCTTCAGGAAGCTCATCTTCTTCATTGACCCTATCGCGCAGCTCCTTGCCGGGCTTGAAATGCGGCACGAATTTTCCGTCAAGGCTGACAGATTGCCCGGTCTTGGGATTGCGCCCCACGCGCGGAGCGCGATAGTGCAGCGAGAAGCTACCAAAGCCCCGGATCTCAATGCGGTCGCCAGTAGCTAGGCACTGGGACATCTGCTCAAGCATGGTCTTGATGGCCAGCTCAACATCCTTCGATGAGAGCAGCCCCTGATGGGTGACAATACGTTCGATAAGCTCCGACTTCGTCATCTTTTTCCCTTCTGTATCAAGCAGCTAGGTCATTGCCTCCATTGGTTTTAGCATGGGCTGATGAATTTGAACAGTCCGGTTATTGACTTAAGAAAAAAATCCAGAATTGGATGATGCCGCTTCGCGCTGAAAGCCCCATATCTACAGGCTGTCGCGGTTAAACAACTGAAATAGCAGGCATAAAAAAAGGCGACCGAAGTCGCCTTTTTTTGATCAAGCAGAACTTAGTTCTGTTTGGCCATTTCCGCGCGCAGCAGGTCACCCAGGGTAGCGCCAGCGGCTTCTGGAGCCTTGGCGATTTGCTGGATAGCCTCTTTCTCTTCTTCAACGTCTTTCGACTTGATGGAGAGGTTGATTACGCGGCTCTTGCGGTCAACGCTGATGATCTTGGCTTCGATCTCTTCGCCTTCCTTCAGGACGTTACGCGCGTCTTCAACGCGATCACGGCTGATTTCGGAAGCTTTCAGAGTAGCTTCGATATCGTCGGCCAGAGTGATGATGGCGCCTTTGGCGTCAACTTCTTTCACAGTGCCCTTGACGATAGCGCCCTTGTCGTTGACAGCAACGTAGTTGGAGAACGGATCGTCTTCCAGCTGCTTGATGCCCAGGGAGATGCGCTCGCGCTCTGGGTCAACCGACAGGATGACGGTTTCCAGCTCGTCGCCCTTCTTGAAGCGACGTACGGCTTCTTCGCCGACTTCGTTCCAGGAGATGTCCGACAGGTGAACCAGACCGTCGATGCCGCCGTCCAGACCAATGAAGATACCGAAATCGGTGATCGACTTGATGGTGCCGGAGATCTTGTCGCCCTTGTTGAACTGGCCAGAGAAGTCTTCCCATGGGTTCGACTTGCACTGTTTGATGCCCAGGGAGATACGACGACGCTCTTCGTCGATGTCCAGAACCATGACTTCCACTTCGTCGCCAACCTGAACGACTTTCGACGGGTGGATGTTCTTGTTGGTCCAGTCCATTTCGGAAACGTGTACCAGACCTTCAACGCCTTCTTCCAGCTCAGCGAAGCAGCCGTAGTCGGTCAGGTTGGTAACGCGCGCCATAACGCGGGTGCTCTCTGGGTAACGCGCCTTGATAGCAACCCATGGGTCTTCGCCCAGTTGCTTCAGGCCCAGGGATACGCGGTTACGCTCGCGATCGTATTTCAGAACCTTGACATCGATCTCGTCGCCAACGTTGACGATTTCCGACGGATGCTTGATACGCTTCCAGGCCATGTCGGTGATGTGCAACAGGCCATCGACGCCGCCCAGATCCACGAATGCGCCGTAGTCGGTGAGGTTCTTGACGATACCTTTGACTTGCTGGCCTTCCTGCAGCGATTCCAGCAGAGCTTCGCGCTCGGCGCTGTTTTCGGCTTCCAGGACACTGCGACGGGAAACCACAACGTTGTTGCGCTTCTGGTCCAGCTTGATGACCTTGAATTCCAGCTCTTTGCCTTCGAGGTGGGTGGTGTCGCGCACTGGGCGGACATCAACCAGGGAGCCCGGCAGGAACGCACGGATACCGTTAACGTCGACAGTGAAGCCGCCTTTAACCTTACCGTTGATAACGCCCTTGACCACTTCTTCGGCGGCGAAAGCTGCTTCCAGAACAATCCAGCACTCGGCGCGCTTGGCTTTTTCACGGGACAGTTTGGTTTCGCCAAAGCCGTCTTCCACCGCGTCCAGCGCAACGTGAACTTCGTCACCGACCTTGATGGTCAGCTCGCCAGCTTCGTTGTAGAACTGCTCGAGCGGGATGACGCCCTCGGACTTCAGACCAGCGTGGACAGTAACCCAGTCACCGTCGATATCGACAACGATACCGGTGATGATCGCACCTGGTTGAAGGTTGAGGGTTTTCAGGCTTTCTTCAAAGAGTTCTGCAAAGCTTTCGCTCATTTTAATTCCTGTAGATTCGGGCGATAAATCCGCCCATCAGCCACATTCCAGACAATGTGGGTTTCGTTCATAGTAAGGGTCGTCTGCAGGACGTTGACTGGGTGATCCTGCAGCCTCCCTGGTCATCCGGTGATGTCGCGCAGCGCGACTTCACTCAAGATGCGTTCCAGCACCTGCTCGATGGACAATTCAGTGGAATCCAGCTGAATCGCGTCGGCGGCGGGCTTGAGCGGAGCCACCGAACGCTGGGTGTCACGCTCATCGCGCGCACGTATCTCATCTAGCAGACTCGACAGACTAACATCATCGCCTTTTGCCTTCAACTGGAGGTAACGGCGACGCGCTCGCTCTTCAGCGCTGGCTGTCAGAAAAATCTTGAGCGGTGCGTCCGGAAAGACCACCGTTCCCATATCCCGACCATCGGCAATCAGGCCCGGCATCTCACGGAAGGCTCGCTGGCGCTGCAGCAGCGCTTCACGTACCGCTGGCAGCGCGGCTACCTGCGACGCCCCGGCGCCGATCGTCTCATTGCGGATGTCATTGGTGACGTCGTCGCCTTCGAGAATGATCCGCTGCAACTGCCCTTCTTCCGCAGCCAAGAACTGCACATCCAGATGAGCGGCGAGCGCCTTCAGCAGTTCTTCGTTGGTCAGATCGACGCCATGATTACCCGCGGCAAAGGCCAGCAAGCGATACAGGGCCCCGGAATCGAGCAGGTTCCAGCCCAGGCGCCGGGCCAGCAGGCCAGCGATCGTGCCCTTACCCGAGCCGCTCGGTCCGTCAATGGTGATGACCGGTGCGTGCGTGCTCACGACTTGCCCTCTTCAGCCACGCGAATACCCACTTGCGCACAAAGTGCGAGGAAGTTAGGGAAAGAGGTAGCGACGTTGGCGCAATCGTGGATACGAATCGGCGCACTGGCACGCAACGAAGCCACGCTGAAGGCCATGGAAATACGGTGGTCGCCGTGACCATGCACTTCACCGCCACCAATCTGGCCGCCGTCGATGATAATGCCGTCCGCAGTCGGCTCGCATTTCACGCCCAGGGCCAACAGGCCGTCAGCCATGACCTGGATCCGGTCGGATTCCTTGACCCGCAACTCTTCAGCACCGCGCAGCACGGTACGCCCTTCGGCGCAGGCGGCAGCGACGAACAGCACCGGGAACTCATCGATGGCCAGCGGCACCAGGTCCTCAGGGATATCGATACCCTTGAGTTTCGCACCGCGAACACGCAGATCAGCAACCGGCTCGCCACCCACTTCACGCTGGTTCTCGAGGGTGATGTCGCCACCCATCAGACGCAGGATGTCGATTACGCCGGTACGGGTCGGGTTGATGCCGACATGCTCCAGCACCAGCTCCGAGCCCTCGGCAATCGACGCCGCGACCAGGAAGAAGGCCGCCGAGGAGATATCTGCCGGCACTTCGATATGCGTTGCGGTCAATTTGCCGCCAGACACCAGCGACGCAGTCGGCCCATCAACATTCACTTCATAGCCGAAGCCACGCAGCATGCGTTCGGTGTGATCGCGGGTCGGCGCAGGCTCGGTGACCGTGGTCTTGCCTTCGGCATACAGGCCGGCCAACAGCAGACAGGATTTCACCTGGGCACTGGCCATCGGCAGGGTGTAGGTCAGCGCCTTGAGCGTGTGACCGCCACGAATAGTCATCGGCGGACGGCCTTCGGCTGCGGTCTCGATCACCGCGCCCATTTCCCGCAGTGGGTTGGCCACACGGTTCATCGGACGCTTGGACAGCGAGGCATCGCCGGTCAGCACGGTGTCGAACTTCTGCGCGGCCAACAGACCAGACAGCAAACGCATCGAGGTGCCGGAGTTACCCAGGTAGATCGGGCCAGGCGGCGGCTTGAGGCCATTGAGGCCCACGCCGTGAATCGTGACGCGACCGTGGTGCGGACCTTCGATCACCACGCCCATGTCGCGGAAAGCCTGCAGCGTCGCCAGGGCATCTTCACCTTCGAGGAAGCCTTCCACCTCGGTGGTGCCCTCCGCCAGGGAGCCGAGCATGATCGAGCGATGGGAAATCGATTTGTCGCCTGGGACGCGAATGCGCCCGGACAGGCGGCCGCCAGGTTGTGCCAGGAAAATCAGGTCGTTGGAATTCATAGCGTCCACATAGGCCCGACGGGCCAGGATTTTACTGAAATGCTCGCGGGCAACCCGGGCGCGCGTGAATACGCCCAACAACTGGTGCCCATCCCCTGCATCGACCGCGTCGCGCAAAGCGTCGAGATCGCTGCGAAATGTATCCAGTGTGCGCAGAACAGCCTCGCGATTGGCGAGGAAGATGTCGTGCCACATGACCGGGTCGCTTCCCGCGATTCTCGTGAAATCGCGGAAACCACCGGCAGCGTAACGGAAGATATCCAGGTTTTCATTGCGCTTGGCCAAGGAATCGACCAGGCCGAAGGCCAGCAGATGCGGCAAGTGACTGGTGGCGGCAAGCACTTCGTCGTGCCGCTCGACCTGCATGTGCTCGACATCGGCCTCCAATGCGCGCCACAGCCGGTCAACCACGGCAAGTGCGAGCGGATCGGTTTCCGCCAGCGGCGTGAGGATGACCTTGTGACGGCGGAACAGCGTGGAATTGGAAGCTTCCACCCCGCTCTGCTCGGACCCGGCAATCGGGTGGCCCGGCACGAACCGCGACAAACGACCGGCCATCGCCTCGCGCGCCGCGCGCACGACATTGCCCTTGGCGCTGCCCACATCGGTCAGCACGGCCGACCCAAGGTCCATCCCGGCCAAACGTGCCAGAAGCTTTTCCATGGCAAGAATCGGGACTGCCAACTGGATGACGTCGGCACCGACGCAGGCAGCCTCGAGGTCTTCCTCGCAGCGGTCAACCACACCCAGCTCAACCGCCAGCTTGCGCGATTGCGGATCCAGGTCGACACCGACCACCTCGCGGCACAGACCGCTTTCGCGCAGGCCCTTGGCGAAAGATCCGCCAATCAGCCCCAGGCCCACGACCACCAGGCGGCCGACGAGTGGCCCGCCCTGTTGCGTTTCAACTTCAATCACGGCGCAGGACCCTGTTCAAAACATCATGCATTAACGCGCCTCAGAGTACTGCTTTCGGGTACGAGCCCAGCACTTTCAGGGCCACCGCCTCCTGACTGATCTTCTCCAGCACGGCCTTGATCAGCGGATCGCGATGATGACCAACGAAATCAATGAAGAAGACGTAGGTCCATTTACCGCTGCGGGACGGACGCGTCTCGATGCGCGTCAGGTCGATACCGTTTTCATGGAACGGCACCAACAGTTCGTGCAGGGCGCCCGGCTTGTTGCTCATGGAAACGATGATCGAGGTCTTGTCGTCGCCAGTCGGCGGCACTTCCTGGCTGCCAATCATCAGGAACCGGGTGGAGTTGTCCGGACGGTCCTCGATTTTCTCGGCCAGGCGCGTCAGGCCATACAGGCCGGCGGCCATGTCACCGGCGATGGCGGCAGAATTCCACTCACCCTTGACCCGCTTGGCAGCCTCGGCATTGCTCGATACCGCGACGCGCTCGACGTTCGGGTAGTGAGCGTCGAGCCACTTGCGGCACTGGGCCAGCGACTGAGCGTGGGAATAGATGCGGCTGATGCTGTCGGTCTTGGTGTTCTCGCCCACCAGCAGGTGGTGGTGAATACGCAATTCGACTTCGCCACAGATAACCATGTCGTGCTCGAGGAAGCTGTCGAGGGTGTGGTTGACCGCACCTTCGGTGGAGTTTTCCACCGGCACCACGCCGAAGTTCACCGCGCCGGCGGCAACTTCACGGAACACTTCATCGATCGCCGCCATTGGCTTGCTGATCACCGCGTGACCGAAATGCTTCATCGCAGCGGCCTGGGTGAACGTACCCTCAGGGCCGAGATAAGCGACTTTCAGCGGCTGCTCCAGCGCCAGGCAAGAGGACATGATTTCGCGGAACAGGCGGGCCATTTCTTCATTGCCCAACGGCCCCGGGTTGCGATCCATGACGCGCTTGAGCACCTGCGCCTCGCGCTCGGGCCGGTAGAATACCGGCACCTCGCCTTCAGCCAGGGAACCCATCTTGACCCGTGCGACTTCTTGCGCACAACGGGCACGATCACTGATCAGTTCGAGGATTTTCTCGTCGAGGCTGTCAATGCGCACCCGCAGCGCCTTGAGTTCCTGTTCCGACATCAGGAATGTTCCTTCTCGAATTCAGCCATGTAGGCGACCAACGCTTCTACCGCTTCCAGCCCCAGGGCGTTGTAGATCGAAGCGCGCATGCCACCCACGGAGCGGTGACCCTTGAGGTTGAGCAGGCCGCGCTCGTCGGCACCGGCAAGGAAGGCCTTGTCCAGGCGCTCGTCCGCCAGGCGGAACGGCACGTTCATCCACGAGCGGGCGTTCAGGCTGATCGGGTTGGTGTAGAAATCGCTCTTGTCGATGAAGCCGTACAGGCGATCTTTCTTAGCCCGGTTGCGCTGCTCCATCGCCGCGACGCCGCCCTGCTCTTTCAGCCACTCGAAGACCAGGCCGGAGAGATACCAGGAGTAGGTTGCAGGCGTGTTGTACATCGAGCCGTTATCGGCCGCGACTTTGTAGTCGAGCATGGTTGGGCAGGCGCTGCGCGCGCGACCCAGCAGGTCTTCACGCACGATCACGACTACCAGGCCACTAGGACCGATGTTCTTCTGCGCACCGGCGTAGATCATGCCGAACTGCGAAACATCGATACCACGGGAAAGGATGTCCGAAGACATGTCGACCACCAGCGGAACGTCACCGGCTTGCGGAACCCAGTCGAACTGCAGGCCACCGATGGTTTCATTGGAGGCGTAGTGCAGGTACGCAGCGCCTGGGGTCAGCGTCCACTCGTTCTGGCCAGGGATGTTCAGGTAGTCGTAGGGCTTGGCCGAGGCGGCGACATTGACGTTGCCGAAGCGACGCGCTTCCTCGATGGCCTTCTTCGACCAGATACCGGTTTCCACGTAGTCGGCAGTGCCGTTCTCGGGCAACAGGTTCAGCGGAATCTCGGCGAACTGCTGGCTGGCACCGCCCTGGAGGAACAGCACCTTGTAGTTGGAGGGGATGGTCAGCAGGTCACGCAGGTCCTGCTCGGCCTTTTCGGCGATGGCCACGTAGTCGTCGCTACGATGGCTCATTTCCATCACGGACAGGCCTTTGCCGTTCCAGTCCAGCATTTCGGCCTGGGCGCGCTGCAGAACAGCATCAGGGAGCGCAGCGGGGCCTGCGCAGAAGTTAAAGGCTCGTTTGCTCACATCCACTCTCGCTCTGCTCAAGATAACGAGGAAGCGGGGCCTTGCCCCGCTTCCTTAAGGTTACGCGTCTACAACTCAGTCCTGTGGCGCCTCTTCGTCAGCGGCGGCATCCCGCTGCTGCCCGTCGGGGGCGTCGATATCCGCCTCGCCATCGACATCCGCTTCGGCGTCGATTGCCAGCTCATCATCGTCCTCGGACGGCTCCTGAACCCGCTCCAGACCTACCAGGGTCTCGTCGCTGGCCAGCTTGATGAGCGTCACGCCCTGGGTGTTACGACCCAGGCTCGACACTTCACCTACCCGCGTACGTACCAGGGTGCCCTGGTCGGAAATCAGCATGATTTCCTCGCCTTCCTGCACCTGCACCGCGCCGACCAGACGGCCGTTACGCTCGTTGCTGACCATGGCGATCACGCCCTGGCCGCCACGTTTGTACTCGGGGAACTCGCCGATCGCGGTGCGCTTGCCGAAGCCGCGCTCGGAGGCGGTCAGGATCTGGCTGCCTTCTTCCGGAATGATCATCGAGATCAGTTTCTGGCCTTCGTTCAGGCGCATGCCGCGAACACCGCGGGCGGTACGGCCCATGGCACGGACATCGGATTCCTTGAAGCGGGTCACCTTGCCGGCGTCGGAGAACAGCATGACCTCACGCTCGCCATCGGTGATCGCGGCAGAAATCAGGATGTCGCCTTCGTCCAGCTCCAGAGCGATCAGACCGACGCTGCGCTGACGGCTGAACTGCTCAAGCGGGGTCTTCTTCACGGTGCCGTTGGCGGTAGCCATGAAGATGTAGTGACCCTCGGTGTATTCCTCCACGGGCAGCATGGTGGTGATGTGCTCGCCCTCGCCCAGCGGCAGCAGGTTCACCAGCGGCCGGCCGCGAGCGGCGCGGGAGGCTTCGGGAATCTCGTAGGTCTTGAGCCAGTACACCTTGCCCTTGCTGGAGAACAGCAGCAGCGTGGTGTGGCTGTTGGCAACCAGCAGGTGGGAAATGTAGTCCTCGTCCTTGACGCCGGTAGCCGACTTGCCTTTACCACCACGACGCTGCGCCTGGTAGGCAGCCAGCGGCTGGGTCTTGGCGTAGCCGCTGTGGGAGATGGTCACCACGCGCTCTTCTTCCGGGATCATGTCGCCGAGGGTCAGGTCCAGGCGGGCATCGAGGATTTCGGTGCGGCGCACATCGCCATATTCGGCACGGATCAGTTCCAGCTCTTCGCGGATCACCTCCATCAGGCGCTCGGCGCTGCTGAGGATGCGGATCAGTTCGCCGATCTGGTTGAGGATTTCCTGGTACTCGGCCAGCAGCTTCTCGTGCTCCAGGCCGGTGAGGCGGTGCAGACGCAGGTCGAGAATGGCCTGGGCCTGTTCTGGCGACAGGAAGTACTTGCCGTCGCGCAGACCGAACTGTGCATCGAGGGTCTCGGGACGGCAGGAGTCGGCGCCAGCGCGCTCGACCATGACCTGCACGGCACTGGATTCCCATGGCGTGCTGATCAGCGCTTCCTTGGCCTCGGAAGGCGTTGGCGAAGCCTTGATCAGGGCGATGACCGGGTCGATATTGGACAGCGCGACCGCCTGGCCTTCAAGGATGTGCCCGCGCTCACGCGCCTTGCGCAGCTCGAACACGGTACGACGGGTCACCACTTCGCGGCGGTGACGGACGAAAGCTTCGAGCAGGTCCTTGAGGTTGAGCAGGCGCGGACGGCCGTCGATCAGGGCGACGATGTTGATGCCGAATACGCTTTGCAGCTGGGTCTGGGCGTAGAGGTTGTTGAGGATGACCTCCGGAACCTCGCCACGACGCAGCTCGATCACGATGCGCATACCGTCCTTGTCGGACTCGTCGCGCAGTTCGGTGATGCCTTCGAGTTTCTTTTCCTTGACCAGTTCGGCGATCTTTTCGATCAGACGTGCCTTGTTCAACTGGTAAGGCAGCTCGGTAACCACGATCTGCTGGCGGCCACCGACCTTGTCGATGTCTTCGATGGTGGAGCGAGCGCGCATGTAGATGCGGCCGCGACCGGTACGGTAGGCCTCGATGATGCCCTGGCGACCGTTGATGATGGCGGCGGTCGGGAAGTCTGGGCCCGGGATGAACTGCATCAGCTCATCGATGGTGATTTCCGGGTTGTCGATCAGCGCCAGGCAGCCATCGATGACCTCACCGAGGTGGTGCGGCGGGATGTTGGTGGCCATGCCCACGGCGATACCGCTGGAACCGTTGACCAGCAGGTTGGGAATCCGGGTCGGCATGACCGCCGGAATCAGCTCGGTGCCGTCGTAGTTCGGCACCCAGTCCACGGTTTCCTTGTGCAGGTCGGCCAGCAGCTCGTGGGCCAGCTTGGTCATGCGCACTTCGGTGTAACGCATCGCCGCGGCGTTGTCGCCGTCGACCGAACCGAAGTTGCCCTGACCGTCGACCAGCAGGTAACGCAGGGAGAAAGGCTGGGCCATACGTACGATGGTGTCGTACACGGCCGTGTCACCGTGCGGGTGGTACTTACCGATGACATCACCGACCACACGGGCGGATTTCTTGTACGGTTTGTTCCAGTCGTTACCCAGTTCACTCATCGCAAACAGAACGCGGCGATGCACGGGCTTCAAGCCATCACGCGCATCGGGCAGTGCACGCCCGACAATGACGCTCATCGCGTAGTCGAGGTAGGACTGTCTCAGTTCGTCTTCGATATTGACCGGGAGGATTTCTTTGGCCAGTTCGCCCATGAGAAGCCTGATTCCTTTTTCTGGTGAAACTTCGTCACATCCATATGGGGAGAAACGAAGCTCGCCGCCACGGAGGAGTTCCTCCGCAACGACTTACGACAAATCAACGAGTTAAAGCATGGATCTGCGTAGTAAAGACGGCCCCTGTGGGCGGTCTTGGAAACCGCCGGATGTTACCACAGTCGCCGGGGGCATGGGAGTATGGCAAAGCGCCGCCCGGCTTGAAGGAAAACGTCCCGACCACCACCCGCACAAGGAGGATCAGTGCAGGCGTTTGCGACACATCAACTGGGCCAGCTTGGCGGTATCGGGACGCTCGACGATACCCTTCTCGGTCACGATCACGTCAATCAGGTCCGCAGGGGTCACATCGAACACCGGGTTGAAGGCGTCGACATCCGGCCCGATCCGATGACCGGCAACTTCCAGCAACTCGGCGCCGTCGCGTTCTTCCAGCGGGATCTCGTCGCCGCTGGCCAGCGCGAGGTCGATGGTCGAACTCGGCGCCACCACCATGAACCGCACGCCGTGGTGCATGGCGTTGACCGCCAGTTGGTAGGTGCCGATCTTGTTCGCCACGTCGCCGTTGGCGGCGATCCGGTCAGCGCCGACGATCACCCAGGTAATGCCCTTGGTCTTCATCAAGTGCGCCGCCGCCGAGTCGGCATTGATGGTGACGGGGATGCCTTCGTTGGCCAGCTCCCAGGCCGTCAGGCGGGTGCCTTGCAGCCAGGGCCGGGTTTCACCGACGTAGACATGTTCGATCATGCCGTCGAGCCAGGCGCCGCGAATCACCCCGAGCGCCGTACCGAAACCGCCGGTCGCCAGTGCGCCGGTGTTGCAGTGGGTCAGCACGGCCTGCTCGCTGCCCTGGTACTTGCGGATCAGCTCCATGCCCAACTGGGCCATGTTCAGGTTGGCTTCGCGGTCGCTTTCATGAATGGCCAGCGCCTCGGCTTCCAGCACCTGCGACGGATCGTCGCCGTCCTTGAGACGCTGCAGGCGATCGCGCATGCGGCTCAGCGCCCAGGCCAGGTTGCCGCCAGTAGGTCGAGACTCACCCAACACGGTGAAATCCGCCTCCAGCGCGGCACGCCAATCGCCGCCGGCAGCCAGGCGCTGACGCAGCCCCAGCAACAGCCCATAAGCGGCGCTGATGCCGATGGCCGGGGCTCCGCGCACCACCATGGAGCGAATCGCTTCAGCCACGCCAGCCGCATCGGTGTAGCTCAGCCAGGTTTCCTCGAACGGCAGCGCGCGCTGGTCGAGCAAGTGCAAGGCGCCATCCCGCCAATCGATGGCCCTTACTTTCTCTGCAGCCAGAAGTCGATCGCGCATGCTCACCCCGTCATTCGGACATCAAAAACCGGCGATTATAACGAGCCCCAAGCGCGGACGCTCGGGTATACTTCGCCACCACCCCAGAACCCTGGAAACCCGCCCCATGCCCAAGCCGCCCGCCCCTCTCGACCTGCTGCTCCTGCCAACCTGGCTGGTGCCCGTCGAACCGGCCGGAGTGGTGTTCAAGGAGTATGCGCTGGGTATCCGCGACGGCCTGATCGCCTTCATCGGCCCGCGTACCGAGCTTGGGCGCTTCAAGGCCGACGAAGTCCGCGAGCTGCCGGGCTGCCTGCTGGCTCCCGGGCTGATCAACGCCCACGGCCACGCGGCGATGACGCTGTTCCGCGGCATGGCCGACGACCTGCCCCTGATGACCTGGCTGCAAGACCATATCTGGCCCGCCGAGGGTCGCTGGGTCGATGAGGCCTTCGTTCGCGACGGCACCGACCTGGCCATCGCCGAACAGCTCAAGGGCGGCATCACCTGCTTCAGCGACATGTACTTTTACCCGAAGATCGCCAGCGAATGCGTGCACGAGAGTGGCATTCGTGCGCAGATCGCCATTCCGCTGCTGGATTTCCCGATCCCTGGCGCGCGCAGTTTCGACGAAGGCCTGAACCTGGGCGTCGAGCTGTTCGGCGACCTGCGCCACCACCCGCGCATCAGCATCGCCTTCGGCCCTCACGCGCCCTACACGGTGAATGACGACAACCTGGAAAAGGTCCGGGTGGTCGCCGAAGAGCTGGACGCGCCGATCCAGATGCACATCCATGAGACCGCCGGCGAAGTCCAGCAATCGCTGGAACAGCGCGGCGAGCGGCCACTGACCCGGCTGGCCCGCCTTGGCCTGCTCGGCCCGAGCCTGCAGGCGGTGCACATGACCCAGGTCAGCGATGAAGACCTGGCTTTGCTGGTAGAAAGCAACACCAGCGTGGTGCACTGCCCGGAATCCAATCTCAAGCTGGCCAGCGGCTTCTGCCCGGTCGAACGGCTGTGGCAGGCGGGGGTAAATGTCGCCATCGGCACCGACGGCGCCGCCAGCAACAACGACCTTGATCTGCTTGGCGAAACGCGCACCGCCGCCCTGCTGGCCAAGGCCGTGGCCGGTTCGGCGAGCGCGCTGGATGTCCACCGCGCCCTGCGCATGGCGACCCTCAATGGCGCCCGCGCCCTTGGCCTGGACAGCGTCACCGGCTCCCTGGAAATCGGCAAGGCTGCCGACCTGGTGGCCTTCGACCTTTCCGGCCTGGCGCAACAACCGATTTACGACCCGGTATCGCAACTGATCTATGCCAGCGGCCGCGACTGCGTGAAGCACGTCTGGGTCGCCGGCAAGGCGCTGCTGGAAGACGGCCGACTGACCCGGATGGACGAGCAGGCCCTGCACGCCACCGCCGTCGCCTGGGGCCAGCGGATTGCCGGCCACACCGAATGATTGCCGGCAGCCAGGCTGCCGCACCGAATTTTCACAGCTTTAGAGGACTGTTCCATGAGCAACGTCGACCACGCCGAAATCGCCAAGTTCGAGGCCCTGGCCCATCGCTGGTGGGACCGCGAGAGCGAGTTCAAACCGCTGCACGACATCAACCCGCTGCGGGTCAACTGGATCGATGAGCGAGTCAAGCTCGCCGGCAAGAAGGTGCTGGACGTCGGTTGCGGCGGCGGCATCCTCAGCGAGGCCATGGCCCTGCGCGGCGCCACGGTGACCGGCATCGACATGGGTGAAGCGCCGCTGGCAGTGGCGCAACTGCATCAGCTGGAGTCCGGGGTGAACGTCGAGTACCGGCAGTCCACCGCCGAGGCCCTGGCCGAAGAGATGCCCGAGCAGTTCGACGTGGTCACCTGCCTGGAAATGCTGGAGCACGTGCCGGACCCGTCCTCGGTGATCCGCGCCTGCTTCAAGATGGTCAAGCCCGGCGGCCAGGTATTCTTCTCCACCATCAACCGCAACCCGAAGGCCTATCTGTTCGCCATCATCGGCGCCGAATACATCATGAAGCTGCTGCCGCGCGGCACCCATGACTTCAAGAAATTCATCCGCCCTTCCGAGCTGGGTGCCTGGAGCCGCGCTGCGGGCCTGAGCGTCAAGGACATCATCGGCCTGACCTACAACCCGCTGACCAAGCACTACAAGCTGGCCGCCGACGTCGACGTCAACTACATGATCCAGACACTTCGCGAGGAATGAGCATGCGTTTGCGAGCAGTACTTTTCGACATGGACGGCACCCTGCTCGACACGGCGCCGGATTTCATCGCCATCTGCCAGGCGATGCTCGCCGAGCGCGGCCTGCCGGCGATCGACGACAAGCGGATCCGCGACGTGATTTCCGGCGGTGCCCGGGCAATGGTCGCGGCGACGTTCGACATGGACCCCGAGGCGGCTGAATTCGAAGCCCTGCGCCTGGAATTCCTCGAGCGTTACCAGCGCGACTGCGCGGTGCACAGCAAACTGTTCGACGGCATGGCCGAGTTGCTTGCCGACATCGAGCGCGGCAACCTGCTGTGGGGCGTGGTCACCAACAAGCCTGTGCGCTTCGCCGAACCGATCATGCAGCGCCTGGGCCTGGCCGAGCGTTCGTCCCTGCTGATCTGCCCGGATCACGTGAAGAACAGCAAGCCCGACCCCGAGCCGCTGATCCTCGCCTGCAAGACCCTCGACCTGGACCCGGCCAGTGTGCTGTTCGTTGGCGACGACCTGCGCGACATCGAGTCCGGCCGCGATGCCGGCACCCGTACCGCCGCAGTGCGCTACGGCTATATTCATCCAGAGGACAACCCCAACAACTGGGGCGCGGATGTGGTGGTCGACCATCCCCTGGAACTGCGCAAGGTGCTCGACAGCGCCCTTTGCAGCTGCTGACCCCGCATCCATCCGCCAGGCAGGCCGGCCGCGACGCCGGCCTGTTGGCGATTGAAGCCATTCTTTCGAGGCATTCCTCATGTTCGACTATTCCGCTCGCCCTGACCTGCTCAACGGCCGGGTCATCATGGTCACCGGCGCCGGTCGCGGGATCGGCGCGGCTGCAGCCAAGGCCTTTGCTGCCCATGGCGCCACCGTGCTGTTGCTGGGCAAGACCGAAGCCAACCTGAGCGCGGTCTACGACGAAATCGAAGCCGCCGGCCATCCACAACCGGTGGTTATCCCGTTCAACCTGGAAACCGCCCTGCCGCATCAGTACGACGAGCTGGCGGTGATGATCGAGAACGCTTTCGGCCGTATCGACGGGCTGCTGCACAACGCGTCGATCATTGGCCCGCGTACGCCGCTGGAGCAGTTGTCCGGCGATAACTTCATGCGCGTCATGCACATCAACGTCAACGCGATGTTCATGCTGACCCAGACCCTGCTGCCGCTGCTGAAGCTGTCGGAAGATGCGTCGGTGGTGTTCACCTCCAGCAGCGTCGGCCGCAAGGGCCGCGCCTACTGGGGCGCCTATGGCGTATCGAAGTTCGCCACCGAGGGCCTGATGCAGACCCTGGCGGACGAACTGGAGGGCGTCGCCCCGGTGCGGTCCAACAGCGTGAATCCGGGCGCCACCCGCACCAGCATGCGTGCCCAGGCGTACCCGGCCGAAAACCCGCAGGACAATCCGCTGCCCGAGGCCATCATGCCGGTCTACCTCTACCTGATGGGCCCGGACAGCACCGGGGTCAACGGTCAGGCGTTCAACGCCCAGTAAGCCTCAACCCTGCCCCAGGGCGCTGCGCAAGCGCACGCCCTGGCGCGACTCGGCCTGTTCCAGTTGCATGCAACGCTCCAGGAACAGGTACATATAGTCGTAGCTTTTGCAGATCGCTCGTTTCAGCTCGACCTGCAACGCCTTGCCCGGGCTGTTGCCCGCCAGGGTGCAGATGATTTCCAACGCTTCCCACGGATGGGCATCGTCGTACTGGGCATGCATCTTCAGCCATTTCATGGCGCGCTTGCGGCCTTCCTCGGGGAAACCCTCGGCATAGGCTCCGGTGGCACAGACCACCGCCGACCACTCGCCCACTGCCCCTTCGATCGCATAGTTGGTTGCCGCCATGGCCACCACCAGCGAATCCGCGGTGCAGGTGTGCCAGCACCAATCGCTGAGCGCCTGCAACTCTGCTGGCACATCCTGCGCCTGCAAGTCGTCAAGGCTCACGCCATGGGCTTCGCACCAGTGCACCCAGTAATCGGCATGGTTGAGTTCGACGCGGATGTTGCGCATCAGCCAGCGCCGCGCCATGTCTTCGCCAGGATGACGGGCGTAGCGGGTCTTGGTGAGGTTGTGGGCCATGTACACGGAGAATTGCTCGACCACTGGCCAACCCCCGATCAGGTATTGGTGCATGGTCGCGCTGCCCAGGCGGCCGTCGCGCATGCGCTGGTAGAGCTCGTGCTCCACCACCCTGCGCTTGCTGGCACTGCATTCCTGGATCAGGCGCTGGGCCCAGAGGGGATAACTTGCGGCGTCCATCAATGGACCTGTCCGAATAAACGCATCAGTCACTGTCAGCTCCTTGTCCTTGTGATCTGGAAAGTGAGCGTCAGCGAAGCGTCCCCGGCGACCCGAACAGCAAGGGCCTGGCGGCGTCACGCTGACGCTGCAGGCTGGCACAGGAAAAGACTTGGGGTCGCTCGATCAGGAAGCCCTGGGCGTAGTCGACACCGATTTCCTGCAAGGCCTGCTGGATCAACGGTGTCTCGACAAACTCGGCGACGGTGCGTTTGCCCATGACGTGGCCGATGTGGTTGATCACTTCGACCATCGCCCGGTTGACCGGATCTTCGAGCATATCCTTGACGAAACTTCCGTCGATCTTCAGGAAGTCTACAGGCAAATGTTTCAAATACGCGAACGACGACATTCCGGCGCAAAAGTCGTCCAGCGAGAATTTGCAGCCCAGCCCTTTCAATTCGTTGATAAAACGAATCGCGCTGCCAAGATTGGCAATCGCACTGGTTTCGGTTATTTCGAAACAGATCAATTCAGGCGGAATGGCGTAGTCACTGAACTGCCGATGCAGGTATTCGAGAAACTTGTCGTCGCCGATGCTGTTGCCGGAAAGGTTGATCGAACACATGGCCAACGGACCTTCCCGCCCTTCGTCCAGGCACTCGCGAATGATCGTGAAGACGCTGCGCACCACCCAGCGGTCCAGCGCGGTGATCAGGCCGAAGCGCTCGGCCGCCGGGATGAAACTGTCGGGCTGAATGATCAGCCCGCTTTCGTCATGCAGACGCAGAAGAATCTCAAGGTGTCCGCCGCCATGGTCTCCAGGAGCGAGCGCGGCAATTTCCTGGGCGTACAGGCAGAAGCGGTTTTCCTCCAGCGCGATGTGCAGGCGCTGGATCCAGGCCATCTCGCCGAAGCGCACCGACAACTCGGTGTCATCCGCATGGTAGAGCTGGACCCGGTTGCGGCCTTTTTCCTTGGCCATGTAGCAGGCCATGTCGGCGGCCCGCAACGCTGCCTCCAGTGAGTCCGGCGCCTGGTTCAAGTGCACCAGGCCGACGCTCACGGTATTCATGAACGGCCGCCCCTTCCACACGAAGTGCAGGCTCTGCACCGCCTGGCGCAGGTTCTCGGCAATCCGTTCGGCCTGCTCGGGCGGGCAGTTCTGCAGCAGCACCCCGAACTCGTCGCCGCCCAGCCGCGCCAGCACATCACCCTCGCGCAGCACCGATTGCAGCACCGCGCAGATATGCCGCAGCAACTCATCGCCAGCGGCATGACCGCTGGTGTCGTTGACCACCTTGAACTGGTCGAGGTCGAGGAACATCAGCGAATGCCGCCCGGCCTGACGGGCCAGATCGGTCAACGCCTGCTCCAGGCGATATTCGAACTCACGACGGTTGGCCAACCCGGTCAAGGCGTCGTGGGTCGCCTGCCAGGACAGGTTGGCGATGTACTGCCGCTCCTGGGTCATGTCATGCAGCACCAGCACGATGCCGCTGACCCGCCCTTCGCTCATGATCGGCGCCCCGACCAGCGCCACAGAAACCGTGCTGCCGTCCAGGCGCTGGATCAGGCGGATATGCTCGCTACCCCCGCGCAGGGCGCCGCTGAGGATGTGCTCGGTGAGGGTCAGGTTGTCCTTTTCGGCGTTGTCGTCCAGCACGCTGAACAACGCCGCGAGCGGCAGTCCGTGGGCGTGGCAGGCGTCCCAGTGGGTCAGGTGCTCGGCGGCGGCGTTCATGTAGACGATGCAGCCTTCGACATCGGTGGTGATCACCCCGTCGCCAATCGAGGCCAGGGTGATCTGCGCCCGCTCCTTCTCGACCTGCAGGGCGCTGGCGAAGGCCTGGCGCTGGGCCAGCAACTTGCTCGAGCGCAACCAGGCCAGGGCGATCAGGAACAGCGCGGTGGCCAGGTTGGTCACCAGCAACAAGCGCAGCAGCATCCGCGAGCCTTCGCCCAGCGCGTCGCTGAAGGCGCGGGCCGCGGGCGTCACGGCTTCGTTGATCAGCACGATGCGACGCTTCCAGTCCGCCAGGTCGCGGGGCGTGGCCCGGCTGCTGGCAATGCCCTGGTGGACTTCGGCGGCCAGGGTATCGAGCTCTTCCAGGAAACCGTCGCCCACCTGCCACAGACCGATGGCCTGGTCCATGTAACTGACATGACGGAAGTTGAGGTAGAACCAGATGATGCTCGGCACGTCGTCCGGGTGATTGCCGCCGGCGAGAATGCCCTGGCGCGCCGCTTCCAGGTCAGGAGGCTGAAGGTCAAGGGCCAGACGCAGGCGATGGCTGCCCTGGGGGATGGCCAGGGCCTGTTGGTATTTGCGGAAGTGTTCTTCGTCGCGGCTGTCGACGTACAGGCTCAGGTAGTAGATCGCGTCTTTCTGGCCCTTGGACCAGAGGCTTTCACCGCCGACGTACGCGCGCATGGCCGACATCGCGTAAAGGCTGATTCCGCCCAGCAGTGCCTGGAACAGCACGACGGCTACAAATGGCCAGATGAGCCCCAGCAACCTGGGTGCTCCGAGCGTCCGTTTTCCCTTCATGAAGTCCCTTGCGGCATAGCCGGTGACGTGACTCACCCCGTTGTTTTCACAGACTAGGCCATTTGCCTTCATGGCAATAAGAGATTTCTGACACTGCGCTACATGATGTCGCTATCAGCTTTGCTGCAAATGCCCGTAAAGCTTGGCGTACAGGCCACCCTCGGCGATCAGTTGCTGATGGCCACCGTCCTCGGCCACATGACCGCCGTCGAACACCAGCACGCGATCGGCCTGTTTCACCGCCGACAGGCGGTGGGCAATGATCAGCGTGGTGCGGGCACTGAGGAAGCGTGCCAAGGCGACATGCAGGTTGTATTCAGTCGCCGCGTCGAGGGCCGAAGTGGCCTCGTCGAGAATCACCACCTTGGGTTCGGCCAGGACCATCCGCGCAATCGCCAGACGCTGGCGCTGACCACCGGACAAGCGAACGCCCGAACGGCCGACCACGCTGTCCAGCCCTTGGGGCAAGGCGCCGATGGTTTCGTCCAGTTGGGCGATGGCCAACGCCTGCCAGCAGGCGTCATCGGAACAATCGCGGCCCATGGTGAGGTTGGCACGCACCGTGTCGTTAAACAGCGACGGGTGCTGCAGCACCACCGCGACGTTCTCGCGCAGGGTTTCCAGGCCGATCTCCTGCAGGGTCGCGCCGCCGAAGCGGATGCTCCCAGCCTGGGCGCTGTACAAGCCCAGCAACAGTTGCACCAAGGTACTTTTGCCGCCGCCGCTGGCGCCGACGATCGCGACCTTCTCGCCGGGGGCGATGGACAGGTTCAACTGGTCCAGCACCGGCTCCTCGCCGTAGCCGAAGCGCAGCCCGCGCACCTCGATGCCCACGGTGGTCTGGCCCTGGAAGGGATCGGTGCCACCGGGGAACTGCGGCTCGTCGGCCCGTGCGAGCAGCTCGTTGATCCGGCTCAGCGCGCCGCCCGCCGCGTAGTAGGCGTATTGCAGGTTCAGTAACTGCTCAACCGGACCGATCATGAACCACAGGTAACTGAACACCGCGAGCATCTGGCCGATGCTGAGGTCCGAGAACAGCACGGTAAGCATCGCCGCCGCGCGGAAGATATCGATACCGAACTGGAACAGCAGACCACTGGCGCGGCTGCTCGCATCGCTTTTCCACTGTGAGGCCACCGCGTAGTTGCGTACGTCCTGGGCGCGCAGCCCGAGGCGGCCGAGGAAATAGCCCTGGCGGTTGCCGGCGCGGATTTCCTGGATCGCATCGAGGGTTTCAGTCAGCGCCTGGGTGAACCGCGAGGTGCTGTCGTTTTCCAGCTTCTTCAGGTGCTTGACCCGCTTGCCCAACTGCACCGTGGCGAAGATCACCAGCGGGTTGAACAGCAGGATCAGCAGTGCCAGTTGCCAGTGCATCCAGATCAGGATCGCCGCAGTGCCGGTCAGGGTCAGCACCGCCACCAGGAAGCGGCTGAGGGTTTCGCCGACGAACTTGTCCACGGTGTCCAGGTCGGTCACCAGGTGCGTGGTGACCGTGCCGCTGCCGAGGCTTTCGTATTCGCTCAGGGAAATCCGCTTCAAGCGCTCGATCAGGCGGATGCGCAAGCGGTAGACGATGTCCTTGGCCAGCCCGGCGAACAGCTTGGCCTGGACCACGTTGAAGGCCAGGGCGGAGCAGCGCAGGATCAAAGTCACCGTCAGCATCAGGCCGATATAACCGGCCGCCACCTGCCAGTTGGCAGGCAGCAACTGGTTCATCCACTTCAGTGCCGCGTCGCCGTGACCCAGCAGCACTTCATCCACCAGCAGCGGCAGCAACAGCGGGATCGGCACGCTGCACAGCGCCGCCAGTACGGCAACGCCGTTGGCGGTCCACAGGGCTTTTTTGTGATGAAGGGCCAGGCGGCGGATTTCCGCCCAGCTCAAGCGATCGGCAGACGCCGCCGCAGGCCCGGGAACCGGGTCGGGCGAGCCTGGCAGATCAAGCATAAGCGGCCCGCTCCAGCCAGCGACCCAGCAACGGTTCGAGGGCTTCCAGCGGCTGGTAGCCGTTGGTCAGCAAGGCGAGCTGGCCGTTGCGCTCGGCCAGCAAAGTGGGGAATCCAGCGATGCCCAGGTCCTGGACCCAGGTGATATCGGCGGCAGTGGCACTACGCTGCTCGGGGCTGGTGAAGGCCGCGGAGAAACGCGCGCGGTCAAAACCGGCCTGCTCGGCCAGTTCCACCAGCTTCGGCGCCAGGGTGACGTCTTCGCCATGCTGGTAGAACGCCTGCTGGATCAATCCGAGCAGCGGCCAGACCGCTTGCGGATCAAGGCTGCGAGCGGTGACCAGGGCGCGGCAGGCCGGTTCGGTGTCGTAGACGAAGCCTTCCGGCATCGCGCCCTCGAGCTGGAACGGCTGGCCGGTGGCCTCGTTGACCGCCTGCCAATGTTCGAGGATATAACGCCGCGTCGAGGCATCCAGCGGCGAACTGCCGTTGCGCAGGCCGCCAGCCACCAGATGGGTTTCAACCCCCGCCTGCCCGGCCTGGGCGATCAAGGCGCTGGCCACCGGGGCGAATCCCCAGCACCAGGAGCACATCGGGTCCATGACGTAGAGCAGGCGAGCGGTCATGAATCACACCTCGGCTTTGCGGTAGTTGAACCCGATCGGGTGCGGCTGGTTGCGGGCCTTGGCCAGTTCGATCTGTTTCTGCCGGTCGATGGCGCTGCGGCGCGTCTTCTCGCTCAGGCTGTCCCAGCAATGCGGGCAACTGATACCTGGCGAATAGTGCTCCGAGGCCCGCTCGTCGGCGTTGATCGGGTGGCGGCAGGCGTGGCACTGGTCGTAGTCGCCTTCGCTGAGGTCGTGACGCACGGTGACCCGGTTGTCGAAGACGAAGCAGTCGCCCTGCCACTTGCTCTGCTCCTGAGGCACCTCTTCAAGGTATTTCAGGATCCCGCCTTTAAGATGATAGACCTCTTCGAAACCCTCACCGAGCATATAGCTGGAGGCCTTTTCGCAACGGATGCCACCGGTGCAGAACATGGCGACCTTCTTGTGCCGCGACGGGTCGAAGTTGGCCTTGATGTAGTCGGGGAATTCACGGAAGGACGTGGTCTTCGGATCGATCGCGCCTTCAAAGGTGCCGATGGCCACTTCGTAATCGTTGCGGGTATCGATCAGCAGGACTTCCGGGTCGCTGATGATGGCGTTCCAGTCCTGGGGCTCGATGTAGGTGCCGACCGCCTTGTTCGGGTCCACACCTGGCACGCCCAGGGTGACGATCTCTTTCTTCAGCTTGACCTTGGTGCGGTAGAACGGCTGTTCGTCGCAGTACGACTCTTTATGGTCGACATCCACCAGGCGCGGGTCATTGCGCAGCCAGGTCAGCAGGCCGTCGATACCTTCGCGGGTGGCGGAAACCGTGCCGTTGATGCCTTCTTCGGCCAGCAGCAGGGTGCCTTTGACACCGTTGGCTTCCATGCAGGCGAGCAGCGGCTCGCGCAGCTCGACGTAGTCTTCGAGGGTGACGAACTTGTACAGCGCCGCCACGACAATGGATTGGGTCATGCTTGCAACTCTCCAGTGGTCACCCTCGTAAAGGGCGGACCGGGTCAAAAAATACAAATAAAAACGCGCCGACAAGCGGCGCGGGTGCGGATTCTAGCAAAACCTGAATTTGAAATCAGTGCTTGCTGCCTCCGGCACAGGTGGGCGAAGCCGGCGCGCTGCCGACTTTTTCCCATTCCTGCGGGGTGTAGGTGTGCAACGCCAGCGCATGGAACTGGCCCATCAGGTCGCCGAGGGTGGCGTAGACCTTCTGGTGCCGCTTGACGCTGTTCAGGCCTTCGAATTGCTCACTGACCAGCACCGCCTTGTAGTGGGTTTCCACGCCACGGCTGTGCATGTGGCTCTCGTCCAGCACCTCCAGGTGCTGGGTGGCCAGTGCTTGAAGGCTCTGTTCGATCTTCTGTTGCATCGACATGAACGGCCCCGCTTACGGCTTCTTGGCTGGAGCGGCGGCTTTGCCGGCGTTCGGGTCGAGTTCCTTGGTCATGTCATCCAGCAGCTTGTTGACCACCGGCACCGCGCTTTCCAGCTTCTGCTGGGTCAGTTGGGCCGATTGCTGGGTAACGACAGGCATTTTTTCCAGGACTTTCTTGCCCAGCGGCGACTGGTAGAAGGCCACCAGGTCTTTCAGCTCGGTCTCGGTGAACGCGCTGGTGTACAGCTTGATCATGTCTGGCTTGAGCTTGTTCCAGCCGATGGCGTTATCCAGCGCGGCGTTGGCCTTGGCCTGGTAGCTGTCGAGCACGGACTTCTTCGAAGCAGGGGCTTTGGTCTGTTCGAAGCGCTGACCGAACATCTGCTGAACCTGCATGTAGACCGGAGTTCCGAGCTTGTCGGCGTGCGCCAGCATGAGGAATGTCTCGGCAGATTTAGCGTGGCTGGCGGCATCGGCGAAAACCTGGCCGCTGGCGCAAACCAGCGCGACAGCCGTGCAGAGGGCGCGAAGACGGGTCATCGAAATTCCTTAAAAGTAAGTGAGTGTTTCCAGCGTAGAGCATTCTGCGCCGACCGGAGCTTCTGCTCAATAGTACGAGAGACTATGGAACCGGCCCGGATCATCAGGGCCTAAACTGCTTTGTCAGACCTTGCATCTTGCATAAGGAGTGGGTAGCGCATGAGCCGTATCGAAACTGACAGCCTCGGACCGGTCGAAGTTCCGGACCACGTTTACTGGGGCGCCCAGACGCAACGTTCCCTGATCAACTTCGCCATCGGCAAGGAACGCATGCCGCTGGCGGTGCTGCACGCCCTGGCGCTGGTCAAAAAAGCGGCTGCACGGGTCAACGACCGCAACGGCGACCTGCCCGCAGCGATCGCCCGACTGATCGAACAGGCCGCCGACGAAGTGCTCGACGGCCAGCACGATGATCAGTTCCCGCTCGTCGTCTGGCAGACCGGCAGCGGCACCCAGAGCAACATGAACGTCAACGAAGTGATCGCCGGCCGCGCCAATGAACTGGCCGGCAAAGGCCGCGGCGGCAAAGACCCGGTGCACCCCAACGATCACGTCAACCGCTCGCAAAGTTCCAACGACTGCTTCCCCACCGCCATGCACATCGCCGCCGCCCAGGCGGTGCACGCCGATCTGCTGCCGGCGATCGCCGAGCTGTCTGCGGGGCTGGCGGAGCTGTCGGCGCGGCACATGCACCTGGTCAAGACCGGGCGCACCCACATGATGGACGCGACGCCGATCACCTTCGGCCAGGAAGTCTCGGCCTGGGTCGCCCAGCTCGATTACGCCCAGCGGGCCATCCGTTCGGCGCTGCCGGCAGTCTGTGAACTGGCCCAGGGCGGCACGGCGGTCGGCACCGGGCTCAACGCGCCGCACGGCTTCGCCGAGGCTATCGCGGCGGAATTGGCGGCGCTGTCCGGGCTACCGTTCGTCACCGCACCGAACAAGTTCGCCGCCCTGGCCGGCCATGAACCGCTGACCAGCCTCGCCGGCGGCCTGAAAACCCTCGCCGTGGCGCTAATGAAGATCGCCAACGACCTGCGCCTGCTCAGTTCCGGCCCTCGCGCCGGCTTTCAGGAAGTGCGCTTGCCGGCCAACGAGCCGGGCAGCTCGATCATGCCCGGCAAGGTCAACCCGACCCAGTGCGAGGCCCTGTCGATGCTGGCCTGCCAGGTGCTCGGCAACGACACCGCGGTCAGCTTCGCGGCGAGCCAGGGCCATTTGCAGTTGAACGTGTTCAAGCCGGTGATCATTCATAACCTGCTGCAATCCATCGAGTTGCTGGCTGACGGCTGCCGCAACTTCCAGCAGCACTGCGTCGCCGGCATCGAGCCGGACCCGCAACAGATGGCCGCGCACCTGGAGCGCGGGCTGATGCTGGTGACCGCGCTGAACCCGCATATCGGCTACGACAAAGCGGCGGAAATCGCCAAGAAGGCCTACAGCGAAGGCACCACCCTGCGCGAAGCGGCGCTCACGCTGGGTTACCTGACTGATGCCCAGTTCGATGAGTGGGTCCGCCCCGAGCAGATGCTCGAGGCGGGTGGCAAAGGCTGAGTCAACGGGCCAGGCGTGCGCGCCTGGCTCGCCAGCCGGCGCTGATCGACGGTCCCAAGGCGGTCAGCGCCGACCCCAGCACCACCACCAACGCGCCGGCATACCCGAGGCCGTTGATCTGCTCGGCGGTTACATAATCCGGCCACAACCACGCGGCCAACGCCACGGCGACGAACGTCACCAACGGCGTGAGCGCCAGGGTTGCGCTGACCCGCGAAGCCTCCCAGTGCGCCAGCGCCTCGGCGAACGCGCCGTAGGCCACCAGGGTATTCAGGCAGCAGGCCAGTAGCAGCCAGCCTTGCAGCGCCGTCAGTTGCAGCACTTCCAGCGGATGCGCCCAGGGCGTCAGCAACAGCGCGCAGCACAGGTAGATCACCATCATCACCTGCATGGAATTCCACACCGTCAGCAACTGCTTCTGGCCGAGGGCATAGAACACCCAGATCGTCGACGCCAGCAGAATCACCAGCACGCCGGTGGTGTAGGCGCTGAGCGAGGTCAGCAATTCCTCCAGCCGCTGGTTGAAGAACAACCCGAAACCCGCCAGCAACAGGGCCAGACCGAAACCCTGCCCGGCACTGAAATGTTCCTTGAACAGAAACACGCTGCCGATCAGCAACAACACCGGCCCCACCTGCACCACCAACTGCGCGGTGCCGGCACTGATCAGCTTCAGACCGATGAGATAAAGCACGTAGTTGCCCACCAGGCCGAAGGTGCAGACCGCCACCAACAGCTTGCCGCGCCGCCCCAGCGGCGTGAACGACGGCAGCCGGCGGGTTGCCGCCAGCCACGCGAACAAGAGCCCGCCGGAGACCAGCAGGCGATACCAGGTGACAGTAATCGGGTCCATGACCAGCAGGACCTGCTTGAGCTTGACCGGAAGGATGCCCCACAGCAGGGCCGTCAACAGCGCCAGGAACAGACCATAGGCCCAGCGTCCGGAAGAGATATGCATGATGGCCTCGATAGCCCGGGGTGGTGGTTGGGTGTACGGCAACACACTGACAGCTGGACCCGGTGCGGTGCTGGTCCAGAAAGGACATCGCGCCCTTTCAAAAGGCCGGAGTCACGTGGGGGCGCTGGCCTGCCAGCGCCCCCACGCCGCTATTTACTTCTTGTGCTTGCGAAACGCGGCTTCCAGCGCGTCATTGATCGTGCGCAGCACTTTCACCCGGGCCCAGCGCTTGTCGTTGGCTTCCACCAGCGTCCAGACGGCGATCTCAGTGCTGGTGCGGTCGACCATATCCCCCACCGCCTGGGCGTACAGGTCCCACTTGTCGCGGTTGCGCCAGTCTTCCTCGGTGATCTTGAAGCGCTTGAACGGGATCTGCTCGCGCTCCTGGAACCGCTCCAGTTGGGTCTGCTGGTCGATGGACAGCCAGAACTTCACCACCACCACGCCGGCATTGCTCAACTGCTCTTCGAAATCGTTGATCTCGCCGTAGGCGCGCATCCAGTCGGCCGGGGTGCAGAAGCCCTCCACCCGCTCCACCAGCACCCGGCCGTACCAGGAACGGTCGAAGACGGTGAATTTGCCGCGTGCCGGGATGTGCCGCCAGAAACGCCACAGATACGGCTGCGCGCGTTCTTCCTCGGTCGGTGCGGCGATGGGAATGATGCGGTACTGACGCGGGTCCAGCGCCGCGGCCACCCGGCGGATCGCCCCGCCCTTGCCCGCCGCGTCATTGCCTTCGAATACCGCCACCAGCGAATGGTGCTTCATGCGCTTGTCGCGCAGCAGCCCGGCCAGGCGTGCCTGCTCGGTGAGCAGTTGGTCCTGGTACTCGTTCTTGTCCAGCCGCACGCTCAGGTCGAGGCTGTCCAGCAGGCTGAGCTGGTCGATGCTCTCGCCCAGCGGGGCAATGTGGGTGGGCTGCTTGATCGTGCCTTCGGTCTTGAGGGCGTTTTGCAGGCCCTCCAGCAGAATCCGCCCAACCGCCAGGCTGCGGTAATGCGGGTCCGAGCCTTCGATCACATGCCAGGGGGCATAGTCGCGGCTGGTGCGACGCAGCACGCGCTCGCCGAAGCGCACGAAGCGGTCGTAGGTTTCCGACTGCTGCCAGTCCAGCGGGCTGATCATCCAGCGGCTGTGCGGGTCAGCCTTGAGCGCCTTGAGCCGCCCCTTCATCTGTTTCTTGGACAGGTGGAACCAGAACTTGAAGATCAGCGCGCCTTCGTCGCAAAGCATCTGCTCCAGGCGCTCGGCACCGCTGATGGCCTGGTCCAGCACCGCGTCCTTGAACTGGCCATGAACCCGCCCCTGCAGCATCTGGCTGTACCAGTTGCCGAAGAACACGCCCATCCGCCCCTTGGCCGGTAGTGCCCGCCAGTAGCGCCAGGCCGGTGGCCGGGCCAGTTCTTCATCGCTCTGCTGGTCGAAGGTGCGCACCTCGATCAGCCGTGGGTCCATCCATTCATTGAGCAGCTTGACCGTCTCGCCCTTGCCAGCGCCCTCGATGCCGTTGATCAGCACGATGACCGGGAAACGTGCCTGCTGCTTGAGCTCGAACTGGGCTTCGAGCAGGGCCTCGCGCAGGGCGGGCACTTCGGCGTCGTAGGTTTCTTTGTCGATCGCGTGACCGATTTCAGCGGATTCAAACATACCAGGCTCCCTTCTTGGATAAGCAAGACTAGCGGATCGCCATCGATTTTGTCGCTGCCGTGCGCGAGCTTGCGCCAGGTCAAACGGCCGCCGGGCGATCAGATAGAATGCGCCATCCGCTGTAGCCGAGCCCGCCATGACCGACACCCCCGCCCCACGCCACGCCCAGATCGACTGGGACGAACAAGGCCGACCGCATTCGCGGCAGTACGACGACATCTATTTCTCCAAGGACCAGAGCCTGGCGGAAACCGAGCACGTGTTCATCGAGCAGAACGACCTGCGCGAACGCCTCAAGGCCCTGGCGCCGGGAAGCCGCCTGACCATCGGCGAAACCGGCTTTGGCACCGGCCTGAATTTCTTCTGCGCCTGGCAGTTGTTCGAGCAACTCGCGCCCGCCGATAGCCGCCTGCATTTCATCAGCGCCGAGAAGTTTCCCCTCAGCCGCGACGACCTGCGCCGCGCCCTGGCCCTGTGGCCGGAACTGACGAGTTTCAGCGAGGCGCTGCTGCAGCAATACGTCGCGGTGCACGACGGTTACCAGCACTTCCTCTTCGATAACGGCCGGGTCAGCCTGACCCTGATGATCGGTGACGCCAGCGAACAGTTCGCCCGGCTGGACGGCCAGGTCGACGCCTGGTTCCTCGATGGCTTCGCCCCGGCGAAAAACCCCGACATGTGGACCCCGGAACTGTTCGCCCAGGTCGGTCGGCTTTCCGTGCCTGGCACCACGCTGGGCACCTTCACCAGCACCGGCTGGGTGCGCCGGGCGCTGATCGCGGTGGGCTTCAAGATGAAGCGCATTCCCGGCATCGGCAAAAAATGGGAAGTGCTGCGCGGACGCTTCGAGAGCCGGCCGGAGGAGCATCCGGCGCCAGCACCCGCAGCGCCTTGGTATCGCCGGCCACCGGAGTTGTCCGACCCGCGCCAGGCACTGGTGATCGGTGCCGGACTGGCGGGTTGCGCCAGTGCCGCGAGCCTCGCCGCGCGCGGTTGGCAGGTCGAGTTGCTGGAGCGCCACGCCGGCCCGGCGCAGGAAGCCTCGGGCAACCCGCAAGGCGTGCTGTACCTGAAACTGTCGGCCCACGGCACGCTGCTCTCGCAACTCATCGTCAGCGGCTTCGGCCACACCCGGCGTCTGCTGGAGCGCTTGCAGCGCGGCACCGACTGGGACGATTGCGGCGTGCTGCAACTGGCCTTCGACGACAAGGAAGAGCAACGTCAGGCCGTGCTGGCCGGCGCCTTCAACGAGGAATTGTTGCAACGCCTGGACCGTCAGCACGCCGAGGCCGTGGCCGGGGTGGCCCTGGCCAGCGGCGGGCTGTTCTATCCCGAAGGCGGCTGGGTGCACCCGCCGGCGCTCTGCCGCTGGCACCTCGCGCAGCCCAATGTGCGCCTGCTCACGCACCATGACGCGCTGCAACTGCGCAAGGTCGATGGCCTCTGGCAAGCCTGGGATGGCGAGCGGCTGCTGGCCTCGGCGCCGGTGGTGGTGCTGGCCGGTGCCGCCGATATCCAGCGCTTCGACGGCTGCGCCGGCTTGCCGCTCAAGCGCATACGCGGGCAGATCACCCGCCTGCCGGTCACGGCCGCCAGCCAGACGCTGAACACCGTGGTCTGCGCCGACGGCTATGTCGCGCCGTCGCGGCAGGGCGAGCACACCCTGGGGGCCAGTTTCGATTTCCACAGCACTGACCTGGCCCCGACCACCGAGGAGCACCGCAGCAACCTGGAGCTGCTGCGGGAAATCTCCGCCGACCTCGCCGAGCGTCTGGATATCGATCACCAAGACCCGCACCGACTGGAAGGCCGCGCTGCATTTCGCTGCACCACCCCGGATTACCTGCCGCTGGTGGGGCCGGTGGCGGATGCGCCGAAGTTCGCCGAAGCCTATGCGTCCCTGGCGAGGAACGCCCGGCAGATTCCCGAAGCCGATTGCCCATGGCTGGAGGGGCTTTATGTGAACAGCGGACACGGCTCTCGCGGGCTGATTACCGCACCGTTGTGCGGGGAGCTGGTGGCGGCGTGGATCAACGGCGATGCCCTGCCAGTGCCACGGGAACTGGCGGAGGCCTGCCATCCAAATCGCTTCATGCTGCGCGAACTGAAGCGCGGTAGCGGGAGGTAAACCCTGGGCGCGTGTCTGCGCAGGGCCTTTCCACTTATTCCATATCGATCTAAAACTCCCAGGATTCGCACCGGTCAGTTTCTGAGTGCCCACCTTTCGGGCACCTTCCCCAACGGCAAAACCGGTAAGGACTTATGTGCGGATTAGCTGGAGAGTTTCGTTTCACCCCTGTAGCCACCCCTTCGCGCCCGGCGGACCTCGCCGCGGTTGAACGGATAACCCATCACCTGGCGCCCCGCGGCCCCGACGCCTGGGGCTTCCACAGCCAGGGGCCGATCGCCCTGGGCCATCGCCGCCTGAAAATCATGGACCTGTCCGATGGCTCGGCCCAGCCCATGGTCGATGCGCAACTGGGCCTGTCGCTGGCCTTCAACGGCGCCATCTACAACTTCCCGGAACTGCGCAGCGAGCTGGAAAGCCTCGGCTACGTCTTCTATTCCGGCGGCGACACCGAAGTGCTGCTCAAGGGCTATCACGCCTGGGGCGAACAGCTTCTGCCACGGCTGAACGGCATGTTCGCCCTGGCAATCTGGGAGCGCGACCGCCAGCAACTGTTCCTCGCCCGCGACCGCCTCGGCGTCAAGCCGCTGTACCTGTCGCGGACCAACGAGCGCCTGCGTTTCGCCTCGACCTTGCCGGCCCTGCTGAAAGGCGGCGATATCGACCCGGTGCTGGACCCGGTAGCGCTCAATCACTACCTGAACTTCCACGCCGTGGTGCCGGCACCGCGCACCCTGCTGGCGAACATTGAGAAACTGCCGCCAGCCACCTGGATGCGTATCGACGCCCAGGGCCGCAGCCAGCAGCAACAGTGGTGGAGCCTGCATTACGGGCCCCACACCGATGAACAGGACCTGGGCCTGGAAGACTGGCGCGACCGGGTTCTGGACAGCACCCGCGAGGCGGTGGCGATCCGTCAGCGCGCGGCCGTCGATGTCGGCGTGCTGCTCTCGGGCGGCGTCGATTCCAGCCTGCTCGTGGGCTTGTTGCGCGAGGCCGGGGTCGAGGACCTGTCGACCTTCTCCATCGGCTTCGAGGATGCCGGCGGCGAACGCGGCGACGAGTTCCAGTACTCCGACCTGATCGCCAAACACTACGGCACCCGTCACCACCAATTGCGCATCGACGAGCGCGAGATCATCACCCAGTTGCCAGCGGCCTTCCGGGCCATGAGCGAGCCGATGGTCAGCCACGATTGCATCGCTTTCTACCTGCTGTCGCGGGAAGTGGCCAAGCACTGCAAGGTGGTGCAGAGCGGCCAGGGCGCCGACGAACTGTTCGCCGGTTATCACTGGTATCCGCAGGTGGATGGCGCGCAGGACCCGCTCGCGGCTTACCGCGCCGCGTTCTTCGACCGCAGCCACGCCGAATACCGCGACGCCGTGCAACTGCCCTGGCTGCTGGAGCATGACGCCGCCGGTGATTTCGTCCGCGAGCATTTCGCCCAGCCCGGCGCCCGCGAGGCGGTGGACAAGGCGCTGCGCCTGGACAGCACGGTGATGCTGGTGGATGACCCGGTGAAGCGGGTCGACAACATGACCATGGCCTGGGGACTGGAGGCACGCACGCCGTTCCTCGATTACCGCCTGGTCGAGCTGTCGGCGCGGATCCCGGCGCGCTTCAAGCTACCCGACGGCGGCAAGCAAGTACTCAAGGAAGCCGCGCGGCTGGTCATCCCAAGCGAAGTGATCGACCGCAAGAAAGGCTATTTCCCGGTGCCCGGCCTCAAGCATCTGCAAGGCGCGACCCTCGACTGGGTGCGCGAGTTGCTGCTCGACCCGAGCCAGGATCGCGGCCTGTTCAACCCGGCGATGCTCGACCGCCTGCTGAGCGACCCGCATGGTCAGCTCACACCGCTGCGCGGTTCGAAACTGTGGCAACTGGCGGCCCTCAATCTGTGGCTCAGCGAACAAGGAATCTGACCGATGAAGCCTCACACTTCCGCCTACGGCCAGCGCTTGCTGCGCGGCCAGGTGCCGTCCTATGAACGGCTGCAGGCACGCCTGGCCGGTGACGGCAACGAACCCAGCGACGAGCCCCGCGCCCTGCATTGCGGCTGGGGCCGCTTGCTGGTCGGCCACACCTATTCCGAGCCGGCCCTGCTGGCCGCCGCGCTGCTTGAAGAGCAACCCGGCGAGCGCGATATCGCGCTGTATGTCGCCGCGCCGCAGCAAGTGCTGGCCCAGGCGCCGCAGCAACTGTTCCTCGATCCGTCCGACACCCTGCGCCTGTGGTTCAGCGACTATCGCCCGGCGCAGCGGGTGTTCCGTGGCTTCCGCATCCGCCGCGCGCAGAGCGACGAGGACTGGCAGGCGATCAACACGCTGTACCTGACCCGCGGCATGCTGCCGGTGAACACCGTCCTGCTGACCCCGCGTCATCTCGGCGGGCCGGTGTACTGGCTGGCCGAGGACGAAGACAGCGGCGCGGTGATCGGCAGCGTCATGGGCCTGAATCACCACAAGGCGTTTGACGACCCGGAACTGGGCAGCAGCCTCTGGTGCCTGGCGGTGGACCCGAACACCACCCGGCCGGGGGTCGGCGAGGTGCTGGTGCGCCACCTGATCGAGCACTTCATGAGTCGCGGGCTCAGCCACCTCGACCTCTCGGTGCTGCACGACAACCGTCAGGCCAAGCGCCTCTACGCCAAGCTCGGCTTCCGCAACCTGCCGACCTTCGCGGTCAAGCGCAAGAACGGCATCAACCAGCCGCTGTTCCTCGGGCCCGGTCCTGAAGCCGGGCTGAATCCCTACGCGCGGATCATCGTCGAGGAAGCTTATCGCCGCGGCATCGACGTGCAGGTGGATGATGCCGATGCAGGGCTGTTCACCCTCAACCATGGCGGGCGCCGGGTGCGTTGCCGCGAGTCGCTGAGCGATCTGACCAGCGCGGTCAGCATGGCCCTCTGTCAGGACAAGCAACTGACCCACAAGACCCTCGCCGCCGTCGGCCTGAAGCTGCCGGCCCAGCAACTGGCCGGCAGCGCCGATGACAACCTGGCCTTCCTCGAAGACCACGGCGCGGTGGTGGTCAAGCCGGTGGATGGCGAACAGGGCAATGGCGTCGCCGTCAACCTGAGCAGTCTTGACGAACTCAACCACGCCATCGAACAGGCCCGTCGCTTCGACAGCCGGGTGCTGCTGGAAAGCTTCCACGAAGGGCTCGACCTGCGCATCGTGGTGATCGGTTTTGAAGTGGTGGCCGCAGCCATCCGTCACCCGGCCGAGGTGATCGGCGATGGCCTGCACAGCATCGGCGCGTTGATCGAAGCTCAGAGCCGTCGACGCCAGGCCGCCACCGGTGGTGAAAGCCGCATCCCGCTGGATGACGAAACCGCGCGCACCCTGCACGCCGCCGGCCTCGACTACCACAGCGTGCTGCCCGCAGGGCAGCGCCTGGCGGTCCGCCGCACCGCCAACCTGCACACCGGCGGCTGCCTCGAAGACGTCACCGCGCAATTGCACCCGACCCTGATCGATGCCGCGATCCAGGCCGCCCGCGCCCTGGATATCCCGGTGGTCGGGCTGGACCTGATGGTCCGCGCCGCCGATCAGCCGGAGTACGTGTTCATCGAAGCCAATGAGCGCGTTGGCCTGGCCAACCACGAACCTCAACCCACTGCCGAACGTTTCGTCGACCTGCTGTTTCCTCACAGCCGGCCCACGCCATGAACCAAGGAGTGCGTATGTCCGCCCCACTACCCGAACCGGACCTGAACTACCTGCAGAAAGTCCTGCTGGAAATGCTCGCGATCCCCAGCCCCACAGGCTTTACCGATACCATCGTGCGCTACGTTGCCGAACGCCTGGAAGAACTCGGCATCCCCTTCGAGCTGACCCGTCGCGGCACCATCCGCGCCACCCTCAAGGGCCGCAAGAACTCCCCGGACCGCGCCGTTTCCGCGCACCTGGACACCATCGGCGCCAGCGTGCGCAACCTGCAGGACAACGGCCGCCTGGGCCTGGCGGCGGTGGGTTGCTGGTCCAGCCGTTTCGCCGAAGGCAGCCGGGTCAGCGTGTTCACCGACAACGGCGTGTTGCGCGGCAGTGTGCTGCCGCTGATGGCCAGCGGACACGCCTTCAACACCGCCATTGACCAGATGCCGGTGAGCTGGGAGCACATCGAAGTGCGCCTGGACGCCTACTGCGCGACCCGCGCCGATTGCGAGTCGCTGGGGATCAACATTGGTGATTTCGTCGCCTTCGATCCCTTGCCCGAGTTCACCGAAAGCGGCCATATCAGCGCCCGGCACCTGGATGACAAAGCCGGCGTCGCCGCATTGCTGGCGGCGCTCAAGGCCATTGTCGAAAGCGGCCAGCAGCCGCAGATCGACTGCCATCCGCTGTTCACCATCACCGAAGAAACCGGCTCCGGCGCTGCGGGCGCCCTGCCTTGGGATGTCAGCGAATTCGTCGGCATCGACATCGCCCCGGTCGCGCCCGGCCAGCACTCCAGCGAACACGCGGTGAGCGTGGCGATGCAGGACTCTTCCGGGCCCTATGACTACCACCTGTCGCGGCACCTGCTGCACCTGGCCCATGAACACAACCTGCCGGTGCGGCGTGACCTGTTCCGCTATTACTTCAGCGACGCCCACTCGGCGATCACCGCCGGGCACGATATTCGTACTGCGTTGCTGGCTTTCGGTTGTGATGCAACCCACGGTTATGAACGCACCCATATCGACAGCCTGGCGGCGCTGAGCCGGTTGCTGGGCGCGTACCTGCTGAGCCCACCGGTGTTCGCCGCCGACTCGCATCCGGCGGGGAGTTCACTGGAGCGGTTCAGTCATCAACTTGAGCATGACGCGCAGATGGAGAGTGACACGCGGGTGCCGGCGGTTGAGGAGGTGCTGGGCAGGCGGGATCAGTGAGTTGAATTGAGGACCTCATCGCTGCGGTTCGGCGCCCCGACAAGCCAGCGATGAGCAGGGGTATCTACACATCTCACAGGCAAGCAAAAAGCTTCAGGCCACCCCAAAACTGTGGGAGCGGATTCATCCGCGAAGGGCCGCAAAGCGGCCCCAAAACCATCCTGCACGAGGTGGCTTTCTATGTTCGGTGTTTCTTTCGACCTCAGGACGCCTGAATGCGAGATCCAGACCAGCCAGAAACAAGGTGCTGGATGGATTTAGGGCCGCTTTGCGGCCCTTCGCGGATGAATCCGCTCCCACGGGATTGCAGGTGACCG
>NZ_CAESCG010000010.1:0-236752 GCF_903166565.1 Pseudomonas sp. Marseille-P9899
ACGGTCCACTGCCCGTTCACCTGCTGCGCCTGCGCACCCACCCGCAACGTCCCGGAAGGATGCCCGAAGCGCACCGCTTCGCGCTCGCCACCACCAGCCGCAAGGTTGACCAGCGTTCCCGGAATCGCCGCCGCCGTACCAATCGCAACCGCCGCAGTGCCCATCATCGCGTGGTGCAGCTTGCCCATGGACAGCGCCCGCACCAGCAGGTCGATTTCAACGGCCTTCACCTGTTTGCCACTGGACGACAGGTAGTCCGCCGGCGGCGCCACGAAAGCGACTTTCGGCGTGTGCTGCCGACCCGCGGCTTCGTCGATGTGCTTGATCAGCCCCATGCGCACCGCACCATAGGCGCGGATGGTTTCGAAACGGGCGAGCGCCGCGTTATCGCCATTGATCGCATCCTGCAGCTCAGTGCCGGTGTAACCGATGGCCTCGGCGTTGACGAAGATGGTCGGGATACCGGCGTTGATCAAAGTCACTTCGAAGCTGCCGACACCCGGCACATCGAGTTGATCGACCAGGTTGCCAGTAGGGAACATCGCCCCGCCGCCGCCGTCTTCATCAGCCGCCGGATCGAGAAACTCCAGTTGCACCTCGGCTGCCGGGAAGGTCACGCCGTCGAGTTCGAAGTCACCGGTTTCCTGCACCTCGCCGTTGGTGACCGGCACGTGGGCAATGATGGTCTTGCCGATATTCGCCTGCCAGATCCGCACGGTGGCGACGCCATTGGCCGGCACGCGGGCCGGGTCGACCAGGCCAGCGCTGATGGCAAAGGAACCCACCGCTGCCGACAGGTTGCCGCAGTTGCCGCTCCAATCAACGAAGGCCTTGTCGATCGACACCTGACCGAACAGGTAATCGACGTCATGCTCCGGCTTGATGCTGCGGGACAGGATCACCGTCTTGCTGGTGCTGGACGTCGCCCCGCCCATGCCGTCGATCTGCTTGCCGTAGGGATCAGGGCTGCCGATCACCCGCAGCAGCAGCGCATCGCGGGCGGCGCCGGGCAGTTGCGCGGCTTCGGGAAGGTCCTGGAGATTGAAGAACACACCCTTGCTGGTACCGCCACGGATGTAGGTGGCGGGGATTTTGATCTGGGGTACATGCGCCATGGATTTGTCCTGTCAGTTCAATAGGTGAAACCCCAATCGCTGGCAACGCCAGCTCCCACAAAGTTCGGCGTTCACCGTACCTGTGGGAGCTGGCGTTGCCAGCGATAGGGCCCGGGCAGCCAACATCACTGCCGGGCCCCTGCCGATATCAGGCCGCGCCTTCCAGGAAGTCCTGGGCAAAGCGCTGCAACACACCACCGGCCTCGTAGATCGACACTTCTTCAGCGGTATCCAGGCGGCAGGTCACCGGCACCTCGACGCGCTCGCCGTTGCGGCGGGGAATGACCCGGGGCAGGGGCGCTCGCGGGGTACGCTCGCCGACCACGTCATACAGTTCGCTACCGTCCAGGCCCAGTGTCTTGCGATCGACGCCCGGCTTGAACTCCAGCGGCAGCACGCCCATGCCGACCAGGTTGGTGCGGTGGATACGCTCGAAACCTTCGGCGACGATGGCCTCGACACCCGCCAGCCGTACGCCTTTGGCCGCCCAGTCACGGGACGAGCCTTGGCCGTAGTCGGCACCGGCGACGATGATCAGCGGCTGCTTGCGCTCCATGTAGGTTTCGATCGCTTCCCACATGCGGGTGACCTTGCCTTCCGGCTCGACCCGGGCCAGCGAACCCTGCTTGACCTTGCCGTCTTCCAGCACCATCTCGTTGAACAGTTTCGGGTTGGCGAAGGTGGCGCGCTGGGCGGTCAGGTGGTCACCGCGGTGGGTCGCGTAGGAGTTGAAGTCCTCTTCCGGCAGGCCCATTTTCGCCAGGTACTCGCCCGCAGCGCTGTCCAGCATGATGGCGTTGGACGGCGACAGGTGGTCGGTGGTGATGTTGTCCGGCAGCACCGCCAGCGGGCGCATGCCAGTAAGCGTGCGCGCACCGGCCAGGGCGCCTTCCCAGTACGGTGGACGGCGAATGTAGGTGCTCATTTCGCGCCATTCATACAGCGGCGGAACCTTCGGCCCCTTGTCTTCCTCGATGGCGAACATCGGGATGTAGACCTGGCGGAACTGCTCCGGCTTCACCGAAGCGCGGACCACCGCGTCGATTTCGGCGTCGCTCGGCCAGATGTCTTTCAGGCGGATTTCCTTGCCGTCGACCACGCCCAGCACATCCTTCTCGATATCGAAGCGGATGGTGCCGGCAATGGCGTAGGCCACCACCAGTGGCGGCGAGGCGAGGAACGCCTGTTTGGCATACGGGTGGATACGCCCGTCGAAGTTGCGGTTACCCGACAACACGGCGGTGGCGTACAGGTCGCGATCAATGATTTCCTGCTGGATCTGCGGATCCAGCGCACCGGACATGCCGTTGCAGGTGGTGCAGGCGAAGGCGACGATGCCGAAGCCCAACTGCTCCAGCTCGTCGGTCAGGCCAGCTTCGTCCAGATACAGGGCGACGGTCTTCGAACCCGGCGCCAGGGACGACTTGACCCACGGCTTGCGGGCCAGGCCGAGCTTGTTGGCATTGCGCGCCAGCAGGCCGGCGGCGATGACGTTGCGCGGGTTGCTGGTGTTGGTGCAACTGGTGATGGCGGCGATGATCACCGCGCCGTCCGGCATCTGCCCCGGCACCTCTTCCCAGGCCCCGGCGATGCCCTTGGCCGCCAGGTCGCTGGTGGCAACGCGGGCATGCGGGTTGGACGGGCCGGCCATGTTGCGCACGACGCTGGACAGGTCGAAACGCAGCACGCGCTCGTATTCGGCATTGATCAGGCTGTCAGCCCACAGGCCGGCTTCGCGGGCGTAGGTCTCGACCAGCTTGACCTGCTCCTCTTCACGACCGGTCAGGCGCAGGTAGTCGATGGTCTGCGAGTCGATGGCGAACATCGCCGCAGTGGCGCCGTATTCCGGGGCCATGTTGGAGATGGTGGCGCGGTCACCGAGGGTCAGGGCACGGGCACCTTCGCCGTGGAATTCAAGGTAGGCGCCAACCACTTTCTGCTTGCGCAGGAATTCGGTCAGGGCCAGCACCACGTCAGTGGCGGTAATGCCCGGTTGCGGCTTGCCGGACAGCTCGACACCAACGATTTCCGGCAAGCGCATCCAGGACGCGCGACCGAGCATGACGTTCTCGGCTTCCAGGCCGCCGACGCCGATGGCGATCACGCCCAGGGCATCGACGTGCGGGGTGTGGCTGTCGGTGCCGACGCAGGTATCGGGGTAGACAACGCCGCGCTCGGAGTGGATCACCGGCGACATTTTCTCCAGGTTGATCTGGTGCATGATGCCGTTGCCGGGCTGGATCACGTCGACGTTCTTGAACGCCTTCTTGGTCCAGTTGATGAAGTGGAAACGGTCTTCGTTGCGACGGTCTTCGATGGCGCGGTTCTTCTCGAACGCTTGCGGGTCGAAACCGCCGCACTCCACGGCCAACGAGTGGTCGACGATCAACTGCACCGGCACCACCGGGTTGACCTGGGCCGGGTCGCCGCCTTTATCGGCAATGGCGTCACGCAGGCCGGCGAGGTCGACCAGGGCGGTCTGGCCAAGGATGTCGTGGCAGACCACACGCGCCGGGAACCACGGGAAGTCGAGGTCGCGCTTGCGCTCGATAAGCTGGCTCAGCGAGGCGTTGAGGGTCGCGGGATCGCAACGGCGCACCAGGTTTTCTGCCAGCACGCGGGAGGTATAGGGAAGCCGGTCGTAAGCGCCCGGCGCGATCGCGTCGACTGCCGCGCGGGCATCGAAATAGTCCAGGCCGGTGCCTGGCAGGGACTTGCGGAATTCGGTGTTCATGGTCAGGTCGGCTCGGTCACGGTGTTCGGTGGATAGACCCTGTCTGCCCTGCCCGGCCCTGTAGGAGCGAGCTTGCTCGCGATAGCGTCAGCGGGATCAACCCACTGACAGATTCATCGCCATCGCGAGCAAGCTCGCTCCTACAGAAACAGAGTCAGGTGCGGCGGGCTCTTTATCAGCGCTGTTCGATCGGCACGTACTTGCGCTGCTCAACGCCGGTGTATTCGGCGCTCGGACGGATGATGCGGTTGTTGGCGCGCTGCTCGAAGACGTGCGCAGCCCAGCCGGTCAGGCGCGAGCAGACGAAGATCGGGGTGAACAGCTTGGTCGGGATACCCATGAAGTGGTACGCCGAGGCATGGTAGAAGTCGGCGTTGGGGAACAGCTTCTTCTGCTCCCACATGGTCTTGTCGATGGCTTCGGAAACCGGGTACAGCACGGTGTCACCCACTTCATCGGCCAGCTTCTTGGCCCAGCCCTTGATCACTTCGTTGCGCGGGTCGGACTCTTTGTAGATGGCATGGCCGAAGCCCATGATCTTGTCCTTGCGCTCGAGCATTTTCAGCAGCTCGGTCACGGCTTCCTGCGGGCTCTGGAAGCGTTCGATCAGCTCCATCGCCGCTTCGTTGGCGCCGCCGTGCAGCGGGCCGCGCAGCGAACCGATGGCAGCGGTGACGCAGGAGTACAGGTCCGACAGGGTCGAGGCGCACACCCGTGCGGTGAAGGTCGAGGCGTTGAATTCGTGCTCCGCGTAGAGGATCAGCGAAACGTTCATCACCTTGACGTGCAGCTCGCTCGGCTTCTTGCCGTGCAGCAGGTGCAGGAAGTGGCCGCCGATGGTGTCTTCGTCGCTGGTGCAGTCGATACGCACGCCGTGGTGGCTGAAGCGGTACCAGTAGCACATCACCGCCGGGAACAGCGCCAACAGGCGGTCGGTCTTGTCACGCTGCTGGTCGAAGTTCAGCTCTTGCTCGAGGGTGCCGAGCACCGAGCAGCCGGTACGCATGACGTCCATCGGGTGGGCGTTGGCCGGAATCCGCTCCAGCACTTCTTTCAGCGCCTGCGGCAGGTCGCGCAGGGTTTTCAGGCGGGCCTGGTATTCGGCCAGTTGCGCCTGGTTCGGCAGTTCTCCGTAGAGCAGCAGGTAGGCGACTTCTTCGAACAGGGCGTTGGCCGCCAGGTCACGGACGTCATAGCCGCGGTAGGTCAGCCCGGCGCCCGCCTGACCGACTGTCGACAGTGCGGTCTGCCCGGCCACCTGGCCACGCAGGCCGGCTCCGCTGAGTACTTTTGCTTCGGCCATGGGATATCTCCTTTCTTGAATTTGTTATGGAAGCTTTGGCTAATCGTGTTTCGGATCCTGAGGACGCTGCGCCCTGGTTGGCGCCTTCGCGAGCAAGCTCGCTCCTACAGGATCATGTGAGTCAGGCTTTTTTCTGGGCGAACAGGGCGTCGAGGCTCTGTTCGAACGCGTGGTAGTTGATGGCGTCGTACAGTTCCATGCGGGTTTGCATGGTGTCGATCACGTTCTTCTGCGTGCCGTCGCGGCGCAGGGCGTTGTAGACGTTCTCGGCGGCCTTGTTCATGGCACGGAACGCGGACAGCGGGTACAGCGCCAGGGAGACGTCGGCGGACGCCAGTTCCTCGGTGGTGTACAGCGGGGTCGCGCCGAATTCGGTGATGTTGGCCAGGATCGGCGCACGCACGCGATCGGCGAAGGTCTTGTACATCGACAGTTCGGTGATGGCTTCCGGGAAGATCATGTCGGCGCCGGCTTCGATACAGGCGGCGGCACGATCCAGCGCGGCCTCCAGGCCTTCGACCGCCAGGGCGTCGGTACGCGCCATGATCACGAAGCTGTCATCGGTACGGGCATCGACGGCGGCCTTGATACGGTCGACCATCTCTTGCTGCGAGACGATTTCCTTGTTCGGGCGGTGGCCGCAACGCTTGGCGCCGACCTGGTCTTCGATATGGATAGCGGCGGCACCGAACTTGATCATCGACTTCACAGTACGGGCAACGTTGAACGCCGAGGAGCCGAAGCCGGTGTCGACATCCACCAGCAGCGGCAGGTCGCAGACGTCGGTGATGCGGCGCACGTCGGTGAGCACGTCATCCAGGCCAGTGATGCCCAGGTCCGGCAGGCCGAGGGAGCCGGCCGCGACACCGCCACCGGAGAGGTAGATGGCCTTGAACCCGGCACGCTTGGCCAGCAGCGCGTGGTTAGCGTTGATGGCGCCGACAACCTGCAACGGGTGCTCGGCAGCTACTGCATCGCGAAAACGCTGGCCGGGACTGCTTTTCTGACTCATGACTCACCTCGTGGGCTAGTGGCGTCCAGGTAGTGACGCTCGATGTTGCGTTTGGAAGCGCCGATGTGGCGGCGCATCAGGAGTTCCGCCAGTTCGCCGTCACGGTCGGCGATGGCGTCGAGAATCCGGTGGTGTTCGGTAAAGGCCTGGCGCGGCCGATTGGGCGTGGCCGAGAACTGGATGCGGTACATGCGCACCAGTTGATAAAGCTCGCCGCAGAGCATTTGCACCAGGGTGCGGTTGCCGCTGCCCTGGATGATCCGGTAGTGGAAGTCGAAGTCGCCTTCCTGCTGGTAATAGCCGACCCCGGCCTGGAACGCGGCGTCGCGCTCGTGGGTGTCGAGCACCCGGCGCAGCTCATCGATCTCGGCTACGCTCATACGCTCGGCGGCCAGGCGGCAGGCCATGCCTTCGAGGGATTCGCGGATCTCGTACAGCTCGATCAGTTCGGCATGGCTCAGTGACACCACCCGTGCGCCGACATGCGGCACCCGCACCAGCAGGCGCTGGCCTTCCAGGCGGTGGATGGCCTCACGCAGCGGTCCGCGGCTGATGCCGTAGGTGCGCGCCAGTTCCGGCTCGGAGATCTTGCTGCCCGGGGCGATCTCACCCTTGACGATCGCGGCCTGGATGCGCCGGAAGACGTTTTCGGAAAGGGTTTCCGAGTCATCCTGGGTTACGCCGGGTGCTTGAGCTGTGTCCAGCATGATTGTCGACACCTTGAAAATCCAATGCGCTGAAATTAGCTAAATACGCCATTGCAGTCAAAGACAAATTCAATATTGTCGACAATCGTCTAAGAACGAACTTCAAGGGACCGCGTGTTGTCTGAGTTGCGCCGCTGGCGCCGGAATACCAGCGTGATAGAATGCCGCCGCCTCTTTGGGGTATGGATAGTGTGTCTGTCATGTTTTTCTGTCAGACCAACGAGGAGCTTGCGCAGAACTGCCAGTGGCCTTGACCTGAACACCCACAGCATTGCGCCAGGATCTATGAGACTTTCGCCCCTTCTACTGTTGCTCAGCCTCTGTTTGCTACCGGCCCTGGGCCAGGCGGCGGGCAAGACCGTCTACGGCCTGAACGAATACGCCCGGCTTGCCGATATCAACCTGGAAGTCGCCGCCAAACTCGACACCGGGGCCAAGACCGCCTCCCTCAGCGCCCGCGACATCAAGCGTTTCAAGCGTAACGGCGAATCCTGGGTTCGCTTCTACCTGGCCATTGACGCCGCCCATTCCCACCCGATAGAACGCCCTCTGGCGCGCGTCAGCAAGATCAAGCGACGCGCCGGCGACTACAACCCGGACGAGGGCAAGGGCTACACCGCCCGTCCGGTGATCAGCCTGAATATCTGCATGGGCACCGCCCTGCGCAGCATCGAAGTGAACCTGACCGATCGCAGCGCCTTCCAGTACCCGTTGCTGATCGGCTCCGAGGCGCTCAAGCACTTCGATGCGCTGGTCGATCCAAGCCTTAAATACGCTGCCGGCAAACCCGCCTGCGCCACTGACGCTCACACCGCAGAGTAACCCCGATGCGCTCTCTTACCCTTCATCTGAAAGTCCTGATCACCGTACTGGTGCTGCTGGGTATCCTGATCACGGCTTATCAGATCTTCTTCCTGGGCATCCCGGTGACCGAGGACGAAACCGACGACCTATGGAACATCGACGCCAAGGTCGAGTTCGTCGCGAGTCCGAAAGACCCGGTCAAGGTCCAGATGTACGTGCCGCCGCTGAGCCGTGACTACGTCAGCCTCAACGAGAGCTTCATCTCCAACAACTATGGCGTGAGCGTCAACCGCGTCGACGGCAACCGCAAGGTGACCTGGTCGGCCCGTCGCGCCAGCGGCAACCAGACGCTCTACTACCGCCTGGTGCTGACCAAGCGCTACAGCACCGAGAAGCCCAAGATCAAGGGCCCAACCTTCCGCGACAGCCTGCCCGTGGAAGGCCCGGAGAAGATCGCCGCCGAAGCGCTGCTGGCGCCGATCCGCCAGCATTCGGCGGACGTCGAGACCTTCGTCGGCGAAACCATCAAGCGTGTCAACAATCTCAACGACGACAACGTCAAGCTGCTGCTGGCCGGTGACACCTCGGTGCAGAAGAAGGCCAAGGTCATCGACCTGCTGTTGTCCATCGCCCACGTTCCGCTCGAACGCGTGCAGACCATCCGCCTGGTGGCAGACCAGCCGCAAACCCCGGAACTCTGGCTGCGCAGCTTCAACGGCAACGACTGGCTGTACTTCAACCCGGATACCGGCGAGCAAGGCCTGCCGAGCGACCGCCTGCTGTGGTGGACCGGTGACGACAACCTGATCACCGTCGACGGCGGCAAGAAAGTCAGCGTCAGCTTCAGCCTGAACAACAGCGAGATGAACGCCATCCGTCTGGCCAAGCTGACCGACGAGAACACCGACGCCGACTTCCTCGAATACTCGCTCTACGGCCTGCCGCTGCAGACCCAGCAGACCTTCATGATCATGGTGATGATCCCAATCGGCGTGCTGGTGATCCTGATCCTGCGCAACCTGATCGGCGTGCAGACCCTCGGTACCTTCACCCCGGTACTGATCGCCCTGGCCTTCCGCGAAACGCAGTTGGGCTTCGGCATCATGCTGTTCACCGTGATCACCGCGCTGGGCCTGTCGCTACGCTCCTACCTCGAACACCTTAAGCTGCAGATGCTCCCGCGACTGTCGGTGGTACTGACCTTCGTCGTGGTACTGATCGCCGCCATCAGCCTGTTCAGCCACAAGCTGGGCCTGGAACGTGGTCTGTCGGTGGCGCTGTTCCCGATGGTGATCCTGACCATGACCATCGAACGCCTGTCGATCACCTGGGAAGAGCGCGGTGGTGGCCATGCGATGAAAGTCGCCATCGGCACCCTGTTCGCCGCCTCCCTGGCGCACCTGCTGATGACCGTGCCGGAACTGGTGTACTTCATCTTCACCTTCCCGGCGGTGCTGCTGATCCTGGTGGGCTTCATGCTGGCGATGGGTCGCTACCGCGGCTACCGCCTGACGGAGCTGGTTCGCTTCAAGGCTTTCGTGAAGGCTGACGCCTGATGTTCGGACTCTGGAAGACATGGAAGGCCCTGGAAGCCCGGGGCATCATGGGTATCAACCGGCGCAACGCGGACTATGTCCTCAAGTACAACAAGCGCCACCTGTACCCCATCGTCGACGACAAGATCATCACCAAGGAACGGGCGATCCAGGCCGGCATCCATGTGCCGGAGATGTACGGGATCATCTCCACCGAGAAAGAGATCGAGAAACTCGACCAGATCATCGGCGGGCGCAGCGACTTCGTCATCAAGCCGGCCCAGGGCGCCGGCGGTGACGGCATCCTGGTGATCGCCGACCGCTTCGAGAACCGCTACCGCACCGTCTCGGGCAAGATCATCAGCCACGAGGAAATCGAGCACCAGATTTCCAGCATCCTCACCGGCCTCTACTCCCTGGGCGGTCACCGCGACCGTGCACTGATCGAGTACCGGGTGACCCCGGACCAGATCTTCAAGAGCATCAGCTACGAAGGCGTGCCGGATATCCGCATCATCGTGCTGATGGGCTACCCGGTGATGGCCATGCTGCGCCTGCCGACCCGCCAGTCAGGCGGCAAGGCCAACCTGCACCAGGGCGCCATCGGCGTCGGCGTCGACCTCGCCACCGGCGTGACCCTGCGCGGCACCTGGCTGAACAACATCATCAGCAAGCACCCGGACACCACCAACGCGGTGGACGGCGTGCAACTGCCGAACTGGGACGGCTTCATGAAGCTGGCCGCCGGCTGCTATGAATTGTGCGGGCTGGGCTACATCGGTGTGGACATGGTGCTGGACCAGGACAAGGGCCCGTTGATCCTCGAACTCAACGCCCGCCCCGGCCTGAACATCCAGATCGCCAACGACTGCGGCCTTACCCAGCGCACCCATGCCATCGAGGCACACCTGGAAGCGCTGGCGAAAGACGGTGTCCAGGAAAGCGTCGAAGACCGCGTGCGTTTCGCCCAGAACCTGTTCGGCCACGTGCCGGCCCAGTGAACCTCGACCGCCCCGTCGCTTTTGCCGTCGGGGCGGTCGGTTTCTTCCTGTAGGACCTCTAGGAGCATTTCCTACACGGGTCTACAATGCCTCCCCCGCCTACAAGCCGTTCAAACGAATGCCAACCTGCACACTGCACCCCCTGCCCTACCAGGCCGACCCCGCCCGCTATTTCGATTGCATCCGCCACGCCCCCGGCGCCGTGCTGCTCGACAGTGCCCGTCCGGGTGCAGAACGTGGCCGTTTCGACCTGCTCAGCGCCTGGCCGCTGCGCAGCCTGGTGGTGCAAGCGGGTGAGTCGGGCGACCACTACCTGCAACGGCTGCGCGACAGCCTTGCCGAGTTGGGCCCAGCGGAGTTGCCGGAAGGCGTGGAGCTGCCCTTCGCCGGCGGCGTGATCGGCTACCTGAGCTACGACTTCGGCCGACGCCTGGAGCAATTGCCGGAACTGGCGCGGGACGACCTCGGTCTGCCGGACGCGACCCTCGGCCTGTATGCGTGGGCACTGATCAGCGACCACCAGCAAGGCACCAGCCAGTTGCTGTTCCACCCGACGCTGGCGCTGGCCGAGCGCCAGCGCCTGATCGCACAGTTCAGCCAGGTCTCGCCGAGCCGCAGCGAACCTTTCCACCTCGACGCGCCGATGCGCGGTGACATCAGCGCCGAGCAGTACCGCGAGGCCTTCGAACGGGTCCAGCAGTACATTCAGGCCGGTGACTGCTACCAGATCAACCTGACCCAGCGTTTCCGCGCGCCCTGCCAGGGCGATCCGTGGCACGCCTACCAGGCGCTGCGCGCGGCGTGCCCGACGCCCTTCTCCGGCTTCCAGACGCTGGACGACGGCAGCACCCTGCTGAGTTTCTCGCCCGAGCGCTTTATCCGGGTCAGCGCCGGCCAGGTGGAAACCCGCCCGATCAAAGGCACCCGCCCGCGCAGCGCCGATCCGCTGCAAGACCGCGCCAATGGCGAAGAACTGCTGGCCAGCAGCAAGGACCGCGCGGAAAATCTGATGATCGTCGATTTGCTGCGCAACGACCTCGGCCGCACCTGCGAGATCGGCTCGGTGCGGGTGCCGGAGCTGTTCAGTCTGGAGAGCTACCCGAACGTGCACCATATGGTCAGCGCAGTGACCGGGCGACTGGCGGCGGACAAGGACGCGCTGGACCTGATCGCCGGCAGCTTCCCTGGCGGCTCCATCACCGGCGCCCCGAAAATCCGCGCGATGCAGATCATCGACGAGCTGGAACCCAGACGTCGGGCGCTGTATTGCGGGTCATTGCTGTATGTGGACGTGCGCGGCGAGATGGACAGTTCCATCGCCATCCGCAGCCTGCTGGTGAAGGACGGGCAGGTCTGCTGCTGGGGTGGTGGCGCGGTGGTGGCGGACTCGGACTGGGAGTCGGAGTATCAGGAGTCGATTACCAAGGTGCGGGTGTTGCTGGAAACCTTGCAGGGTCTTTGAGAACCTCAAAGACCCAACATTTCTTACAGGCTCAACGAGCGATTCGAAGCCTTGATGAACTCTTTCTTCAACGCCTCGAAATCATGCACCGCCGGGAACTGCGGGAATTCGCGGATCACGTTTTCCGGCGCATGGAACAGGATGCCAGCATCCGCTTCGCCCAGCATGGTGGTGTCGTTGTATGAATCACCTGCTGCGATCACCCGGTAGTACAGGCTCTTGAAGGCCAGGACCGACTGACGCTTTGGATCTTTCTGACGCAGTTGGTAGCTCACCACGCGATCGGTCTCATCCGTGATCAGGCGATGGCACAACAGCGCGGGGAAGCCCAGTTGGCGCATCAGCGGCTGGGAAAACTCGTAGAAGGTGTCGGAGAGGATCACCACCTGGAAGCGCTCGCGCAGCCAGTTGACGAATTCGACAGCGCCGTCCAGCGGCTTGAGGGTGGCGATAACCGCCTGGATATCCGACAGCTTCAGGCCATGCTCATCGAGAATCCGCAGGCGCTGCTTCATCAGTACGTCATAGTCCGGAATATCGCGGGTGGTGGCCCGCAGCGATTCGATTCCGGTTTTCTCCGCGAAGGCGATCCAGATTTCCGGGACCAATACGCCTTCCAGATCGAGACAGGCAATTTCCACAACACACTCCTCGAACAACGCCAAAAAATGGGAGCTGCACTCTAGCAATGCTTGTCTGGCATTGCGACCCGTCTGGCCGGGCATTTTTTGGTAACATCTGCCCCACTACGAGCGCCAAGCGCCATTCAATGACCGGAAGCCGCCTGATGAGCCAATCCTTCGACGTCGCCGCACTGGCCGCGACTTACGCCAACAAGTCCCCCCAGGACATCCTCAAGCTCGCCTTCGAACACTTCGGCGATGACCTGTGGATTTCCTTCAGCGGCGCCGAAGACGTCGTGCTGGTGGACATGGCCTGGAGACTGAACAAGAACGTCAAGGTGTTCAGCCTCGACACCGGGCGCCTGCACCCCGAGACCTACCGCTTCATCGACCGGGTCCGCGAAGAGTACAAGCTGCCGATCGAGCTCCTTTCGCCGGATCGCGCAAAGCTCGACCCGTTCGTCAAGGACAAGGGCCTGTTCAGCTTCTACAAGGATGGTCATGGCGAATGCTGCGGCATCCGCAAGATCGAACCGCTGCGCCGCAAGCTGAGCACCGTGAGCGCCTGGGCCACCGGCCAGCGCCGCGACCAGAGCCCTGGCACCCGCAGCCAGGTGGCTGCGCTGGAAATCGACAGCGCCTTCTCCACCCCGGAGCGCACCCTGTACAAGTTCAACCCGCTGGCCCAGATGAGCAGCGCGGAAGTCTGGGGTTACATCCGCATGATGGAAATCCCCTACAACAGCCTGCACGAACGCGGCTTCATCAGCATCGGCTGCGAACCCTGCACCCGCCCGGTGCTGCCGAACCAGCACGAACGCGAAGGCCGCTGGTGGTGGGAAGAGTCGACCCAGAAGGAATGCGGGCTGCACGCCGGCAATCTCATTTCAAAAGGCTGACAGCTTTTTAGCTGCAAGCTTCAAGTGGCAAGCTACAAGTAGAAGCGGTCCTTATCAGGGCCGCTTTTTCTTTGCGGCTTTCAAAGGCCAAAAAAGAAAGCGGCCCGCATGCGGACCGCTTTTCTCTTGAAGCTTAAAGCTTACAACTTGGAGCTGCCGTCAATGGACAGGCAGTTCCACGCCCTCGAACAACTCCTCCAGCTCTTGCTTGTTGTGGCACTGGATCGCCTTGGCCATCACTTCGCGGGTCAGGTGCGGCGCGAACTTCTCGATGAAGTCGCACATGAAGCCGCGCAGGAAGGTGCCGCGACGGAAACCGATCTTGGTGATGCTGGATTCGAACAGTTCGCTGGCATCCAGAACCACCAGGTCGCTGTCCAGTTTCGGATCCACTGCCATCTTGGCGACGATGCCGACACCCAGGCCGAGGCGCACGTACGTCTTGATGACGTCGGCGTCGGCGGCGGTGAACACCACTTTCGGCGTCAGGCCGCGGTGGCTGAAGGCTTCGTCCAGCTTGGAACGGCCAGTGAAACCGAATACGTAAGTGACGATCGGGTATTCGGCCAGCACTTCCAGGGTCAGCTTCGGCAGCTTGGTCAGCGGGTGACCTTGCGGGACCACCACGCAACGGTTCCAGCGGTAGCACGGCATCATCACCAGGTCACCGAACAGCTCCAGCGCCTCAGTGGCGATGGCGAAGTCGACGGTGCCGTCAGCAGCCATCTCGGCGATCTGCATCGGCGAACCCTGATGCATGTGCAGGGCGACTTCCGGGTACTGCTTGATGAACGAGCTGATCACCGGCGGCAGCGCATAACGCGCCTGGGTGTGGGTGGTGGCGATCGACAGGGTACCCTTCTTCTCGTTGGAGAATTCCTGGGCAATCTGCTTGATGCTCTCGACCTTGCGCAGGATTTCGCCCGCGGTATTGATGATGCGTTCGCCCGCCGGGGTCACGCGGGTCAGGTGCTTGCCGCTACGGGCAAACACTTCCACGCCCAGCTCGTCTTCCAACAGGCGAATCTGCTTGCTGATCCCCGGTTGGGAGGTGTACAGGCTCTGCGCTGTCGCGGAAACGTTGAGGTCGTGGTGCGCCACTTCCCAGATGTAGCGCAATTGTTGAAGCTTCATAGGTATCCCTCAGATGCTGGGCGTCACCGGCAACAGCGACGAGTTATAACTATATTAGTGGTCAGGAGAATAAATCTAGAACAATTTCATCAGTTTTCTTACAAGCACCGCGGAAAATTCCTCAAACCTTTCTGCGACCGAGGTGCTGGGCGAGGGGCACCATGTACACAGGCACCGGGGACAACTGCAGAATGCGCACCGCCGTGCGCCCGATCGGAATCTCCACCCCGGCCCCGTGGGTGTGACTGCCGACGATGAGCAGATCGACACTCAACCGTTGGGCCTGCTCGAGAATCACCTGGGCCGGATCTCCCTGGCGCACCCGCACCGCGCGTATCAGCGCCAGATCTTCCTGGTCCCCCAACTCTTCGCGAAAGTTTTCCAGCACCCGCTGCTCGATATTGGCCATGACGGTGTTCACGCCCTGACTGTGCAATTGGTCGAGGGTTTGTTCATCCAGGTAACTCTGCAGCAGTGATTCGGCGAATTGCCCCATCGGCTCCACGGCATGGATCACATAGAGCTCCGCATTGAAAGTCCGCGCCAGGGCCAGCGCGTGTTGCATGACATAAGGCGCGTACACACCAAGGTCCGTGGCATACAGCATCGAACGGATCATTGAGCCTCCTCCGACTGCCGAAACGGCAGAGCAAGCTTCAGCTTAGCAGCGCCCTGTTGATGCGCAGGCCCCGTCCGGCGGGGCTCAGCCGGGCGTGCGTTCGTTGCTGATGCCGTGCGGAACATGGCCGGTAGCCACAACCCGACTGGCCCGGTCGCAGTGTCCGGCCTGGTCATCGAAGAACACATCCGCAGCGAAGGCTTCGAGGAACGCCGACTTGTCCAGGCCGCCGAGAAACAGCGATTCATCGAGGCGGATATCCCACTCGCGCAGGGTGCGGATGACCCGCTCGTGCGCCGGCGCCGAACGCGCGGTGACCAGCGCAGTGCGGATCGGGCAGGCGCCACTGGGAAACTCTTGCTGCAGTTGATTGAGTGCCGCCAGGAACGGCTTGAACGGCCCGCCGCGCAACGGGTCGCGGGCCGATTGCCGCTCGCTGGCCTGAAACGCTTCCAGACCACCCGACTGATAGACCCGCTCGGACTCATCGGAAAACAGCACGGCATCGCCGTCGAAGGCGATCCGCAGTTCGGTGATGGCATCCCGCCGGGCGCCGCCGGAAAGAATGGTGGCAGCAGCGAAGCCAGCCTCCAGGGCGCTGCGCACGTCATCGGCATCGGTGGACAGGAACAGGTGGCAACCAAACGCTGCCAGGTAAGGATACGGACTACGCCCGCCAGCGAACGCCGCGCGGGAAATACCCAGGCCGTAATGCTCGATGGAATTGAACACCCGAAGGCCCGTGTCGGCGCTGTTGCGCGACACCAGTATCACCTCGACCCGTTGCTGGCCGAGGGCGGCATTGAGGCCCAGCAGCTTTTCCACCAGCAGGAAAGCATCGCCTGGCTCAAGGTATTCGTCTTCATGCTCGATCTGGTATTGCCGATAAGCCTCGACGCCCTCGGCCAGGTACAGCCGGTGGCTCTCGCTGAGATCGAACAGCGCTCGCGAGGAAATCGCCACTACCAGTTTGTCACCCAACCCCTTGCTCATGACTCGCCCCCGCTACCTGTCATTACATCCACTGCACCAGGGCTGCCGCACAGACCCCATGGAACATTCGATTCGCACCCGATTATGCCTTCCATCGCAGGTCCAGCCACCCTCCAGCCACTTTAGTCGTAAAAAGGCGCACTCAAAGGCCCATCCCCTGCCGGAAACGGGCCCATACCCATTGTCGAGCCAAGGGTTTACGCGCTAAGGTTCCGCTCCCCGCTGAGCTCAATCATGCTGCTCCGCCGCACGGGGATCGCTGGCGGCCGGCATCCGTGACCTGACGAGTAACACGATGGCTGATTTACCGATCGACGACCTAAACGTTGCCTCCAACGAGACCCTGATCACGCCTGATCAGCTCAAGAAGGAGATTCCACTCAGCGCCACCGCGCTTCAGACCGTGACCGCGGGCCGTGAAGTGGTGCGCAATATCCTCGACGGCAAGGATCACCGCCTGTTTGTCGTGGTCGGCCCCTGCTCGATCCATGACATCAAGGCCGCGCATGAATATGCCGAGCGCCTCAAGGTTCTCGCTGCGGAAGTCTCCGACACTCTTTATCTGGTGATGCGCGTCTACTTCGAGAAGCCGCGTACCACCGTGGGCTGGAAAGGCCTGATCAACGACCCGTACCTGGACGACTCCTTCAAGATTCAGGACGGCCTGCACATCGGTCGCCAACTGCTGCTGGACCTGGCGGAAATGGGCCTGCCCACTGCCACCGAAGCTCTCGACCCGATCTCCCCGCAGTACCTGCAGGACCTGATCAGCTGGTCGGCCATCGGCGCCCGTACCACCGAATCCCAGACCCACCGCGAAATGGCCTCCGGCCTGTCTTCGGCGGTCGGCTTCAAGAACGGCACCGACGGCGGCCTGACCGTGGCCATCAACGCCCTGCAATCGGTTTCCAGCCCGCACCGTTTCCTCGGCATCAACCAGGAAGGTGGCGTGTCCATCGTCACCACCAAGGGCAACGCCTACGGTCACGTGGTGCTGCGCGGTGGCAACGGCAAGCCGAACTATGATTCGGTCAGCGTCGCCCTGTGCGAACAGGCGCTGAACAAGGCCAAGATCAAGCCGAACATCATGGTCGACTGCAGCCACGCCAACTCCAACAAGGACCCGGCCCTGCAGCCGCTGGTCATGGAGAACGTCGCCAACCAGATCCTCGAAGGCAACCAGTCGATCATCGGCCTGATGGTCGAAAGCCACCTGAACTGGGGCGCCCAGGCCATTCCGAAGGACCTGTGCGAATTGCAGTACGGCGTTTCCGTGACCGATGCCTGCATCGACTGGGACGCAACTGCCACCACCCTGCGCAACATGCGCACCAAGCTCAAGGACGTGCTGCCGAAGCGTCGCGGCTGATATACGCCACACACGAAAACGCCGGGCAATTGCCCGGCGTTTTCGTGTCTGTAGGGTGCAAGCCTGGAAAGGTCAGGCCTTGGAAGAATGCTTGTGGTGTCGTTCCATGTAACGTTCGACATAAGAGCAGGAAGGAATGACGGTGTAGCCACACTCTTCGGCGTAGGCCAGCGCCCGCTCGGTCAATGCCGCGGCAATACCGCGACCACGCAGGGCGTTGGGCACGAAGGTGCGATAGATATCCAGAGTCTGCTTACCCAGGTCCATGTAAGTCAGGTAAGCACGATGACCGTCCACATTGGTCTCGAACTGATGACCCTGTTGGTCATGGTGGATGGACAACGCCTCGCTCATCACTACTCCTCGCGGGTCTTGTAATAAAACCCTACCTTAACCGATGTTTGTCCGGCGAAGGAACCTCTACGCCACCCCGTGCCCCGTTGGACAGCGAGAAGAGCCTGATCGTTCTCGGGCAACTGAGCACGTAACAAATAGTAGGCGCCCAACGCGGGGATGCTCAAGGTACTGGTCGGAAAATTTCCGCACTTGAGACCGGCCGACGATGCCAGCGGGCAACGTCCTGAGAACAGCAACCGGATGATCTAGTGCTTATGACGCAACCTGACATTTAAAGTCACCATTAGTTCAAGAAAAACTACTTTTACAAGAATGCGTTACAGCCTCCAGACGCAACAATTGCACGGTTTTCGCGGCTCCTGACTGTCAAGAGCAAGCGCGGCGCAATTTTTTTCCAATTCTTGCGCTCAGTCAGTTTACTTACTACAAGTAATGGGTACTATGTACGCCGGCCAGTTTCTCTTTGTTGAGAGATGGCTCTTTAATAGAAAGTCCTTGAAGGGGAACACGATGAACAACGTTCTGAAATTCTCTGCTCTGGCTCTGGCCGCAGTTCTGGCTACCGGTTGCAGCAGCGTCTCCAAAGAAACCGAAGCTCGTCTGACTGCTACCGAAGACGCAGCAGCTCGTGCACAAGCTCGTGCTGACGAAGCGTATCGCAAAGCCGACGACGCTCTGGCTGCCGCTCAGAAGGCTCAGCAAACTGCTGACGAAGCCAACGAGCGCGCTCTGCGTATGCTGGAAAAAGCCAGCCGCAAGTAATAATCCTTCGGGGTTGTTATTTAGAAGCCGACCCACTTGTGGGTCGGCTTTTTTATTGCCGGCAAGATAACAACACCCTCAAACGACAAGGCCCGCCATTAAGGCGGGCCTTGGTGTAACACCGATGAAACTTACTGCTCTTGGTAAGGTGCGCTGGAAATGATTGGCACTTCGCCACCTACCCCGTTCGGTACGGCAATTTCAACCGGCATGCCATCTTCGGTCGCGACCACATCGCGAACCATGTCCCAGTTCATCTGTACGTTCTTGGCCAGGTCTTCACGCTTGAGCAGCGCGTTGATCACCGCGGTGTGCTTGTCCACCACCGACGGATCGCCCTTGTCGTCCAGCGGAGTGTGCGCCTCGAGGTAAACCTTGCCGCCACTCATGCCGAACTTGTACGGCTCGTTGATGATCCGCACTGGCGTACCCACTGGCGCCATCTTGGCCAGTTCCAGCACGTTGTTGTTGAACATGCGGAAGCAGCCGTGGCTGGTGCGCATGCCAATGCCGAACTTCTTGTTCGAGCCGTGGATCAGGTAGCCCGGCACGCCCAGGGTGAACTTGAACGGACCCAGCGGGTTATCCGGGCCGGCCGGCACCACGTTCGGCAGCGGGTCACCGTCAGCAGCGTGTTCGGCCTTGATCGAGGCCGGCGGGGTCCAGGTCGGGTTCGGCGTCTTGGCCGTCACCTTGGTCTGGGCGATGGGCGAACCCCAGCCTTCACGACCGATGCCCAGCGGGTAGGTATGCACCACGTTCTCCCCTTTCGGGAAGTAGTACAGGCGGTACTCGGCGAGGTTGATGACGATGCCTTCGCGCGGGCCCGGCGGCAGGATGAAGCGGGTCGGCAGGATGATCTCGGTGCCGGCGCCCGGCAACCAGGGGTCGACGCCCGGGTTGGCCGCGACCATTTCCAGGTAGCCCAGGTCACTGGCCGTGCCGATATCGGCGAAGGTGTCCTCGTACTTGGCCTTGATCACCTGGACCTGGCCAATGATGTCTTCGCCAGGTGGCGGCAGTGGGAACTCCAACGCGGCAACGGGACCTGCCGACAGCAGGGCGGCCAGGGACAGGCAACGGGTGACGGCGGGAAAGCGCGGCAACATCCGGGAAATCCTTCGCAAATTCGGGGTGAAGGCGGCAATTGTACACCTCTGCCGAAACAATCGGGAGGCATGGCCGCTGGATGGTGAGAGAGCGGATCGGTGCTTAAAGTTCCGGCCAGACAGGTCGCGTACCGCGGCGCTGGGCCTCGAGGATGGCCCGGCACAACGGGCACAGGCGGCGATCACGGTAAATCGTATTCGGCACCCCCGACCAGCGCGGCTGCGCCGGTAGCAGGGTGCCGCACAGGGTGCGGTCGGCCGAGCCCGCCAGTTCGAGTTGACGGGCGACCAGATGCACACGGATTTCCTGGCAGGCGAAGAGATCGAGCTGTTCGTCAGGTTCGATCAATTGATAGGCATACAGGGACCAGGCGGGACGCGGCATCGGGGGCTCCAAATCGGGGGCGCAACATTAGCCGAAAGCCGGTCACTATAAAAGCGTCAAAGCAGCGGTTTTATTGCCGGCCAGGCATTTTCCAGCAACCTGGACTGGCCCCCTTGCGCCGGATGGATGCCATCCGCCTGCATCAGTTCGGGAACACCCCCGACGCCCTCCAGGAAAAACGGCACCAGCGCGATGTTTTTCTGGGTAGCCACATCGGTATAGACCTGAGCGAAGGCCTTGGTGTAACGCTGGCCATAGTTGGGCGGCAGTTGCATGCCCAGCAGCACGACCTTGGCCCCAGCCTTGCGGGACTGGTCTACCATCGAAGCAAGATTTTGTTGCAATTGCGCAGGAAGCTGCCCGCGCAGGCCGTCATTGCCTCCCAGTTCCAGCACCACCAGGCTCGGCTTGTGCGCTGCAAGCAGCGCCGGCAGCCGCGCCTGGCCTCCGGCACTGGTATCACCGCTGATCGAGGCATTGACCACTTTGTCGCTGTAACCCTCGTTGCTGAGCCGCTGTTCCAGCAGCGCGACCCAGCCCTGTCGGGTATCCAGGCCAAAAGCGGCACTGATACTATCGCCGACGATCAATACCGTACCCGCCGTTGCGCTCTGCGCCATGCACAGCAAGGCCAGACCAGCACTCAATAACCACACTCGCATCGGATTCTCCATGGGCCCCAGCATTCTCACTGCGCGGAACCTTAGCAAAGTGGTTCCCAGCGCGGAAGGCAACCTCACCATCCTCCACGAACTGTCCCTGGACCTCAACGAAGGCGACAGCCTTGCCATCGTCGGCGCGTCCGGCTCGGGCAAGTCCACCTTGCTCGGACTGCTGGCCGGGCTCGACCAGCCCAGCGCAGGCTCGGTCACCCTGGCCGGCCACGACCTCGGGCCGCTGGACGAAGACCAGCGCGCCAAGGTGCGCGCCGAGCACGTCGGCTTCGTGTTCCAGTCGTTCCAGTTGCTCGACAGCCTCAACGCCCTGGAAAACGTCATGCTGCCGCTGGAGCTGGAAGGCCGCCGCGACGCCCGCGAGCACGCCCGCACCCTGCTGGAGCGCGTCGGCCTGGGCCAGCGCCTGAGCCACTCGCCGCGCCAGCTCTCTGGCGGCGAGCAGCAACGGGTGGCGATCGCCCGGGCCTTCGCCGCCGAGCCGGATGTGCTGTTCGCCGACGAACCCACCGGCAACCTCGACAGCCATACCGGTGAACGCATCAGCGACCTGCTGTTCGAACTGAACAAGGAGCGCGGCACCACCCTGGTGCTGGTGACCCACGACGAACGCCTGGCCCGGCGCTGCCGCCGCCAGATCCGCCTGGACGCCGGCCATCTGGTCAGCCCGATGGAGCCCTAGATGGCACGCCTGTCCTTTCTGCGCCTGTTCAATCTTGCCCTGCGCCAACTGCTGCGCGATGCCCGCGCCGGTGAACTGCGGGTGCTGTTCTTCGGCCTGCTGATCGCCGTGGCGGCGAGCACCGCCATCGGCTACTTCGGCGCTCGCCTCAACGGCGCCATGCTGCTGCGTGCGACCGAATTCCTCGGCGCCGACCTGGTGCTGCAAGGCAGCTCGCCGGCCAGCGCCGAGCAGATCGAGCGCGGTACAGCGCTGGGTCTGGCCCATGCGCGAGTGGTTGAATTCTCCAGCGTGATCGCCACCGACAACGGTATCCAGTTGTCCAGCGTCAAGGCCGCCGACGCCGCCTATCCATTGCGCGGCGAGCTGCGCAGCGCCCCCGAGCCCTACGCCGCCGAAACCACCGGCGGCGGCCCGGCCTCCGGCGAAGCCTGGGTCGAGCCACGCTTGCTGGCGGCCCTCGACCTGAAGATCGGCGACAGCGTCGACGTCGGCATGAAGACCCTGCGCCTGAGCCGGGTGCTGACCTACGAGCCGGACCGCGCCGGCAATTTCTACAGCCTGACCCCACGGGTGATGATCAACCTCGCCGACCTCGACGCCACCGGCGTGGTCCAGCCCGGCAGCCGGGTGACCTACCGCGAGCTGTGGCGCGGCGACAACCTGATACTCGCCGACTACCGCCAGGCGCTCGAAGCCACCTTGGCGCCCAACCAGCGCATCCGCGACGCCCGCGACGGCAACCAGCAGGTCGGCGGCGCCCTGGGCAAGGCCGAGCGTTACCTGAACATGGCCAGCCTGGTCGCGGTGTTGCTGGCCGGTGTGGCCGTGGCGCTGTCCGCCAGCCGCTTCGCCGTACGCCGCTTCGATGCCAGCGCCTTGCTGCGCTGCCTGGGCCTGTCGCGGCGCCAGGCGCTGAGCCTGTTTTGCCTGCAACTGGCGATCCTCGGCAGCCTCGCCGCCCTGGCCGGCGCCCTGCTCGGCTGGCTGGCGCAACTGGGCTTGTTCGCCCTGCTCGACGGTTTACTGCCAGCGGAGATTCCCGACGGAGGCATCACCCCGGCGCTCGCCGGGATCGCCACCGGCCTGGTCGCCCTCGCCGGCTTCGCCCTACCCCCGCTCGCCGCGCTGGGCCGGGTTCCGCCGCTGCGGGTGCTGCGCCGCGATCTACTGCCAGTGCCGGCGAGCAGTTGGCTGGTCTACGGCGCGGCAATCCTCGCCCTCGGCCTGATCATGTGGCGCCTGAGCCTCGACCTGCTGCTGACCTTCGCCCTGCTCGGTGGTGGCCTGATCGCCGCGCTGCTGCTCGGCGGCCTGCTCCTGCTCGGTTTGCGCAGCCTGCGCCGGTTGCTCGCCGGAGCGCCGCTGGCCTGGCGACTGGGCCTCGGGCAACTGCTGCGCCATCCGCTGGCGGCGGCCGGCCAATCGCTGGCATTCGGCCTGATCCTGTTGGCGATGGGCCTGATCACCCTGCTGCGCATCGAGTTGCTGGACACCTGGCACAACCAGTTGCCCGAAGATGCGCCCAACTATTTCGTGCTGAATATCCTGCCGGACGACAAGGCCAGCTTCGCCACTCAACTGGAAGGCTTCTCCAGCCACGCCGCGCCGCTCTATCCGGTGATCCCCGGCCGCCTCACACAAATCAACGACGAGGCGGTGAACCAGATCGTCAGCAAGGAATCCACCGGCGACCGCGCAGTACAGCGTGACTTGAGCCTGACCTGGGCCGCCGACCTGCCCGAAAGCAACAGCCTCAGCGCCGGGCAGTGGTGGCAGGGCCAACCGGCGGCGCACGCGCTGCCCGGTGTGTCGGTGGAGTCGGAGCTGGCCGAAAGCCTCAAGCTCAAGCTAGGCGACCGCCTGACCTTCGTCATCGGCGGCGAAGAGCGCGAGGCCCAGGTCAGCAGCCTGCGCACGGTCAACTGGGACAGCTTCCAGCCGAACTTCTACATGATCTTCCAGCCCGGCACCCTGCAGGGGCTGCCGACCACCTACCTGACCAGCTTCTACCTCGCACCGGGCAACGACCAGCAAGTGGTGGCCCTGTCCCGGGCCTTCCCGGCGACCACCATCCTTCCGGTCGATACCTTGCTGGAGCAACTGCGCAGCATCCTCGCGCAGGTCACCCTGGCGGTGCAGTACGTGCTGCTGTTCGTGCTCGCGGCGGGGCTGGCGGTGTTGTTCGCCGGCCTGCAGGCGACCCTCGACGAGCGCATCCGCCAAGGCGCCCTGTTACGGGCGCTGGGTGCTGGCCGGGCCTTGCTGGTCAAGGCGCGGCGGATCGAGTTCGGTTTGCTTGGCGCCGCCAGCGGCCTGCTCGCGGCGATCGGTTGCGAGCTGATCACCTGGGTGCTCTACCGCTTCGCCTTCGACCTGCACTGGAGCCCGCATCCGTCGCTGCTCCTGCTGCCGCTGGCCGGCGCGCTGCTGGTCGGCGGTGCCGGCGTGGTCGGCACCCGCCGCGCGCTCAACGCCAGCCCGCTGACGGTGCTGCGCGAAGGCTGAGCCCTGCGTGCCCGCCACCGGCAGCCTGTACCGCTGCCGGTTCGGCGGGTACTCTTTGCGGCCTGACGTATCGCCCGCCCAGGAGAAGGCATTGGCTACCAACATCATCACCCGAAAAGGCCACGAGGCGCTGAAGACGGAGCTGGACCACCTCTGGCGCGTGTACCGTCCCGAAATCACCCAGAAAGTCACCTGGGCCGCCTCCCTTGGCGACCGCAGCGAAAACGCCGACTACCAGTACAACAAGAAACTGCTGCGCGAAATCGACCGCCGCGTGCGCTACCTGCGCAAGCGCCTGGAAGACGTGAAAGTGGTGGACTACCGCGCAGAGCAGGAAGGCAAGGTGTTCTTCGGTGCCTGGGTGGAAATCGAGAACGATGCCGGCGAGCAGATGACCTTCCGCATCGTCGGCTATGACGAGATCTATGGCCGCAACGACTACATCTCGGTGGACTCGCCCATGGCCCGCGCCCTCCTGAAGAAAGAAGAAGGCGACGAGGTGGTGGTGCAGACGCCGAGTGGCGAGGCGGTCTGGTACGTGAACAGCATCAGCTATCCACAGTGACGCTTCGCCGCTGCGGGAACGGCCTCAGGCGCGGGTAATCAGCCCCTGGCGAGCGATGCGGGTCAGGTGGCCGATCATTTCGGCGGCGTCTTCGCGGGCTGGCGACTGCACCACGGCGAGGTCGAAACGGTCATTGGCGTAGTCGGCCAGCGACGCAACGTCATCGACGAACTGGATCAGCAAGGCGGTAGCGCGGCCTTTGCGACGAGGCCAGCCATCGAGCAAGCGAACGAGAGTGGGTTGGTGCGGGCCGATCAGCAGGACGCGCGGGGCGCGGGCCGACTGGCTGGAAGACAGGGGTGTCAGACAGACAATGGAACGTGGGCAACTCATGGAGTCATATTCTCCGCCTCGCAGATCCCGCTGGGCTGCGGTGGGAGGCATCACCGAACCAGCGTTTTAGCGGTATTCGGATCACCACGAAGGGCTCTCCTGCGCCCCGCAAGTAGCTGTTTAAATCGGCGCAAGTGCGAATCCTAGAGAAGCGGCTGGCGAACTGTCAACACGACCAATGGCAAAATCGCGAGCAAGCTCGCTCCTACAAGGTCCGTAGGAGCGAGCTTGTCGGGGCGCCGAACCGTCGCGATTTCCCCTCAACTCTTGGCGATGGCCGCATCCACCGAAGCCCGCCCTGCCCCTTCGAACAGCACCGCCACCGCGCCACCCAGCAACGCCAGGGCGAACTCGTAGCCGTTGTTCTGCATGAACAGGCCGTTGTGGATATGCACCGAGAAGATCGCCACCAGCAACAGGCCGATCAGTGCTACCGCCGCTGGCCGCGCCAACAGGCCGATCACCAGGGCCAGGCCACCGAAGAACTCGGCGCCACCCGACAGGGCCGCCATCAGGGTGCCGGGGGTCAGGCCGAGGCTTTCCATGAACTGCGCGGTGCCCGCCAGACCACCGCCGCCAAACCAGCCGAACAGCTTCTGCGAACCGTGAGCCATGAAGATGATGCCGACGATGATGCGCAGGACGGTCATACCCCAGCCAGCGCGGGTGGTCATTACGGAATGGAGGGCGTTCATGCTGTGTTCCTTACAAGGTGTGATGGTGTGTTGGCGCCATAATAATCATATTACTCAATATGAAAATCGCAATTAACCCATCATTAGAATCGAATAATTTGATTATTTGCGATTCGCCACCTTTTGCGTCCGGGAGGACTCCAGCGTTTCCCGCTCCCGGTCGAAGGCCAGAAAGTACTTGTTGACGCTATTAACATAGCTGACCGGCCCCATTCCCACCTGCTCAAGGGCCACCCGCTCCACCTGGAAGAACCACTGGTTGTGATTGAGGCCGCGGCGGCGGGCCTCGGCGCGCATCGCCTGGACCCGCTCGGGGCCAAGGTTGTAGGCCGCCAGCACGAAGGCCATGCGTTCACGCTCGTTAAGCTGGTTGCTGGCGAAGAACTTCCGGCGGATCAGCGCCAGGTAGCGGGCGCTGGCCTGGACATTGCCATCGACGCTGTTGATATCGCTGACCCCGACCCGCTGCGCGGCACCCGGAGTCATCTGCATCAGGCCGTGGGCACCACCGGCACCGCGGGCGGCGGGATTGAGCGAAGACTCTTTGAACGCCAGCGCGGCGAGATTGAGCCAGTCGAGGTTCTGCGCCTCGGCGTGCTTCTGCAGGACCGGACGCAGGTTGTCGAGGCGCTGGCGGTTGGCCTTGGCCAGCGGGTAGTGAACCTTGTACAGACGGCGGTAGATGCGCTCGAAGGCCACGTCCTGGTCCGCGGGCACGCGGTATTCCTGAAGGAAGCGGTCGATACTGGCGTGCAGCATCACCGCGTCGCGGCGCATGTACCAGTGCATGTTCTCCGGCGCGGTCAGGCTGACCCGACGCTGGATCTGCAACTTGGGCATGACCTTGCTCCAGCGCTCGGCGATCGGCTGCTCCACCACGGTGAGCGGCAGGATCCCGGCCTGGACCATCTCCAGCACGTCTTCGACCGCCAGGCTGGGGTCGATCCATTCCACCTTGATTGGCGCCAGCTTGCGCAGGGCCAGTTTCTGGTTGATCTCGTGCAAGGTGTCGCCGGCAGCGCTGGCACTGGGCAGGGCGATGCTGCGGCCGGCAAGCTGCTCGACCTTGCCGTACACCCGCTCGCCCTTGCGCCCCACCAGCACCAGCGGCACCTGGGTCATCACTGGGTCGCTGGAGCTGACGCCGCGGATCGACACCGGATCGAGCAGTTCACCCGGCGCGACCAGATCGCCTTCGCCGCGCTGCAGGGCGCTGATCAACTGGTCCTTGGCCTTGGGAATCAACTTCAGACGCAGTTCCTGGCCGTCACGGGCGCGGGCATTGAGGTAATGTTCGAAGGCGCGCAGGCGATGGTACTCGACGCCATAGGACTGGCCCTTGACCTCGCCGGAGCTGTTGCGGCTCTGATTGACCAGCACGCGCAGCTCGCGGCTGGCGCGGATTTGCGCGAGGTCGCGGGTCTTGTCGTTGCTGACCACCTGCGGCGGACCGGGCAGGCGCGCGCTGGCCGACCCTGGCAGCAGCAGTCCGGTACACAGCAGAATCATCAGTAACGCTCGCGTCATCCGGGCTCCGGCAACAGGCCGCGATGGGGTGTCGGGGGTCATACTCTGCAGCAGGTCCATGACAATTGACCGCAAAAGACCGTGACAACTCATTGAAGTTCTTGTGTTTATTGATATTTTTTGGCGCAACCAGCGCCCATCTGCGGCAAATTCCGAGGTAGCACCATGCAACTCATCGACATCGGCGTCAATCTGACCAACTCCAGTTTCGCCGGCAAACACCAGGCCATTCTCGAGCGCGCCGAGGCTGCGGGCGTGCGGCAAATGCTGCTGACCGGCACCAGCCTGGCGGGCAGCGAAGAGGCGCTGGAGCTGTGCCAGCAGCTGGACGAGAGCGGTCAGCGGCTGTTTTCCACTGCGGGTGTTCACCCCCACGACGCCAGCCACTGGGACGCCGAAAGCCCGCGCCGCTTGCGTCAGTTGCTGGAGCAACCGCGGGTGCAGGCGGTGGGCGAATGCGGACTGGATTTCAACCGCGATTTCTCGCCGCGCCCGCAACAGGAAAAAGCCCTCGAAGACCAACTGGCCCTGGCGGTCGAGCTGCAGATGCCGGTGTTCCTGCATGAGCGCGACGCCAGCGAGCGCCTGCTGCATATCCTCAAGGACTACCGCGACCACCTCACCGCCGCGGTGGTGCACTGCTTCACCGGCGAGCGCGAGGCGCTGTTCGGCTACCTCGACCTCGACCTGCACATCGGCATCACCGGCTGGATCTGCGACGAACGCCGCGGCACTCACCTGCATCCGCTGGTGGGCAGCATTCCCGAAGGCCGGCTGATGCTGGAAAGCGATGCGCCCTACCTGCTGCCGCGCAGCCTGCGGCCGAAGCCGAAAAGCGGGCGCAACGAACCGGCCTTCCTCCCGGAAGTACTGCGCGAAGTCGCCCTGCACCGGGGCGAGTCCGTGGAGCAGGTGGCAGCCCACACGACCCGCTGTGCACAGCGCTTTTTCAGCCTGCCCGAGCTGGCTTGACACATATCAAGATTTATTGCTGATTAGTCGAACAGAATGCTGGCACCTTGCCAAAAAACTTTCCGCTTAAACGCTTAACTCAGAGAAGACCTACCATGGGTGCCTGGCTTAGCAATATCTCCCTGAAGTACAAGTTCTGGGCTGTCAACGCGGTCGCTTTCGTCACCACGCTGTTCCTGGTGTTGTACGCGGTGTTCCTCGAACAGCAGGCGCGGGTGGAAGAAGTCCAGAGCCGGGCCGTCGCCGAAGCACGCTTGCTGGCCGCCTGGCCGGCGGGACAGGCGTTGCCGCAGAGTCCGCACGTCCTGACCTTCACCCCCGGTCAGGTGCCCAACTACCAGGGCAAGCCCCTCGAATCCGTGGCCAACGCCAGCGGTTGGGTGACGATCGAGCCCTATGCGGTCTTCGGCGATGATCCGCTGGCCGGTGCCCAGGTCATCAGCCGCGACGGTCAGCGGGTCGCCGTGCTGGCGCCTTCGCCGAGCTTTGTGCAGGTGTATGGCGACCGCTTCGGCAACTACGCGGTGTGCGTGCTGATCCTGATGCTGGCAATGCTCTGCGCCTCGCAGTTGCTGATCCGCTTCCTGCTGGCTCAGCTCAACATCCTCAAGGACGTGATGCTGCACGTCGAGAAGACCGGCGACCTGTCGGCGCGGGTGCCGCTGGCCTGCCACGACGAGATCGGGCAGATGGCCACGGCCTTCAACGCCATGCAGACCACCTACCACCGCGTGGTGAACACCGTCGCGCTGACTGCCGCGCAACTCGACTCCGGTGCCGCGCGCCTGGCCTCCAGCATGAGCGATGTGCGCCACGGCATGCTTGGCCAGCAGAGCGAAACCGACCAGGCGGCCACGGCGATCAACGAGATGTCCGCGACCGTCTACCACATCGCCCAGCATGCCGGCGCCACCCGCGACCTGTCGCAGACCGCCGACACCCTGGCCGGCAGCGGCCAGCAAGTGGTCAGCCGGGTACAGACTTCCATCGCCGGGCTGTCCAGCGGCGTGCAGCAGACCGCCGAGATGATTCGCCAACTGGCCGAGGACAGCCAGAAGATCAACGGCGTGGTCAATGTGATTCACAGCATCGCCGAACAGACCAACCTGCTCGCCCTCAACGCCGCCATCGAGGCCGCCCGCGCTGGCGACCTGGGCCGTGGTTTTGCGGTGGTGGCGGATGAAGTGCGCAACCTGGCCAAACGGGTGCAGAGCTCGACCGACGAAATCACCGACATGGTTTCCGCCTTGCAGGCCGGGACCCGCGACGCGGTGGAGTTCATGACCGAAAGCTCGTTCAAGGCCGACGATTGCGTCAAACAGGCACAGGAAGCCGGCGAAGCCTTGGCGGAAATCACCGCAGCGGTGGCGCAGATGCGCGAGAGCAACACCCAGATCGCCGCGGCGGCCGAAGAACAGAGCCATGTCGCCGAGGAAATGAACCGCGCCGTAGTGAGCATTCGTGACGTGACCGAGGACACCGTGCAACAGACGGTTTCGTCGGCGACCACCAGCGATGAACTGGCGACCCTGGCCGGGGAATTGAACAAGGTGATCGGGCAGTTGAAGTTGTAGAGCGTTCGAGGGCGTCACCGCCGGCAAGCCCAGAGCGTCAGGTCACCGCTAACTGTGGGAGCGGATTCACCGGACGCCGGACCGCCGCGAAGGGCCGCAAAGCGGCCCTAAATCCATCCAGCACCCTGTCTCTGGCTGGTCTGGATTTCACATTCAGGCATCACGAAGGTCGAAAGGAATATCAGGCATAGACAGCCACCTCGTGCGGGATGGTTTTAGGGCCGCTTTGCGGCCCTTCGCGGATAAATCCGCTCCCACTGGATCGCATGCGGCTGACGGTTTGCGATTGCCTGCGAGATGTGTAGACACCCATCCAGCGATGAGGCCGACCGGAACGACGGTGTTGCCGGGCCTGGCCCTATCGCTGACGCCGTGCATGGTGGCGCGCCACCGTCACTGACACTCAAGCGAACACAGTCACCGTCTGCCGACTGATCGCCAGCAGCTCGCCGCGCGCGTCCCACATAGCTGCGGCGGTGTGGCCGTAGCCATCGCGGGCGTGCTCGATGTCCGCGCAGTATTGGCACCAGTCCAAAGTGCTGAGGCTGGCCACCGGCTGGACGAATTCGATGGTCCAGGTCAAGGTGCTGCCCGCTGCCGGCTTGCTCAGGTGTGGCAATAATGCCGGCGGCCAGGCATCCACCAGCGCCAGCAGGTGTGCTTCGGTCACCGGCTCTTCCACCGCGTCCTTCAAACGCACCCAACCGCCCATGCTGCGCAGCGGCTTGTTGCTGAACGGCATGGCACCGATGCCCCAGCGCATGGACAGGTAGCGGATGTATTCCGGGGTCGCGCCGGGGATGTACGGCAGTTCCGGACTGGAGTCTTCCAGGCTTTTCATTTCCCTCGCCGGCAACGCCGGCACATCGATGACCGAGGTACGCCCGGCGCCGAAGCTGCCCTGGATCAGGGTCACGGTCTGGCCGTTCTGGACTGCCCGGCCCAGCAGCGAACTCACTGCGCGGCCCTCGCGGAGCATTTCCACTTCAAAACTGATGGGCACGCCCGGCTCGGCGGGGCCGACGAAGGTGATGGCCAGCGAACGCACCGGACGCTCCGGCGACACCTTGGCGTGCATGGCCTCGTAGACCAGCGCCGCCATCAGGCCGCCGAAACAGGCGCGACCTTGTGCCCACTCGGCGGGAATGACCACTTCCTGCGGGCGCTGACGGACAGCGGTGAGCAGTTGGGAAAAATTCATGCGGACCTCGCCTACGGAAAAGTCCCACGATCTTAAGAGGAGATAGCCCGCCCCAGCAGGCCGCATAACTGCCAATTCAGCGCATTATCGTTCGTCGATATGCTTCAGCAGGGCGTTCAGGGTCTTGTCCGCGCGCTGTTCGGCTTCGACAAGCTGCGCCTGCCACTGCGGCACGAGGGCGGCCAGGTCAGGCTGCTTTTCGGCCTGGGTCAGCCATTGCAGCAGGTCATGCCAGTGGCCGAGGTCATCCTGGGCGCGCTTGAGCGAGGCGCGCATCGAACGCTTCAGCCGCCCCAGTTGCGGGTAGGCTTCGGCGCCGTAACGCGAGCGCTTGATCAGCAGACGCAGGCGATGGCGGTCGTGGGCCGGGTCGTGCATGGCTTTGACGATGTTCTTCCATTGCTTGTCCAGGCGCGTCTCGATGCGCTTGCGCAGGTCCGGCACCAGCTTCTGATGTTCGATGGCGCGGAGGAAAGCCGGGAAGGCATCGATGATCGCCAGCAGTTTGTGCAACTGAGTGCTGGACGCCACGGCGGCGAAGGTCGCGCCCTCGCCCGCCAGACGCCGCTGCGCCGCATCCGGCTGCTGGCGTTCGAACAGTTGCTCGGCGAGCACTTCACGGTCGCGCAGCGGCGTGGTCATGTCGCCCACCGCCTTGGCCGCACTCTCCAGTTGATCGACTCCGGGCAAGCCGCGCAGCGGTCGCAGCAGGCTGCGCAGGCGTCGCACGTTGGTGCGTAGGTCGTGCAACGCTTCGCTGTCAGTGTTTTCCGCGAGGCGTGCCTGACAGGCCAGCAGATGAACGTGCAAGCCAAGCACCTGGGCAACGACATGATCGAACATCTGCGACATGGGGCCTTACCTCATCAACGTCCGGCGCGGGACTCACGGATATAGAAACGGGCTTTCTCGGCTTTCTTGGTGCAACCTTCGAAGGCTTCGAACTGCTGTTGGGTCTTGGCGCCGGTCAGCAGCGACAGGGCCTTGGAATAACTGACGGTGCCGGCGAAGCCCTCGGCCTTGGCCAGGTCGAGTTCCTTCCACGCGGCGTCGAGCTGGCTGCCGCAACTGTCGCGATAGGCCGTCTTGCCCGCGCAACCTGCCAGGGCCACAACAATCAGGGACAGGGTGATCAGGGCTTTCATCGGTGTTACCTCGAAGATGGGAAAAGTCGTGTCGGCATGTTCGACGGCGGGCGTACGCAAAAGTGCCCTGTTCAGCGTAGCCCAGCGCAGACGACGATTGAAGCGCAACCCGAAACAGGCGCATTCTCGGGTCATCAAAACGGCGATCGACCTAGGGGCGCAATCATGAAAAAGCGCGTAGCGCTGGTGTTGGGCTCGGGCGGTGCCCGGGGGTATGCGCATATCGGCGTGATCGAGGAAATCGAACGGCGCGGTTACGAGATTTCCTGTATCGCCGGTTGTTCCATGGGCGCGGTGGTTGGCGGGATCTACGCCGCCGGCAAGCTGGACGAATACCGCAACTGGATCGAGAGCCTGGACTACCTCGACGTGCTGCGCCTGGTGGACGTGAGTTTCCGCCTGGGCGCGATCCGTGGCGACAAGGTTTTCGGACAAATCCGCAAGATCGTCGGCGAAATCAATATCGAGCAGTTGCGCATTCCCTACACGGCGGTGGCCACGGACCTGACCAACCAGCAGGAAATCTGGTTTCAGGAAGGCTGCCTGCATCAGGCGATGCGCGCCTCTGCAGCGATTCCCAGCCTGTTCACCCCGGTGGTCCAGGGCAACCGCACGCTGGTCGATGGCGGCATTCTCAATCCGCTGCCGATCATCCCGGTGGTGTCCAGCCACAGTGACCTGATCATCGCGGTCAACCTCAACTCCACCAACCAGAAGCAGTACCAGTTGCCGGTGATCGAACGGCCGCCGGCGTTCAAGCTGCGCTTCGACAACCTGATCAGCTCGCTCGGCTCGCGCCTGCCGTTCCGGCGCAAGCAGGCCGAGGTGCTGCTGGGGCTGGAAAAGGAACTGGCGCAAGAGATGGAACAGGACCTGGCGATCGAAGCGACGCAGGTGCCCAATCCCTGGCTGGCAGACGCCGCCAGCCCCAAGGCCCAGCAACCCTCGGCGGCGCCGGAACGCGACGGCGCGCCGAAGTCGGCGACCGGCTCGTTCATTGTCGATAACGTCGGGCCAGCGTCATTGCTGGACCTGATCAACCAGAGTTTCGAGGTGATGCAGACCTCGCTGGCGCAATACAAGATCGCCGGGTATCCGCCAGATGTGCTGATTAACGTGCCGAAGCGGGTGTGCCGGTTTTTCGAGTTCTACAAAGCGCCGGAGCTGATCGCGCTGGGGCGGGAGATTGCGCGGGATACGCTGGATAACTATGAGGCGGAGCGGCGCTGAGGCCGCCAAGCCTCAAACCGGCTCCTGCCCTACCAACCGATACCCCACCCCCGGCTCGGTCACGATAAACCGCGGCGCCGTCGGGTCATCCCCGAGTTTCTGCCGCACATGGGCCACGACGATGCGCAGGTAATGCGTGTCGTCGACATGGGTCGGTCCCCAGATGTCCTTGAGCAACTGCTGCTGGGTGATGACCCGCCCCGGATGCCGTGCCAGTTGCGCCAGCAAGGCGTATTCCTTGCGGGTCAGCGCCACTTCTTCGCCGTCGAGGGTCACGCGCCGGTACGCCAAGTCCACGGTCAACGCGCCGAAACTGCACGCTGCCTGCGGCGCAGCCGCCTGGGGCACCTGGCGCAGCAGCGCGCGGACCCGGGCGAGAAACTCCTGGATGCCGAACGGCTTGGTCACGTAGTCATTGGCGCCGCTGTCCAGCGCCCGGACTTTCTCGCCCTCGCTGGCCCGCACCGACAACACCAGCACCGGCACCGCGCTCCATTCGCGCAGTTCGCGCAATACGTCCTGGCCGTCCATGTCCGGCAAGCCGAGGTCGAGCACCACCAGGTCCGGGCGGGACAGCGCCGCCTGGCTCAGGCCCTCGGCGCCGGTCCCCGCTTCGAGCACTTTGTAGCCCTGGGAGCTGAGGCTGATACGGAGGAATTTGCGGATCTGCGGTTCATCGTCGATGACCAGCAGGGTCGCGGTCTGGCTCATGGGGTCTCGCTGTCCAGTTCGGGTTGGGCCGGAAGCGGCAAGCATAGTGTGATGCAGGTGCCGTGACCATCGAGGCCGTCATCGACACGGATATGCCCGCCATGCGCGCCGATCATGCCCTGGCAGATGGCAAGCCCGAGCCCGGTGCCCTGCCCGCCGCGATCACCGCGGGCGGCGGTGTAGAACATGTCGAAGATGCGCTCGCGGTCCTGCGGGGCGATGCCCGGCCCTTCGTCGGCGACGGCCAGGCACAGGTGCTCGTCCTCGACACTCACACGCATCTCCAGCCGGCCATTGAGCGGAGAAAACCGCGCGGCGTTTTCCAGCACATTGACCAGCGCCTGCTCGATCAACGCCGCATGCACATAGAGCAGCGGCAAGTGGGCCGGCACCTCGGTGTGCAGGTGCAGCGGCGCCAGCACCACGCGCAGGCGGTTCAGGGCGCTGCCGACGATGTCCGCTGGCGCGACCCAGTCCCGCGCCAGCTTGAGGCCGCCGTGGCCGAGACGGGTCATGTCCAGCAGGTTCTGAATGTAGCGGTCCAGCCGTTCGGCTTCGTCGCGGGTGCCTTCCAGCAGTTCGCGGCGGTCTGCGGCGGGAATCGCATCGCCCAGTGCCAGCAGGCTGTCGATACTGCCGCGCATGGCGGTCAGCGGCGTGCGCAGGTCATGGGACACCGACGCCAGCAAAGCGCTGCGCAACTGCTCGGTTTCGCCGTGCAGGCGCGCGGCTTCCAACTGGTCCGCCAGCCGCGCCCGAGCCAGCGCCTGGGCCAGCGGCTGGCTGAGCGCCTTGAGCAGGCGACGACGTTGCGGCGCCAGCGCTTCGTCGCCCGCACGGGCACGCACGCCGAGCAAGGCCAGCGGGCCTTCGTCCACCGACAGCGGCCACCACCACCAGCGGCCATTGGGCAGCGTGTCGCTGCCCTGCCCCGCGGCCTGGTCGTGCTGCCACGCCCACTCGGCGGCGGCGCGTTCGTTGTCGCTGAATTGCAGCACGCCGCCGCTGGCCACCTGCAAACGGCCTTCGGCGTCGCGCTCCAGCAGGCAGGCCTGCAAGTCCGACCAACCTTCCAGGTGTTGCCCCGCGGCGCTGAACACCGCCTGGCGGTCAGTGGCCGCAGTGAGTTTGCGCGACAGGTCGAGCAGTTGCCCGGTCTGTTCCTGGGTCTCGCGCAACGCCTTGAGTTGCCGGCGTTGCCGCGCGGCGAGGTTGCCGGTGAGCACCGCCATCAACAGGAAGAACAGCGAGGTCAGCACGTCTTCTTCGCGCTGGATGGCGAAGGAGAAATTCGGCGGGATAAACAGGAAGTCATACGCCAGGAACGACATCGCCGCACAGGCCAGCGCCGGACCGATGCTGCTGCGCACCGCCACCAGCAGGACTGCGGCGAGGAACACCAGCGAGATGTTCGGCAGGTCCATGACCCGCGCCACCGCCGAGGCCAGCCCGGTGGCGAGCAAGGTAGCCAGCAAGGCCAGGGCGTAGTGACGCCAGACCCAGACGCGAGGCGCGACCGTCCGCGTCGGCTCCGGCTGGGCATCGCGGTCAAGAACGTTGATTTCCAGACCGTGGGCCTCGCGCAGCAAGCGGGTCGCCACGCCCGCGCCGAACAGACGGCGGCGCAGGCGATCCCGCGACTGCCCCACCAGCACCAGGCTGGCGCGGCGTTCGATGGCATGCTGAATCAGCGTGCGCGCCACTTCCCCGGCGCGCAGCACCACCACTTCGCCACCCAGGCGCTCGGCCAGTTGCTGCGCCGCTTGCAGGCGCTGGCGAGCGGTTTCGTCGCGCAGGCGACCGTTGTCGACATGCACCAGGCTCCACGGCAGATGACGGCGCTGGGCGACCCGGCTGGCATGCCGCACCAGCCGCTCGGCCTGGGCATCCCCATCCACACCCACCAGCAAGCGCCCGCGCAGCGCCGGGGCATCCTGACCCAAGCGGCGATAGCCGTGAGCAAGGTCGGCATCGACCTGGGCCGCGGCGGTCTGCATCGCCAGTTCGCGCAACGCGGTGAGGTTGGTCTGGGTGAAGAAGGCATCGATCGCCGCCCGCGCCTGTTCCGGCACGTAGACCTTGCCGTCGCGCAAGCGCTCCAGCAGTTCCCGTGGCGGCAGGTCGATCAGCACCAGTTCGAAGGCTTCCTGCAGGACCCAGTCCGGCAGCGTTTCGCGCACCTGCACGCCGGTGATGCCGCGCACATGGTCGTTGAGACTTTCCAGGTGCTGGACGTTGACCGTGGTGTAAACGTCGATGCCCGCCGCCAGCAGTTCCTGCACATCCTGCCAGCGCTTGGTGTGTCGGCTGCCGGGGGCGTTGCTGTGGGCCAGTTCGTCCACCAGCACCAGCTCCGGCGCGGCCTTGAGCAGTCCGTCGAGGTCCATTTCCTCAAGGATCACGCCGCGGTATTCCGAGCGCACCAGCGGCTGCTGCGGGATGCCGCCGAGCAGCGCTTCGGTCTCGCTGCGGCCGTGGGTTTCCACCACCCCGGCGAGCACCCGCACGTTATGCCGCAGGCGCGCATGGGCGGCCTGCAGCATGGCGTAGGTCTTGCCCACCCCCGGGGCGGCGCCGAGAAACACCTTGAGCCGGCCGCGCCCTTCGCGCGGCAGTTCGGCAAGCAGCGCGTCGGCGCGCTGCGAATCACTGTGGGTCACGCTGTGTCCTTATTTCGAGAGCGGGGCGAGCCGGTCGAGGGCCGCGTTCAGCGCCAGGACGCTGACCACCGGTGGGCCGACCAAGGGTTGCAGGGTGGCCTGCTCCACCAGACCTTGCAACGTCTGTTGCGAGATCTGCCGCGCCGCCGCCACCCGTGGCAGTTGATAGGCCACCGCCGCCGGCGGCAGGTGCGGATCGAGGCCGCTGCCGGAGGTGGTCAGCAAGGCCAGCGGCACCGGCCCCTGCGCCTCGCGATAGAGACCGCCGGCGGCCTCGTCGATGCGCGTGGCCAGGGCCGGGTTGCTCGGCGCCAGGTTGCTCGCGCCGCTGGCCACGGTAGCGTAGTCGGCGGCGGACGGCCGCGACTGGAACCAGGCGTCGCCGCTGAACGGCTGGGCGATCAGCCAGGAGCCGCGGACCTGGCCCTGCTCGTCGCGCATCAGGCTGCCATTGGCCTGCTCGGGAAAGGCCACCTGGGCGATGCCGGTGACCAGCAGCGGGTAACCGACCCCGGTCAGCAGGGTCATCAGCAGCAACAGGCTCAAGGCCGGACGAAGATGAGTAGTCATGGGTAATTCCTCGGTTCAGACCAGGTGTAGGGCGTTGAGCAGCAGGTCGATCAGCTTGATGCCGGCGAACGGCACCAGTAGACCGCCAAGGCCATAGATCAGTAGGTTGCGCCGCAGCAGGTGGGCAGCGCTGGCCGCCTTGACTCGCACCCCGCGCAAGGCCAGCGGGATCAGCACGACGATGATCAGCGCGTTGAACACGATGGCTGAGACGATGGCGCTCTGCGGGCTGGCCAGGTGCATCAGGTTGAGCACGCCCAGTTGCGGGTAGATCGCGGCGAACAGCGCCGGCAGGATGGCGAAGTATTTGGCCACGTCGTTGGCGATGGAAAAGGTGGTCAGCGCGCCACGGGTGACCAGCAGTTCCTTGCCGACCTGAACGACATCCAGCAGCTTGGTCGGGTCGCTGTCGAGGTCGACCATGTTGGCCGCCTCGCGGGCCGCCTGGGTGCCGTCGTTCATCGCCATGCCGACATCGGCCTGGGCCAGCGCCGGGGCATCGTTGGCGCCGTCGCCGCACATGGCGACCAGGCGACCGTCGTCCTGCTCCTGGCGGATGCGCGCCAGTTTCTTCTCCGGCGTGGCTTCGGCCAGCACGTCATCGACACCGGCTTCGGCGGCGATGGCAGCGGCGGTCAGCGGGTTGTCGCCGGTGACCATGACCGTGCGGATGCCGAGCTTGCGCAGTTCGGCGAAGCGCTCGCGGATACCCGGCTTGACCACGTCCTTGAGGTGGATGACGCCGAGCAGGCGCTTGTCCACGCAGACCAGCAAGGGCGTGCCGCCGCTCTGGGCGATCTTGTCCACTTCACGGGCCAGCGGCGCCGGCATTTCCAGGCGTTGCAGACCGACAAAGGCCAGCAGCGAATCCACCGCGCCCTTGCGGTAGCGACGCGCACCGAAATCGACACCGGACAGCCGCGTCTCGGCGCTGAAGGGCACCGGCACCAGCTCCGCCATCGACGGCTCGGCAAAGTCATGCAACTGACGCAGGTACTCGACGATGGACTTGCCTTCGGCGGTGTCGTCGGCCAGCGAGGCGAGCAAGGCACCCTCGGCCAGCTCCCGCGCGGTGACGCCTGGCGCGGCGAACACCGCGCTGCAACGACGGTTGCCGAAGGTGATGGTGCCGGTCTTGTCGAGCATCAACACATGCACATCCCCCGCCGCTTCCACGGCACGGCCGGAGCGGGCGATGACATTCAGGCGCACCAGGCGGTCCATGCCGGCGATGCCGATGGCCGAGAGCAGGCCGCCGATGGTGGTGGGGATCAGCGTTACCAGCAGCGCCACGAGGAACACCATGGGAATGTTGCCGCCGGCGAAATGGGCGAACGGCTGCAGGGTGACCACCACCACCAGGAAGATCAGGGTCAGGCCGATCAGCAGGATGTCCAGGGCGATTTCATTGGGCGTCTTCTGCCGCTTGGCGCCTTCGACCAGGGCGATCATGCGGTCGAGGGTCGATTCGCCGGGGTTGGTAGTGATCTGCACCAACAGCCAGTCGGACACCAGCCGGGTGCTGCCGGTGACCGCCGAACGATCGCCGCCAGACTCGCGGATCACCGGCGCGGATTCACCGGTAATCGCTGCTTCGTTGACTGCGGCGATACCTTCGATGACCTCGCCGTCGCCGGGGATCATCTCGCCGGCTTCGACCCGCACCACGTCACCCTTGCGCAGGGCTGTGGCGGCGACCACTTCGAAACCACCGCTGCTGGTCCGGCGCCGAGCACTGAGGCCCTGGTTGCCGGCCTTGAGGCTGTCGGCGCGGGCCTTGCCGCGGCCCTCGGCGAGGGCTTCGGCAAAGTTGGCGAACAGCACGGTGAACCACAGCCACACCGCGATCTGCACCGACACGCCAGTGGGCACACCGCTGTCGGGCAACAGGCACAGTACCGTGGTGAAAATCGCGGTCAGCTCCACCACCAGCATTACCGGGGCGCGCTTGAGCTGGCGCGGGTCGAGCTTGACGAAGGCCTGCAGCAACGCCGGACGCCACAGTGCGGCGAACGAGGTCCGGGGGCTGCTTTTGGCTGCCGTGTTCACTTCGGGAATCGGCATGTTCATGGATTCACTCCTTGCAAGCCCAGGCTCAGGAATTCAGCGACCGGACCCAGGGCCAGGGCCGGCAGGAAGGTCAGGCCACCGACCAACAGGATGGTGACCACCAGCAGGGTGACGAACAGCGGGCCGTGGGTCGGGAAGCTGTTCAGGCCCACCGGCGCAGTCTTTTTCAGCGCCAGGCTGCCGGCCAGGGCGAGCACCGGGAGGATGTAGCCGAAGCGACCGATCAACATGCCCAGGCCGATCATCAGGTTGTGGAACGTGGTGTTGGCACCCAGCCCGGCGAAGGCCGAACCGTTGTTGGCGCTGGCCGAGGTGTAGGCATAGAGCAACTGGCTGAAACCGTGGGCGCCGGGGTTGCTGACGCTCGCCGCCGGACCGGGCAACGCGGTGGCGAGGGCGCCGAGGATCAGCACACCGACCGGCATCACCAGCAGCGTCGCGACCAGCAGTTGCACCTCGCGGGCCTGGAGTTTCTTGCCGAGGTATTCCGGGGTGCGGCCGATCATCAGGCCGGCGAGGAACACCGCGATCAGCACGTTCAGCAACATGCCGTAGAGCCCGGCACCGACGCCGCCGAAGATCACTTCGCCGACCATCATGTTGACCAGCGCGACCATGCCGGTCAGCGGGTTGAGGCTGTCGTGCATGGCGTTGACCGAGCCGTTGGAGGCGGCGGTGGTGGTCACGGTCCAGAGCACGCTGCCGGTGGTGCCAAAGCGGCTTTCCTTGCCTTCGAGCGGCGCGCTTTGCTCGACCTGCGGGTTACTCAGGGTCGGGTTGGCCTGGTACTCCGACCACAGCGCCGTGGCGCCGCCGATCAGGAACAGCGCCAGCATGCCGGCGATGATCGCGCGGCTCTGGCGCAGGTCCTTGACGTAATGGCCGAAGGTGAACACCAGGGCCACCGGAATGAGGATGATCGACGCGACTTCGAACAGGTTGCTCCAGGCCGTGGGGTTCTCGAACGGGTGCGCCGAGTTGACGCCGAAGAAGCCGCCACCGTTGGTGCCCAGTTGCTTGATGGCGATCTGGCTGGCGGCCGGGCCGAGCGGAATGACCTGATCGGCGCCTTGTAGGGTGATCGCGTGAACGTAGTCACTGAAGGTCTGCGGCACGCCCTGCCAGACCAGCAACAACGCCAGCACCAGGCACAGCGGCAACAGGCCGTAGAGGGTGGCGCGGGTCATGTCGACCCAGAAGTTGCCGAGGGTGCCGATGGAACGCCGGGCGATGCCGCGGCACAGCGCGACCAGCACGGCCAGGCCGGTGGCGGCGCTGACGAAGTTCTGCACGGTCAGGCCGATCATCTGGCTCAGGTAGCTGACCGAGGCTTCGCCACTGTAGGACTGCCAGTTGGTGTTGGTCATGAAACTGACCGCAGTGTTGAACGCCAGCGACCATTCCTGGCCCGGCAGGTGCTGCGGGTTCAGCGGCAGGAACGCCTGCAGACGCAGCACGGTGAACAACAGCAGGAAGCCGGCAAGGTTGAACGCCAGCAGCGCCAGGGCGTACTGCTTCCAGTTCTGCTCCTGTTCGGCCTTGACCCCGGCGATGCGGTAGCAACCGCGCTCGACCGGCCCCAGAACGGGCGTCATCCAGGTGCGCTGGCCTTCCATCACCTTGTAATAGAAGCGCCCGAGCCAGGGTGCCGGCAACAGCACCAGGGCGAAGAACACCAGCAGCAATGCGTAATCGTAACTGTGCATGGCTGCTCCCTAGCCGCGATCGGCGCGCAGCAACGCGGCCATCAGGTACACAAACAACGCCACTGCCAGCAGCAGTGACACCCCGTCCAGAATGCTCATGAGAAATCTCCGTCCAACGGCACCTGCCGCGTAGGGAAATTCTCTGGCTGAGGCGAGTAAAGGGACGAGAGCGAGGATGCGTGTTGCGCATAAAGAAAGCGTAAAACCAGCGCCGGCCGGGCATTTTGATGCATCACACACAATCGACGTAGGTCGCGTATGCATAGACCGAATCGATATCGGTTATAAGCTAATTCGATATGAATATATTTAGGTATAAAAAAAGTGGTTATGCTGCGCGCGCCCTTCGATTCAAGAGCGTGTCAGGTAACGTATGGATGTCGGTTCTTTTGGCTTCACCATTGCTGGTCTGGTAGTCGGTTTCATTGTCGGTATGACCGGTGTCGGCGGCGGCTCGCTGATGACCCCGATCCTGCTCTGGTTCGGCATCAACCCGGCCACCGCGGTCGGCACCGACCTGCTCTACGCGGCCATCACCAAGGCCAGCGGCGTCTGGGTCCATAGCAAACAGAAAAACATCGACTGGGCGATCACCGGTTGGCTGGCCCTCGGCAGCGTGCCGGCGGCGGCGGCGACCTTGTGGTTCCTCAGCACCCTGCACACCGACACTGCGGCGCTGAACGCCATCATCAAGCAGGGCCTGGCGGTGGTGCTGATCCTCACGGCGCTGGCGATCCTGTTCAAATCCCGTCTTCAAGCCTTCGCCAGCAAGCATGCCGGTGACCGTTACCACCTGAGCGGGCGCAGCCTGAATGTGCTGACCGTGATCACCGGCGTGGTCCTCGGCGTGATGGTCTCGCTGACCTCCATCGGTGCCGGCGCGCTGGGCACCGTGGCGTTGTTCCTGCTTTATCCGTACCTGGTGACCCGCCGCCTGGTCGGCACCGAAATCGCCCACGCCGTGCCGCTGACTCTGGTCGCCGGCCTTGGCCATGCCAGCATGGGCAACATGGACTGGTCGCTGCTGGGTTATCTGCTGCTGGGCTCGTTGCCGGGGATCTACATCGGCAGCCACCTGACCGGGCGGATCTCGGACAACGTGCTGCGCCCTTGCCTGGCGACGATGCTGTTGTTGATTGGGTACAAGTTGGCGTTTTGAGATGCCGCAGATGTGAATAAGCGATCACCGCCTGTTGGTGGCTAGGCTCTGTATGAAAAGCCTTGAGACGAAGGTCAGGCAAGGCGAAAACAGCCGAGGAACGGCCGGGTCGCGCTCGACGTTTACGGGTTGTAAATGAGCATTCCGACCGGGCTGGTCGAAGCCGTGGTCGAGGGCTGACTGTGTCTCGGCGCCATGACGCTGTTGGGGGACTCGTAAGAGAAGCCAAGGCTACTGATCGGGGTCTACACGGGGTTTGGTTTTCTGTTCCATTACGCCCCTAACCCCGTTTTGAACTCGGAAACGATACCGGCTTATAGATACCCCCATGGGGTGGCCAGTTGTAGCGTGATGAGGTAACGCTCCTCTGTTGGGCGACTATCATCTCTGAAGCGTCCAACTACCAGCATCACTTCATATTTGTTACTCGCTCGCCAGTAAGCACTACCGCCTCGGTTGACGTCTCGCAATCGGGCACGCCACTCAGGCGTGTCGGCGAACGGAGGGTCTTTTTCTGTCCCGATGGAAATCCAACCAGCCTTGCGCCATTGCTCCTGCAAATCCAGCACGACTCTTAGGGTGTCGTCGAGCACTAGCGGCTCAATTTGAGGGGACATGCGGATGCCGTCGACCAGTCCATCAGTGAAACCTATCGTGAAGAAGCGGGCCAGAGGGGTTACAAATCCATATTGAGGGTCTATGAGTCGCAGTCGGGCATCAGTCTTTGGCACCAAGAACCAGTGATGCCCAGGAATGGCGGGGTCGATCGCTGCGCTGGAGCGCTGACGCATGTCTTCCCAAGGTTCGCCAGGCGTCAATGCGATTTCGGGTTCATCTGCAAAAAGACGCACGCCCCCAAAGACCAGAAGTGCGGCAACGAATAGACCAAGCCCGCCACGTTGCCAACCTATCGGCCCGAGCCGGTTCATCGGACACCCAGGCCTTTGGCGATATCGTCAATGGCCTGTTCGATTCGATGCCGCTCAGTGCTGTGCAACAATCCTTCAAACTCCGCAGCTGCTTTAAGCACGAAAGTCATGCGTTGGTCCGAGGGAATCAATCCGGCGTAACACGGACAGCCACTGAAGCTGTCCAGGCTTCCCGCGACCAGTACGCCTTCATTGATAAATGACGGAATGCCGCCGTGGATCTGATAGGTCTTCCCGGTCACGCCGCACGTCACCGAGTCACCCTGACGGGCCGAAGGCAAGCCCTCGATGATAAATTCGCTGTCGCCGGTTAGAACCTGGCCGCCACAGGTGGTCTTGTCGCCAATGCGTATGAGGTAGCCCAGCACCATGAATCTGCGTCCTTGTAGGTTTGCTCAAGAGCTCCCGGGAAAGGGTTCACCGGGCAAAGGGCAGATACTTGCTGGGCGCAGGCTGGCAGTCAGCAGGGCGATTCTTAGTGATATGTAGGATGTTTCTGAGATAGCAATCACTGACGGCCCTGGCCCCATGGACCGTCAGTGATCCCGCTTATAAATACTTCAACCAGGCAATATCCCGCCGCCGTGCCTTCAGCCGGGCAAACCAGCGCACCGGCAGGTACAACGCCAACGCCAGCAGTGCTGCCGCGATCCACACCGCCAGCACCGAATCAAAGCCGAAATACTGCCCATGGTTGGTGCCCCAGATCGCCACGCTGGCGAGGTACAGCAGCTTCAGCACATACAAATGCAGCAAATAGAAGAACATCGGCGCCGCACCGAACACCGCCAGCCAGCGCACCGCGCGTCCGTCGTTGCGGCGCTCGAACAGCACCAGCAACAGCAGGCCGATCCCCAGCGTCAGGGCGAGGAACAACAACGACGGCGGGGATTTGGTGATGTTGAAGAAGCTCATCAGCGTCTGCACCGCCGTGTCACCGCTCAACCAGGGCTTCTCGCCATAGCCGTTGAGCAAGCGCAACACCAGGAATAGACCCAAGGCCCCGATGGCAGTCCCCAGCAATAGCTGACGACGCTGCCCCGCCTCAGTGCTCCGCGCAAACCACGGACCGATGGCATAGCCCAACGAAATCACGCCGATCCACGGCAACAGCGGATATGACGTGCGCAACCGCAGGCCCTCGGACACCTCGATCCAGCCACGGTCATGCAGCACCGCCCACGGCACATGGGCCCAGTGCCCGACCGCGAAATGCAGTCCGTCGAGCAGGTTGTGCCCGGCCACCAGCAGCACGCCGAGGGCGATCAGCAAACCGCGCGGCAGCCACAACAGCGCGCTCAGCGCCAGCATGCTCAGGCCAATGGCCCAGATCACTTGCAGGTAGATCACGCTCGGCGGCAACTGGAAGGTCCAGGCGAAGTTGACCAGGGTGAATTCCAGCACCACCAGGAACAATCCGCGCTTGAACAGGAAGGCCGAGACGGCCGCCTTGCCCTGGTATTTCTCGCCATAGAGAAACGCCGACAAACCGGTGAGCAAGATGAACACCGGCGCGCACAGGTGCGCCAGGGTACGGCTGAGGAACAAGCTCGGGTCGATCTGGGTCACATCCATCGGGTCGGCGACCTGCAGGTGCAGGTAGAAGGTTTCCCGGACGTGGTCCAGCAACATGAAAAGGATCACCAGCCCGCGCAGGGCATCGATCGAGTGGAGACGCGTTGAAGGTAGGGGCGACATGCGACAGGATTTCTCATTCATGCAATGTAATAGTGTTACACATGATGGCACGTAGCCGCGCAGCCTGTCACTTTGACGATTGCCCGATCCCCGCTACATTGGCCGGCGTTGCGCCCATCACTCACCCCGCCGAGCCCACGCCATGCTGATCGCCGTCTCGATTTTCGTCCTCACCCTGGTGCTGGTGATCTGGCAACCGCGGGGTTTGAGCATCGGCTGGAGCGCCAGCGGCGGCGCGATCCTGGCGCTGCTCGCAGGCGTCGTGCATCCGGGCGATATCCCGGCGGTCTGGGCCATCGTATGGAACGCTACCGCGACCTTTATCGCGCTGATCATCATCAGTCTGCTGCTGGATGAAGCCGGCTTCTTCGAATGGGCCGCGCTACACATGGCGCGCTGGAGCAAGGGCCGCGGCGCACGCCTGTTCACCCTGATGGTGCTGCTCGGCGCGGCGGTGTCGGCGCTGTTCGCCAACGACGGCGCGGCGCTGATCCTTACCCCGATCGTGGTGGCGATGCTCCAGGCTCTGCGCTTCTCGCCGGCGGCGACCCTGGCCTTCGTCATGGCTGCGGGCTTTATCGCCGACACCGCGAGCCTGCCGCTGGTGGTGTCGAATCTGGTGAATATCGTTTCGGCGGACTTCTTCGGCATCGGCTTCGGCGAGTACGCCTCGGTGATGTGGCCGGTGAACCTGGCGAGCATCGCCGCCACTCTCGGCATGCTCTGGTGGTTCTTCCGCAAGGACATCCCGCGCCACTTCGAGCCGACCCTGAAAGCCCCGCGCGACGCCATCCGCGACGTGCACACCTTCTACGCCGGCTGGGTGGTGCTGGTATTCCTGCTGCTGGCGCTGTTTGCCCTGGAGCCGCTGGGAATTCCGGTCAGCCTGGTATCGGGCGTGTGCGCGCTGGTCCTGCTGCTGGTGGCCGGGCGCGGCAAGGTGATTTCCACGCGCAAGGTCATGCGTCATGCGCCCTGGCATATCGTGGTGTTCTCGCTGGGCATGTACCTGGTGGTCTACGGTTTGCGCAACGCCGGGCTGACCGAGCACATCAGCGGCCTGCTCGACCTGCTCGCCAGCCATGGCCTGTGGGCCGCGACCCTCGGCACCGGGCTGCTCGCGGCGCTGCTGTCTTCGGTGATGAACAACCTGCCCAGCGTGCTGGTCGGCGCCCTGTCGATTCACGGCGCCGAGGCCAGCGGGGTGATCCGCGAGGCGATGATCTACGCCAACGTGATCGGCTGCGACCTCGGCCCGAAGATCACCCCGATCGGTAGCCTCGCCACCCTGCTCTGGCTACATGTGCTGGCGCGGCGCGATATCCGTATCACCTGGGGTTACTACTTCAAGGTCGGCAGCCTGCTGACGCTGCCGGTGCTGCTGGTCACGCTGGTCGCACTGGCGCTGCGCCTGAGCGTGCCGGGCTGAGCGAAAGACTCAGCCAGGCCAGCACCGCCAGCCACACCACTGCCGTGCCGTAGTTGAGCCGCTGGTACAGACCAAAACCGTGACCACTCTCCAGCGCCTGGCCCATCAGTCCGACGCTGACCAGCGCCAGCACCGTGCACAGCGTCGAAAATCCTGAGAACGCAGGCGAAGCCAACAGGCGCTTGCCAAGAAAGATCCACAGCGCACTGGCCAGCGTCAGCGACAGGAACATCACCAGCCCGGACAGGTTATGCACCTGCTGCGAGACCGACGGCTGCGCCGGGGCGCAGCCCTGGTCGCAGGCAAACAGTCCCGTGCCGATGCTGGCCAGGCCATGAATCAGCACCAGCACCGCGCTGAGCCGTGCCAGCCGCGAGCCGGCGAAGCGCCGCCACAGCCCCACCGCCACCAGCACGAACAGCACGCCCAGCGGGAAATTGTTCACCCAGGCGGAAAAGCCGTGGGTCGCCGCGCCCTGCTCGCCGAGGCGGCTCATGGCGAAGTCAGCATGGTTGTAGCCGGGATACTGGCTGGCGGTCAGCAGCACGCCGAACAACAGCCAGACGGGAATCAGCACGCCTGCTCGAAGCAATAAACGGTCGGTGGTCGTCATGTCCTGCGCTCCTTTCTTGTCAGGCCTCGCACGCTACGCAGCGAGGCCAGCAAGTGTTACCGATTTTTTTGCAAGGCAGCTTGCCCTTGGGTCATCCTGTCGCCCCGATGCGCCAAGGATGGATGTTCGTGACCCGCCGCCTGCCCAGCACCACCGCCCTGCTCGCCCTCGAAGCCGCCGCCCGGCACCAGAGCTTCGCCCGCGCCGCGCAGGAGCTGTCCGTGACCGAAGGCGCCATCAGCCGGCAGATCGCCAAGCTGGAAAGCCAGTTGAACGTGCGCCTGTTCCTGCGCATCGGCAACCGCGTCGAACTGTCCGAACTTGGCGCCCGCTATGCCGCCGACATGCGCGACGCCCTCGACCTGATCGAACGCAAGACCCGCCAACTGCTCACCAGCGCCCGCAGCGACGCGACCCTGGAAATCGGCGTGATCCCCACCCTCGCCAGCCGCTGGCTGATTCCGCGGATGGCGCGTTTCCAGCAGCGCCATCCGCATATCCAGGTCAACCTGCGCGAGCGCACCGAACCCTTCGCCTTTACCGACAGCGCACTGCATGCGGCGATCAACTTCGAGCACCCGGCCTGGGCGGCCATGCAGGTGCAGCCGCTGTTCGAAGAACCGCTACTCGCGGTCTGCCACCCCGACCTCGCCGCGCGCCCGCCCGCCGAGCAGCCGCTGCTGCACAAGCACGACCACGGCAACCTCTGGAACGAATACGCCCGGCACGCCGGCATCGACCTGCCCGATGCTGGCAGCGGCCCGCGCTTCGACCGTTTTTCCTTGCTGATCGACGCCGCCAAGGCCGGTATCGGCATGGCCCTGGTGCCGCGCTTTTACGTCGAAGACGAACTGCAACAGGGACGCCTGCACGCGCCCTGGCCGGAGGTTTCGGCGCTGACCGAGCGCTATGTGCTGGTCACCCGCCCCGGCGAGCAGCCGCCCGCGCTGGAACTGTTCAAACACTGGCTGCTGGAAGAAAGCAGCAGCCAGGCCCGATGTGTCTCAAAGGAGTGAAGATGAACCTTGCCCTGTCGGTTTATGCCCTGTGTGTCGTGGTCCTGTTCCTGAAAATGCTCGGTATCTCTTGCTACCAAGGCTTTCATCGCATCAGCCGGTTGACCTTCGCCAACCCCGAGGACGCCCGCTTCGTGGGGCGCGCCGCCAGCCCGCAGGAACTGCCCGAGGTCACCCGGGCGGCGAAAGCCTGGGGCAACGACCTGGAAAACATCCCGCTGTTCTTCGTCCTCGGCGGCTTGTGCGTGGTGCTCAAGACCAGCGTCAGCGCCACTATCCTGTTGTTCTGCGTGTTCACCCTGGCGCGGGTGGCGCACACCCTGGCGTACCTCAACCAGTGGCAGCCGTGGCGAACGATGTTCTACGCCGTAGCGCTGGTTTGCCTGCTGGGGATGGCCGGGATGATCGTGGCCAGTGCCAGCGAAGCGCTGCTGGGTTGATCGCTCATCTGATGGGCTGTCCCACAGATATTCAGCGCACTTGCCATCTCCCCGCCAGTAGCGCTACTGTCAGCCCCATGAATCGGTTCCGCAGCACCTCGACCACCCTGACCACCACCGCCACCGGCGGGCCGTGCGGGTGTTCGTGAGCGTCTGACGCCAAACCCGAAAGGCCCCGCCAGCGATGGACGGGGCCTTTTTCGTTGCCCCGTGTCGCTGGCTCATCACAAGGAGCGACACCCATGCATGCACTCTTGATTCTCGATCTGCAGGTCGGCCTGTTCCACGGCCCGGAACAGCCGTGGCGCGGCGAAGCGCTGCTGGCGACGGTGAACAGCCTGCTGGCCAAGGCCCATGCGGCCGGCGCGCCGATTTTCCTCGCCCGCCATGTCGGCCCGGCCGGCTCGCCGCTGGCGCCGGACAGCGCGCTGACCCAACTGATCCCGGAACTGGACCTCAACGGCAGCGAGACGGTTTTCGAGAAACAGCGCCCCAGTGCCTTCGCCGGCACCGGGTTGCTGGAGAAACTCAAGGACGCCAGCGCCAGCGGGCTGGTGATCGCCGGGATGAAGACCCAGTACTGCGTCGACAGCAGTTGCCGCGTGGCACGGGATCTGGGGCTGGATGCGGTGCTGATCGAGGACGGCCACACCTGCTCCGACACGCCGCAGCTGAGCGCCGAGGCGATCGTCGCCCATCACAACGCGACGCTGGCGGGGCCGTTCTGTCGCGTGGTGAAGGCGGCTGACTGGCAGTTCTGACGAAACGCCGATCAGCGCGCTTCTACAGGGGGCTTGGGGTTAGAGACCCTGTTCCAGCGCCAGCAGATCCGACAGCGGCTGGGCCCGGCGAATCAGCCGCGCCTCGCCGTTGTCCAGCAGCACTTCGGCCAGCAGCGGCCGGCTGTTGTAGTTGGACGACATCGACGCGCCGTAGGCGCCGGTGTCGTGCATCACCAGCAGATCGCCCACCTGGGGTTGCGGCAGCAGACGCGGGACCAGGCCCTGGTCGTCCTGGGTGAAGACATCGCCGGACTCGCACAGCGGACCGCCCACCACGCATTCCACCAACGGCCGCTCGACCGCCTGGCCCTGGGCATCCAGCACGCTCATGTGGTGATAGGCGCCGTACATGGCCGGGCGCATCAAGTCGTTGAAGCCGGCGTCCACCAGCACGAACTGGCGGCTGCCCGCGCGTTTCACCGCACGCACTTCGGTCACCAGACGGCCCGATTCGGCGACGAGGAAACGCCCCGGCTCAATTTCCATGCGCACCGGGTGCGCGAGAAAGGCTTCGATCTCTGCCTTGGCTTTCTGCCAGGTGCTGGCATAACGCTCGACATCCACCGCTACATCGCCTTCGCGGTACGGCGTGGACAGGCCGCCACCAATCGAGAACGCCTCGATATCGTGGTCCAGGGCCTTGATGACCTCGACCATCGCCCCGCCGACCTGGGCCAGGTGACCGTAATCGACACCCGAACCGATGTGCATGTGCAGGCCCACCAGATGCAGGCCCGTGGCACGGATCACCGCCAGTGCATCGGCGATTTCGTCGTGCCAGATACCGTGCTTGCTGTTCTCGCCGCCGGTGTTGGTCTTGCGGCTGTGGCCGTAGCCGAAGCCGGGGTTGATGCGCAACCAGACGCGGTGGCCCGGCGACTGCTCGCCCAGTTGACGCAGCATGTCGATGGAGCCGCAGTTGACTTCAACCTTGAGTTCCACCACCCGGCGCAGGGTCGGTTTGTCCAGCAGGTCGCAGGTCAGGACTACACCGGCCGGGTCGCCTTCGGGGCTGTAGCCCGCCAGCAGTGCCCGCTCCAGTTCACCGACGGACACCGCGTCGACGCGCACGCCGTGCTCGCGCATCAGCCGCAGGATGTGCAGGTTGGAGCTGGCTTTCTGGGCGAAACGAACCACGTCGAAGCAGCGCAGTTGCTCGATGCGGTCACGGATGATGGCGGCGTCGTAGGTCCAGAACGGCGTGGGGAACTGCTGCGCGGCGGCAACCAGGGTCTGCTGGGCGAAAGAAAGGGTCATGACGCGGGAATCCTGCGGGCGATGAGAATGACGCCATCATGCCCAACGCCTTCCATTCAGAAAAATATCTATTCTTTGTCAGTCGATTCAGTTTTGATATGACTACTTTCCCAGAGCAGGCCATCGCCGTGAGCATCCCCGTCCGCCACATCGAAGTGTTCCGCGCCATCATGCTGGCTGGCAGCGTCACCGGCGCGGCGCGTTTGCTGTTCACCTCGCAGCCGACTTTGAGCCGGGAACTGGCGCGCCTGGAAAGCCTCAGCGGGCTGAAACTGTTCGACCGCCAGGGCGGTCGCCTGCTGCCGACGGCACAGGCGTTGATGCTGCTGGAGGAAGTCGAGCGCTCCTACGTCGGGCTGGAGCGGATCAACAGCCTGGCGCAGTCGATCCGCCGCTTCGAGCACGGCCAGTTGCACCTGACCTGCCTGCCGCTGTTTTCGCAGACCCTGCTGCCGCGGGTGTGCAAGCAGTTCCAGCGCCAGCAGTCCGGCATCAGCCTGTGCATCAGCGCCCAGGAATCGCCGCTGCTGGATGAATCCCTCAGCGCCCAGCGCCATGACCTCGGCCTGACCGAGGGCGAGCAGGTGCCGCGCGGCACCCGCGGCGAGTCGCTGTTCAGCGCCGACATGCTCTGCGTGCTGCCCGAGGAGCATCCATTGTTGGCGCGGGAGCAACTGGCGATGAGCGATTTTCACGGGGTCGACTTCATCAACCTTGCCGGTCGCGACATCTACCGTCAGCGCCTCGACGAGCACTTTCGCACCGCTGCGGTGGAGCGCCACACGGTGATCGAAACCACCAACGCCGCCTCCGTCTGCGCCATGGTCCGCGAAGGCCTTGGCGTGGCGATCATCAACCCGCTGAGCGCCTTGCAGGAAGCTGGCCGCGGCCTGGCGGTGCGGCGCCTGACGGTGTCGATCCCCTACCGGGTGATGCTGATCCGCCCGGACTTTCGCCCGTCATCGGTGTTCGTCGAAGCCTTCTGCCAGGCCCTGCACGACGAGGCGGCGAGCCTGATGGCGCGGTTGGCGCAACTCGACTGATCACAGTGAAGCGCTCCGGCTAGCGACTAATCCATTCAGCATCCACGCTCGCACTCAAATCCGCGTAAAAATCACGAGCGAATATAGTACAAATACCATACCAAACAGGTAACACTTCCATACCCACACTGGAATGTTATATAAAGCCCCCGGAGCCATCTGCGCCGCCTCCTCTCGACACGGAAGCGGCAAACATCAAGAGCTAACAATCAGCCGCCGGGTGCCACACATGTCGATACTTGCCGTACAGGGCCTCGCCCCTGCCGTTCGCTGCCCTCGCCTTATCCCACCGATCCCCGACGATCCGCCTCGCCGCGAATAGCCGCGCGCGCTTTCCGCTTTCAGTTCCACCGGTGACGGGTCCGCCCGCCGCCACGGTGCCGTGCACCCCGAAAAAAACCACAAGAACAATCCAAGGAGCCCTCCCATGACTTCAGCAGAGCTGTCCCATAGCCAGCGATGTGCGCGGATCCGCGCCAATCCGAAATTCCAGCAACTGGTGCGCAGCCGTTCACGGCTGTCCTGGTCACTCAGCGCCGCGGTGCTGACCGCCTATTACCTGTTCATGCTGGTGGTCGCCTTCCAGCCGCAATGGCTGCACACCCCGCTGGCCGAAGGCCGCCAACTGACCCTGGGGATTCCCGTGGCGGCGTCGCTGATCGTGCTGTCCTGGCTGCTCACCGGCTGGTATGTGCGCAGCGCCAACACCCGCTTTGACGCGATGAGCGCCGACCTGCTGGAGGAGTTGAAATGAACCCACGCCTGCTCGCCCTCGGCGCCCTGCTGCTGGCCCCGGCCCTGGTCTTCGCCGCGCCCATCGTCGCCGAGAAACAACCGGTCAACCTGCACGCCATCGGCATGTTCTTCGTCTTCGTCCTCGGAACCCTGGCGATCACCTGGTGGGCCGCCCGCCAGACCCAGTCCACCTCCGACTTCTACACCGCCGGCGGCGGTATCAGCGGTTTCCAGAACGGCCTGGCGATCGCCGGTGACTACATGTCCGCCGCCACCCTGCTGGGCCTCTCCAGCCTGGTCTTCGCCAAGGGTTACGACGGTTTCATCTATACCGTGGCGTTCTTCGTCGGCTGGCCGATCATCACCTTCCTGATGGCCGAGCGGCTGCGCAACCTGGGTCGCTTCACCTTCGCCGACATCGTTTCCTACCGCCTCGACCAAACCCGCATGCGCACCTTCGCCGCCTTCGGTTCGCTGACCGTGGTGTGCTGCTACCTGGTGGTGCAGATGGTCGGCGCCGGGCAACTGATCAAGCTGCTTTTCGGTCTCGACTACCGCACTGCGGTGATCGTGGTCGGCGCGCTGATGCTGGTGTACGTGATCTTCGGCGGCATGATCGCCACCACCTGGGTGCAGATCATCAAGGCGGTCCTGCTACTCGCCGGCGGCACCACCCTGGCGATGCTGGCCATGGCCGAGTTCGGCTTCAGCTTCGAAACCCTCGCCACCCGCGCCGTCGAAGCCCACGCCATCGGCTGGAACATCATGGGCCCGGGCTCGATGCTCGCCGACCCGATCAACGCGGCGTCGCTGTCCCTCGGCCTGGTGTTCGGCATCGCCGGCCTGCCGCATATCCTCATGCGCTTCTTCACCGTGCCGAACGCCAGGGAAGCACGTAAATCGGTGTTCTACGCCACCGGTTTCATCGGCTTCTTCTTCCTCGTGGTGATGGTGCTGGGCTATGCCGCCATCGTCATCGTCGGCACCGACCCGCAGTTCTATGTTGGCGGCGACCTCAAGGGCGCACTGATCGGCGGCGGCAACATGGTCGCCATGCACCTGGCCAAGGCCGTGGGCGGCAACCTGTTCCTCGGCTTCCTCTCGGCGGTGGCCTTCGCCACCATCCTCGCAGTGGTTTCTGGGTTGGCGCTGGCCGGCGCTTCGGCAATTTCCCACGACCTGTACGCCACCGTGCTGAAGAAAGGCACCGCCAGCGAAGCGCAGGAAATGCGCGTCACCCGCTTCGCCACCGTGGGCCTGGGCGTAATCGCCATCCTGCTGGGCTTCCTCTTCGAGAACCAGAACATCGCCTTCCTGGTTGGCCTGACCTTCGGCATCGCCGCGTCGACCAACTTCCCGGTGCTGATCATGGCCATGTACTGGAAGAACCTGACCACCCGCGGCGCCCTGGCGGGCGGCTTCGCCGGTCTGATTTCGGCGCTGGTGCTGGTGATCCTGTCGCCGGCCGTGTGGGTGACCGTGCTGGGCAATGCCAAGGCGATCTACCCCTACGACCACCCGGCGCTGTTCTCGATGCCGCTGGCGTTCCTGGTCACCGTGGTGGTGTCGCTGCTGGACACCAGCGCCCGCGCCGCCCGTGAACGCGACGCCTTCGACGACCAGTTCGTCCGCGCCCAGACCGGCCTCGGCGCCGCCGCCGCATCCAACCACTGATCCCATCACTCCCCACCCGTAGGAGCGAGCTCGCTCGCGAAGGCCTGCCCCAGGCAGGCCCCTCAAATAACAACAAGAGAACCGCACATGCTCCGCACCCTGACCCCACTGGCCCTGGCCATCCTCTGCTGCAACGCCAACGCGGCCTTCCTCGACGACAGCAAGGCCAGCGTCGAAGCCCGCAACTTCTATTTCAACCGCGACTTCCGCCAGGACGGCGCGGCCCAATCGAAAGTCGAGGAATGGGCGCAAGGTTTCATCCTGCGCTATGAATCCGGCTTCACCGAAGGCACCCTTGGCTTCGGCGTCGATGCCATCGGCCTGCTCGGCCTCAAGCTCGATTCCAGCCCCGACCGCGCCGGCAGCGGCCTGCTGCAACGCGACCGCGAAGCACCGAAGCGCGCCCAGGACAGCTCCAGCGACCTCGGTCTGACCGCCAAGGTCCGCGCCTCCAACAGCGTGCTCAAGCTCGGCACCTTGATTCCCAAACTGCCGGTCTTGATGCCCAACGACTCGCGCCTGCTGCCGCAGGTTTTCCAGGGCGGCCAGGTGACGGTGCAGGAAATCAGCAACCTCAGCCTGGACCTGGGCCGGTTGCGCCAGGTCAACCAGCGTGATTCCCAGGACTACGAGGACATGAGCGTCACCACTGGCGCGGCGAAGAACATCGTCGTGCGCCAGACCACTACCGACCGCTTCGACTTCGGCCACGCGCTGTACAAGTGGAACGACAGCCTGAGCACCAGCTACAGCTACGGCGGCCTGGAAAACCTCTATCGCCAGCACATGCTCGGGCTCACCCACACCTGGGCGCTGGGCGACGGCCAGACGCTGAAAAGCGACCTGCGCTTCGCCCGCTCGCTGGACGACGGCGGCAGCAATATCGACAACAAGGCGCTGGGCGCAATGTTCACCTACGGCCTCAAGGGCCATGCCTTCGGCCTCGGCTACCAGCGCATGAGCGGCGACACCGGCTTCGCCTACATCAACGGCGCCGACGCGTACCTGGTGAACTTCGTGCAGATCGGCGACTTCGCCAACAAGGACGAGCGCTCGTGGCAGGCGCGTTATGACTTCAACTTCGCCAGCGTCGGCATTCCCGGTCTGACCTTCATGACCCGCTACCTGAGCGGCGACAACGTCGACCTCGGCGCGTCACGGCCGAATGGCAAGGAATGGGAACGGGATATGGATATCGGCTACGTGATCCAGAGCGGACCGCTGAAAAACCTGGGGGTGAAATGGCGCAACGCGACCGTGCGCTCGACCAACTTCGGCAATGACCTGGATGAAAACCGGCTGATTGTGAGTTACACCGTGGCGCTTTGGTAAATCGCGACAACCTCATCGCCGGCTTGCCGGCGATGAGGTCTTGACAGAGAAACCTCAGAGCGCGGCCGCCGGCCTGCGGCCCAGCACGCGCTCATACTCCTCCTTTGCCGTCTGCTCGGAAAACTCTCCGGCCCACTTCGCCACCACCACCGTCGCAACACTGTTGCCGATGGTGTTGCAGGTGGCGATCGCCATCGACATGAAGCGGTACACACCGAACAGCAACGCCAGCCCTTCCACCGGCAACACGCCGATGGCGGTGACGGTCGCGGCGAACACCACGAAGCTGCCGCCGGATACCGCTGCCGCACCCTTGGAGGTCACCAACATGATCGCCACCATGCCCAGTTGCTGTTCCCAGGTCAGCGGCACGCCGTAGGCGTTGGCGATGAACAGCACGCACAGCGACATGTAGATCGAGGTGCCGTCGAGGTTGAACGCATAGCCGGTGGGCAAGACCAGGCCGACGCTCTGCTTCGAGCAACCGAACTTCTCCAGCTTGAGCAACAGCCGCGGCAGCGCGCTTTCCGACGAGGCGGTGCCGATGACGATAAACACCTCATCCTTGATGTACTTGAGGAAGCGCCACAGGCTGAAGCCGGACAGCCGGCACACCGCGCCCAGTACCACGGTGACGAACAGGAACACCACCAGGTAGAACATCAGCACCAGGTTGGCCAGCGACATCAGCACCGCGGTGCCGTTGCTGCCCACCGCGTAGGCCACCGAACCGAAGGCGCCGAGTGGCGCGAACTTCATGATCAGGTTGATGAATTCGAAGAAGCATTCCGAAACCCGATTCAAGCCGTCCTCGATCACCTCACGACGCTCGTGCTTCAGCGCCAGCAGGGCGAAGCCGAACAGCACCGCAATCACCAGCACCTGCAACAACTGCCCGCCGGCGAAGGCACCGACGAAGTTGTCCGGGAAGATGCCGTAGATGAACTCCATGGTCGAACCCGGCGCATGCCCCTTGGCCAGGGCCGCGGCTGCGGCGCTGGCGGTAGCGCTGTTGGGGTGGGCGTCGTGCATGCCGGAACCGATTTCCAGCAGGTTGCCCCAGATCAGACCAATCGCCAGGGCGATGGTGGACACCACTTCGAAGTACACCAGCGCACGCCAGCCGACCTTGCCGACTCGCTTGATGTCACCGGCCGAGGCAATGCCGTGGACCACGGTGAAGAACACCAGCGGGGCGACGGCGGTCTTGATCAGCTTGAGAAAGATGTCGCCGAGGATCTTGAAGCTGGCGGCCAGCTCCGGGGCGATGAAGCCGAACGCGATGCCCAGGAGCATGGCGGCGACCACCTGGAAGGTCAGGTCGCGGTACAGCGGTTTTTTCGTGGAAGCAGTCATGTTCGCGATCTCTTATTGTCTTTATGGGTACGGCGAGACAGACAGGGAGCGCCGGCGCGACGCCCCCTGCGAACGGATTCAGCGTTTGACCGCGCCTTCGCGGGCCAGGGCGCGATCGACCATTTGCGGGGCCAGGCCGAGGTAATTGGCCGGGTCGGTGAGGCGCTCGAGTTCGGCGCGGTCCAGGCGATCGGTCACGTCCGGGCGGGCCAGCAGGGCATCGAGCAGGCTGACGCCTTCGTCGTTGGCAACGCGGCAGGCGGCATACACCACGTCGTGGGCGACCTGGCGGCCCAGGGCCGGGGCCAGGCCCATCATCACCGCCTCGGCGACGATCAGGCCGCGGGTCATGTCGAGGTTCTGGCGCATGCGCTCGGTGCGCACCTCCAGGCCGGCGAGCATGAACTTGGCCTGGCCGAGGGACGCCGCCGACAGCGCGAAGGCTTCCGGAATGGCGATCCACTCGGCCTGCCATGGGCCGGTGGAGCGCTCGAAGTCCTGGATCATTGCGTCGAGCATCAACCCGGCCTGCTGACGTACGCCCTTGGCGGCGGCGTACATCAGCTCGCAGGAAATCGGATTGCGCTTCTGCGGCATGGTGCTGCTGGCGCCGCGGCCCTTGACGAAGGGCTCGTACACCTCGCCCAGCTCGCTGGTCATCATCATCATCACGTCGAGGGCGACCTTGCCCAGCGAGCCGGTGACCAGGCCGAGGAAGTTCAGGGTTTCCGCCAGGCCATCACGGGCCACGTGCCAGGTGGCCTGCGGCACGCCCAGACCGAGTTCGGCCATCAGCGCTTCCTGCACTTCCAGGCCCTTGTCGCCCAACGATGCCAGGGTGCCGGCGGCGCCGGCGAACTGACCGATCTCGACCCGCGGACGCAGTTCCACCAAGCGCTCGGCGTGGCGGTCGAACATGCTCAGCCACACCGCGACCTTGTAGCCGAAGGTGATCGGCAACGCGTGCTGCAGGTGGGTACGGCCGGCCATCGGCGTGTCGCGGTAACGCAGCGCCAGCCCGGCGAGCAGGCCGCGCACGGCCTGGATGTCGCGCTCGACGATGGCCAGGGCGGCGCGCACCTGCAGGACGACGGCGGTGTCCATGATGTCCTGGGTGGTCGCGCCCCAGTGCACATAGCGTCCGGCCTCGCCACACAGCTTCGACAGTTGCTCCACCAACGGCAGGATCGGGTAGCCGACGATCTCGGTCTCGTGCTGCATGTGGGCCAGGTCAAGGGATTCGAAACGTGACAGCTCGGCGATCTGTACAGCCGCTTCAGCAGGGATCACGCCACAACGGGCTTCGGCTTTGGCCAGGGCGATTTCGACTTCGATGTAGCGCTCGATCAGCGCCTGATCGGAGAACACCGCGCGCATCTCGGCGGTGCCGAACATATCGCGGAAAAGGGCTGAGTCAAAGACAGTGGTAGACATGGCGTGGTCCTGAATTGATTGTTATGTACGTACATATTAAAATGTACGGACATATGAATACGCCGAGACTGTTACACTGTCAATCCATTCGATGTTTCAGGACTGACCAACGGCATGAACGAGGCTCGCTACGCGCTGGTAGCCAGGGATTTGAAGGACAAGATTGCCAATGGCGGATACCCGGTGGGCTCACTGCTACCGACCGAGCTTGAGCTCTGTGACCTGTATGAAGTGAGCCGGCACACCGTGCGCGCGGCCATTACCCAGTTGCAGAACCTGGGCATGGTGTCGCGACGCAAACGGGTCGGAACGCGGGTGGAAGCGTCAGCGCCCAGTGGCGGATACCGGCATTCGCTGGCGTCGGTGGAGGATCTGGTGCATCTGGCAGAAACCCAGGTGCGCAGTATTCAGGAGGTCCGGCACTTCGTCGCCGACATCGCCGAGGCCGAGCGCCTGGGCCTGCAGCCGGGCGTGCATTACTTCTGCATTTCCAGCATTCGCGTGGACGAGGATCGCGAGCGGGCGCCGATGTGCTGGACCGACGTCTATGCGGACGCGGCCTATACCGACGTGATCGACCTCGCCCGTGAACATCCGGACGCCTTGGTGGCGGCCTTGATCGAGCAGCACTATGGCCGGCGCATCAACGTGGTGGACCAGCAGGTCCGGGCGGTATTGCTGACGGCGCAGATGGCCGAGAAACTCGATGCCCCGGCAGGCGAGCCGGGACTGAAGATCACCCGCCACTACCGGGATGAACAGGGCAAGCTGGTGGTGGTTTCCGAGACGGTCCACCCGGACGACCGCTTTACCCTGGTGATGCAGATGAAGCGGGAGACGCCCTGATCATCGCGTATGGCATCCGCGGCCCTCATCGCTGGCACGTCCGCGACAAGGGCCTGAAAGCCTACCCGACGACCTCTTCCTCCAGCACCGCCCTCTCCTCCAGCCACTGCGCCAGCGCATCCGGCGCCAGTGGCGGCGAGAACAGATAGCCCTGGGCCACCGGGTAACCCTGTTCCTGCAGCCAGACACTCTGCGAGTCCGTCTCGATGCCCTCGGCCACCACGGTCAGGTGCAGGCTTTTGCCGATGCCGAGAATGGCATTGCTCAACGCCCGCGCCGCTTCGTCATGTTCAAGATCCGCGACAAAACTGCGGTCCAGTTTCAACTCCGACACCGGCAAGCGCCGCAGGTAGCTGAGGCTGGAATAGCCGGTGCCGAAATCGTCCATCGACAGGCGAATGCCCTGGGCATGCACTTCCTCGATGGTCTTCATGGTGCTGGGGTTGGTGTCCAGCAGGATGTTCTCGGTCAGTTCCAGGGTCAGGTCCGCCGGCGCCAGATGATTGCTACGCAAGGTGTCGGCGATCATCTGTGGCAGGTCGAGGTTGTGGAAACTGGTCGGCGACAGGTTCACCGCCACCGCCGGCACCACCAGGCCACGGGCGCGCCATTCGGACAACTGCCGGCACGCCTCGCGCAACGCCCAGCGACCCAGTTCGGCCACCAGGCCACACTCTTCGGCCAGCGGAATGAAGCGCGCCGGCGATACTTCGCCGAGCTGTGGATGGGTCCAGCGCGCCAGCGCCTCGACGCCGTACAGGCGCCCGGTGGACATCTCGATCTGCGGTTGGTAATGCAGGCGCAACTGGCCTTTCTGCAGGGCCTCGCGCAGGGCGTTTTCCAGCGCCAGACGCTCCTGCGCCAGCTTGTTCATTTCGCTGCTGAAGAAACTGAAGCAGCCGCGGCCACTGCTCTTGGCCTGGTACATCGCCATGTCGGCGCGGTGCAGCAGGGTTTCCACATCGCAGCCATCGGACGGGTACATCGCAACGCCCACGCTGGCGGAAATCGACAGGTTGGTGTTGGCGATGGTCATCGGCTGGCACAGCAGCGTTTGGATGCGCTCCACCGCGTCGGCGGCGTGGTCGCCGTCGCACTGCGGCAGGATCACCACGAACTCGTCGCCCGACAGCCGCCCGGCAATATCCGAGCCGCGCAATTCACGGCGCATTTTCGCCGCGACGTTGCGCAGCAACTCGTCGCCGGCCGGATGGCCGAGGGAATCGTTGACCTGCTTGAAGCGGTCGAGGTCGATGAACAGCACCGCCAGTTGCTCGTTGTTGCGAGCGGCGGTGGCGATCGCCTGGTCGGCCTTGGCTTGCAACAGGCTGCGGTTGGGCAGGCCGGTCAGGGCATCGTAATAGGCCAGTTGGCGAATTCGCTGACGCGAGTTTTCCCGCTCCAGCGCCAGCGAACAGAGGTGCGCACAGGCGTCCACCAAACGCTGGTGGAACAGCGCCGAGGCGACATTGCGCGGCTGGCGGAAATAGAACGCGAAGGTGCCGATGGCTTCGCCCTGGCTGTTGCGGATCGGCGTCGACCAGCAACTGCGAAAGCCCAGCGGTCGCGCGAGTTCCTGATAGCCCGCCCACAGCGGGTCGCTGGCAATGTCGTCCACCAGCACCGATTCGTTGCGCCAGGCGGCGGTGCCGCAGGAACCCACCATCGGGCCGATGCGCACACCATTCAGTTGACGGCTGTAATCGCTCGGCAGGCTCGGCGCAGCGAGGGAATGCAGTTGCCCTTCTTCGTCGACCTTGAGGATCGAGGCGGTGATTTCCGGGGCAATGCGCTCCACTTCCAGGCAGATCAGTTCCAGCACTTCGGTCAGCGGCTGCTCCCGGGCCATGGACTCCAGCACCCGGTGCTGCAGGGCTTCGTGCATCTTGGCCTAGGTGATGTCGGTGAACAGGGTCACGGTGTGCTGCAACTGGCCGGCGCTGTCGAAGATCGGGTTGCTGACCACCTTCGCCCAGTAGCGCTGGCCATGCTTGCCGGTGACGATTTCCTCGCGCTGCATGGCGCCGGCGGCGTACATCTCGGCGTAGTACTCGGCGATGGTCTGCTCGTCCCGGTCCGGCACCAGCAGCGCCATCGGACTCAGGCCTTTGACCTCGTCGCCGCGCCAGCCGAACATCCGCCCGAAGCCGGCGTTGGTGTAGGCAATGCGTCGCTGGCTGTCGCTGATCATCACCGCGGTGTCGCTGGCATCCGCCACCAGCGACAGCATGCGCAGGCGCTCCTGCTGGACCCGTTCCTGCTCCAGCCGCGCGGTGATATCGGTGGCCAGCTTGAGGACCTGGACCACCTTGCCGTTGCCGTCGAACACCGGCGTATAGGTCGCCTCCAGCCAGCAACTGCTGCCGTCGCTGCGCACCCGTTCCTGGATCCCGGAACGTCCGCTGCCTTCGCGCAAGCGTGGCCAGAACAATTCGTAAGCCGGGCTCTCCACCAGCTTGCGCGGGCAGAAGAAGCTGTGGTGGCGGCCGCGGATCTCCTCCAGCGAGTACCCCAGCAGCACCAGGTAGTTCTGATTGGCCCGCAGCAGCGTGCCATCCGGGGTGAACTCGGCGATGGACATCACCCGGTCGAGGGCGGCCAGTTGAGCCAGCGACAATTCGATGGAACGGTTGTCGTGAGACGTCATGTTCTACTCAAGAAAATCCAGCCAGGCAGTGGCCGGGATAGACCAGGAACCTGTGCCCACCACGGCGTCCGAAACCGGTTGCCGCGTCCATGGCACATGCATTGATGTCAGCATGATATTACCCCTCCCGCCTGGCGGTCCATCTCTCCACCGTGCAAACAAGCCCTTCGGCACGGCTGCCGGCCTCACCGAAACAACACAACTGTCTGAATCGGCGTGGTTTTCGGTTCACGGCGTGACCCATCAGTCAAATTCATGTCCACGTATACACTGTGGCTATTCGACCAAAGTCTCATTACCCTTGGCGCGACAACTTCGGGCTGCAGGCGCAGTATGCCGCGCTTCGTCACCGCCCCACGGCACTTTGCCAGGGCCGTGCACACCTTCAAATGATTCAGGATCGAGGCAAGGGGACTTCGGTGCAGTTGAGAAATTTCTTCCGATGGGACCTGCGCAGCCTGATTCTGCTGCTGACGCTGATCACCGCCCTGGTCACCCTGCTCAACAGCTTCTACGCCAGCTATCGCGTCCAGTACCAGTTGCTGATCGACAACGCTCTGGAAGCCAACCACGCCTATGCCTCCAAGCTGGCGTCCAGCACCGAGACCTACCTGCAAGCCTCGCAGCAACAACTGGCCTACGCCGCCGACCTGCTCGGCGAGCACTTCGACGACCTCGCGCAACTGAACCACGAAGCCGTGCGCCTGCGCCTGCAGACCAACACCTTCAACTCCATCGTCATCACCGACGACGAAGGCGTGGTGCGCTCCACCTCGCCCGACACCCTGCAGATCCTCGGCAAGAAGCTGCAATCAGAGGGCGCCCTGGCGGCCCTGCGCGAGCGCCGGCCACTGATTTCCAGCCCGTACATGTCGGCAGCGAACAACCTGATCATCTTCATCTCGCAACCGGTGTTCGACAAAGCCGGGCGCTACCGCGGACTGATCGGCGGCAGCATCTACCTCAAGCACAAGAGCATCCTCAACGAACTGCTCGGCGAGCATTACTACAAGAACGGCTCCTACCTGTATGTGGTCGACAGCAACCGCCGCCTGCTCTATCACCCCGATGCCGACCGGGTTGGCAGCATCGTCGGTAGCAACAGCCTGATCGACACCCTCGGCACGCGGGACAACGGCACCCAACGGGTGATCAACAGCCAAGGCATGGACATGCTCGCCGGTTTCGCCTCCGTGCCCTCGGCGCATTGGGGCATCGTCGCCCAACGCTCCACCGAGTCGACCCTCGAAGGGCTCGACCAGTTACAGATGAGCGTCATTTTCAAGACCATCCCGCTGGCGATCGTCAGCTTCATCCTGATCTGGTGGTTCTCGCGGATCATCGCGCAGCCGCTCAGGCAACTGGCCGCGGGTGCGAAAAAGATCAACGAGCCAGAAACCAGCGCGCAGATCGAGAGCGTGCGCTCCTGGTACTTCGAATCGTCGGAACTCAAGCGCGCCCTGTTGATCGGCCTCAACCTGCTGCATGAACGCCTGGGCAAGCTCAATCACGACATCCAGACCGATCCCCTCACCGGCCTGCGCAACCGCCGCGGCCTCGACCTTGCAGTGACCCTGTGGCAGGCGGAAAAACGCCCGTTCTCGGTGATCGCCATCGACATCGACCACTTCAAGCAGGTCAACGATACCTTCGGGCACGCCGCCGGAGACGAGGTGCTGCAAGCCCTGGCAGAGCTGATGCGTAGCTGCTCGCGGGACCACGACGTGATCTGCCGCTCCGGTGGCGAGGAGTTCATCATGCTGCTGCCGGGCACCAGCTCCGACACGGCGGCGCGGGTCGCGGAGCGCTTGCGCCATCGAGTCGAGCAGACGACGTTCGAGACCATCAGCCACCTGACCCTGTCGATGGGCGTGGCCAACTGGCCGCTGCACTCGGAAAACGCCGCGCGGGTCTTCGAAGTGGCTGACGAGCAGCTCTATCAAGCCAAGATCGGCGGGCGCAACCGGGTCCGCGTGGCCAGCGCGAAAGAGCTTTCCCCTCAGGTCTGAGCCCCTGCCCCGCCGACCCTGGTTTCAGGCCGCGGCATCCTTGGCATGCGGCTGCAGCGCAACCCTGGCCTTGCCCGGCTTCAACCGCGACACACCGAACAGCACCAGCGCCAGCCCGGCGATCTGATACGCGGAAATGTCCTCGTTGAGCAGCGCCCAGGACGCCAACACCGTCAGCACCGGCCCGAGATTGCCCACCGCCGCCGTTTGCGTGGCGCCCATGCGCTGGATCGCCAGCGCCACCCAGTAGATCGGCAACACCGTGGAAAACAGCGCCATCAATCCGGCATTCACCCACACCGCCGCGGGCAACTGGCCCAGTTGCGAGAAATCCCCGGTCAACAGGTAATGACCCAGCACCATCAGCGATGACGCCGTGCCCGCGAGACCGGCCAGGCGCATCGAACTCATGGTCTTGAGCATCACCCCGGTGCCCGAGTAGTACAGCGCGTAGGTCACGGCGCTGGCAAACACCCACAGCGAACCGAGAATCACCTGATCGCCCACTCCCGAAACGCTGACGTCATGAACAAAGGCCACGCCCAGGCCGAGGTAGCAGAGACCCATCGCCAGCAATACGCGCGGGGTCGGCCGCTCGCGCAGGGCTACCGCCTGGAAGATCAGCACCAGGGTCGGATAAGTGAACAGGATCAGCCGCTCCAGCCCGGCACTGATGTATTGCAGGCCGTAGAAGTCGAACAGGCTGGCCAGGTAATAGCCGAACAGGCCGAGCAACAGCACCCGCCCGGCGCTGCCCCAGGTCAACGGTGCGCTGACCTGGCCGCGACTGAACCACACCAGCCAGAGAAACAGCGGCAGTGACAGCGCCATGCGCAGCGCGAGCAAGGTGATCGCATCCACCGGGCCTGCCGCGTAGGCGAGCTTGACGAAGATCGCCTTGAGGCTGAAACCCAAGGCCGACAGCACCGCGAACAGGCTGCCGTTATCGATGTAACGCTGAATCCGGGGAGGAAAGGTGATCATGGAGGTCCGCACCAAAATGTGACAGGCTTTATTCTGAACAGAAAGCCAGTCCGCCAGAATCGCTTTTTAACGAAGCAGGCTTTCTGAATTGGAGAAACCCCTGATGCACTTCGACCTGCCCGACCTGCGCCTGATCGCCGCCATCGCCGAAACCGGCAGCCTGAGCAAGGCAGCGGCGAGCTTCCCGGTGGCGGTGTCCGCCGCCAGCACCCGCCTGCGGTTGTTCGAGGAACGCAGCGGCCTGACCCTGTTCGTGCGCAAGGCCGACGGCATGCACCTGACACCGGCGGGCCGGCTGGTGCTGGAATCTGCGCGCGGCGTCCTAGGCGAAGCCCGCAAGCTGCATGACACCCTCAAGGAACTGGCCGGACAGAAACGCATCAATCTGCACCTTGCGGCGTCCACCGTGACCAACAGCACCATCCTGCCGACGGTGCTCGGGCCGTTCCTCTTCGACTACCCGGAAATCGACCTGCAACTGGTGGAACACAAGAGCGTCGACATCCTGCGCATGGTGCTCGCCGGCGAATGCGAGATCGGCGTGTACGACGGAAACCTGGTCAACGACGGCGTGGTGTCCCTGCCCTTTCGCACCGAGCGCCTGGTGCTGCTGGTGCCGCTCGACCACCCCTTGACCGAACGGACCGCCTTGCGCCTGCGCGACGCCCTCGACTACGCCTTCGTCTGCCTGCCGGCGGAGCGGGCCATGCAGCGCTTCGTCGAAGAACTGGCGATCAACCTGTCCATGCCCCTCAAAGTCCGCGTCCGCGCCCCCGGCTTCGAAGCCATCGCCCAACTGGTGGCCCAGCGCGCCGGCATCGCCATGCTCCCGGAAACCACCGCACGCCGCCTGGAACAGGAACTGCCCGTACGCTGCCTGCCCCTGGAAGAACGCTGGGCGACACTGGAGTTGCGGATTTGTTTTCGTGAGTGGGAGAAGCTGAGTTCACATGGGCGGCAGTTGGTGACGTTTTTGTCGGGGCGATAAGCCGGCAAAGCGCATTCCTGTTAAACTCCGCCGCCTTTTTTCAGGGTGCGTAATGCATCCGAAGACGGCAGCAGACGAGACCACCGGCATGCACAATACCCCCGCGGAAAACCCGAGCAATCCTTCGAGTCCGGTACTCAGGAGGTTTTCCGTCGCCCCGATGATGGACTGGACAGACCGCCGCTGCCGATTCTTCCTGCGCCTGCTGTCCCGCCATGCCCTGCTCTATACCGAAATGGTCACCACCGGCGCCCTGCTCCACGGCGATGCCGCGCGTTTTCTCGGCCACGACGCCGCCGAGTACCCGCTGGCCCTGCAACTGGGCGGCAGCGTGCCGGCCGATCTGGCCGCCTGCGCGAAGCTGGCCGAGGTGGCGGGCTATCAGGAAGTGAACCTGAACGTCGGCTGCCCCAGCGACCGGGTGCAAAACAACATGATCGGCGCCTGCCTGATGGGTCACCCGGCACTGGTGGCCGATTGCGTGAAGGCGATGATGGACGCGGTGTCGACACCGGTGACGGTCAAGCACCGGATCGGCATCAACGGCCGCGACAGTTACGCCGAGCTGTGCGATTTCGTCGGCCAGGTCCGCGATGCCGGCTGCCGCAGTTTCACCGTGCATGCCCGGATCGCCATCCTCGAAGGGCTGTCGCCGAAGGAAAACCGCGAGATCCCGCCGCTGCGCTATGACATCGCGGCGCAGCTGAAAGCGGACTTCCCTGACCTGGAAATCATCCTCAACGGTGGGATCAAGACCCTCGAGGAATGCCACGAGCACCTCAAGACCTTCGACGGCGTGATGCTCGGCCGCGAGGCTTACCACAACCCCTATCTGCTGGCCGAAATCGACCAGCAACTGTTCGGCAGCGATGCTCCGGTGATTTCCCGCAGCGAGGTGCTGGAGAAGTTGAAGCCATACATCGCCGCCCATCTGCAGGCCGGCGGCGCCATGCACCACATCACCCGGCATATCCTCGGCCTGGCCCAGGGCTTCAAGGGCGCGCGCAAGTTCCGTCAGTTGCTTTCCGTGGATGTGCACAAGACCAACGACCCGCTGGCCCTGCTCGATCAAGCTGCTGAATTGTTAAAGGGCCACTAGGAACCGGCGCGCTCCGCGGCACTCGAAGACATACCCTCCCGACGCCCGCCGGCACGGCCCTTGAGCCGCTGACGGCGCTCGGGTAATGTCGTCGCACCGCACAGGACAGAGCACGCTCATGACTTCCAAGCTGGAACAACTCAAGCAGTTCACCACGGTCGTCGCCGACACCGGCGATATCGACGCGATCAGCCGCCTCAAGCCGGTCGATGCCACCACCAACCCTTCCCTCCTGTTGAAAGCCGCCGCCATGCCCGGCTACGCCGACCTGCTGAAACAGGTTATCGCCAGCAGCAAGGGCAATGTCGACCTGGCCTGCGATGCCTTCGCCGTCGCGGTGGGCAGCGGCATCCTGAAAGCCATCCCCGGCCGTATTTCCACTGAAGTGGACGCGCGCCTGTCCTTCGACGAGCCGGCGCTGCTGGCCAAGGCCCGTCAACTGATCGAGCTGTACGACAAGGCCGGCGTTGGCCGTGATCGCGTGCTGATCAAGCTGGCCTCCACCTGGGAAGGCATCCGCGCCGCCGAAACCCTGGAGAAGGAAGGCATCCAGACCAACCTGACCCTGCTGTTCTCCTTCGCCCAGGCGGCCGCCTGCGCCGATGCCGGGGTATTCCTGATCTCGCCGTTCGTGGGCCGCATCTACGACTGGTACAAGAAGTCCAGTGGTCAGGACTATGTCGGCGCCGAAGATCCGGGCGTGCAGTCGGTCACCCGCATCTACAACTACTACAAGGCCAATGGCTACGACACCGTGGTCATGGGCGCGAGCTTCCGCAACCTCAGCCAGATCGAAGAACTGGCCGGCTGCGATCGACTGACCATCAGCCCGGACCTGCTGCAGAAACTCAGCGAAGACCAAGGCACCCTGGTGCGCAAACTGGCCCCCGGTGCTACCGCCGAGCCACGCCTGACACTGAGCGAAAGCCAGTTCCGCTGGGCCTTCAACGAAGACGCCATGGCCACCGAAAAACTCGCCGAAGGCATTCGCCTGTTCGCCCGTGACCAGGAAAAACTCGAAGCCCTGCTTTCTGCAAAGGCTTGATACAAATATCGGTTTGCCAGTAGTCGCGACAGCGCGGAAAGTCCCGCCTCTTCCGCAACTACTGGCAAACAGCCTCGTGTTCCCGCATTGATGTCCGACTCTTCTCTTTTGCCGTTGGTCCTGGCCGGGCCGCTGCTTCGCCGCCTGGAGCCGACGCGCATGGTGTTCTGGCTGGTCGCCTCGCAGCCGCTGAACGCCGAACTGCACCTTCATGTTGCCCATTTCGATCCGCTGGTCCTGCCACTGGACGCTGCTCGCTGCCAGGTCATTCCGGTGGGTCGCCAGGCGTTCGTGCACCTGATCGATGTGTCTCTGGACACGCCGCTGCCTTGCGACACCCGAATCGACTACGACCTGCTGCTCGATGGCCACGGCATCGCCGAGTGGGCGCCGCATCTGCTTTATGACGGCGCACAGCGTGCGAACTTCGTCGTCCGCGAACGGCTGGATCAGTTGCTCCACGGCTCCTGCCGCAAACCGCACTTTCCCGCCGAAGACGGCCTGCTCTGCGCCGACCGGCTGCTGGCCAGCCCGCATGAGCCCGCACAGCGCCCGGCCTTGTTGATGATGAGCGGCGATCAGGTCTACGCCGACGATGTCGCCGGGCCGATGCTGCGCGCCATTCATGCGCTGATTGCACGGCTCGGCCTGTTCGAGGAATGCCTGGACGGCGCGGTAATCCGCGACAGCGTCGAGCTTTATGGCCATCCCGCCAGCTACTACCACCGTGGCGACCTGCTGCCAGCGCTGAAAAGCAACGAAACCCTGCGCGAGCGCTTCTTCGGCGGCGTGCGCAAACCGATCTTCACCAGCAGCAATGCCGACAACCACCTGGTGACCTTCGGCGAAACCGTGGCTATGTACCTGCTGGTCTGGTCGCCCGTGCCTTGGACGCTGATCGCGCCGGACATGCCGCCGCTGAACGCCGAACATCAGGCCCGCTACCGGCTGGAACAGGGTTGCCTGGAGGGCTTCGTCGCCGGGCTGGGCGGGGTCGCCCGGGTGTTGGCGCATTTGCCGAGCCTGATGATTTTCGACGACCACGACATCACCGATGACTGGAACCTTTCGGCGCAATGGGAAGAAACCGCCTACGGCCATCCGTTCTCGCGCCGGATCATCGGCAACGCCCTGCTGGCTTACCTGCTCTGTCAGGCCTGGGGCAACAATCCGGACGTGTTCGGTGATCTCCTGGAAAAGTGCCGGCAACTGTTCGCCAGCACCGGGGACGACCGCCACCTGGACAGCCCGCTGCAGGATCAGTTGATCAACGACTTGCTGCGCTTCCAGCAGTGGCATTACCAGCTACCGACCAGCCCGGCCCTGCTGGTGCTGGACACCCGCACCCGGCGCTGGCGCAGCGAAAACAACCTGAAAAAGCCCTCGGGTCTGCTGGACTGGGAAGCGCTCTGCGAATTGCAGCAAGCGTTGCTCGACCACCCGTCGGCGATCATCGTTTCGCCCGCACCGATATTCGGCGTCAAGCTGATCGAGACGGTGCAGAAGGTGTTCAGCTGGTGCGGTTATCCGCTGCTGGTGGATGCGGAAAACTGGATGGCCCACCGCGGCGCGGCGCAGGTGATCCTGAACATCTTCCGCCACTCGCGCACGCCGGGGCACTACGTGATCCTCTCCGGCGATGTGCACTATTCATTTGTCTACGAAGTGCTGATCCGCCACCGCCAACGCAGCCCACACCTGTGGCAGATCACCAGCAGCGGCATCAAGAACCGCTTCCCCGCGCGCCTGCTGGACACCTTCGACCGCCTCAACCGCTGGCTCTACGCGCCGCGCTCGCCCTTGAACTGGTTCACTCGCCGGCGACTGATGGAAGTAGTGCCGCGCATACCCAGCCGCAGCAAGGCCGGCGAGCGGTTGTGGAACAGCGCGGGCCTGGGCCAGGTGTTTTTCAATGAGCAGGGGCAACCGGAGCGGGTGTTCCAGTTGAATGCAGACGGGTCAGAGACGACAGAGTTTCCGCGGCGGGAATGACAAGGGCCTCATCGCGGCGATGAGGCCCTGAAGGGGTCAGCTACGCTCGAGCGCGTTCACCAGGTCATGGAAGGCTTCACGATTGGAGTCATTCAAGCCCATCAGGATCTTGTGCGCCTCCAGCACCTTGGCCCGCACCACCTCTTCGTCCTGGTCCTGGGACGGCAGGTCGGTCAGGCATTCCGGGCACGGAATTGGCCGATCAACGATGTTGAACACCTGATCGAAGCCCATCGACTGCAACAGGCGAGTGATGTCGGCGTGGGTGGTCACCACGGTCGGCAGCAGGCCAACCTTCTGCCGCGACAGGATCGACAGCTTGGCCAGCAGGCCGAGCGTGGTGCTGTCGATGCTCTGGGTTTCTGTGAGATCGATGACGATCGCCGAGAAATTCAGCGCGGTGAAGATCTTCTCAATAGTTGCATCCAGCGCCGAACACAGGGTCAGACGCACTTCACCGACAAACTTCAGAACAAAGGTGCCGCTCTGTTCGGCGAACTGGATTCTACCGGTACTCATTGAAGGTTCCTGCTCAACACCAATAGGGCGATATCATCCGGCATCTCCCCAAGCGTAGCCAATCCGAATCGTTGCCGCAGGCCATCCAGGCTGCCGCCCGCATCCCTGACAATCTCAGGCAGGGATGCTTCTTTTTCTTTGAGTGTTGCGCCGGGCAAAAGGTCCAGAATGCCATCAGATAGCAGGGTCAGGCTGAACTGCGACGGCAGCTCCAGGACGTGGTCCTGGTACGTTGCTTCGTCGAACAGACCGACCGGCAATCCTCGGCCTTCCAGATAAAGGCTCTGCTCCGGGGTATACAGTACCGGCAGCGGCAGGTGGCCGCCGATGGCATAGGTCAGCAACCCGGTGTCTTCGTCGATGACACCGCCAACCATGGTCACATGCTTGCCCAGCTTGCAGTTGATCAGGCCGCGGTTGATGTGCCCGAGCACTTCCGACGGCTTGAAGTCCCGCAGGGTGCCGCTGCGCTTGAATTCGAACAGCAGGCGGGTGGTCATGAACTTCAGCAGTACGGTCACGAAGGCCGAGGACGCGCCATGGCCGGACACGTCCGCCAGATAGAAGGCGATCCGCCGCTCGTCGACGCGGAAGTAATCAGCAAAGTCGCCAGAGAGATACAGCGACGGGATGATCTGGTGTTCGAAGGAAAACTCGCCAATGCTCCACGGGCTTTCCGGGAGCATGTTCATCTGCACCTGGCGACCCGCTGTCTGGTCTTCCTGAAGCAGGTGGAGGCTGGCTTCCAGCTCGCGGTTGGCGGTTTCGAGCTTTTCCCGGTAACGCTGGTTTTCCTTGATCAGGTACGCACGATCAAGCGCGCGGCGAACCGAGTGCTCGAGCACTGCGAGGTCTTCAAGCGGCTTGATCAGGTAATCGGCAGCGCCCAGACGCAGGGCTTCGACAGCATCGTTCATCACGCCCGCACCGGAAACCACGATCACCGGCAGGTCAGGCGCACGTTCGGTCACTTGTCGGATCAGCTCCAGACCGCCCATTTGCGGCATGCGCAGGTCACAGAGCACAAGGTCGGGACGATCCTGCTCGAAGACTTGAAGGCCCTGCTGGCCATTGCTTGCCTGCAGGACACTGAAACCGCTGTCTTCCAGGTAGGCGGCGAGGCTCTCGCGCACCACGTCGTCGTCATCGATTATCAGCAGCGTTGCACTGGTTTTCTGCATGTGGGCAAACGGCGCCAGAAATAGGTTGGCGTAAGCGGCTCGACAGGTTGGAGCACACGTACTGGATTCTCTTCTAGCCACTCTGTCTATCTGAGTTGTAGGTCAGAAAAAGCCGACCGGCAACTTGCAGAGGTGCCCTGTAAGGCGCAGACGGTACTCCCATCCGCCAGGCGTTTCAAGCATGCACCGCCGCTCGCGTGCGGCTGTTCGCAGTGCAAATCACCGGTGGTTATAAAAACCCGGTTTGTGGCAACTCAATGGAAGGATGCCCCAATGAAAAAGGCGACCCGGAGGTCGCCTTTTCTACTTGCCGACGATCAGAAATCGTCTTCGACTTCGCCGTCCTTGACCTTGAACTCGCGGTTCTGCAGGTAGGCGTTGCGGATGAAGATGTACTTGTCGCCCTGAATCATCTTCTCCGCCGACAGCAGGCTGGCGCGGGTATCGACCAGATCGACGCCGAGCGCGGTGTTGCGGGTCGGCACGTGATTCACGTAGCGGTAGGGTTCGGTGTAGATGTCCGGGTACTTGCCCAGCGCATCGCGCACGGTGCTCGGACCGAGCAACGGCAGCATCACGTAAGGACCGCTGTGTACACCCCAGTAGCCCAGGGTCTGGCCAAAGTCTTCATCGCTGCGCTGCAGGCCCATTTTGGTCCCCACATCGAAGAAGCCGCCGAGACCGAAGGTGGTGTTGACGATCAACCGCGCGGTATCGACACCGGCCGCATGCGGCTTGAGCTGGAGGATGTTGTTGGCCAGGTTGGTCACATCACCCAGGTTGAGGAACATGTTATGAATGCCGTCTTCCACGAACTGCGGCGTTACAAACCGGTAGCCCTGGGCGATCGGCTTGAACGCATAGGTGTCGACCGTGTCGTTGAAACGGAAAATCGGCCGGTTGATGCTTTCCCAAGGGTCTTCCTCGGTCGCCGCCTGAGCCGCGAAAGGCGCCAGCAGCGCAGTTGCGCACACGCTGGCCCGGAACAAACGATCGAGCACGCTCGCACCGATCCCACGCATAGATGTTCTCCTGATGAACGCAACGCGCGAAACAGCTCCGCGCCAAAGTGGACGAGTATAAAGCCTAGTAACGTTTGCGTCGCAAATAGTTGACGCCACAAGCGTCAAGCACCCGTCACCAAACTGTCACGAACGGCAAGTAGTGTCCTGATATTTCAGGGATGTTGCCATGCCTCACGCGCCCGCCTTCACCGCGCTCCTGTTCGGACTCCGTGGCTGCCTGGTCGACTTCGGCGGCCGTAGCCTGGACAGCGCCCCGGACCTCCCCGTTCTCCCCACCCCCGGTGCCCTCGACGTACTCGACTGGCTACGCCGCCATCGCGTGCCCTGCGCCTGGCTGGACGAAGTGCCGGCGCACACCGGCCAACACCTGAGCCGCGCTCTGCCCGACTGGCTGGCGGCAACGCCGCACCACGACGCCAAGCCCTGGCCCGCGCCGGACGCCTGTTGGCGGGCCTTGATGGCCATCGAGGCCAGGCAACTGGATGGCTGCGTGTTGATCAGCGGCGAACCGCGTCTGCTCCAGGCCGGGCTCAATGCCGGCCTGTGGACCATCGGCCTGGCGGCCTGCGGCCCGTTGTGCGGGTTATCCGAAACGGAGTGGCAGGCGCTGGACGACAAGCAGCGCGAGCACAAGCGCGGCAAGGCCACCCTGCAACTGTTCAGCCTCGGCGTGCATTCGGTGATCGATCATTTGCAGGAACTGGCCGACTGCCTCGCCGATATCAGCCAGCGCCGGCTCAAGGGCGAAAAACCCTGATCACACGCGCTTGATCCGGATCATGCAAAGCCGGCCCGCGTGGATTAATCTGTCAGCCATGCATGGACCTTTCGCACAAGGCAGGGGTCCATGGCTGTGCCTACTGATAAAGGGAGATCACCATGCCTGCCCGCGAACTGCAAGAACAGCTCAACACCCTGCGCGAGCAACTGGAGCAAAACCCGCCGCTGTCGCTGGAAGAGCGTGAGCAACTCCAGGTGCTGATGCAGCAAATCGATGCCCAGATCAAACTGGAAGCGGCAACCCAGGACACCAACCTGGTCGACGGCGTCAACCTCGCCGTGGAACGCTTCGAGGTCGATCACCCGGGCCTGACCGCCACCTTGCGCAATATCGTTCAGAGCCTGCAAAGCATGGGGATCTGAACCCACCCCGCTCAAATAAAAAGCCCTGTCGAGACTAATGCCAGTCAGTTAAACCAGTTGGGGCCGCTTTGCGGCCCTTCGCGAGCAAGCTCGCTCCCACACAACCTACAACTTGGCTAGGTCCTGTGGGAGCGAGCTTGCTCGCGAAGGGCTGCAAAGCAGCCCCAACATAGGCGCCAAAACGCTAACTGACTGGCATTACCGTCGAGACGGGGCTTTTTCGTTACTGCCGGACCAACCGACGGTTATCCGGGGTCACCGGGCCGAGGCTGCGGTACGGGTTGATGTCCAGCCCGCCACGGCGCACATAGCGCGCATACACCGTCAGGTGCTGCGGATCGAGCAGACGCTTGAGGTCGAGGAAGATGCGCTCCACGCACTGCTCATGGAAGTCCGCATGCTGGCGGAAACTGATCAGGTACGTCAGCAGGCTTGCCGCATCCAGCTCCGGGCCGCGGTATTCGACGACCACGCTGCCCCAGTCCGGCTGACCGGTGACCGGGCAGTTGGACTTGAGCAAATGGCTGTGCAGGGTCTGCTCGACCACCTTGTCCTTGTTGCACCGCAGCAGTTCAGGTTGCGGTTGCTCGTAGTTGCTGATGCTCACGTCCAGCGCGTCGATGCACTGACCTGGCAGCCCGGCCACGCCTTCTTTTTCCACATCACCCAGACTGCGGATGCGCACGCTCACCGGCTTGCCGGCGGCCGCACCGAGGTCTTTTTCCAGACAGGCCTGCAGCGCCTGTGGCGAGTCGAAGGCGGTCTGGTTCAGCGAATTGAGGTAGAGCTTGAAGGACTTGGATTCGATGATGTTCGGCGAATTCGCAGGAATGGCGAACTCACCAATGGCCACCACTGGCTTGCCCGACGGCAGCAGCCAGGACAGCTCGAAGCAGTTCCAGAAATCGGTGCCGTACCACGGCAGGGTCTCGGCGCTGACGCCCAGCTCGGCCCACTTGGCGGTACGCGGGATCGGGAACAGCAACGAAGGCGTGTAGGTGGAAACGTATTCGCTGGATTTACCCAGCGGGGAATGTTCTGCAGCGGGGTGCATGGCTCAAACCTGAAGGACGAAATTGCCGTAGTTTATCGGGTTTGAGCCTGCCTTTGGTCATTGCGCGATAGTCAGCTTGCCAACCATCCCGGCCTGATAGTGCCCCGGCACGTTGCAGGCGAACTCGATCGGGGTCGACTGGCTGAAGGTCCAGGTCAATTCACCGCGCTGGCCCGGCGCGACCATCACCATGTTCGGCTCGTCATGCTGCATCGCACCGTGGTCCATTCCCCCATGGCCCATGCTGGCGTGATCCATCGTCGCCATCGCCAGCATTTCCTTCTGGTGCTGCGCATGCATGGCCGCATCGCCAAGGTTGAACTCGTGGGCGACCTGGCCCTTGTTGATCACCACGAAGCGCACCGTCTCGCCGGCCTTTACTTCAAGGTTGCGCGGTTCGAAGTACATGTCGCCCAACACCACCTCGACGGTGCGCGTGGCCTTGGCCGCTGGCGCCGGCTGGCCAAAGGCGAACCCGTGTGCGTCCGGCGCGGCCATGGCCGGAAGGCTGAGCAGCGCAAGGACGGCAGCGGTCATCAGGGATTTCATCGGGGTGTTCCTCATCATCGATTGCTTCATGCCGCCATTGTGTAAACCCGGCGCTGGCGTCCACCTGACGAAAAGATTACAACTTTGTCAGCTTCGCCCTGCCTGAATGCAGGAAAGGTATAACGTCATCGCCCCACCGCCACCGAGAACCCCATGAAACTGTTGATCGTCGAAGACCAGGCCAAGACCGGCCAGTACCTGCGCCAGGGCCTCAGCGAGGCCGGGTTCAGTACCGAGCTGGCCAGCGACGGCGACACCGGCCAGCACCTGGCGCTGACCGGCGACTACGACCTGCTGATCCTCGATGTGATGCTGCCCGGTCGCAATGGCTGGCAGATTCTCCAGGCTGTGCGTGACGCCGGCCTGAATGTGCCGGTGTTGTTCCTTACCGCCCGCGATGCCGTGGAAGACCGGGTCCACGGCCTGGAACTGGGCGCCGACGATTATCTGGTCAAGCCGTTCGCCTTTTCCGAGCTGCTGGCGCGGGTGCGAACCCTGCTGCGTCGCGGCCTCAACCCGGCCCAGGAAACCACCCTCGGCCTGGCCGACCTGCGCCTGGACCTGATCCGTCGCCGGGTCGAACGTGGCGGCCAGCGCCTGGACCTGACCGCCAAGGAGTTCGCCCTGCTGGAACTGCTGCTGCGGCGCCAGGGCGAGGTGCTGCCCAAATCGCTGATTGCGTCGCAGGTCTGGGACATGAATTTCGACAGTGACACCAACGTCATCGAAGTGGCGATCCGCCGGCTGCGCCTGAAGATCGATGATGCCCACGATAACAAGCTGATCCACACGGTACGCGGCATGGGCTATGTGCTCGAAGAGCGTCCGGCCTGATGCTCCGGCTGTCCCTTGGCGCCCGCCTCGCCCTGCTGTTCGCCGGCTGCACCGCCGTGGTGTCGCTGCTGGCGGGGATTCTGTTCAGCCGCGCCAGCGAAACCCACTTCATCGAACTCGACCAGCAATTGCTCAACAGTCGCCTGCCGGTCCTGCAGCGCATGCTCGAGGGCGTGCACAGCAGTGCCGACCTCGCCTTGCGCCTGCCGGCCCTGCAGAGCGAATTGAGCCACCAGTCCGATCTGGCCCTGCGTATCCGTGGCACCGACGGCGAGATCTGGTTTGACAGTCGCGCGGGCCTGCCCGATGCGCCGGCAGGGCCTGGCCTGAACACCCTGCGCGCCGAGCATGCCGACTACCGCACCCTCGGCGTGCAACTGCCGGACCTGCAACTGACGCTGCTGCTCGACATCACCCACCACCAGCATTTCCTGCAACGCATGCAGCGGCTGATCTGGCTGACCGTCGGCTTCTGCGCCCTGGCCACTGCCCTACTCGGGGTCTGGGCTGCGCGCAGCGGCCTGCGCCCGTTGCGCCAGATGGGCGAGATTGCCGCCAGCGTTTCCGCACGCTCGCTGACCACCCGCCTGCCGGTGGGACAGATGCCAGTGGAGCTGGCGGAACTGGCAACCACGATGAACGCCATGCTGGAGCGCCTGGACGACGCCTTCCAGCGCCTATCGGCCTTCTCCGCCGATATCGCCCATGAATTACGCACGCCGCTGTCGAACCTGCTGACCCACACTCAGGTCACCCTGACCCGGCCGCGCAGCCTGGACGAATACCGCGAAGCGCTGCACGGCAACCTCGAAGAGCTGCAATGGATGGCGCAACTGGTCAACGACATGCTTTACCTGGCCAAGGCCGACCACGGCCTGCTGATGCCCAACCGTGAGCCATTGGCGTTGCATGAAGAGGTCGATGCGCTGCTGGAGTATTACGCGCCACTGGCCGAGGACGCCCAGGTCCGGCTGGCGCGCAACGGCGCCGCCACGCTGGACGGCGACCGGCATATGCTGCGCCGCGCCCTGTCCAACCTGCTCGACAATGCGCTGCGCTACACCGCACAGGGAGGGGATATTCAGGTAGGTATCGCGGAAAGTGGCGGGCAACTGCGCCTGGAAGTGGCCAACCGCGGCGAGCCGATCGATCCTGCGCTGCTGCCGCGGCTGTTCGATCGTTTCTACCGCGCCGACCCGGCACGCCGGGCCGGCAGCAGCGAACATGCGGGGCTGGGCCTGGCAATCACCCAGTCCATCGTCCGAGCCCATGGCGGGACGCTGCGCGCCGAATCGGCCAATGGCTGGACGCGTTTCATCATCCAGCTACCGGCCGCCTGACAACGCCGTTTACTCGTAGCGCAGCGCCATGGCCGGCTCGACCTGCGATGCACGCCAGGCCGGGTAAATCGTCGCGAGGAAGCTCATCACCAGGCCGGCGCTGCAGATCAGCGCCACATCGCCCCACTGCAATTCCGACGGCAGCGAGCTGATGAAATACACGTCAGAGGTGAAGATATGCTGGCCGCTGATGCGCTCCAGCCAGCCCACCAGCGCGCTGACATTCAACGCCGCTAACACCCCGAACACGCCGCCGATCAGGGTGCCGACCACGCCAATCAGACTGCCCTGAACCATGAACGCGCCCATGATCTGCCCAGGTGTAGCGCCGATGGTGCGCAGGATGGCGATATCCGCGCCCTTGTCGTTCACCACCATGATCAGCGTGGCGATGATGTTGAACGCCGCCACCGCGATGATCATCAGCAGCAACAGACCGATCATGGTTTTTTCCATCTTCATGGCGCTGAACAGGCTGCCCTGGGTGTGGGTCCAGTCATCGGCGCGGTACTGATCGCCAAGCCCCGCGACAATCGCGGCAGACACCGCCGGCGCCGCGTACAGGTCCTTGAGCTTGAGGCGCACGCTCTGCACCTGGTTCGGCTCCCAACGCTGCATCTGCGCGGCGTCGGCCACATGGATCATGCCCATGGAACCGTCCAGCTCGGCGCCAACCTTGAAGATCCCGACCACATTCAGGCGCTGCATGCGCGGGGTGATGCCACCCGCTTCGCTGCTGACCTCGGGGACGATCAGGGTCAGCTTGTCGCCGACGCTCAGGCGGAATCGCCGTGCGGTGATTTCACCGATGACCACGCCGAACTCGCCTGGTTTGAGGTCTTCCAGACGCCCCTGAATGATGTGCTCGGCGACGATCGAAACCTTGCCTTCCTGCTCCGGGTCGATGCCGTTGATCTTGATCGGCTGCATCGAGCCCTTGTAGGAGAGCATCCCTTCCATTTCGGTGAAGGGCACTGCAGCGATGACTTCGGGGTTCTTCAGCGCGGCGGCGGCCACCGGCTGCCAGTCGTCCAGCGGCTTGACGCCAACGATGGTGGCGTGCGGCACCATGCCGAGGATGCGCGAGCTCATCTCGCGCTGGAAGCCGTTCATCACCGACAACACCACGATCATCGCCAGCACGCCCAGGGACAGGCCGATCATCGATGTCATGGAAATGAACGAGATGAAATGGTTGCGGCGCTTGGCGCGGGTGTAGCGCGCGCCGATGAAAATAGACAAGGGTCTGAACATGAACGGATGCACCCAGCAAGAATAACGGCCAGGGCGCCCGGCAACGGCACGGGCGCCCTCCTCGAATCAGATCGGAACCAGGTGACCCTCTTCCAGGCGCAGCACACGATCCATCTGCCGCGCCAGGTTCAGGTCATGGGTTACCACCAGGAACGCGGTCTGCGACGAGCTGCTCAGCTCGCGCATCAGGTCCTGGATGCCTTGGGCGGTGTGCTGGTCGAGGTTGCCGGTGGGCTCGTCGAGCATCACCAGGCCCGGGCGGTTGACCAGGGCGCGGGCGATCGCCACACGCTGGCGCTCTCCACCGGACAGTTCGGACGGCTTGTGGCTCAGGCGGTGACCGAGACCGACGCGCTTGAGCAGCGCTTCGGCACGCTCGCGGGCTTCCGGGATCGGCGTGCGGCCGATCAGCAGCGGCATGCACACGTTTTCCAGCGCGGTGAATTCCGGCAACAGGTGATGGAACTGGTAGACGAAGCCCAGCGCGCGGTTGCGCAGCAGGCCGCGGGCACGCTCGCCGAGGGCCGAAAGCTCCTCGCCGGCCAGCCAGACGCTGCCCTGGCTCGGCGTATCGAGGCCGCCCAGCAGGTTGAGCAAGGTGCTCTTGCCCGAACCGGAACTGCCGACGATCGCGACCCGCTCACCGGGGAGCAGCTCCAGTTGCAGGTTCGACAGCACCTGCACCGACTCCGGGCCTTCCTCATAGGATTTGCCCAGGTTGCGGCAACTCAGTACGGCTTTATCACTCATGCCCAACTCACTCATAACGAAGCGCCTCCGCAGGCTGGGTACGTGCCGCACGCCAGGCCGGATACAGGGTGGCGAGGAAACTCAGGACCAGCGCCGCACCACAGACCATCCACACGTCTTCGGCCATGATCCGCGACGGCAGGTAGTCGATGAAGTAGACATCGGCGTTGAGGAACTTGTGACCGATCAGCCGCTCGAGGCCGGCGATGGCGGCGCTGACATTGAGCGCCGCAAGGATTCCGACCGCGGCGCCGATGGCCGTGCCGACCACGCCGATCACCGTGCCCTGGACCATGAAGATCGCCATGATCTGCCGCGGCGTCGAACCGAGGGTCCGCAGGATCGCGATATCGCCGCGCTTGTCGTTCACCACCATCACCAGCGTGGAAATGATGTTGAACGCCGCCACCGCGACGATCAGCAGCAGCAACAGGCCGATCATGGCTTTTTCCATGCGGATCGCCTGGTACAGGTTGCCGTAGCTGCGGGTCCAGTCGCGGGCGTAGAACTCCTGCTCGCCCAATTGCCGGGCAATGTTGTAGGCGTTGCGCGGGGCCTCGAACAGGTCGTCGAATTTCAGCCGCAGGCCCTGGACCTGATCAGCTTTCCAGCGGTGCAGGCGGGACAGGTCGGAGAGGTTGGTCAGGCCCAGGTAGCCGTCGATTTCACCGGCGCCGACATGGAAGATGCCGGTCACGGTGAAACGCTTCATGCGCGGGAACATCCCGGCCGGGGTGACGGTGACCTCGGGCGCGACGAAGGTCAGCTTGTCGCCGACGCTGACGCCCAGTTTGGCGGCCGCCTTGTCGCCGATCATGATGCCGAAGCTGCCGGGTTCCAGGTCTTCGAGACGGCCTTCGCGGATGAAGTCGCCGATAATCGATACCTTGCGCTCTTGCGCCGGGTCAACACCGTTGAGCAGTACCTTCTGTACCTTGCCTTCGTGGGTCAGCAAACCCTGCATCTGAGTGAACGGCGCCACCGCCAGCACGGACGGATTCTGCTTAACTCTATCGGCAAGGGCTGGCCAATCGCTCAGCGGTTGACCGGTCTCCAGCGTGGCATGAGGGACCATGCCCAGTACGCGGGTACGCATCTCATGATCGAAGCCGTTCATGACCGAGAGCACCACGATCATCACCACCACGCCGAGGGCGAGGCCGATCATCGAGGTCAGGGAAATGAACGAAACGAAGTGATTGCGCCGCTTGGCACGGGTGTAGCGCGTACCGATGTATACGAAAAGAGGTCTGAACATGTCGGGGCTTGTTCGGATGAAAGAGGAACGTCCTTGTGGCGGGGCCAGGACGGCGGATTTACACTCAGACCACCGCCGCTACCATGGGTTCGCCATGTCGACAATAGATGAAGAAGATCGCCGCGAATACTACCGTATCGAGGACCGGATCGCACTGGAAATTACCCCTCTGAGCGCGGCTGAAGCCCTTGGCACAGACTTGTTGCAGGATGATTCACCGCTGTTCAATCTGCTGAGCGAACTGCACCTCAGCGAGTTCGAATCCCAGCACCTGCTACGCCAGCTCAGCGAAAAGGATCGCACCCTGGCGGCCTTCCTCAAGGCCCAGAACAAACGCATCGACCTGCTCAGCGCAGTGGTGGCGCAGACCCTGATCGGCGAGATTGGCGCGCCGCAGCCGGTCATCCTGTCCGAAGGCGGTGTCGAGTTCACGCACGCCAGCGCGTTCACGCCCGGCAGCCGCGTGGCACTGAAAATGGTGCTGATGCCGCGAGCCTCGGGCTTGCTGTTGCGAGCGAAGGTCACGCACTGTGACAAGAAGGCCGACGGCCATTACGAGATCGGCACCGAATTCGTCGATATCAGTGACGCCCAGCGTCAACTGCTGGCGCGCTACATCCTGCAACGGCAGGCGCAACAGCGCCGCCAGGCCCTGGAACAGAACGGCCCGGCAGCCTCCTGAGCTTCAGTCTTTCTTGAAGGAACAAACGTGACCCAGATTTACGGCCATCGTGGCGCCAAGGGCGAAGCCCCCGAGAACACCCTGACCAGCTTCCAGCAGTGCCTGAAACACGGCGTGCGGCGTTGCGAACTCGATCTGCACCTGTCAGCCGACAACGAGCTGATGGTGATCCACGATCCTACCCTCAAGCGCACCACCGGCCGTCGCGGCAAGGTGGTGGAGCACAGCGCTGCGGAGCTTGTGACCTACGACGCACGCAACGGTGGTCCGGGCTGGGTGCAGCCGTGCCCGATTCCGCGCCTGGAAGAGTTGTTCGAGAAATGCCCGTTCGAGCACTGGCAACTGGAGGTCAAGAGCGCCTCGCGTACCCGCGCCGCCACCACGGTCCTGGCCATCCGGGAAATGGCCCAGCGTTTTGGCCTGCTCGACAAGGTGACCATCACCTCCAGCTCGCGGGAAGTGCTCGCCGCCGCCCTGGAACTGACGCCGGACATCTCACGTGGACTGGTGGCGGAATACACCTGGCTCGACCCGCTGAAAGTCGCGCAGAACTATGGCTGTGAACTACTGGCACTGAACTGGACGCACTGCAGCCCCGAACGCCTGGCCAAGGCCCAGCGCCAGGGGCTGCATGTGTCGGTGTGGACGGTCAACGAACCGGCGCTGATGCGTCGGCTCGCTGACTTCGGCGTAGACAGCCTGATTACAGACTTTCCCGGTTTGGCCACTGCCACCCTCGAGAATCGCTGAAATCGGTCTCCCCGGCCGGCTCAGGCCACCGGCCGGAGCCGCTCAAAAAAGCCGGTTGAGGCCGTCGTACGCAGCCACCCGATAGGCTTCGGCCATGGTCGGGTAGTTGAAGGTGGTGTTGACGAAGTACTTCAGCGTATTGCGCTCACCCGGCTGGTCCATGATGGCCTGGCCGATGTGGACGATCTCCGACGCCTGGTAGCCGAAGCAGTGCACGCCGAGGATTTCCAGGGTTTCGCGGTGGAACAGGATCTTCAGCATGCCTTGCGGCTCGCCGGCGATCTGCGCACGCGCCATGCTCTTGAAGAACGCCTTGCCGACTTCGTAAGGCACCTTGGCCTGGGTCAGCTCCTGCTCGTTCTTGCCGATCGAGCTAATCTCCGGAATGGTGTAGATCCCGGTCGGCACGTCGTTGACGAAGCGCCAGCTACCGTTATCGACAATGCTGCCGGCCGCCGAGCGACCCTGGTCGTGGGCAGCGCTGGCCAGGCTTGGCCAGCCGATCACGTCACCGGCGCCATAGATGTTAGGCACCTGGGTCCGGTAGGCTTCGTCGACTTCGATCTGGCCACGGCTGTTGACCTTGATACCGATGTTTTCCAGGCCCAGGCGGTCGGTGTTGCCGGTACGGCCGTTGCACCAGAGCAAGGCGTCGGCCTTGATCTTCTTGCCCGATTTCAGGTGCAGGATCACACCGTTGTCCAGGCCTTCGACACGCTCGTAGTCTTCGTTGTGACGAACAGTGATGTTGTTGTTGCTGAAGTGGTAGCTCAGGGCCTGGGAGATTTCCGAGTCCAGGAAGCTGAGCAACTGGCCACGGTTGTCCACCAGTTCCACCAACACGCCGAGACCACTGAAGATCGACGCGTATTCGCAGCCGATCACACCAGCGCCGTAGACGATCAGTTTGCGCGGGGTGTGGCCGAGGCTGAGGATGGTGTCGCTATCGTAGATACGCGGGTGGTGGAAATCGATATCGGCCGGGCGATAAGGACGCGAGCCGGTAGCGATGATGATGTGCTTGGCCACCAGTTTCTCGACCACACCGTTGGCGCAGACTACTTCGATGGTCTGCTCGTCGGCGAAGCTGCCGGTGCCGACGAACACGTCGACGCGGTTACGGGCGTAGTAGCCGGTACGCGAAGCGACCTGCTTGGAGATCACCTTTTCCGCACTTTTCAGCACGTCAGGGAACGAGAACCAGCGCGGTTCACCAATGGCCCGGAACATCGGGTTGGTGTTGAACTGCATGATCTGGCGCACCGAGTGACGCAGGGCCTTGGACGGGATGGTGCCCAGATGGGTGCAGTTGCCGCCGACCTGACGACGGCTATCGACCATCGCAACCTTGCGTCCTGCTTTGGCGGCATTCATTGCCGCCCCTTCTCCTGCGGGGCCGGAACCCAGCACCACTACGTCGTAGTTGTAGACAGCCATGCGTACTCCTTCAGAACAGGCCCGGGCGCCACGCCGGCGGCCGGGGCTTCGATCATGACGCCTCGGGGGGCGCCATGAAAAAATTCGGGTGCAGTCTAATCAAGCTTGAACGGCGCGCACATTAACCCTTGGTCGCGTCGTAGGCTATTTTTCTCTGCACTACATGCAAGACATTCATTTCTCGTTCGTTGCGTCGCCCGTTCCGACGATTCGCTCGAATGCCGGGGTCACACGGGCAATGAAACCCGTCTCGGCCCGCACCACAAACACGGCGGCGAGGTCCTGTGCCACGGCAAACTCCCAGCCCTGCTCCGGACCCAGTATCAGCAACAGCGTGGAATAACCATCAGCCACCAGCGCGGAGGGATCGAATACCGTCACCGCCGCCAGCGCATGCGCGACCGGCCGGCCAAGACGGGCGTCGAAGGTGTGGGAAAAACGCTGGCCATTCTCCTCGAAATAGTTGCGGTAGTCACCCGACGTCGACACACCAAGGCCGTCGATACTGAGCACCTGCTGGGCAATCTGGCGGTCTTCGCGCGGCAGCTCCAGGGCGACCCGCCAGGGACTGTCGTCAGGCTTGTGCCCCACGGCCTTGAGCTCTCCCGTGACCTCCACCAGCATATTGTCGATGCCCAGGGCGCGCAGGTGCTCGACGATCAGATCAACACTGTAGCCGGCGGCGATGCTGTTGAAGTCCAGCTCCAGGGCGATGTCCTTGCACAACTGCTCGCCGTCGATGCGCAGATGGCCTTGGCCAATACGCCGGCGCACCTCTGCCAGCCGGGCCGGATCGGGGATCTTTTCCTCCCGCGCCTGGGGACCGAACCCCCACAGGTCCAGCAGCGGCTCGACACTCAGGTCGAACGCCCCGCCACTTTCGCGCCACAGCGTGTCGCCCAGCCGCACCAGTTTGAGCACACCTTCCGGCATGACCTGGCAACTGCCTGCGGGCAGACGATTGAAGCGGGCAACCATGGAATCGCTACGGTAGGTGGAAAACTGCTGGTCGATGCTCGCGAGAATGCCCTCGATCTCGCGCTGTACCTGCTCTGCATCCGGACCCTCGGCGGGCCGCACGTACTGCACGGTGTAGCTGCTGCCCATGGTGGGGCCGCTGATGCGCTCGACCGGGTCGTCCTTTTCGCAGCCAGCCAACATCAACACAGCACAGAGGGTGCCCAGGGCTGCTTTCAAAACGCTCCTCCTTACCCGGCCGGCTTCACAACGCTCAAAAAAAACGGGAACCCGTAGGCTCCCGTTCTTTTCAACACACCAAGAAGCTTAGCGTGGGAATGCAGGCGGGTTCACACCAGCCATGTCTTCCATCACGCGCACTACCTGGCAGCTGTAACCGAACTCGTTGTCGTACCAGACGTACAGAACAACGCGGCTGTCGTTGCAGATGGTCGCTTCGGCGTCGACCACACCCGCGTGGCGGGAGCCGACGAAGTCGGTGGAGACCACTTCCTGGGAGCTCACGTAGTCGATCTGCTTGTGCAGTTCCGAGTGCATGGCGGTCTGACGCAGGTACTCGTTGATCTCGTCGCGCGAGGTCGCCTTTTCCAGGTTCAGGTTCAGGATGGCCATGGAGACGTTCGGCGTCGGAACGCGGATGGCGTTGCCGGTCAGCTTGCCCTTCAGGACAGGCAGAGCCTTGGCGGCGGCGGTAGCAGCGCCAGTCTCGGTGATCACCATGTTCAACGGCGCGGCGCGGCCACGACGGCTGCCCTTGTGGAAGTTGTCGATCAGGTTCTGGTCGTTGGTGAACGAGTGAACGGTTTCGACGTGGCCGTTGATGATGCCGTACTTGTCATTCACGGCTTTCAGCACCGGCACGATGGCGTTGGTGGTGCAGGAAGCGGCGGAGATGATCTTGTCGTCGGCGGTGATTTCGCCATGGTTGATGCCGTGAACGATGTTCTTCAGCGCGCCCTTGCCAGGTGCGGTGAGGATCACGCGGGCAGCGCCCGGGCAGGCCAGGTGCTGGCCCAGGCCGTCGGCGTCACGCCATACACCGGTGTTGTCGACGATCAGGGCATTGTTGATGCCGTACTGGGTGTAGTCGACTTCACTCGGGCTCTTGGCATAGATCACCTGGATCAGGTTGCCGTTGGCGGTGATGGTGTTGTTTTCTTCGTCGATGGTGATGGTGCCATCGAACGGACCGTGAACCGAGTCACGGCGCAGCAGGCTGGCACGCTTGACCAGATCGTTCTCGGCGCCTTTGCGCACAACGATGGCCCGCAGGCGCAGGCCGTCGCCGCCACCGGTTTTCTCGATCAGGATGCGCGCCAGCAGGCGGCCGATACGACCGAAGCCGTACAGGACAACGTCGGTGCCTTTACGTGCGGAGGCGTTCTGCTGACCGACGACTTCAGCCAGTTCTTCGCGAACGAACTGCTCGGCGCTACGGCCATTGCCTTCCAGCTTGAACTTGTTGGCCAGCTTGCCGAGGTCAACCGAGGCAGCGCCCAGTTTCAGCTCGCTCATGGCCTTGAGCAGGGGGAATGTCTCGTGGACGGACAGTTCGGTTTCGTCAGTCTGGCGATGGCGAGCAAAGCGGTGAGCCTTGAGGATCGCGATCACCGAACGGTTGATCAGGCTACGGCCATAGATCGAGCTCACCACGTTGTTATTGCGGTAGAGCTGACCGATAAGCGGGATCATCGCTTCTGCAAGTGCTTCACGATCGATCCACTCACCAAGACACTGGTCGGGCTTCTGAGTCACGGGAACCTTCCACATGTAGGGACAGAAAAAAGGGGCTACATTATGACGCCGCATATCGCTTCGAGCAATGAGCGCCTGTCGACAGTCCCACCTGAAAGGATTTTGCCCGCTGCACGCCTGACAGCACGGGCATTGGCCCGTTACAATCGGCCTCTTTGTCGCAACGCTTGGAGCTCGACCTCCCGTGCCTGTTCTGCGTCTACCGCACCTTCCGGCCACTGCCGGCAAACAAACCTGGGGCAACCTGCCCGGCGCCGCACTCAGCCTGGCCATCGCCGAAGCTGCCAGTGCCGCCAAACGCTTCACCCTGCTGCTGACCGCCGACAGCCAGAGCGCTGACCGGCTGGAGCAGGAGCTGCGTTTCTTCGCGCCTGAACTGGCGGTATTGCCGTTCCCCGACTGGGAAACCCTGCCCTACGACCTGTTCTCGCCGCACCAGGACATCATTTCGCAGCGGATCGCCAGCCTGTACCGGCTGCCGGAGCTGGACCACGGCATTCTCGTGGTGCCGATCACCACCGCCCTCCATCGCCTGGCGCCGACCCGCTTCCTGCTGGGCAGCAGCCTGGTGCTGGACATCGGCCAGAAGCTCGACGTCGAGCAAATGCGCACGCGCCTGGAAGCCAGCGGCTACCGCTGTGTCGACACGGTCTACGAGCATGGCGAGTTCGCCGTCCGCGGCGCGCTGATCGACCTGTTCCCGATGGGCAGCAAGCTGCCCTACCGGATCGACCTGTTCGACGATGAAATCGAAACCCTGCGTACCTTCGACCCGGAAACCCAGCGTTCCATCGATAAGGTCGAGTCGGTGCGCCTGCTGCCCGCGCGGGAATTCCCGCTGCAGAAGGACGCCGTCACCCGCTTCAAGGCGCGCTTTCGAGAGCGCTTCGACGTCGATTTCCGCCGCAGTGCGATCTTCCAGGACCTGACCAGCGGGATCATCCCCGCCGGCATCGAGTACTACCTGCCGCTGTTTTTCGATGAAACCTCGACCCTGTTCGACTACCTGCCCCAGGACACCCAGGTGTTTTCCCTGCCGGGCGTGGAACAGGCCGCCGAACACTTCTGGAACGATGTGCGTGGCCGCTATGAAGAGCGCCGCATCGACCCGACCCGCCCGCTGCTGCCGCCCGCCGAGCTGTTCCTGCCGGTGGAAGACTGCTTCGCCCGGCTCAAAGGCTGGCCGCGCATCGTCGCCAGCCCGGACGACATCGAGGGCGGTGGCGGCCGTGAGCGCTTCCCGGCGCGCAAGCTGCCGAACCTGGCCATCGAAGCCAAGGCCAGCCAGCCGCTGGCCGCGCTTTCGGCGTTCCTCGATGATTTCCCCGGCCGGGTGCTGTTCACTGCCGAGTCGGCGGGTCGCCGTGAAGTGCTGCTGGAACTGCTCGAACGCCTGAAGCTGCGCCCGCAGACCGTGGAAGGCTGGGAAGACTTCGTCACCGGCAAGGACCGCCTGGCGATCACCATCGCGCCGCTGGACGACGGCCTGGTACTCGACGACCCGGCCGTGGCGCTGGTCGCCGAAAGCCCGCTGTTCGGCCAGCGCGTCATGCAGCGCCGGCGCCGGGAAAAACGTAGCGACGTCAACAGCGACGCGGTCATCAAGAACCTCACCGAACTGCGCGAAGGCGCGCCGGTGGTGCATATCGACCACGGCGTCGGCCGCTACCTGGGCCTGGCGACACTGGAAATCGACAGCCAGGTCGCCGAGTTCCTCACCCTCGAATACGCCGAGGGCGCCAAGCTCTATGTACCCGTCGCCAACCTGCACCTGATCGCCCGCTACACCGGCAGCGACGATGCCCTGGCGCCGCTGCACCGGCTCGGCTCCGAGACCTGGCAGAAAGCCAAGCGCAAGGCCGCCGAACAGGTCCGCGACGTTGCCGCCGAATTGCTCGACATCTACGCCCGCCGCGCCGCGCGCAAAGGCTACGCCTTCGCCGACCCGGCCGCCGACTACGCCACCTTCAGCGCCGGCTTCCCCTTCGAGGAAACCCCGGACCAACAGTCCGCCATCGAAGCCGTGCGCGAAGACATGCTCGCCGCCAAGCCGATGGACCGCCTGGTCTGCGGCGACGTCGGCTTCGGCAAGACCGAAGTGGCGATGCGCGCGGCGTTCATCGCCGTGCACAGCGGCCGTCAGGTGGCGATCCTAGTGCCGACCACCCTGCTCGCCCAGCAGCACTACAACAGCTTCCGCGACCGCTTCGCCGATTGGCCGGTGAGCGTGGAAGTGATGAGCCGCTTCAAGTCGGCCAAGGAAATCAGCAGCGCCATGGCCGAGCTGGCCGAGGGCAAGATCGACATCGTCATCGGCACCCACAAGCTGTTGCAGGACGACGTCAAGTTCAAAGACCTGGGCCTGGTCATCATCGACGAAGAGCACCGCTTCGGCGTGCGCCAGAAAGAGCAGCTCAAAGCCCTGCGCAGCGAAGTCGACATCCTCACCCTGACCGCCACGCCAATTCCGCGCACGCTGAACATGGCGGTGTCGGGCATGCGCGACCTGTCGATCATCGCCACCCCGCCGGCGCGGCGCCTGTCGGTGCGGACCTTCGTCATGGAGCAGAACAAAAGCACCATCAAGGAGGCACTGCTGCGCGAGCTGTTGCGCGGCGGTCAGGTCTACTACCTGCACAACGACGTGAAGAGCATCGAAAAATGCGCCGCCGACCTCGCCGAGCTGGTGCCTGAGGCGCGCATCGGTATCGGCCACGGGCAGATGCGCGAGCGCGAACTCGAACAGGTGATGAGCGACTTTTACCACAAGCGCTTCAACGTGCTGATCGCCTCGACCATCATCGAGACCGGCATCGACGTGCCGAGCGCCAACACCATCGTCATCGAGCGCGCCGACAAGTTCGGCCTGGCGCAATTGCACCAGTTGCGCGGCCGGGTCGGACGCAGCCACCACCAGGCTTACGCCTACCTGCTGACGCCACCGCGCCAGCAAATCAGCGCCGACGCGGAAAAGCGCCTGGAAGCCATCGCCAACACCCAGGACCTGGGGGCCGGCTTCGTCCTGGCAACCAACGACCTGGAGATCCGCGGCGCCGGCGAGTTGCTCGGCGAAGGCCAGAGCGGCCAGATCCAGGCCGTCGGATTCACCCTGTACATGGAAATGCTCGAACGCGCGGTCAAGGCCATCCGCAAGGGCACCCAACCGAACCTCGACCAGCCGCTGGGCGGCGGACCGGAAATCAACCTGCGGTTGCCGGCACTGATTCCCGAGGATTACCTGCCCGACGTCCATGCCCGTCTGATCCTGTACAAGCGCATCGCTTCGGCGATGGACGAGGAAGGTCTCAAGGACCTGCAAGTGGAGATGATCGACCGCTTCGGCCTGTTGCCCGAGCCGACCAAGAACCTGGTACGCCTGACCCTGCTCAAGTTGCAGGCGGAAAAGCTCGGCATCAAGAAAGTCGATGCCGGCCCCAATGGCGGCAAGATCGAGTTCGAGGCCGAGACACCGGTCGATCCGCTGGTGCTGATCAAACTGATCCAGGGTCAGCCCAAGCGCTACAAGTTCGAAGGCGCCACGCAATTCAAGTTCATGGTGCCCATGGAGCGCGCCGATGAACGATTCACCACACTGGAAGCGCTGTTCGAGCGCCTGACACCGAAAACCGCTTGAAGGAAGATCCATGCGCGCCATTCGTAACCTGAGCCTGCTGCTGGCGCTGTGCTCGCCAGCAGCCTTTGCCGACACCCAATACCTGATCGAGATGATCCTGGTGCGGCAGAACGCCGTGCCTGCTGTCACCAGCCAGTTCGCCCCGGAAAACTGGAGCGATGGCGCCAAGCCGGTCGCCGACTACGACATTCGCCAGCCGCTCCTCACCGAGCAGGCCGAACGCCTTGCCGCCGACAGCCAGTACACCGTGCTGCTGCACAAGGCCTGGCAGCAGAACGTCGGCGCCGAAGGCTCGAAAATCGCCTTCAGCGACGGCCAGGAACAGTTCGGCCACTTCCCCATCGAGGGCAACCTGAGCGTGAGCGAAGGCCGCTTCATCGGCGTCGAAGCCACTCTGTGGGTCAACCAGTTCGACGCCAATGGCGGCGTACTCCAGAGCGAGCAGTTCAAGCAAAGCAACAGCAACGTCAAGAACGCCGAGCTGACCTACCTCGATGGCGGACACCTGGCGCTGGTGTTGAAGATTCGCAAGGCCGGTACTCCCGCCAACGCAGCGCCCGACCCTGCACTGATGGAGCAGTAACGGAATGCCGGGGCCGCTCGATTCGCTGCTTGCCGACGGCAAGTGGAAAGAGGGATTCAGCCACAACGCCCTGAGTCGAGGACTACGTTATGCAGAAGATCAGCGTGTCAGCATCAAGAGCAACGGCGGCGACATAATCCTCGCCACCTGCGCAGGCTCAGGCGGCAATCGTTACCAGCAGACCATTTCCGCCTTCACTCGCGCGGGACGTCCCGGGCTTGTCTGCCGCTGCTCGTGCCCGGTCAGCCAGAGCTGCAAGCACTGCGCCGCCGTGTTGTTCCATGCTCAGCAAAAGCTCACGGCCGGCACAGGGCAGGAAATGCCCAGCGACCTGCAAACCTGGCTGGACGGCCTCGAGAAACCTCGCGCGGACAGCGGCGCGGCCAAACCGGACCGGCAGGGTCGTGGCGTCTACTACTTCATCCGGCTCGAAAACGGTACGCCCTTCCTCAATGTGAAGAAGGGCACGCGCCAACCCGATGGCCGCATCCAGGTTGCCCGGCTGCAATCGATCTATGACCTGCTGTACGAACCGCCGAAGTACGTGATGCCCGAAGACCGCGAGATTCTTCTGCGGCTCAACCGCAAGCCCGGCAGCTACCAGATGAGCTTCCCGCTAGACGATCCACATGACGGCGAACTGTTCCAGCAAGCCCTGGACACCGGCCGACTGATGATCGACGAGGACATGCCTCCCGTGCAGCCCGGCCCTTCCCGGCACGGGGAGTTTCGCTGGGTACGCATGAACAACGGCAACTACCGCGGCGACTGGTATGACGGCGAGGAGCCCGTGGGCATGACACTCCCCTTCCAGCCGCTGTATTACCTAAGCGGACTGACCTTGCAGGCCGGCCTGCTCCAGCACGACCTGGACCCTTACGTCGCCCTGCAACTCACCCGCGCCCCGGACGTTCCGGAACCGCTGGTGGCACAACTCAGCCACCGCCTGAGCGCGCTGAATCAGCAGGTCCCGACCCCGACAAAATTGCAGGAAGAAACAATCGACCATCTAAGCCCCGCTGCCCACCTGATCCTGGGCAGCCACGAATTCAGCGCCTACGCCCCGAAAACCGGGCGCATGCAACGGCAACTGCAACACCGCGCCGCGCTCTCTTTCAACTATGACGGCGTCCGCGCCAGTGGCACCGACGGAAAATCCCCGACCCGCCTGGTCGGCAGCACCACCCAACATATTCAGCGCGACACACAGGCCGAACAGGCGTTCAGGAAAACCCTGCAACGCTGGGGCTTCAAGGTCGCCACCCGGCAAAGCAAGGCGCTGCCGGAGACTGCCGGGGAACTGCTCCTGCTCGACACCGACCAGCAGTGGCTGGCATTCGCCCGCGAGGGCATCCCGGCGTTGCGCGAGGCCGGCTGGGAGCTGGAGATCCACGATGACTTCGCGTTCATCCTGCAGGAGGTCGACGACTGGTACGCCGATATCGAGGAGAACCCCAGCCAACAGTGGTTCGACCTGGAACTGGGCATCGTCGTCAACGGCGAGCGTCACAGCCTTCTGCCGATCCTCCTGCACCTGCTGCGCAGCAACCCCGAACTGCTTCGGTCCGGCGAACTGGCCAGACGCGGTGACGACGAACACCTGCTGATCGACCTGAATCGCCACCGCCATGGCAGCGCCGCAGCCCGAGTCGCCCTGCCCTACGCGCGCATCAAGCCGCTGATGGCCACCTTGGGCGAGCTGTACCTGACCGAAAATGATGGCCGCTCACTGCGTCTTGCCGCACCGGATGCGGCGCGCCTGAGCAACCTGGACGAGGTGCCCCTCACCTGGCTCGGCGGCGAACGTGTACGCGACTTTGCGACGCGCCTGAAAAGCGCCCAGTACACCGAAGTCCAGGCACCGGAAGGCCTCAATGCAACACTGCGCCCCTATCAACTGGAAGGCCTGAGCTGGCTGCAAACACTGCGCAGCCTGGACATCGGCGGCCTGCTCGGCGACGACATGGGCCTGGGCAAGACCCTGCAGACCCTCAGCCACGTGCTGACGGAAAAGAACGCCGGCCGCCTGCAGAGCCCGGCACTTGCCGTCATGCCCACCAGCCTGATCCCGAACTGGCTGGACGAAGCCGAGCGCTTCACCCCGCAACTGCGCGTGATCGCCCTGCACGGGCCGGGTCGCACCAAGCACTTCGCCAACCTGAAGGACTACGACCTGGTGCTCAGCACCTACGCGTTGCTGCCCCGGGACCTGGAGCACTTCACCCCGATCGACTGGCACCTGGTGATCCTCGATGAAGCGCAAAACATCAAGAACGCCACCAGCAAGGCCGCACAAGCCGCGCGCGAGCTAAAGGCCACCCAGCGCCTGTGCCTGACCGGCACGCCCATGGAAAACAACCTCGGCGAACTCTGGTCGATCTTCCACTTCCTGATGCCGGGCTGGCTGGGCGACAGCAAACGCTTCGCCCGCGACTACCGCACCCCGATCGAAAAACATGGCGACGGCGAGCGCATGAGCCATCTGGCCGGCCGCATTCGCCCGTTTCTGCTGCGCCGTACCAAGGAGCAGGTGGCCAAGGAACTGCCAGCCAAGAGCGAGATCATCCACTGGGTCGACCTCAGCGATGCCCAGCGCGATACCTATGAAACGGTGCGCGTGGCCATGGACAGCAAGGTCCGCGCCGAAATCACCCGCAGCGGTGCGGCGCGTAGCCAGATCGTCATCCTTGATGCCCTGCTGAAGCTGCGCCAGGTGTGCTGTGACCTGCGCCTGGTGGCCAACGCCAATGTCAAAGGTCCGCAGTCCGACAAGGGCAAGCTGGGCAGCCTGATGGACATGCTCGATGAGCTGCTCAACGAAGGCCGGCGCATCCTGCTGTTCTCGCAGTTCACCTCGATGCTGGCGCTGATCGAAGAAGAACTGCAAAAGCGCAAGGTGAGCTACAGCCTGCTGACCGGCGACACCAAGGACCGCCGCACGCCCGTGCAGCAGTTCCAGAACGGCGAAACGCCCGTGTTCCTGATCAGCCTGAAAGCCGGCGGCACCGGGCTGAACCTGACCGCAGCCGATACGGTGATCCACTACGACCCCTGGTGGAACCCGGCCACGGAAAACCAGGCCACCGACCGCGCCTACCGCATAGGTCAGGACAAGCCGGTATTCGTCTACAAGCTGATTACCCGCGGAACCGTGGAAGAGAAGATCCAGAAGCTGCAAAAAGACAAAGCCGCCCTGGCTGCGGGGTTGCTTGAAGGGAATGAGGCGGGCCAGTGGAAGCTGGCGGCGGACGATATCGAAGCGCTGTTCGCGCCGCTGCCGGAAAGCAAGAAAGCCAAGTGATGAAGGCAACAGCCCGCCGTCTCTCGACGGCGGGCATGCTCGGCGGTCAGTCGACCAACTGGGCCTGCTTCAAGGCGCCCAGCGCTTCCAGCCAACGCGGCTGCTGGCGGTAGTCGGTACGGGCAAAGCCCTGGCCGCGCATGGCGGCGATGCGCGGCGATGGCGTGACCTTCAAGCGCTGGGCAGCACTCAAGGCCAGCTCGGCCGCCGCGCGGTCATTGCACACAAGGCCCATGTCGCAACCGGCCGTCAGCGCGGCCTCGATGCGACTGGCCGCGTCGCCGACCACATGGGCGCCGGCCATGGACAGGTCATCGCTGAAGATAACCCCGTCGAAGCCCAACTCGCCACGCAGGATGTCTTGCAGCCAGCGGCGGGAGAAGCCTGCCGGCTGGTTGTCGACCTGTGGATAAATCACATGGGCCGGCATCACTGCGGCCAGTTGACCGCTCAGGCGAGTGAACGGCACCAGGTCCGCCGCACGGATCTGCTCCAGGCTGCGCTCGTCGGTGGGAATTGCGACATGAGAGTCGGCTTCCGCCCAGCCGTGGCCGGGGAAGTGCTTGCCACAGGCGGCCATGCCGGCGGCGTTCATGCCGCGGATAAACGCGCCGGCGAGCGCGGTCGCCCGCTCAGGATCGCCTTCGAAAGCACGGCTGCCGACCACGGCACTGCGCTGGTGGTCGAGGTCCAGCACCGGCGCGAAGCTCAGGTCCAGGCCGACCGCCAGGACTTCGGTGGCCATCAGCCAACCGCACTGCTCCGCCAGGTACTCGGCATTGGGGTTGTCGGCAATTGCACGCATCGCCGGCAGGCGCACGAAGCCCTGGCGCAGGCGCTGCACGCGGCCGCCTTCTTGGTCGACGGCAAGGATCAGCTCAGGGCGAATGGCGCGAATCGACGCGGTCAGCTCGCGCACCTGGCGCGGGCTGTCGATATTGCGCGCAAAAATGATCAGGCCGGCCACTTCGGGCTGGCGCAGGAGGTGGCGGTCTTCGGCGGTCAGCCAGGTACCGGCGATATCCACCATCAGGGAGCCTTGCAGGCTGGCACTCATAAATGATCCTTCAGTTGACGGGGGCGCTGGCCCACTGCGGGCAGGCGGCTTCTTCAATTTGCACCGGACAATGCGCCGGAACCCGCTCGAACAGACTCACCAGATCGGCATTGCGCAGGCGCACGCAGCCATGGGACAGCGGCACGCCCATAGGTTCGGTGTCCGGTGTGCCATGCAGGTAAATATAACGACGGAAGGTGTCCACCGCGCCGAGGCGGTTGCGGCCGGGCTCGCAGCCGCTGAGCCAGAGAATCCGCGAGAGGATCCAGTCGCGTCCGGGAAATTGTGCGTGCAGGGCGGGGGTCCAGGTTTCACCGGTCCAGCGTCGCCCGCGAAGCACCGCGCCTTGAGGCAGCCCGGCGCCGATCTTCGCGCGCACCTGATGCCGGCCGCGCGGCGTGCAGCCGGAGCCGTTGTTTTCACCTGGACCATTGAGCGCCGTGGACACCGGCAGACGCACGACCAGACGGCCTTGGGAGAACCCGTAGAGGCATTGGTCGGCGAGGGAAATGTGCAGCAGATCGAGAGTAGACATGGGGCGCTAGCTTAGCCGAAGCCAGTCGTCGCGCCCAGTCGCGAATCAGGCCTTGGCCGGTGCCGGCGCGCTACCTGACTTGTTGCGCGGACGCAGTTGCGCGGCAGCCATCGCCTCGTCCGTGACACCGCTGTCGGCACGCATGCCGGCGGCAAGAAACGGCACCATCAGGCGCATGACTTGCTCGATGGAGGTGTTGATGCCGAAATCGGTTTCCGCGATGGCCCGCAGCGCCTTGATCCCCGACATGCTGAACGCTGCGGCGCCGAGCATGAAGTGCACGCGCCAGAACAGCTCGATAGGCGGGATGCGCGGAGCGGCTTCATTGACCAGCAGCATGTAACGGCGGAACACTTTGCCGTACATGTCTTCCAGGTAACGTCGCAGGTGCCCTTGGCTCTGGCTGAAGGCCAGGCCCAGCAACCGCATGAAGATGGACAGGTCGTTGCCGCTGCGTGGCTGCACCACCAGCGCCTGCTCTACCAGCATCTCCAGCAGTTCTTCCAGGTTCGGCTTGTGCTCGGGACGCGCCTGTCGGCGATCCAGTTCACGCTCGAGGCTCTGGCAGAAAGGCCCGAGGAAACGGGAGAAGACCGCTTGGATCAGCGCCTTCTTCGAACCAAAGTGATAGTTGACCGCAGCCAGATTGACTCCGGCTTTGCTGGTGATCAGCCGCAACGACGTTTCAGCGAACCCTTTTTCCGCGAACAGCTGCTCGGCAGCATCGAGAATGCGTTCAACGGTTTCCGATTGGGCCATGGGTAATCCACCTGACAAACAGTTGTTTGAAACATACGTTTCATGGTCGTGACTGTCAAGTCAGGCGGGCAATTAGATCACAGCTTCAGGCGCCAGGCGGGCAAAGTTCACGCGGCTTTTTCCGGCTGCTTGCAGCTTCATGCTTGCAGCGACACTTCTACTGTATATAATCCCAGTCACTGTATAAAAAGACAGAGCCATCGACATGCTAAAACTGACGCCACGCCAAGCTGAGATTCTGGCTTTTATCAAGCGCTGCCTGGAAGACAACGGCTTCCCCCCTACCCGGGCTGAAATCGCCCAGGAACTGGGCTTCAAGTCTCCCAACGCCGCCGAGGAGCACCTCAAGGCGCTGGCGCGAAAAGGCGCCATCGAAATGACCCCCGGTGCTTCCCGCGGTATCCGCATCCCCGGCTTCGAAGCACGCCAGAGCCAGGACGACAGCTCGCTGCCGATCATCGGTCGCGTGGCCGCCGGCGCGCCCATCCTCGCCCAGCAACACATCGAGGAATCCTGCGCCATCAACCCCACCTTCTTCCATCCTCGCGCCGACTACCTGCTACGCGTGCACGGCATGAGCATGAAGGACGTCGGCATCTACGACGGCGACCTGCTGGCCATACACACCTGCCGTGAAGCGCGCAATGGTCAGATCGTCGTAGCCCGACTGGGTGACGAAGTGACGGTCAAGCGCTTCAAACGTGAAGGCAGCAAGGTCTGGCTGCTTGCGGAGAACCCCGAATTCGCGCCCATCGAGGTGAACCTGAAAGAACAGGATCTGGTGATCGAGGGTTTGAGTGTCGGCGTCATTCGCCGATAAATCAGGAGGCGTCATGCAGTTTCCACACGCACCACAGCAAGTACAGTTAACCCTGTTCGAGGCGTTCCTGGCCCAGCCGGTCCTGCCGAAGCTGAAAACCGAAGCGCCCGCACGCGTCAGCAGCACTCCGGACGCGTTCAGCGAGTTGTCTTTCCGTGGTGCGCTGGAGCACTGCCAGAATCTGCTGGCGCCGATCCTGCGTGAGCTGAGCGAAGAACAGGATGCCCGCTGGCTGACCCTGATCGCCCCGCCCGCCAGCCTGACGCAGACCTGGCTGCGCGAAGCCGGGCTCAACCGCGAACGTATCCTGATCCTGCAACCACGCGGCAATCAAAGCGCGATGCAACTGGCCTGCGACGCCCTGCGCCTGGGCCGCAGCCACACCGTGGTGAGCTGGCTGAACCCGGTCAGCGCCGCCGCGCGGCAACAACTGACCCGCGCCGCACGCGCTGGCAGCGCGCAAAGCCTGAATATTCGTTTGGGCTGATACTTGAATTGACCCGCGAGAGTCCGGCTTCCTCATTGCGAGGAAGCCCGGTCACCATCAATGAAGGACCCGCGGACCTTCGTCCCGCTCGATCTCACCTTCCACCAGACGACCTGCCATCTGCACGCCAACGCTGAGCATGGCCTTGGCCACCTCTACATGCTGGCCCTGCAGGAACGCCTTGGCGTCTTCGGAGAAGTTCAGGGTTACCAACGAACCCTCGTCCTCGGCACGGCGCAGCTCGATCCGGCCATCAGGCAACTCGACAATTTCTAGAAAGGACGTGGGCATATCAGGAATGTTCTCCAGGAAAGACCGGCATTGTAACAGTGACCGTTACGATCAGCACTCACTCAACCCCTCGCGAAAACGGACGGTCAGTTTCTTCAGATTCTGCCGCCACTCCTCCAATTCCTTCCGAGAAAGCGGCGCCACCTCGGGTGCGTCGAGGCTGACAGCATGAATCAACGGCTGAGTGACATCGCCTTTCGGGGCTTTTGTTGCGACCGGCGGTTTGAACAAATCGGAATAAGCTTTTAACAGTCGTGCCAGCCAGGTCTCTGATTGCTGGGCCAGTTCCACCAGTTCGGCCATTTCCGGAATGGCGATCGCTTCCAGCACCTCAGGGGTCAGCAAAGCCTCAGCCCGCGGCGCGGCGGCCTGTGGCAAGCGATAGAAGCCGGCGATTTCATGGCACAGCCCCAGCAGTGCACCGTAGAGGTGAAACAACGCTGATTCGCGCTCGGCCTGGAGCAGCGCCTGGGCGTTCATGGCTCGACTCTCCTGAGCCTTGCCCATACCTTCGAGCGCAAGGCCAGCGAAGAAAATTTTCTGATTGGTACGGGTATAGAGTTCCTGGGCCATGAAGGCGCTCTCCGATGAGGCTGCGGGGCGAGGTCTGCCAGTTTCGGGGAAGCGTTTCCCCCGCGCAAGGATCTGTTATGGATAAGGTCCGTCCAGACAAACAAAAAGGCCGTGCCCGACACTGTCAGACACGGCCCTCGAACGCGAAGATCAGCGCTTAGCGCTTGTCTTCGACCTTCCACGCATTGCCGTCATAGAACGCACGCCAGCCGGTCGGCTTGCCTTCCACTTCGGTCTGCACGTACTGCTCCTTGGTCTTGCGGCTGTAGCGAATCACCGCCGGGCGACCATCCGGATCCTTTTGCGGCGCTTCGCAAAGGAAGTGGTACTTCGGATCGATCTCATCCTTGTGCGGGATGATCTCGAGCACCAGCGGCGCACGGGTTTCGCGGTTTTTCGGGAACTGGCTGGCCGCCAGGAAAAGACCGGAAGCGCCGTCACGCAACACGTAGGTGTCGTTGACCTTCTCGCACTTGAGTTCCGGCATGTCCACCTTGTCCATCTTCGGTGGTGCCGCTTCGCCGTTCTTGAGCAGTTTGCGGGTGTTCTTGCACTCCGAGTTGGTGCAACCGAAGAACTTGCCGAAACGCCCGGTCTTGAGCTGCATTTCACTGCCGCACTTGTCGCATTCCAGGCTCGGACCTTCGTAGCCCTTGATCCGGTAGTTGCCTTCCTCGATCTCGTAACCCGTGCAATCCGGGTTGTTGCCACAGATGTGCAGCTTGCGCTTTTCGTCCAGCAGGTAGGCATCCATCGCCGTCGAGCAGATCGGGCAACGGTGCTTGCCAAGCAATACGAGGGACTCGGACTCGCCTTCGTCATCCGCGGCAATCTCGTCGCCCGGCACCAGGTTCACGGTGGCCTTGCAGCGCTCTTTCGGCGGCAGGCTGTAACCCGAGCAACCCAGGAACACACCGGTGGACGCGGTGCGGATCATCATGTGCCGGCCGCATTCCTTGCACGGAATGTCGGTCGGGGTCGGCTGGTTGGCGCGCATGCCGTTTTCGCTGGCCTCGGCGACCTGCAGTTTCTTGCTGAAATCACCGTAGAACTCGTCCAGCACGTTCTTCCAGTCACGCTCGCCATGGGCCACGTCATCGAGGTTCTCTTCCATGCCGGCCGTGAAGCCGTAGTCCATGAGGTTGGAGAAGCTCTCCGACAGGCGCTCGGTGACGATGTCGCCCATCTTCTCGGAGTAGAAGCGGCGGTTGTGCAGGGTCACGTAGCCGCGGTCCTGGATGGTGGAAATGATTGCCGCGTAGGTCGATGGACGACCGATACCGCGCTTTTCCATTTCCTTGACCAGGCTTGCCTCGGAGTAACGCGCAGGCGGCTTGGTGAAGTGCTGGCTCGGATCAATCTGGATCAGCTTGAGCACTTCGCCCTGGTTCATTTCCGGCAGAACGTCGTCATCGCCCGGCTTGCTTTGCTGCGGCAGCACACGGGTGTAACCGTCGAACTTGAGGATACGACCCTTGGCGCGCAGCTCGAAATCACCCGCTGCAACGCTGACAGTGGTCGACAGGTACTGCGCCGGTGGCATCTGGCAGGCCAGGAACTGACGCCAGATCAGTTCGTACAGGCGCTCTGCATCACGCTCCATGCCGCTGAGCTTGCTCGGATGGGTATTTACATCGGAAGGACGAATCGCTTCGTGCGCCTCCTGGGCGCCTTCCTTGCTGCCGTAGACCAGTGGGGCCTCGGGCAGGTACTTCTTGCCGAATTCGCTTTCGATGTAGCTACGCGCCATCTCCAGTGCGTCCGTCGACAGGTTGGTCGAGTCGGTACGCATATAGGTGATGTAGCCCGCTTCGTAGAGCCGTTGCGCCATCATCATGGTCTTCTTCACGCCGAAGCCGAGGCGATTGCTCGCCGCCTGCTGAAGGGTCGAAGTGATGAAGGGTGCCGACGGCTTGCTGCTGGTCGGGCGGTCTTCGCGCTTGGCCACGGTGTAGCTGGAAGACTTGAGCTTTTCCAGGGCCGCCATGGCCTGGGCTTCGTTCAGCGGCTTGAAGGCCTCGCCTTTTTCCCGGGCAACCTCGAAGCGCACCTTGGCGTTCTTGGCGGTGCCGAGGTCAGCGTGGACTTCCCAATATTCTTCCGGGATGAAGGCACGGATTTCCCGCTCACGCTCCACCACCAGCTTCACGGCTACCGACTGCACGCGACCGGCCGACAGGCCCCGGGCAATCTTCTGCCACAGCAACGGCGAGACCATGTAACCGACCACGCGGTCGAGGAAGCGGCGGGCCTGCTGCGCGTTGACCCGGTCGATATCCAGCTCGCCTGGCTGGGAGAAGGCTTCCTGAATGGCCTTCTTGGTGATTTCGTTGAACACCACGCGCTTGTAGCGGCTGTCATCCCCACCGATGGCTTCCCGCAGGTGCCAGGCAATGGCTTCCCCTTCGCGGTCCAAGTCGGTTGCGAGATAGATGGTGTCGGCATCCTTGGCCAGACGACGTAGTTCCTCGATCACCTTCTCCTTGCCCGGGAGAATCTCGTACTTGGCTTTCCAGCCATGATCGGGATCGACACCCATGCGGGCGACCAGTTGCTTGCGCGCCTTTTCCTTGGGCGACAGCGCCGGAGCCTCGCCCGCGGTCTTGCCACGCTTGGCAGCCGGTTCCTTGGTGGCACTGGCCGAACCGCTGGTGGGCAGGTCTCGGATATGGCCGATACTCGACTTCACCACGTACTGGTTGCCCAGGTACTTGTTGATGGTCTTGGCCTTAGCCGGGGATTCCACAATGACCAGCGATTTGCCCATGGATCGGAAAATTCCTGAATACTGAAAATAAAAACACGGCAGGTACCTGACGCGGCACCGCTATATATAGTGGCTATAGAATGAGGTCAAGCGCGGGAGTTCAGCGGCCTGCACCATCCTGACGGGAAAACAGTGTCGTTTCAGCCTTGACCAAAGCAAAGCGTGGCACCTGCTCGCCGTCAACTTCGACCGACTCGAGAAACATCGAAAGAGGCCTGACCCAAAGGCCGAATTCGCCGTACAGGGCTTGGTAAAACACCATCCACTCCTCGGTCTCGGAATGCTGTGCAACGCTGAAGACACGGTACTCAGGCCCCTTGTAGTGCCGGTATACGCCTGGTTGTATCTGCATGCCGCTGGCCCTCTTGAAAAAAAATTCCGAAAAAACAAAAACCGGGGCACCAGGCCCCGGTTTGGTCAACCACGCGATCAGACGCGCTCGAAGACCGTGGTGATGCCCTGGCCGAGGCCGACGCACATGGTCGACACGCCGAAGGTACCGCCGTTCTGCTTCATGACGTTGAGCAGAGTGCCGGAAATCCGTGCACCCGAGCAACCGAACGGATGGCCCAAAGCAATCGCGCCGCCGTGCAGGTTAACCTTCTCGTCCATCTTGTCGAGCACTTTCAGATCCTTCAGCACCGGCAGGGCCTGTGCGGCGAAGGCTTCGTTGAGCTCGAAGAAGTCGATGTCGGCAATGCTCAGACCCGCGCGCTTGAGCGCTTTCTGGGTCGCCGGGACCGGGCCGTAGCCCATGATCGCCGGGTCGACACCAGCCACCGCCATCGAGCGGATCACAGCCAGCGGTTGGATGCCCAGGTCCTGGGCACGCTGGGCCGACATCACGATCATGCACGAAGCGCCATCGGTGATTTGCGAGGAAGTACCCGCAGTCACGGTGCCGCCTTTCGGGTTGAACGCAGGGCGCAGTGCGGCCAGGCTTTCCAGGGTGGTGTCCGGACGAATGGTTTCATCGTAGTCGAAGACCTTGAGGAAGCCATTCTCGTCGTAACCCTGCATCGGGATGATCTCGTCCTTGAACTTGCCTTCCACGGTCGCCTTGTGGGCGAGCTGGTGAGAGCGCAGACCGAACAGATCCTGCTGTTCACGGCTGATGCCGTGCATTTTGCCGAGCATCTCGGCGGTCAGGCCCATCATGCCCGAGGCCTTGGCGGCGTACAGCGACATGTGCGGGTTCGGATCGACGCCGTGCATCATGCTGACGTGGCCCATGTGCTCGACACCACCGACGACGAACACATCACCGTTGCCGGTCATGATCGCTTGAGCTGCGGTGTGCAGCGCGCTCATGGACGAGCCGCACAGGCGGCTGACGGTCTGGCCCGCAGCGGTGTGCGGGATCTGGGTCATCAGCGACGCCATGCGCGCGATGTTCCAGCCCTGCTCCAGGGTCTGGTTCACACAGCCCCAGATCACGTCCTCGACTTCAGCCGGGTCGACCTTGCTGTTGCGCTCCAGGACTTTGCTGATCAGATGCGCGGACATGTCTTCGGCGCGGGTATTGCGGTGCATGCCACCCTTGGAGCGGCCCATCGGTGTGCGACCGAAGTCGACAATCACCACGTCTCTTGGATTCAGGCTCATATATTTTCTCTCGCTCTATACCGTTGGGCGCTTAACCGAAGAAGCTCTGACCATTTTTGGCCATTTCACGCAGCTTCGCGGTGGGGTGGTACAGCGGGCCCAGATCGGCGTACTTGTCTGCCAGGGCAACGAATTCGGCCACACCGATCGAATCGATGTAACGCAGCGCGCCGCCACGGAAGGGAGGGAAACCAATGCCGTAGACCAGACCCATGTCGGCCTCGGCCGCGGTTTCGACGATGCCGTCTTCCAGGCAGCGCACGGTCTCCAGGCACAGCGGGACCATCATCCAGTTGATGATGTCTTCATCAGTGACTTCGCGTTGTTCGAAAATGACCGGCTTGAGCACTTCGAGCACCGAGGCGTCGGCGACTTTCTTCGGTTTGCCACGCTTGTCGGTTTCGTAGGAGTAGAAGCCCTTGCCGTTCTTCTGGCCCAGGCGATTGGCTTCGTACAGCGCGTCGACAGCCGAACGACGATCGTCCTTCATGCGGTCCGGGAAGCCCTCGGCCATTACGTCGCGACCGTGGTGGCCGGTGTCGATGCCGACCACGTCCATCAGATACGCCGGGCCCATCGGCCAGCCGAATTTTTCCATGACTTTGTCGATGCGGACGAAGTCCACACCAGCGCTGACCAGCTTGGCGAAACCGCCGAAGTACGGGAACAGCACGCGGTTGACCAGGAAGCCCGGGCAGTCGTTGACGACGATCGGGTTCTTGCCCATTTTCTTGGCGTAGGCCACGGTGGTGGCGACGGCCACTTCACTGGACTTCTCGCCACGGATGACTTCGACCAGCGGCATCATGTGCACCGGGTTGAAGAAGTGCATGCCGACGAAGTTTTCCGGACGCTTGAGCGCCTTGGCCAGCAGGTTGATGGAGATGGTCGAGGTGTTCGAGGCGAGAATCGCATCGTCCTTGACCTGACCTTCGACCTCGGCCAGAACGGCCTGCTTAACTTTCGGGTTCTCGACCACGGCTTCGACGACGATGTCGACGTTGGCGAAATCGCCGTAGGACAGGGTCGGACGAATCGCGTTCAGCGCCTCGGCCATCTTGGCCGGGGTCAGACGACCTTTCTCGACGCGCTTGCCGAGCAGCTTGGAGGCTTCGTTCAGGCCCAGCTGGATGGCTTCTTCGCGGATATCCTTCATCAGGATCGGCGTGCCCTTGACCGCGGACTGGTAGGCGATACCGCCACCCATGATGCCGGCGCCGAGTACGGCGGCCTGCTTCACGTCATGGGCGATTTCGTCGTGGGCCTTGGCTTTGCGCTTGAGTTCCTGGTCGTTCAGGAACAGACCGATCAGGCTTTCGGCAACCGAAGTCTTGGCCAGTTTGGCGAAGCCGGCGGCCTCGACTTCCAGCGCCTTGTCCCGACCGAAGTTGGCGGCTTTCTGGATGGTCTTGATCGCTTCGACCGGCGCTGGGTAGTTCGGGCCGGCCTGGCCAGCAACGAAGCCCTTGGCGGTTTCGAAGGCCATCATCTGCTCGATGGCGTTGAGCTTGAGTTTTTCCAGCTTCGGCTGACGCTTGGCCTTGTGGTCGAACTCGCCGCTGATGGCGCGCTTGATCAGGTCCAGAGCTGCTTCAGCCAGCTTCTCGGGGGCGACAACAGCGTCGACAGCGCCAACTTTCAGTGCGTCTTCAGCACGGTTTTCCTTGCCCGATGCGATCCACTCGACCGCGTTGTCGGCGCCGATCAGGCGCGGCAGGCGAACGGTACCGCCGAAGCCCGGGTAGATACCCAGTTTGACTTCCGGCAGGCCGATCTTGGCGCTGCTGGACATGACCCGGAAGTCGGCCGCGAGGCACATTTCCAGGCCGCCGCCCAGAGCAATGCCATTGATGGCAACGACGGTCGGCACGCCGAGGTCTTCGAAGTCGCTGAAAATGCGGTTGGCTTCCAGGTTGCCGGCAACCAGCTCGGCCTCGGGCAGCTTGAAGTTATCGACAAACTCGGTGATGTCCGCGCCGACGATGAAGACGTCCTTGCCACTGCTGACAATCACGCCTTTGATCGATGCGTCGGCCTTGATGGTGTCCACCGCCTGACGCAGTTCGTTCAGGGTAAGACGGTTGAATTTGTTGACGGACTCACCCTTGAGGTCGAACTTCAGTTCGACGATGCCGCTTTCAAGAGCCTTAACCGTGATGGCTTTACCTTCGTAAATCATCAACTGATCTCCACGATATGGAAGCTGAACTGTACACGCTGATCGCTGTGACGACGGTCGACCGGCTCATGGCCGTTGGATGTCGATCCGTTGTCCCAGACATACCCGTCAGCGCGATAGTCGGGATTCTGTACGAGCTTTCTGACGATACAAACGCTCAATTCATACGCCCGTTTGATTCGGGTGTGCACACAGTCACCGAAAAGGTCGGCTTTGTCAAACCCCCATGAGCGCTGGACAAACGCGACTTTCCAGTCATTTCTGGTTGAGACTTGAGCAACTCGCCATGACGGTGATCCACCATCATTCACGTAAGCGATTAGACGTTGCGCGCGGCAAATGGATCCGGCGCATAAACAGCGTGGAGGAGAAAAAAGAAGGGCGTTTTACCGGGCACGAAAATAAATCGCGCACTACACTGCGAGCTACTGAAGCACTTCCCGGCCTGCCTGGCCTTTTTTTTCGATGCATACAGCCCGCCCGGGAAACCTGGCGGGCTTTTTTCATGCGAGGGTTTTCAACGCCTCAGCAACATTCTGCAACACCGAGGCATCCTCACGCTCGCCCCAGCAGAGGGCGACCATCTGCGCAGTGGCCTCGACTTTATAAACACTCGGCGGCAACCGCTTGAGCTGTTCCAGCACCCGCTCATCGACGCAGGGCTCGCGCCACTGGTTGAGCCAGGTGCCCGGCGTGGTCTGCCAATAACACCAGACATCGCTGCTGCCACGGCGTCGGGCCTGATGGTATTGCGCACAGGTGCCCGGTGGTTCTTCCGGCAGCCAGTGCGGCCAGGTCTGCGGTGCAAGCTGCATCGCCAGCCCCATGCGTCGAGCCTCCAGACGCAGCGCCATACGCCCGCTCATCCGCCGCGAAGGCAACAGCCAGGCCAGCGGACTGAGGATCAGCGCGAGGATTGACACTACTACCCAGACCGTCATATCTGTTATTCCTATCAAGACTTTGCAAATGAGCTGGTTAGCCGCACTGGATGCGATCAGCCTGAAACGGACCATACTTTAACTATCGCGATTGTCAGGAGAGCCTCTCATGCCCTACGAACACATACTGGTCGCCGTCGACCTGACCGAAGAATGCGACCCGGTCATCAAACGCGCCCGCGAGCTGGCCACCCCGGGCAATGCCAAAGTGTCGCTGGTGCATATCGTCGAGCCGATGGCCATGGCGTTTGGTGGCGACGTGCCGATGGACCTGTCGCAACTGCAACAGCAGCAGTTCGACCAGGCCAAGGAGCGCCTGGAGCGTCTGTTTAACAAATACCCGGAAATCAATCGCGGCGATTCGCACCTGACCTATGGCCAGCCACGCCAGGAGATCCACCAGTTGGCCAAGGAGCAGAAATGCGACCTGATCGTGGTCGGCAGCCATGGCCGCCACGGCCTGGCCCTGCTGCTTGGCTCCACCGCCAATGACGTGCTGCATGGCGCGCCTTGCGATGTCCTGGCGGTCCGCCTGCAGAAGAAAGCCGAGTAACGCAAAAAGGCCCGGAGCATTCGCTCCGGGCCCCTTCCCGCCTCAACCGTCCAGTTCGGCCCAGCGCTCGACCAGCACGTCCAGCTCTGCCTGCATTTTCTCGAGGTCACCCAGCACCTTGCTGGTGTGCTCGCTGGACTTCTGATAGAAGCCCGCATCGGAAATCTGCAGCTGGATCGCGGCGATCTTCTGTTCAACCGCCTCAATCTGGCCCGGCAGGGCTTCCAGCTCGCGCTGGAACTTGTAGCTGAGCTTTTTCTTGGTATCCGCAGGCGCCGCAACCGGTGCAGGCTCGGCCGCAGGTGCGGTGACCACCGCAGTGTTCAGCTCGGACTTGCCGGACTTGCTCTCGCTGACGCCCAGCAGACGCGGCGAACCGCCCTGACGGATCCAGTCCTGATAGCCGCCGACATACTCACGTACCTTGCCCTCGCCCTCGAACACCAGAGTGCTGGTCACCACGTTGTCGAGGAATGCCCGGTCGTGGCTGACCATCAGCACGGTGCCCTTGTAGCCCGCCAGTACTTCTTCCAGCAGCTCCAGGGTTTCCACGTCGAGGTCGTTGGTCGGTTCGTCGAGTACCAGCAGGTTGGCCGGCTTGCTGAACAGCTTGGCCAGCAGCAACCGCGCGCGCTCGCCCCCGGACAGCGCCTTGACCGGCGTGCGCGCACGCTGCGGGCTGAACAGGAAGTCACCGAGGTAGCTCAGGACATGGCGGCTCTGGCCGTCGATATCGATGAAGTCGCGACCTTCGGCGAGGTTGTCGATAACGGTCTTTTCCAGCTCCAGCTGGTTACGCAACTGGTCGAAGTAAGCCACTTCCAGACGCGTACCCGAATCAACCTTGCCGCCGGTCGGCTCCAGGTCACCGAGCATCAGCTTGAGCAGCGTGGTCTTGCCGGTACCGTTGGCACCCAGCAGGCCGATACGGTCCTCGCGCTGCAGGACCATCGAGAAATCCTTGACCAGGGTCGGGCCGCCGGGGTGAGCGAAGCTGACGTTTTCCAGCACCATTACCTGCTTGCCGGACTTCTCCGCGGACTCGATCAGGATATTGGCCTTGCCCTGGCGCTCGCGACGTTCGCTACGCTCGACCCGCAGCGCCTTCAGCGCACGCACACGGCCTTCGTTACGGGTACGCCGGGCCTTGATGCCCTGGCGAATCCAGACCTCTTCCTGGGCCAGGCGCTTGTCGAACAGCGCGTTGGCGGTTTCCTCGGCGGCCAGTGCGGCCTCCTTGTGCACCAGGAAGCTGGCGTAGTCGCCGTTCCAGTCGATCAGGCCGCCACGGTCCAGTTCAAGAATGCGCGTGGCCAGGTTCTGCAGGAAAGAACGGTCGTGAGTGATGAACAGCACCGCGCCGCCGAAACCGCTGAGGGCATCTTCCAGCCAGGCGATGGCACCGATGTCCAGGTGGTTGGTCGGCTCGTCGAGAAGCAGCAGGTCCGGCTCGCACACCAGCGCCTGCGCCAGCAGTACGCGGCGGCGCCAGCCACCGGACAGCTCGGCCAGGGTCTTGTCGGCCGGCAACTGCAGGCGGCTCAGGGTGCTGTCCACCAGTTGCTGCAAGCGCCAGCCGTCGCGGGCTTCCAGGTCCTGCTGGACGTGCATGAGTTTTTCCAGATCGGCATCGGTATGGATGTTCTGGCTCAGGTGGTGGTACTCGGCGAGCAATGCGCCGACGCCGGCCAGGCCTTCGGCAACCACGTCGAATACGGTACGGTCGTCGGCTACCGGCAATTCTTGCGGCAGCTCACCGATTTTCAGCCCCGGCGCACGCCAGATTTCGCCGTCATCGGCCTTTTGGTCGCCCTTGACCAGGCGCATCATGCTCGATTTGCCGGTGCCGTTGCGGCCGATGATGCAGACCCGCTCACCACGGGCGATCTGCCAGGACACCTTGTCCAGTAAGGGCATGGTGCCAAAAGCGAGGGACACATCGCTGAATTTGAGCAGGGTCATGTTGTTCTCCAGAAAGCGGGCGCGCATTCTACCTGACTTGACCGGGCAACACAGTACACATGGCCGTCCGCCAGCCCGCAGCGCGTTACATCCGGATGCAAGCACAATGCTTTCATCCGGCGCGGGCAAACGGCTAAGCTTAAGCCCGTGAACCCACAGTGCTGGCGACGCCGACACTCGTTTTGGTCAACTGTCTGGAAGTATCATGCGCCGCCTGCTCAACATCGTTTCCTGCCTGCTCCTCTCGGCCTCCGTGGCCGGTGCCGTGCAGGCTGCCGACCTCGCCCAACAACGCCAGATGTACGACGAAGCCAAGCGCGCGCTGGCCAAGGGCGATACCGGGCCCTACCGACGTTACGCCGCGGCCCTGCAGGACTATCCGCTGGAGCCGTACCTGGCCTACGACGAGCTGACCGCGCGACTCAAGACCTCCAGCAACGCCGAGATCGAGAGCTTCCTGGCCAAGAATGGCGACCTGCCCCAGGCCAACTGGATGAAGCTGCGCTGGTTGCGCTGGCTCGCCGAACGCGGCGAGTGGCAGACCTTCATCAAGTACTACGATCCCAAACTCAATTTCACCGAACTGGACTGCCTCAACGGCCAATACCAGTTGGGCCACGGCCTGCGCGCCGAAGGCTTTGCCACTGCGGAAAAACTCTGGCTGGTGGGCAAATCGCAACCGGCCGCCTGTGACGTACTGTTCGACCAGTGGGCTGCCCAGGGTCAACTGACCGAAGCCAAGCGCTGGCAGCGCACCAAGCTGGCAGCCCAGGCGCGCAACTACGCGCTGGCCACCAATCTGGTGAAGACCCTGCCGACCCTCGGCGAACAAGGCCGCCTGTTGATCGATGTCGCGCAGAAGCCCGAACTGCTCAATCAGCCGTCGCGCTTCGTGCCGGTCAACGAAGCGATGTCCGATGTGGTCAGCCTCGGCTTGCGCCGCCTGGCCCGTCAGGACCCGGACCGGGCCATGGCGCTGCTGGACGACTACGCCACCCGCATGCATTTCTCCAGCGACGAAAAAGTCGCCATCGCCCGCGAAATCGGCCTGACCCTGGCCCGCCGCTACGATCCGCGCGGCCTCGACCTGATGACCCGCTACGACCCGCAACTGCGCGACAACACCGTCAGCGAATGGCGCCTGCGCCTGCTGCTACGCCTGGGTCGCTGGGAAGATGCCTACGAGTTGACCAAGCGCCTGCCGCAGGATCTGGCCACCACCAACCGCTGGCGCTACTGGCAGGCCCGCAGCCTGGAGCTGGCCCAGCCGCAGAACCCGCAAATCCCGTTGCTGTACAAGACCGTGGCGCGCGAGCGTGACTTCTATGGTTTCCTCGCCGCCGACCGCGCACAAACGCCGTACCAGTTGAACAACAAGCCGCTGGTGATCAGCCAGCAGCTGATGAACAAGGTGCGTAATACCCCGGGCGTGCGCCGGGCACTGGAATTCCATGAGCGCGGGCAGATCGTTGACGGTCGCCGCGAGTGGTACCACGTCAGCCGTCACTTCAACCGTGACGAAATGGTCGCCCAGGCGCGCATCGCCTACGACCTGCGCTGGTACTTCCCGGCCATTCGCACCATCAGCCAGGCGCAATATTGGGATGACCTGGATATCCGCTTCCCGATGGCCCACCGCGACACGCTGGTGCGCGAAGCCAAGGTGCGCGGCCTGCATTCAAGCTGGGTATTCGCCATCACCCGCCAGGAAAGCGCGTTCATGGACGACGCCCGCTCCAGCGTCGGCGCCAGCGGCCTGATGCAACTGATGCCGGCCACCGCCAAGGAAACCGCACGCAAGTTCAGCATTCCGCTGGCTTCGCCGGCCCAGGTGCTCAACCCGGACAAGAACATCCAGCTCGGCGCGGCGTACCTGAGCCAGGTCCATGGTCAGTTCAATGGCAACCGGGTGCTCGCCTCGGCCGCGTACAACGCCGGCCCGGGCCGCGTGCGGCAGTGGCTGCGCGGCGCGGACCACCTGAGTTTCGACGTCTGGGTCGAATCGATCCCATTCGACGAAACCCGCCAGTACGTGCAGAACGTGCTGTCTTATGCGGTGATCTACGGGCAGAAGCTCAATTCACCGCAGCCGCTGGTGGACTGGCATGAGCGTTATTTCGACGATCAGTGATCGGATTCGGGGCCCGCTTTAGCGGGCCCTTACTCCAGCACCTCAACCGCCATCCCCACCTCTAGCGCACCTTCACCGTCGGCCACCAGGTTCTGGCCGAACATGGCCTCCCCTTCCTTCTGCCGATAATTCATCAGCGTGGCAAACGGCTCGCGGTCCGGGCTGCGTTCGCCGGTGGCCGGGTCGATGGTGGTGAGGATGCAGCGCCCGCACGGTTTGACCACACGGAAGGTTTGCTGGCCAATGCGAATACGTTTCCAGCCATCCTCGGCGAACGGTTCGCTGCCCTCGATGACCAGATTCGGACGAAAACGCATCATTTCCATGGGGCGACCGACCCGCTGCGTCAGGTCATCAAGCGACGCCTGACCAATCAGCAGCAATGGGAAGCCGTCAGCGAAAGCCACGCGATCACTGTTTTCGCCATAACCAGAAGGCAAGTAGCGTGTGCGCTTTTCAGGCACATGCACCAGACGCACCGCACGTCCCATAAAGGCGCTCAGCCACTCCGCCGCGGCATCGCCGGTATCCGGAACCTGGAGGGTATCGCGCCAGATGGTGACGCCACGCAGCGCATCGTCCGGGCTCGGCACCGCGACATGCAGCGTTGACTGGCCCGGTGCATTGAGCAGCAGTCCGCCGTCAGCCGCGTACAGCGCCGACAACTGGCTCATCTGTGGGAAAGCGCGCTGGGTCAGAAAACGATTGTTGCCAGCATCCACCAGCATCCAGCGACGATCACCGGCCAGGCCCAGCAGCCCGGCGGGCGACTGCTGCAGCGCTTCGCCCTGTGCGGATTTGACCGGGTAACGATAAAGCGCACTCAAACGCATGAGCCGATGCTCCCTGACGAAAAAGCGCAGCTTACACCCGATGCCCGGCAATGGCTGCCGGGCAGGTGTGGGGTCAGACGGTTGCTTCGTCGAGCATCAGGCGCTGGCGGACCACATCCACCAGGCGGTCAGGCTGGAACTTGGAGAGGAAGTTGTCGCAACCGACCTTCTTCACCATGGATTCGTTGAAGCTGCCGGACAGCGAAGTGTGCAGTACCACGTACAGCGCGCGCAGGCGCGGATCGTTGCGGATCTCCGTGGTCAGGCGATAGCCGTCCATTTCCGGCATTTCGGCGTCGGTGAAGATCATCAGCAGTTTTTCGCAGACATCCTCGCCAGCATCCGCCCAGCCCTTGAGCATTTTCAGGGCCTTGAGGCCATCGCTGGCCACGTGCAACTTCACGCCCAACTGGGAGAGGGTTTCACGCAATTGCGCCAGGGCCACAGTGGAGTCGTCCACCAGCAGCACTTCGCGGCCATAGGCGCGGCGCAGGACCGGATCGTCGAGCTTTTCCCGGGAAACCTTGGCGTTGTACGGCACGATTTCCGCCAGCACCTTTTCCACGTCGATGATTTCCACCAACTGCTCGTCGACCTTGCTGATGGCGGTGAGGTAATGCTGACGCCCCGCGCTGGTTGGCGGCGGCAGGATCGCTTCCCAGTTCATGTTGACGATGCGGTCGACGCCACCGACGAGGAAGGCCTGCACAGAGCGGTTGTACTCGGTGACGATGATGGTGCTGTTCGGACCCGGTTCCAGGGGGCGCATGCCAATGGCTTGCGACAGGTCGATAACCGGCAGGGTCTGGCCGCGCAGGTTGACCACGCCGCAGACATAGGTGTGGCGCTGGGGCATCAGGGTCAGCTTGGGCAACTGCAGGACTTCCTGCACCTTGAAGACGTTGATCGCGAACAACTGCCGCCCCGCGAGGCGAAACATGAGGATTTCCAGGCGGTTCTCGCCTACCAGCTGTGTCCTTTGGTCTACCGAGTCGAGAATGCCAGCCATTGAATCCCCCAGGCTTGTTGCAAAAGGTAAATATGCATCGGCCTTATATCGGCCGCTTATGCGACAGCTTGACCCTATGAAGAAAATGCTCCGTGAAGCGTTGATATCACTTTAGCATCATGCTTTACTGCACTCACAGTTTTTCCTGCCATCCTGCTCCGCAACGGGGCCACACCTTAAATTCTCCATCAGGGAAACCCCTACCATCAATCGGGCGGGACCTGATGTTCGTGAAATCAGTTAGCCATTAATGTGACGCCATTCTCAATGCATGAATGGAGTCAGGCCCTTGTTCGCTATCACTTCGCTGTGGCCAGCCTCTGTCCCTGACCTGTCACCCGTCTGCTTCCAGGCCTGTTGCCTATGCCAGCCAGGAGCCGACTGATGCTGAACGACTCACCGGATATGAGCCCGCTACACGATTTCCTGGATGACGCCCACGCACTCTTGAGCCGCGCCCACGACTGCTTGCAACATTTCCAGTTGATTGGCGAGGATGCGGATGCCAGTGATTGCCTGATTAGCACCCTCCGCACCCTTATGGAAAAAGCCGGGCCTCGGGAGCAGGTGCAGATCGCCGATTTCTGCGAGCAACTGATCGCCCTGCTGGAACCGAGCCCTCTGCGTAACCCGCTGCGCGGAACGGCGCTGGGTATCCTTGAAGCGTGCCTGAGCCTGCTGGCCTGGCAGATCGAGTTGATCGATCCGTTTACCGGCTCACTGAACCTGGACAGTGAAGAACAACAGGAGTTGCTCACACATCTGGACAAGGCACTCGATCCTGCGCGGACGCCGTGCAATCAATCCGTCGAAAACGTCTGATCAGCTCGCGCGCTGCATCCCAGAGCCTTCAGCAGCGCACGGAAAGATGATCGAAGACAAACAAACGACAACTAAGCGCACACGAAAAACTTGTCCGGCATACAGCATGCTAGTGTTTTGCGTGCACTAACGTGCAACTAAGCACAGCGTTCTAAAACAACTCTGTCGATTTGGAAAAAGTACATCCGACTTTTTAATGAAAGTTTAAGTTCGCCAGCCGTAGTGGCAAAGTGCTAGAATCCGCGCCAGGCGGAACGCCCGTACCAGCCCGCAAAACCTGACTATTCAGACCAATTATCGGCCCGCGACCATTCGACCCCGAAGTGATACCATGCGCCGCTCCGAGCCGGTTGCCGACTGTTGCCACTGCTGGAACATGGCGCTTTCAGCGCACTAAAAAAGTGCCTGACCGCCCGTTGCAACATGATGATAAAAGTTGTTGAAGGCCCCTCTAAAAAGCCTTTCAATCAACCCCGAACTGGCTTTGAAAAGTGATACTCCAGTGGCTTCATTTTCCGTGCACTCAAGCCTCAAGACCTTCACCCGGCACCCTCGCGGCACGGCCCTGTTGCAGCGTGCGATAGCACTGACTTGCCTGGCTTCGCTGGCGGTTGCCCTGGCCTGCTACTTCAGCGCCACGCCACTGCCCCCGATCCTGCTGGTGCTACAGGCCATCACCCTGCTGGGCGTGCTCGTCACGCTACGCAAACCCAAAGACGTGATCGTCATGACCCCGCAGGAGCTGGCCGACCGCCTGCTCAAGGTGCAGGAAAGCGAGCGGCTGCGCCTGAGCCGTGAACTGCACGACGACATCGGCCAACTGCTGACCGCCGCCAAGCTGCAGGCCGAATGGCTGCAACGGCGCCTGCCGGAAACCCTGCAGGATTCGTGCGCCGCCTTGCGCGATACCCTCGACGAAACCCTTTCCCACGCCCGCAGCCTGGCCACCAGCCTCGCTCCGCGCCAGCTCAACAGCCTCGGCCTGGAAGCCAGCCTGCGCACGCACCTCTCGCGCACGCTGGACAACACCGACGTGCGTTGGAGCCTCGAATGCAAAAGCCGCCTGGACGGCCTCCCGGAAGAGATGGTCATGGCCGCCTTCCGTATCACGCAGGAAGCGATAACCAACGTTTTGCGCCATGCCCGGGCGCAAAACCTGATCGTGCAGTTTCAGCGCAAGCCAGAAGGCCTGTCGCTATCGATCAGCGACGATGGCCAGGGTTTCCTGCCCTCTTCCCACCCCGGCGAGGAAGGCCAGTGCGGAATGGCCGGCATGGCCGAACGCGCGCACCTGCTCAATGGCAGCCTGACGGTCCACAGCGAGCCTGGCAAAGGCTCGCGGATCGACGCGCTCCTTCCCTGGGCACCCCGCTCGCGCGAGCGCGCCAACTCAAGTAAGACTTCATGACCTGTAAATTGCTGCTGGTTGACGACCATTCCCTGATCCGTGCCGGCGTCCGCGCCCTGGTATCCGATATTCCCGGCTACACCGTCGTGGGCGAAGCCAGCGATGGCAGCCAACTGGTCGATCTGGTCCATGAACTGGACCCGGACATCGTCCTGCTCGACCTGTCGATGCGCGCCATCGGCGGCCTTGAGGCCCTCAGCCACCTGCAGGCCGAAGGCAGCCGCTGCAAGGTGCTGATCCTGTCGATGCACACCGACCCCGACCTGATCATGCAGGCGCTGGAGACCGGCGCCCATGGCTACCTGCTCAAGGACACCACCGCCACCGAACTGGAACAGGCCCTCGCTGCCCTGAGCAATGACGAGCGCTACCTCAGCCCGGCCATCGCCCACACGGTGATCAACCAGGCGCTGCTGCGCACGCAGAAGGTGGAACCTGCGGAGAACCACAACCTCACCGCTCGCCAACTGGAAATCCTGCGCCTGATCGTACGCGGCAAGTCCACCCGGGAGATCGCCAACGGCCTCGGCCTGAGCGTCAAAACCGTGGAAACCCACCGTTCGCAGATCATGAAACGCCTGCAGATCTACGACGTGGCCGGGCTTGTGCTGTTCGCCGTGCGCGAGCAAATCATCAGCCTCGACGACTGAGCAGCGGCGAATCCGCCGGCATGTGCACCCGCAACGCGCCGGGCAGCACCCGGAAACGCAGGCTTTCACCCTGCAGCGGCTCGCCATCGAGGTTGATGTCCAGCCCTTGCGAGCCCTTGACCTCGACCCACGGCAGTCGGGCACGGATAAACATGCTGTCCAGCCCCAGGCCGCCGCTGAGCAGATCCCGCAGGGTTCCGACCACTTCCTGCGGTGCCGGCAAGATGCTGATGTCCAGCAGCCCGTCATCCACCAGCGCCTCCGGGCACAGCACATGGCCACCGCCCGCCTGGCGGCCGTTGCCGATGCCCAGCGCCAGCAACTCGCCCTGCCAGTGGAAATCCGGCCCTTGCAGGCTCACGGAAGCGGCGCTCAATTCGCTGAACCGCGACAGCCCGGTGAACAGATAGGCCGCGGCGCCGAGAACTTTCTTCAAATCTTCCGAGGTGTTCGCCGTCACCTGGCTGCCAAAGCCGCCGGTGCCCATATTGAGAAACACCTCACCGCCGACTTCACCCAGATCGATCGACGTCGCCTCGCCCTCCAGCAGCGCCAGCGCCGCCTGCGGTTCCAGCGGAATGCCAGCGGCGCGGGCAAAGTCGTTGGCGGTGCCCAGCGGCAGCAGCACCAGGCTGGCATCGCTGTCGACATCGGCCATGGCGTGCACTACATCGCGCAGCGTGCCATCGCCACCACCGGCGATCAGGTGCGGATAACCGGCCGCCAGCGCTTCATCCACCAGCCGCTGGGCATCCCCGCCCTCCCAGGTCAGGCGCACATCCAGTTGCCAACCGCGCTCGCGCATGCCCTGGACTGCGGCGCGGACGTCTTCGTTCATCGCCTGCTTGCCATGTAAAATCAGCAGCGCTTTGCGTTCGCTCATCGATAACCCCCTTCTCGGCCGGACATTCAACTCCCCATCTCGACCACAGCCGACAGACAGTTGCTGCACGTCACACGCGTAAAGTTCTGCAATCTTACGAATGACATTTGAAAGATCCCGTAAGCACGACCATGCTTCGACAAATAATTGGCAAAAGTCACCACACCAATCAGAAAAGTCACTTAATTGACGAAAGATGATCCGTGATGCCCGCGGCGTCGTCACGTCGGAGCCAGCACCACGCTGGCGCCGCGGGCGTTTTCGTTCCACCCGCCCAAGCCCCTCCGGCAAGCGAGGAAGTGTCATGCGCGTACTCTGGACACTGCCCTACCTCCCCTGGCCCACCACCAGTGGCAGCAAAACCCGCCAGTTCAACCTGTTGCGCGGCCTGGCACAGCGAGGTCATCGCATCACCCTGCTGACCCAATCCAGGGTTCCCCTGACCGAGCCGGCGCGACAGGCGTTGATGCCCCTGGTGGAGCGCCTGATCGTGCTGCCGCGCCGCCCCTTGCACAGCCCGCTCAATCTGCTGGCGGCACTCAATGTCAGCTACCCGATGCGCACCAGCATCAATGGCCTCGCTCCACACCTGCGTCACCGCTTCGAAGCGCTGCTGCAGGAACATTGGGACGTGATCCAGATCGAGCACAGCTACAGCTTCCAGCCATTCGAACGGGCACTGCAGGCCAGCGGCCTGCCGTTCATCGTCAGCGAGCATCAGGTCGAATGGCGCAAGGGCGCCGCCTGCCACGATCGCCTGCCGCTGTGGCTGCGCCCGTTCAACAGCTTCGACGGCTGGCGCTACCGGCACTGGGAAACCCGGGTACTGAAACAAGCCACTGAAGTGGTGGCGGTGAGCCCCTACGATGCCCGGCAGATCAGCGAAATGACCGGCCGGACGACGCAGGTGGTGGTGAACGGCGTCGATTGCGACCACTACCAGGACATCCGCTTCTGTCCGCGCAGCCAGCGCCTGTTGTTCGTCGGCAACTTCGAGCATTGCGCCAACCAGGAAGCCATCGAATGGGCGCTGGACGAGATCCTGCCGCAAGTCTGGCAAAGCAACCCGGCGGTACGCCTCGCCATCGCCGGCCATGCGCTGCCGGATCACTGGAAACTGCGCTGGGACGACCCGCGCATCGAGTGGGTCGGCTACCTGCCGGACCTGCGCGAACTGCAAAAACACTCGGCGATCTTCTTCGCCCCGCTGCGCCAGAGTGGCGGCTGCAAGATCAAGCTGCTCGAAGCCATGGCCGCAGGACTGCCAGTGGTGACCACCCGCGAGGGCGTTTCGGGACTACAGGTGCGCAGTGGCGAGCATTACCTGGGGGGCGACGCGGGAGACGACCTGGCCCTGACCATCACGCAACTGCTCAACCAGCCGCAGCGGATGCAGCAGTTGTCCGAGGCGGGGCGAGCGTTTGTTCGCGAGCGGCATGACTGGAGCGTGGCGGCGGCACAACTGGAAGGGGTTCATGCGCGGCTGGCCAGTCGGCCAGTAGCGATTGGGGATGTGATGGGCGGGATCATGCCGTTGACCTGAAGGGTTGCGGCTGCATCGCGACGATTCGGCGCGATGCAGCCACCTGCTCAGCCTCAGCCAAGCAACTCACTCAGCGGAATGAACTGCACGATATCCCCCTGCATCGGCGTCGTGCCCTCCAGCACTTCCACCAGCCCCTCGGCCCAGGCGGCGCTGCGCAGCACGCCGGAGCTCTGGTTGCGGTAGATCAGCGCCTTGCCCTGCTCCAGGCGGGCACGCAGGTATTCGCGGCGATTGCCGGACTTCGGCCAGTCGAAGCCGGCCGGTACGGCGAACTGCAATGGCTTGACCTCCTGCACGCCCTGGCGGCGCAGCAGATAAGGCCGGGTCAGCAAACCGAAGGTGACCAGCGTCGAAGCCGGGTTACCGGGCAGGCCGATCACCGGCACGCCGTTGTACTGGCCAACCGTCAGTGGCTTGCCGGGCTTGATCGCCAGCTTCCACAACGCCAGTTCACCCGCCTCGCGCAGGGCGACACCCAGGTAATCGGCCTCGCCCACGGAAACACCGCCAGTGGACAGGATCAGGTCAACATCACCGAGCCCTCCCAGGCATTGCCGGGTCTTTTCCAGATCGTCCGGGAGGATTCCCGCATCCACCACTTCGCAGCCCAAACGCTGCAACCAACTGCACAGCAGGCGGCGGTTACTGTTGTAGATCTGCCCCGGCCCCAGCGGCTGACCCGGCTCGACCAGCTCATCCCCGGTAGACAACACCGCAACCCGCACCCGCCGCACCACCGTGACTCGGCCATAGCCGAGGGTGGCCGCGAGGCCCAGCTCGATCGGGCCGAGCCGGGTTCCGGCTACCAGCACCAGCTCGCCGGCGCGGGTTTCCTGGCCTTGCGGGCGAATGTTCTGGCCCGTGCTCAAGGCTTCGGTGAAGCGCACGCGCTGGTCATCCAGCACTTCAGCGTTTTCCTGCATCTCGACGCAATCAGCGCCTGCGGGCACCGGCGCTCCAGTGAAGATGCGCGCACACGTGCCGGGTTGCAGCGGCTCGGGCGATTGCCCGGCGAAGATCCGCTGGCTGACCGGCAGCGGCTCGCCCTGCCAGTCGCTCACGCGCAAGGCGTAGCCATCCATGGCGCTGTTCGGCCACGGCGGCAGGTCGAGGGTGGCGTGCAGGTCATTGGCCAACACCCGACCCTCGGCATCCGCCAGGGTGACGTCTTCGACTTCAGTGATCGGCGCCGCCTCGGCCAGCGCCAGCAGGCGCTCGAGCGCCGCCTCGACCGGCAACAGCGGCTTGGCCGCCGGCAACTCAGCCACGGCTTTCACAGGGCGCGGCCTGCTTCAGGTGCGGAACGAAGTTGCACGGGCGATGACGGTTGTCCAGTTGCTCGGCGAGGATGCCGTCCCAACCAGTGCGCACGGCATTGGTCGAACCCGGCAGGCAGCACACCAACGTGCCATTGGCCAGCCCGGCCAAGGCGCGGGACTGCACGGTGGAGGTGCCAATATCGGCCAACGAAATCTGCCGGAACAGCTCGCCGAAGCCATCGACCTGCTTGTCCAGCAAACAGGTGACCGCCTCGGGGGTGCTGTCGCGACCGGTGAAACCGGTGCCGCCGGTAATCAGCACGACCTGCACCACCTCTTCGGCGATCCAAGTGGCGACCTGGGCGCGGATCTTGTACAGGTCGTCCTTGAGCAGTACCCGCTCAGCGAGGTTGTGACCGGCCTCGGTGAGGCGATCGACGAAGACCTGGCCGGAGGTGTCGGTTTCCAGCGTGCGGGTGTCGCTGACAGTCAACACGGCGATGTTGAGCGGCACGAAGGGGGCGTCTGCCTTGGCTTTCATGGCATTGGGTCCGTTGAAGAATGGGAATGGGCGGTGTTATATCACAGGGAAAGAGGCCTCGCGTGGCTTGGCCGACCAGGTATTGCCCCCGGTCAATGACGCGATTAGCCACTACGCTAATGATCGCAAGGAACTTGCTGTAACCACATGCGTCTGAAGAACAATACCCGGCCTTCACCTATTGGAGATTCACCATGATTCAACGGACCCTTCCTGCTTTCCTGCTTGCCCTCGGTCTTGGCGCCCTCGCCGGTTGCGCTTCGCCGACCGTGATTACCCTCAACGACGGCCGTGAAATCCAGGCCGTGGACACCCCGAGCTACGACGAAGATTCCGGCTTCTACGAATTCGAACAACTGGACGGCAAGCGCACCCGCGTCAACAAGGACCAGATCCGCACCGTCAAAGAGCTCTAAGAGCAGCCACAAGTTTCGAGCTGCAAGCTGCAAGAGGAAATTGCGGCGCATCCTGCCCCTTCTTGTGGGTTAAAGCTTCCAGCTCGAAGCTGCTTTGTAGATGGAAATATTTTGAGTAGAATTTTCCTCATCGGAGTGTAGCGCAGCCAGGTAGCGCGTCTCGTTCGGGACGAGAAGGCCGCAGGTTCGAATCCTGTCTCTCCGACCAGATCGCTCATCGTCCAAGCCCGCTTCTCGCGGGCTTTTTCGTGTACGCCCCCGTTTTTTCCTGGAGTGGTCCGGCAAGCCCGGAGTGCCCCATTTCGCGTGCCTGATCGCACGCTTTTTCCTTGAGGTTGTTTTTCATGCGCAAGACTTTTGTCGCCGTCACTCTGGGCCTGCTGTTCGCACAAGGCGCCGTCGCGGGCGATGGCACTGCTGCACTGGGCGGTGGCCTGGGCGGTGCACTGGGTAACGTGGTCGGCCAGCAGATCGGTGGCAGCACCGGCGCGGCTATTGGTGCCGGTGTCGGCGGCGCGGCGGGTGGTGCCGTAGCGGCGAAGAAAGGCAACAAGGCCAAGGCAGCAGTCGGTGGCGGCCTGGGTTCGGCAGGTGGTTCGTTGCTGGGCAACAAGCTCGGTGGCAGCACCGGTGCGACGATTGGCGCCGGCCTGGGCGGGGCCGCGGGTGGTGCGCTGGGCAATCACCTTGGGGACAAGAAGAAAAAGCATTGATTGTGGGGTGAGCCAGTCACGCCTGAGCTGACTGGGTGATCGCGAGCAAGCTCGCTCCTACAAGATTTTGCATATTCCTTTGTAGGAGCGAGCTTGCTCGCGAAGCACTACTGAGCAGCCACCGGCTCAGCCGCCACTTCTTCCGGCAGCACCGGCATGAAGGTCAGGCCCAGACGCGAGCTGGTCCACTCGCGGGTCTTGTTGGTCAGCTCAAGGTTGTTGTTGAGCTTCTGGCCATAGGTCGGAACGATCTTCTTCAGACCTTCCTGCCATTCAGGGGTCTTGATGCGGTCCTTGAAGGTCTTTTCCAGCACGCTGAGCATGATCGGCGCAGCGGTGGAAGCACCTGGCGATGCACCCAGCAGCGCGGCAATGCTGCCGTCTTCAGACGCAACGATCTCGGTACCGAACTGCAGAATGCCGCCGTGCACCGGATCTTTCTTGATCACCTGTACGCGCTGGCCGGCCTGCAGCAATTTCCAGTCTTCGTTCTTCGCCTGCGGGAAGTACTCGCGCAGCGCCGCCATGCGGTCGTCGAAGCTCAGCATCAACTGGCCCATCAGGTAGGTGCTCAGGTCGATGTTGTCGATACCGGCATGGGTCATCGGCATGATGTTGTGGCTGGTCAGGGCCGCAAACATGTCCAGCAGCGAACCGTTTTTCAGGAACTTGGTGGAGAAGGTCGCGAACGGGCCGAACAGCAGGACTTCCTTGCCATCGATGACGCGGGTGTCCAGATGCGGAACCGACATCGGCGGCGCGCCGACCGAAGCCTTGCCGTAGAGCTTGGCCTTGTGGCGAGAAACGATGTCCTGGTTGTCGGTCATCAGGAACTGGCCGCCCACCGGGAAGCCGGCATAGCCTTCGGCTTCAGGAATGCCGGACTTCTGCAGCAGCTTCAGCGCGCCACCACCGGCACCGATGAAGACGAACTTGGCCTTGACGCTGGACTCGACGCCCTTGTTGCCGAGGTCGGCAACGACCACGGTCCAGGTGTTGTCGGCATTGCGCTTGATGTCGCGGACTTCGTGGCGCACGTGCAGCTTGACGTTCTCGCTCTTGGTCAGCGAGCCCACCAGTTGGCGGGTGATTTCGCCGAAGTTCACGTCAGTACCGATCGGCATGCGGGTCGCGGCGATCTTCTGGTCGGCGGCGCGGCCTTCCATCACGATCGGCACCCACTTGGCGATCTGCGCGTGGTCCTCGGAGAACTCCATGCCGCGGAACAGCGAGCTGTGCTGCAGGGCTTCATGGCGCTTCTTGAGGAACTCGACGTTCTTGTCGCCCCAGACGAAGCTCATGTGCGGCACGCTGTTGATGAACGACGTCGGGTTGCGCAGCACGTCCTGCTCGACCTGATAGGCCCAGAACTGCTTGGAGATTTCGAACTGCTCGTTGATCGCCACGGCCTTGCTGATGTCGATCTTGCCGTCGGCGCCTTCGCTGGTGTAGTTCAGCTCGCAGAACGCGGAGTGACCGGTACCGGCGTTGTTCCAGGCGTTGGAGCTTTCTTCGGCGACCTGATCCATGCGCTCATAGATGTTGATCGACCACTGGGGTTCGAGTTCGTGGAGGTAGGTCCCGAGGCTGGCACTCATGATGCCGCCGCCGATCAACAGCACATCGACAGTCTTTTCCGGTTCACTAGGCTTGGAACAACCAATGACGCTCAGGCACAGGAGCGCCAAAAGGATTTTTTTCATATTTCAATCCAATTGAAGTGAAGTGATTGGCCTGACCGCCACACCCGGGTGCACGCCCTGGTTTTATGGTTTTGCTCACACGATGCCGAACATGCACAAGGCCCGGACGGTTGCGCCGGACCCAGCACTGGCGAATGGCTGGGGTATCGGAGAAGCGGGGAGCGGTCTTTTGCCGTGGCTGCCGCGGCAGCCTCTGGTCTAAACACGGGACATGGCCCGCGCTGTCCGGCCTAAAGCAGGAAGCGGGCCAACTTCAGCTCGACCAACGACTAATAGGCGAGGCGTGTGGTCGCACCCCATATTTGCCGGTTTTGATGGCGGGATCTCGCCAGGCTTGCTGCCTGTTTAGCCAGCAAGTGGCGGATTTCCCCCAGGCTTAAACGTTCAAGCGGACAAACGCGCGGTGACTGCGCCCAGTTGCCCGGAGAGTTCATGCAGGCGATGGCCGGCGCGTTCGGTACGTTGCACGGCGCCCTGGTTGTCGGTGGCGATACGGGTGATTTCCACCAGATTGCGGGAGATATCTTCGGCAACGCTGGTCTGCTCCTCGGCGGCGGTGGCGATCTGCCGGTTCATATCGCGGATCTCCTCCACCGCCAGGGTGATACGTTTCAACATGTCTCCCGCGCGCTGAACCTGCTCGGCCCCCTCCTCGCTCTGCGTCTGACCCGCCTCGATGGCCTTGACCGCTTCCACCGCACCGGACTGCACCGCGCTGATGATCTGGTTGATTTCGGCAATGGACGACGCCGTGCGCTGCGCCAGATTGCGCACTTCATCGGCCACCACCGCAAAACCACGCCCGGCCTCACCGGCCCGCGCCGCTTCGATAGCCGCGTTGAGCGCCAGCAGGTTGGTCTGCTCGGCAATGCCGCGGATCACTTCCAGCACCTTGCCGATCCGTCCGCTGTCCTGCTCCAGGTGACGGATCACCCCGGCAGTCCCGGCGATTTCGCGGTTGACCCGGGAAATGGTGTCGATGGTCGCCTGCATTACCTGCTCGCCGGCCTGGGCGCTGTGGTCGGCATCGTCCGCCGCGCGTGCCGCTTCTGCGGCATGGCGGGCGACTTCCTGGGCAGTGGCGGACATTTCGTGCATCGCCGTGGCCACCTGGTCGGTGCGCTGGAACTGGTCGTCGGTCCCGCGGGCCATGCCGCCCGCCAGCGTGCGCAGCTCGCCGCTGGCGCTTTCCAGCTCGCCGGCGTTGTCCTGCAGACGGCCAACGGTGTCGGCGAGGAAGTCACGCAGGGTGTTGGCCGCCACCGCCAGCCGGCCCAGTTCGTCCTGACGATCGCTGGCAACGCGGGCATCGAAACGGCCCTGGCTGAGGTGAGCGACGTATTCGATCAGGCGCCGGATCGGCTCGATCAGGCTGCGGTTGACCAGCCACAGGCTGAACAGTCCAATCGCCAGCGCCGACAGCAACATGATCGACAGGCCCAGCCAGACGGTGCGCTGCGCCTGCTCGCTGAGTTCTCCGGCCTGCGCCGTGGACGCGGCGCGCAACTGGCTGACCAGCGCGCTCATCTGCTCGCTGGCCGCACGGTCCACGCCCTTGACCGCCAAGTCCCCCGCCGCCGGATCAGCCCCCGCCGCAAGAAACGCCTCGCGACCGCGGGCATAGGCCTCGCCCAACTGCCGGTGACTGTCCTTCAACTGCACAAGGCTGTTGTGCAACGGCGCATCGCCAGCGTTCTCCCGCACCAGTTGGCCGAGGATGTCCTGCACCTGGCGCTCCTGCGCCTGGAACTGCTGCCAGTACTTGTCCAGGTCCGCCGGCTGCTTGCCGCGCAGCAGCACGTTCTTCCACTCCTGGACCTGGATCTTGAATTGCAGGTTGGCTTCATCGATCTGCTGCGACGCCCGCAACGGACCACTGACCAGTTGGCTGTAGCCATCGACACTGGCGGACAGCAAACGGAAACAGACCAGGGCGATCAGCAACATCGCCAACAGGCTGCCCGCGAGCAGGGCGAGGATTTGCATTCTCAGGGAGGTACGCAGAGGCATCGGCGGGATCTCGGAACAAAGGATGGAAACGGCGGCAATCGCCGACCAAAGACGTCCATGTCCTCGAATCACGGGCAAAAAAAAGCTGCCATCAGGTGACGGCAGCGAAACTGCATCGAGCACTTACGCAACAGTTGAAATTGATACTCTCAGGGGATTGCTACAGAAATGTGACAGTCGATACAAATCTTGTCACATAACTGTAAAAAACTGGATCAAGAGCCAAACTGCAATTCCGCCAACCGCGCATACAGCGGGCTTTCGGCGATCAACTGTAGGTGCGTCCCCACCGCCACCACCTTGCCCTGATCGATCACCGCGATGCGATCGGCATGCTGCACCGTGGCCAGGCGATGGGCGATCACCAGCGTCGTGCGCCCGGCCATCAAGGTCGGCAGGGCTTGCTGAATCAGGTACTCGCTCTGCGCATCAAGGGCGCTGGTGGCCTCGTCCAGCAGCAGGATCGGCGCATCCACCAGCAAGGCCCGGGCAATCGCCAGGCGCTGGCGCTGACCGCCGGACAGGCCGAGGCCGGCGTCACCAAGGTGAGTCTGGTAGCCGTTGGGCAATTGCAGGATGAATTCGTGGGCATGCGCGCTGCGGGCAGCAGCTTCGACCTCGGCGAAACTGGCGTCGGCGCGGCCGTAGCGGATGTTGTCCTCGACACTGCCGAAGAACAGCGCCGGGTTCTGCGCCACCAGGGCGAAATGCCGGCGCAGCTCCTGCGGGTCGAGCCGGGTCAGGGGCTGGCCGTCGAGCAGGATCTGCCCTTGTTGTGGATCGTAGAAACGCAGCAGCAGGTCGAACAGCGTCGACTTGCCCGCACCGGACGGCCCCACCAGCGCCAGGGTCTGGCCCGGTTCGACGGTCAGGTCGAGGCCATCGATCGCAGGTCGCGAGGCGCGCGACGGGTAGGCAAAGCGCACCGCCTGCAACTCCAGCCGGCCGCTCACCCGTGGCGGCAGAGGCACGCCACCGTCCGCTGGGGCGACAATCTCGCTGCGCGCGGCGAGCAATTCGGCAATACGCTCGGCGGCGCCCGCGGCGCGCTGCAACTCACCAATCACTTCACTGACGGTGCCGAAAGCGCTGCCGACGATCAGGCTGTAGAAGACAAAAGCGGCCAACTCGCCACCGGAGATACGCCCGGCGATCACATCCATCCCGCCGACCCAGAGCATCACCCCCACCGCACCCAACACCAGCACGATCACCAGCGTGATCAGCCAAGCGCGCTGGACAATACGTTTGCGCGCCGTGGCGAAGGCCGCTTCCACCGTCTCGCCGAAACGCTGGCGATCCCGTGGCTGGTGGTTGTAGGCCTGCACGGTCTTGATCTGGCCGAGGGTTTCGGCGACGTAGCTGCCGACATCGGCGATGCGGTCCTGGCTCTCCCGGGACAACGAGCGCACCCGACGGCCGAAGATCAGAATCGGCGCCACCACCAACGGCAGCGCCAGCACCACGATGCTGGTCAGCTTGGGGTTGGTGACGAACAGCAGCACGATGCCACCCAGGACCATCAGCGTGTTGCGCAGGAACAACGACAGCGACGAGCCGATCACCGATTGCAGCAGCGTGGTGTCGGCGGTCAGCCGCGACTGGATTTCGGAACTGCGGTTGTGCTCGAAAAAGCCGGGATGCAGGCTGATCAGGTGATCGAACACCTGTTGGCGAATATCGGCCACCACCCGCTCGCCGATCCACGACACCAGGTAGAAACGGGCGAACGTGCCCACTGCCAGGGCCAGCACCAAGGCCATAAACAGTGCGATGGACTGTCCGAGCAGGTCGGCCGAGCGGGTCACGAAACCCTGGTCCACCAACAGGCGGATACCCTGGCCCATGGACAAGGTGATGCCCGCTGTCACCACCAGCGCCAGCAAGGCGAGCAACGACTGTTTGCGGTACGGACGAACGAAACGCCAGGCCAGCTGGAGTGCCTGGCGCTGACGCGAGGAAAGCGGATTGAACATGAGGGCTGCCGTCTGTCGGATCTGCCGTGCAGCCTACACCCGCAAGGCGTATTGCCGCCATTGAGCGCGGGGGTTTACAACGCAGGGGCACAGGCCATAGACCGGATCGGTCTAAAGCACCTCTGGCTCTGCACTGAACTTTCTGGTGGACTGATTGCTCGCATGATGTGAACGGCGATGGAGTTGTAACAGACCGGTCATCACGCGGATTTAATCTAGGCTAGCCACCTGAAGAGGAGACAGGAAATGAGCTTGCAACATAGCAGCGCGAATACCCAGCAACGTTCGGTACAACCTGTACCGGTGCACGGTTCGATCATCGACGCCCAAGGGCGCGAGATCCCGATCACCGAGCAGATGATCCAGCAAGCGTGCAGCGAACTGGAAAAAAGCCGGGTCGCACCGGCGAAGAAGAGCTGAAGCTCCACCTCATTCGAAACCCGGCGCCTGCGCCGGGTTTTTTATTGGTTTTTTGTGGACTTGTGGGGCTGGGTGTTGCGGGCTTATCCATTTGATGTGGCGCGCCGGTCAGTTTTCCAGCACACACCCCAACGCCAAAGCAATCTGCCGCAACGCCACCGACTCCCCGTCGATCCTCACCCGCAGCCCCTCGATTTCCCGCCGCACCGGATAGCCCTTGCGCAACAGGTCGAAGTTCGCCCGCTGCTGCGCCGGATCGGCGCTCAGGCTACGGCGGAAATCGGCATCGTCGCGTCGCGGGTCATAGACCGCCCGGCACAGCGTCGCCAGCGCCCAGACCGGGTCGCTGTCGCCCTGCAACTCCAGCCGCGCCAGCCACGGGCGCGGCAGCAAATCGGCAAGCCAGACCTGCGCCGTCTCGCCACGCCAGGCACAGAACGCCTGATAGATCTGCGCAGTGCCGCGCTGCTTGCCGTCGAGGCTGTAGCCGGCAATATGCGGGGTGGCGATAACGCACAGGTCGGCCAACTCCGGGTCCACCAGTGGCTCTTCTTCCCAGACGTCCAGCACCGCCAGCACATCCTCGCGATCCAGCAACAGCTCCCGCAGCGCGATGTTGTCGATAACCGGGCCACGGCTGGCGTTGATCAGCCAGGCGCCCTCGCGCAGGCTCGCCAGGCGTTCGGCGTCCAGCAGATGCCAGGTGGCCTGCTCGCCCGAGCGGGTCAGCGGGGTATGCAGGCTGATGACGTCGCATTCGGCGAGAATCTGCTCCAGACCGACATACTCACCGCCCTCCGTCGCCTGCCGCGGCGGATCGCAGACCAGCACCTTCCAGCCCAGCCCGCGCAGCACTTCGACCAGACGCCCGCCGACCTCACCGGCGCCAACCACACCGTAGGTGCGCGACGCCAGGTCCGCGCCATCCAGCTCGGCGAGGGTCAGCAGGCTGCCCAGCACATAATCCACCACCCCACGGGCATTGCAGCCCGGCGCGCTGGACCAGTGAATACCGGCCTCGGCGAAATACGGCAGGTCCAGGTGATCGGTGCCGATGGTGCAGGTGCCGACGAAGCGCACCCGGCTGCCCTCCAGCAAAGCACGGTCGACCTTGGTCACCGAGCGCACCAGCAACACGTCGGCATCGCGCACGCAGTCGCGGTCGATAGCGCGGCCGGGATAGCGGCGGATCTCGCCAAACCCGGCAAAAAAGGCATCGAGCAGCGGGATGTTTTCGTCGGCAACTATCAGCATGGTGCTCTCCTGTGGGGGAGCGCAGTGTAGGGCCGGGAGTGGGTAAGGGGCTACAAGGTGTTGCGATCGACCTGCACATCCAACCCACCCATTTCCTGACCAATGCGTCAGGGCGTAGACTGCCCGGTTTTCCGCACACTGCCACCGGACGACCGCCTAGTGACCCTTTCCGCTACAACCACCCTCTCCCGCCCCGCCCGAATACGCGCCGAAACACGCGGGCTGCTGCACCTCGCCACGCCGATCATCGTCGCGCAACTGGCGACCACCGCCATGGGCTTCGTCGATGCAGTGATGGCGGGCCGGGTCAGCCCCGAGGACCTGGCTGCGGTGGCACTGGGCAATTCGATCTGGATTCCGGTGTACCTGCTGATGACCGGCATCCTCCTCGCCACCACCCCAAAAGTGGCGCAGCGCTTCGGCGCCGGCCAGCACGGCGAAATCGGCCCGCTGGTACGCCAGGCACTGTGGCTGGCGCTGGTGGTAGGTCTGCTGTCCAGCGCCATGCTACTCAGCGCCGAACCGATCCTGCGGCTGATGAAGGTCGACCCGCAACTGATCGGCCCGAGCATGGGCTATCTGCAAGGCATCGCCTTCGGTTTCCCCGGCATCGCCCTGTATTACGTGCTGCGCTGCTACAGCGATGGCCTGGGGCGCACCCGGCCGAGCATGGTCATCGGCCTGTGCGGGCTGTTGCTGAACATTCCGCTGAACTGGGTGCTGATCTACGGTCACTTCGGCATGCCGGCGCTGGGCGGTGTCGGTTGCGGCTGGGCCACCGGCATCGTCGGCTGGTTCATGGCCCTGAGCATGGCGGCCTGGAGCCGCTGGGCTCCGGCCTACGCCAGTAGTCGCGTACTGGTCAGGCTCGACCGGCCGCAGTGGGCGGTGATCAAGCGCCTGCTCGGTATCGGCCTGCCGATCGGCATCGCGGTGTTCGCCGAATCGAGCATCTTCGCGGTGATTGCCCTGCTGATCGGCAGCCTCGGCCCGACCGTGGTGGCCGGGCACCAGATCGCCCTGAACATCAGCTCGCTGCTGTTCATGATTCCGTATTCGCTGGGGATGGCAGTGACCGTGCGGGTCGGTCAGGCGGTGGGTGCCGGCGACCCGTACCAGGCGCGCTTCGCCGCCTTGGTCGGGCTGGGCACGGCACTGGTGTTCGCCGCGTTCTCGGCCAGCCTGATCCTGTTGCTGCGCGAGCAGATCGCGGGGATCTACACCCCGGACACCACGGTTATCCAGATTGCCGCGATGCTCATCGTGTTCGCCGCGCTGTACCAGTTCTCCGACGCCATCCAGGTGATTTGCGCCGGTGCGCTGCGCGGTTACCAGGACACCCGGGTGACGATGATCCTGACCCTGTTCGCGTATTGGGGCATCGGCCTGCCGGTCGGCTACCTGCTCGGCCTGACCGATGCCTTCGGCCCGGCCAGCGGCCCAAGCGGCTTGTGGCAAGGGCTGATCGCCGGCCTGACCTGCGCGGCGCTGATGCTGTCGACCCGCCTCGCGCGCAGCACCCGCCGGCATATTCGCCGGGCGGGGCGCTGAAGGCTCAGTCGAGCTTCTTGCGGATCCAGTAGAAGTAGGTGCCGTCTTCTTCCTGCTGCTGCACCAGTTCGTGACCCAGGAACACGCAGAACTTGGGGATATCGCGGCGGGTCGAGGGATCGGTGGCGATGACCTTGAGCAAGCCGCCTGCGGCGAGGTCGCGCACGTGCTGGTGCAGCATCATCACCGGCTCCGGGCAGTTCAGGCCGGTGGCGTCGAGCACGGCATCAGGGGTGAGATCGGTCATTCGGGACTCCGTAATCAGTAAGCGAATTCAGCGCGGCTTGAGGTCGAGACGGCGCAGGTGGCAGGTCACTTCCTCGCGGTCGTGATAGAGCTGCTTGCAGCCGATCGAGACTTTTACCTTGCGCGCCTTGAAGCCTTCCTCGATGCGGTCCAGCAGACGGCGCACCTCGGCGTAGCGCTGCTTCATCGGCAGCTTCAGGTTGACCACCGCCTCGCGGCAGTGCCCGCCGCCCAGCCATTCCTCGACCATCGACGCGGTGCGCGCCGGTTTCTCGACGATGTCGCAGACCATCCAGTCCACGGTCTGCTTGGGCTTCCAGGTGAAACCGTCGACCATCAGGTGCTGGACCAGCCCGGTGTCCATCAGGCTCTCGGCCATCGGGCCGTTATCGATGGCGGTCACCAGCATGCCGCGGCGGACCAGTTGGTAGGTCCAGCCGCCCGGCGCAGCGCCGAGGTCAACGCCGGTCATGTCATCGGACAGACGCTGCTCCCACTGGTCGCGCGGGATGAAGTGGTGCCAGGCCTCTTCCAGCTTGAGGGTCGAGCGGCTTGGCGCCTCGCGGGGGAATTTAAGGCGCGGGATGCCCATCGGCCACATCGCCGAGTTGCCCGTGTCGGCCACGCCGAGAAACACCCGACGACCGCTGACGAAGGTCAGCAACAGCCGCGCGCTCGGGCCGTCCTCGACCAGACGGCCGGCCTTGAGCAAGGCCTTGCGCAGCGGGCCTTCGAACTTGCGGCAGAAGGTCGAAAGCTCCTTGCCGTCGTTGCTGTCCATCACTTCCAGCCAGAGACTGCCGGCCACCGGGTAATCCGCCAGATGCTCCAGCAGCACGCTGATGCGGTCGGTTTCCGGCAGCTCGACAAAGCTGCCGCGCGCCCATTGGCGAGGGAAGATCAACTGGTTGAAACGCAGCTCGCGCATCATCCGCTCGGCGCCTTCGGCGTCGTTGCAGATGAACTCGGCGCAGGCGCTCTGCGGCTTGGCCTTGGCATAGCCGGCAACGCCAAGACGCGCGGCGTGTTCACTGATCTCGGAACAGACCTCGCCCTCGAAACCGGGCCGGCAATGCATGAACAGGGTATTCATCACTCACTCCAGAACGGCTGGCAGCCGATGCGCCCCAGCCCTGACCGGGGACAAGCAGCCCCGGTGAAAATCGGCGAATGATAAAGGAGTTTCGGAACTGGCGACATGCCCCGCCGGTCCAGTAAAGGGTCAGGTCGATGAAACAGGACTAGGCTCTGTGTGAAAAGCCTTGAGACGAAGGTCAGGCAAGGCGAAAACAGCCGAGGAAGCGGAGTTTACGGGTTGTAAATGAGCATTCCGAGGCTGTTTTCAACGCAGCATCACCGAGTATCAAGGCTTTTCATACAGAGCCTAACCTGACTGTTCAGCCAGGTCCGTACCGTGCGGATCGTCATCGCGGCGGTGAAGCGGCGACAGCAAGGCCGCTCACCAGCGCAGAAGGAGTTGGTCAATGCCCTCGCTCGACAGCCTGAAAACCCTCAAGATCCTGGCGGTGAATGGCCGCCCCTATCATTACTACAGCCTGACCGAGGCCGCCCGCCAACTGGGCGACCTGCAGCGCCTGCCGATGTCGCTGAAGGTGCTGCTGGAAAACCTGCTGCGCTGGGAAGACGGCAAGACCGTCACCGGCGCCGACCTTACCGCCCTCGCCGACTGGCAGCGCGAGCGCCGCTCGGACCGCGAGATCCAGTACCGCCCGGCGCGGGTGTTGATGCAGGACTTCACCGGCGTGCCGGCGGTGGTCGACCTGGCCGCCATGCGCGCGGCCATGGCCCAGGCGGGCGGCGATCCACAGCGGATCAACCCGCTGTCGCCGGTGGACCTGGTGATCGATCACTCAGTGATGGTCGATCGCTACGCCACCCCGAGCGCCTTCGCGCAGAACGTCGATATCGAAATGCAGCGCAACGGCGAACGCTACGCCTTCCTGCGCTGGGGCCAGAACGCGTTCGACAACTTCCGCGTGGTGCCGCCCGGCACCGGCATCTGCCACCAGGTCAACCTGGAATACCTCGGCCGCACCGTCTGGACCCGCGAGGAAGACGGCCGTACCTACGCCTTCCCCGACACCCTGGTCGGCACCGACTCCCACACCACCATGATCAACGGCCTCGGCGTGCTTGGCTGGGGCGTGGGCGGTATCGAAGCCGAGGCGGCGATGCTCGGCCAGCCGGTGTCGATGCTGATTCCCGAAGTGATCGGCTTCAAACTCACCGGCAAGCTGCGCGAAGGCATCACCGCCACCGACCTGGTGCTGACAGTCACGCAAATGCTGCGCAAGAAAGGTGTGGTAGGGAAATTCGTCGAGTTCTACGGCGACGGCCTCGCCGACCTGCCGCTGGCCGACCGCGCCACCCTGGCCAATATGGCCCCGGAATACGGCGCTACCTGCGGCTTCTTCCCGGTGGACGATGTCACCCTGGATTACCTGCGCCTGTCGGGCCGACCGACGGAAACCGTGGAACTGGTCGAAGCCTATTGCAAGGCCCAGGGCCTGTGGCGCTTGCCCGGCCAGGAGCCGCTGTTCAGCGACACCCTGGCGCTCGACATGCACGAAGTGCAGGCCAGCCTGGCCGGGCCGAAACGGCCGCAGGACCGGGTCGCGCTGCCCGGCGTCAGCCAGGCCTTTGATGATTTCCTCGGTTTGAACGTGCGGCGCGCCAACAGCGGCGCCGACAGCGACCAACCCGGCGAGACGCGCTTCAGCCTCGACGGCCAGGAACACGCGCTAAAAGACGGCGCCGTGGTGATCGCTGCGATCACCTCCTGCACCAACACCTCCAACCCCAGCGTGATGATGGCCGCCGGCCTTCTGGCGAAAAAGGCTGTGGAAAAGGGCCTGCAACGCAAGCCTTGGGTGAAGAGTTCGCTGGCCCCCGGCTCCAAGGTCGTGACCGATTACTACGACGCCGCCGGCCTGACCCACTATCTCGACGCACTGGGCTTCGATCTGGTGGGCTACGGCTGCACCACCTGCATCGGCAACTCCGGGCCGCTAGCCGACCCGATCGAGGCCGCCATCGCCAAGGCTGATCTGGTGGTGGCGTCGGTGCTGTCGGGCAACCGCAACTTCGAAGGCCGGGTGCATCCGCTGGTCAAGACCAACTGGCTGGCCTCGCCGCCGCTGGTGGTGGCCTACGCCTTGGCCGGTAGCGTGCGCGTCGACCTGACCCGCGATCCGCTGGGCAACGACGCCAGCGGCCAGCCGGTGTACCTGCGGGATATCTGGCCGAGCCAGCAGGAAATCGCCGCGGCGGTTGCGCAGGTGGACACGGCAATGTTCCACAAGGAATACGCCGAGGTCTTCGCCGGCGACGAGCAATGGCAGGCAATCGAAGTGCCGCAAGCCGCGACCTATGTCTGGCAGGACGATTCCACCTACATCCAGCATCCGCCGTTCTTCGAAGGGATTTCCGGCCCGCCGCCGACCATCGAGGACGTCCACGGCGCGCGGATTCTAGCGCTGCTGGGGGACTCGGTGACCACCGACCACATCTCCCCTGCCGGCAATATCAAGGCCGACAGCCCGGCCGGGCGCTACCTGCGGGACAAGGGCGTGGAACCGCGCGACTTCAACTCCTACGGCTCGCGGCGCGGCAACCATGAAGTGATGATGCGCGGCACCTTCGCCAACATCCGTATCCGCAACGAAATGCTCGGCGGCGAGGAAGGCGGCAACACCCTGCACATCCCCAGCGGAGAAAAACTGGCGATCTACGACGCGGCCATGCGTTACCGCGATGAAGGCACGCCGCTGGTGGTGATCGCCGGGCAGGAATACGGCACCGGCTCCAGCCGCGACTGGGCAGCAAAAGGCACCAACCTGCTGGGGGTCAAGGCGGTGCTGGCGGAAAGCTTCGAACGCATCCACCGCTCCAACCTGGTGGGCATGGGCGTGCTGCCGCTGCAGTTCAGCGCCGGACAGGACCGCAAGCTGCTCAAGCTCAGCGGCCGCGAGCAGATTGATATCCTCGGGCTTACCGGTGCACGCATCGAACCGCGGATGAGCCTGCACCTGCGTATCAGCCGCGAGGACGGGAGCCAGGAAACCATCGCCGTGCTCTGTCGCATCGATACCTTGAATGAGGTGGAGTACTTCAAGGCGGGCGGCATTCTGCATTACGTGTTGCGGCAATTGATTGCCCATTGAGAGGAGCGAGTGATGGCTACCAAGTGCATGCCGGGAGTTGTTTAGCGCTCTCTAGATCGAGCGCTGCCCGCGCGGCGCATCGCGAGCAAGCTCGCTCCTACATTTTTTGCAACGTGCCTATGCCTGTCAGGCCATGGTTGACTGCCTTGGTGGTTCGACTCGATTTTAAGGCTGGCGCTTCAGCCTCTTCGCACTCTCCAGCCATGCACCAAGGCTGACTTCGCCAATCCCACAGACCATGGCGCGTTGCAGCAAATGTAGGAGCGAGCTTGCTCGCGATGCGCCGCGCGGGCGGCGCTCGATCTTGAGACCGCTGAAAACCTGTCGACTAGCACCTGGCCGCCATTACCCGGGCTTCCTGACTGGAGCCTGCTGCACTGGGTGTTTTTCACCTTTTCCACACCTTGCACCACTATGAACCATCGGTCACTCACTGACTTGTGTTGCAAAAATGTGAAAGAATGCGCGCAAATTACATGAACGTGACGACTTCTCGTAACTCACCTGCCTCAAGAGAATATTGAGCAGGATCAATAAAACCCAAATATTCATTCAATAATTTCGCGCGTTAGCCGATACCACGCGAAAGCCTTGCGGATTGAACAGCTTATGCGTAACAACCAGCCGATTACCCAGCGCGAACGGACTTTCCCTGCCCAACAACGGTTGATTTCGACTACCGATGCCAAGGGTGTCATTACGTACTGCAACGAAGCTTTCATCGAGATCAGTGGTTTCTCCCGGGACGAACTGATGCGTGCGCCACACAACCTGGTTCGCCACCCGGACGTGCCGCCTGCGGTGTTTGCCCATATGTGGACCACCCTCAAGCAAGGCCTGCCCTGGATGGGCATCGTCAAGAACCGCTGCAAAAGCGGCGATCACTACTGGGTAAACGCCTACGTCACGCCGATCTACGACAACAACCAGATCGTGGGTTACGAGTCGGTACGGGTAAAACCGACTGCCGAGCAGGTCCGCCGCGCCGAAGCGCTGTACAAGCGCATCAATGATGGCAAGTCGGCCATCCCGCGCCGCGACAAGTGGCTGCCGGTGCTGCAGGACTGGCTGCCGTTCATCATGGTCAGCCAGATCGGCTTCCTGATCGGCATCTGGCTGGGTCACTCCTGGGGCTTCGCCCTCGCCGCCGCACTCTCGGTGCCGCTCGGCCTGCTGGGCCTGAGCTGGCAGCAACGCGGCCTCAAGCGCCTGCTGCGCCTGGCCGAACAGACCACGTCCGACCCGCTGATCGCGCAGATGTTCACCGACAGCCGTGGCGTCCAGGCCCGCCTGGAAATGGCCATGCTCAGCCAGGACGCGCGCCTGAAAACCTGCCTGACCCGCCTGCAGGACACCGCCGAACACCTCAACGAGCAAGCCCGGCAGTCCGATGCCCTGGCCCACAACAGCTCGTCGGGCCTGGAGCGCCAGCGCGTCGAGACCGAACAGGTCGCCGCCGCCGTCAACGAAATGGCCGCCACCACCCAGGAAGTGGCCAACCACGTACAGCGCACCGCCGACGCAACCCAGGCCGCCAACCGCCTGACCGACCGCGGCCGCAGCATCGCCGGGGAAACCCGCGACGCCATCCAGCGCCTGTCCACTGCCGTGGGCGAGACCGGCCAGACGGTCACCCAACTGGCCCGCGACAGCGATGAAATCGGCGGCGTGGTGGATGTCATCAAAGGCATCGCCGACCAGACCAACCTGCTGGCACTGAACGCCGCCATCGAAGCCGCCCGCGCCGGTGAAATGGGCCGCGGCTTCGCCGTGGTAGCCGACGAAGTCCGCCAACTGGCGCAGCGCACCAGCGAATCCACCGGGCAGATCCACAGCCTGATCGCCAAGCTGCAGCAGACCGCGTCCAACGCCGTGCAAACCATGGAAGCCGGACACCGCCAGGCCGAAGAAGGCGTGGCCCGGGTCATGGAAGCGGACCAGGCGCTGGTGGGCATCAGCGAAGCGGTAGCAAATATCACCGACATGACCACCCAGATCGCCGCCGCCACCGAGCAGCAGACGTCGGTGGCCGAGGAAATCAGCCGCAACATCAGCACCATCGCGGCGCTGGCCGACCAGACTTCCGAGCAGGCCCAGCATTCGGCCCTGCTCAGCGAAGAACTGACCCTCACCGCCACCACCCAGTACTCGCTGGTGGAACGCTTCAACCGCTAAGCGCGCAACGGTGAAACGAAAAGGCCCGGGAAAGCGATTTCCCGGGCCTTTTTCATTTCGGTGTCAGGGCCTTACCAATCCAGCGACAAGCGGCTCTCGAAATACCGCACCTCGCCCGTCAGCGGGTCCTCGAAACGCAGGCTCCGCGCCAGCAGCTTCAACGGCTTGGCGTAGTCGTCCTCGCCCTGCAGCACGTCCGGGTAGAACGGGTCGTTGCAGAGCGGCGCACCGAGCGCCGCCATATGCACCCGCAACTGGTGGGTCTTGCCGGTGACCGGCGACAAGCCATAGCGCCAAAGCTCGCCATTCTTCTCCAGCACCTCGGCCACGGTCTCGCTGTTGCTCGTGCCGGGCACTTCCTGCATGCGGAAGAACGGCTCGCCGCTGGCCATGCGGCTTTTGTGCACCAAGGGGAAATTCAGGTTCGGCAAGGCCGGCGCGATGGCTTGGTACTGCTTGTCGATGCGCCGGGTAGGAAACAGTTGCTGGTAGGCCGAGCGGCTGTCCGGGTTAGCGGAAAACAATACCAGCCCGGCAGTGTGCCGATCGATGCGGTGCAGCGGCACCAGATGAGGGTTGTCGAGGCGGCGGATCAGGCGCCGCAGCAAGGTCTGTTCGACGTACTCACCGGTCGGCGTCACTGGCAGGAAGTGCGGTTTGTCGGCCACCACCAGGTGCTCGTCGGCATGGAGAATGTGCTCCAGCACCGGAATCGGCTTCTCGTTGGGGACTTCACGAAAGTAGTGAAGGCGCAAACCCGGACGATAAGGATGATCGACGCCAATCGGCTGGCCCTGGGCATCCAGCACCCGCCCCCGGGCGATGCGATCGAGCCACTGTTCGCGGCTGATCGCCTTGAAGTGATCGCACAGGCAATCCAGCACACTGACCCAGTTGCCCGGCGGCAGGCAAACCGTACTGGCCTGATGCTGGGCCGGGTTGAAGGAAGCACTCATGGACACACTCACGACCTGATGGCCGGCCATTATCGCGAATGACCACCACCTCAGCCAGCCTCGACCGCCGCCTGGTCGCAGGCGGTCTTCAACCAGCGCAGCACATCGACCGCCTCCCAGCGGCTGGCGTCGTACAGGGCGTAGGCCAGGCCCTGATAGCCGACCACATCCAGCGGCCGGTGGAAGCCGGCGCGCTGGAACAGCGCCTCGACCTCGGCAAAGCAGGTATTGAAGTGCACCTTGCCGAACGGCGTACGGTCGTCGGTGACCAGCCCGTCGATGCGCAGGTCCAGCACGGCTTCACTCACACGGTCGACGGACATGTGGTTGACGCTGTATTTCAGTTGTTCGACGTTGACCATCGCTGTTCTCCGGGCGCGAATTAAAGCCGGCCCCAATACTGTATTTATATACAGGATAGGAGGCCGGCGGCATGGGCGTCAATCAACGCGCGGGGTTCATTGCAGGCCCGGCAGATAACCGGTGCCCTTGCGGATGGTCAGCACCTCCCGGCGCTGGCGGCCTTCAGCAAGGCCCAGGTGAACCCAACCGTCGTACTCGAAGATCAGCTGATCGAACGACAAATCACTGTCCATGATTCGCCGCGCGAGGTCGCGCGGGGTCAGCGACACGGCGATGATATCGGCGGCCAGGCCCTTCATGTGCGCACTGGAACGGGAGCCGCCGATACGGCGATTGAGCCGCTCGCTGCGGTAGCCACTGGTGATGAGAATCGGCCGCTCGACCAGGCTGCGAACCCCTTCAAGGCTGCGGCAGGTCTCCACCAGGTTGGCGATGGTCTGGCTGTCTGGGTCGTTATCGATGCCTTCGCGGCTGGCGACTTGCGAGGCAGTCATTTCGGCAAGGGTGAAATGCGGGGTCAGAAACATCGGTGCCACTCCTTTGGCTGGGGAATTGGCGCTGGCCACGGACCAGCGCCAACGGATTCTCCAACCCGCCCCCGGAGGATGCACCCGTCCATGTGCATCGAGATGTTAATCACCGGCTCAACGCAGGAAAGCCACCACCTGGTCCGCATCGAACGGCCAGTTCAGCTCGGCGCCGCTGTCGCAGCGGCGCAGGACCGGAATCAGCAACCCATAGCGCTCCACCTGAAGGGCGTCATCGCCGATGTCGACCAACTCGACCAGCAAGCCATGCTCGACGAACGGCATGAGCAAGGCTTCGGCGACTTCGCACAGGTGACAACCCAGGGTGCCGAACAATTGGCATTCAGGAAGCATGAAAAATACCGATACAAAATGGACGATGGCGTCATTCTAGGGCCACGAAAAAACGCCGTCGAGACACACAGGACGACTACACCCCGGATTGACCTGGATCAATTTGCAGCCCAGTGGAGCACTGTACTCTGGTCGTTTTTTTGCCGTTTTTTACATGGAGTATGTGGTGTGTTTGCAAACCTGCTGATCATCCTGGCGTCGTCACTGGTCGTCATTGCCGTGTTCAGGCGCCTGCAATTGCCGCCTGTGCTGGGTTACCTGTGTGTCGGGCTGTTCGTCGGTCCGACGGCGCTGGACTGGGTCAACGAAAGTGAAGAGCTGCCGGACCTCGCGGAAATGGGCGTGGTGTTCCTGCTGTTTTCCCTGGGTCTGGAGTTCTCCCTGTCGAAAATGCTTGCCCTGCGCCGGGTGGTGTTCGGCCTCGGCAGCCTGCAGGTCGCCTGCACCGGCCTGCTCCTGGCGGGCGTGCTGTCGCTGCTCGGCATGCCGAGCACCGCCGCGCTGTTGCTCGGTGGCGGGCTGGCACTGTCGTCGACGGCGATCGTCAGCAAGGAACTGACCAGCCTTGGCGAAATCTTCAGCAGCCACGGCCAGAACGCTATCGGCGTATTGCTGTTCCAGGATGTGGTGGCGGTCTTGCTGCTGACCCTGGTCCCGGTGTTCGCCGGCGAAAGCGGCCAGGCCTGGTACTGGGCGCTGCCGCTGACCCTGGGCAAGACCGTGGTGCTGTTCGTCGGCCTGCTGCTGGCCAGCCGCTGGTTGCTGCCGCGGCTGTTCCATGAGGTGGCCAGCTCGCACTCGGCGGAGATGTTCGTGTTGCTGGCGCTGGTGATCGTTTTGCTCACCGCATGGCTGACCCACCTGCTCGGCCTGTCGCCCGCGCTGGGCGCATTCCTCGCCGGCATGCTGCTGGGCGAAAGCAACTACCGGCACCAGATCGAAGCGGATATCCGCCCGTTCCGCGACATCCTGCTGGGGCTGTTCTTCGTCAGTATCGGCATGCTGATCGACCTGCAACTGTTCGCCAGCCATGGCCTGGAAATCCTCGGCCTGACCTTGGGTCTGCTGGTGCTCAAAGGTTGCGTGGTAGCGGCGCTGGTTCGGGTGCGTGGCAGTGACTCGGAAACCGCCTGGCGCAGCGGCCTGGCCCTGGCCCAGGGCGGCGAGTTCTGCTTCGCGCTGATGGCGCAGATGCAACTGAGCAACATGCTCCCGGAAGAACTCGGCCACCTGCTGCTCGCCGCGACCTTCTGCTCGATGCTGGTCACCCCGCTGCTGCTGCGCGCCGCGCCCGCCATCGCCCTGCGGCTGCACCGCAAGCCAAACGAAGAAGTCCACCTGGAAGAAATCGAAGCGCAGAGCGCCACGATGGACGGCCACGTGCTGATCTGCGGCTACGGTCGTGTCGGCCAGTCGATCGGCCGCTTCCTGCGCCGCGAGCAACAGGCGTTCATCGCCCTCGACGATGACCCGGTGCGGGTCCAGGAAGCCGCCGCCGGCGAGAACTGCGTGCACTACGGCGATTCGCGCCGTGGCGAATTGCTGGAGGCGATTGGTTTGGACCGGGCTCGCCTGCTGGTGATCGCGGTGGATAACACCGACGTGGCAATGACCGTGCTCAAGGCCGCTCGGCACTTGAACAGCCATATCCCGATCCTGGTGCGCACCCGCGACGACAGCCTGCGCGACGAGCTGCGCGCCGCCGGCGCCAGCGCGGTGGTCCCGGAGTTGCTGGAGTCGAGCCTGATGCTGGCGTCGCACGCGCTGATCATGCTGGGCGTGCCCGAAGCAACGGTTCGCGAGCGCATCGACGAAGTGCGGCAGAGCCGCTACCGCTTGCTGCACGGTTTCTACCACGGGGCGCAAACCCATCTGGTTGACGCCGAAGGCAAGCCCAAGGTGCTGATGCACGCGGTCAACCTCGGCGCCAACGCGTATGCCTGCGGGCGCCGGCTGGCGGACCTCGGACTGGAGCAACTGGGCGTCGAACTGCGCGCGGTGCAGCGCGACGGCAACGAGCTGGCGGTGGATACCGCGACCTGCCTGCACGCCGGTGATGCCGTGCTGCTGTGCGGCCCGCTGGCGGCCATCGAGGCCAGCGAGGCGCGTTTGCTCGCTGGCCGCTGAGGCCGATCAGTCCTGGCTGGTGGCGCCGATCTTGTGGATCGACAGGTCGGCGCCGTAGTACTCCTGCTCCTGGCTCAGGCGCAGGCCATGGACCCGTTTGATGCTGCCGTACACGACGAAACCGCCGGCCAGCGCCACGACCACGCCGGCCAGGGTGCCGATCAACTGGCTGGCCAGGCTGACGCCGCCGAGGCCGCCGAACAGTTCCTGACCGAAGATGCCGCAGGCGATCCCGCCCCACACGCCGCAAATGCCGTGCAACGGCCAGACACCCAGCACGTCGTCGATCTTCCAGCGGTTCTGGGTCGCGGTGAAGCACCAGACGAACAGGCCACCGGCAATCGCGCCGGTGGCGAGCGCGCCCACCGGATGCATCAGGTCGGAACCCGCGCAGATCGCCACCAGCCCGGCCAGCGGGCCGTTGTGCAGGAAGCCCGGGTCATTGCGACCGACCAGCAACGCCGCCACGGTGCCACCGACCATCGCCATCAACGAGTTGACCGCCACCAGGCCGCTGACTGCGGACAGGGTCTGCGCGCTCATCACGTTGAAGCCGAACCAGCCGACGATCAGGATCCACGACCCCAGCGCCAGGAAGGGAATGTTCGATGGCGCGAACGCTACCAGCCGGCCTTCGCGGTAGCGTCCGTTACGCGGGCCGAGCAGCAGCACCGCCGCCAGCGCCAGCCAGCCGCCCATGGCGTGCACCACCACGGAGCCGGCGAAGTCATGGAAGCCCGCGCCAAAGCGCTCCTGCAGCCATGCCTGCACCCCGAAGTTGCCATTCCAGACGATGCCTTCGAAGAACGGGTAGACGAACGCAACGATCAGGAAGGTTGCGCACAATTGCGGGGCGAAGCGTGCACGCTCGGCGATCCCGCCGGAAATGATCGCGGGAATCGCCGCAGCGAAGGTCAGCAGGAAGAAGAACTTCACCAGGCCGTAACCGTGGTCGGCGCCGAGGGTCGCGGCCGGGTGCAGGAAGTGCGTGCCGTAGGACAGCCAGTAGCCGATGAAGAAATAGGCCAGGGTCGATACGGCGAAGTCGCTGAGGATCTTCGACAGCGCATTGACCTGATTCTTGTGCCGCACCGTGCCGACTTCGAGGAAGGCAAAGCCGGCGTGCATGGCCAGCACCATCACCGCCCCGAGGAGGATGAACAGGGTATTGGAGCCCTGGACCAGAGAGTCCACGGCGCTTTGCAAATTTTCCATGAAGTCGGCAGACCTGCAAAATGGGAAAAGCACCAAAGCGGTTCGAAAGCCTTCCAGCGCGCACCAACCTGGATCAGTTGGTCGCCCATCCGTGGCCGGAAAGACCGCTGCGTGGTGATTTTTCCTGGGTTTGTCTTGAATTGGGTTATGGTTTAACGGCCGGCCAGAGCGGCCTGCGCCCGCAAACGGCGCAGGCGCCCGGCAAGGCGCACCACTGCGAAGCAAATGCTGTACCAGCCACATCGCAGTGAACCTTCCGCCTCACCGCGCACTCGAAATTCCAATTGCCAAACCCCTCAGGGAGAATCGTATGGCCCGCAAAACCGCAGAGACCGCCCAGGACATCCTCAAGGCCGACTTCCAGGCGCTGGTGCGTGACACCGAGAAGCTTCTGGAACACAGCGCCACCCTCGCCGGCGACCAGGCCGACGAGCTTCGCGCACAGATCCACGACAGCCTGCTGCGCGCCCGCGAAACCCTGCAACAAACCGAAGACAACCTGCGCGTGCGCGGTCAGGCAGCCCTGACCAGCACCGAAGATTACGTGCAGAGCAATCCATGGCAATCCATCGGCATCGCCGCCGGGGTCGGTTTCCTGGTGGGCCTGCTGGCCAGCCGGCGCTGAGGAACGGGCATGGAAAACCAAACCCCCGGCTCGTCTTCGCGGCGCCTCGGCGCCGCCATCCTCGGCCTGCTGCACGGCCATGTTGAGCTGTTCGGCATCGAGCTGCAGGAACAGAAAGCGCGCACGCTGAGCCTGCTGCTGTTTGCCGGGCTGGCACTGGTGTTCGCCCTGCTCTTGCTCACCGCACTGTCGGCCCTGCTGCTGGTGTTGCTGTGGGACAGCTACCGTCTCGCCGGAATCATCGGCCTCTGCGTGTTCTACAGCCTGGCCGCAGTGTTCTGCGCCATTCGCCTGAAAGCCGCGGTGCACGATGAATCCTCGCCGTTCAGCGGCACCCTCGAAGAACTCGCCAAGGACCGGGAGCGCCTGTTGCCATGAGCCTGACAGAACTTCCACAAACCACCGATCGGCGCGAACTGCGCAAAGCGCTGGTGCGCCTGCGCATGGAAATGCACCGCCAGGAAATCCGCCACGAGGCGGGCCAGGCGCTCAAGCCGTTGACCCGCCTGCGCAGCATGGGCGACAACCTGCAAAGCGGGCTGCAAGGCGGACTGGGCATCAAGCACGCGCCGCTGTGGGGCATTGGCGCGGTGGTGCTGCTGGGCTTTCTCACTGGCAAAGGTGCCCGCAGCGGCAACCTGGGCCGGCTCACCAAGCTCACTAGTAGCCTTTTGCCGCTAATCCGCCTGTTCATGCAGTCGCCGCCCAATCAGCGTTGAGCGAACTGGCGGCATTCTTGCAGAACGATGACCTTCAAGGCGGGCCCCCGCCCGCCGCCGCGCTTTCGAGCGCCCCGCGTCTGACTCAACAAGGAGCCGCCGTGTCCGACGAGCAACCGCTCGCCTGTTTCCAGCCGTTCATCGACACCGCCACAGGCCGTATCGCTGGCGTCGAAGCCCTGGGTCGCCTGCGCCGAAGCGATGGTCAATTGCGCTCGGTAGGGCCCCTTTTCAGTGACCCGCACATTCCCTCCAGCGAGTTGCTGCAACTCGACCGGACCCTGCGGGAACAGGCCCTCAAACAATTTCGCCAGGCACCGGAAGACTGGTTCCTGAGCCTGAACATTTCGCCGCGCTGGGTCAGTGAACTGCAACCCGGCCAGCCGCTGCCGAGCCTGATGCAATTGCAGCAACAGGGCATCGATCCGCAACGGGTGGTCTTCGAGATCACCGAGCTGGGTGGCGACCCTGAACGTCTGTCCATGGTGGTGCGGCACTACCGGGAAGCCGGCGCGCGCGTTGCCATCGATGATTTTGGTGCCGGCTATTCGCAACTGGACCGGGTGTTGTCGCTGCAACCGGACATCCTCAAGCTCGACATGCGCCTGTTCCAGGCCGCGGCCCGCGGCGGTCCGAGCAGCGAGGTGGTCAAGGCGCTGGCCCAGATGGCCGAGAAGACCGGCTGCTGGATCATCGCCGAGGGCGTCGAAACCGAAGCCGAACTGAACTTCGCCCTGGAATGCGGCGCACGCTACCTGCAGGGCTTTCTCTTCGCCGCTGCCGAACCCGGATTCTTCCCGGCCCAGACCTTCGCCGGACGCTTCGCCCAACTGCGCGAGCAGTACGTGCAAGGCAAGCTGGCCGAGCGCGCGCGACTGATGCAGCGGCGCCAGCAACTGGTGGAACTGATGCCACGGCTGCAGGACTGGGCACTGACCAACGCGCCGATCGAAGCGCTGCCGGACCTTCAGGCCTACCCCTGGCTGCTGCGCTTCTTCCTGTGCGACCGCCACGGCACCCAACTGACGCCGAACCTGGAATGGCGCCAGCAAGGCTGGCACGTCGATTCCAGCTACCTGGGCCACAACTGGTCCTGGCGCCCTTACTTCTATCACCTGCTGGCCGAGGGCTGGGACGAGCGCCGGCTGATCCTTTCCAGCACCTACCGCGACGCCACCACCAACCAGTACTGCCTGACTGCCGGGCAATTCTTCGATGGTGGACGCCGCCTGCTGCTGATCGATCTCGACGCCGCCGGACTTTGAGCTTGCGGCCCGGCGGCCGACACGGGAAGCTAGGCCCCTGCCCCTGATACGGAGAACCGGCCTTGGATTGGCACACACTGCTCACCCGCGAACGCCTCGACAAACCCCTGCACAGCCCTGAAGAGCTGGGTCGCAGCCCCTTTCACAAGGACCATGACCGCATAATCTTCTCCGGCGCCTTCCGCCGCCTGGGCCGCAAGACCCAGGTTCACCCGGTCACCAGCAACGATCACATCCACACCCGCCTGACCCACTCCCTGGAAGTGAGTTGCGTGGGTCGCTCGCTGGGCATGCGTGTTGGCGAAACCCTGCGCGACGCCCTGCCCGACTGGTGCGAGCCAAGCGACCTGGGCATGGTCGTGCAATCGGCCTGCCTGGCCCACGACATCGGCAACCCGCCGTTCGGGCACTCTGGCGAAGACGCCATCCGCCACTGGTTCCAGCAGGCCGCCGGGCGCGGCTGGCTGGATGCGATGAGCGAGGCCGAGCGCGGTGACTTCCTCAACTTCGAAGGCAATGCCCAAGGCTTTCGCGTGCTCACCCAGCTCGAATACCACCAGTTCGACGGCGGCACCCGGCTGACCTACGCCACCCTCGGCACGTACCTGAAATACCCGTGGACCGCCCGCCACGCCGACTCGCTGGGCTACAAAAAACACAAATTCGGCTGCTACCAGAGCGAGCTGCCGCTGCTCGAACAGATCGCCCACAAGCTCGAACTGCCGTTGCTCGACAACCAGCGCTGGGCGCGGCACCCGCTGGTGTACCTGATGGAGGCGGCCGATGACATCTGCTATGCGCTGATCGACCTGGAAGACGGCCTGGAGATGGAACTGCTGGACTACGCCGAAGTGGAGTCGCTGCTGCTCGGCCTGGTCGGCGACGATCTGCCGGAAACCTACCGCCAGCTCGGCCCGCAGGACTCGCGGCGACGCAAGCTGGCGATCCTCCGCGGCAAGGCCATCGAACACCTGACCAACGCCGCCGCACGGGCGTTCGTCGAGCAACAGCGGGCGTTGCTGGCCGGCACGCTGGAAGGTGACCTGGTCGAGCACATGGAAGGACCGGCGAAACGCTGTGTGCTGCAGGCCAAGGACATCGCGCGCAAGAAGATCTTCCAGGACAAACGCAAGACGCTGCATGAGATCGGTGCCTACACCACCCTGGAAATCCTCCTCAACTCCTTCTGCGGCGCCGCCCTGGAACAGCATGGCGGACGCACGCCGTCGTTCAAGCATCGACGCATCCTCGACCTGCTCGGCAACAACGCTCCCGATCCAAACGCCTCGTTGCACGCGGCGTTCCTGCGCATGATCGACTTCATCGCCGGGATGACCGACAGCTACGCCAGCGAAATGGCCAGGGAAATGACCGGGCGTTCCAGTCCAGTCTGAGCCTCACTGCCTGTCCGGCCCCGTCATCGGGCCGGACATCGAGGTAACAGGCGATGTTGATGCCAATCGATAATTAGCCCAGCAACTTCAAAAACAAACTTTGTAGTAAATAGCAAAATACAAAGTAGGAAAATTCCTATATTAAAGCTCAACCCCACTCTATCTAAGTGCACGCTGCATATCTGGGCTATGGTGCCGGCTCTACATGAGTCCCTTTTGGAAGATGAGCATGCACTCTGTTTTTATTGTCGATGACCATCCTGTCATACGCTTGGCCTTGCGCTTGCTGCTGGAGAACGAGGGTTATCGGATCGCCGGGGAGTCCGATAACGGTGTAGACGCCATGCAGATGGTCCGCGAAAGCCCGCCAGACCTGGTCATTCTCGATATCGGCATCCCAAGGCTCGACGGCCTGGAAGTCCTGTCGCGCTTCAACAGCATGTCGCTGCCCCTGAAAATACTGGTGCTGACAGCACAGTCCCCGGCGCTCTTCGCCATTCGCTGCATGTTGTCCGGCGCGTGCGGTTATGTCTGCAAACAGGAAGACCTGAGTGAACTGCTAAGTGCCGTAAAAGCGGTTCTTTCCGGATATAACTACTTCCCCAGCCAGGCGGTCTATCCGTTGCGCCAACAGGTTGAAATCGAGGAAGAAATAGAACTGTTCAAATCGGTCAATGATCGCGAACTCATGGTGCTGCAACTGTTCGCCCAGGGCAAAAGCAACAAGGAAATTGCCGAAGGCATGTTCCTCAGCAACAAGACTGTCAGTACTTACAAGAAACGCCTGATGCAGAAACTCAAGGCGCGTTCATTGGTAGAACTGATCGAAATGGCCAAACGCAACGAACTGGTGTGACCCGACCATGCTCAAGTCCATGCTGCTCGGCCTGCTGCTGGTGATGGCCTGCCTGAGCCCCGCGCAGGCAGACGACATCGGCGAGACTCACTACAAGCTGCTCAGCCGAAGCACCCAGATGCCGCTGGGCATTTCCCTGACCCCCGCCCAGCAAGCCTGGATCCAGACCCGCCGTGAACTGGTGCTGGGCACTTCGGCCCCGGACTACCCGCCGTTCGACATGACCGCCAGCGGCCGTGACTACGAAGGCCTCACCGCCGACTACGCCGGGCTGCTGGGCCTGACCCTCGGGCTACCCATCAGGATCAAGCGCTACGCCAGTCGCGACCTGGCCTTGCAAGCCCTGGTGGACGGCGACATCGACCTGCTGGGCAGCGCCAACAGCTATGACGTCGCCACTGCCGGTGTGGCCCTGTCCCAGCCCTACGCCGAAGACCAGCCGGTACTGGTCACCCGGGAAAACGAGACCCGGCCGCTGGACACCGGCCTGAGTGGCCTGCGCCTGAGCATGATCGCGCACTACCTGCCGCTCGCCGAAGTCCGCGCCACCTACCCCCACGCCAGCATCAGCACCTACAGCTCCTACCATCACGCCCTGAATGCCGTGGCCTTCGACCAGGCTGACGTCTTCCTAGGCGACACCGTGTCGACTCACTACCTGCTCAATCAAAGCCACCTGCAAAACCTCAAGATGGCCAACTTCGCCAAACATGAGGCCATGGGCTTCGGCTTTGCCGTCCACCAGAGCAACGCCGTGCTGCTGACGCTGGTCAACAAGACCCTGGAAGCCGTCACCAGCAGCACCCGCGCCAGCATCTTCCGGCGCTGGAGTGCCGGCAGCAGCATCCTGCTGACCGACCGCAAGCTGCAACTGTCGCCCAGCGAAGAACTCTGGCTGGCGAAGAACCCGGTCGTGCGGGTGACCGTCGACGAGCATGCCGCGCCGCTGACCTTCTTCGACAAGTCCGGCAACCTGCGGGGCATCGCCGCCGACCTGCTCGAACTGATTCGCCTGCGCACCGGCCTGCAATTCGAAATTCGCCGCAGCAGCGGCATCAGCGACATGATCGATCAGTTGAACCATGGCCATGCCGACATGATCGCGGCGATCTCCTACAGCCCCGAGCGCGCCGCCACCTTGACCATCAGCCGGCCCTACCTGGAAAACTCCTACGTGCTGGTCACCCGCGACGGCAAGGACGCCCCCCAGTCCCTCGAACAACTGCAAGGCCGGCGCCTGGCAGTCACCCGCGGCAATATCCTCAACGAAAACATTCGCAAGCTGTACCCCGACATCCAGTTGGTGGCCACCGAAGACATCGCCGCGGCCGCCTCATTGCTCGCACACCGTCAGGTCGACGGCATGGTCATGGCCCTGATCAACGCCAATTTCAACCTGACTACCCAACGCGACCTGGTGATCCGCTCCACCGTCAGCGATGCCTCGGCCACCTTCTCCCTGGCGACCTCGCGCAACGCCCACGAACTCGCCTCGATCCTCGACAAGGCCCTGACCAGCATCGTCCCCGAGGAAATGGGCATCATCAACAGTCGCTGGCGCGCGTACAGCGGCAACACCTATTCCTACTGGCAGAGCTATCAGCAGACCATCCTCAAAGTGATCCTCGGCACCTTGGTCCTGTTGCTGCTGTCACTGGCCTGGAATGCCTGGATGCGCCGCCAGATCAAACAGCGCGAGGCCGCCGAACGCGCGCTCAACGACCAGCTCGAATTCATGCGCGCGATGGTCAACGGCACGCCCCATCCGATCTATGTCCGCGACCGCGACGGCCTGCTGCAGACCTGCAACGAAAGCTACCTGCAGGCCCTCGGCGCCGGGCCCGAGGATGTTCTCGGCAAATCCATCGACGACGCCCCGCTGGGCGGCTCGGACGATGCGCGGAAAATCCAGGCCGACTACCTGCGGGTCATGAACGAAGGCCGCTCGCTGATCCTCGACCGGCCGCTGATGCTGAAGAACGTCGAGCTGACGATCTATCACTGGATCCTGCCTTACCGCGACTCCCTCGGCGAAGTCAAAGGCATCATCGGCGGCTGGCTGGACATCAGCGAGCGCCGCCAACTGGTCCACGACCTGCGCCTGGCCAAGGAGCAGGCCGATGCCGCCAATCGCGCCAAAAGCACCTTCCTCGCGACCATGAGCCACGAAATCCGCACGCCGATGAACGCCCTGATCGGCATGCTCGAACTGGCGCTCAAGCGCCCCGATGCGCTGCCCATGGATCGCCCGGCCATCGAGGTCGCCTACCATTCGGCGCGGGACCTGCTGTCGCTGATCGGCGATATCCTCGACATCGCCCGCATCGAATCCGGGCACCTGAACCTCAGCCCCGAACGCGTCGACCCGGCGCAGCTGGTGCAGTCCACCACCCAGGTCTTCGAAGGGATGGCGCGGCAGAAAGGCCTGGAACTGACCCTCGCCATCTCCCGCACCGCGCACCGCGACGTCCTGCTCGACCCCATGCGCTTCAGGCAGATCCTCTCGAACCTGGTCAGCAACGCCATCAAGTTCACCACCTGGGGCCAGGTCAAGATCGACCTCGCCATCTCCAGCCTGCCCACCACGGGCGACGCCAACCGCGACGACCTGCAACTGGAACTGTCGGTCTGCGACACCGGTGTCGGCATCGCCCTGGATGACCAGCAGCGGCTGTTCCAGCCATTCGCCCAGATCGAACCCGACAGCTCGCAAGCTCGCAGCGGCAGCGGCCTGGGCCTGGTCATCAGCCGCAGCCTGTGCGAGATGATGGGCGGCAAATTGAGCCTGTTCAGCAAGCCCGGCGAAGGCACCGAAATCCGCGTCAGTCTGCCGCTGCGCAGCCTGCCGGAATGCCGCGAGCCCAAGCCCCAGGAGTTGGCGCCGCCGATGCCCGCTGCCGGCCTCAACGTGCTGGTGATCGACGACCACCCGGCCAACCTGCTGCTGGTGGCGCAGCAACTGGAATTCCTCGGCGTGCAATACACCTGCGTCGACAACGGCAGTCAGGCGCTGGAGATGTGGGCAGCGAGTCATTTCGATGTGCTCATCGTCGACTGCAACATGCCGCGCATGGACGGCTACCAATTCACCCGCGCGGTACGCGAACTGGAGCAACAGGCCAGCAGGACGCCCTGCACCATCCTTGGCTACACCGCCAACGCACAACCGGAAGTCCGCGAACGCTGCGAACAGGCCGGCATGAGCGACTGCCTGCTCAAACCCATCGGCCTACACACCCTTGGCCAGCGTCTGGCCGCCGTGTCAACCCAGCCCGCCGCCACAATGCCCGCCGCCCTGCTCGACCTCAAAGGCCTGGAACCGATCATCGGCGACTGCCCGGCGGAACTACGCCGCCTGCTGGAGACCCTGCTGCGCAGCAGCCCGGACGACCAGCAACGATTGCAGGCGATCGACACCCATGGCGACCCGCTGCCGTTGCAGAATATCGCCCACCAGATTCTCGGGGTGGCACGCATCGTCCAGGCCGAAGCGCTGATGCTGGCCTGTGAAAAGCTTGAGGAAGTCTGTGAGCGGTTCGCCCCGGAGCCGGTGCTGAGGCGCCGCAAGCGGCAAGTGCTGTATCAGATGAGACGGGTCGATGAGACCCTGCGGCAAACCCTGGCGAGCCTGCCAGAATCGACGGACGTCGATCAGGAAGGGAAAGACTGAAACGAACGCGGCAGCCACCAGGGCTGCCGCATTTGCTTGTCAGGCGACCGGGTTGACCGGGTTTTCCGGGTACCAGGCGTCCAGCAGCGGGCTGATTTCGATCTTGGTCAGCTCGCCACGGCCTTTCAGCCAGGCTTCAACGGTAGCGCGTTGCTCTTCGGTAGCCGAGCCACGCTTGGCCGAGCAGACCAGACCGAAGTCATCACCGCCAACATAATCCAGGCCGTTGGCATCCATAGCTTCTGCCAGGAAGGCGTCGAGGAAGGCGTCGATGGCTTCATCGCTCAGGTCTTCCTTGAATTCCAGGTTCAGTTCGAAACCCAGTTCCTGGAATTCGCCTACACAGAGTTTTTTGCGCAGACGGCGGGAACGGTTGGTAGCCATGAAACAATCCTCTTGAGTATTAACGCGCGGCACTTTAACAGCTTCGCCCGTGCGCTGCCCGATAAAACCCGATAATCCGCCACACGGACGCGCATTCGCGGCGCACGCGGGCACGGGCTTGGGGCATAATGCGCGCTATCATTTTTTCATGCCGGGGCCATCATCCTGTTCAGCCCCGTTTTTTTCACCCCTCGCCCGCAGGGTTTCAGTGCTTATGACCCCATCCCTTCGTTCGCTGTTGTTCGCCGGCCTGCTCCTGCCACTCGCGCTGCCGGCCCATGCCGCTCCCGTCAGTAACACGCTGCCGCCCAAGGTCCAACAAGCCCTCAAGAGCAACAAACTCCAGGATTCAGCCCTCTCGCTGGTGATGCTGCCGCTCAACGGCCCGGGCACCCCGACCATTTTCAACGCCGACGTCTCGGTCAACCCGGCCTCCACCATGAAGCTGGTGACCACCTACGCCGCCCTGGAAATGCTCGGCCCCACCTACCAGTGGAAAACCGAGTTCTACAGTGACGGTCCGCTGAGCAACGGCGTGCTCAACGGCAACCTGTACCTCAAGGGCGGTGGCGACCCCAAGCTGAACATGGAAAAGCTCTGGCTGCTGATGCGTGACCTGCGCGCCAATGGCGTGCAGACCATCACCGGCGACCTGGTGCTGGACCGCAGCCACTTCATCCAGCCGCAACTGCCGCAGTTCAACGACGACGGTGGCGACGAGAACAAGCCGTTCCTGGTCAAGCCCGACTCGCTGCTGGTCAACCTCAAGGCCTTGCGCTTCGTCGCCCGCAATGACGGCGGCCGGGTACTGGTCTCGGTCGAACCGCCGATTGCCAGCATCCGCATCGACAACCAGGTCAAGGCCCTGCCGAGCAAGCAGTGCACCGGCGAAGTCCGCTACAACCCGGTGGTCCAGGCCGACGGCGTGACGGTGACGGTCACCGGCCAGCTGGGCGAAGGCTGCAACTCGCAGACCTACCTCTCGCTGCTCGATCACCCGACCTACGCCGCCGGCGCTGTACGGGCGATCTGGAACGAACTGGGCGGCACCATCCAGGGCCGCGACCGCGTCGAGGACGTGCCGAAAAGCGCACGCCTGCTGGCCCGGGCTTTCTCCCCTGACTTGGTGGAGATCATTCGCGACATCAACAAGTACAGCAACAACACCATGGCCCAGCAGTTGTTCCTGAGCCTGGGCGCGCGTTTCCGTACCGATGCCGACGGCGACGACGCCCGCGCCGCGCAGCGAGTCGTGCGCCAGTGGCTGGCGAAGAAAGGCATCACCGCTTCGCACCTGGTAATGGAGAACGGTTCCGGCCTGTCCCGTGCCGAACGGGTCAGCGCACGGGAAATGGCCACGCTGCTGCAAGCCGCCTGGAAAAGCCCATACGCCGCCGAGTTCATCAGCTCGTTGCCGCTGACCGGCATGGACGGCACCATGCGCAAACGCCTCAAGCGCACCGCCATGGCTGGCGAAGCACACATCAAGACCGGCACCCTGAATACCGTGCGTGCCATCTCCGGCTTCAGCCGCGACAGCAACGGCACCACCTGGGCAGTCACGGCGATCCTCAACGATCCACGTCCGTGGGGCGCTTCAGCGGTGCTCGACCAGATCCTGCTGGACCTGTACAAGCAGCCGAAAGTGGCCGGCACCGAGTAAATACGCCGGGGTCAGAACTGTTCGGCTTCGACCCGGTCGCGGCCGCCCTGCTTCGCCAGGTAGACCCCGGAATCGGCACGCAGCAACAAAGCATCGGCGCCCTCTCCGGGGCGCCAGCCCGCGACACCGAAGCTGGCGGTGACCCGGCCGACGCCGTCCACCGGCACGCTGCGCAGCCCCTGCCACAACTCCAGCGCCAGTGAGTGCGCCTGGGCGGCATTGCTGCCCGGGCACAGCACCATGAACTCCTCCCCTCCCAGCCGACAGAACACATCGGTCCGCCGCAAACGGTGGCTGATGCGCTGACACAGGTTTTGCAGCACGTGATCGCCGATGGCATGGCCGTACTGGTCGTTGATGTGCTTGAAGTGGTCGATATCCAGCATGATCACCGCCAGGTCCTGGCCACCGCGCTGGGCCCGCTCCAGCTCGGTCTTCAGGCGCTCCTGGAAATAGCGGCGGTTGTGGATGCCGGTCAGCGAGTCGGTGACCGACAGCGCACGCAGCTCTTCCTCGACCCGCTTCAGGTCGGAGATATCCGTGAGGTAGCCGTGCCACAGAGTGCCGCCATCGGGCAGCGACTCCGGCGTCGCCTCACCGCGAACCCAGCGCAGCCCGGCCTTGGGCAGTTGCACCCGGTACTCTTCGCGCCAGGGCGTCAGTTGCTCGGCGGATTCACGAATGGAATAGCGGACCCTGCCGAGGTCATCCGGATGGATACGCTCGAACACCGCGGTGGCGTCCTGGCGCAGCAGCATCAGGTCGACCTCGTAGATATCGCGCAAGCCTTCGCTGGCGTAACTGAAGCACGAGCTGCCATCAGGATCGAGGCGGAACTGGTAGATCCCGCCCGGAACCTGGGCGGTGAGTTTTTCCAGCAGCCTGTCCCGGGCCTCGAGGGCTTCGTGCACGCGCTTGCGCTCGGTGATGTCGATGCAGATCGCCAGGTGACCGACCCACAGTCCGTATTCGTCCAGCACCGCAGTCACCAGCATGTTCGCCGACAGGTACGTGCCGTCCTTGCGCCGCAACGTCCACTCGCCCGGCTCTTCGTCGATGTCCGGGACACTGTCCACCAGCATCGCCTGGCTGCTGCTGATCTCGCGCCCGAAGCGCAGGCTCATCAGCCGCGCGCGCTCCTGCACTTCCTGCGGCAACAGCAGGTGTTCCAGGGTCAGCTTGCCCACCGCCTCTTCGCTGCTGTAGCCGAGCATGCGTTCGGCGCCGGCATTGAAGGTGCTGATCTGACCATGCAGGTCCGTGGCGATGATCGCCACCTGGGTCGCGGCCTCCAGCACGCTGCGCAACTGGTTGTGGGTATTGCGCAGGCTCTCTTCGCTGATGCGCAGTTCCGCGGTGCGCTGCTCCACCAGGGTCAGGGCGCGCTGGCGCTGACTGAACAGGCTGAACAACAGGGCGCTGAGCAACAGGCTCAACAACCCGCCGAGAAACGCCACCGCCGTGGCCGACGAGCGATCGCCGTCGAGGAACACCTTGCTGGGGAACATGTTGAGTTGGTAGGAACGGTCGCCCAGGTGCAGCACCTGACGCATCTCCAGCGGCGAGTCGCCCACAGTATTGCCCGACTGGAACAGCGCCTCGGGCTCACCTTCGGCGGAGAGATCGATGATCCGCACCACCAGGTTGTCGTCCTCGGCGCTGGGCAAGCCGTCGGCCATCAACTGGCGCATGCTCAGCACTGCCATGACATAACCCTTGGGCCCGGGATCGGGCTGTTGCGGTGCGAACACCGGCGCCACCATGAGCATGCCGCGGGCATAGGCCGGATCGACGCCAATCAGATCGTACGGCGCCGACACCGCAATCGAGCCGGGCGTCGAGGCGCGGCTCAAGGCGTCACGGCGCACCGCCTGCGACAGCAGGTCGAAACCCAAGGGCGGCGGCAGTTGGCTGAGGGTCTGGCTGAACAGCACCGGGTAATACACCGGGCGCACCTGAGAGGGTTGCAGCACACCGCCCTCACCGAGTTCGCGGATGCTGAAATCGCGGCCGAGCAGCTCCCGGGCCTGCCGCTCGAAATCGGCGCGCTGCGCCTGGCTGACCCGCGGAGCCCAGGAATAGGCCTGGGAGCGGTGCAGCAAAGGCCTCACGTAACCGTCGAATTCGTCGCGGGTGATTTCCTGGGCGTAGACGAAGAAACGCCGCAGGCTGTCGAGGCGCTGCGTCTGGTCCAGCAGGCGCTCTTCGATGCGGCTGTAGCGTTCATTGGCGAGGAGTTCGAAGCGTTGCGCCAGTTGCTGCTGGTAAAGCTGCCAGGCAGCCAGCGCCAGCAAGGCGGTCAGCAGGCCGCCGACCACCAGCGCCACCACGGCGACCAGCCAGGCGGAGACTTCTTCGCTGATGAAGCCGAGCATCTTTGGGCGCGGGGTTGGGATCGACATGGTCATGACTCACAACGTCGGCCCGCGACGGCACTCAGGGCTCTCTTCAATAATAGCCAGTAGCCACGATCTTGAGAGTCCCGAATGCGTCATTTACTTCACCGTGCCTGGATGCGCCAGGCGCGGTGGATCTTGGTATTGCGGGCAAAGTCGGGATCGATGGTCTGGGCGCTGATTTCCTCGATCGCGTAACGCTCCAGCAGGTGCTCGTCGAGCTGGAACTTGCGGAAGTTGTTCGAGAAGTACAGCACGCCGCCCGGCGCCAGGCGGGCTACCGCCAGGTCGAGCAACTCGACGTGGTCACGCTGCACGTCGAACACCCCTTCCATGCGCTTGGAGTTGGAGAAGGTCGGCGGGTCGATGAAGATCAGGTCGTATTGCTCACGGTTGGCTTGCAGCCAGGCCATGACATCGCCCTGTTCCAGACGGTTCTTGTCCGAGTAACCATTGAGCGACAGGTTGCGCCGCGCCCAGTCCAGGTAGGTTTTCGACAGGTCGACGCTGGTGGTACTGCGCGCGCCGCCCTTGGCCGCGTGCACGCTGGCAGTGGCGGTGTAGCAGAACAGGTTGAGGAAGCGCTTGCCCGCGGCCTCGCGCTGGATCCGCATGCGCATCGGCCGGTGATCGAGGAACAGGCCGGTGTCCAGGTAGTCGGTGAGGTTCACCAGCAGCTTGACGCCGCCTTCGCTGACCTCGGTGAACTGACCCTGGGTGTTCTGCCGTTCGTACTGGCGGGTGCCGCTCTGGCGCTCGCGGCGCTTGAGGATCACCTTGCTCTGGTCAACGCCGAGGGTCTGCGGGATCGCCGCCAGCGCGTCGAACAAACGGGCCTGGGCCTTTTCCGGATCGACCGAACGCGGCGCGGCGTATTCCTGCACGTGAACCCAGCCCTGGTACAGATCGACCGCCAGGGAGTACTCGGGCATGTCGGCGTCGTAGACGCGGTAGCAGGTGATGTGTTCGCGACGCGCCCACTTGCCCAGTTGCTTGAGGTTCTTCTGCAGGCGGTTGGCGAACATCTGCCCGCCTTCGCTCAGGCGTGCGGTCTCATTCGCCGGAGCCACCGCCGGACGCTCTTCATCCTGGCTGCGCTCGGCCGAACGGCGCTCGCCGGTCACGAACTGGTCGGGCTCGACCTTGATCAGCAGCAGCTTGCACGGCAAGGCGCCGTTCCAGAAGGCGTATTGCTTGTGGCTGCGGATGCCCATGCGCTTGCCCAGGTCCGGCGCGCCGGTGAACACCGCCGCTTCCCAGCCCAGGCAAGCCTGGCGCAGACGCTCGCCGAGGTTCTGGTAGAGGTAGAGCAAACTGGCTTCGTCGCCCAGGCGTTCGCCGTACGGCGGGTTGCTGATGACCAGGCCTTTCTGGTTCTGGTCCGGGCGCGGCTCGAAGGTGCCGACTTCGCCCTGGTAGATCTTCACCCAGTCGCTCAGGCCGGCGCGCTCGACGTTGTTGCGGCCCGGCTGGATCAGGCGCGGGTCGGCTTCGTAGCCGCGAATCCACAGCGGTGGACGGGCCAGGCCGGCTTCGGCACGGGCCTTGGCTTCGTCATGCACTTTGCGCCACAGCGCCGGGACATGACCGAGCCAGGAGGTGAAACCCCAGCGCTCGCGTTTGAGGTTGGGGGCGATATCCGCAGCGATCATCGCCGCTTCCACCAGGAACGTACCAACACCGCACATCGGGTCAGCCAGTGCGCCGCCTTCGGCAGCGATCCGTGGCCAGCCGGCGCGGATCAGTACCGCGGCGGCGAGGTTTTCCTTGAGCGGCGCGGCACCCTGCTGCAGGCGGTAACCGCGCTGGTGCAGGCTGTGGCCGGACAGGTCGAGGGAGAGGATCGCTTCACCGCGCTCAAGGCGCAGGTGGACGCGCAGATCGGGGTTGAGCTTGTCGATCGACGGCCGCTCGCCCTGGGCGTTGCGCAGTTTGTCGACGATGGCGTCCTTGACCTTCAAGGCGCCGAAGTGGGTGTTGTCGATGCCCGAGCCATGACCGCTGAACTCCACGGCCAGGGTGCCGGCGGCGTCCAGATGCTCTTGCCAGTCCACTTCGTTGACGCCGTCGTACAGGTCGTCGGCGTTCTTCATGTTGAAGCGCTTGAGCACCAGCAGGACGCGGTTGGCCAGGCGCGACCAGACGCACAGGCGGTAGGCGGTTTCCATGTCGGCCGAGCCGCGCAGCGCCGAGGTGTGCTCGCGCACATCTTCAAGGCCCAGGCCGCGAGCTTCATCGGCGAGCAGGCCTTCAAGGCCTTTGGGACAGGTAAGGTAAAGTTCGAAACGGTCCGACATGAGTCATCCAGCCTTGGGCATAGTGAAGGAGCGAGCGCATCGCCCTTCGAAGTTTGATCGGGCGCCTTCGGCAAGCACCCGAGTGGCACGCGTTGACGTACCGGGCCACCCGGCGAGCCCTTCTTGCGGAAGGCAAAAAGGCTTTGATCGCCGGGCAGAATGAAAAATTCGATGGCAAAAGGTTACAAAAGTGACCCTTCGTCGTTTTTACCCACCGGTGACGAGAATGGTTCCCGACGGTGGCAATTTGATCTACAGGTCAGGCAAACCCTGATGATAGCTGGCTTTGCCCCAACTCCCGCCTTGAATCAATTTTTTACTTATCCTCTCACCCATGGAAAAGTTACGTGCTTATGACAAATTGTTCGTTCACACGTCCATCCCCATTGGTTAGAACTCAACTCAGGTTGTCACCGCAACGGGACAACACTTCAAGCTCGCCACGCCGGCAGCGAGCGCAAAACCGGCAGAAAGAATCTGCCCGACCTCACACGAGGTCGACGGGACATTACAGTCAACAAATGAGGGCAGTACCCTATGAGAAGACTTAAGCGTGATCCGTTGGAAAGAGCATTTTCACGTGGCTATCAATACGGGGTCACCGGCAAATCCCGCGAGCTTTGCCCCTTTACCCTACCGTCCGTACGCCAGGCATGGATCAATGGCTGGCGTGAGGGACGAGGTGACAACTGGGATGGCATGACCGGCACCGCAGGTATCCATAGACTCAACGAACTTCACGCCGTTGGCTGAACGAGGAGCTGAACCGAGTTACCATGCGCGCCCCATCCGGGCGGCGGGCTGAGGCCCAGGGGCCCCTTGACGGGGCCCTTTTTTATGCCCGTTTCAACGCCCCGGCATCGCGGCAATGGCGTCCACCGCCTCGCGAATCAGCGCCGGGCCCTTGTAGATGAAACCTGAATAGATCTGCACCAGGCTCGCACCCGCCGCGATCTTCTCCGCAGCATGACGGCCTTCCGTAATCCCGCCCGCTGCAATGATCGGCATCTTGCCCGCCAGTTCCCCGGCCAGCACCTGGACCGTGTGGGTGCTCTTGTCCCGCACCGGCGCGCCCGACAGGCCGCCCGCCTCGTCCGCATGCAGCAGACCTTCGACGCCTTCACGGCTGAGGGTGGTGTTGGTCGCGATCACCGCGTCCATGCCCGACTCCAGCAGGGCCGACGCTACCAGCACGGTTTCTTCGTCGGTCATGTCCGGGGCGATCTTGATCGCCAGCGGTACGCGCTTGCCGTGGGTCAGGGCCAATTCTTCACGGCGCACGGCCAGGGCATCCAGCAACTGCTTTAGCGAATCGCCGAACTGCAGGCTGCGCAGGCCCGGGGTGTTGGGCGAGCTGACGTTGACGGTGACGTAGCTGGAATGGTTGTAGACCTTGTCCAGGCAGATCAGGTAGTCGTCTACCGCGCGCTCGACCGGGGTGTCGAAGTTCTTGCCGATATTGATGCCGAGCACGCCGCGGTAATTGGACGCACGCACGCGGTTGAGCAGGTTGTCCACGCCGAGGTTGTTGAAGCCCATGCGGTTGATGATCGCTTCGGCCTCGGGCAGGCGGAACAGCCGTGGTTTCGGGTTGCCCGGTTGCGGACGCGGGGTCACGGTGCCGATCTCGACGAAACCGAAGCCCAGTTGTCCGAAGCCGTCGATGGCCGCGCCGTTCTTGTCCAGCCCCGCCGCCAGACCCACCGGGTTGGCGAACTCCAGGCCCAGGACCTTCACCGGCAAGCGCGCCGGCGCCTTGGTCAACAGCCCGTTGAGGCCCAGACGGCCACCGGCACCGATCAGGTCCAGCGACAGGTCGTGGGAGGTTTCCGGGGACAGTTTGAACAACAGCTGGCGGGCCAGGTTATACATGGGCGGGCTTGGCTCAAGGTGTGGAGAGGCGGCGATTATAGCCAGCCCCGGGTTGCGGCGACAGGGCCTTGGCATATGCGTTGCTTGACTCCACCCACAGGGCCGCCGCGCAACCCGCGCCGGCCGCCGCTTTATCTGCCGGGCGATCCCACCGCGATGAATGACATTCCCTCCTCCCCCCTGGCCTGGCTGCATGGCAGCGACGCCCCGGAAAAGACCAGCCTGAACATCGGCTTCATGGCCCTCAGCGACTGCGCTTCGCTGGTGGTCGCCGCGACCCAGAGTTTCGCCCAGCCCCACGGCCTGACCCTGAACCTGAAACGCCAGAGTTCCTGGGCTGGCCTGCGCGACGGCCTGCTCAGTGGCGAACTGGATGCCGCGCACTGCCTGTACGGCCTGACCTACGCCGTGCACCTCGGCATCGGCGGTGTCGGCGCCACGCCGATGGCGGTGCTGATGGGCCTGAACCACAACGGCCAGAGCATCAACCTGTCGCCCGCCCTGCAAGCGCAAGGCGTGGGCAATCCCGAGGCACTCGAGCGCCACGTGCACCAAAGTCAGGCAAAACTCACCTTCGCCCAGACCTTTCCCACCGGCACCCACGCCATGTGGCTGTATTACTGGCTCGCCAGCCAGGGCATTCATCCATTACATGACGTCAACAGCGTGGTGGTCCCGCCGGCGCAGATGCTCACCCACTTGCGCGCCGGGCGCATCGACGGTTTCTGCGTCGGTGAACCGTGGTCGGCCAATGCGGTGAACCAGGGCATGGGCTTCACCCTGGCGACCAGCCAGTCGATCTGGCCCGATCACCCGGAAAAAGTCCTTGGCACCACCCGCGCGTTCGTCGAGCAGTACCCCAACACTGCGCGGGCGCTGGTGTCGTCGATCCTCGCGGCGAGCCGCTTTATCGAAGAAAGCCCGGAAAACCGCCACGCCACTGCGCAACTGCTGAGCGCCGAAAACTACCTCGACACCCCGCTGAGCGATATCGAACCGCGCATGCAGGGTGATTACGCGGACGGCCTCGGCAACAATTGGCACGACGCCCACGGCCTGAGCCTGCACAACAATGGCCTGGCCAACTTCCCGTACCTGTCCGACGCCATGTGGTTCATGACCCAGTTCCGCCGCTGGGGCCTGCTGCGCGAAGACCCGGACTACCTCGGCATCGCCAGCCAGGTGCAGCAACTGAGCCTGTACCGCGATGCCGCCGCAAGCATTGGCGTCGAATGCCCGTCGGCGTCGATGCGCAGCAGCCAGTTGATCGATGGAACGGTCTGGGACGGCTCCGACCCACGGGGCTATGCCCACGGATTCCGCCTGCATGCCCTGGCCGACCAGCCAGTGGCGCAGGCCGGTCGCTGAGAGGGCCGCCCAGATGCTGCGAATCCTGTTGATCGATGACACCGAAAAGAAAGTCGGCCGGCTCAAGGCCGCCCTTGTCGAAGCCGGCTTCGAGGTCATCGAAGAATCCGGCCTGACCATCGACCTGCCCGCACGCGTCGAAACGGTGCGGCCGGACGTGATTCTGATCGATACCGAGTCACCGGGGCGTGACGTCATGGACCAGGTGGTGCTGGTCAGCCGCGACCTGCCGCGACCGATCGTGATGTTTACCGACGAGCACGACCCCAGCGTGATGCGCCAGGCGATCCAGGCTGGCGTCAGCGCCTACATCGTCGAAGGCATCCACGCACGCCGCCTGCAGCCGATCCTCGACGTGGCCATGGCCCGCTTCGAGAGCGACCAGGCGCTCAAGGCCCAGCTTCACGCCCGCGACCAGCAACTGGCCGAGCGCAAACGCATCGAGCTGGCCAAAGGGCTGCTGATGAAAATGAAGGACTGCAACGAGGAAGAGGCCTACACCCTGATGCGGCGCCAAGCCATGAGCAAACAACAGAAGCTGATTCAGGTGGCGGAGCAGATCATTGCGATGAATGACTTGCTGGGGTGAGTTGGTGGGTTGAGGGCCTCAAAGCTGCATGGGTATCTACACATCTCACAGGTAAGTAAAAAGCTTAAGGCCACTTGCAATCCTGTGGGAGCGGATTCATCCGCGAAGGGCCGCAAAGCGGCCCCAGAACCATCCCGCACGAGGTGGCCGTCTATGTTCGGTATTTCTTTCGACCTCAGGATGCCTGAATGTGAGATTCGGACCAGCTAGAAACAAGGTGCTGGATGGATTTAGGGCCGCTTTGCGGCCCTTCGCGGATGAATCCGCTCCCACAATATACGAGGCGATCTGACGTCCTGCGCTGCCTGCGAGATGTGTAGATACCCATGCAGCGATGAGGCCCTCAACCCCACAGTTAAACCCAGACCGGAAAACCTGGCCCACCTCTTGCTTTGATCTACACCGGTAGCCAACGGCGGTTGCCCCCAAACATTCGACAAAGACGTCGCTCTCCCCCTCGCCCCCAACGCGAGCCGGGAAGCGGCGTTTTTTTGTTTCAGCCCCGTGAGGTGTCCCATGAATACAAGCTTCTGGAAATCCGGGCATGTCCCGACCCTGTTTGCCGCGTTCCTGTATTTCGACCTGAGCTTCATGGTCTGGTACCTGCCCGGCCCGCTGGCAGTACAGATTGCCGCCGACCTGCAATTGACCACGCAACAGCGCGGGCTGATGGTCGCCACGCCGATTCTCGCCGGTGCAGTGCTGCGCTTCGTCATGGGCGTGCTGGTGGATCGCCTGTCGCCGAAGACCGCCGGGCTGATCGGTCAGGTGATCGTCATCGTCGCGCTGTTCTGCGCCTGGAAGCTGGGCATCCACAGCTATGGCGACGCCCTGCTGCTGGGGGTGTTCCTCGGGGTTGCCGGAGCATCGTTCGCGGTGTCGCTACCGCTGGCTTCGCAGTGGTACCCGCCACAGCACCAGGGCAAGGCCATGGGCATTGCCGGCGCGGGCAACTCCGGCACGGTGTTCGCCGCGCTGCTGGCGCCGGTGCTGGCCGCCAGCTTCGGCTGGAACAACGTGTTTGGCTTCGCCGTGCTGCCACTGCTGTTGACCCTGGTGCTGTTCGCCCTGCTGGCCCGCAACGCCCCGCAACGGCCCAAACCCAAGGCTGTGGCCGATTACCTCAAGGCCCTCGGCGACCGCGACAGCTGGTGGTTCATGTTCTTCTACAGCGTGACCTTCGGCGGCTTCATCGGCCTGGCCAGCGCCCTGCCCGGCTATTTCAACGACCAGTATGGGCTTGACCCGGTCAAGGCCGGCTACTACACCGCCGCCTGCGTCTTCGCCGGCAGCCTGATGCGTCCGCTGGGCGGCGCCCTGGCCGACCGTTTCGGCGGCATCCGCACCCTGCTGGCGATGTACACCGTGGCAGCCATCTGCATCGCCGCGGTGGGCTTCAACCTGCCCAGCTCGGTGGCGGCGCTGGCGTTGTTCGTCTCCGCCATGCTCGGCCTCGGTGCCGGCAACGGCGCGGTGTTCCAACTGGTGCCGCAGCGCTTCCGCCAGGAGATCGGTGTGATGACCGGGCTGATCGGCATGGCCGGCGGCATCGGCGGCTTCCTGCTGGCGGCGGGCCTTGGGACCATCAAACAATACAGCGGCGACTATCAGTTGGGTCTGTGGCTGTTCGCCAGCCTCGGCGTGCTGGCCTGGTTCGGCCTGCATGGCGTCAAACGCCGCTGGCGCACCACCTGGGGCTCGGCCGCCGTCACCGCAGCGCGGGTCTGAGCCGGCGCCATGGCCCTGCAACTGAGCATCGCCCAGGCCAGCGCCAGCGGTCCGCGGGAGGAAAACCAGGACGCCACGCGGCTGGTCACCCCCGAGGCAGAGCTGGCCGCCAGCAAGGGCTACCTGTTCGCCCTCGCCGACGGTGTCAGCCAGTGCGCCGACGGCGGGCTGGCGGCCCGCGCCAGCCTGCAATCGCTGGCGCTGGACTACTACGCCACGCCGCCCACCTGGGGCGTGGCACAAGCACTGGACCGCCTGCTGCTGGCGCAGAACCGCTGGCTGCGCGCCAACGGTGGCGGCCAGCCGCTGCTGACCACCCTGAGTGCGCTGGTGCTGCGCGGCCAGCGTTTCACCCTCGCCCATGTCGGCGACTGCCGGGTCTACCGCTGGCACGCCGACCACTTGCAGCGCATCAGCCAGGACCATGTCTGGGACCAGCCAGGCATGCAGCACGTGCTCAAGCGCGCGCTGGGACTGGATGAGCACTTGCTGGTGGACTACCTGGAAGGCGAACTGCGCTGCCACGAAAGTTTCGTGATGCTGAGCGACGGGGTCTGGAGCACGCTCAACGAACAGCAGATCGGCGCAGTGCTGCGCGAAGCCGCTGATCTGGAAGAAGCCTGCAACACGCTGGTGCGCATGGCCCACCTGGCCGGCAGCCAGGACAACGCCAGCGCTGTGCTGGTGCGGGTCGAACAACTCGGCGCAAACAGCCTCGGCGACACACTGGCGCAGTTGCAGCAGTGGCCGCTGCCGCCCGCTTTACGCCCCGGCCAGACATTCGAAGGCTGGCAGGTTGAAAGTGTGCTCGGCCAGAGCCGGCAGTCGCTGCTGTACCGGGTTCGCGACCGCCAGCAGCAACCCTGGCTGCTCAAGACCCTGCCCGCCAACCGCGACCAGGATCTCGCGGCCCAGCAAGGCTTGCTGATGGAGGAGTGGTTTCTACGCCGGGTCGCCGGGCGCAGCTTTCCCGAGGTGCACCCCGGTAGCCAGCGTCAGCACCTGTATTACCTGATGCGCGAATACCCCGGCCAGACTCTGGCGCAGCACGTCGAACAACAGGGGTTACTGGCCCTGCCGCAGTGGCTGGACATCGCCCGGCAAACCCTGCGTGCGGTGGGCATGCTGCACCGGCGCAATATTCTTCACCGCGACATCAAGCCGGAGAACCTGCACCTGGGTAATGACGGCCAGGTGCGCCTGCTGGATTTCGGTCTCGCATACTGCCCGGGGCTCTCCGAAGACGGCGCCCACGACCTGCCGGGAACCCCTTCTTTCATCGCCCCGGAAGCGTTTCAGGGACACGGCCCCACCGTGCAGCAGGATCTTTATGCGGTAGGCGTGACCCTGTTTTACCTGCTCACCGGCCACTATCCCTACGGCGAGATCGAAGCGTTCCAGCACCCGCGCTTCGGCACACCGGCCAGCGCCGGGCGGCTGCGCCCCGATCTGCCGGACTGGCTGGAACGCAGCCTGGCGCAGGCGGTGAACAGCGACCCCCGCCACCGCTTCGAAACCGCCGAGCAATGGCTATTGCTGCTCGAACAAGGCGAACACCAACCCCAGGCCCTGCGCCCACGTCCGTTGCTGGAGCGCGAGCCGCTGAAAGTCTGGCGCGGCCTGGCGCTGCTGTCGTTGCTGCTCAACCTGATTCTGCTGATCAGCCTGCTAAAGGCCTGACAGCTCCTGACCTGACGAGGAACCGCTCATGAACGCAAAAATCTGGCTGGTGGGTGCCGGCCCCGGCGACCCGGAGTTGCTGACCCTCAAGGCCGTGCGTGCGCTGCGCGAGGCAGAGGTGGTCATGCTCGATGATCTGGTCAACCCGGCAATCCTCGAACACTGCCCGCAGGCCCGGGTGATCCGGGTCGGCAAGCGCGGCGGCTGCCGTTCCACGCCGCAAGCGTTCATCCAGCGCCTGATGCTGCGTCACGCCCGCCAGGGGCGCTGCGTGGTCAGGCTCAAGGGTGGCGATCCCTGCGTCTTCGGCCGTGGCGGCGAAGAAGCCGCATGGCTGCAGACCCGCGGTGTCGAGGTGGAACTGGTGAATGGCATTACCGCCGGCCTGGCTGGCGCAACCCGCTGCGGTATTCCGCTGACCCTGCGCGGGGTCAGTCGCGGCGTCACGCTGGTCACCGCCCACACTCAGGACGACAGCAGCCTGAACTGGCAGGCACTGGCGCAAAGCGGCATGACTCTGGTGGTGTACATGGGCGTCGCCCGGCTGATCGATATCCAGCAAGGGCTGTTGGCGGGTGGTATGAGCAAGGAAACACCGGTGGCGATGATCGAAAACGCTTCGCTACCGCAGCAACGGGAATGCCGCAGCCAGCTTCAGGGCATGGCGGTAGATGCCGCGGCCTTCGAGCTAAAGAGCCCGGCGATCCTGGTCATCGGCGAGGTTGTGAGTGGCGCGGTCGCCAGTCTGGAGCTGGAGCGCGAGGCGGGCTGAGGGGTAAATCGCAGGCAAAGAAAAGCCCGGCCTGAGCCGGGCTTTTCAGTAGTGCGTCAGACCAATTACTTGGCTTGAGCTTCTACTTGAGCTTCAACGCGACGGTTGACAGCGCGACCAGCTTCGGTGGCGTTGTCAGCTACCGGACGGGACTCACCGTAGCCAACCGATTGAACGCGGCTCGACTCAACGCCGTACTGACCGGTCAGAACCTGCTTGACGGCGCTAGCGCGACGCTCGGACAGTTTCTGGTTGTAAGCGTCAGGACCGACGGAGTCAGTGTGACCTTCAACAGTGGTGGTGGTCGACGGGTACTGCTTCATGAAGTCAGCCAGGTTCTTGATGTCGCCGTAGCTGTTTGGCTTGACGACCGACTTGTCGAAGTCGAACTTGACGTCCAGCTCAACGCGAACGACTTCGGCAACAGCCGGGCAGCCATCAGCGTCAACGGTAACGTTGGCTGGGGTGTCAGGGCACTTGTCGACGTTGTCGCAAACGCCGTCGTTGTCGCTGTCGGAGCAGACGTCAGCAACTGGAGCAGGTGCTGGAGCTGGAGCAGCTTTGCTGCCGCCACCGAAGTTCAGGCCGATACCAACGCTTGGCGCCCACTCGGTGTCGCCTTGGTCGATGTTGTACTGAGCTTCAACGCCAGCACGGGCGTAGAAGTTGTCGGTGAAGTACAGCTTGGCACCAGCGCCCAGGTTGGCGAAGGTGGAGCCGTTACGACCACCGCGGCCGTTCTGGCCGATGCTCTGGTCGGAGAAGCCAGCCGATACGTATGGACGGATCAGGTCGCCAGGAGCGTTGAAGTGGTACAGAGCGTCCAGGGCGGTGTTAGCGCCTTTGATGTTCTTGCCATCGTTGCTACGGACGTTGTGAACTTCGTCATAGCCCAGGCGCAGTTCGACGTCGTCGGTCAGGAAGTAACCAATCGAGCCGCCGAACAGGTTGCCGTTGTTTTTGAAGTCGCGCGCCGAGTCAAACTGTTCTTTCTTGGCGAAGCCTTCAATTTCAACTGCGCCTTGGCCTTGTGCCAGAGCGCCGAGCGAAGTTGCGGCAATCAGAGAACCAATGGCCAAGCCCAAGGTGTTTTTCAATTTCATCCGTTAAATCCCCATCTGGTGATAGTTAAGCAGTCCCACAACTCAGGGGGACAACTCGTCGGCAAGTCTAGCAGAACTCGCCAAACCGTTAGAGAAATTTCCTAAGGACTAAGTTTCAACCTGTCCGGAAAATTTCTCTCGTAGCTTGTCCAGCGCACGCTTGTAGCGCATTTTTGTCGCGCTCAAGCCCATATGCATGATGTCGGCAATTTCCTGAAATTCCAGCTCTGCGACAAAACGTAGCACCAGAATTTCACGGTCGATGGGATTCACATGAATCAACCATCTGTCCAGTCCGCCCTTCTCTTCTGGCTTCGGAGACTTCTCTTCAGAGGCCTCTTCAACCGGATCCAGACTCAAGGCATCCATCAACCGACGCTTACGCCGCTCCTTGCGATACTGGGTAATGCACTCGTTATAGGTGATGCTGTAGAGCCAGGTCTTGAACTTCGATTTACCTTCGAAGTTCTTCAAACCGTAGAGCACCTTCAGCATCACCTCCTGACAGACATCGTCGGCATCGCGATCGTTCCCGAGATAACGTGCACAGACGTTAAAAAGGGTTCGCTGATAGCGCCGCATGAGCTCTTCATAGGCGCGGGTAACATGAAATAGTTCCTCATGCGAACGCGCCACAAGCTCCTCATCGGTGAGCTCGCGGGGGTCGTAACGCATGGGCAACGAGTGGACTTTATTCAAAACAAATCAGGCCGACAGTCAGGTATTCGTCGCCGCCAGCCCGGAGGGGGCCATTTTGCGGCGGCATACAGTAGCAGGATTTGCCCGGTCAGCGGCTATTGACCCGCTGTTCCAGCAGCGTGCGGTTGGACAGCGAAACCAGCTCGCCGTCATCCGTCAGCACGACTGTCTTGACCGTCCCGATCTCTTCGATCTGCCCTTCGACGTCTCCAATCTGCACCTGCTGGCCCACCTGATAGAGCTCGCGCACGTAGATGCCGGCAAGAATCTGCCCGGCTATTTCACGGCTGCCCAGGCCCATTGCCAGCGCAACGGCCAGACCAACGGTAATCAGACCGATGACGATCACGTGGTTGAGCAGGTCGGTTTTCACTTCAAGCTGGCTGATGGCCACGGAAATACTGATGACGATCACCAGGCCCTGGGCGATGCGCCCGACGCCCGTGGCGTATTCCAGGCCGATGCCTTCGGCGGCGCCGCGCACCAGGCCGTTGACCACCTGCGCCAGCAGCACGCCGACCAGCAGCACCAGCGCTCCGCCAAAGACTTTTGGCAGGTACAGCGCAAGCATGTCCAGGGTCGCGGAAACACGCTCAAGCCCCAGGGACTCGGCAGCCGAGACCAGGAACACCAGCAGGATGAACCAGTAGACGATCTTGCCGATCAGGGTCGAAATCGGCACCTGGATACCGACCCGGCTCAACATTTTGGTCAAGCCGGTGCCGCCCATCAGGCGATCGAGGCCAATTTTGGCAAGCAGTTTGGACAACAGGGTGTCGAGCAGCTTGGCGACAACGAAGCCAAGCAGAACGACAACCAGCGCGCCAAACAGATTCGGGATGAAGTTCGCGACTTTGGTCCACAACGCGGTCATCGCGGCGACCAGGCTCTGGGTCCAGAGATCAAGTTCCATATTCAATCGGCCTTATCAGCTTTACGGACGGAAGCGGTGCGGCGGACCGGCGCAACGTGCGCCGAGCCATTATTGATGGCGATCATCAGCGCCTGGCTCCAGCGGCCAAGCAGGCTGAACAGATCGCCGGCGCCGACCTGACGGTTGGCGGTTTTCAGGACACGCCCGAGGCACGCATCGTCATCGCGGTCCTGACCGGACGGCGACGCGTTGAGCATGTCTCGCAGGGATTGTTCAAACGGATCGTGCATGGGCACCTCGCGCAATGTCAGTCAAAGACGAGACGCTCGTCCCATGGGTCACATGAACAATTCGTACAGGCATCACGGAGGACATCAACAAGTCAGCGCCCTCAAACCCAGCGCAGGCGGCGGAACAGCCACCATTGGCCGGACGCCAGCCCCAGCACCAGCAAGCTGGCGAACAGGAAGCCATAAGGACTCTGCGAACCGGGAATGCCACCAACGTTGATGCCCAGCAGCCCGGTGACGAAGCTCATGGGCAGGAAGATGCAAGTGATGATGCCGAACCGGTACATGGTGCGGTTCATCCGCTCACTCAAGCGCCGATCCTCGCTCTCCAGCACCAGCGCCACCCGCTCGCGGGTCAGCTCCAGCTCTTCCAGATAGCGGGTCAGGCTGTTGTTGAGCTCATTCCAGTAGTCGGCGTCGTCTTCGACGAACCACGGCCACTTGTTGCGCGCCAGTTGCGCGTAGATTTCCCGCTGCGGCGCGAGGAACCGGCGCAAGCCTGCGGCGCGGCGGCGCATCTGCTGCAGGTCGCCATGTTCCGGGGCATAACGGTCGTCGGCCTCGAGTTTTTCTTCCTCGATATCGACCTGCTCGGACAGGTCGGACACCACCGCCTGAACCTTGTCGGTGAGCAACTGGGCAAGGGTCAGCAGCAACTCGGAGGCGGTCTTCGGACCGAGCCCTTCATCAAGCTGCTGCAGCAGTTCGTCGGTAGCCCGCAATGGCCGCAAACGCAGGGAAATCACCCGCTGGGCCTGGGCAAAGATACGCACCGAGACCATGTCTTCAGGCTCGGCGCCGGGATTGAGGTTGATGCCGCGCAGAAACAGCAGCATCTGCGCGTCGGGCAGCGGCAACAGCCGCGGCCGGGTGTTTTCTTCCAGCAGCAGGTCGCAGGCGAACTGGTTCAGGCCGCTGTCCTGGCGCAGCCAGGTCTGGGTTTGCGGATGACCGCGATCCCAATGCAGCCAGAGACTCTGCTCCGGCTGCAGGACCAGATCATCCAGTTCAGTCCGAGCGATGGAACGCGCACCGCCCCTGCCATCGAGAACCAGGGCATGAACCAGCCCCCACTGCGCGTTTTCTTCCTCGAACATCCTTACTCCATCGACCTGTTTTAAGTGTTTACTCGGGCATCTTCAGCGGGCTTGGCGAAACGATCACGCCGTTGTTGTCGGCATAGATGTACTCACCCGGGCGGAACGTGACGCCGGCGAAGGTCACCGCGACGTTCAGGTCGCCGATGCCGCGCTTGTCGGTCTTCAACGGGTGGCTGGCCAGCGCCTGCACGCCCACGTCGGTCTGGACCAGGACATCCACGTCACGCACGCAACCGTAGATCACCAGGCCTTCCCAGCCATTCTTGGCGGCCTTTTCGGCAAGCATGTCGCCCAGCAGCGCGCGGCGCAGCGAACCGCCGCCGTCGACCACCAGAACCTTGCCCTTGCCGTCGAGATCGACCTGCTCCTTGACCAGCGAGTTGTCCTCGAAGCACTTGATGGTGACGATCTCACCGCCGAACGAATCGCGGCCGCCGAAGTTGCTGAACATCGGCTCCAGCACCTGGACCAGCTCAGGGTAGGCGTCGCACAAATCGGGCGTTACGTAATGCATGAGAAACTCCTGTCATTGATCAAGAAATGGATGTCGGAACTCACACGATCATTGAAACAGACGAAGCCTGGCAATAGGGCTTTAGGCCCAGGCTACACGTCGATTCCAACACGGTCACCCTCATACGCCAACCTGAACATGTTCAACCCCGGGCACCCCGCCTGCACCGCTCGTCCCGAAGACAGGCTGAACGCCAGACCGTGACGCGGGCAGCGCAGCACATCGCCTTCCAGCGTGGCGGCACTGAGTGGCGCCCCCTGATGCGGGCAACGGTCCTCGATCAGCACCGGCCGATTGTCCACGACCAACAGCAGGAGCGTCTGGCCGTTGACCCTGAACGTCCTGCGATAGCCTTCTTCGAGATTGATCAAACGCTCGAGCGGAACGAACATGGAAAACGCCCAGAAAACATAAAGTGACCAGAAATCCGACAAGCGTCACATCTTAGCCGCTAACCGGCTCCGGAGAAACGCCTGCTTCTTGTCCCGTCATCGCCAGCGGATCGCCCAACCAGCGCTCCACCAGCGGCCAGACCTGCGTCTGCGCGGGTTTGCTAACCAGCATATCCACATGCCCGAAGTTGTCGAACCCGTCTTCCTGGCCCAGCCGAAGAAAACGCTTGTGCTCGCTGCCGATCTGCTCGAACAGCTTGCGGCACGCCCACACCGGGTCCTGGTGATCACCCGCGCCCGCCACCGCCAGTACCGGCACCTGAACTTCGGCCAGACCGGCCCACCAGTTCCGCTCCTTGTCGCCGAAACGACCGAACAGACCGAACCAGCGCATGCTTTCGATAGCCAGGCCGATCGGCTCGTCTTCCGGGCCACGCTTGAGGCGCGAACCCGACAGATGGGCGAAGCGCTTGAGCAGCACGCGGCCGCCCCACTCCACCGGCGGAATCTTCAGCGGCCAATAGGTACGGCTGACCTGGGTGCCGAAAAACGCCGCGCTGGCGATCAGTTCTTCATTCAAGTAACGCCCACCGAGCGCCGCCGCCAGGGTCGTGCCGCCCAATGAGTGGCCGAGCCAGTGTGCGGGCCGGCCGGTTTGCTCGTGAACGAACGCGGCAATGGCCGGCAGGTCGTACGCGGCATAGTCGGCGACCCGGTTGTAACGGTAATCGCGATTGCGTGGCGACAGGCCATGGCCGCGCATCTCCGGGATCCACACATCGAACCCCGACCGCGCCAGATGAGCGCCCAGGCCGATGCCCTTGGGCGAAAACCAGAAACGCCGGTTGGAAAAACTGCCATGCAGAAGGATGACGGGCGCGCCGCGTACATCGCTCTGATCGGCCATGCCAAGGCGGGTCAACGCCAGCTCGACACTCCGGTCAGGGCTGTTGCCGGCCTTCAGGCGGTACACGTCCTCGCTCAGGTCGCCGCAACGTTCGGCCCTGAGCAAGGCCACGGGAAAAAGACTACTGCTGCTTTGCATAGGGGTTCTTGCACAAAAAAGGGCGCGTCCGTCATGGACCCGCCCTGGATGAAACCGTTGAAGCGGTCGCTGCCGGACTTGCGCAGACGACCGCTCCAGTACCCGCGATCAGTTCGCGTTCTGACCTTCAGCCAGGAAGAACCAGGTTTCCAGTACCGAGTCCGGGTTCAGCGAGACGCTTTCGATGCCCTGTTCCATCAGCCATTTGGCCAGGTCTGGGTGGTCCGAAGGGCCCTGACCGCAGATGCCGATGTACTTGCCGGCCTTGTTACAGGCCTGGATGGCATTGGACAGCAGCTTCTTGACCGCCGGATTACGCTCGTCGAACAGGTGCGCGATGATGCCCGAGTCACGGTCCAGGCCCAGGGTGAGCTGGGTCAGGTCGTTGGAACCGATGGAGAAACCATCGAAGTACTCGAGGAATTCCTCGGCCAGGATGGCGTTGGACGGCAGTTCGCACATCATGATCACGCGCAGACCGTTGACACCACGGCCCAGGCCTTTCTCGGCGAGCAGGTCGACGACCTGGCTGGCTTCGCCCAGGGTGCGCACGAACGGCACCATGATCTCGACGTTGGTCAGGCCCATGACATCGCGAACACGCTTGAGCGCACGGCATTCCAGGTCGAAGCAGTCACGGAACGACTCGCTGATGTAACGCGAGGCGCCGCGGAAGCCCAGCATCGGGTTCTCTTCTTCCGGCTCGTACAGCTTGCCGCCGATCAGGTTGGCGTATTCGTTGGACTTGAAGTCGGAGAGGCGAACGATGACCTTCTTCGGCCAGAACGCTGCGGCCAGGGTGCTGATGCCCTCGACCAGCTTCTCGACGTAGAACTCGACCGGGTCGTTGTAGCCGGCGATGCGCTTGTCGACGCTCTCTTTCAGCTCTTGCGGCAGGCCCGCGTAGTTCAGCAGCGCCTTGGGGTGCACGCCGATCATGCGGTTGATGATGAACTCCAGACGCGCCAGGCCGACACCGGCGTTGGGCAACTGGGCGAAGTCGAAGGCGCGGTCCGGGTTACCGACGTTCATCATGATCTTGAACGGCAGATCAGGCATCGCGTCGACCGAGTTCTGACGGATGTCGAAGCCCAATTCACCTTCGAAGATGAAACCGGTGTCGCCTTCGGCGCAGGAAACGGTGACGCCCTGGCCGTCTTTCAGCACCTGGGTGGCGTTGCCACAACCGACCACGGCCGGGATGCCCAGCTCACGGGCGATGATCGCCGCGTGGCAGGTACGGCCGCCGCGGTTGGTGACGATGGCGCTGGCGCGCTTCATGACCGGTTCCCAGTCCGGGTCGGTCATGTCGGAAACCAGCACGTCGCCCGGCTGGACCTTGTCCATCTCGGAAACGTCGTGAATCACGCGAACCTTGCCGGCGCCGATGCGCTGGCCAATGGCACGGCCTTCAACCAGAACGGTGCCCTTTTCCTTCAGCAGGTAGCGTTCCATGACGTTGGCGCTGGAGCGGCTCTTCACGGTTTCAGGACGGGCCTGAACGATGTACAGCTTGCCGTCGTCGCCGTCTTTGGCCCACTCGATGTCCATCGGACGCTGGTAGTGCTTCTCGATGATCATCGCCTGCTTGGCCAGTTCGGCCACTTCGGCATCGCTCAGGCAGAAACGCGCGCGGTCGGCGCGGTCCACGTCGACCACCTTGACCGAACGACCGGCCTTGGCTTCGTCACCGTAGATCATCTTGATGGCCTTGCTGCCCAGGTTGCGGCGCAGGATGGCCGGGCGACCGGCTTCGAGGGTGTTCTTGTGAACGTAGAACTCGTCCGGGTTGACCGCGCCCTGGACCACGGTTTCACCCAGGCCGTAGGCGCCGGTGATGAAGACCACGTCACGGAAGCCCGATTCGGTGTCGAGGGTGAACATCACACCCGCCGTTCCGGTTTCCGAACGGACCATGCGCTGCACGCCGGCAGACAGGGCGACCAGTTTGTGGTCGAAGCCCTGGTGCACGCGGTAGGAAATGGCACGGTCATTAAAGAGGGAAGCGAACACTTCCTTGGCCGCGCGGATCACGTTGTCCACACCGCGGATGTTCAGGAAGGTTTCTTGCTGGCCGGCGAAGGAAGCGTCCGGCAGGTCTTCGGCGGTGGCGGACGAACGCACGGCGACGGCCATGTTGTCGTTGCCCTGGGCCATTTCGGCGAAGGCGGTACGAATTTCTGCGTCGAGACGCGCCGGGAACTCGGCGTCCATGACCCACTGACGAATCTGCGCACCGGTCTTGGCCAGAGCGTTGACGTCATCCACGTCCAGCGCGTCGAGCGCGGCGTGGATCTGATCGTTCAAACCGCTCTGTTCGAGGAAATCACGGTACGCCTGAGACGTAGTGGCAAAGCCGCCGGGGACCGATACACCGGCGCCCGCGAGGTTACTGATCATCTCGCCGAGGGATGCGTTCTTGCCCCCCACGTGCTCCACATCATGGACGCCGAGCTTATCGAGGGAAACTACGTACTCTACCAAGGTGATCTCTCCACTAACTGTGTTGGAAAAGCTCAGGACGCCGGCGTACCCCTGTGGGATCGACCGGGCGCTTGTGGCCTGGACCTGGAAAATAAGTGAGAATGCCGACGATCTCGTTCGGCAAACCGAACCTATCATATCCAAGATTCGTCACCAGCTTAAGGCCCATGGCGCAAATGAAACGATCTGCTTTCTTCATTTCCGACGGCACCGGCATCACTGCGGAGACCCTCGGGCAAAGTCTTCTGGCGCAGTTCGAGAACATTCCGTTCAATAAATTCACGCGACCCTACATCGATAGCGTGGAAAAAGCGCGCGTCATGGTACAGCAAATCAACGCCGCCGCTGAGCGTGACGGCATGCGCCCGATCATCTTCGACACCATCGTCAACCAGGACATTCGCGAGATCCTGGCGACCTCGAACGGGTTCATGATCGACATCTTCTCGACCTTCCTGGCCCCGCTGGAGCAAGAGTTGACTGCCCATTCGTCGTACTCGGTGGGCAAATCCCACTCGATCGGCGGCAACTCCAACTACATGGAGCGCATCGAAGCGGTCAACTTCGCCCTCGACAACGACGACGGCGCCCGCACCCACTACTACGACAAGGCCGACCTGATCCTGGTTGGCGTGTCCCGCTGCGGCAAGACCCCGACCTGTCTGTACATGGCAATGCAATTCGGTATTCGGGCGGCGAACTATCCGCTGACTGAAGATGATATGGAGCGGCTGCAACTGCCAACGGCGCTGAAGAATCATCAGCACAAGCTGTTTGGGTTGACGATTGATCCGGATCGGCTGACTGCGATACGGCATGAGCGGAAGCCGAATAGCCGGTACGCCAGTTTCGCTCAGTGCGAGTTTGAGGTGCGGGAAGTGGAGAATCTGTTCCGGCGGGAGAATATTCCGAATATCAATTCCACGCATTTTTCGGTGGAGGAGATTTCGGCGAAGATTTTGGTGGAGAAAGGGGTGGAAAGGCGATTTAAGTGAATGGCACTGCAAGAGCTGGAGCACTGCGAAATAGCCGTTGAACATTAGTAGCATGGTTATTGGCTAGCATGACAAGCAGGGATGATTAGAATGAAAGATATTGCAGGTAGCGAGGGAGATGTATCAGAAATTTCTTCGTCGAGTCTCGACCTTATCAGAAGCGTTCTCGCAGCGGAGAAAGATGAGTTTGCAGTTTTCAATTCAAAACTCTGCAATGATGTAATGCAGGACATGAGCGGAGAAAGCGCTCAGGAAACTGACTCGTTCTTCTACCTGATGACAGAGCGCTTGGAAGCTGTCGGCGAAATCGAAACCTCTGAACGTGCATCTTTTAACGTTTCAATTGGCAACAAAACCTTACGAGTCGATGGTAGCGGCGGCGACCCGCGGGACTCGGATGGTGTTTTAAGTCTAATCATCGCTGACTTTCATGGAGATGAGCTAAGAACTATTAATGCACAAGATGCAAAGAAAGCTTTTGGGCATTTGAAGAACTTCATATCATCCGCATGGAAGGCTGACTTCCGCATATCCCTGCCTAGCGGTAGCCCGGCCGCAGGACTCGCATCCACAATAGCGGAGGCATGGAGTTCAACAATAAAAATCAAGCTGATTTATATCACCAATGCAAATTACAGCTCCCGCACAGACGCCGTCACCGCTGGAGAAATAGGCGGGATACCTGCAACTTATAACGTGTGGGATCTTTCGCGATTCTACCGTTATGAAAACTCTCTGCAGGCACGAGAGGTATTGAACATAAATTTCCGTGATTCATTTGGTGGTTCAGTGCCTGCCTTGGTGGCGTCTAAAAACGGCGGAGAGCTGGAAAGCTACCTCCTAGTCATACCAGGCATTCAGCTCGCGGAAATTTATGAAAAATGGGGTGCAAGGCTATTAGAGTCTAACGTCAGAAGTTTCTTGCAAGCCCGCGGCAAGGTAAACCAAAATATACGTGACACTATAAAAACCGACCCCGCCTTATTCTTTTCTTACAATAATGGCTTATCGGCGACCGCCGATAGCGTTGAGTTGGAAAACTCCGCACTTGGCGGAACCCAAGTGATTTCCATGAAAAACCTGCAAATTGTCAACGGAGGACAGACTACCGCCTCAATTCACGCGGCGAAGCGAATAAGCCCTGATACCTTGAAGGAAGTTTACGTCCAGATGAAGCTGACGGTTGTTCCGGCAGCGAGGGCTGAAGAGCTGGTCCCCAAAATATCCGAGTTTGCCAATAGCCAAAACAAAGTAAGCGCGGCCGATTTTTTCTCCAATCACCCATTCCACGTTCGCATGGAAGAGTTCTCAAGACGAACACTCACCCCTATAGGGAGCGCGTCTAGGGACTCTAAATGGTTCTATGAGCGCGCACGAGGTCAGTACCTAGTCGAGCGGGCGAAAAGATCAGATGCAGAGAAAAAGCGCTTTGACATTGAATATCCTAAAAATCAATTTTTCTCCAAGACAGACCTTGCCAAAGCAGAATTTAGCTTCCGCACACTTCCTCACGTGGTCAGTCGAGGAGCCCAGAAAAACTTCTCGGAATTCGCCAAAGAAATTGGTACGCAGTGGCTAAAAGGAGAAGGCTCTTTCAACGAGCTGTGGTATAAGCGCTTAGTTGCAAAAGTGATAGTTTTCAGGCACATGGAAAAGATAGTTCCCAAGCAAGAATGGTATCCAGGTGGATACCGTGCGAACTTGGTTACCTATGCCATTTCCAAATTATCATCAGATTTAACCGAAAAAAAGTTAGCGATAGACCTTGACTCGGTGTGGGCGGCGCATGTGGTTTCGGAAGAACTGCAAAACACATTGCTATCCGCCGCAAAATACGCAGCAGCGATAATCATGAATCCTATCCATGGATTGACAAACATCAGCGAATGGGCAAAGAAACAAGCCTGCTGGGAAGGCCTGAGAACAACGAGTATCGAGTATGGCTCTGCGCTTGAAAAGTGCACTGTTTCTCTAGAGAGCCTTAAAACTGTGGAGAAGGATCTTAAACGCGAAGCGTCCATGATCTCAGGCATCGAGGCCCAATCGCAGGTTATTTCATTGGGTGGTGAGTATTGGGCACGTCTGAGAGCGTGGGGGCAGCACAACAGTGCAATATCAGACAAAGAAGATGGGATATTGAAAGCATGTGCGGCTCTATCGACCCGCTTACCATCTGAACGACAGTGCATCGTCGCCGTCAGAACACTGGAAAAATTCCGAAATAGTGGCTATCGGGACGAAGACGAGCCTCACCGAGTCAAAATCAGGAAATGGATACGCGACCATTAAAAAGAGAAACCGTCGAAACGTGCCCTTCTTTTTCAGACCATCCTAAAAAGAAGGGCAACCGCTATCGCATTTAGTGGAATTAGCAGCCAACGGGCATGCTAGCTCAAGCTATCGAACACTCCATACATAAAGCTATAGGAATTTAATCGGAGCAATCACTCTCAAAATACCATCGCCTGCTTCGACTCAAGCACACTCTCGACCGCTACTTTACCTTTTGCTGCAAGAACCCGGCTCACCATCATTCGTGCCACCGCCTCGAATACCGGAACCGCTACAGAGTTCCCGAACTGCCGGTATGCCTGAGTATCCGACACAGGGATAATGAAACTGCTTTCACCTGGCTTGTCGAAGCCCATGAGTCGTGCGCACTCATGAGGAGTAAGACGCCGAGGCCGACGTTCATGGTTGAACTCCCCATCCAAGCCATGTCTTTCTGAAAAACCACGATCAACAAGAATTTCGGAACCGTCCTTATGATAGCGAGCAGACAACGTACGCGCCACACTGTTTGGGCCAGTCAACCCAAAGCCGAAGCCATTACCCTTCTCCTTATGCTTCTGGGCGTACCTATAGAGATACTCCCACAGTTTGGGAGTAAGGGTATATTTGCTGTCAACATGTTCATCCAAAAGCGCCCCAAATGTAGGCCTGACCTCAGGATAGTGTTTAGCTATATCTTTTAGCGTAAAACCCTGATGGACATTAAGGTCACGCCTAAAACCTACAAGTACTATACGCTCACGATGCTGAGGAAGAAACTTCGCCGCATCAATCACTTTTGGATCTGCACCCTTCGGAGCATTTACATCTGCTACTTCGTAACCAAGCTCATCCAGAGCCTCACAGATAATCCTGAATGTGTTTCCCTTATCGTGACTTTTTAGATTCTTAACGTTCTCAAGCAAAAAAGCCGCTGGACGTTTAACCGCGATGATGCGGGCCACATCAAAGAATAGTGTGCCTTGAGTTTCGCACTCAAATCCATGCTTGCGGCCTAGTGAGTTTTTTTTCGATACTCCAGCCAGAGAGAATGGCTGGCAGGGGAAGCCAGCGAGTAACACATCATGATCGGGGATCTCTCTATCGATATTTCGATATGCCTCTTCCTCACCCACCTCCGGTTTATCAGAGAGGGTCACAGATCGGATATCAAGATTGAATCGATGTCGCGCTGGATCGCAGTAGTGGTTGGCCTTATACGTCCGAACCGCATATTTGTTCCATTCCGAAGTGAACAGACATTCGCCGCCGACTGCCTCAAAGCCTTTACGAATTCCTCCAATGCCTGCAAACAAATCAATGAAGGTGAAGGTGCGTTCACCCTCTACCCTTTGGGGTAACAGAGCACTCAGCCGCGCATACTCCATATATGAGAGTTTCGGCGACGCCTTACCCTTGTACCAACGATTTATGGTCTCGCGGCACCAGTGTCCCGGGCTGGCTTCGTTGAGTACTCCCGCGAGGAACCCTTGGTCATAAATACCCAGCAGTTCCTGAAGCAACGCATGATCGTCGACGTAATTGCTTTCAGCCCGTTCTTGGGAATGCTCGGGGAGGCTCCGAGAGATCGATGGCTCTTTTTTGACGAGGTTCATAGGTGCTCTTCTGGGTCAGATCTGTGACGAAAAATCACTATTTTATCCCACCAGCTCTGAGTGTGAAGCGCTTTCTTCGTGAGACTGGTGTAGCAGGGGGATGCAAAAAGCGAGAACACTGTTTATACGTACAGCATCGTGACAAATCAAGGTTCTTCAAATGACACCCCTCAACCACCTCTAAGCCTGGGAAGCAGGATTCGGAACTAGGGTTTCGTGGACTTTGTCATAATTCGGCCATCAAACGTGGACAAACCGGCTCTCAGGATACCGAAATGGACATTGTGGACACCGCTACCCGCTCCAAGATGATGTCTGGCATTCGCGGTAAAGACACTAGACCTGAAATGATCGTGCGCCGCTTTCTGCACAGCTTAGGTTACAGATACCGTCTTCATCGCAAGGATCTGGCTGGCAAGCCCGACATTGTCATTCCAAGGCTGAAGGTTTGCCTCTTTGTCCATGGATGCTTTTGGCACCGTCACTCAGGGTGCCGGTTCGCCACGACCCCCAAGACGAGGCCGGACTTTTGGAAGGAAAAATTTGAAAAGAATGTTGCAAGAGATGCGACCAACAGAGCAGCCCTCGAAGCAATAGGATGGAGAGTACTTGTCATCTGGGAGTGCCAACTGAAGACTGCCACCTCGACACTCAGCGGCCTTGAGCAAACACTTCAGTTACTGTCCTCAGAGCGGGCGCTATGATCGAAAGCGGACTGGGGCTGACCTGGACCCATCTGGATGTGATTTTCTTTGCTTAAGGCAATGGACACGGTAGCTAGGCTGGCAGAATGCAATTATAGTCGGCTACATAGTGGCCTGCGCAAATGCGACCGCCCCGCTGCCTAAGGGCAGCCGTCTAGGAAAAAGGATTTAGAAGTGAGTAATTTGATCAATGAGCCCGATGCCCCCCGCCTTATCTTCGGCCTAAGGGATACCGGCTACAATGTCAAAACTGCTGCTGCGGATATTATTGATAATTCAATCGCTGCGAAGGCTGATCAGATAAACATTGAGATCACGCTAACCGCAAACGGACGCAAGCTTGTCTACTTTGGCGATAATGGTGAGGGGATGGATGCTGCCGGCATTCATCGTGCAATGCGATACGGCGCACCGGAGCGCGAGAACCTCGAAAGCCTAGGAAAGTTTGGCCTCGGTTTAAAAACGGCTTCTAGCTCTGTTTGCCTCAGATACACTCTAATCTCTCGTAAAGGCCCGGACCAAGAGCTAGCAAAGCTTACGTGGGATTTGGATTATGTAGCTCATAAGAATGCTTGGGAGATGCTCAGAGAGCCCATCACTTCTGACGAAAAAGAAATGTTTGAGGAGCTGTGCGGAGAAAAAGGCACTCTTCTTATATGGGAAAAATGTGATCGAATCCTCACAAAGGACTATGAGCCAGGATCTACTCAAGAAAAGGCAGCAATAAAGCGCTTGGCCGACAACCTATTAGAACATCTATCTCTTGTATATCACCGTTTCCTTGATACTGCGGACCAACGTGAACGGAACATTTCTATTTTCGTTAAAGGGACTGCAGTTCAACCGTGGAACCCATTTTATCCCGCTCGCTCTGAGCAGGTTCTTGCGGAAGCGAAGCAAAAACTCGTCATAGAAATGCCAGACGGCTCCGAGGAAATCGCGAATATTCGAGCATGGATACTGCCTCATCGCAATGATATGACCAAGGAAGAAGAAAAGAAGCACGCAAGAATATCCAACCGCGCCCAAGGCTTCTATGTTTATCGTGAAGGACGATTGATCCAGGATGGTAGCTGGATGAGCGTCTTCGGAGCTAACGAGCCTCACACCAGCTTGCTACGAGTGGAATTTGATTTCGGATACAAACTCGACGACGCATTCCGCATAGATGTGAAGAAGTCCCGCATTCTGTTCCACCCAGATCTTGAGGATGGACTCAAGGAGCTGTTATTTCCGATCTACCGGGAAGCTGGCCAGCGAGCGAGAAGGCACAATCGAGAACAGACCAACACCAACAACATTGACCACACAAGCGCAAATAAAAACATCAGCGACACTAATGGCGCAAGTAAGGCGCAAGTAACTTCTGTAGATACCGAGAACCAGTCCGCTGTTATTTCCAACAACATGGGCCCCAAGATACAACTAAAACTTACAATACAGAGCAATGTAAGCCCAGAAACTGTTCACATCGACGCCGTGGAAAACATTAACACTGGCGAGTTGTGGCAGCCAGCACTTCGTAGTGCAGGAGAAAACGGGCACGTACCCGCTGTGTTGCTGAACAAACATCACGATTTTTATCAGAAAATCTATAAACGCGCTGCGAGCAACGGGTTTGCTGTAGAAGGCATGGATCTTCTTCTCTGGGCATTTGCGGCAGCTGAGCAAAACAATACGAACGAAGAGCTAGAGCCTATCTTTGAGGATATCCGTGCCGAGATCTCTAACAACCTTCGTAAGTTGCTGCGAAATATTGCTGAGCCCAGCCTCGCAGAGCTGGCGAGCGATGAAGATATATAAGGATGATTGCCGGAAAGAAAAGCCTCATCCTTAGAGAGCTGGAAGAAGGCACCGGAGCCGCTATTGAAGCGGCGGTTGACACTAGCGGCCTGAGATCTGCGCTGAAAATCTGGTTTGGGGATCTCGACGAAAAGCACGGTCCAGTCGCAGAGCTTCGGCCTTTTGGACTGAAGGGACACAGCATTGTCCTTTCATTTGGAAACTTTTCTGGTGAAATTATTGACCAGATACGGAGAGCGGCTCCGGAGGACGTCCAACTAGCACGCGCGCTAATCGCATCCATCAAGCCCGATACAACAGTTACTGTCGCTGGTCAGGATATCTCTGAGTGGAGCATAACGTCGGGCTCTTTCCGCATGACCGCGCGAGTCCGCGACCAAAATCATCCACACGAGGACTTCGCAATCATCGCCATTTGTCGGGATGTGATCGTCCCGATGATGGCGGCTATGGCCGAACTCATCGGCTACGACGTAATTGAAGATGAAGTTGACAACGAAGTTCCGGCCTTTGAAGGTGCGGTCCTTCAATCAGTCGTTAAGCGGCGAGAGCGAAATCCACGCAACAGGCTTCTGTGCATTCGCATCCATGGTGAACGATGCCTCGTATGCGGGCTAGAGCCGAGGCGGGTTTATGGGGATGCTGGAACATTCATCGAAGTTCATCACCTGGAGCCGTTAGCGTCGCTTACTAAGCCACGGCCCTACGATCCACGGACTGATCTAGTCCCGCTATGCCCAAACTGTCACCGTGCGCTCCACACAAGGCGACCGATACCCTTGAGCATAGAGGAGCTGAAAGCACTGAGAGATTGCTATCATGACTGAGCCCGTCGAGCTGCCTACCACTTTCGACGCATTGCGCGAATGCCCACCACCAGGTTTTTCGCTTTCGGATCGTTTGGTTGACCCGATTATCATACTCAGCAGGGTCGCCGACCGCATCGTTGCACGACTTGGCGGTTTTCGACTGATCAGGGGTAGTCGGTTCCTGTATCTCGCGCCCAGCAGCCGTCATGCCTGGATCATTGATGGATCCACAATTCGGCCACTTCCGCATGATGCTGTTTGCCTTTTCGAGAGAATGCTCAAGAGCTTATCCCCCGATAACCTTTCGTACAGTCAAGCGATCAACCTTCTTCGAAACCCAACAGACCTGCTAGTCGAGGCTGACAATGAGCTTCTTCAGGCAGGCGGAACCAGCGCTGATACCTTCGATAGTGAAATCACGGTTCAAGGGCTAGCTGCTACGCTTTTCCCCTACCAGGCGCGCGGTGTCCGCTGGATGTGGGCCACAATTAGACGCACCGGTGGATTGATCCTCGCGGATGAAATGGGTCTGGGAAAGACACTTCAGATTATTGCACTGCTGCTCATAGACCCTCCCAAAGCAGATGCTCCCGCATTAATAATTTGCCCTACCAGTTTGATAGCAAATTGGGTTCGCGAATTCGAGCGCTTCGCACCTGGGGTCACAGTGATGGTACACCGTGGCGCCAAAAGAGCTGGTATCTATCGAGAACTCCAAAGAACCAGTGTAGTAGTGACAACCTACGACACTATGGTGAATGACATCTCGATATTCACTTCGTTTGAGTGGTCGTGGGTAATCTGCGACGAGGCACAAGCAATCAAAAACCCAGACTCGAACCGCAGAAACGCAGCCATCTCAATACCACGTCGGCGAACGATTCCTATGACCGGGACGCCCGTGGAAAATAGCCTTTTGGATCTTTGGTCGTTAGCAGACTTTGCGATACCTGGTCTACTAGGTTCAAGACGAGAATTTGAAGCAAACTACCCCGACAGCCTTGAGGCTGCGCAAACAGTAGGCCATTTCACAGACCCAATCATTCTTAAACGCAGAGTGGTTGACGTAGCAGGAGATCTCCCCGAACGAATCGATATCGATGTTCCACTGGAGCTGGACGATGCACTCGCCAATCATTACCTCACGGTACGCGCAGCTACCCTAGCGAAATATCCTGTAGCAGGTGCCCTAGTTGCAACGCTGCAGCTGCAATTGGTCTGCGCACATCCTTGGCTACGGCGAGATGACGAAAGCGGCGATGAATACGAAGACTCCAACCTAATCCGGTCAGACGCCTATCCACTTATTACGCCTAAAATGGAGCGCGCCGTAAGCTTGCTGCGCGAAGCATTCTCAAACGGACGAAAGGCACTTGTATTTGCGATGTTCAACAAGATTGGCGATCTGGTAATGGAGGCTACCAAAAGCGCTACAAACGTTTATTGGGGTGCAATCAATGGCTCGACCCCACAGCAAGAACGTCAAGCGATCATTGACGAATTCACAAATCACGATGGCCCTGGGTGCTTAGTATTGAATCCCAAAGCCGCAGGCGCTGGTCTAAATATCACAGCAGCTACGGTAGTAGTCCATTTTACTCCGGTATGGAATCCTGCTTTGGAAGCTCAAGCCAGCGCTAGGGCACATCGCCGAGGCCAGACGCTGCCCGTGACAATCTATCGGCTTTTCTATAAAGATACCGTAGAAGAAGTTATGATCGAAAGGTCTCTCTGGAAAAGCGAGTTAGCGAACGAAAGCGTGCCAATTTCAACCAGAGATGTAAACGACCTGAAACGAGCCCTAGAGATAGCACCGGAAAAAACATGACTAACAAAGCCTTTCGTAAGACATTGAGCGCCAATGATGTTGGCTCTACTGGAGGGCACCAGGGTGGTATCCTTATTCCTAAATCGGAAACAGAGCTTTTAGCATTTCTTCCTCCACTCGACCCTGACACCAAGAATCCAAATGCGTGGATTGATTGTGAAGACGAGACAGGCAAAATCAGAAGATTTAGGCTTGTTTACTACAATAACAAATTTCATGACGAACGCGGCACGCGTAATGAGTACCGTATAACTCATATGACAAAATACCTTCGCGAAGTTGACGCCAAAGAAGGCGAGGCAATAGAGATCTATAGAAACGGACCATTGCCCCCTTACAGAATCCGCCTAATACGCTCGAGGCAACTAACTGAAACAATTGATAACAAGGACGGCTTTAGAATAAAATTAAAGTCAAATTGGTCGCGAGCCCATTGACGGTAACAGGATTAAGAAACAGCGTCACACAACCAAAAATTCCCGATTCAAATTTTTCATCACCATATCGAAAACTGACCAACCCAGCAACTCATGGGAATACCCTGCACAATCACTTAATAAGTTACTCCAATCCCAAAAAAACCAGAAGACCAAGGAGAGTTAAGATTGACTAGCTTTAAAGACAAAGGGAAATGTCCTTTCTGCGAAAAAACCATGACACCAGATATTTCCGAGAAAAATAATATCCGCCGAGACAAATGCGAATGCACCAACTGTCGCCGAGTAATTTACGTGTGCCGCGCGCCAGGATGTCGAGATTACGCCAGAGGAGGGAGCCTCTATGATGATGAATTCTGCATTTCATGCTCAGATAAAATTGCAGAGTTTGGTAAAAAATCATCTGAACAGTTCGGAGCGGCAGTTGTATTAGGTGGTGCTGCCTTAGTCACCGGCTGGTTAGCATCACTAAATAAAAAATAACTCCAAAATAAATCAAAATATCGGACCAGATAGTAAAAGTCTTCAATATTTTTGTAGTTACTGATTGAAAGCTGCTCTAAGCCTGTCAATTGACAATGGGCCTGGCCCAGTTAGAAAACGCGAAAACTCCGCCAACACCTCGATCTTTTTGAGTGCCTGTAGAGGTGCCACCCTTTAGCATAGGACTCTACCAAGCCCGATCAGCGATACGAAATTTCTGTAATTGCCCACAGTTCTACCGCCCCAAAGCACTTGCTGCTCTCGGCCTACTATAGACGCGGAGGGAGTAACCTCACCCTCCGCCTCAACCCACTTTCAGCACGTCTCCCAATGAGCAATGCCTGGTCGGTGCCCAGCACTGCCATTACGAATCAGAATGCAATGAAGCCGGCGTTGCCCGTCATAGCCAATGATGACGTTATCCCCTGCTTGGGCATGCTCCATAACACAGTTATTTTGGAAGTAGAGTCGATACTCGGAACGAGTGGGGTGCTCCTCACGTGCATCGTACCAAGTGACATTAGCCTGCTCAGAAATGTTTTCACCTCTCACTGAGAATTGGACACTGAATTCCGCCCGATTGGGCCCGAACACGTTTTTGAGCGCAGACACTCCGTTAAACTCATGCTGGTTGGAATGCTCAGTACTAGCCTCCACAGCAGACAAGGTCTTGATACAAGCAGGGTTCAGCACCACAGGCCGAGTCGACATCGCCTTCAATCCTTCTGAAAATCAAACAGGGAGTTTATCGCCAAGCCCCTCCACAGCTCGCAGCCTGGCAATGTGCCGCTAGTACATGATGGCAGCATGACACCATTTCAAGGGGCAAGTGCAACAAATCCCCCGCGACGGAGGATTGACACTAAAAACCGCGCCCAACAAAATTTCCACAACTGAAACCTACTGATCAATACCGAAATCAAACCAACTCAAAAAGATGACAAAAGCGCACCAAGCACTTCATTTGAAAACAAAAGGACAAAGTTTTTGGAACATTCGGCTTCGACCCGCTTGAGTCGAAGACAGAGTCCGTTGCGCTCCAAAACCACGCCTTAATGTAATTACGAGCTTTATGAAAAATGGCAAGCTCGGGATCGAACACGGCAACTTTCACACTCACCTCGACCTAGCCCTATACGAAATGTATTCGAGCGAAGGCCAGGCAAGGCGAAAACAGGCGAGGAAGCGCCAAGATACGTAGCACCAGCTCAATCACCCCGACTCGGACAAATCCAAGTCGAGAGGTCGATTTAAGTAAACATGGAGAAACACCTCAACCCAAGAAAAAAAGCCCCGACATCACTGCCGGGGCCTCTTCATTTCACTTCAATGGATCAGGACGGCAACACCGTCGCCTGCCCACTCAACGCCAAATCCACCAACTCCCGATTCGCCACCGCATACATAGCGTAATCCGTCCCAGTAGCAGCCCTCAGCTCATCAAGCATCGCCTTCCACCGCTCCACCATCACCCGGTGCTGCTCCATCCACAGCGCCACCCGTGCATCCATATCCTCCGGCGCATCCGCCATCTGCAATACGGAAATGGTGATCGCGCGCTGTTGCAGGTCGATGTCGTCGCGGAAGGCTTCGCGGGCCAGGGCCTGCCAGTTGTTTTCCACCGGCAGGTTGCTGATTTCCTGCAGGTACCAGGTCAGCTCCAGCGCGCTGCCCACGGCGAAGAACGCCTTGGCCACCTGTGCCGGATCGTGGCCGGTGACATCCGACGCCTCGATGATCGGCAGCAAGGTGTACAGGTGCGTGGTGCCTGCGACCATGCGCGCCAGCAATTCCGGCACGCCGGCTTCGACGAAGCTCTGGTAGCGGGTCTGCCAGCGGTCGCGGGTCGGGCCTTCGAGCAGTTCGTCGAGTTTCAGGCCCAGCGCGGCGATCTGTGGACCGAAGTGCGCGACATCACGCCCGGCGTCCTGTTCGTTGCGGCGGCTGCGCAGGAACCAGCGGGTCGCACGGCGGCCCAGGCGCATCAGTTCGTCCATCAGGGTCAACTGGACTTCGGCCGGCACCTGGTAATCCAGCGCCTCGATCTGACGGAACCAGTGCGGCAGGTGGAAGATGTCACGCACGATCACATACGCCCCGGCCACGTTCGCCGGGCTCATGCCGGTGGACTCTTTGAGGCGCTGGACGAAGGTGATGCCCATGTTGTTGACCAGGTCGTTGGCGATCTGGGTGCTGACGATCTCGCGTTTCAGGCGGTGACGACGCATGGCGTCGGCAAACTTGTGCACCAGCGACGGCGGGAACGCGGTTTCCATGTCGCGCGTCAGGTAGTCGTCATCCGGCACCAGCGACTTGAGCAAGGCTTCCTTGAGGTCGATCTTGCTGTAGGAGATCAGCACCGACAGTTCGGCGCGGCTCAGGCCCTGGTTGGCCGCCAGGCGCTCGGCCAGTTGTTCTTCCGACGGCAGGAACTCGATCGCCCGGTCCAGCTTGCCGCGGCTTTCCAGATCGGCCATCAGGCGCTTGTACTCGGCGATGCGCTCTCTGGCCCGACGCGCAGCCAGGGACAGGGCCTGGGTCTGCTTGTAGTTGTTGCCCAGCACCAGCGCAGCCACTTCGTCGGTCATGCTGCCGAGCAGCTGGTTGCGCTGCTTCTCGGTCATGTCGCCAGCCTGCACCACTTCGTTGAGCAGGATTTTGATGTTGACCTCGTGGTCGGAGCAGTCCACGCCACCGGCGTTGTCGATGAAATCGGTGTTGGTGGCGCCGCCGTTGAGGCCGAACTCGACCCGGCCCAGTTGGGTCATGCCCAGGTTGCCGCCCTCGCCCACTACCTTGCAGCGCAGTTCGTTACCGTTGACCCGCAGCGCGTCGTTGGCCTTGTCGCCGACATCGGCGTGGCTTTCGCTGCTGGATTTGACGTAGGTACCGATACCGCCGTTCCACAGCAGGTCCACCGGCGCTTTGAGCAGTGCGTTGAGCAGCTCGGTCGGGGTCAGCTTGTCGGCTTCGATGGCGAAGCGTTCCTTCATCTGCGGGGTGATGGCGATGCTCTTCGCGCTGCGCGTGAAGATGCCGCCACCCTCGGACATGATGCTGGTGTCGTAATCGCTCCAGGCCGAACGCGGCAGGTCGAACAGGCGCTTGCGCTCGGCGAAGCTGGTGGCCGGGTCCGGCGTCGGGTCGATGAAGATGTGCAGGTGGTTGAAGGCCGCCACCAGTTGCAGGGTCTCGGACATCAGCAAGCCGTTGCCGAACACGTCGCCAGCCATGTCGCCGACGCCAACCACGGTGATGCTGTCTTTCTGTACGTTGATGCCGCGTTCACGGAAGTGGCGCTGCACACCGACCCAGGCGCCACGGGCGGTGATGCCCATTTTCTTGTGGTCATACCCGGCCGAGCCGCCCGAGGCGAAGGCGTCGCCGAGCCAGAAGCCGTAGTCGATGGCAATGCCGTTGGCGATGTCGGAGAAGGTCGCGGTGCCTTTGTCGGCAGCCACCACCAGGTACGGATCGTCTTCGTCATGCCGCACCACGTTGGCCGGTGGCACTACGCCGCCGTCCTTGAGGTTGTCGGTGATGTCCAGCAGACCGGAGATGAAGATGCGGTAGCAGGCGATGCCTTCGGCGGCGATGTCATCACGACTGCCGCCCAGCGGCAGGCGACGCGGCAGGAAGCCGCCCTTGGCGCCCACCGGCACGATCACCGAGTTTTTCACCTGCTGGGCTTTTACCAAGCCCAGCACTTCGGTGCGGTAGTCTTCCTCGCGGTCCGACCAGCGCAGGCCGCCCCGCGCCACGTTGCCGAAGCGCAGGTGCACGCCTTCGACCCGCGGCGAGTAGACGAAGATCTCGAAGCGCGGCACCGGTTTTGGCAGTTCGGGGATCAGCTTGGGGTTGAACTTGAAGCTGAAGTAGGACTTGTTCTGACCGTTGGCGTCCGGCTGGTAGAAGTTGGTACGCAGGGTCGCCTTGATCAGGTCCAGGTAGCGCCGCAGGATGCGGTCTTCGTTGAGCACCTGGACGTCGTCCAGCGCCGTGAGAATCGCCTGCTCCAGACGCTGCTGCTTGTCATCGAGGTCTTCGCTGGTGAGCTTGCGCGCCAGGTAGAAGCGGGTCTTGAACAGGCGGGTCAGCTCGCGGGCGATGTCGGTGTGGTTGTTCAGGGTGCTGGCGATGTAGCCGAGGTCGAAGCCCAGGCGGATCTGCTTGAGGTAGCGCGCGTAGGCACGCAGCAGCGCCACGTCGCGCCATGGCAGGCCGGCGGTCAGGACCAGGCGGTTGAAGGCGTCGTTTTCCGCATCGCCGTTGACGATGTGGACGAAGGCGTCCTGCAGGGTGTCGTTGAGCTGCTGGATATCCAGCTCGACGCCTTCGGCAGTGGTGAAGGCGAAGTCATGAATCCAGAACTCGCGGCCATTGCTGTGGCGCAGGCGATACGGGAACTCGCCCAGCACGCGCAGGCCGAGGTTTTCCAGGATCGGCAGCACGTCGGACAGGGCCAGCGGGGTATCGGCGTGGTACAGCTTGCAGTGCAGTAGCTGTTTACCGGTCTGGGTCAGCGGCTGGTAGAAACTCATCACCAGCGGCTTGCCCTCGGACAGGTTGAGCAGGTGCTGCATGTCCACCACCGCCGAATGCGCGGCGAAACGCTCGCGGTAGCCGGCCGGGAAGCCTTTCGGGAAGTCCGCCAGGACGTTGGTGCCCTGGGCTTCGCCGAAGTTCTCGACGGTCAGCGCGGCGTAGTCGTCCTGCCACGAACGGCAGGCCTGGATCACTTCGTTTTCCAGTTGTTTCGGGTCGATATCGATGCGGTTCTTCGGATCGACCCGCAGGATCAGTTGCACCCGCGCCAGCACCGATTCGGAGAAGAAGGTCCAGAACTCGCAGTCACTGGCCTTCAGGCGCTCCATCAGGACCTGCTGAATCTTCTGCCGCACTTCGGTGGAGTAGATGTCACGCGGGACGTAGGCCAGGCAGTAGCAGAAGCGGCCGTACGGGTCTTTGCGCAGGAACACGCGGATCTTGTTGCGCTCCTGGATCTGCACGATGGACATGACGGTGCTGAACAGCTCGTCCACCGGGGTCTGGAACAGGTCGTCGCGCGGCAGCACTTCAAGGACCTGGGCCAGTTCCTTGCCCAGGTGCGCCTTGGCGTCGAAGCCCGAACGGCGCTCGACTTCGGCGACCTTGCCGCGAATGTACGGGATCTGGTGCACGCTCTCGCCGTACACCGACGAGGTGTACAGGCCCATGAAGCGGCATTCCTTGATGACCTTGCCATCGGCGTCGAGCTGGCGGATCGACACGTAGTCCGGATAAGCCGGACGGTGCACGCGGCTCGGGTGAGCGGCCTTGGCGAAGGACAGCAGCAGCGGTTCGTTCAGGTAGTTGACCGCGTAGTCTTCGATACGCAGGTCTTCGGTGGTCAGGCCGGCGCGCAGCAGGCGGGTCAGGCCGAGGAACGACTGCTCGTCGTAGACCAGTTGGCCGCCCTGGGCATCGCCGTTGACCACGAATTCTTCATAGCCGAGGAAGGTGAAGTGGTTGCCCACCAGCCATTCCAGGAAGCTCTGGATCTCGGATTTCTCGGTTTGCGCCGGCGCATACGGGGTCTGCTCCACCAGCGCCAGCAAGTCGCGGACCTTGGCCTTCATCGGCTCGAAGTCGGCCACGGCGACGCGCACTTCGGCCAGCACCTGGGTCAATTCGTGGGTCAGCACGCCGAGTTCGGCGTTGTTGGCGCAACGGTCGATCTCCAGGTACATCAGCGATTCTTGCAGCACATCCTCGCCGTGGGTGCCCTTGGGCAGGATTTCCAGCAGTTCGCCCTTGGCCCCACGACGCGTGCTCAGCACGGTGGTCTGCAGGGTGTGGATGCTGTAGCCGCGACGGTTCAGCTCGGTACGCACCGAGTCGACCAGGAATGGCAGGTCATGGTGCAGGACTTCCACAGCGGTGTGGGTCGACTGCCAGCCATGACGCTCGTAATCGGGGTTGTAGACGTTGACCTGAGGTTGGCTGTGATCGAAGCGCTCGATCATGCGCCAGGCAGAGAGGGTGCAACCGACCAGGTCGGACAGGCGCCGCTGGGTGAGTTCGTCCAGAGAGATGATGCCGAAGAACTGTTCGGCGAACAGCGCCACTTGTGGCAGTGCCTGCTCGCTGATGTGCTGGGCCAGGGCCGCTTTCAGTTGATGCTGGAAGTCGGCTTTGCTGGCTGCGGTGAAGAACGCCATCTGTGGTACTCCGCTTGGGCTTTGTTATTGAGTGAAGCGTCGCGCGTGTCCGCTTTATCCCGCATCAACCATAGCCAATGACGGGCAAAGCGCAGAGGAAATCCGAAAGAGCGGGTGCCGGGATGACCGATTGGTCACACCGGGATGGACATCTGCAAAAACCACTGCCACTGAAGCCGGCTGCGTCTTTACGGGTGTCCATCGACAACGCAGCTTAACGACAGCCCACCCGGCCCTGCTTGCGGCGCTGCGACATATTCGGACAACGAGGAGCAACGGAAGATTTATCCCGTGAGCGAACACTGGCACACTCGCGTTTCAATTCCTTTATCGAGCCGCCCATGCAACTGACCGCCCAACTGGCCTTCGCCAACCCTTGCGATGATGAAGAAGACAACCTGGCCACCGTCGGCTGCCACAGCGACAAAGGCCAGTTGTTCATCATCAGCCGCTACCCGGATGAAGACAGCGTGGACCTCATGTTCGACGAAGAAGGCGCCACCGTCCGCGACCTGAAAGTGACGCTCAGCGCTACCCGCCTGCTGGTCGAGCTGGCGGCCGGGTCTACCGACCTGTTCGAAGACGATGTGCTGGAAATCCGCCTGGACAACGCCATCATCGACGCGGATGAAGTCGAACAGACCCTGCGCGTGATCCTCGACGGCACCGGCACCTTCATCAGCGAGCGCTGAGCCGAACAGGGCCGGGCAGCGCGCTCGGCCCCTTGCCCGGACTCCCCCCGAAGAATTTCCCCCGGCACCGTTAGTCGGCGACCCCACGGATGGATTAAAGTATCAACCCCTGCCCGGGGCCGTTCGCCGGCCCCGCGCGTCATTCCAGGAACCGTCGACGATGGAACACCGTGAAGCGCTGGTCGCGCTGCGCACCTTTCTTTCAACCCAGATCCTTGGCCAGGAAAAACTGGTTGAACGCCTGCTGATCGTGCTCCTGGCCGACGGCCACATGCTGGTCGAAGGTGCTCCGGGCCTTGCCAAGACCAAGGCCATCAAGGAACTGGCCGACGGGATCGAGGCGCAGTTCCATCGCATCCAGTTCACCCCCGACCTGCTCCCCGCCGACATCACCGGCACCGAGATCTATCGCCCGGAGACCGGCAGCTTCGTGTTCCAGCAGGGGCCGATCTTCCACAACCTGGTGCTCGCCGACGAAATCAACCGGGCCCCGGCCAAGGTGCAATCGGCGCTGCTCGAAGCCATGGCCGAGCGCCAGGTCAGTGTCGGCCGCAGCACCTACGAGCTGTCGCCGCTGTTCCTGGTGATGGCCACGCAAAACCCCATCGAGCAGGAAGGCACCTACCCGCTGCCCGAAGCCCAACTCGACCGCTTCCTGATGCACGTGAAGATCGGCTTCCCGGACGCCTCGGTAGAGCGACGCATTCTGTCGCAAGCCCGCGGCGAAGCCCTCAACGGCAGCACCAAGCCGGAACGCCGGGTCACCCAGCAGGCGATCTTCGCCGCCCGCAAGGAAATCCTCGGCCTGTACATGGCCGACGCGGTGGAGGAATACCTGGTGCAACTGGTGATGGCCACCCGCAACGGCGCCAAGTACGACGCCGAGCTGGGTGACTGGATCGCCTACGGCGCCAGCCCGCGCGGCTCGATCGCCCTCGATCGCTGCGCCCGGGCCCACGCCTGGCTGGCGGGGCGCGACTTCGTCAGCCCGGAAGATATCCAGGCGGTGCTGTTCGACGTGCTGCGCCACCGCGTCATTCTTTCCTTCGAAGCCGAGGCCGCCGGTATCGACCAGGACCGGGTGATCCAGCGCGTCCTCGACGTCGTCGCTGTCGCCTGACCCCATGCCCAGTCAACTGTTGAACGCGCCCGGCATCCGCATCAGCCTCGCCGAGCTGATCGAGATGCGTCACCGGGTGCGTGAAGTGCGCCTGTTTTCCGCCCCCGGCCAGCGCAGCCCGCTGGTCGGCCTGCACCACTCGCGCCTGCGCGGGCGCGGCGTGGACTTCGACCAGGTGCGGGTCTACCAGGCCGGCGACGACGTGCGCAACATCGACTGGCGCGTCACCGCGCGCACCCAGGAGCCGCACACCAAGCTGTTCCACGAAGAGCGCGAGCGGCCGATCTTCATCCTCGTCGAACAAAGCCGGCGGCTGTTCTTCAGCTCGGGCCTGATGTTCAAGTCGGTGCTCGCCGCCCAGGCTGCTGCGCTGTTCGGCTGGGCCGCGCTGGGCCACAACGACCGGATCGGCGGGCTGGTGTTCGGCGACAACGAGCACTACGAAATCAAGCCGCGACGCAGCAAGCAGAGCCTGCTGCAACTGCTCAACCGGCTGGCCCGGGTCAATCAGTCGCTGCACACCGAAGCCGTGCCCCAGGGCGACAACCTCGGCACCGCGCTGCGCCGCGCCCGCGAGGTGCTGCGCCCCGGGAGCCTGGCCATCATCATTTGCGACGAGCGGGCGCTGAACCCCAGCGTCGAGCAGCAACTGGGCCTGCTGTCGCGGCATTGCGACCTGCTCCTGCTGCCGCTCTCCGACCCGCTCGACCATGCCCTGCCCGCCGCCGGCCTGCTGCGCTTCGCCCAGCGCGGCGCGCAACTGGAGCTGGACACCCTCGATGCCAACCTGCGCCAGAGCTACCGTCAACTGAGCGAAGCGCGGATCGCGCGCTGGGAACTGCTCGCGCAGAAACTGCGGGTGGTGTTGATGCCCTTGAGCACGCAAAGCGAAATGATCGAGCAATTGCGCGAATACCTCGACCCCCAACGCGCCGGCAAGCCGCGATGAACCCTCTGGCACAACTGCAACCGCTGATCGCCCCCGAGCCGATCAGCGCCTGGCCGCCCGCCCCCGGCTGGTGGGCGCTGCTGCTCATTCTGCCGTTGCTGGGCTGGGGCCTCTGGCGGGTGCGCCACTGGCGACCGCGCAAAGCGCCGCTGCCACGCGCCGAACAACCGCTGGACCCGATCCGCGTCGCCGCCCTTGCCGAACTGGCGCAACTGCCCAAGCCCTATGACGGCGCGCCGGCCGGCGCCTGGCTGCAGCAGATCAACGCGCTGCTCAAGCGCCTGTGCCGCAACCACTATCCGGAAAGCCACAGCCACACCCTCAATGGCCGGCAGTGGCTGGCATTTCTCGACAACCGTTGCCCGGCCGCCGGGCTGACCCGCTGGATGGTGCTGGTGGAAGGCGCCTACAAGCCCGAATGCCGGCTGGACGACAAAGCCATCGCCGGGCTCAACCAGTCCGTCGAAACCTGGATTCGCAAGCATGTTTGAACTGGCCTGGCCCTGGGTCTTCGCCCTGCTCCCGCTGCCCTGGCTGGCGCGCCTGGTGCTGCCGGCGGCGGACAGCGGCGAGCCGGTGCTCAAAGTCAGCTTCCTCGACGAACTGGAAGGTCTGGCCGGTCGCCGCGCGCGCCTGAACCTGCCGACCTGGCGCCAGCAGGCGCCGTTCGTGCTGATCTGGCTGCTGCTGTTGCTGGCCGCCGCCCGCCCGCAATGGCTGGGCGAGCCACTGCCGGTGGCCGCCAGCGGGCGCGATCTGCTGGTGGCGGTGGATGTCTCAGGCTCCATGGACTTTCCCGACATGAGCTGGGAAGGCGAAGACGTCAGCCGCCTGGTGCTGGTCAAACAACTGCTCGGTGACTTTCTCGAACAGCGCGAAGGCGACCGCGTCGGGCTGATCCTGTTCGGCAGCCAGGCCTACCTGCAAGCGCCGCTGACCTTCGACCGGCGCACCGTGCGCAGCTTCCTCGACGAGGCGCAGATCGGCATCGCCGGCAAGAACACCGCCCTCGGCGACGCCATCGGCCTGGCCGTGAAACGCCTGCGGATGCGCCCGACCGACAGCCGCGTGCTGATCCTGGTCACCGACGGCGCCAACAACGGCGGGCAGATCCACCCGCTGACTGCGGCGCGGCTGGCGGCCCAGGAGAGCATCCGCATCTACACCATCGGCATCGGCGCCAGCGCCGAAGAAAACGGCACCGCTGGCCAACTGGGGCTCAACCCCAGCCTTGACCTGGACGAAGCCTCGCTGCGGGAAATCGCCCAGATCACCCATGGCGAATACTTCCGCGCCCGCGATGGCGCCGAACTCAAGACCATCGGCGAAACCCTCGACCTGCTGGAACCGGTGGAACAACAACCGACCCAGGCGCGGACCGCCGAAGCGCTGTATGCCTGGCCACTGGCGGCGGCGTTGCTGCTCAGCCTGGCGTTGGTGCTGCGCGAACGCTGGCCCGACCATCTGGTGCAAAAGCTGCTGCAACGCCTGCTGCGCCGCCCGGACTTTCTCCAGCCGCACCCGGAATGGCGCGAACGGCTGAAACGCCTGCGACTGCGGAGGCGCCGATGACCGACTTCTGGCCCTACTGGCTGCGTCCGCTGTGGCTGCTGTTGCTGCCCGTGCTCGGCTGGCTGCTGTGGAAACTCTGGCACCGGCAGAAACGCGCCGGCCGCTGGCAGATGATTCTGCCGCCGGCCTTCCACGGCGTACTGCTCGGCGGCGGCAGCGGCCACGACAGCAAACTGCCGTGGGTCGCCCTTGGCCTGGCCTGGCTGCTGGGCGTGCTGGCGCTGCTCGGGCCAAGCTGGCAGCGCCTGGAAGAAACCCGCCAGCGCCCCGCCGACCCGCTGGTGATCCTGCTCGAACTGACCCCGGCGATGCTCGCCGAAGACAGCCCGCCCTCACGCCTGGAACAGGCGCGGCGCAAGATCCTCGACCTGCTGGAACACCGCAGCGACAGCCAGACCGCCATCGTCGTCTACGCCGGCAGCGCGCACACGCTGGTGCCGCTGTCGGATGACCTGGGCACCAGCCGCAACCTGCTCGAAGCGCTGGAACCGGGCATCATGCCGCAACCCGGACAACGCGCCGACCTGGCGCTGCGCAAGGGCCTGGCACTGCTGGCCCAAGGCGCACTCGGCCAGGGCCGGGTGCTGCTGATCGCCTCGTCCCTCAGCGAGGAAGAACGCCAAGGCATCGCCCAGGCGCTCGGGCGCAACGGCCCGGCGCTGCTGATGCTGGGCGTGGGCAGCGCCGAAGGCGCACCGGTGAAACAGGCCAGCGGTGAATTCATCAAGGGCGCCGATGGCGCGATTGTCCTGCCGCGACTGGACAGCGCCAGCCTCAAGCCCTTTATCAACGACCTCGGCGGTCGCTACCGGCATGCACGGATCGATGATCTCGACCTGCGCGGCCTCGGTCTGTTCGACAAACCCCGGGCCCTGAGCAGCAATGGCCAGACCGTGCAGCTCGACAACTGGGCCGACCAGGGTTACTGGCTACTGCTGCCGCTGTTGCTGCTGGCCGCCTGCGCCGGGCGGCGCGGCTGGTTGTTCTGTCTGCCGCTGTTGCTGTGCCTGCCGCAGCCGGCCAACGCCTTCGAATTCAGCGAGCTGTGGCGCCGCCCAGATCAGCAGGGCCAGCACCTGCTGGAAAAAAAGCGCCCGGCCGAGGCCGCCAAGCACTTCAAAGACCCGCAATGGAAAGGCTGGGCCCTCTACGAAGCCGGTGACTACGCCGGCGCCGCCCGCCAGTTCGCCCTCGACGATAGCGCCAGCGGCCACTACAACCGTGGTAACGCCCTGGCCCGCGGCGGCGAGCTGGAAGCCGCGGTGGACGCCTACGAAGAAGCGCTGGAGCGTCAGCCCGATCTGCAACCGGCGCTGACCAACAAGGCCCTGGTGGAACAACTGCTGCAACAACGCCGGCAGGAACAACCACCGGAGCAGAAGGAACCCGAGCCGGAAGACGCGCAACAGTCCGGCCAACAGATGCCCGGCGACAGCAACGAGAACAGCCAGCAAAACAGCAACCAGAGCGAAATCGGACAGCCCGGCGATGAACCGGAAGAACACCAGGAACCCGGCGACAGCCAGACGCAGCAGAACAGCAGCGGCGATGACGACGAATCCGTGACCCAGCCGCCGCAGCGCCCTACTGGCAGCAATCTCGACGTCGAACAGCGCCAGGCGCTGGAACAATGGCTGCGGCAGATCCCGGACAATCCGGCGCAACTGCTGCGGCGCAAATTCTGGTACGAACAGCAACAACATCAGGAAACCCATCGATGAGCCGCGTCTGCGCCTTCGTGTTCTGCCTTCTTTTCGGCCCGCTGGTTCAGGCTGCGGAGCTCCATGCCAGCGTCGACCGCGCCCGTTTGAGCACCGCCGAGACCCTGGAACTGACCCTGGAAATCCAGGATGTCACCCAATTCGGCAAACCAGACCTGACGCCCCTGCAGGCCGACTTCGAAGTCCGCGGCACCCGCCAGCTCAACAGCCTCAACACCCTCGACGGGCAAAACGAAGCCACCACCCGCTGGGTGGTCACCCTGATGCCGCGACGGGCCGGCACCCTGCAAATCCCGCCGCTGCACCTGGGCGAGTTGCACAGCGAAGCCATCGAATTGCAGGTCGAGGCCGCGCAGGACTCCCCGGCGACGATCCTCGCCCCGGTGTTCATCGAAGCCAGCCTCGACCAGAACGACATCTACGTGCAGGCCCAGGCCGTACTGACCCTGCGCATCTACCACTCGGTGTCGCTGTACGACGACAGCAGCCTTAGCCCGTTGCAGATCGACGGAGTGAAGATCGAGCCGCTGGGCGAGTCGCGCACCTACGAAAAACTGATCAATGGCATCCGCCACGGCGTCATCGAGATGCGCTACGCGCTCTACCCGCAGCGCAGCGGCGAAGTAACGGTGCCGACCCTGACCTTCAGCGCCACCAGTGCCGGCAGCGACAGCGACAACCCGGGCAACCCCGGCAACAGTCAGGTGCGGGTCAGCTCCAGTGAGTTGCCGTTACAGGTGCGCCCGATCCCCGCCGACTACCCGGCGGGACAGGCCTGGTTGCCGGCACGCAGCCTGACCCTGGAAGAACACTGGAGCCCGGACCCGGGCCAGGGGCCGACGCAGATTGGCGACTCGCTGACCCGCAGCGTCACGGTCAAGGCCGAAGGGCTTTCCAGCACCCAGTTGACGCCCCTGCCCGGCACCGAAGTGCCGGGACTGCGGCGCTACCCGGACCAGCCGCAACTGCGCAACCAGATTGACGAGCGCGGCCTGATCGGCAGCCGCGAAGAACGCGAGGCCCTGGTGCCGACACACAGCGGTGCCCTGGAGTTGCCCAGCCTGGAACTGGTCTGGTGGAACACTCGCGAAAACCATCTGGAGCGCAGCAGCCTGCCTGCGCGCAGCCTCAACGTGCAGGACAACCCGGCGCTGAGCGCGGAAACCCCGAGCGCGACGCCGGCAAGCGACGGCCAGCCGCTGTGGCCGTGGCAACTGAGCACACTGGTTTTGGCGCTGACTACGCTGGCCGGTTTCGCCCTGTGGTGGCGTGCCCGTTCGCAGCCGGCGGTGCTGCGTGCCGCGCAGACTGGACCGAGCCCGCGCACCCTGCTTGACGACCTCAAGCGCGCCTGCCAGGCCAACGACTCCCACGCCACCCGCCAGGCCCTCGACGCCTGGGCCCGGCAACAACCGCAGACCCTGGCGGACATGGCGGCGCGCTTCGTGCCGCTGTCCGATGCCCTCGACGGCCTGAACAGCGCGCTGTACAGCGAGGCGGGACAGTACTGGCAAGGTGATGAACTGTGGCGCGCAATCAGCACCATCCCCACGGCGGAACAGGCGCAGCCGGCGCAGGGTGAGAATGGCGGGTTGCCGCCGTTGTATCCGAAATAGGGAGTCTGCACATCTCAGGATTGTGTGAAGACCACCAGTGGCTAGCCGATAGATCTTGTGCGCCCTTGAGACCGAGCGCCGCCTGCGCGGCGCATCGCGAGCAAGCTCGCTCCTACAATTGGTTGCAACGCTCCATGGCCTGTGAGAGCTGGGTTGCCACCCCTTGGCGCTTGACGATTTTCAGCTGCGGAGCTGTGCGTTGGATAAACAGGGCCGTCAACCATGGCCTGACAGGCAAAGGCACGTTGCAACCAGCGTAGGAGCGAGCTTGCTCGCGATGCGCCGCGCAGGCGGCGCTCGATCTCAAGGCCGCTAAAACCCTGTCGGCTGGCACATAGAGGCCATGACCAGCCCCCCTGACAGCCACCTCATCCCCCTCACACGATTCCACCCCCAAAACCCTGACCCAATCACCGGACCCATCCCACATTCGGGTACCATATCCGGCTTTTAGCCGGCTCCCGTCACAGGATTACCAATGCGTCTGTTTCACACCTCCGACTGGCATCTGGGACAAACCCTGCACGGCCAGGAGCGCGATTTCGAACATGCCTGCTTTCTCGACTGGCTGCTGGGCCAACTGAAGCTGCGCGAGCCCGATGCCCTGCTGATCGCCGGCGATGTCTTCGACACCGTCAACCCGCCGGTCAAGGCCCAGGAACGGCTCTACGACTTCATCGTCAAGGCCCACGAGCAGCAGCCGGGGCTGACCATCGTGATGATCGCCGGCAACCACGATTCCGGCTCGCGCATCGAACTGCCCGCAGCCCTGATGCGACGCCTGCGCACCCACGCGGTGGGCCGGGTGCAGTGGCTGGACGAAGGCCAGCTCGACAGCGAGCGTCTGCTGGTGCCGCTGACCAACGCCAAAGGAAAAGTCCTGGCCTGGTGCCTGGCGCTGCCGTTCCTGCGGCCAGCAGAAGTCACCGGCCCGCACCTGGGCGAGGACTACCTGCGCGGCATTGGCCAGGTCCATGAAAAACTCATCGCCGCTGCCCTCGAACGCCGTGACCCGAAGCAGCCGCTGATCGCCATCAGCCACGCGCACATGGCCGGCGGATCGATTTCGGAAGACTCCGAGCGCAGCCTGATCATCGGCAATGCCGAAGCGCTGCCGGCCAGTCTGTTCGGCGCCGAGATCGGCTATGTCGCCCTCGGTCACCTGCACAAGCCGCAAAAGGTCAACGGCGAGGACCGCATCCGCTACTGCGGGTCGCCGCTGCCGCTGTCGTTCTCGGAAATCAAATACCCGCACCAGATCCTCGAAATCGAGTTCAAGGGCAACAAGTTGCTCAGCGTCGAAAGCCGTCACGTGCCTCGCGCTGTGGCCTTGCAGCGGCTCGGTCCGGCGCCGCTGGCGGAGCTTCTGACGCAACTGAACGAGCTGCCGGCGGTCGATCTGCTGGACGATCCGCAACGCCAGCCCTGGCTGGAAGTGCGGGTGCAACTGGACGAGCCGCAAGCGGACCTGCGCCAGCAGATCGAAACCGCATTGCAAGGCAAGGCCGTGCGCCTGATCCGCATCGCCGCCGAATATGCCGGCCGCGTCGGTGCCGACGGCGACGACGACACCCGTCTGGTGGAACTGGGCCAGCTCAAGCCCGAAGATCTGTTCGCCCGCGCCTGGGAACAGGCCTATGGCAACGCCGCCGATGAACAGACCCTGGCCGACTTCGCCCTGCTCTTGCAGGACGTTCAGCAAGAGGAGGAGCAGCCATGAAGATTCTCGCCATCCGCCTGAAAAACCTCGCCTCGCTGGCCGGTCCGTTCGAAATCGACTTCACCGCCGAACCCCTGGCCAGCGCCGGCCTGTTCGCCATCACCGGGCCCACCGGCGCCGGCAAGAGCACCCTGCTCGACGCCCTGTGCCTGGCGCTGTTCGGCTCGGTGCCGCGGCTGGACAATATTGGCCGGGAAACCAAGGTCCCCGACGTCGACGGCGAAATCCTCACCAACGACCCGCGCACCCTGCTGCGCCGCGGCACCGGCAGCGGTTTCGCCGAGGTGGACTTCGTCGGCATCGACGGCCGCCGCTACCGCGCCCGCTGGGAAACCAACCGCGCCCGTGACAAGGCCACCGGCAAGCTGCAAGGCAGTCGCCAGAGTCTGCACGACCTCGACAGCCAGCAACTGCTGAGCAACCAGAGCAAGCGCGAGTACGAACAACTGATCGAGTCCCGCCTGGGGCTCAACTTCGCCCAGTTCACCCGCGCGGTGATGCTGGCGCAGAGCGAGTTCAGTGCCTTCCTCAAGGCCGACGACAAGGAGCGCAGCGAACTGCTGGAAAAGCTCACCAACACGGCGATCTACAGCCAGTTGGGGCGTCGCGCCTTTATCAAGGCCAAGGACGCGTCCGACAGCTACAAAGCCCTGGAACTCGAAGCCAGCGGCGTACTGCCGATGAACGCGGAAGAGCGCGCGGCCCTCGATGAGCGCCTCGGCGAAGCACAACAGCAACTCAAGGCCGAACAGGCGCAACTGCGCCAGCTCGAACAGCAACGCACCTGGCTCAACGAGCTGCACGCCTTGCAGGCGCAGCAAAGCGCCGCAGCTGCCGACCTGAGCAACGCCCGCCAGGCGTGGGAACAACTGGCCGGCGAACGGCTGAACCTGACCCGTCTGGAACAGCTCGCGCCGCAGCGTCATCAGTTCGCCCGACGCCAGGAGCTGCTCAACCAGCTCACGCCGCTGGCCAGCGCGCTGGAACAGCAGCGCCGGCAACAGGCCGAACTGGGCAACCGCCAGCAGCAACTGGAACAGGACCTGAACGGCGCCCGCGAAGCCCTCACCCGCGCCCTCGGCGCACAGACCGACAGCGCCCCGCGCCTGCGCCAGGCCTTCGACACCCAGCACAACCTCGCCCACCTGGAGCAGGAACTGACCCGCGACCGCGCCCTGACGCTGCAAGCGCAGCAAGCGTGCGAAGAAGGCCGCAGCCAACTGGCGAGCCTGATCGAACACCAGCAACGCCACGAACAGACCCTCGCCAGCATCGCCGGCCAGCTTGAACAAAGCGCCGCGCTGGCGAACCTGGGCAGCGCCTGGAACGCCTACCGCAGCCAGCTGCAACAGGTGATGCTCACCGCCAACCGCCTGGGCAAGGGCCGCGAAGAACTGCCGACCCTGCGCCAGACCGCCGAAACCCGCGCCCGTCAGTGCGAGGAATTGCGCGCCGAACTGGCCGTGCTGTTCCAGGAAGCCGGCGCCGAACCGCAGGCCCTGGCCGAACAGATCGGCCTGCTCGGCACCCTGCTGCAGGACAACCGCAAGCTGCAACGGGGCTTCGAGGAACTGGCGCGGCTGTGGGGTCGTCAGCAGGACGTCGAGCAGCGCCTGCTGGCCCTGCGCGAACGCCAGGCCGGCGCCCAGCAAGAGCGCGCGCAACTGATCGCCGCCGGCTTGCAGGGCAAGCAGGAACTGGAAGCCGCGCAGCAAGCGCTGACCCTCACCCGCCAGTTGCTGGAACGCCAGCGCCTGGCCCGCAACGCCAGCGTTGAAGAACTGCGCACGCAGTTGCAGGACGAGCAACCCTGCCCGGTCTGCGGCAGCCTGGAACACCCCTACCATCAGCCGGAAGCGCTGCTGGAAAACCTTGCCCGCCATGACGAAAGCGAAGAGGCCAACGCCCAGAAGGCGGTCACCGAACTCACCCAGAAACTGGACGAGCTGCGCTCCCAGCTCGGCGGCGTCAACGGCCAGCTCAAGGAATACCTGCACCAGCAGGAGCAACTGAACAGCCAGCTCCAGGCCCTGGCCCCGGAACTCGAAGCCCAGCCGCTCTACCCGCAACTGGCGGAGCAGAACAGCGCCTCCCGCAGCCAGTGGCTCGACCTGCAACTACGCCGACTGAACGACGACATCGCCCGCGACCAGCAGCGCCAGAACGCCCTGCTGACCCTGCAACAGGACGCCGCCCGCCTGCAGCAACAGCTCCAGGCCGCCAACGACGCCAGTCAGCAGGCCACCCAGCAACTGAACCAGCAACAAGACGCCCTGCACGCCGACGAACAGCGCCTGCAACAAGAACTGGCCCACTTCGAACCGCTGCTGCCGGCGGATATCTTCGCCGCGCTGCGGGACAATCCAGCGGAAACCTTCCTGACCCTCGATCAGCAACTGAACACCCGCCAGCAACTGCTCGACCAGCAGAAAGACGAACAGCAGGAGCTGAACGAACGCCTCAAGCAGCGCGAAGCCCTTGAGCTGAAACAACAGGCCCGCCAGCAGGAACAGGACAAGCTGCAACAGCAACTCGTCGCCAGCGAGGCCCAGCAACAACAGGCCCGCGAAGCCCTGACCGCGCTGATCGGCGAACATGCCGACGCCGAGGGCTGGCAGCGTCATCTGGAGCTGGCCGTGGAACAGGCGCGCAACGCCGAAGCCGCAGCCAACCAGCAGTTGCAGGAAGCCCGCACCCAGGCCGCGGCCATCGCCAGCGAACTCAAGGCCCGCGAAGAGCAACACGCTCATCTGGAACAGGAAAAGCAGCAACTGGACGCGGCCATCGCACAATGGCGCGAAGCGCACCCGGAGCTGGACGAACAGGGCCTGGACGCCTTGCTCGGCATGGACGACGAACAGGTCGCCAGCCTGCGCCAGCGCCTGCAAACAGCGGAAAAAGCCATCGAACAGGCCGGCGTGCGGGTGCAGGAGCGGGATGAGCGCCTGCAACAGCATCAAGCGCTGAACCTGACCGAACAACTGCCGGAAGCACTGGAACTGGCACTCCAAGGCAGCCAGCAGCAACTGGACCAGCATGAACACCACTGCGCCGAACTGCGCGCACAGCAGGCCGAAGACCAGCGCCGTCAGCAGGCCAGCCAGGCGCTCGCCGAGCGCATCGCCGAGGCGCGTGGGGAATGGCAGCGCTGGGCGCGGCTGAGCGAACTGATCGGTTCGGCCAGCGGCGACACCTTCCGCAAGATCGCCCAGGGCTACAACCTCGACCTGCTGGTGCACCACGCCAACCAGCAACTGCGCCAACTGGTCCGACGCTACCGCCTCAAGCGCGGCGGTAGCCAGCTCGGCCTGCTGGTGCAAGACACCGAGATGGGCGACGAGCTGCGCTCGGTGCATTCGCTGTCCGGCGGCGAGACCTTCCTGGTTTCGCTGGCCCTGGCGCTGGGCCTGGCCTCCATGGCGTCCAGCACCCTGCGCATCGAATCGCTGTTTATCGACGAAGGCTTCGGCAGCCTCGATCCGGAATCCCTGCAACTGGCCATGGATGCTCTTGACGGCTTGCAGGCTCAAGGCCGCAAGGTCGGGGTGATTTCCCATGTGCAGGAAATGCACGAGCGGATCGGCGTGCAGATTCAGGTGCGCCGCCAGGGCAATGGCCTGAGCACCCTGGAGGTGGACGGATGATCCTCTACTCGTTCCGCCGCTGCCCCTACGCCATGCGCGCGCGGCTGGCGCTGCGCTACGCCGGGGTGGCGGTGCGCATCGAGGAAGTCAGCCTGAAAGCCAAGCCCGCCGAGATGCTGGCGCTGTCGCCCAAGGGCACGGTGCCGGTGCTCAGCGTTGAGGGTCGGGTGCTGGACGAGAGCCGGGACATCATGCGCTGGGCGCTGGCGCAGAACGATCCACAGGACTGGCTGCTCAAGGACGGTCCATCAGCGGCGATCGAACAGTTGATCGCCCGCAATGACAGCGAATTCAAGGTGCACCTGAACCACTACAAATACGCTGAGCGCTACCCGGAGCAATCCCGGGAGCACTATCGGCGGCAGGCGGAAGTGATTCTTGCGGATCTGGAACAGCGCTTGAGCGAGCACGCTTACCTGTTGGCGAGCCACCCGAGCCTGGCGGATGCCGCCTTGCTGCCGTTTATCCGCCAGTTCGCCGGGGTCGAACCGCAGTGGTTCGCCGAGGCGCCCTACCCGCGCTTACGCGCGTGGTTGCAGGGCTGGCTGGAATCGGAGTTGTTCAAGGCGGTCATGGCGCGGTGAACCGTCGCAAAGGGCTGCAACGCAGCCCCCAACTACATCCCGATCAATGACTCACCTTGTGATCCAGCGCCGCATAAAAATTGGCACTCTGGCGCAGATAATCAGCGGTATAGCTGGGCGTCACCGATTTGCGCTGGTTGATTTCAACATGGGCATGGGCGGCCTGGACCACGGATGCGGAAATGGCTGAAGCGGCGATCACGGGAAAGAGATTGAAGTTCATGGCAAGGCTCTCGAAGTCGGTAGTGTGAAGAGGCCGTCTGGGGCCGTGGTTCAAAACTACGCCGCTACCGCTGCGAGAAAAAATTCATTGCACCAGTAACCGATATCGATGCCATTGATAGTCAGTCGATAAACTTCAGGTCCGACGGCGCCGCCTGTTTGAACCGCTGCACCACCTCACCCAACAGACCGCTGGCCGGATCGCGGCGGATCACCACGATGGTGTCGCTCTTCTGGTTGGCCACCAACACAAAGCGCTGCCCCGGGTCGAGACTGAACTCCCGCGGGTGATCGCCTTCCACCGAGCGCCGTTGCAGCAGGGTCAGCCGTCCATCATCGGGATTGATGGCGAACACCAGCAGTTCATTGGCGCTACCGCGATTGCTGATATAGAGAAAACGCCCGTCCGCCGAGCCATGCAACGCGCCACCGGCCTTCGCCGCAGGATCGTCGCTGTCCGTCAGCGCCACGGTCTGGACCAGCCTGAGATGGCCGTCGTGGTAGTCGAACGTCGCCACCTGCGCGCTCATTTCCAGGGTCAGCCAGGCGTGCCTGCCATCTGCACTGAACAGCAGATGCCGCGGCCCGCTGCCCGGCGGTAGCGCCACAGAATCGAACGCGCTCAGCGGCTGCGCGGCATTGCCGTCATAGCGATAGCTGAAAACCCGGTCCGCGCCGAGGTCGCTGGCGAACAGAAAGCGGCCGTCCGGCGACGACACCAGCGAATGAACGTGAGGCGCAGCCTGGCGTTCAGGATTGACCTGGCTGGCGGCGTGGCGCAGTCGCTGCACCGCCGCGCCCAGCCGGCCGTCCGCCTTGACCGGCAGGACACTGAGGCTGCCGCCTTCCGGGGTCGAGCCGCCATAGTTGGCGACGAACAGAAAACGCCCGTCGTGACTGAGGCTGGAATGCGTCGGCTCGCCGCCCTGGCTGCCAACCTGATTGAGCAGCGCGAGGTGATGAGCCGAATCGACGCTGAACGCCGACACCTCGCCCGCCGCCTGCTCGTTGACCGCAAACAGGTGGCGGCGGTCGGCAGACAGCGTCAGCCATGACGGGTTGCTCGCCGCCTGCACCTGCAAGGGCGTCGCATCGATCTGCCCGCTGGCGCCGTCGAAACGGTAGCGATAGATACCTTGGCTGGCGCCGTCGGTGTAACTGCCCACCAGCACTTCATACCCGTGGGCCGTCGCGGTCAGCAGCATGGCACTAGCGATCAGCCGGTTCAGCAGTGCTTTCATCGTCGGCTTCCTCGCCTTCGTCATCTTCCGAGGCCCGCAGCGCGCTCAGACACACCAGGCGGTGCTCGTCGCTGTCACCGACGATCAGCCAGTCCTCGCCCTCGGCACGGGCGGCGGCGATCTGCTCGGGGGTGAAGGTCCAGCGCTTGAGCGCGCGGCCGTCCATGCACTCGATGCGCAGGCTGCTGTCGTCGTAGGTGAAGTCAAAGGCATGCAGGCCGTCGATCAGCAACATGTCGCAGGCTTGCAGGGCTTGGGAAAGGGTGGTCATTACGCAACTGCCATGAATGGGGAAAGGCGCAATGATAGCCCAAATGCACCGCGGGCCAGACGTTGTGGCGTCTGGCCCGCGGTTTCACTCAGGCGTGGATCAGTGAGCGAAGATCGATTTGCTCTGCTGTCCGGCCATTTTCTCCGGCTTGATCAGGAACCGCGCCAGCGCTGGCAGCAGCCACAGGGCGCCGAACATGTTCCACAGCAGCATGAAGGTCAGCATCAGGCCCATGTCGGCCTGGAACTTGATGGCCGAGAAGATCCAGGTGCACACGCCGATCGCCAGGCACAGCCCGGTGAACAGCACGGCCTTGCCGGTGGAACGCAGGGTCTGGTAGTACGCCTCCTGCAACGGCAAGCCCGCCCGCAGGAAACTTTCCAGGCGGCTGTAGATGTAGATCCCGTAGTCCACGCCGATGCCCACGCCCAGCGCCACCACCGGCAGAGTGGCGACCTTGACACCGATGCCCATGAAGGCCATCAGTGCGTTGCCCAGCACCGAGGTCAGCACCAGCGGCAGGACGATGCACAAGGTGGCGGCGAAGGAGCGGAAGGTGATCATGCACATCACCGCAACGCAGATGTACACCAGAATCAGGATGGTCAGTTCGGCAGACTTGATCACCTCGTTGGTGGCCGCCTCGATGCCGGCGTTACCCGCCGCCAGGAGGAACTCCAGGCCTTCCTGGTTATGCGTGTCGGCGAAGGCCTTGACCGCCGCGACCACGCCATCGAGGGTTTCCGCCTTGTGGTCGTTGAGGAACACCAGCACCGGCGCCAGCGAGCAGTCGCCGTTGTACAGGCCATCGGCGCGGGATACCGAGGTGTTCAGCACTTCCGGGTTACGCGACAGGCTTTCCCATTTCAGGTTGCCCTCGTTCATGCCCTTGATCATCTGCTTGGACACGGTCACCAGGGAGATCGCCGACTGCACACCCGGGGTGTTTTCCATGGTCCACATCAGCTCGTCGATCGGCGACATGGTCTTGTACACCGAGCACTGCTCCGTCGGCGTCTTGACCATCACCACCAGCACGTCGGAGCTGGTCGAATAGTTGTCGATGATGAAGGCGTTGTCTTTGTTGTAGCGCGAGTCCGGACGCAGTTCCGGCGCGCCCTGGTCGAGGTCGCCAATCTTCAGGTTCTGGCTGTACCAGAGGCCGCCGCCGAAGGCGACCAGCGCCAGAATTACCGACACCCGTGCCACCTTCGGGCTGGCGAAGTTGGACAGCAGGCGCCAGAACGGGTGCTCGCAGGTCGCATCGCGCTTGCTGCGCTCGATCGCCTTCTTGCTGATGCCGACATAGGAAATCGCCACCGGCAGCAGGATCAGGTTGGTGAAGACGATCACCGCCACGCCGATCGACGCGCCGATGGCCAGCTCGCGGATCACCCCGATATCGATGATCAGCAGGGTGATGAAGCCCACGGCGTCGGCGAGGATGGCGATCATCCCCGGCAGGAACAGTTGCCGGAAGGTGCGTCGCGCCGCGGTCAGGGCGTTGTCGGCGTCACTGGATTGCAGGGCGATACCGTTGATCTTCTGCACCCCGTGGGAGATGCCGATGGCGAAAATCAGGAACGGCACCAGCATCGAATACGGATCGAGCCCGAAACCCACCACATGCATCAGCCCGAGCTGCCAGACCACCGCCACCAGGGTGGTGGTGAGCACCGCGATGGTGCTGCGGATACACCAGGTGAACCAGTACAGCAGGACCCAGGTGATGCCCAGCGCGATGGCGAAGAACGCCGCGACCATCATCAGCCCGTCGATCAGGTCGCCGACTTTCTTGGCGAAGCCGACGATGTGAATCTTCACATTCGGGTTCTGCGCTTCGTACTTGTCGCGGATCTTCTCTTCCAGTTCGTGGGAGAACTTCTGGTAGTCCAGCTTGATCTGCCGGCCCTGGTCCTGCGGGTCGGGATAGGACTCTTGCAGCGGAATATCGACGATGCTGGACTTGAAGTTGTTCGCCACCAGGCGGCCAATCTGGCCGGACTTGAGCACGTTGTTGCGCAAAGCGTCGAGGCTTTCCGGCGAGCCGTTGTAGGTGTTGGGGATCACTTCGCCGCCGGAGAACCCTTCTTCGGTCACCTCGGTCCAGCGCACTGCGGGGCTCCACAGCGACTTAAGCGCCGAGCGATCGACACCGGGAATGTAGAAGACTTCGTCATGGATCTGCCGCAGCGTCTCCATGTAGTCCTTGTCGAAGATATCGCCGTTGACCGCTTCCACCGAGATGCGCACGGTGTTGCCGAGGTTGGCCAGGTCATTGCGGTGCTCGAGCATGTTCTGGATGAACGGGTGCTCCAGCGGGATCATTTTTTCGAAGCTGGTGGACGGGCGGATCAGCGTGGCCTGCCAGAACAGGAAGATGCTGACCAGCAGGCAGATACCAATCACCACCGGACGGTTGTTGAAGATCAGGCGCTCGAGCAAGGTCGGCTTGTCCTGATGGTGTTGGCTCATGGTGAACGACTCCCGACTGGTCATGGTTGCGCCCTCTCGGCACCGGTGGCGGCGGCGAAGTGTGCGCCGCCCTGCCCCACCAGGATCAGATTGCCGTCAGGCAGGCCGCTGGCTCCTGCCAGCGCGAGGCGGTCGGCACGGTTGAAGACGCTGAAGGTGACGCCATCGTCGCTGCTGCGCAGGACCGTCCCCCCATTGCCCACAAGTACCAGACTGCCATCATCGAGAAGCGTAGCGCTTGAGAGGCCGAATTCGAGCGTCCCGCGTGTGGCTTTCAAGCTGATCTGCTGCCAGGTGTCACCAAAATCGCTGGAGCGGTAAAGGTTTCCGCGCAAACCATAGGCCAGCAGGGTCTGCGGCTGAGCGGTGCCGATCACACCGAAGAACGAGCCCTCGTAGGGGCTTTCGACTTTCTGCCAGGTCTGCCCGACGTCACTGGAGCGGAACATGGTGCCCTGCTCACCGACGATGAACAGGCCGGCGTCCTTGATCTGGGCGATGCCGTTCAGGTGCAGGCCGTCGGGGTTGTCCAGGCGCTCGCTGATGTCCTGCCAGTGCTGGCCGCCGTCGGTGGTTTCGAGAATTGCGCCGTAGGCGCCAATGGCCACGCCATGCTGGGTGTCCTGGAACCAGACGTCCAACAGCGGGGCTTCGCGGGAAAGGTCTTCGAACTGCTTGGTCCAGGTCGCGCCGCCATCGGTGCTGGCGAGGATCTGTGCGTCGTGGCCGACCGCCCAGCCGTGCTTGTCATCGACAAAGGTGACGGCGGTGAGCAATTGACGGGAAGGCACCTTGGCCTGTGTCCAGGTCGTGCCCTGGTCATCGGAGAACAGAATGTGGCCGCGGTCGCCAACCATTACCAGCCGTGAACCGGCCTTGGCCACGTCCAGCAGCAGACTCTTGTCAGCCTTGGCCGAAACCGTGGACCAGACCTCAGCCTCCGGCGTTGCCGCCTCGACGCTGTTGGTCCACATGCCCACTGCCAGCAGCAATGCCGCACTGGCGGCCAGTGCCCATGGGCGCGCACGGAGCGCGTTACCAGTACCCGCCATTCCAGGCTCCGTCATAGATCTGTTCCCCGATTATTGTTATTTGGGTCAATCCATTTGCAGGTACTGCGAAAAACCGTGTTCCAGAGCCCTGCAATAGCTGAGGGCCATCCTATCGGGGATTGCGAAGGGCTGACAACGAACGGGACGTTATCTTTTGTTAAGCGGGGTGAGCGCCGATCGCGAGCAAGCTCGCTCCTACCCAATCCTGTAGGAGCGAGCTCGCTCGCGATGGACTCAAACTGGCAGAATCAGGCCAGGCTCTTGCTCACAACTTCAAACACATCACTGGACAACGTCCCGGAATCACGGATGCGCTCCAGCTCGCCCTTCATCAGCGCCTGACGCGCCGCGTCGTATTTGCGCCAGCGGGTCAGCGGCGCCAGTTGCCGCGAGGCGATCTGCGGGTTGAGGGCGTTGAGTTCGATGACGATGTCCGCCAGGAAGCGATAACCGGAACCGTCCGCCGCATGGAAGTTCACCAGGTTCTGCCCGGCAAAGGCGCCGATCAGGGCACGGACCTTGTTCGGGTTCTTCAGGGTGAACGCGGGGTGTTCCATCAGCGTGCGGACCCGCGCCAGACCACCCGGCATCGTGCTGCCGGCCTGGACGCTGAACCACTGGTCCATCACCAGCGGGTTGTCCTTGAAGTGCTCGGCGAAGGACGCCAGCGCCTTGGCCCGCTCGGCTTCGAACGGCGAATTGACCAACACCGCCAGCGCGGTCAGGCGCTCGGTCATGTTGTCGCACGCGTCGAACTGTTCCAGGGTCGCTTCCAGCACCTGCGGTTTGCCGCTGAGCATCAGGTACGACAGGACGATGTTCTGCAGGCTGCGGCGGGCGAAATGCTCGGCTTCGGCGACATAGGCGGTCTGCCGGGAGACGGCGCGATTGGCCTGGTAGCGCGACCACAGCGCCTCGAACAGGTGCTCGGCCAGTTGCTGACGAGCGAAATCACGCGCGGCGTGGATCGCATCGACATCGGCGATTTCGCTGATTTCGGTGAGGTAGGCCTCGCTCGGCAGCGAGAGCATCTCGGCGACCATGGCCTGGTCGAGCTGGTCATTGCCCAGCACGCTGCCCAGTGCGGTGACCAGACGCTGGTCGAGCACCAGCGCGGCGCCTTGCTGGTGCTGCGCGATCAGGTCCTGCAGCACCTGCACCGACAGTTGCTGGCCCGCTTCCCAGCGATTGAAGCCGTCGCTGTCGTGCTGCATGAGGAACATCAACTGGTCGCGGTCGTACGGGAAGCTCAGCTTGACCGGCGCGCTGAAGCCGCGCAGCAGCGACGGCAGCGGCTTGGCCGCGATACCGACGAAGGTGAAGGTCTGCTCGGCCTCGGTCACCGACAGCACGCGGGAAGTGCCGGCAGCAGCAGCTTCGCCGCTCAAGCGCAGCGGCAGGTCGTTGCCTTCGGCGTCGAGCAGGCCCAGTTCGACCGGGATCACGAACGGCTTTTTCTCGACCTTGTCCGGGGTTTCCGGGCAGCTCTGGCGGAAGGTCAGGCTGTAGGTCTGCGCGGCGGCGTCATACGACTCGCTGACCGCCAGGCGTGGCGTGCCGGCCTGGCTGTACCAGCGCTTGAACTGGGTCAGGTCGACGCCGTTGGCATCTTCCATGGCCTTGATGAAGTCGTCGCAGGTCACGGCCTGGCCGTCGTGGCGCTCGAAATACAGGTCGCTGCCCTTGCGGAAGCCTTCGGTGCCCAGCAGGGTGCGGACCATGCGCACCACTTCCGAACCCTTCTCGTAGACGGTCAGGGTGTAGAAGTTGGAAATCTCGATGAAGCTGTCCGGGCGCACGGCGTGGGCCATCGGACCGGCGTCTTCGGCGAACTGGTGGGTACGCAGGTAGGCGACGTCTTCGATGCGCTTGACCGTGCGCGAGTTGACGTCGGCGCTGAACTCGGCGTCGCGGAACACCGTGAAGCCTTCCTTGAGCGAGAGCTGGAACCAGTCGCGGCAGGTCACGCGGTTGCCCGACCAGTTGTGGAAGTATTCGTGGGCCACCACCGCTTCGACCCGCTGGTGCGCGGCGTCGGTGGCGGTTTCGGCGCGGGCCAGCACGCAACTGGAGTTGAAGATGTTCAGGCCCTTGTTTTCCATGGCGCCCATGTTGAAGTCGTTGACCGCGACGATCATGAAGATGTCCAGGTCGTACTCGCGCCCGTACACCTCTTCGTCCCAACGCATGGACTTCTTCAGGCTGGTCATGGCGTGCTGGCACTTGTCGATGTTTTCCGGCTCGACATAAATACGCAGGGTCACGTCACGCCCGGACTGGCGGGTGAACTTGTCTTCGACACACCACAAATCGCCCGCCACCAGGGCGAACAGGTACGCGGGTTTCTTGAACGGGTCTTCCCAGGTCGCCCAGTGCCGGCCGTCTTCCTGCGGGCCGCTGCCCACCGGGTTGCCGTTGGACAGCAGGACCGGATAGCGGTGCTGCTCGGCGATCACCGTGGTGGTGAACACGCTCATCACGTCCGGGCGGTCGAGGTAGTAGGTGATCTTGCGGAAGCCTTCGGCCTCGCACTGGGTGCAGAACATGCCGCTGGACTTGTACAGCCCTTCCAGCGCGGTATTGCTTTCCGGATGGATGCGCACACTGGTGTCGAGGGTGAACTGCTCCGCGCCCGGCTGCAGGGTCAGGTGGCTGTCGCTCAGCTCATAGTCGGCGGCGGTCAGTTCGCGGTCATCGAGAACCACGCTCAGCAGTTCCAGGTGCTGGCCGTCCAGCACCAGCGGCGGCAGGCCCGCGCCACGCGCCGGGTTGCGGCGCATGACCAACTGCGCATGGACCAGCGTGTGGTCCTCGAACAGCTCGAAGGTCAGGTGGGTTTCGTCGATCAGGTACTCGGGCGCCTGATAGTCCTTGAGGTAGATCACTTGCGGCTGTTCGGTACGCATGTGGCGGTCCTTTTTACTGATGCACGGCCAGTTGATAGGCCGTGTACTTGCGAATGTTGATCACGCCGGTGTCGAAAATCAGGTACTGGCCCTTGATGCCCAGCAGCGTGCCTTCGGCCACCGGGTTCTTGTCCAGGTTGAAGCTGACGATCTTGCTCGGGTAGGCCTCGACCGGGTAACGAATTTCCAGGGGCTGGCCGTCGTGCAGCGGCTGGATGGCCTGCAGGCCGAAGCGCTCCTGCAACGCCTTGAGGCCATCGGCACAACTGTCGAACAGTTGCTCGCGCACGGCCACCAGGTCCACCGCCTCGGCGTCACCCTTGAGCAGGGCGCGCCAGTTGGTGCGGTCGCCCACCTGGCTGCGCAGCAGGTCTTCGACCAGGCCGGACTGCTGGCGCGTGGCGACCCGCAGGATCGGCAGCGCCTGGCTGGCGCCCTGGTCGAGCCAGCGGGTCGGCAACTGGCTGGCGCGGGTGATGCCGACCTTGATGCCCGACGAGTTGGCCAGGTACACCACGTGGTCGGTCATGCAGAACTGCTCGCCCCAGGACGGCTCGCGGCAGGTGCCGGCGTCGTAGTGGCAGCGCTCCGGGCTCATGATGCAGACGTCGCACTGCGCCAGTTTGGTCATGCACGGGTAGCAATAGCCCTGGCTGAAGCTGGTCTTGGTCTTGCGTCCGCAATGGCTGCAGTGGATGGCGCCCAGGTATTCGAGGCGCACGGTCTGGCCGAGCATGGGGTTGACCGGAACTTCCACATCATCGAGGCGGAAAGCGTATTGCACGACCGGCGTCTCGAGACGCGCGGTCATTTTGCGAATGGAACCACGGCCGACTTCGATCAATGGATCGCATCCGACTTGAACAGGATGTTCGGCACGGTGATGGACTTCGACGCGCATTCCTGCGGGCCCATGTAGCCGGTGCGCTGCTCTTCGGGCAGGTTCTGGATTTCCCAGGCGATGACCGCCTGCAACGACAGCTCGCGCTGCTCGGCGGTGAGCTTGCGGCCGTCGGACCATTTACCGATTTCCACGGCCAGCTTCAGGCTTTCGTAGATTTCCGGGGTGATGTTTTCGATCATTTGCGCAAAAGTGGACATAGCGTCTCCCAAATCAAGCGGTCAGTTTACGCCGGGCCAGCGCCCCGCCCAAGAGCCCGCTCAGGCATCCGACCAACAACCCACCCACATGGGCGGCGTTGGCGATCTGGCCGAAACCGAGCAGGGTAATGAATCCGGTGAGGCACAGCAGCAGCCAGATCAGCATCATTGCCACCGTGCCCCGCGGCAGGCGGAATGCAGTGTCGGGGGCCAGCCACTGATACAGCCAGACATGCCCGAGCAAGCCATACAGCACACCCGACAGCCCGCCGAACAGGCTCGCGCCTTCAAACAGGTATTGGGCCGCGTTGGACACCAGGCCGAACACCAGGGTCAGGCCGAGCAAGACCCAGCGGCCTTGTCGCTGCTCGATACGCCGGCCCAGTTCCAGGTACCAGAGGCCGTTCATGGCCAGGTGGAGGAAGCTGAAATGCACCAGCATCGGGGTGATCAGGCGCCACCACTGGCCGGCCTGAAGGCTGACGTCCAGCGGGGTGAAGTAGACATAGTCGCCATTTACCTGGAAATCGAGGAAGGTCAGCCAGCGCAGGGTCGCGAGGTTGTCACCCAGCCCGGTGACGACCGCCACTACTACGCTGAGCAGCAACACGGCGGCGGTGGCCTTGCTGCTGCGCAGTTGCTCGACAAAGCCAGGGCGTGACGGCCTCGCGGGCGCCGGCGGTAACGGCTCGGCGCGCTGCACTTCGCCGTTGGGGTCGCCTTCAGGGTAATGCTGGTACAGGGTGCGAATCTGCTCGGCCATCGGCTCCGCGACCCACAGCACCTGCTCGTCGCCTTCGACGGAAACCCGGTGCCATACCTGAAGGCGCTGCAGCATCTCGACAAAACCGCCAAGGTCGATGTCCAACGGCAGGCGCAGCACCTGAACCACATTCATTGACTGGCCTCCGGCCGTTCCACATCGACCCAGACGAACTTGCGCGGGTCGATCCGGGTTTCATCGTCCAGCCGGTACGCCACCAGCTTTCCGTACAACACGGCACTGTAGTCGAGGCAGGCCAGGTTGGCGCGGATCGGCGCCGGCTTGCCGCTGCGCCAGTAATGCCCGACGAACAGCATCGGCTCGTTTTCGGCGTAGCGCAGCAAGGCGTTTTTCTGGCTGCGGCTGAGCGGCGCGCTGGCGACCGCATCCGGCAGCGCATCGGGCTGGAACACGATGTCGCCGTAGGTCTGCGGGTCTTCTTCCCAGAACTTGGTGCGGAAGAATGCGCGCGTCAGGCCATCGCCACCGGTCAGGGTCAGGCCGTCCGGCAGGCGCATGTCGGTGCCGCGCAGCAGGCGGTTGCACACCAGGTGGGCGAAGCTGTCGGGCTCGGCCGATGCCTGGACAAAGGCCTGGTCGATCACGCCCGCCGGATGCTGCTGGCGCAGGGCGTCGATCAGTCGACCGTCCCAACACGCATGCACCAGGCGGAAACGCCCGGCGTCGATGAACAGCGGCAACTGGTAGAACCAGCCGAGGAAATCGTGCCAGTCACCGGGGTGGTGCTCGAACTGGGTCAGGGTTTCGTCGATCAGCCGGGCATGGCGCGGCGTGTGCTCGCGCACCCAGGTCTTGCCGGTGCCGGGGGCAGCCGGGGTGGTCCAGCCGAGGGCGTTGTATTCATGGTTGCCCATGATGCAATGGGCCTGCCCGGCCTCGACCATGTCGTGGACGATGTGCAGGGCCTCGCGAATTCGCGGGCCGCGGTCGATGATGTCGCCGAGAAACAGTGCCTGACGCTGAGCATGCCGCCACACGCCGCCCAGCCGCTTGTAGCCAAGCGCGTCGAGCAAACGTTCGAGGGTGTGGGCACATCCGTGTACATCGCCGATCAGGTCGAAACTGCGCGCTGGATCGAGCATCAGTCGCCTCCACCACCCAGACGGCTGCCCCAGCCGAGCTTGGTCCGGCAGACCTCGTAATAATTGTGGTCCAGCGGATGGATCAGGCGCAGTTTCTGCGGTTTCTTGTTCACCGTGATGGTGTCGCCGGGGGCGCAGGTGAAGTGGTTCTGTCCGTCACAGGAGACTTGCGGGTAGATCTGCAGGTCCTGGGAGACGACGATTTTCAGCTCGCTGTTGCCGTCCACCACGATCGGCCGCCCGGACAGGGTGTGCGGGTACATCGGCACGATGACGATGGCGTCGAGTTTGGGGTGCATGATCGGCCCGCCCGCGGACAGCGCGTAGGCGGTGGAACCGGTCGGAGTAGCGACGATCAGGCCGTCGGCCTTCTGGCTGCAGACGAACTGGCCGTCGATGTAGATCTCGAATTCGATCATCCGGGTCGATTTGCCCGGGTGCAGGACCACGTCGTTGAGCGCATCGCCCTGACCGATGGCCTCACCGTGGCGGCGTACTTCGGCCTGGAGCAGGAAGCGGTTCTCGACCAGGTAATGACCGTCGAGCACTTCGGCGACCTTCACTTCCAGCTCATCGGGCCGGATATCGGTGAGGAAGCCCAGGCTGCCGCGGTTGATCCCCAGCACCGGAATATTGTGTCGTGCCAGCGCACGCGCGGCGCCGAGCAGGCTGCCGTCGCCGCCGACGACGATGACCAGGTCACAGACCTCGCCCAACAGCTTGCGCGAGGACGTCTGCAGGCCGTGGCCCGGCAGGACTTCGGCGATGGTGTCCTCGAGAATGACGTGCAGGTGCCGGTTCAGCAGGAATTTTTTCAGACGGCGAATGGTATCGAGCACCTGGGAGCTGCCGAGGCGACCGATGATACCGATATTGCGAAATTGCTCCATGGGGCTCCTGCAAGGCTCTGCGGCGGTAAAAGGGCACGGCGGCCAAAGGCCCGATTATGGGCGAAAGCGCCGGCCAGCGGCAAACGGGGCTATGCTCGCTGGATGAATCCGTTCGCCGCCCTGCAAGACCTGCCCCGCCACCTGCGCCAGCCTGCGGTCCGCGACCTGGCCTGGGCGCTGCTGTCGCCGCCGCTGCTGGAAACCGCGCCGTGGCCGCAGCGCCATCCCCTCAGCGGCAGCGACTGGCGCGAAGACCCGGATGGCCTGCGCGACTGGCTGCTGCGCCTCGACCTCGATCCGGCGCCGCTGCTGGCCTGGCTGGCGCGCTCGGTCAGCCGGCGGCTGGGGCTGTATTACGAACGGCTCTGGCAGTTCGCCCTGACCCAGGCGCCCGGCGTGGAGTTGCTGGCCGCCAACCTGCCGATCCGCCAGGGCGGGCACACTCTCGGCGAACTGGACATCCTGCTGCGCGACCGCGAAGGCGTGCATCACCTGGAACTGGCAATCAAGTTCTACCTCGGCCCCGGCAATGGCGACGGCGTCGACCCGGCGCACTGGCTCGGCCCCGGCTGCCACGACCGGCTGGACCGCAAACTGAGCCATCTGGCCGAACACCAACTGCCGATCTCGGCCCGCGCGGAAAGCCGCGACGCACTCGCGAGCCTTGGCCTGGATCAGGTGCAGGCGCGTTTGTGGCTGGGCGGTTACTTGCTCTATCCCTGGCCCGCCCACGCCGATTCTCCCCACGGTGCACACCCGCAGCACCTGCGCGGACGCTGGCTGCATCAGCGTGACTGGCCTGCATTCCACGCCAGCCACGCCGACGGGCGCTGGCAATTGTTGCCCCGCCAGGCTTGGTTGGGGCCGGCCCGCATTACTGCGGAAGAACTGTGGAGCGAGGAGCGTCTCCAGCTCTGGCTCGCGGCCCTCGATCCATTGGCTCAGGCCCAGTTGCTGGTGCGCCTGGAGCCGGGGGACGATGGCGACTGGCAGGAAGCCGAGCGTTTGTTCCTGGTTGCGGATCGCTGGCCCGACCTGCCCGAAACCTTGACCCAGACGCCTTGACCACGGCTTTATTTGCCGACTTCGCCTATCGCAATGCCGCGCAGCGATTAGAGTTGAAGATCAGCGCCAGCAAGAGCGCACTCCCTGATCTGACGAGGAATCCCCATGACCCTGACCAATACGCGAGAGCGCTACGGCAGCCTGTCCATCGCCCTGCACTGGCTGATGCTGGTTCTGCTGGCCGCGGTGTACGCCTGCATCGAATTGCGCGGCCTGTTCCCCAAGGACAGCGCCGAGCGGGAACTGATGAAAACCCTGCACTTCATGCTCGGCCTGACCGTGTTCGTGCTGGTCTGGTTGCGGCTGGCCCTGCGGCTGATCCGCCCGACACCGCGCATCATCCCCGCCCCGCCCGCCTGGCAGACCGGCCTGGCGCACCTGCTGCACGCGGTGCTGTACGCGCTGATGATCGGCTTGCCGCTGGCCGGCTGGGTCATCCTCAGCGCCGCCGACAAACCGATCCCCTTCTACGGCTTCGACCTGCCCGCGCTGGTGGCGCCGGACAAGGACCTGGCGCGCTTCGTCAAAGGCTGGCATGAGTGGTTTGGCGCGCTGGGCTACTGGCTGGTGGGGCTGCACGCGGTGGCCGGGCTGTATCACCACTATGTGCGCAAGGACAATACGTTGCAGCGGATGCTGCCGGCCAAGGACTAGGCGAGACCGCGTCGGCCCTGCAACCCGCCAGTGTGGATAAAGATCAACCGGGTGCCCGCTTCGAAGGCCCCGGCTTCCACCCGCTGCTTCAGTGCCAGCAACGCTTTTCCGGTGTACACCGGCTCCAGCGGCACGCCTGATTCGGCCTCGCTTTGATCGATGAAGGCCAATAATTCATCGTCAACCTTGGCAAAGCCGCCGCGGCTGGCATCGTGTAGGTGATAGTCGGCGAGGCTGCCGGTCAACGCCGGCACGCCCTCTTCCACGCCATATCCCGGTGGTACGGCCAACGCGCCATGCACCGGATGAGCGCCCTCTTCTGCCAGGACCAACCCGGCCAGGGTAGTGCCGGTACCGACTGCCAGCCACCAAGCGTCGTAATCGCTCCAGCCGAGGGCCGGCAATTGTGCCCGTGCCTGCTCGACGATCAAGGCACAGCCGCTGGCGCCCAACGCACCGCCGCCGCCTTCCGGCACGCAATGCCAGCCGGGGTAACGCGCTTGCCAGGGCTGCCAGAAGTCCGGTTCGTTGCGGGCGCGATAGCCGCCATAACCGAGCCAATGCAACTGCATGCCGAAGGCTTCGAGATCACGGGTGGTGGGCGTGTCTTGCGGATGACCGCGCAGCAGCCCGACGGTGGCGAAGCCGAAACGCTGACCGGCAGCGGCCAGCGCATGGAGGTGATTGGAGTGATTGCCGCCCAGGCTGATGATCCCCGGCGCGCCGCTGCGTCGGGCGATTCGCAGGTGTTCGAGCAGCTTGAACCACTTGTTGCCGCTGATCATGGGGTCGATCAGGTCGAGACGCAGAAGGGCGACCTGAATACCGGCTTTGGTTATCCAGGGCAGGGAAAGTGTTTGTAGAGGGGCTTGGGGGAGATTGAGCATGCCGCCGATTCTACAGGCGGCATCTACCGCGAGGGAGCAACTGTCTTGCTCGAAATCTGAACGTTTGCTCGCGCCCTTGTGGGAGTGGCTTCAGCCGCGAACGGCGGCGAAGCCGTCGTAAAACCTGAATCCCCGAGCAGGCTGATACACCTCGGATACCGGTTTTGTGGCCGCTGCGCGGCCAATCGCGGCTCAAGCCGCTCCTACCAGGTCTTGTGTCAGGCAATAAGCCCGGCCAACTCCCACAGAGCAAGCTACCCGTCAGAGCTCAGCGGCCAACCGCGAACCCTGGTTGATCGCGCGCTTGGCATCCAGCTCCGCCGCCACGTCCGCGCCGCCGATCAGGTGCACCGACTGCCCCGCCGCCACCAGGCCGTCATGCAGTTCGCGCAGCGGGTCTTGGCCGGCGCAGATAACCACATTGTCCACCGGCAGCACCTGCGGCTCACCTTCGCCGATGCGGATATGCAAACCGGCATCATCGATCCCCAGGTAATCGACGCTGTTGAGCATCTGCACCTGCTTGTTCTTCAACCCGGTACGGTGAATCCAGCCGGTGGTCTTGCCGAGGCCGTCGCCGACCTTGGTTTTCTTGCGTTGCAGCAGGTAAACCTGACGCGCCGGCGCATGCGGTGCGGGCTTGATCCCGGCGACACCGCCACGGGCTTCGAGACCGGTATCGATGCCCCACTCCTTCCAGAACGCTTCGCGGTCCTGGCTGGTGGCGACACCCTCGTGAACGAGGAACTCGGAGACGTCGAAACCGATGCCACCCGCGCCGATCACCGCCACGCGCTGCCCCACCGGTTTGCGCTCCAGCAGTACGTCGAGGTAGTTCATCACCTTGGGATGGTCGACACCGGGAATGGCCGGCAGACGCGGAACGATGCCGGTGGCGAGGATGATTTCGTCGTAGCCGCCGGCCGCCAGTTGCGCCGCGTCGACCCGGGTGTTCAGGCACAGCTCGACGCCGGTGGTCTGCAACTTGCGACCGAAGTAGCGCAGGGTCTCGTAGAACTCTTCCTTGCCCGGCACGCGTTTGGCGACATTGAACTGCCCGCCGATCTGGCCAGCGGCATCGAACAGCACCACCTGGTGGCCGCGCTCGGCCGCCACCGTCGCCGCCGCCAGACCCGCCGGGCCGGCGCCGACCACAGCAATGCGCTTGACCTGGGTTACCGGCAGGTAATTGAGCTCGGTTTCATGGCAGGCCCGCGGGTTGACCAGGCAGGTTGTCAGCTTGCCGCCGAAGGTGTGGTCCAGGCAGGCCTGGTTGCAGCCGATGCAGGTGTTGATTTCATCGCCACGCCCCGCCGCCGCCTTGTTGACGAACTCCGGGTCGGCGAGGAACGGCCGCGCCATCGAAACCATGTCGGCATCGCCCTCGGCCAGCACCTGTTCGGCAACTTCCGGGGTGTTGATGCGGTTGGTGGTGATCAGCGGGATCTTCACCGCGCCACGCAGCTTGGCGGTGACCTTGCTGAAGGCCGCGCGCGGCACCTTGGTGGCGATAGTCGGGATACGCGCTTCGTGCCAGCCGATACCGGTGTTGATGATCGTGGCGCCGGCCTGTTCGACGGCCTGGGCCAGTTGCACGATTTCTTCCCAGTTGCTGCCGCCTTCCACCAGGTCGAGCATCGACAGGCGGAAGATGATGATGAAATTCGGGCCTACCGCCTCGCGGACACGGCGGACGATCTCTACCGCCAGGCGCATGCGGTTCTCATAGCTGCCGCCCCAACGGTCGGTACGGTGGTTGGTGTGGGCGGCGAGGAACTGGTTGATGAAGTAGCCTTCCGATCCCATGATCTCGACGCCGTCGTAGCCGGCGCTCTGCGCCAGTTGGGCGCAGTTGACGAAGTCGGCGATCTGTTTCTCGATGCCCTCTTCGTCCAGTTCCTTGGGTTTGAACGGGTTGATCGGTGCCTGGATGGCGCTCGGCGCGACCTGCTTGGGGCTGTAGGCGTAGCGACCGGCGTGGAGGATCTGCAGGCAGATCTTGCCGCCCGCTTCGTGCACCGCCTCGGTGACGATGCGGTGTTTCTCGGCTTCTTCCGGGGTGTTCAGCTTGGCCGCGCCGGAATACACACCGCCTTCCACGTTAGGGCCGATACCGCCGGTCACCATCAGGCCAACGCCGCCACGGGCGCGCTCGGCGAAATAGGCCGCCATGCGCTCGAAGCCATCGGGCTTTTCTTCAAGGCCAGTGTGCATCGAGCCCATCAGGGTGCGATTGCGCAGGGTGGTGAAGCCGAGGTCCAGGGGAGCGAGCAGGTGCGGGTAGTGAGCGGCGGTCATGATGATCTCCACAAGCGGTGCGAATCACGGAATGCAGGGCCTCTCGTACAAACAGCGGGCCCCGTCGGTTTGTATGGAGCCGACATTAAAGTGCACCCCGTCGGCGCTCAATGACCGAAAGTGACAAGTTATTGATCCAACTGCACCGGGACGACTAACCTAGTGTCCGAATTCTTACCCGGCCTTGTCCGCCACATGCGAAAACTTCTGTCAGGCGCCCTGGCGCTTGTTCTCCTCGCCGCCCTTGGCGGCTACCTGATCTGGGCCGAGCAGCGCCCCGAAGGTCATTACCTGTCCGATCTGCGGATCGAGCTCGCGCTGAGCGAAGGCATTCCCAGCGGCCAGGGCAACCTGCTCGGCATCGAGCCGCTGCTCTACCCCGGTGACTACCAGAACCTCACCCGCCTGCACCGCAAACTCGCCGCCTATCTGGAGCAAGCGCGGGTCCAGGGCCTGGTCAATGAGCGCACCGTTGTGATCCTGCCCGAGCATATCGGCACCTGGCTCTGGGCCCGTGGCGAGAAAAAAGAGATGTACCAGGTCACCCACCTGCGCGAGGCGCGCCAGTGGCTGGAACTGAGCAACCCGCTGCGCTACGGCCTGGCGATGGTCGCGGCGCAAGGCGACGACCGCCGCGCCGACGCCCACCTGCGGATGAAGGCCGGGCAGATGGCCGCCGATTACCAGCAACTGTTCGGCGGGTTGGCCAAGGAATTCGGCGTGACACTGGTGGCCGGTTCCATCGTGCTGCCCGAGCCGTACCTAGACCACGGCATCCTGCGTGCCGGTTCCGGTGCCCTGTACAACAGCAGCCTGGTGTTTGCCGGCGACGGTTCCGTGCTCGGTCAGCCGCAACGCCAGCAGTACCCGGACGGCAGCACCCGGCGCTTTATCGAGCCGGGCACCGCATATCCGCCGCAAGTCCTGGACACTCCGGCTGGGCGCCTCGGCGTACTGGTCGGCAGCGATGCCTGGTACCCGTCCAACTACCAGCAACTGGCTGGCCAGCACGCACAGATCATCGCCAACCCGGCATTCGTCGATGGCAAGGGCGCCTGGGCCGGGCCCTGGCGCGGTAACCGCCATCAACCGCTGGCCGCTGACCTGAGCCTCAAGCCGGGCGAAGTCAGCGAGGATCAGGCCTGGTATCGCCTGAGTTCCGACGGTGTACCGGCCGGGATCGCCAGCATGAGCGTGTTCCTGCGTGGGCAGTTCTGGGAGGTCCGCGGCGAAGGCCTGGGCTTCGCCAACCTCAATGGCCTGCACCTTGCCAGTGCTGGCCATGGCGCACGGCTGCTGAACCTGTGGCTGTAGGTCCGTGAGCCGGCCACGGGTACGTCTGGGTGACCTTTCGGTCGGCTTTATCCAGAACCTGGAACAGGCGCTAACCGAACGCGGCCAGAACCCTGCGCCGTTGCTGGAGCGCTATGGCCTGACCCCGCAGCGTCTGGCCGAACCCGGCGCGCGGCTATCGATTCCGCGCTACATGCACCTCGGCCACGCCGCCATCGAACAATCCCGCGAGCCGGCGCTGGGTCTGCATATGGGACGCCTGAGCCGGCTGGGTCAGGCGGGGCTGGCCGGCGTGACCGCGGCCCAGGCGCCCAACGTGGGCGAAGCGGCGCGCACATTGCTGCGCTTCGAACCGCTGTACGCCGCCAACTACCGCGGCCAGTCGAGTTTCGAGGAAGACAGTCATGGCGCCTGGCTGCGTTTCTATTCCATCAGCCCGTACAACGCCTACAACCGTTTTGTGGTGGATTCGCTGCTGTCCGGCTGGCTGGCGCAACTTTCGGGCCTGGCCGGCCAGCCGCTGCAGGCCGAGCGGATCGAAATCGAGTTCGATGTCCCGGCCTACGCCGAGAGCTATCAAGCGCTCAGCCTGGCGCCGGTGCAGTTTGGCGCCCAGACCAACCAGTTGCGGTTGAGCCGCGCGGTGCTGGAACTGCGCAACCCCGCGCATTGCCCCAGCACCTGGCAGCACCTGCTGCAACTCTGCGAACAGGAACTGCTGGAACGCACCCGCATCCGCAGCCTCGGCGAACGCATCGCCCACCTGCTCGGGCCGCTGCTCAACGGCGGGCGGGAGCCGGACCTGGAAGAAGTGGCGCGGCGCCTGCAACTGCCGACCTGGACACTACGGCGCAAACTCGCCGAAGAAGGCACCCAGTTTCGCGCCATTCTCAACGACACCCGTCGTGACCTGGCCATGAGTTATATCCGCGATACCGAACTGGCGTTTGGCGAGATTGCCTATCTGCTGGGGTTTGCTTCGGCGGAGGCATTTCAGAGGGCGTTCAAGCGCTGGAGCGGGGTGACACCGGGGGAGTTTCGGCGGAGTCAGCGGCGGTCGGAAAAGATCAGCGTCTGACGGTTTGGTTTGTGGACTTATCCATTTGATTTGGCGAGGCTGCCGGCCCCTTCCGCCTTTACGGCGGCCAACTTTTCTGCTTGGGAAAAGTTGGCAAAACCGCTCGCTCCCACATACGGCCCTACGCTGCGCTTCGGGTCCCCTCCCTCCGGCGCCTTTCGGGGCCACGCGGCCTACGACTCGCTTCGCAAGTCTACATCTCGCGTCTTCGGCTGCGCCGAAGGTGCTGCGCACTGCCCCTACAGGCACCTCCGCTCGGCCTCCTGAAGTCGCGAAGTTACGGGCGGCGTCTGTGATGACGGATCTTCGAAATCAAAATCTAACTAACAGGCGCGCCCCAAGGCGCTCTTGATCTTCGTGCGCGAAAGTCCAGACGACACAAATTGCGACGTCAGAAGGCCGAGTGGAGGTGTCTGAAGGGGCAGGTGCGCAGCACCCTTCGGCGTAGCCGAAGACGCGAGATGTAGACTTGCGAAGCAAGTCGTAGGCCGCGTGGCCCCGCAAGACACCGGAGGGAGGGGACCCGGAGCACAGCGTAGGGCCGGATGCAGGAGCCAGCGGTTTTCGTCCATTTTGCCAAGACAAAAGGACCCGCCGTAAAGGCGGAAGGGGCCGGCAGCGCCGCAGCATCGAATGGATAAGCTCGCAAGACCAAAGCCAAAATCCAAAGATCACCGTCCCCACCATTCAGCTACAACCAAACAAAAAAAGGCCAGTGCAAAAACACTGGCCCTTTCATTTCAATCCCCGCGTCATACCGCTCAGGACGCTGTTCAAAGCTCGGTAGCATCATCGGCTGGCTCTGGTGGGTCCAGTTCGAAGGCTTGGTATTCGAGAAGTTCTTCCTGGTAATCGTCCATTTTCACCTGCTCCGTTTCGGTCTGTTCATCTCTGGTTCAAGGTTCACCCTAAAGTGCACCGGTGAAGAAAAAATGACAACATCGTGTAGGAAAATAAACGTAGCAGGTGTTACAGGATTTATCCCGGGCTAGAGGGCTGCGGGCGTTTCGCCGCTGGTCGGGGCGGGTGGCGTTTCCGAGGTCGGTACGCTAGTGGCCGGGGCCGCAGTTTCGGTCACGACTGGCGCAACAACCGGCTCGGCGTTGATCGGCGCGGCCTCGGCAGGCGGCGCGATAGGCTGCGAGCCTTTGCTGTCATCGATCAGCGGCGCGGCCTGGGTTTCCACCACCGGTGCAGCGACCGGTACGGACGCGGCTTCCGGCGCGGCGGCCTGGGCGGTAGGCGCGGCGGCGGCAGGCATTTCCGGCACGCCCAGCTCGACGGCTGGCTTGGCTGGAGCAGCGGCTTCAGGCGCGATAGCTTCAGGCGCCACGGCCTTCTTCTTGGTCGGCTTGGGCAGGAAGCTTTCCACCAGGGCGAAGTAACGGTCGTAGAACTGGGTCGAGGTCACCGTCTCGCTGGCCACCTTGACCATGGAGTCGTCGGACGAGCCGATCGGCATCGACACCGAGCCAAGCACACCGACACCCAGGCTCGCCGAGGTGTTGGACTTCTTCAGCGCGTAGCGGTCCTGCAGGGCGTTGGCGAACATGGTCGAGCGCTGTGCGCCGCTCATGTCGTTGGCGCAAACCACGTTGAAGGTGATCTGCAGGTGGCTATCGCCAGTCTGCTGGAAGCTTTTGTTGCCGTTGACCTGGCCTTTGTCGCTGGAGGTGATGATGTAGCCCTGGCTCAGCAACGCGCGACGGGCCGCTTCGCAGGAGCCGGACTCGCTGACCGGGAAGCTGCGGGAGAAGGTCCCGGAATCATCGAAATTCTCGTGTTCGTAGACAGCGGCTTTCTTCGAGGAACAGCCGGCGACACCCGCCAGCACAAGGGCCAGCCCGAGCGCACCGAGGACGGTTGACTTTGACATTGCAAATCCTGGAGGGGAGAAACGGCGCCTATTGTGCAACACATGGCGAGTCACTGAAACCGCCCGTCGGTGAATCAGCGACAGAATTCATCTGTCCGACAGATGGCAGGGCTTCTCCACCCTTTAAATTTCCTCTGTTGCACCTCGTCCTCTCCCTGACGGCAAAAACCCTCAGCGACCCGAGAGACCACCGCATGACGCTCAAAACCGAAAACCTGACCGGGGAAACCCTGCGCATCCTCAAGCCGTACTGGTGGCTGGTGGTGCTCTCCACTGTGCTGGGGATCGTCAGCGGCCTGAGCGTCACCGGCCTGCTGGCCACCCTCAACAACGCCATGACCCAGGACGGCGGGCCGAACGTCAATTCAGCCCTGATGTTTGCCGGTCTGCTGGTGCTCACCCTCGCCTGCTCCACGCTGTCGAGCCTGTTGAGCAACAAGGTCGGCCAACGGGTCGTGGCCAACCTGCGCCGCGAACTGGCGGCCAAGGTGCTGGTGGCGCCGATCGAGCAACTCGAGCGCTATCGCTCGCACCGGCTGATTCCGGTGCTGCTCAATGACGTCACCACCCTGAGCAACTTCGCCCTGTCGGTGGCGCCGATGGTGATCGCCTTTACCGTGACCCTCGGCTGCCTGAGTTACCTGGCATTCCTCTCGTGGCAGATCCTGTTGCTGACCCTGGTCACCGTGGCGATCGGCAGCGGCGCCCAGTACCTGGCGCACAAGGCCGGCATGCGCAGCATCCTCGCGGCCCGCGACGGCGAAGACGAGTTGCAGAAGCACTACCAGGCACTGTCGGCCGGCGCCAAGGAACTGCGCATCCAGCGCCGTCGCCGCCAGCACATGCTGGATGAAAAGATCTTCACCACCACCGAACGCATCTGCACCTCGAACATCCGCGCGGCCAATATCTTCGTCAGCGCCGAGACCTTCGGTTCGATGCTGTTCTTCGCCGTGATCGGGATGGCTGTCGCCTTCCAGGCCCTGTGGCCGGCGGCGGAAAAAACCGTGCTGGGCGGTTTCGTGCTGGTGATGCTCTACATGAAAGGCCCGCTGGAGCGACTGGTCACCGCCATGCCAATCATCTCCCGGGCCAAGATCGCCCTGGGTCGGATCGCGGAGCTGTCGTGGAAGTTCTCCTCGCCGGAACCGCACCTGCTGGTCAGCGACCGCCCTTCTGCCCTGCAGAACATGCAGACCCTGGAACTGCGCAACGTGCGCTACGACTACCCGCCGGTGGAAGGCAGCGAGTCCTTCCACCTCGGCCCGATCAACCTGAGCATCAAGCAGGGCGACATCGTGTTCATCGTCGGCGAGAACGGCGGCGGCAAGACCACCCTGATCAAGCTGCTGCTCGGCCTGTACACCCCGCAACAGGGCGAAACCCTGCTTAACGGCGAGGTGCTGCAACCGGAGGAACTGGACGACTACCGCCAGTTGTTCACCACCATCTTCGCCGACTACTACCTGTTCGACGATCCGCTGCCGGGGGACGCGCCGCTGACCGGCGATGCCGCGAAATACCTGGAGCGCCTGGATATCGCCCACAAAGTCAGCATCCGCGACGGCGCGTTCACCACCACCGACCTGTCCACCGGCCAGCGCAAGCGCCTGGCGCTGATCAGCGCCTGGCTGGACGAACGCCAGTTGCTGGTGTTCGACGAATGGGCCGCCGATCAGGACCCGGCCTTCCGCCGGGTGTTCTACACCGAGCTGCTGCCGGAGCTGAAACAGCAAGGCAAGACCATCATCGTCATCTCCCACGATGACCGGTATTTCCCGATTGCAGATCAACTCGTCCGAATGGAAGGTGGACGGATCAGGGTCGAGCAGGTGGAAGAGCAGGCAATGCCCGCCTGACAACTGCAGTTAACCTGGCGCTCGCGCCTTTCAGACCGGTTGCCGGAGGGGGTGGTGGTAGGCAAGTGCCATCACATGCCAGAATGTGATACTCCACACAAATGGATATCATTTTCTTTGGCATCCCGACCCTCCTCATCTTCCTTTGCGTTACTGCTGAAGCTCGTCCTGCGGGTAAGGAAACCCGCCCTGACAGCCGCCGTTTCGCTCCTTGCCCTGTCGCAGAACACTCAGGTTCACGCTGCGGAAAAGGACTTCAACATTCCTGCGCAACCCTTGTGGAGTGCCCTGCAGGAGTGGGGGCGGCAAAGTGACCTGCAAGTGCTGGTCAACCCGGAGCAGATTCAGGGCGACGTCAGCCCGGCGTTACGTGGCCGCTACTCTCCCGAACAGGCCGCCCGCCTGTTGCTGAAAAACTGCAGCCTCGACTACAGCCTGCAGGGTGACACCCTGACCCTGGGCCCGGCCGCCGGTCCCACGGTACTGGACATGGCGCCCACTTCGATCAGCGCCGAGCCGCTTGATGCCACCAGCGAATTCACCCGGTCGTATGCCGCCTCGGCGGTGACCCTTGGCAAATCGACACAGACCCTGCGGGAAACCCCTCAGTCGGTGACCGTCATGACCCGTCAATTGATGGACGACTGGCACCTCACCAGCCTCGACCAGGTGCTGGCGCAGACGCCGGGCATGACCTTCGGCCAGCGTAATTTCGGCTCTCATCTCTACCAGTCGCGCGGGTTCGTGCTGGGGGACGAGAGTTACCTGATGGACGGGATTTCCGGTCAGGCCTACAACATCACCGCCTGGCTGCCGGTGGACATGGCCATCTATGACCGTGTCGAAGTGCTGCGCGGCGCCTCGGGGCTGCTTATCGGCCCCGGCAACCCGGGCGGCGCGGTGAACCTGGTGCGCAAGCGCCCCACCGCCGAGCCGCGGCTCACGGTCATGTCCCGCGCTGGCTCATGGGATGGCTACCGGCTCGATCTGGATGGCAGCGGCAAGCTCAATGAAGAAGGCACGCTGCGCGGACGCTTTATCACCGCCTATGAGGACAAGGGCTCCTACATCGATGAGAAGAAATCCACGCAACCGCTGCTGTACGGCATCGTGGACGCCGACCTCGACGACGACACCGTCCTGACCGGCAGCCTTCGCTACCAGTCTGGACAGTTCAAGGGCTACTCGATCTATGGGCTGCCGCGCTACAAAGACGGCAGTTCCCTGGACATCTCCCGCTCCACCGCGCTGGTTCAGGACTGGAACGAACACGAAGCCGAGGTCACTGAAGCCTTCACCGAACTCACCCATCGCTTCAACGACGACTGGAGCGCCACAACCTCGGTGATCCACTCCCAGGGCAGCTTCAACCTGGCAGTGGCCTATGCCCGCGGCGCAGTGGACCCGATTACCCAGAGCGGAACAGCGTTCAGGGGCGTTGAGTTCCGCCACACCGACATCGACAGCACCGGCGTGGACAGCCATGTCGAAGGCCACTTCGAGTGGTTCGACCTGCCGCAGCAGATCACCCTCGGCGCGAACTGGTCCCGCCAGGACGTTCTGGAAAAACGTGTACCGGTGGCCGTGAACGTACCTGTGGATATCTTCGACGTCGATCACCATGCCTTCGCCAGGCCAGAACGCCCCGCCTGGACCTCGATCAACCAGTCGGTGGACCAGCGCAGCGGTGTTTACGCCAACGCCCGCCTGCGCCTCGCCGAACCCCTGACCCTGGTACTGGGCACACGGCTCAGTTGGTACAAATACGATTTCAACTACAAGCTTGCCAGCGGCGACTTCACCGCCCGCCAGGATCACCGGCTGACGCCTTTCGCCGGCCTGATCTATGACCTCGATGAGCAATGGTCCTGGTACGCCAGCTACGCCGACATCTACCAGCCACAAAGCGTCTATCGCACCTCCAGCGGTTCGACCCTCGACCCGGCAGTGGGCACCAACTACGAAACCGGGATCAAGGGCGAGTTGCTGGACAAGCGGGTGAACCTGTCGCTGGCGCTGTTCTTTATCCGTCAGGACGACGTGGCCGCCCTCGACACGGCCAGCCTCGACAAATGCCTGACCAACGACCCCACCGGCACTTGCTACGTCAATGGCATCACCCAACGCAGCCGCGGCGTCGACTTCGAAGTCAGTGGTGAAGTCCTGCCGGGGCTGCAGGTGATGGCGGGCTACACCTTCAACACGACCCACAGCAGTGCCGGCGGCCCGGTCTCCAACGAAACCCCGAAACACCTGGCACGGCTGACGACCAGCTACACCCTGCCCGGCGAGTGGAACCGGCTGACGGTGGGCGGCGGCGTCTCGGCGCAGTCCGGTTATTCCTGGAACAACAGCCCGAACCAGAACTATGGCTCACCGGGGCGGGCGATCTGGGATGCGCGAGTCTCATGGAAACTGGACGAACACTGGACCCTCGGCCTGAGCGGAGAAAACCTGCTGGACCGCAAGTACTACTACTCCGCCAATGCCCTCGATCGCGGCAATCTGTTCGGCGATCCCCGCAGCTACATGGCCACCCTGCGCGGCGATTTCTGAGCCGCCCTACCCTGCCTTTTTGCCTTCCTCCAGAGCTGCTGAGGCCCTCGCCCCAGCAGCCTTCCTGCGCCAGTAAAAAAGCGCCATAAAAACAGCGAACCTCTTTAAAAGCGCAGATTTCCGACGATTTTTCATGATCTCTCAGAAAGTGAAAATTCCGTTAAATCCATGCAGGTGCAACTCGTTCTCTTCAACGACGAAACGCGCTCGACCTCAAGAAAAGTGCCTGGGCTTCGGCCTGCCTGCAGAGCACTTACTGCCAACGAGCCGCAGCCGCGACGGCCGTCGCCCATCCCGACACACAACCATTAGAACGAGTTTTCCTTCCATGCACACAACGCCCCGACTTACGCCACTGAGCAAAGCCCTGCTGATGAGCCGCGCCTTCCGCGCCAAGCCTTCGCTCGCCGCAATCGGCCTGGCACTTACCCTGCCGATCGCCGCCCAGGTACAGGCTCAGGAAGTGGAGTTCAACATCCCGGCACAGCCATTGGCGGGTGCCTTAAGTGAGTTGGGGCGCCAAGCCAATCTGCAGGTGCTGTTCAGCACTGAAGACGTGCGTGGCAAGACCAGCAGCGCGGTACAAGGTCGCCTGACCCCGCAACAGGCCGCCGGCAAACTGCTCGGTGGCTCGGGGCTGTCCTACAGCGTGCAGGGCGACACCCTGACCCTCTCGGCAAATGATTCATCGGCGTCGGTCAACCTGGCCCCGACCTCGATCAACTCCCACGCCTTGGGTACTACCACCGAGAACACCGGTTCCTACACCACCGGCGCGGTCACCATCGGCAAAGGCGCGCACTCACTGCGGGAAACCCCGCAGTCGGTGTCGATCATCACCCGCAAACTGATGGACGACAAAAACCTCAACACCCTGGACCAGGTGCTCGCCAAGACCCCGGGCCTGTCGTTCACCCAGCGCAACTTCGGCTCGCACCAGTACCAGTCCCGCGGTTTCGTGCTGGGCGAAGAAGCCTTCATGATGGATGGCATTCCTGGCCAGAGCTACAACCTCACCGCCTGGATGCCGCTGGACATGGCCTTCTACGACCGCGTCGAGGTGCTGCGCGGCGCCTCCGGCCTGCTGGTCGGTGCAGGCAGCCCGGGCGGTGCGATCAACCTGGTGCGCAAGCGCCCGACCTCGGAACCGCAGTTCTCCATCACCACCCGTGCCGGTTCCTGGGACAACTACCGCATGGACCTGGACGGCAGCGGCCGCCTCAACGACGAAGGCACCCTGCGCGGTCGCGTGGTCGCCGCCTATGAAGACCGCGGCAGCTACCTGGATGGCCAGGACACCCAGACGCCGCTGCTCTACGGCATCGTCGAAGGCGACCTGTCGGAAGACACCACCGTCGCGCTGAGCGTGCGCCGTCAGAAAAGCAACATGAACGGCTACTCCATCTACGACCTGCCGCGCTACAACAACGGCAACTCGCTGGACATCTCCCGCTCCACCACTCTCAGCCAGAACTGGGCCTACAAAGACAGCGAAACCGACGAAGCCTTCGCCGAACTCACCCACCGCTTCAACGACAGCTGGACCAGCAAAACCACGCTGATCCATACCGAAGGTGATTTCGCCTCGCTCGTCCCTTATGCCCAGGCCCTGGGTTCACCGATCGGCATCAACCCGGTTACCAATTCTGGTGCGACCTGGCGGGGCGTGGAATTCCGCGACGTCAGCGTGAAGGGCAACGGTGTCGACAGCTTCGTGGAAGGCAACTTCGATGCCTTCGGCCTGACGCACCAGGTCACGGTGGGCGCCAGCTGGTCGAAACAGACCGCCGGCACCAAGCGCGGCGTGGTAACCGCTGGCATCGTCAATACCCCGGTCAACGTGTTCGACGTGAACCATGATGCGCTGGTCAAACCGGCACGCCCGGCCTGGTCGCAAATCAACGAATACACCGAAGAACGCAAAGGCATCTTCGCCAACACCCGCATCCACCTGAGCGAGCCATTGAGCCTGATCCTGGGTACCCGCCTGAGCTGGTACGACTACGACTACAACGACAAGATCGGTACCGGCGACTACGAGAACAAGCAGACCCACGAATTCACCCCGTTCGCCGGCCTGATCTATGACATCAACGAAAACTGGTCCTGGTACGCCAGCTACGCCGACATCTTCAAACCCCAGGCCAACTACCGCAGCGTGAGTGGCTCGCCGCTGGATCCAGCCGTCGGTACCAACTATGAAACCGGTATCAAGGGCGAACTGTTCGACAAGCAACTGAACGTGTCGATGGCGCTGTTCTACATCAAGCAAGAAGATGTGCTGGGCGAAGACGTCGCCAACCGCGGCCGTTGCCCGTCCAACGACGTTTCCGGCACTTGCTACTTCAACGTCACCACCCAGCGCAGCAAGGGCGTCGACCTCGAAGCCAGCGGTGAAGTCCTGCCGGGCCTGCAAGTCATGGGTGGCTACACCTACAACATGACCAGCAGCAGCTCCGCCTCGCCGCTGACCACCGACACCCCTAAACACATGGCCCGCGTGAGCACCATGTACACCCTGCCCGCCGAGTGGAACCGCGTGTCCGCTGGCGTTGGTGTTTCCGCGCAATCGGGCTTCAGCAACAAGACCAACGGCGTGGAGTTCGGCGACGGTGGTCGCGCCATCTGGGACGCGCGCGTCGCCTACAAGCTGGACCAGCACTGGAGCGTCGCGGTCAACGGCGAAAACCTGTTCGATCGCCGCTACTACATCTCTGCACCGGCGATTGACCGCGGCAATATCTTCGGCGCACCGCGCAGCTACATGCTGACCCTGCGCGGAGATTTCTGATCGGGTTGTGACAGACGCGTGAAGAAAGAAAAGGCCAGTCGGTTTACCGACTGGCCTTTTTTTGTATCTGCCTGGAGGGCTTTAGTGCCCTCAAGAACGGGCGCCGCACAAGCAGCGCCCGCCATCACTCAATTATTCACGCCCTTCCAGCCGCCGCATCAAGCTCTCCAGCAACGCCGGACTCAGGATCACATCATCGTGTTTCTGCCCCGGCAGCGTCTCGGACCACAGTCCATTCACCGCACAGGCGTCGCGCAGCAAGGCTTCATCGGCCTCGACCTGCCCGGCATTGCGGCTCGCGCCCGCCCACCAGCACTGCGGCACGGCCTTCAGCGGCTTCAGGGCAAATGAACGGGCCAGGGCCATGTTCACGCCGAGCAGTTGATAGCCACCGGCAATCTCGGCCTGTACGGCGATATCCCGGTGCACGGCACGCAGCGCCTCGGGGGACGCACCGCTCTGTTCGGCGACCCGGTCAATCACCCAGTCGGTAGCCTCCGGCGAATCGGAATAACGTGCCGTCGCTTCCTCGATCAAGCCCAGCACCGTCGGTTCGCCAATACCCGGGGCAAAGGCCAACAGACTCTTCACCAGGCCATCCCATGGACCTTCAGGCTTCACCTCGGCAGGCGCCACAACCTGCGCAGCCGCTCCGCTTGCCTCCGTTGGCAGAAAACTGTCGATCAACCCGAGGAAGCCGACCTGCTCACCCGCCGACTCCAGCGCGTGCGCCACGTCCATCGCCAGCGCACCGCCGAGCGACCAGCCCAGCAGGTGATAAGGGCCGCGGGGCCGGGCTTGCCTGATCTGCTCCACGTAATACGCCACCATCCCGTCCCAGGAGGTTTCAAACCAGCCCGGCACCACGTGACTCTTGTTGACCACCCCCAGCACGCTGCGCTTGCCGCTCAAGTGCCCGGCCAGCGGGTAGTAGGCGTAGGTGCCACCACCGCCCGGCGGCAGGCAGAACAACGGGGCCTTGTCGCTGCCGCCGCTGTTCATGCTGATCACCGGTTTGCTCACCCGCCGCTCACCCGCGCTGACGAAGTCCGCCAGGTCCTCGAAGGTTTCCAGCAGTAGAAAGTCGTGCAGGCTGATGCTGATAGCGAACGCTTCGCGGATCTTGCCAACAACGCTGATTACCAGCAGCGAATGCCCGCCCAGGGCGAAGAAGTTGTCCTTGAGGCCAACCCGCTCGACCTTCAGCACCTCAGCCCAGATCTGCGCCAGACGCTGCTCGCGCTCGGTGCGCGGCGGTTCATAAACGGCCTGGGCCTGGCTGGCATCGGGTTTCGGCAGGGCCTTGCGGTCCAGCTTGCCGTTGGGGGTCTGGGGCATTTTTTCCAACCACACCAGGTGGCTCGGCACCATGTAATCCGGCAGGCTGGCTTTCAGATGGGCCTTGAGTTCGGCGCGCAAAGCGTCGGTGCTGGCGCTGCTGTCGCTGGCGACCAGCCAGGCGGCCAGTTGCTTGATGCCGTCCACGTCGACATCGATCACCACCGCCTCATGCACCGCCGGATGCTCCAGCAGCCGCGCCTCGATCTCGCCCAGCTCGATGCGGAAACCGCGAATCTTCACTTGATGGTCGAGACGGCCGGCGTATTCGATCACACCGTCGGCGTGATAACGCGCCAGGTCGCCGGTGCGGTACAGGCGGCCGCCATTGCTGGAGAACGCATCGGGGATAAAGCGCTCCGCGGTCAGCGAAGGCCGGCGGTGATAACCACGGGCCAGGCCGTCGCCGCCAATCAGCAACTCGCCACGGGCGCCTACTGGCAGCACGTCGATATCGTCGCTGATGATATGCAGCGTGGTGTTGGCCAGCGGTTTGCCCAGCCAGATATCGTCGCTTTCAGTGAGGTAATGGCGGGCCGACCAGATGGTGGTCTCGGTCGGGCCGTAGACGTTCCACACATGTCCGGCCTGTTCGATCAAACGCTGCGCCAGCTCGGCACTGAGCGCTTCGCCGCCGCAGAGGATGGTCTTGCCGTTGAGCGCGCCAGCCGGTGTCGCGTCGAGGATCATCCGCCAGCTCGAAGGCGTGGCCTGGATTACCGTCACGCTCTGCTGGGCAATCACGTTCAGCAGGGCTTGCGGGTCTTTGTTCTGATGAGTGTTCAGCAATACCACTGCGGCGCCGCGCAACAGCGGCAGGTACAGCTCAAGACCGGCGATATCGAAGGACAGCGAGGTCAGTTGCAGGACCCGGTCGTTGCCAGTGATGCCCGGCTGATCGGCCATGCTGGAGAGGAAGTTGACCAGCGCCTGATGGTGAATCGTCACGCCCTTGGGTAAACCGGTGGAGCCGGAGGTGTAGATGGCGTAGGCCAGGTTCAATGGGCCTGCGAGGCCAGGCAGGTTGTCCTGACCGTAGCCGCCCAGCCAGTCGCCATCCTGGTCCAGGCACAGGTTATCGATGCCAGCAGGAATCGGCAGTTGCGCCAACAGCGAGGACTGGGTCAGCAGCAGTTTCAGGCCGCTGTCTTCCATCATGTAGGCCAAGCGATCCGCCGGGAAATCCGGGTCCAGCGGCACATACGCGCCACCGGCCTTGAGGATCGCCAGCAGGCCAATGACCATTTCCAGCGAGCGCTCCAGCGCCACGCCCACCAGCACGTCCGGGCCCACGCCCAGTTCGCGCAGCTTGTGGGCCAGTTGATTAGCGCGGGAGTTCAGTTGTGCATAACTCAGGGATGCATCACCGAGCACCAGCGCCGTTGCATCCGGCGTCGCCAGTACCTGGACTTCGAACAGCGCCGGCAGACACTGTTCACGCGGGTAATCGGCCTCGCTGCGGTTCCACTCGACGAGAATCTGCTGGCGCTCCACGCCATCCAGCAACGGCAAGGCCGCCACACGCTGCCCGGCATCGGCGCAGATGCCTTGCAGCAGGTTGCGCCAGTGGCGGGCGAAGCGCTCGATGGTCGAGGCATCGAACAGCGCCGTGGCATACGTGATCGCCGCACCGACACCGTTTTCGTGCTCCAGCGTATCCAGGGTCAGGTCGAACTGCGCGGTCTGCGACGACGACGCCAGCTTCTCGACGCTCAATCCCGGCAGGGTGCGACCCTGGCCGGGGTTGCGGGTCTGGTGGTTGAACATCACCTGGAACAGCGGGCTGCGGCTCAGGTCACGCTCCGGGTGCAGCGCTTGCACAAGCTGTTCGAACGGCAGGTCCTGATGGGCCTGGGCCTGTACGGCGGTGTGCTTCACCTGTTGCAGCAACTGGTTGAAAGTGGTGTCGAGGGTGAATTCGGCCTTGAGCACCTGGGTGTTGACGAAGAGGCCGAGCAGCCCTTCGGTTTCGGCACGGTTGCGGTTGGCGGTGGGCACGCCCACGCGCACGTCCGCCTGGCCGCTGTAGCGGTGCAGCAAGGTCTGGAACGACGCCAGCAACAGCATGAACAGCGTCACCCCGTGCTGTCGCGCAACCTCCTTCAATGCTTGCGCCAGCTCAGGCGCCAGTTCGATATCGAATCGCGCACCGGCATGGCTCTGCACCAGCGGCCGTGGCCGGTCCGTCGGCAGGTCCAGCACCGGCTGCTCGCCGCCCAGTTGCACAGTCCAATAGCCCAACTGGCGCTCCTGCTCGCCGGCCTCCATCCAGTTGCGTTGCCAGATCGCGTAGTCGGCGTACTGGATCGGCAGCCCAGGCAGGTGCACGGCCTCGCCGCAGCTGTGACCGGCATACAGGCGCACCAGCTCATCGACCATGATCGGCATCGACCAGCCATCGGACACGATATGGTGCTGCACCAGGGTCAGGACATGCTCCTCCTCACCCAGGCGCAGCAGCCTGACCCGCAGCAATGGGCCTTGTTCGAGATCGAACGGTCGGCGCAACTCCTCGGCGACCCGCGCCTCCAGGTCGGCGGCGGCCAGCGGTTCTACCGCCAGCAGGAAAGGCGACGCCGGGTGCACGATCTGCACCGCAGTGTCGCCTTCCTGCCGGAAGCAGGTGCGCAGGGTTTCATGGCGGGCAATCAGGGCGCCGAAAGCGCCCTCCAGCGCCTGGATATCCAGCGCGCCCTTGAGCCGCAGCGCCACCGGAATGTTGTAGGCGGCACTGTGTGGCTCCAGTTGCCAGAGAAACCACTGCCGCTGTTGGGCATAGGAAAGTGCCGAGCTGGCTTCGACCTCCCGTTTGAAAATCGGGGTGACGCCATACAAATTCACCCCTTGCCGCTTGAGCAGCACCGACAACGCTTTGCGTTCCCGGGCAGACAGCGATTTCACAGAGTCGAGCAGCTCTTGCACGTTGGGTCTCCTGCTAAGCGATCAAATTATCGATTTCCTCTGCACTAAGACGTTTGAGTGCCTCCAGGGATTTAGTCAGTTCGTCCTGCGCACTGCCCGCCTGGCCCTGTTTCTGTGCAACCACCTCACAGAGATCGGCCAGGGTGCTCTTCTCGAACAGCTCGCGCAGGGCGATTTCGCACTGCAACTGATCACGGATACGCGCCAGCACCTGCACCGCCAGCAACGAATGCCCGCCAAGGTCGAAGAAGTCGTCGCGCATGCCAACCTTCTCGACTTTCAGCACATCGGCCCAGATGGCCGCCAGTTGCTGTTCCAGTTCGCTGACCGGCGCAACATGCTCGATCTGCGCCTGAGTGCTGTCCGGCTGTGGCAGGGCCTTGCGGTCCAGCTTGCCGTTCGGCGTCAGCGGCAACTGGTCGAGGAACAGCCACTGCGTCGGCACCATGAAGGTCGGCAGGTCCTGGCCCAGCAGCGCCTTGAGCTC
>NZ_CAESCG010000011.1:0-219560 GCF_903166565.1 Pseudomonas sp. Marseille-P9899
CGGCTGTCATGCGGAAATATTTGACGGGCATATGGGCCTGTATGAGAAGCGGAGAACCCTTCGACACGGCCAAGCTTTTTAGCGAAAAGCACCTGCTGAAAGCTTGACCGCGAACAGAGTATCTACAGGGTTCATTTGCGTCATGTCACCCCTCCAGGTACCTCAGCGCCAACTGCTCCGCCGCATGCCGTGACGGCGGCTCCGATCTGATCACAGCGAAGTACTTCTTGTGGGAGCGAGTTCACTCGCGAAGGGCTGCGTAGCAGCCCCAAAGCCGGGTTCGACGTTGTGTCAGGTAGATCGCGGACTCAGGTTCTACGACGGCTGCGCCGCCGTTCGCGAGTGAACTCGCTCAGGGTTCATTTGCGTTTTTATCACCCCTCCAGATACCTCAGCGCCAACTGCTCCGCCGCATGCCGCGACGGCGGCTCCGACCTGATCACAGGGAAGTACTCCTTGTGGGAGCGAGTTCACTCGCGAAGGGCTGCGTAGCAGCCCCAAAGCCGGGTTCGACGTTGTGTCAGGCAGATCCGGGACTCAGGTTCTACGACGGCTGCGCCGCCGTTCGCGAGTGAACTCGCTCCTACAGGGTTCATTTGCGTCGTATCACCCCTCCAGATACCTCAACGCCAACTGCTCCGCCGCATGCCGCGACGGCGGCTCCAGGTGCGGTGCCACCAGCATCATGACCTGATACACGACGATCCCCACTTCTGCATCCTTGGCCAGCACGCGCTGGTAATCCAGCGAGAACAGCAGCGTCAGGGTTATCTGTTCCACCAACTGCCCCAGTGCGCGGGTGTCGCTGGTTATCTGGCCCTGCGCCTTGAGGCTGGCCAGCAGCGCGGCGAGGGTGCGTTTGAGGGCGTTGAGCAGGCTGCGCATGTCCCGGGCCAGTTTCGGCAGGCGGCCGGTCAGGTTTGATAGGTCCTGGAACAGGAAGCGGTACTGCGCCATGCGCTCGACGATCAGGTGCAGGAACAACCAGTAGTCCTCGGCGTCCAGGCGCACTTCGAGCGGCGGGTCGAGCAGCGGCGTCAGTTCTTCCGCAAAGCGTTCGAACAGCCCCAGCACCAGCGGCTCCTTGCCGTGGAAGTGGTAGTACAGGTTGCCGGGGCTGATGCCCAGTTCGTTGGCGATTTCCAGTGTCGAGACGTTCGGTTCACCCTGCTGGTTGAACAGGTGCAGGGCGCATTCGAGGATACGGTCGCGGGTCTTCATCCAGTCCTCGTGTTCAACGCACCAGCACGTATTTGCCGGGTGCGGGGTCCATGGCCGGGTAGCTGGCGCTGCCCAGGGTTGCATCGGTTTCGCGCTGGGCGCCGGAGCGCTCCTGAATCCACGCTAGCCACAACGGCCACCAACTGCCATCGGCTTTTTCGGCGTCGTAGTACCAGGCGCGCGGGTCGCTGCTCAGTTTCGGGTTGTGCACGTAGTGCGACTTGGGGTTGCCCGGCGGGTTGAGGATGCTCTGCACATGACCGCTGTTGGACAGCACGAAGCGGCGGTCGCCGCCCAGCAGCAAACTTGAGCGATACACCGCGTCCCAAGGCGTGATGTGGTCGTTGTTGCCGGCCACATGGAAGCTGTCGACAGTGATTTTCTGCAGGTCGATCGGCGTGCCGCAGACTTCCAGTCCGGCCGGACGGGTCAGCGGGTTGTACTTGAAGAAGTCCAGCAGGTCGCCATGCAACGCCGCCGGCAGGCGGGCGCTGTCGTTGTTCCAGTAGAGAATGTCGAACGGCGCTGGCGCCTTGCCGAGCAGGTAGTTGTTGACGAAGTAATTCCAGATCAGGTCGTTGGGCCGCATCCAGGCGAACACCCGGCTCATCTCGCCACCGTCGAGCACGCCCTGCTGGTACGAGCGGCGCTTGGCTGCCTCGAGGGTCTGCTCGTCGGCAAACAGGCTGGCCGGACTGTCCAGTTGGCTGTCGAGCAGGCTGACCAGGTACGTGGCGCTGTGCACCCGGCGCAGTTGCCGCTTGGCTTGCAGGTGGCCCTGCAACGCGGCCATGGTCAGGCCGCCGGCACAGGCGCCCATCAGGTTGACATCGCGGCTGCCGGTGATCGAACGGCAGACGTTCATGGCTTCCTCGATCGCCGCCACGTAGCTCGACAGGCCCCATTCGCGATGCCGCGGATCAGGATTGCGCCAACTGACGGCGAAGGTCTGCAGGCCGTTCTTGAGCATGTACTGGACGAAGCTGTTGGCCGGGCTGAGGTCGAAGATGTAGAACTTGTTGATCTGCGGCGGCACCACCAGCATGGGCCGGGCGTACTGTTTTTCGCTCATCGGGCTGTACTGGATCAGTTCCAGCAGCTCGTTGCGAAACACCACCGCGCCGGGGGTGACGGCGAGGTTGCGGCCCACTTCGAAGGCGTCCCGGGCAACCTGGCGCGGCATGCCGTTGTTGTGCCGCAAGTCGTCGAGCAGGTGGTTCAGGCCGCGAACCAGGCTCAGCCCGCCAGAGTTGAACAGTTCCTTGATCGCCAGCGGATTGAGCAGGGTGTTGCTCGGCGACACGGCATCGTTGAGCAGCGAGAACAGGAAGTGCGCACGGGCCCGGTCGTCGTCGCTCAACTGGCTTTCGTCGATCCACAGCCGGGTCTGTTTCTGCCAGCTCAGGTAGGCCTGCAAGCCGCGGCGGTAGAACGGATTGTGATTCCAGGCCGGATCGCTGAAGCGGGTGTCACGGGGGTTGGGCTGGTGCGGAGTATCGCCCAGCAACACCCGGCCCAACTGGCCGCCCAGCGCCAGCAGGTGGCTGGCGGTGTGGATCGGGTGACGCAGGCCATGGCGACTGACGTTGCGCAGGGTCGAGATCAGGTCGCGGCCGCGCAAGCCGGTGATCGCGCTTTGCACGTTGATATAGGTGGCGGGGGTTGGCGCCACCGCATTCACGGGTTTGTCTTTCATCCGGCAACACTCCGTCGTCGAGCCATCAACAAACTGAACCAATGTAGTGAGCGGTCCCCACCTCGACCAGCGCACTTGCATGCTTCGGCGCTCCTGCCAAAGGTGCAAGCGATGAGGGGCGGTTCAGGCGCTCGGGGCGGGCCGAGGATGCATGACGGCGCGTTGGCGCTCCTGCTGCAGGAACTTCATGATGATCGGCGCCACAGCCTCGGCACGAGTAATCAGGAATAAATGACCATCGTCGATTATGTGTAGCTGGGCATTGGGGATTCGCCAAGCCAGCAGGCGCATATTGATCAACGGAATCAGCGGGTCGTCGTCGCCGGCCAGCACCAGGGTCGGCTGCTGGATCTTGTGCAGCCAGTGGATGCTGGTCCAGCCGAGGCCGGCGAACAGTTGCCAGTAGTAGCCGAGCTTGCCCGACGAGCGCACCTTGGACGCATGGGACAGCGCGAGGTCCGGGTCACGGCGGAAGGCGCCGCCGTAGATTTCCGGGGCGATGCGGATCACGTGGGAGGGCTGCACGTAGCGTCGCGGACTGGCCATCAACCACAACACCTTGGGCTTGCCCGGCACCATCACCGCGCCGGCGGCGGTGGCGGCCAGCACCAGTTTCTTGCAGCGCTCGGGATAGTCGTGGGCGAACTGCTGGGCCAGGGCCCCGCCCCAGGACACGCCGATGACATTGACCTGGCCGTAGTCCAGGTAATCGAGCATGCGCGCGGTCAGTTTGGCCAGGCCGGGAAACCGGTAGGGATGGCGCGGCGTCGACGAACCGCCCACGCCAGGCACATCGAAGGCGATGACTTCCAGGTCGGGGTCCAGCGCCTGGACGAACGGAAACACCAGCTCCAGGTTGGCGCCGATGCCATTGAACACCAGCAAGGGCGTCAAGTGCGGCTTGCCGGGGCGAACCGCGGTGCGGATGGTCTGGCCATCCAGGTCGACGGTTCGGAAGATGTACGGTTGCGGCATGCGCGGGCCCTGTTAGCGGTAAAGCGCCACCCGCACGAGGCGGGCGGCGCGACAGATTTCAACGTTCGTGAACATAGGTGCCCGGCGCTGCTTCGCCTGCCGGGTAGGCTTTGTTGCCGAGGGTGGTCGGCGACTTCTTCAGTTCGCCGGAGCGCTCGGCCAGCCAGGTCTGCCAGTACAGCCACCAGGAGTCGGTGTGCTTGCTGGAGTTTTCCTGCCAGTGGTCGGCGTCGGCCGGCATCTCGCTGCTGGTCATGTAGCGCGCCTTGGGGTTGCCCGGCGGGTTGAGGATGCTCTGGATGTGCCCGCTGTTGGACAGCAGGAACTCGACGTTGCCGCCGAACAGTTGCGCCGACTTGTAGCAGGACTTCCACGGGGTGATGTGGTCGTTGGTGCCGGCCACGCAGAAGATGTCGGTGGTGACCTGCTTGAGGTCGATCGGCGTGCCGCAGACTTCCAGGGCGTCGGCGCGCACCAGCGGGTTGTTCTTGAACATCTCGATCAGGTCGCCGTGGAAGGCGGCCGGCAGGCGTGTGGTGTCGTTGTTCCAGAACAGGATGTCGAACACCGGCGGCTCGTTGCCCAGCAGGTAGTTGTTGACCCAGTAGTTCCAGATCAGGTCGTTGGGCCGCATCCAGGCGAACACCTTGGCCATGTCGCGGCCTTCCAGCACCCCGGCCTGGTAGGAATGGCGCTTGGCGGCTTCGAGGGTCTGTTCGTCGACGAACAGCGCGACCTGGGTGTCGAGGGTGGTGTCGAGCACGCTCACCAGCAAGGTCATGGCGTTGACCTTTTTCTCGCCCAGCGCGGCGTAATGGCCGACCAGCGCGGTGCAGGTGATGCCGCCGGAGCAGGCGCCGAGCATGTTCAGGTCTTTGCTGCCGGTGATCGCCAGCACCACGTCGACGGCTTCTTTCAGGGCGTCGATGTAGGTGGACAGGCCCCATTCGCGCTGGGCCTTGGTCGGGTTGCGCCAACTGACGATGAAGGTCTGCACGGTGGAGCGCAGGCAGAAGCGCGCCAGGCTTTTTTCCGGGCTGAGGTCGAAGACGTAGAATTTGTTGATCTGCGGCGGGACCACCAGCAGTGGCTTCTCGTGCACCTGTTCGGTGATCGGGCTGTACTGGATCAGCTCCAGCACGTCATTGCGATAGACCACCGAGCCTTCGCTGGTGCCGAGGTTCTTGCCGACCTCGAAGGCGTCCATGTTGACCTGGCTGGGCATGCCGCCGTTGTGCACCATGTCCTTGGCCAGGTTGGAGAGGCCGTCGAGCAGGCTCTTGCCGCCGGTTTCGAAGAAGCGTTTGACCGCTGCCGGGTTGGCCGCGCTGTTGGTCGGCGCCATGGCTTCGGTCATCAGGTTGATGACGAAGTGGGCGCGGCTGATATCGGTGGGTGACAGGCTGCTGTCGCCGATCCAGTCATGCAACTCCTTGCGCCAGGCCAGGTAGGTTTGCAGGTAGCGGCGGTACAGCGGGTTCTGGCTCCAGGCCGGATCAGCGAAGCGACGGTCGTCGCCTTCGGGCTGCAGGCTGGACTTGCCGAAAATCACGTCCTTCAGCTCCATGCCGAAGTGGGCAACGTGCTTGGCACTGTGCAGCGGTTGCCGGATGGCCTGGCGAAGCACCATCCGAGCAGAAGTCAGCAAATCCTTGCGGCGCAAGCCTATGACCGGGTTAAGACCCAGGGTGTTTTCCGAGGCTTGGCGCTGCAGGTCATCGTTATTCTTGTTACTCATCTACGACGCTCCGTTGTCCTGAGACGAGTACCGGCTCGGCTGTTGGCGTTACACAGACGAAGCCCCGGTACTGCTGCTCGGGTGACCAGTGATAACGAATTGCGGTCCTGCGGCCGGATGTGAGCGACGATGAGCCGTGCGGGTTTTTCTGCGTGAGAAGACTGCCTGCTTTCGCTCGCGACCTCTACATACCAGCCCGTTCCCTGCGTTGTTGCCGATGCAGTGAACCTGCCAGATCCATTGGTTACCCGACTTTCCAGTTATGCGCAAGCCGGCCAGACGCTGGCCGGTGCCAGAGGCATTCAAGCAGATCGAATTAGAAAATGCGCTCTAAAACAGGAGAGTGCCGGACTAGAGCATCAGCTTGATGACAGATTCGGAGGGGTCGCGGGATTTGCCGGCGGCGGCGAGTTCCTGCAGATAGTCGGACCAGAGTTCTTCCTGGCGCAGACAGAGTTGCTCGAGGTATTCCCAGGTGAACAGACCGCTGTCATGGCCGTCGTCGAAGGTCAGTTTCAGTGCGTACTGACCGGCCGGTTCGATCTTGCTCAGGCCGACGTTGATCTTGCCAAATTGCAGGATGGGATTGCCGTGGCCCTGGACCTCGGCGGAGGGAGAATGCACCCGCAGGAATTCGGCGGGCAGGTTGTAGACCTCATCGGGACCGTAGGTCAGCGACAGGGTCTTCGACGCTTTGCGAAGGTTGATGGCGGTAGGCAGACGGGACATGAGAGCTCCTTGGCTATAAGCCCCAAGCTACAAGCTGCAAGCGGATCACGTCCAGCTTGCAGCTTGCGGCTTGAAACGCGCGACGGCCCTTAGAGGATGTAGCGCGACAGGTCTTCGTTCTGCGCCAGCTCGCCGAGGTGGCTGTTGACGTACTCGGCGTCGATGCGGATCGGCGTTTCGCTGTGGGCGCTGGCCAGGTCGCCGGCGCTGAACGACACCTCTTCGAGCAGACGCTCAAGCAGGGTGTGCAGGCGACGGGCACCGATGTTCTCGGTCTTCTCGTTGACCTGCCAGGCGATCTCGGCCAGGCGCTTGATGCCTTCGGCGGCAAACTCGATGTTCAGGCCTTCGGTCTTCAGCAGCTCGCGGTACTGCTCGGTGAGCGAGGCGTGCGGTTCGCTGAGGATGCGCTCGAAGTCTTCCGGGGTCAGCGCCTTGAGTTCGACGCGGATCGGCAGACGGCCTTGCAGCTCGGGCACCAGGTCGCTCGGCTTGCTCAGGTGGAAGGCACCGGAGGCGATGAACAGGATATGGTCGGTCTTGACCATGCCCAGCTTGGTGTTGACGGTGCAGCCTTCAATCAGCGGCAGCAGGTCGCGCTGCACGCCTTCGCGGGACACATCGGCGCCGCCGACGTTGCCGCGCTTGGCCACCTTGTCGATTTCGTCGATGAACACGATACCGTGCTGCTCGACCGCTTCCAGGGCCTTGGCCTTGAGTTCTTCCTCGTTGACCAGACGCCCGGCTTCTTCGTCACGGACCAGCTTGAGCGCTTCCTTGACCTTGAGCTTGCGGTTCTTGCGCTTGCCCTTGCCCATGTTGGCGAACAGGCTCTGCAACTGGTTGGTCATCTCTTCCATGCCCGGTGGGGCGGAAATATCGACGCCAGCGGACTCGGCGACTTCGATCTCGATTTCCTTGTCGTCCAACTGGCCTTCGCGCAGGCGCTTGCGGAACAACTGGCGGGTGTTCGAATCGGCTGGCGCCGGATCATCGTTGAAACCGGCACGGGCCGGTGGCAGCAGGGCGTCGAGGATACGGTCTTCGGCGGCGTCTTCGGCGCGGTGGCGCACGCGAATGATTTCCTGCTCGCGCAGCATTTTGATCGCAGCATCGGCGAGGTCGCGGATGATCGACTCGACGTCACGGCCGACATAGCCGACTTCGGTGAACTTGGTCGCTTCGACCTTGATGAACGGCGCATTGGCCAGCTTGGCCAGACGACGGGCGATTTCGGTTTTACCAACGCCGGTCGGGCCGATCATCAGGATGTTTTTCGGGGTCACTTCGACGCGCAGTTCGGCGGGCAGTTGCATGCGGCGCCAGCGGTTGCGCAGGGCGATGGCGACGGCGCGCTTGGCGTCGTCCTGGCCAATGATGTGACGGTTGAGTTCGTGAACGATCTCGCGGGGGGTCATGGACATGGTAGTGGTCGTCCCTTGGCGGTGTAATCAGCGTGGAAAAGCCCGATGGTCGTCACCGGGCGCCAGAACAGCTGATTACTCGGCCAGGTCCTGCTCCTCGATGGTCAGGTTGTGGTTGGTGAACACGCAGATGTCACCGGCGATATTCAGGGCGGTCTCGGCGATTTCCCGGGCCGACAGGTCGGTCTTGTTCAGCAGGGCGCGGGCCGCGGCCTGGGCGAAGGCGCCACCGGAGCCCATGGCGATCAGGCCGTCCTCGGGTTCGACCACGTCGCCGTTGCCGGTGATGATCAGCGAGGCGTCCTTGTTGGCGACCGCGAGCATGGCTTCCAGGCGGCTCAGGGAACGGTCGGTGCGCCATTCCTTGGCCAGCTCGACGGCGGCACGGACCAGGTGGCCCTGGTGTTTCTCAAGCTGGGCTTCGAAGCGCTCGAACAGAGTGAAGGCATCGGCGGTGGCACCGGCGAAACCGGCGATGACCTGGCCGTGGTACAGGCGGCGCACTTTCTTGGCGTTGCCTTTCATCACGGTGTTGCCGAGGGAAACCTGGCCGTCGCCGCCCATGACGACTTTGCCGTGGCGACGAACTGAAACGATGGTGGTCAAGGGAGAGTCTCCACGCAGCGGGGCGAAAATGCCTGTGCAGACTCATATGGGGGTGGGGGAAATATTTCAACCGTGGGGACGGGCGGTGCGACCTTGGTCGCACTTTGGCATTCTGGACTCGTGGGAGCGAGCAAGCTCGCTCCCACAGGGTCATTACCCCACAGGAGGCGGTGCTGGCCTTGAATCAGCCCTCGTGACTGATATGCCCATCCACCACAGTGAAGCGCACCGCGCCCGGCAGGCAGTGGCCGATGAACGGGCAGTTGTCGCCTTTGGAGCGCCATTGCTCGCCCGCCACGGTGGAGGCTTGCGGGTCGAACAGCACCAGATCCGCCGCCGCGCCGACACGCAGCTCGCCCGCCGGCAGGCGCAACGCCGCCGCAGGACCGGCGGACAGACGCTGGAGCAAGGTCGGCAGGTCGAGCAGGCCGTCCTCCACCAGGGTCATGGCCAGCGGCAGCAGCAGTTCGACACTGCTGATACCCGGCTCGGTAGCACCGAACGGCGCCAGCTTGGCGTCGCGCTCATGGGGCTGGTGATGGCTGGAAATCGCCTGGATCACCCCGGAGTTCACCGCTTCGCGCAGGCCATCGCGGTCAGCGCGGGTGCGCAGCGGCGGTTGCACGTGGTACAGGCTGGAGAAGTCCACCAGCGCTTCATCGGTGAGGATCAACTGGTACAGGGCAACGTCGGCCGTGACCGGCAGACCGCGGGCCTGGGCCTGGGCGATCAGTTGGGCGCCGCGGGCGCTGGTCAGTTGGCTGAAGTGCGCACGCACGCCAGTCTGTTCCACCAGCAGCAGGTCGCGGGCGAGGGCCACGGTTTCGGCGGTTTCCGGGATGCCCGGCAGACCAAGGAAGCTGGCCATCGCGCCTTCGTGCGCGAGGCCGCCGTTGGCCAGGTCGCGGTCCTGAGAATGGAAGATCACCGTCAGGTCGAAGGTGGCGGCGTATTCCAGCGCCCGGCACAGGGTGCGGGTGTTGCGGAAGCTTTCCAGGCCGTTGCCGAAGGCGACGCAGCCGGTGTCGCGCAGGGCCACCAGTTCGGCCAGTTGCTCGCCTTCCAGGCCCTTGCTCAGGGCGCCGATCGGGAACACCTTGGCGTGGCCGGCTTCGCGGGCGCGGTCGAGGATCAGCTCGGCGACCGCCGAGGTGTCCAGCACGGGCTTGGTGCGCGGCGGGCAGCACAGGCTGGTGACGCCACCGGCAGCGGCGGCGCGGGTTTCGCTGGCGATGGTGCCCTTGCGGCTGTAGCCGGGCTCGCGCAGCGAGACGCTGAGGTCGACCAGGCCAGGCGCGGCGACCAGGCCCTTGGCGTCGAGGCTGCGGGCAGCGCTGAAGCCGGCCGGGGCGGCACCGATGGCAACGAGCTTGCCGCCATCGATGTGCAGGTCGGTGACCTGGTCCAGGCCGCTGTTGGGGTCGATGACCCGGGCGCCGAGGATACTGAGGGTCACTGGGCGTTCTCCTGCTCGAATTGACGTTGGGCGTTCTGCCCGCTCATGGCCATGGACAGCACCGCCATGCGGACGGCGATGCCGTAGGTAACCTGATTGAGGATCACCGAATGGGCGCCGTCGGCCACTGCCGACTCGATTTCCACGCCGCGGTTGATCGGGCCCGGGTGCATGACGATGGCATCCGGCTTGGCGCCGGCCAGGCGCGCGGTGGTCAGGCCGAACAGGCGGTAGAACTCGCCTTCGCTGGGCAGCAGGCCGCCGGCCATGCGCTCACGCTGCAGGCGCAGCATGATCACCACGTCGACGTCCTTCAGGCCTTCTTCAAGGTTGGTGTAGACCTTCACGCCGTACTGCTCGATACCGATCGGCAGCAGGGTTTTCGGGCCGATCACGCGGATGTCCGGGCAACCGAGGGTCTTCAGCGCGAGCATGTTCGAGCGCGCGACCCGCGAGTGCAGGATGTCGCCGACGATGGCCACCGACAGGTTTTCGAAGCCGCCCTTGTGCCGACGAATGGTCAGCATGTCGAGCATGCCCTGGGTCGGGTGGGCGTGGCGGCCGTCACCGCCGTTGATGATCGCCACTTCCGGGCAGACGTGCTCGGCGATGAAGTGGGCCGCGCCGGAGTCGCCGTGGCGGACCACGAACATGTCGGCGGCCATCGCTTCGAGGTTGCGCAGGGTGTCGAACAGGGTTTCGCCCTTGCTGGTCGAGGAGGTCGACACGTTCAGGGTGATCACGTCCGCCGACAGCCGCTGGGCGGCCAGTTCGAAGGTGGTGCGGGTGCGGGTGGAGTTTTCGAAGAACACGTTGCAGACGGTCTTGCCGCGCAGCAACGGGACTTTTTTCACCGCCCGGGCGCCGACTTCGAGGAACGAGTCGGCGGTGTCGAGGATTTCGGTGAGCAGCTCGCGGGGCAGGCCGTCGAGCGAGAGGAAGTGGCGTAGCTGGCCCTGGTCATTGAGCTGCAGCGGGCGCTTGGCGTCGAGTGGCGTCATCGCGGGGGACTCTTAAAGGGCGGAAGCGGAGGCGAGGTCCTGGCGCTCGAGGACGAGCGGCGCGGGGCCGAGCAATTTTACCCGTTCATGGGCGGCCAGCGACAGGGTGGCGCCGACCACGTTCGGCCGGATCGGCAATTCGCCGGCGTCCAGGTCGAGCAGGCAGACCAGGGTCACGCTGGCCGGGCGGCCATAGTCGAACAGTTCATTGAGGGCGGCGCGGATGGTCCGGCCGCTCATCAGCACGTCGTCCACCAGCACCAGGTGCTGGCCTTCGATCTCGAACGGCAGCTCGGACGGGCGCACCTGCGGGTGCAGGCCGTTCTGGCTGAAATCGTCGCGGTAGAACGAAACATCGAGGGTGCCGAGGGCGGCGTCGCTGCCCAGTTCGTCCAGCAGCGCCTTGGCGACCCAGACACCGCCGGTACGGATACCGATGTAGCGGGGTTCGGCGATGTTGCGGCGGCTCAGATGGGCGCGAAGGTCAACGGCCATCTGCCGGATCAGTTCGGCGGGATTGGGTAGGCTCATGCTTGCTCCTCAAATGGCCGGGGCAGAGGGCTGGCCCGGCTTGATACGTTACGACTGCGCGGGATTGGCCTCCAGCCAGCCCTGCAGCAGCAGGGCGGCGGCGATGGCATCGACCGGGTTGTCGCGATAGCTGCCACGCTGGCCGCCACGGGCCATGCGCTCGCCCTTGGCCTCGAAGGTGGTCAGGCGTTCATCGTGGGTGTGTACCGGCAGGTTGAAGCGGCCGTTCAGGCGGCGGGCGAACTTTTCGGCGCGGGCGCTCATTTCGCTGGGCGTGCCGTCCATGTTCAGCGGCAGGCCGACCACCAGGGCGTCGGGCTGCCATTCCTTGATCAGTTTTTCGATCTGGCTCCAGTCCGGCACGCCGTTCTGCGCTTTCAGCGTGCACAGTTCGCGGGCCTGGCCGGTGATCATCTGGCCGACGGCGACGCCGATCTGCTTGCTGCCGTAGTCGAAACCCAGCAGCAGACGAAGTTCGGCCATCAGGCGTGCCCCGCCTGGCTGGTGAGCAGGTGCAGGTTGATGCCGAGCTGTGCGGCAGCGGCGTCGAGGCGCAGCTCGCAGGCGATGCCAAAGAGGATTTCGGGGTCGAACGGGAAATTCAGCCAGGCGTTGTCGGCCAGTTCTGCTCCCAGTTGCCCGGCTCCCCAGCCGGCATAGCCGAGGGTGATCAGGCTCTGGCGCGGGCCGCTGCCATCGGCGATGGCGAACAGCACATCTTGCGAGGTGGACAGCGACAGGCCATCGAGCTCGATGGTGGCCTGATACGACTTCTCATTGGTGTGCAACACGAAACCGCGGTCGGTCTGGACCGGACCGCCGATGTAGATCGGCACGTTGGCGCTGAGCGGCGACGGTTCTTCCTCGGGGCGCAATTGCTCGAGGATATCGGCCAGGTTCAGCTCCTGCGGACGGTTGATCACCAGGCCCATGGCACCGTTGGCATTGTGCTCGACGATGTAGGTCAGGGTCTGCGCGAAATTCGGGTCCGCCATGTGCGGCATGGCGATCAGGAACTGGTGCTTGAGGTAAGTCGGGCTGAGGTTTTTCATAGCTATGTAGTGTGGCGGCGAGGCGCCGGACTGACAAGCCGCGCCACGGCCTTAATTGCTCGACAGGCGGTCGCCACGGGCGAAGCGCCAGGTACGGATGATTTCCAGCCGGTCGATGTCGTTCAGGTCGCCGGTAAAGGGCGCAAAAGGCGCCGCCAGACGGACGATACGCTGCGCCGCCTGGTCCAGCAGCGGCTGGCCGGACGACTCCAGCACCAGCACCTCGAACAGCGAGCCGTCGCGGTTGATCGACACCATCAGCCGCAGGCTGCCGTAGATCTGCTGGCGGCGGGCTTCGTCGGGGTAGTTCAGGTTGCCGATGCGCTCGACCTTCTTGCGCCACTCGTCCTTGTACCAGGCGCCCTTGTCGCGCATGGTCGAGGCGGCGCTGATGCGGTGGATGCGCGGGCGCTTGGCATAGAGCTGTTGTTCATTGGCCAGTTCAGCTTCGAGGCTGGCGATCTGGTCGGACAGCTGCGAGCTGTCGAAATCCGGGGTGGTGGCCTTGGGTGCCTGCTGGGGCTTGGCTTCCTTGGGAGCGTTCTGGACTTTCTGCGGCTTCGGCGCGACGGTGGTGACCACGGCCTTGGCCGGTGGCGGCGGGACGTCTTCCGTGCGCGATACCGGTGGCGGGGTGACCTTGTTGACCTTGCTGTCCTGGAACGGCGCGACTTCGGTGGTCTTCGGCACTTCGGCCTTGTCCAGGGTGCCGGCGCCCTGCTGGTTCTCCTGGGCGAGGAAATCGGCCTTCTTCGGCGCCACGTCGCTCTTGAAGGTGGCCAGGGTGATTTCCATGGTCCGGCGGATTTCTTCAGGCTTGGCGAAGGTGAAACTCACCCCGAGGATCAGCGCCAGGTGCAACAGCGCTGCCACGAACAGGGTAAAACCCAGGCGATCCGCCGCGCGAACGCGGGGCGGAGCAAGGTCGGCAGGGAGGTCGGCGGGAAGCGTCATCGATAATCCAGCAGCCGGGATGAACCGGCGGAGCAGGGTGCCCAGGTCGTAAAGGACCGGCATGATAACCCACTGCGCACGGTTTCCCCTTGTCGTCGGTCAGCGTGCCTTGAGCTTGCGATCGATGGCGTCCATCAGTTGCGCGCCGATCTGCGTGCCGTAGGCGTTGTCGATTTCGCGGATGCAGGTCGGGCTGGTGACGTTGATTTCAGTGAGGTGCTCGCCGATCACGTCGAGGCCGACGAACAGCAGGCCCTTCTCGCGCAAGGTCGGGCCGACCTGGGCGGCGATCCAGCGGTCGCGTTCGGTCAGCTCGCGGGCTTCGCCGCGCCCGCCAGCAGCCAGGTTGCCGCGGGTTTCGCCGCTGGCCGGGATACGCGCCAGGCAGTAAGGCACCGGCTCGCCGTCGATCATCAGGATGCGCTTGTCGCCGTCCTTGATCGCCGGCAGGTAGGCCTGGCCCATGATCTGCTGGGTGCCATGCAGGGTCAGGGTTTCAAGAATGACCGAGAGGTTCGGGTCGCCGGCGCGGTGGCGGAAGATCGACGCGCCGCCCATGCCGTCCAGCGGCTTGAGGATGACGTCGCCATGCAGGGCCGCGAATTCGCGCAGGATGTCCGGACGGCGGCTGACCACGGTCGGCGGCGTGCAGTGCGGGAACAGCGTGGCGAACAGCTTTTCGTTGCAGTCACGCAGGCTCTGCGGACGGTTGACCACCAGCACGCCGGCGGCTTCGGCCTGTTCCAGCAGGTAGGTGCTGTAGACGAATTCCATGTCGAACGGCGGATCCTTGCGCATCAGGATCACGTCCAGGTCGCTCAGCGGGGCGTCCTGCTCGGCGTCCAGCTCGAACCAGCGGGCCGGGTCGGCGAACACCTTCAGCGGGCGCATGCGGCCGCGGGCCACGCCCTGGTTCTGGTAGAGATCCTGCTGTTCCATATAGAACAGGCTCCAGCCGCGTTCCTGGGCTGCCAGCAGCATGGCCAGCGAGCTGTCCTTCTTGTAGGAGATGGACGCGATGGGGTCCATGACAATGCCGAGGCGAACGCTCATCGGGGAATTTCCTCTCGGCGGCGCGGGGCCGCGGTAGCTCGAATGAAAAGTGGCGTCAGGGTGGCGCTCGCAAGGCTGGCGGTCAAGGGAAAAACGCGGCCAGGCCGGGCCCCGCCCCGGCTCGATGGAATGCACCCCATGAGTGTGCTAAAAATGCGTGGCAGGTGGCCGGCATGGCGCTACTTATCAGGTAACGGTAGAGCGAATATGGTTCAGCCCGACACGGCATTGAAGGTGATGGTGATCGACGACTCCAAGACGATTCGTCGCACCGCGGAAATGCTGCTCAGTGAAGCAGGGTGTGAGGTCATCACGGCAATCGACGGTTTCGATGCCCTGGCCAAGATCGTCGACCACCGTCCCGGCATCATCTTCGTCGATGTGCTGATGCCGCGCCTGGACGGCTACCAGACCTGCGCGCTGGTCAAGCACAACAGCGCGTTCAAGGATATTCCGGTGATCATGCTGTCGTCCCGCGACGGCCTGTTCGACAAGGCCCGGGGCCGGATCGTCGGCTCGGATCAGTTCCTGACCAAACCGTTCAGCAAGGAAGAACTGCTGGAAGCGATCCGCGCCCACGTGCCCGGTTTCGCCGCAGAAGAACAACACGCACCCTGACGCCACGGCCAAGGCCGCTGGCGTCTTTTCCTTTCATGGGGAACAGCATGGCCCGAATTCTGATCGTCGATGACTCGCCGACTGAAATGTACAAACTCACCGAAATGCTCGAAAAAAACGGGCACACGGTGCTCAAGGCGGAAAATGGCGCCAATGGCGTCGCCCTGGCGGTCCAGGAAAAGCCCGACGCGGTGCTGATGGACATCGTCATGCCCGGCGTGAACGGTTTCCAGGCCACCCGGCAACTGAGCAAGAACCCGGAAACCTCCCATATCCCCATCATCATCGTCACCACCAAGGATCAGGAGACCGACAAGGTCTGGGGCAAGCGCCAGGGCGCCAGTGATTATCTGGTCAAGCCGGTGGAGGAAGATGCCCTGATCAAGGTGCTCGACGGCGTCCTCAAGGGTTGAGCCGCGGAGCCATGGGCGAATCGCTGACGGCGTTCGAGCTGCTGCTGGACATCGACCGGCGCTGCCGCCTGCTGGCTGCCGACCTGCCGTTGCAGGAAACCCGCCTGCAATCCTGGAGTGGCATCGGTTTTCGTCTCGGCGGGCATTGCTTCGTCGCGCCGATGGGGGAAGTCGCCGAAGTGCTGCAGGCGCCCCGCCTGAGCCGCATCCCCGGGGTCAAACCGTGGGTCGCCGGGGTGACCAACCTGCGCGGGCGCTTGCTGCCGGTGACCGATCTCTGCGGTTTTCTCGGCCTGGAGCCTGCGGTAACGCGCAAGCAGCGCCGGGTGCTGGTGCTGGACCATGAAGAGCTGTTCACCGGCCTGCTGGTCGACGAAGTGCTCGGCCTGCAGCATTTCGCCCTCAACAGCCTGGAGCTGTCGCCACCTTCGCCGCTGCTGACCGGCGCCGCGCCGTTCGTCCAGGGGCATTTCCAGCGTGAGCACTGCTGGGGGATTTTCAGCCCGTTCGCCCTGGCCCAGGCGCCCGGTTTTCTCGATGTCGCGCTGTAAAGGAATGCCAGACCCGTGACCCAATTCAGACCCGCCAGCGCACTCAAAGGCTCTCGCAGCAGCGCACAGATCGCCGCACTGTTCGTCGTGCTGATCTTGTCGATCATCCTGCTGTTCGCCAACTTCGCCTACCTCAACACCCAGGCCAACCACGACAAGCAGTACATCGGCCACGCCGGCGAACTGCGGGTGCTGTCCCAGCGCATCGCCAAGAACGCCACCGAAGCGGCGGCCGGCAAGACCGTGGCTTTCCGCCTGCTGAGCGAGGCGCGCAATGACTTCGAGCAGCGTTGGGGCTACCTGAAGAAGGGCGATTCGAGCACTGGCCTGCCGTCGGCGCCGCCGGCGGTGCGCGCCGAGATGGACGCGGTGCAGCGCGACTGGGAAAACCTGCGCAAGTACACCGATACCATTCTTGCCAGCGAGCAGACCGTGTTGTCGCTGCATCAGGTCGCCGCGACCCTGGCTGAAACCGTGCCGCAGTTGCAGGTCGAGTACGAGAAGGTCGTGGAAATCCTCCTGCAAAGTGGCGCGCCGGCCAATCAGGTGGCGGTGGCCCAGCGTCAGGCGCTACTGGCCGAGCGCATCCTCGGTTCGGTCAACACCGTACTGGCCGGCGACGAAACCTCGGTGCAGGCCGCCGATGCCTTTGGGCGCGACGCCAACCGCTTCGGCCAGGTGCTCGAAGGCATGCTCGGCGGCAACTCGACCATCCAGGTCACCCGTGTCGAAGACCCCGACGCCCGCGCTCGCCTCGGTGAAATCGCCGAGCTGTTCCAGTTTGTCGCGGGCTCGGTGGACGAAATCCTCGAAACCTCGCCGGAACTGTTCCGCGTGCGGGAAGCCGCCGGCAATATCTTCAGCCTCTCGCAGACCCTGCTGGACGAAGCCTCGCGCCTGGCCAGCGGTTTCGAAAACCTCGCCGGCGGGCGCACCCTGGATACCGTCGGCGGCTACGTGCTGGGCTTGCTGGCGCTGGCCTCGATCATCCTGATCGGCTCGGTGATGGTCCGCGAGACCAACCGCCAGTTGACCGAAACCGCCGAGAAGAACGAACGCAACCAGCAGGCGATCATGCGCCTGCTGGATGAAATCGAAGACCTCGCCGACGGCGACCTGACCGTCACCGCCTCGGTCACCGAGGACTTCACCGGCGCCATCGCCGACTCGATCAACTATTCCATCGACCAGCTCCGCGACCTGGTGGCGACCATCAACCTCAGCGCCGAGGAAGTCGCCAGCGCCGTGGTAGATACCCAGACCACCGCGCACCAGCTCGCCAAGGCCTCCGAGCACCAGGCGCAGCAGATCGCCGATGCATCCATGGCGGTGGGCGATATGGCCGAGTCGATCGACCGGGTGTCCGGGCATGCCTACGAGTCGGCCAAGGTGGCCGAGCGCTCCGTCGCCATCGCCAACAAGGGCAACGAGGTGGTGCACAACACCATCAACGGCATGGACAACATTCGCGAGCAGATCCAGGACACCGCCAAGCGGATCAAGCGTCTCGGTGAGTCTTCCCAGGAAATCGGCGACATCGTCAACCTGATCGACGACATTGCCGACCAGACCAACATCCTTGCCCTCAACGCGGCGATCCAGGCGTCCATGGCCGGTGAGGCCGGGCGCGGGTTTGCCGTGGTCGCCGACGAAGTGCAGCGGCTCGCTGAGCGGTCATCGTCGGCCACCCGGCAGATCGAGGCGCTGGTGCGGGCGATTCAGGTCGATACCAACGAAGCGGTCATCTCCATGGAGCAGACTACCGCCGAGGTGGTGCGCGGCGCGCGTCTGGCACAGGATGCCGGCGTGGCGCTGGCCGAGATCGAAGGCGTGTCGCAGACCCTCGCCGAGCTGATCCACAGCATTTCCGACGCGGCGCAGTTGCAGACCTCCTCGGCCGGACAGATCTCCCACACCATGGCGATCATCCAGCAGATCACCTCGCAGACCTCGTCCGGCTCGACCGCCACCGCCGAAAGCATCGGCAACCTGGCGCGGATGGCCAGCGAAATGCGTCGCTCGGTTTCGGGCTTCACCCTGCCACCGGCACCGGAGTCGCGCTGATCCGGCGCGTGGGCATTATTGGCAACGGGAGTGGGTATGGCTGACCGGCAAGATTTCGTCGCCCTGGCGTGGACCAAGGGGGCGATTGACGAGAGCCTCGGGCAGGCGCGGCAGGCGCTGGACCATTTCGCCGGCAATTCGGGTGAGGCGCAGGAACTGGGCGGCTTCATCGACAGCCTGCACCAGGTGCACGGCTGCCTGGTGATGCTCGAACTCAAGGGCGCGGCGCTGCTCGCCGAAGAAATGGAGTTGCTCGCCAGAGCCTTGGGCGAGGGCCGCGTGCCCGCCCTTGGTGAAGCGCAGGGCATGCTGTTTCGGGCTCTGATCCAATTGCCGTTGTACCTGGACCGCCTGCGCGGCGCCCGCCGCGATTTGCCGTTGCTGGCGCTGCCGCTGCTCAATCAGTTGCGCGCCGCTCGGGGTGCCGAGGCCGTTGGCGAGAGCGCCCTGGGCGTGATTCCCGCGCCGGCGGCTGGCGACAGCCTGGAACTGTCGCTCGATACGCTGCAAGGCCAGTTGCCGGCGATGCCCGACCGCGATGCCCTGCGCTCGGTGGTGGCGGCGGTGCGCGAAGACCTGATTCGCATCAAGGAGCGCCTTGACCAGTTCGTTCGCGGCGACCGCGAGCAGCTTTCGGAACTGGACGCCCTGCTCGCACCGCTGCGGCAGATGGCCGACACCCTGGCGGTGCTGGGCTTCGGCCAACCGCGCCGGGTGATTCTCGATCAAGTTGCCGTGTTGCAAGGCGTGGTTCAGGGCCAACGGGCGCTGGAAGACGCGCTGCTGATGGACGTGGCCGGCGCGCTGCAGTACGCCGAAGCGACGTTGGGCGGCATGGTCGGCTCCCTCGAATCCCTGAATCAGACACCGCCTCCCGGCACCGACCTCACGGAAATCCGCCAACTGGTGCTGGATGAAGCCCACGGCGTGCTGTTGCAGGCCCGCGATTTGATCGCCGATTGCCTTGAAGCCGGTTGGGAGCGCCAGCGCCTGCAGCCGCTTCCCGATCTGCTGGTGCAGATTCGCGGTGCCCTGGCGATGCTGATGCTGCCGCGACCCGCTGCGCTGGTGCAGCGCTGCACCGACTATCTTCAGGCCCATGTGCTGCAGGCCGAGTCGTTGCCCGGCAGCGTGGAACTGGACCATCTGGCCGACGTGATCGCCAGCCTCGAATGCTACCTGCAAGCCATGAGTATCGACCTGCAAGCCGAGGTCGATCCGCTGCTGGAGCGCGCCGGCAACGCCCTGGCTGCGCTGGGCTTTGCGGCGCCGACAGTACCGGTGGCAGAAACCCTCGCGGTGGTTGCCGCGCCGTTGCCGGTGGATGACGAACTGCGCGAAGTCTTTCTCGAAGAAGCCGAGGAAGTGTTGCAACAACTGGACGAGCATTGGCAGCAATGGCGCGGCGAGGGTCATCCCCGCGAAGCCTTGGTGGAATTGCGCCGCGGCTTCCACACCCTCAAGGGCAGCGGCCGCATGGTGCGCGCGCAGGTACTGGCGGAACTGGCCTGGGGCACCGAGCACTTGCTCAACCGCATGCTCGAAGGCCGCGTTGGTAGCAGCGACGACGTGCTCAAGGCGATTGAGCAGGTGCTGACCTTGATGCCGCCGCTGGTGGCCGAATTCGGTAGCGGCGAGGAACACGCTCACGCGCGGGTCGAGCACCTGGCCGGCCATCTTCATGCGCTGGCGATGAACGACCCGGTGACGGGCGGCGAGAAGTCGGACGCCCTCGACCCGCAACTGCTGGAGATTTTCCGCAACGAGGCGCAGGCCCACCTGGCCAGCCTCGACGCGTTTCTTGAAGGCGCCGAATTGCACTTGCCGGCGCCGGTCAGCGACGACCTGCAACGCGCCTTGCACACCCTGAAGGGCAGCGCGGCGATGGCCGGGGTGACCCCGATCGCCGAACTGGCCACCGCGCTGGACCTGCTGGCGCGGGAGTTCAAGGCCCATCAACTGGGCTTCGACCTCGATGAGATCTACCTGCTGCAAATGGCCGAGCCGCTGATGCGTCGCGGCCTGGAGCAACTGGGCAGCACGCCGCTGGCGCCGATCAAGGGCGCCGACATTCTGATCGAACAGGTCGATCAGGTGGTCAGCGCACGGCTGCAGGCGCTGCTCGATTCGCCGAGCGATCAACTGCGAATCAAGCGCGATCCGCAACTGATCGCCAGCTTCCTCAACCAGGGCATGGACATCCTGCTGGACGCGGAGTCGTTGTTGCAGCGCTGGCAAGAGCACCCCGGCGAGCGCCACGAACTCAGCTCGCTGCTCGATGAACTAACCACCCTCGGCCAGAGCGCTCATCTGGCCAATTTGTGGCAGGTGGATGAACTTTGCGAAGCGCTGCTGGACCTTTATGGCGCGGTGGAAGAGAGCAGCCTGGCGGCCGATGCACGCTTCTTCGAGGAGGCGCAGCACGCTCACGAAGCGCTGATCGACATGCTCGACCAGATTGCCGCCGGCCAGGAAGTGGAGCCTTGCCCGGAGCGGCTGCACGCGCTGCGCTCGCTGCTGGAAGAAGGGCTGGACCCCGGCGCCATGGGCCTGGTGCGCAGCCACGGAGGTGGTCCGGCGAGCATCGCCGAACTGGGCAGCGTCACCCGCGAGCTGAGCCATCAGGCGGATGACAGCGAGTTGGTGGAGCTTTTCCTCGAAGAAGCCATCGATGTCCTCGACAGCGCCGATCAGGCGCTGGCGCGCTGGCTGCAAGATCCCGAAAACGCCTCGGCGCTGTCCTCGTTGCAGCGCGATCTGCAAACCCTCAAAGGCGGCGCGCAGATGGCCGGCATCGGCGCGCTGGATGTGCTCGCCCATGAACTGGAATTGCTTTACGAAGGGCTGGTCGACCGACGCTACAGCCCTTCGCCGTCGTTGAGCGGTTTGTTGCGCGGCAGCCACGCGCTGTTGGCGCGGATGCTGGCGCAAATCAGCCAGGGCCAGCCGCTGGAGTCGGTGGTGGAAACCCTCGCCGGGCTGCGCGAGTTCCGCCACAACGCCGTGCCCCAGACCGGCGCCGCCAAACCCGGCGCGCAGGTGGCGCAGGAAGGCGACAAGGAACTGCTGGAAGTCTTCCTCGAAGAAGGTGTGGATATCGTCGAAAGCGCCGCTGCAGCGCTGACCCGCTGGCAGGCCGACCCGCGCAACAGCGTCGAGGTGGAAAACCTCCTGCGCGACCTGCACACCCTCAAGGGCGGTGCGCGGATGGTGGAAATCGCGCCCATCGGCGACCTCGCCCACGAACTCGAATTCCTCTACGAACACCTTGCCGCCGGCCAGCTCCAGCCCAGCCCGGCGTTGTTCAGCCTGCTGCAGAACTGCCACGACCGGCTGGCCCACATGCTCGACGCGGTGCGCCTGCAACAGCCGCTGCACGCGGCCACCGCGCTGATCGACTACATCCGCAACTTCAGCAGCGCGGCCCTGAGCGACAGCGCCGCTGCCGCGCCGGGCAACGATGCGGCGCCGGCCGAAGCACCGGCCCCGGCGCCGGAGCGCGCGGCGCTCGATGTGGTCAAGGTCAACGCCGAGCTGCTTGACGACCTCGGCAACCTGGCGGCCGAAACCTCCATCGCCCGTGGCCGCCTGGAGCAGCAGGTCAACGATGCGCAGGTGGCCCTGAATGAAATGGAAACCACGCTGGAGCGCATGCGCGACCAGTTGCGCCGGCTCGACACCGAAACCCAGGGCGGCATCCTCAGCCGTCTGCAGGCCGAAGGCGATGCGCTGGGCTACGAAGACTTCGACCCGCTGGAAATGGACCGCCATTCGCAGTTGCAGCAGTTGTCCCGGGCGTTGTCGGAGTCGGCCTCCGACCTGCTCGACCTGAAAGAAACCCTGACCGTGCGCAACCAGACGGCGCAGGGCCTGTTGCAGCAGCAGGCGCGGGTCAACAGCGAGTTGCAGGAAGGCCTGATGCGCACGCGCATGGTGCCGTTCGAGCGGCTGGTGCCGCGCTTGCAACGGGTGGGGCGCCAGGTTGCCAGCGAGCTGGGCAAGCAGGTCGAACTGGTGGTGGGCAACGCCGAGGGCGAGATGGACCGCAGCGTGCTGGAACGCATGGTCGCGCCGTTGGAACATATGCTGCGCAACGCCGTCGACCACGGCCTGGAAAGCCGCGAAGCGCGGCTGGCGGCGGGTAAGCCGGAACTGGGTATGATCGCCCTGAACCTGCTGCACGAAGGCGCCGACATCGTTATCGAAATGTTCGATGACGGCGCCGGGGTGCCGCTGGAAGCGGTGCGCACCAAGGCCATCAAGCGTGGCCTGCTGGCGCCGGACAGCGAGCTCAGCGACCACGAAGTGATGCAGTTCATCCTGCAGCCGGGGTTCTCCACCGCCGAGAAAATCACCCAGATTTCCGGGCGCGGGCTGGGCATGGACGTGGTCCACGAAGAGGTCAAGCAGCTCGGCGGCTCGATGGTTATCAGCTCGGTGCCCGGCAAGGGCGCGCGCTTCCTGATTCGCCTGCCGTTCACCGTCTCGGTCAACCGCGCTCTGATGGTGCATTGCGGTGAGGAGCAGTACGCGCTGCCGCTCAATGCCATCGACGGCGTGGTGCGGGTGCCGCCGGCGGAGCTGGAGGCCTGCTATCAGCTCGACCCGCCGCGCTACGAGTACGCCGGGCATCGCTACGAGCTGCGCTACCTCGGCGAGTTGCTGCAAGGCGAGCGACAGCCGCGCCTGCTGGGCCAGAGCCTGCCGTTGCCGGTATTGCTGGTGCATGCCCATGACCAGCAATTCGCGGTGCAGGTGGACAGCCTGTCGGCCAGCCGCGAAATCGTGGTCAAGAGCCTCGGCCCGCAGTTCGCTGCGGTACAGGGCCTGGCCGGGGCGACGTTGCTGGGCGATGGCCGGGTGGTGTTGATCCTCGATCTGCTGGAACAGTTGCGCGCCCTGCACCTGCGCCTGTCGCGGCAGGCCGACACCACCACGCGCCACGCCAATGTGGCGCTGCTCGGTGGCCCGGCGCGGCCGCTGCTGGTGCTGGTGGTGGACGACTCGGTGACGGTGCGCAAGGTCACCGGGCGCCTGCTGGAGCGTCACGGCATGAACGTGTTGACCGCCAAGGACGGTGTCGACGCCATGGCCGTGCTGCAGGAACACCGGCCCGACGTGCTGCTGCTGGATATCGAAATGCCGCGCATGGACGGCTTCGAAGTGGCGACCCAGGTGCGCCATGACCCGAAACTGAAGAACCTGCCGATCATCATGATCACCTCGCGGACCGGTCAGAAGCACCGCGACCGGGCCATGGCGATCGGCGTCAACGACTACCTGGGCAAGCCGTACCAGGAATCGGTGCTGTTGCAGAGCATCGCCCGCTGGAGCCATTCCCATGCTTGAACAAGGAGCCCGCAACGGCCGTCGCAGCAGCCTGACCGGGCTGTTGCTGCCGTTGAGCGACCGCTGCCTGGTGCTGCCCAACGTGGCGGTGGCCGAACTGATCGGCTACCAGGCCTGCACCCCGGCGCCTGACCAGCCGGCCTGGCTGCTGGGCTGGATCGACTGGCGCAGCCAGCGCTTGCCGTTGCTGAGTTTCGAGGCTGCCTGCGGTGGCCAGACTCAGGTTGGCGAGCGCGCGCGGATTGTCGTGCTCAATGCCTTGGGCGGTGCTCAGCGCAGCTTCTTCGCCTTGCTCGTGCAGGGTATTCCGCGCTCCTGCAAGCTCGACAGCCAGCTCAACTACGTCGACGTGCCGCTCAGCGAACTGGAGCTGGCGGCGGTGCAGGTGGGCGAGCAGGTCGCCCGGGTGCCGGATCTGGTCGGTCTGGAACGGCTGCTGCCGCCCGTTTAGAAATCACCCCAGAGTTGCTGCGCCACCGCCAGCGCCACCACCGGCGCGGTTTCGGTGCGCAGCACCCGTGGGCCGAGGCGCGCGGCGTGGAAGCCGGCGGCCTTGGCCTGATCGACTTCCGCCTCGGACAAACCGCCTTCCGGGCCGATCAGAAACGCCAGGCTGTCCGGCCGGGCGTGGCTGACCAGCGGCTCGGCCACCGGGTGCAGGACCAGCTTGAGTTGCTCGTCGCTGCTGGCCAGCCATTCGGCCAGGGTGAGCGGCGGGTTGATCTGCGGCACGCTGGAGCGCCCGCACTGTTCACAGGCGCTGATCGCCACCTGGCGCCAGTGGGCCAGGCGCTTGTCGGCGCGCTCGTCTTTGAGGCGCACTTCGCAGCGTTCGCTGACGATTGGCGTGATCACGTTGACGCCCAGTTCGGTGGCTTTCTGGATCGCCCAGTCCATCCGCTCGCCACGGGACAGGCCCTGGCCGAGGTGGATGCGCAGCGAAGATTCGGCCTGGCCGGGGAGGGCTTCGGTGAGGCTGACGCGCACGGTTTTCTTGCCGACTTCGAGCAGTTGGCCGAGGTATTCCTGGCCGCTGCCGTCAAACAGTTGCACGGCGTCGCCGACGGCCATGCGCAGTACGCGGCCGATGTAGTGGGCCTGGGTTTCAGGCAGATCGTGTTCGCCGAGGCTGAGCGGGGCGTCGATGAAAAAGCGGGAGAGTCTCATGGTCGGGCTCGGTTACAGAATTGAGGTGTCAGGTTTTGGGCCTGCTTTGCAGGCCTTCGCGACGGTTCGGCGCTCCGACAAGCTCGCTCCTACAGGTTCATCAGGTGTTTGCCGATCACTTGTAGGAGCGAGCTTGCTCGCGATGAGACTCTATCAACCCGGATCGCGGAAATCAGGATGGAAATTGGCCGGCACCGCCACGCTCACACTGTCCCGCGTTGCCAGGTCGATCCCTTCAGTGGCCACTTGCGCCAGGAAATCGATCTGCTCCGGGGTGATCACATACGGCGGCAGGAAATACACCACGCTACCCAGCGGACGCAGCAGCGCGCCGCGGGTCAGGGCGTGTTCGAAGACCTTCAGGCCGCGGCGCTCCTGCCACGGATAGGCGGTCTTGCTGGCCTTGTCCTGAACCATCTCGATCGCCAGGGCCATGCCGGTCTGGCGTACTTCGGCTACATGCGGATGGTCCACCAGATGGGCGGTGGCACTGGCCATGCGCTGGGAAAGGGCCTTGTTGGCTTCGATCACGTTGTCCTGTTCGAAGATGTCCAGGGTCGCCAATGCCGCAGCACAGGCCAGCGGGTTGCCGGTGTAGCTGTGGGAATGCAGGAAGGCGCGCAGGGTCGAGTAGTCGTCGTAGAACGCACCGTAGACATCGTCGGTGGTCAGGCACGCGGCCAGCGGCAGGTAACCGCCGGTCAGGGCCTTGGACAGGCAGAGGAAGTCCGGACGGATGCCGGCCTGTTCGCAGGCGAACATCGTGCCGGTGCGGCCGAAGCCGACGGCGATCTCGTCGTGGATCAGGTGCACTTCGTAGCGATCGCAGGCCTCGCGCAGCAGCTTGAGGTACACCGGGTGGTACATGCGCATGCCGCCGGCGCCCTGGATCAGCGGTTCGACGATCACTGCGGCGATGCTGTCGTGGTGCTCGGCCAGGGTCTGTTCCATGGCGGCGAACATCGTGCGCGAGTGGTCTTCCCAGCTCACGCCCTCGGGGCGCAGGTAGCAGTCTGGGCTTGGCACCTTGAAGGTGTCGAGCAGCAGCGCCTTGTAGGTTTCGGTGAACAGCGGCACGTCGCCCACCGACATCGCGGCAATGGTTTCGCCGTGGTAGCTGTTGCTCAGGGTGACGAAGCGTTTCTTCTCCGGACGGCCCTTGTTCAGCCAGTAGTGGAAGCTCATTTTCAGCGCCACTTCGATGCAGGACGAACCGTTATCGGCGTAGAAGCACCGGGTCAGCCCTTCCGGGGTGAGCTTGACCAGGCGCTCGGACAGCTCGATCACCGGCTGGTGGCTGAAGCCTGCGAGGATCACGTGCTCCAGTTGGTCGACCTGGTCCTTGATGCGCTGGTTGATGCGCGGGTTGGCGTGACCGAACACGTTGACCCACCAGGAGCTGACCGCGTCCAGGTAGCGCTTGCCTTCGAAGTCTTCGAGCCACACCCCTTCGCCGCGCTTGATGGGGATCAGCGGCAGTTGCTCGTGGTCTTTCATCTGGGTGCAGGGGTGCCAGAGGACCTTGAGGTCACGCTGCATCCACTGTTGATTAAGGCCCATTGGCATTCTCCTGGCGGCACGGGTTGCGGACATCCGCGCAAGCCTATGCAAAGCGCCCGGCCACCACAACCCGTGGCGACCAATCGGCCGGACCCTTGCTGGCGGGCATGGTCGGGGTGACGTATCCTGCACGGCATCTGCCCGGGGCGTTCTTCCCCACCTTTTTCTGCCTTTGATCCGGAGTTCGACACATGTCTGCTGGTTGGCTGCGCGGCTGCGCGCTGGTGTTTATTGGGCTGTTCAGCGCGGGGGCGATGGCGGCGGCGAAGACCCCTACGGCCATCGTGGTCGGCGGCGGACTGGCGGGCCTGACCGCGGCGTACGAGCTGCAGAACAAGGGCTGGCAGGTCACCTTGCTGGAAGCCAAATCCAGCATTGGCGGGCGTTCGGGCCTGGCCACCAGCGAATGGATCGCCAACAGCAAGGTCCAGCCGGTGCTCAACCAGTACCTGGACAGCTTCAAGATCACCACCTTGCCCGCCCCGGAATTCGTCCGGACCCCCGGCTATCTGATCGACGGCGAGTATTTCAGCGCCGCCGACCTGACCACTAAGCAACCGGCCACCGCCGAGGCGCTCAAGCGCTACGAGAAGACCGTCGACGACCTCGCCGCCTCCATCAGCGATCCGGAAAACCCGGCGGCCAACAGCACCCTGTTCGCCCTCGACCAGATGAACGTCTCCACCTGGCTGGACAAGCTGCAACTGCCGGCCACCGCGCGGCAACTGGTCAACCAGCAGATTCGTACCCGTTATGACGAGCCGTCGCGCCTGTCGCTGCTCTACTTCGCTCAGCAGAACCGCGTCTATCGCGGCGTCAGCGACCGCGACCTGCGCGCCGCCCGTCTGCCAGGTGGCAGCCCGGTGCTGGCCCAGGCCTTCGTCAAACAGTTGAAAACCATCAAGACCAGTTCGCCGGTGACCGCCATCAGCCAGGACAAGGACGGCGTGACCGTCAAGGTCGGCGGTGTCGGCTACCAGGCCGATTACCTGGTGCTGGCCGTGCCGCTGCGCGCGCTGTCGAATATCCAGATGACTCCGGGCCTGGACAACCAGCACTTGGCCGCGCTCAAAGGCACCAACTACGGCTGGCGTGACCAGTTGCTGCTGAAGTTCAAGACCCCGGTCTGGGAAAGCCGCGCGCGCATGTCCGGCGAGATTTTCAGCAACACCGGCCTCGGCATGCTGTGGATCGAGCCCGCGCTGAAAGGCGGCGCCAACGTGGTGATCAACCTTTCGGGCGACAACGCCCGCCTGCTGCAGGCGTTTGGCGACAAGCAGATGGTCGATCAGGTGCTGATCCGCCTGCATGCGTTCTATCCACAGGCGCGTGGCGCGTTCACCGGTTATGAAGTGCGCCGCTACAGCACCGACGTCGGGACTGGCGGTTCGTACCTGGCCTATGGTCCGGGGCAGATCAGCAAATACTGGCGCCTGTGGGAGCGTCCGGTACAACGTGTTGCCTTTGCCGGCGAACACACCGATTCGCTGTATCCGGGCACCCTGGAAGGCGCACTGCGCAGCGGCCAGCGTGCCGCCACCCAAGTGCGTGATCTGGCGGCGGGCAAGTCGTTTGATCCGGTCAAATCGGTTGCTGCCACTGCTGCGGCAGGAACGGCTGCCGCAGCGGTCGCCGCGAAGAAAGAGAAAGACAGCGGCGGCGGCTTCTTCTCGCGCCTGTTCGGTGGCGGTGACGACAAGCCTGCTGCGGCCCCTGAAACCGCCAAGGCGGTCGAACCAGCCGCCGCCCCAGCTCCGGGAGCAGCGCCTGCGCCTGCCGCGCCGGCAGCCGTTGCACCCGTTGCCAAGGAAGAGCCGGCCAAGGCCGCACCGGTGAAAGCCGCGCCAGCCAAGGCCGCTCCGGCCGCACATGCGCCGGCGAAGAAGGCCGAGGCCAAGGCTGCGCCAGTGAAGAAACCCGCGCCAGCTCCTGCGAAAAAGACCGAAGCCAAAAAGGAGCCGGCGAAGAAGCCGGCCTCCAATACCCAGGCCAAGGCAGGCTGACAAGCCTTTATCCGTGGGAGCGCCCGCTCCCACGGCTTACATCAGCTACAGTCCTTCCCCTGGCGTTAATGTTTCCTTAACGCCCCTGTTGCAGACTAAGCATCGATTTTTCCGATAGTTCAAAGCGAAATTTTCCGCTTTCATTCGATAGATATCCGGTTAGTCTTGGTAGCAATTCTTACGGGGAACCAGGCAAATGCAGCTTCGCAATTCATCTTCTCGTTACGGTCTGATCAGCATCGTCCTGCACTGGGGCGTTGCCCTGGCGGTGTTCGGTCTGTTCGGTCTGGGCCTTTGGATGGTCGGGCTGGATTACTACAGCTCCTGGCGCCATACCGCGCCTGAACTGCACAAAGGCATTGGCCTGACCGTGCTGGCGCTGATGCTGCTGCGGGTGCTGTGGCGTTTTGTCAGCCCGCCGCCTCCTGCCCCGGCCACCCACGACGCTTTCACCCGTTTCGCCGCCAAAGCTGGCCACATGCTGCTCTACGTGGGTCTGTTTGGCGTGTTGATCGCCGGGTACCTGATCTCCACCGCTGAAGGCGCGGGGATCCCGGTATTCGGCTTGTTCGAAGTTCCGGCACTCGTTTCCGGCCTGCCTGATCAGGCCGATATCGCCGGTGCGATCCACTTCTATCTGGCCTGGGGTCTGGTGATTTTCGCCGGCCTGCACGGGCTGGCCGCTCTAAAACACCACTTTATCGACCGTGACGCGACCCTGGTGCGCATGCTGGGCCGCAAGGCTTGATGTTCAACCTCCACTCCAAAGGAATAGAAAGTATGTTGAAGAAGACTTTTGCCGCTCTGGCGCTCGGTACCGCTCTGCTCTCGGCTGGTCAGGCCATGGCCGCCGATTACAAGATCGACAAGGAAGGCCAGCACGCATTCGTCGACTGGAAGATCAGCCACCTGGGCTACAGCTTCATCCACGGTACCTTCAAGGAGTTCGACGGTTCGTTCTCCTGGGATGCCGCCAAGCCTGAAGCCAGCAAGATCGCTGTCGACCTGAAAACCGCCAGCGTCTGGTCCAACCACGCTGAACGTGACAAGCACATCGCCAGCAAGGACTTCCTGGACGTCAGCAAATTCCCTGAAGCCAAGTTCGTCTCCACCGCTGTCAAATCGACCGGCGAGAAAACTGCTGATGTGACCGGCGACCTGACCCTGCACGGCGTGACCAAGCCGGTCACCTTCAAGGCCACCTTCGTTGGCGAAGGCAAGGATCCATGGGGCGGCGAGCGTGCAGGCTTCAACGCTACCACCACCCTGAACCTGAAAGACTTCGGTATCGAAGGCCCAGGCCCTGCTTCCCAGACCCTGGACCTGGACATCTCCCTGGAAGGCGTGAAACAGAAGTAATTTCTGCCTCGCCAACAAAAACGCCGCCCCTTGGGGCGGCGTTTTCGTTTACGGCGTTGACTCAGCGATTGCGGGTCAGCAGCGCCGGTTTCTCACCACGAGGACGGCTCGGCAGTTGCTCGAGCTGTTCGATCGACGGGAAACGGTCGACCTTCGATTCCTTGTGCATGATCTTCGGCTGCTGTTGCGGCTGTTCTTCACGCGCGCTGCGTACGGCCGGTTCCTGGCGATCTTCGCGGGCCGGGCGACGGTTGCGGTTGTTGCTGCCTTCGCGACGTGGCTGGCCATCACGGGCACCACCACCGGTGCGCGGACCACCACCACGTTTCTCGCCGCCAGCCGCTTTGTCGCCGCGTGGAGCGGCGCCATTGCTGCGAGGTGCGTTGGCGCGTGGCTGGCCGCTACCTGCGGTGCCGGCGCTGGCGGGTGCGCCCGGACGACGGTTGCGGCCCTGGCCGCCTTTGCCCTGGTAAGGGCTGACGTAGTCGGCGCGGTTACCGAAGTTGTCGACGTCGTCATCCAGGAAGACTTCCGGATCACGGTTTCCCGAGTTGGCTGTCGACGGTGCAGCAGCCTTGGCAGTCTGAGGCTGGCGTGGCTTCTGATCGCGTGGCTTGCGCTCTTGACGACCGCCAGCGGCTTTCTCGGCAGGCTTGTCACCGGCCGGTTTGTCCTTTTCCTTGCCTTTATCCTTGCCCTTGTCCTTGCGACCCCCGGCATTGCTGCCGTCGGCGCGCTGACCACGGCGCTGGTTGTTCTGCGGGCGTGGCTCGCGGGTTTCCGGCTTCTCGGCCTCGACGGCGGAGAAATCGAAGCCCAGCAGGTCGCCATCCGGGATCCGCTGACGGGTGACGCGCTCGATGCTCTTGAGCAGCTTCTCTTCATCAGGCGCGACCAGCGAGATCGCTTCGCCGGAGCGTCCGGCACGGCCGGTACGGCCGATACGGTGAACGTAGTCTTCCTCGACGTTGGGCAGCTCGAAGTTGACCACGTGAGGCAACTGGTCGATGTCCAGGCCGCGGGCGGCGATGTCGGTTGCGACCAGGATCCGCACGGTACCGGCCTTGAAGTCGGCCAGGGCTTTGGTGCGGGCGTTCTGGCTCTTGTTGCCGTGGATCGCGGCGGCGGTCAGGCCGTGCTTTTCCAGGTACTCGGCCAGGCGGTTGGCGCCGTGCTTGGTACGGGTGAACACCAGGACCTGTTCCCAGGCGCCAGCGGTGATCAGGTGAGCGAGCAGGGCGCGCTTGTGGCTGGACGGCAGGCGGTAGACGCGTTGTTCGATACGCTCGACGGTGGTGTTCGGCGGCGTGACCTCGATGCGCTCGGGGTTGTGCAGCAGCTTGTCGGCGAGGTCGGTGATGTCTTTGGAGAAGGTTGCCGAGAACAGCAGGTTCTGGCGCTTGGCCGGCAGGCGGGCAAGGACCTTCTTCACATCGTGGATGAAGCCCATGTCGAGCATGCGGTCGGCTTCGTCCAGCACCAGCGTTTCAACGTGGCTGAGGTCGACGCTGCCTTGGCCGGCGAGGTCGAGCAAGCGACCCGGGCAGGCCACCAGCACGTCAACGCCGCGGGACATGGCCTGGACCTGGGGGTTCATGCCAACGCCGCCGAAGATGCAGGCGCTGACGAATTTCAGGTCGCGGGCGTAGGTCTTGAAGCTGTCGTGGACCTGGGCGGCCAGTTCGCGGGTCGGGGTCAGGACCAGTACGCGCGGCTGGCGCGGGCCATGACGCTGGGACTTGTCCGGGTGACCACCGGGAAACAGACGCTCGAGGATCGGCAAGGCGAAACCGCCGGTTTTACCAGTACCTGTCTGCGCCGCAACCATTAGGTCGCGACCTTGCAACGCGGCGGGAATGGCCCGCTGTTGCACCGGAGTAGGCTGGGTGTAGCCCGCAGCCTCAATAGCGCGGACTAGAGCCTCGGAGAGACCGAGGGAAGCAAAGGACATGAGAAATCCTGTTCTATTGGGGGCTGGGCCCTATGGGATGATCTTGCCTGGCGCGAGGGGCATCGAGGGATGCTGTCGCGTCCGGTCCTGCAGGGTCTTCAATGCGCATCCGGGAGCGGTGAGCGGGCTTTGGGCCTCGCTGTTTTACCGGTCGGGATGCCTTTTGTAAGGCCGAGCGTCCGGGCGTAAGCCTGGCGGGAAGGCCGGAGTATAACAGAGCAATCAGGGAGTGCTGCGTTCCTGCTGCTCAACGGTTTTTGTAGCGCCCGGCGTGACATCGCCGTAGCGCGCATGCAGCTCGGCGTAGGCCGGCTCCTGCTTGAAGCGCCGCAGCTCGGCGGCGAAGCGCTGGGCGAGCAGGTCCATGCCGGCGTTGCGGCGTACCGCGAGGTACTGGCGCTGGCGGTCGATGACCAGCGGCAGTTCGCTGATCTGCTGCTCCAGACCGAGTTGGGCAAGCATATAGCGCCCGACGCGGCGGTCGGTGATCACCAGGTCGATGCGCCCGCGTTGCAGCTTGCCGAAGTTGGCTTCCTGGGTCGGTGCGGCTTCGCGGCGAAACAGCGGCGACTCCAGAAACGCCTTGCCGTAGTCATAGCCGGCGGAGGTGCCGACGGTGAGGTCGCGCAGGTCGTCGAGGCTGTTGACCGCATGTGGCCGGTCGTTGGCCTGGAACAGCACGAATTCGACTTCCGACAGCGGTTCGTTGGGGTAGAACAATTGGCTGCTGCGTTGCGCGTTCTGGAAAATATCCAGCACGCCGTCGGCCAGACCCTGGTCGACCATCAGCATGCAGCGCCGCCACGGCATGAACTGCCAGTCCACCTCGACACCCAGGCGCTTGAACACTTCGGCGGTGACTTCATAGTCGATGCCCTTGGGCTGGCCGTTTTCTTCATAGACGTAGGGCGCCCACGGATCCGTGACGATACGCAGCCGCTCGGCATGGGCCAGCAGGCTCATGCAGCTCAGTAGCAGGACGGTCAGCAGGCGGGCGAGATAGGGCATGGTGGCTGTATACGGGATGCATCGCGCGAAAGCGAGTGCAGAAAGCCTGGAGTGGCGATGGCGCCGGAATTTACGGACACCATCGCCGGATCGATCAACGCGGCAGCTTGAGGTTGTTCCAGATCGCCAGGCTCGGTTCGGCCTGGTTCAGCGTGTAGAAGTGCAGACCCGGTGCGCCGCCTTGCAGCAGTTGTTCGCACATGCGGCTGATGACTTCTTCACCGAACGCCTGGATGCTCTTGGCGTCGTCGCCGTAGGCTTCCAGTTGCTTGCGGATCCAGCGCGGCAGCTCGGCGCCGCAGGCGTCGGAGAAGCGGGCCAGCTTGCTGTAGTTGGTGATCGGCATGATCCCTGGTACGACCGGGATCTTCACGCCCAGTTTTTCCACGCGCTCGACGAAGTAGAAGTAGCTGTCGGCGTTGAAGAAGTACTGGGTGATGGCGCTGTCGGCGCCGGCGTTGGCTTTGCGCACGAAGTTGATCAGATCGTCTTCGAAGCTGCGTGCCTGCGGATGCATCTCCGGGTAGGCGGCCACTTCGATGTGGAAATGATCACCGCTTTCCTGGCGGATGAACTCGACCAGGTCGTTGGCGTAGCGCAGTTCACCGCTGGCCATGCCCATGCCCGAAGGCAGGTCGCCGCGCAGGGCGACGATGCGCTTGATGCCGGCGTCCTTGTACTGGACGAGCAGGTTGCGCAGCTCTTCCTTGCTGTCACCGACACAGGACAGGTGCGGTGCGGCCGGGACCTTCACTTCGTTTTCCAGTTGCAGCACGGTATTCAGGGTGCGATCGCGGGTCGATCCGCCAGCCCCGTAGGTGCAGGAAAAGAAGTCCGGGTTGTAGCCGGCCAGGGTGCGAGCGGTGGCGAGCAGTTTTTCATGTCCAGCGTCGGTCTTGGTCGGGAAGAACTCGAAGCTGTAACGGCGTTCCTGAGTCATTTGAAATTCCTTCAGCCGCAAGCCTCAAGCGGCAAGCTGCAAGAGCAAGCAAGAGCGGCACAAGACCGCCATTGCTTGAAACTTGCAGCTCGCAGCTTGTAGCTGCTGTTAGTAGCGGTAGGCGTGTGGCTTGAATGGACCTTCAACGGACACGCCGATGTACTCGGCCTGTTTCGGGGTCAGTTGGGTGATCACGCCGCCGAAGCCGCGAACCATTTCCAGGGCCACTTCTTCGTCGAGTTTCTTCGGCAGGACTTCAACCGTCAGGCGCTCGGCTTTCTGCGCAGCGTTCAGGTCGGCGAACTTCTGGTCGAACAGGAAGATCTGTGCCAGGACCTGGTTGGCGAACGAACCGTCCATGATCCGGCTTGGGTGACCAGTGGCGTTGCCCAGGTTCACCAGACGGCCTTCGGCCAGCAGGATCAGGTAGTCATCGTTCTGCGGATCGAAGTCGCCATTGCCGGTACGGTGGATCTTGTGGACCTGCGGCTTGACCTCTTCCCATGCCCAGTTCTTGCGCATGAAAGCGGTGTCGATTTCGTTGTCGAAGTGACCGATGTTGCAGACAACGGCGCGCTTCTTCAGGGCCTTGAGCATGTTGGCGTCGCAGACGTTGACGTTACCGGTAGTGGTGACGATCAGGTCGATCTTGCCCAGCAGGGCCGCGTCGATGCTGGCTTCGGTGCCATCGTTGATGCCGTCGATGAACGGCGAAACCAGTTCGAAACCGTCCATGCAGGCTTGCATGGCGCAGATCGGGTCGACTTCGGTGACCTTGACGATCATGCCTTCCTGACGCAGCGACTGGGCCGAGCCCTTGCCCACGTCACCGTAGCCGATCACCAGGGCTTGTTTGCCCGACAGCAGGTGGTCGGTGCCGCGCTTGATGGCATCGTTCAGGCTGTGACGGCAGCCGTACTTGTTGTCGTTCTTGCTCTTGGTGACCGAGTCGTTGACGTTGATTGCCGGGATTTTCAGCTCGCCCTTGGCCAGCATGTCCAGCAGACGGTGTACGCCGGTGGTGGTTTCTTCGGTGACGCCGTGGATCTTGTCCAGCATCGCCGGGTATTTCTTGTGCAGGATTTCGGTCAGGTCGCCGCCGTCGTCGAGGATCATGTTGGCGTCCCATGGCTGACCGTCCTTGAGGATGGTCTGCTCGATGCACCACTCGTACTCCTGCTCGGTTTCACCTTTCCAGGCGAACACAGGGATACCGGCGGCGGCGATGGCGGCAGCGGCCTGGTCCTGGGTGGAGAAGATGTTGCAAGACGACCAGCGTACTTCGGCACCCAGGGCAACCAGGGTTTCGATCAGCACGGCGGTCTGGATGGTCATGTGGATGCAACCAAGGATTTTCGCGCCCTTGAGTGGCTGCTCTTCCTGGTACTTGCGACGTAGGCCCATCAGCGCAGGCATTTCCGACTCGGCGATGATGGTTTCGCGACGGCCCCAGGCGGCCAGGGAGATGTCGGCGACCTTGAAATCGTTAAAACCTGCAGGCGTGTTTACAGCGCTCATGAAGAGCCTCCATTCGTAGTGTGCGAATGGGCGCCGTTGTGCGTTAAGGGTCCGTGATGAAGCATACGGACAACGCCCCGACCGAGCCTGACAGGGTCAACCTGCTGCAGCGCCCCTCGGTCGGGTGGCGGGAGCGACGGTCGCGGGGGACCATCGCCGAAAAACGCGGGGATTATAGCCGGGCTTTCGCGCGCGCCCAAGGGCCAAAGCGTCGCGTACGACCGACGACTGGCGGATGGTCGTATACCAGCGATGGTTTGCGTCCAAAGAATGGGGCTACCATGTAGTGGCAGGGCCTCGGTGGCTCTGCTTCACATGCCAGGCCGGTAGGAGCACGCATGAATTTTCACACCCGCAAATGGGTAAAACCCGAAGACCTCAACCCCAATGGCACCTTGTTCGGCGGCAGCTTGCTGCGCTGGATCGACGAAGAGGCGGCGATCTACGCGATCGTCCAGCTGGGCAACCAGCGCGTGGTGACCAAGTACATCTCCGAAATCAACTTCGTCAGCGCCTCGCGCCAGGGTGACATCATCGAACTGGGCATCACCGCCACCGAGTTCGGCCGCACCTCGATCACCCTCAAGTGCGAAGTCCGCAACAAGATCACCCGCAAGGCGGTGCTTACCGTCGAGCGCATGGTGTTCGTCAACCTGGGCGATGACGGCTTGCCGGCAGCGCATGGACGGACCGAGATCAAGTACATCGAGGACCAGTTCCCGGACAGCGCCGTCGAATAAGCTGACAAGTGGTAAGCGGCAAGCTATAAGCCACAAGAAAGAGCAAGAGCAGACCGCAGTGCTGCTCTTGCTTCAGCTTTTTCTTGTAGCTTGAAGCTTAAACTTGCAGCTCAAGACGTCTGTTCGCTAACGCCCCGCACCACCCGCCCAACCGTCAATCCCTGTACCAGGATCGACGACAGCACCACGATGTAGGTGATCGACAGCAGCAGGTCACGCTCATCGCCCATTGGCAGCGACAGCGCCAGGGCCACCGACACCCCGCCCCGCAAACCACCCCAGGTCAGTACCCGCACAGTGCCTTTCGGCACGCTGCGCCAGCGCCGCAGCAGGACGATCGCCGGAGCCACGGTCAGCAGCCGCGACAGCAGCACCGCCACCGCCAGCACGCTGCCGGCCGCCAGGTGCATCCAGTTGAACGGCAGCAGCAACAGTTCCAGTCCGATCAGGGCGAACAGCAGGGCGTTGAGCATGTCGTCGATCAGTTCCCAGAAACCGTCCATGTAGCGCCGGGTCATGTCGTTCATGGCCAGGTTGCGGCCCATGTTGCCGATGATCAGACCGGCCACCACCATGGCGATCGGTGCCGAAACGTGCAGCTCGTAGCACATCGCCGAGCCGCCGATGACCAGCGCCAGGGTCAGCATTACCTCGACCTGGTACTGCTCGATGCTCTTGATCATGCGGTAGGTGAAGTAGCCGATGATGCCGCCGAAGACCACGCCGCCAATCGCTTCGCGAACGAACAGCATCGCGGTTTCCGAGACGCTCGGGGTTTCGCCGAGCTGGACGATGCCCAGCAGCACAGTGAACACAACCACCGCGGTGCCGTCGTTGAACAGCGATTCACCAACGATGGTGGTTTTCAGCGGTTTCGAGGCATTGGCGGTACGCAGCGCGCCGAGCACGGCAATCGGGTCGGTGGGCGAGGTCAGGGCGCCGAACAGCAGGCAGTAGATCAGGCTGACGTTCCAGCCGAACAAGGCGAACACCCAGTGCGCGAGAAAGCCGATCACCGTTGTGGCGATCAGTACGCCGAGGGTGGCCAGCAGGCCGATCGGCCAGCGGTAGCTGCGCAGGTCGGCGAGGTTGACGTGCAAGGCGCCGGCGAACAGCAGGAACGACAGCATCCAGTGCATCAACAGGTCGTTGAAGTCGATCTGGTTCATCAGGCCTTCGACGCGTTCTTCCAGGCCCGGATAACCGATCAGGCTCAGGGCCTGGAGCATCAGGGAGAACAGCAGGGCGGTGACCATGACGCCAATGGCGGGCGGCAGGCCGATAAAGCGGTAATTCACGTAAGTGAGGAGGGTAGTGAGACAGATAAACGCGGCAACTAACTCAAGCATCCTAGGTCCTGTATTGGCTTCCAAGTCGGTGCCCGAACGAGGCGGGCAAAGACTTTGATGGCCTTTTGACCGTTTCGGGACACAGTTTTTTTCAATGTCGCCATTGACAGCGCGCTGGCTGTTTTGTTGCCGCTGGTTGAAACTTCGCCGTCCGCTTACGGACCCTGTCCGCAGATGGCGAAGGAATCGAGACGTGGTAGCGACTTCTCTGGTGCTGGTCGCGGCACTGCTGCATGCAACCTGGAATACCCTGATCAAATTCAGCGGCGAGCGTCTGCTGGTGATCGCCAGCATGGATACCGTGGCCCTGCTGTTCGCGCTGGTGATGGTCGGTTTCGTCCAGTTGCCGCCGGCGGATATCTGGCCGTGGTTGCTGGCGTCGGCGGGCTTCGAGCTGGTCTATCGGGTCCTGCTGATCAAGGCGTATCGGGTGGGCGACCTTGGCTTGGTCTATCCGCTGATGCGCGGCCTGTCGCCCCTGGTAGTGCTGGCCCTGACGCTGGTGTTCGCCGGCGAAGACCTCAGCAGCCAGCAGATCATCGGTATCCTGTTGATCCCGTGCGGCATGGCCTGCCTGCTCTGGCGCGGGGGCGGCGGTGATCGCCTGCCGTGGTCGATGCTGCCGGTGGTGGCGCTGATCGGGTTGTGCATCGGTTGCTACACCTGGCTCGACGGCCAGGCGATCCGGCGCTGGTCGCAGCCGCTGGATTATCTGGTGTGGCTGACGCTGGCCTGTTCCCTGCCATTTCCGCTGCTGGCGACGGTGTCGCGGCGCGCGCCGTTCGTGCTGTTCTGGCGGACTCAGTGGAAGCTTGGCCTGGCGGTGGGTGTCTGCGTATTGCTCAGCTACGCTCTGGTGCTCTGGGCGATGCACCTCGGGTAGGTGGCCGAAGCGGCGGCGCTGCGCGAGGTGAGCGTGATCCTGGTGGTGCTGCTGGGCATGCGCTACCTCAAAGAACCTTTCGGTGGGCCCAGGCTCTTGGCTTGTGCGCTGGTGCTGATCGGCATGCTGGTGATGAAATTCTGACCCGGCGCGAACCTCGATTCTGACAAGGACTGAACCATGACTGTCGCCTTCTGGTGTGTATTGATCGCCCTGTGCCTGCCGTACCTGTGTACGAGCGTCGCCAAGTTCGGCAGCGGGCGCTTCAACCTGCGCCACAACCATGATCCCCGGGCTTTCCTCGACAAGCTCGAAGGCTGGCCGCGCCGGGCGCACGCGGCGCAGATGAACAGCTTCGAGATTTTGCCGGCGTTTATCGCGGCGGTGCTGATCGCGGATGTTGTCGGCAATGCCGAGCAAGTCACCCAGGACGTGCTGGCGGTGCTGTTCATCACCAGTCGCCTGCTTTACATCATCTGCTACCTGGCGGACTGGGCGGCGCTGCGGTCGGTGGTGTGGTTTGTCGGGGTTGGGTTGATCATCAGTTTCTTTGTGGTTTCGGCCTGATTGGCGGTGCTCTTTTTGGCGCGAGTTTGTCGGGGCGCAGAACCGTCGCGAAGGAGCGCATAGCGCTCCCATTTCTGCGGCCGCGGCGCGCCCGTTCGCGAGCAAGCTCGCTCCCACAGAAGCTGTGAGCCTGCTTACTTGGCCTCGGTCTGCGGCACTGCCGGCAAGGCCATCCCCTTCGGCCACAGCAACCAGATCTGCCCCTGCTGCTTCATGTCCCCCGCCAGCTTGCCGGCTGCTTCGCCCGTTCCCCAGAACAGGTCCGCGCGCACTTCACCGGCGATTGCGCCGCCCGTGTCCTGCGCCGCCACCGGACGCACCACCGGGCTGCCGTCGGGACGGGTGGTGGACAGCCAGAGCAGGCTGCCCAGCGGGATCACCTTGCGGTCAATCGCCACGCTATAGCCGGCGGTCAGCGGTACGTTGAGCGAGCCGCGCGGGCCTTCATTGCTGTCCGGGCGGGTGCTGAAGAACACGTAGCTGGGGTTGCTCGCCAGCAATTCCGGCACCCGCGTCGGGTTGGCCTGGGCCCAGGCGTGGATGGCGCTCATGGTCACGTCCTCTTTGTTCAATTGACCCTGCTCCACCAGCCAGCGGCCCACAGGGCGATAAGGGTGGCCATTCTGGTCGGCGTAGCCCAGGCGCAGTTGCCGGCCGTTATCAAGCTGGACACGGCCCGAGCCCTGGATCTGCAGGAACTGCAGGTCCATCGGGTCCGTCAGCCAGGCCACCACCGGCGCTTTCACGCCCTGGCGCTGGATCACTTCGGCGGTGTCGTAGGGCTTGAGGGTGCGGCCTTCGAGGCGGCCCCGCAGGCGCTTACCCTTGAGTTCGGGATAGACGCTGTCCAGCGCCACCACGATCAGGTCATCGGGGATGCCGTAGACCGGCACGTTGGCGCGCTCGGTGCGGGTTTCGCTGCCGGGATAGACCGGCTCGTAGTAGCCGGTGATCAGGCCGTTGGCGCTGTTTTCCGCCGAGCGCAGGCTGTAGACCTCCAACTGATTACCGAGAAAGTCGCGAATCTGCCGGGCATCCGCCGGAACGTTGGCCGCCGCGGCGCAGGTCGGGCCCCAGGCCGGGTCGTTCTTGAGGCGCTGGCAGGCGCTGCGCCAGGCTTCGAAGCCGGCCACCAGATCGGCTTCGGCGACGCTTGGCAGGTCTTGCCAGGTGGCGTGGGTGTAGGTGGCGACCGGGTGCGGTTTGGATTTTTCCGGGGCGCCGCCGTTGCAGCCAGCAAGCAGGGCAAACAGGGAAAGGCTCCAGCCGAGGCGGCGCAGGGGAATATTCATGCGGGTATTTCCTTTGCGGGTCGTGCGGGCGCTAGGGCCGTTGCCCAACCCGTAGTTTTCTTGGGGGTATTGGTCTTTGCCGGTGAGGCGAGGATACTGGCCGCCTTTTTTACCGTGAGCCGTTGATGACCATGATGCTCAAGCGTTGTTCCGTTGTACTCCTGGCCTGCCTGACCCTGACCGCCTGTGGCGGGGTCGATCCGAATTCGCCGCTGGGCCAGCGCAAGGCCATCTTCAAGCAGATGCTCAAGACCAGCGAGGACATGGGCGGCATGTTGCGCGGGCGGGTGAACTTCGACGGGCAGAAATTCGCCGACGGCGCGGTCAAGCTCGACGGGCTGTCCCGTGAGCCGTGGAAGCATTTTCCGCAGGTCAAGGAAACGGATGATACCAGCGCCCGCGCGGATGTCTGGGAGAAGCAGGCGCGGTTCGAGGAACTGGCGCGGCAACTCGAGGCGACGACGGCGGAGCTTGTGACCGTCACCCGCGTTCAGCCGTTGCAGGCCGCGCAGCTGCAGGTGCCGATGGACAAGGTCGAGGCGGCTTGCAAGGCGTGTCATACCGAGTTCAGGAACCACTGAGAAACAGTGATCGCGACGGTTCGGCGGGTGCCGAGCTGTCGCGATGTCTGAAAGCCCGCCTTACTTCTCCAGTTCCTGCAGGGCGTCCTGCAGTTCCTTGTTGGCTTCGGCCAGCTTGTCCTTGCGCTTGTTGATCTTCTCCGAGTCGCCTTTCTTCATGGCCTTGTCGAGGTCTTTCTTGCGCTGGGCGACTTCGTGGCGGGCGTCGAGGACTTTCTGTTCGCGCTCTTTGCGCAGGCCGGCGTCGGTGCAGTTGGCCTTCACCTCGCTCAGGGCCTTTTCCAGCCCGGCTTGCTGCTCGGCGTTGCCGTGGCTGCGGGCCTGTTCGATCTGAGTGCTGATGGCCTGCTCTTTGGCGGCGCATCCGGTCAGGCCCGGCTGTTCTTCGGCGGCCAGCACAGGGGCCGCGAGTACAGCGCAGAGAGTGAACAGGGCAAGCGGGGAAATCGATTTCATAAAAGCTCCGTCGTCGGGCAAGCAGAACCCGTGATGCTGCCCTGATCCACGGGATTTAGAAACCCTCGATTACATGTTCGGCCAGACGAACGGCGAGTTTCCTGACCTGCGGATCGTTGAAGAACGCCACCAGTTGCCCCGCGCGCAGCGGCCCGATACCCGGCTCCTGTTGCCATTGCGCGGCGCTGCGCGAGGCCAGTGCGGCCCAGGAATCGCCCAGGTCGGTCTGTTTCGGCGCCGGTACGCCCAGCGCCCTGGCCCAGCGGCTGAATGGCTGGGCACGCGCCTGGCCGAAGGCGGCATGCAACTGCTGGCTGCTGCGCTCGGCGATGCCGTTGATGCTCAGGAGGTCGTCCGGCTGTAGGTCGAGCCAGTCGGCAAGGCTGTTCAGCCGGCCGGCGTCGAGCAGTTTGTTCCAGGCGCCGGGGCCGACGCCTGGCATGTTCAACCCCTGTTTGCCCGCCAGCCAGGTCAGGCGCTCGAGAAACTGCTCGCGGCAGCCGACGTCTGGCTGCCAGCAGCTCAGCGGGTGATAGGTGTCTGGCGCAGGCGGTGTCACGTCGCCCCGTCGTGGGCCGCGCTGGGTGACCGCTTCGATCCGCGGAATGGTCAGCCCGGCCAGGCTGAGGGTGATCTGGTCGCCGGGCTGGATATCCAGTTGTTGCCAGCGTTGCAGCGAGCCGGCGCTGACCTGGCGCACCAGGCGGTCATCGAGGCGCACCGGTTCAAGCTGGATGACCGGGGTGATGCGACCGGTTCGGCCAACCCGGAAGTGCACGTCCCGCACATCGGCCACGGCCTGGGCGAACGGGTATTTCCACGCCGCGCTCCAGTGCGACGCCCGCGGCTGCCAGCGTTCCGCCGGCGGTTGCCGAGCCTGATGCAGCACCACACCGTCGCTGGCGAATGGCAGGGGCGAGCGATACCAGTGCTGGCGCCAGCGCACGGCGTCTTCGAGGCGGTTGACCGGCTGGCTGTAGGTTTCGCTATTGCGCAGGCCAAGGGCGGTGAGCCGGGCGAGGCGTTCACGGGGATCTTGCGGGCCATCGGGCCAGGCCCAGATAAACAGGCCCAGGTTGCGCCCGTCTTCGGCGCTGACCTGATGCCGGGCCAGCAGGCCGGCGACCCGGCTGCGGGCGTTGAGGCTGCCGGCGCTGGCCTGGACATGGCCGTCCAGGCGCCAAAACAGCTCGCCTTGCAGGGTCAGGTCGCGGGGTTCGTCGAGGTTGCGCAGGGCAGGGTCGAGGACAGGGATATGCCGGCTCCAGTCATGACCGGTGCTGCCATCGCCGCGGCTGATCAGTTGCACCAGTGTGCCGCCCTGATAGATCAGCGTCGCCGCCACGCCATCGACCTTGGGCTGGACCCACACGTCTTGCCGGCCTTTGAGCCAGGCCGCGACGGCGTTCTCGTCCGCCAGCTTGTCGAGGCCGGTGTGCGCCACCGGATGGCGGATCGGGCCGGCCGCGCTGGCCAGCGGGTTGGCGGTGTTGATATCGGTACCGGGGAAACAGCCTTGCAGGCGGTGCAGGCGTGCGCGGTGCTGGTCGTACAGTTCGTCGCTGACCAGCGAAACACCGAGGCGGTGGTAGTGGTCGTCCCAGATGGCCAGGCGTTCCCGCAGTTCAGTGAGCTGGCGGGTGGCAACGCTGCTGGACCAGTCGGGGCAGGCCTGGGCGAAGGCCGGGAGAGAAAGGAAAAACAACAGCAGGGCGGTGATCAACGGCATGACGAGCGTCCTTGCTCGGCGGAATGGAAATCACAGCCTAGGAATGAAGTGCCCAAGGTGTTTGGCCCGGTGTGTCAGGCCATGTTTCGACGCCGCGAAACCGTTTGAAAACGGTGCGGCGATGCAACCCTCGGACACAAAAAAGCCCCGGCCAGTGACCCGGCCGGGGCTCTTTCAACGCTGGGGGATTACAGGCCGGCGGCGGCGCGCAGGGCGTCCACGCGGTCAGTCAGTTCCCAGGTGAAGGTGGTGAAGGTGTCGTCGCCGACAGTCTTCTGCTGCGGGGTACGGCCGAAGTGACCGTAGGCAGCGGTTCCCTGATACATCGGGTGCAGCAGGTCAAGCATGGTGGTGATTGCGTACGGACGCAGGTCGAAGCACTCGCGCACCAGGTTGATGATCTTGTCGTCGGAGATCTTGCCGGTGCCGAAGGTGTTCAGCGAGATCGAGGTCGGCTGGGCCACGCCGATGGCGTAGGAGACCTGGATTTCGCAACGCTCGGCCAGGCCGGCGGCAACGATGTTCTTGGCGACATAACGACCGGCGTACGCGGCGGAACGGTCAACCTTGGATGGATCCTTGCCGGAGAACGCGCCGCCACCGTGACGGGCCATGCCGCCGTAGCTGTCGACGATGATCTTGCGGCCGGTCAGGCCGCAGTCGCCTACCGGGCCACCGATGATGAACTGGCCGGTCGGGTTGATGTGGAACTGGGTGTCCTTGTGCAGCAGTTCGGCAGGCAGGGTCTGCTTGACGATCAGCTCCATCACGGCTTCTTTCAGGTCTTTCTGCGAAACCTCGGGGTTGTGCTGGGTGGACAGCACGACCGCGTCGATACCGACAACCTTGCCGCCTTCATAGCGGCAGGTGACCTGGGATTTGGCATCCGGGCGCAGCCACGGCAGCAGGCCGGATTTGCGCGCTTCGGCTTGGCGCTCGACCAGACGGTGCGAGAAGCAGATCGGTGCTGGCATCAGCACGTCGGTTTCGTTGCTGGCGTAGCCGAACATCAGGCCCTGGTCGCCGGCGCCCTGGTCTTCCGGCCTGCTGCGGTCAACGCCCTGGGCGATGTCCACGGACTGCTTGCCGATGATGTTCATGACGGCGCAGGTCGCACCATCGAAGCCGACGTCGGAGCTGTTGTAGCCGATGTCGACGATGACTTTACGCACGATGTCTTCGAGGTCGACCCAGGCCGAAGTGGTCACTTCGCCAGCGATGATCGCCACGCCGGTTTTCACCAGGGTTTCACACGCCACACGGGCGAATTTGTCTTGCGCGATGATGGCGTCCAGCACCGCGTCCGAAATCTGGTCGGCGATTTTGTCCGGATGCCCTTCAGATACGGACTCGGAGGTGAAAAGGGAGTATTCGCTCATCTCGACGGGTTCCTAAATTTACCGGTGGTGAGTGTTGCCAGTCGGCCGCTGAAAATGGCGGACCTGGATCTGGAAACCATTACGTAAGCCCACATAGAGGCTGTCTCCGGGAGCCAGTCCCGCAGCGCACGCCCAACGAAGCAGGTCGTCCTGTTCAAAGCCCAGCCAGAGATCGCCGCAGGCTTCGCGGGCCCAACTCTGGTCGTGGCTGCATAACTCTGTAACCAACAGGCTGCCGCCTGGTTTGACGCGTTCGGCCAGTTGTTCCAGGGCCGCGGCCGGATCGCTGAAGTGGTGCAGGACCATGTTCAGCACGACGCAATCGGCCTGGACCTCGGTGGTATTGAGGGCATCGGCCAGTTGCAGGTTTACGTTAGCCAGCCGTTCGCGCTGGCAGACCTGGCGGGCCAGGTCGAGCATGGTCGGGCTGTTGTCCAGTGCGGTGACCTGGGCGAAGCGCCGGGCCAGCTCGGGAAGAAATTCGCCGTCGCCGGGGCCGACTTCCAGGGCGCTCGCGCCGGGCTCGAAGCTGAGCTTGTCGAGCAGCGTCAGCAGGCTTTCGCGGTACTGCGCCAGGCCGGCGATCAGGTCTTGCTGGGCGCGGAATTTCTCTTCCACGCGGAGGAAGAAGTCCTGGCTGGTGGCCGCGCGCCGTTGCTGGACCTGGCCGATCCGCGCCTGCATGTCTTCCGCCAGCGGCAGCCCGTCGACTTCCTCGAGCAGCGCGGCGTGCAGCTTGCCGCCCAGGCTCAGGCCGTCGGGCAGGGCGCGGCGATAGAAGATCGCGTTGCCTTCGCGGCGGGTCGCCACCAGTTCGGCCTGGGCCAGCACCTTGAGATGGTGGCTCATGCCGGACTGGCCAATGGCGAAGATCTGCGCCAGTTCCAGCACGCCGAACGAATCGCTGGCCAGCACGCGCAACACGTTCAGGCGCAGCGGGTCGCCGCCCGACTTGCACAGGGCAGCCAGGCGGTCGCTTTGCCGAGAATCCGGAACGGGTACGCGAATATTCATGGGGCGGCAGTCTAGTCAGGCCAAACCCGCGTCGCAAGACCAATATCAAAAAGTTTTGATATTGGTCGATGGACGGAGCTAAAACTGTCGGCGGGGCAGGCTTTTTCGGCTGTTTCGTTGGTCCGGCCACGGAATCACCGCGCAAACGCAGGAAAATCGTTCCAGTTCGACCATCCGTCATTGCCCCCGGGCATGCGCCTGGGCGAAAATGGCCGCCTTTTTTCCGTTCGTTCTTTATTCAAGCCCCAGGAGACAAGCGATGCCCAGCCGTCGTGAGCGTGCCAACGCCATTCGTGCCCTCAGCATGGATGCCGTGCAAAAAGCCAACAGCGGCCATCCCGGTGCCCCCATGGGCATGGCGGATATCGCCGAGGTTCTTTGGCGTGACTTTTTGAAGCACAACCCGAGCAACCCGAATTTCGCTGACCGTGACCGCTTCGTGCTGTCCAACGGTCACGGCTCGATGCTGATCTATTCGCTGCTGCACCTGACCGGCTACGACCTGTCCATCGATGACCTGAAGAGCTTCCGCCAACTGCACAGCCGCACCCCGGGCCACCCGGAATTCGGCTACACCCCTGGCGTCGAGACCACCACCGGTCCGTTGGGCCAGGGCCTGGCCAACGCCGTGGGCTTCGCCCTCGCTGAGAAAGTGCTGGGCGCCCAGTTCAACCGTGCTGGCCACAATGTCGTCGATCACAACACCTATGTGTTCCTCGGCGATGGCTGCATGATGGAAGGCATTTCCCACGAAGTCGCTTCCCTGGCCGGTACCCTGGGCCTGGGCAAGCTGGTTGCCTTCTACGATGACAACGGCATCTCCATCGACGGTGAAGTCGAAGGCTGGTTCACCGACGACACGCCGAAGCGTTTCGAGTCCTACAACTGGCAGGTGATCCGCAACGTCAACGGCCACGATGCCGACGAAATCAAGACCGCCATCGAGACCGCCCGCAAGAGCGAGCAGCCTACCCTGATCTGCTGCAAGACCATCATCGGTTTTGGTTCGCCGAACAAGCAGGGCAAGGAAGATTGCCACGGTGCCCCACTGGGCAACGACGAAATCGCCCTGGCCCGCAAGGAACTGAACTGGAACTACGGTCCGTTCGAAGTGCCTGCCGAGATTTATGCCGAGTGGAACGCCAAGGAAGCCGGTGCCGCCGCTGAAGCCGAGTGGAACAAGCGCTTCGACGCTTACGCCGCCGCCTTCCCTGAGCTGGCCAGCGAACTGAAGCGTCGTCTGAACGGCGACCTGCCGGCCGACTTCGCAGAGAAATCCGCCGCCTACATCGCCGAAGTGGCCGCCAAAGGCGAAACCATCGCCAGCCGCAAGGCCAGCCAGAACACCCTGAACGCTTTCGGCCCACTGCTGCCGGAACTGCTCGGCGGCTCGGCCGACCTGGCCGGTTCCAACCTGACCCTGTGGAAAGGTTGCAAGGGCGTCAGCCATGAAGATGCCAACGGCAACTACATGTACTACGGCGTGCGCGAATTCGGCATGACCGCAATCATGAACGGCGTCGCCCTGCACGGCGGCCTGGTGCCTTACGGCGCGACCTTCCTGATGTTCATGGAATACGCCCGTAACGCGGTGCGCATGTCCGCCCTGATGAAGCAGCGCGTGATCCACGTCTACACCCACGACTCCATCGGTCTGGGCGAAGACGGCCCGACTCACCAGCCGATCGAGCAACTGAGCAGCCTGCGCAGCACGCCGAACCTGGATACCTGGCGCCCGGCTGACGCCGTTGAATCGGCGGTGTCCTGGAAGCACGCCCTGGAGCGCAAGGACGGCCCTTCGGCGCTGATCTTCTCGCGCCAGAACCTGCAGCATCAGGATCGTGACGCCCAGCAGATCGCCGATATCGCCCGTGGCGGTTACGTGCTCAAGGACTGCGCCGGCGAGCCTGAGCTGATCCTGATCGCCACCGGTTCCGAAGTGGGCCTGGCCGTTCAGGCGTACGACAAGCTGACCGAGCAGGGCCGCAAGGTCCGCGTCGTGTCGATGCCGAGCACCAGCGTGTTCGACGCCCAGGACGCTGGCTACAAGCAGTCGGTACTGCCGCTGGAAGTCGGTGCGCGCATCGCCATCGAAGCTGCCCACGCTGACTTCTGGTACAAGTACGTCGGCCTGGAAGGTCGCATCATCGGCATGACCACTTACGGTGAATCGGCTCCGGCCAGCGCACTGTTCGAAGAGTTCGGCTTCACCCTGGAAAACATCCTGGGTACCGCCGAAGAGCTGCTGGAAGACTGATGTAAGGATCTGCGGATCGATGACAAGCCCGCCCCCGCACTTGCAGGGGCGGGCTTGTCACCGAATGCGACAACGCAAAAAACCGCCGATTGCCGATAACGATCTGTTCCGTGAGCCCCCAATGTCTCAACCGCGTCCCTATAAAGTTGCACTCAACGGTTACGGCCGTATCGGTCGTTGCGTCCTGCGCGCACTCGTCGAACGGGGCGCGAAGGCGGGCTTCGAGATCGTTGCGCTGAATGACCTGGCCGACCAGGCCAGTCTGGAATATCTGACACGCTTCGACTCCACCCACGGGCGTTTCCCCGGCGAGGTGAAGGTCGACGGCGACTGTCTGCATATCAATGGCGACTGCGTGAAAGTACTGCGCAGTGCCACACCCGAGGGCATCGACTGGGCAGCGCTGAACGTCGACCTGGTACTGGAATGCTCCGGGGCCTACAACACCCGCGCCGATGGCCAGCGCTTCCTTGATGCGGGCGCACCGCGGGTGCTGTTTTCCCAGCCGATGGCCAGCGAGCAGGACGTCGATGCCACCGTGGTCTATGGCATCAACCAGGACTGCCTGACCGGCGACGAGTTGCTGGTGTCCAACGCCTCCTGCACCACCAACTGCGGCGTGCCGCTGCTGCGGGTGCTGGATCAGGCGTTCGGCATCGACTATGTGTCGATCACCACCATCCACTCGGCGATGAACGACCAACCCGTCATCGACGCCTATCACCACGAAGACCTGCGCCGCACCCGTTCGGCGTTCCAGTCGGTGATTCCGGTGTCCACCGGCTTGGCCCGAGGTATCGAGCGACTGCTCCCGGAACTTGTCGGGAGAATCCAGGCCAAAGCCGTGCGTGTACCGACGGTGAACGTGTCGTGCCTGGACATCACCCTGCAAACCACCCGCGACACCACGGCCGCCGAGGTCAACCAGGTGCTGCGGGACGCGGCCCTGAGCGGACCGTTGCAGGGGCTGCTGGCGTATACCGAGCTGCCCCACGCCAGTTGTGATTTCAACCATGACCCGCATTCGGCCATCGTCGATGCCAGCCAGACCCGTGTTTCCGGCCCTCGCCTGGTGAACCTGCTGGCCTGGTTCGACAACGAATGGGGGTTCGCCAACCGCATGCTCGACGTCGCCGATCATTTTCTGCGCGTCGTGGACCACACCACCCGCACCACTCGCAAACAGCCCTGAAGGACTGCATTCATGACCGTTTTGAAGATGACCGACCTCGATCTGCAAGGTAAGCGCGTACTGATCCGCGAAGACCTCAACGTCCCTGTGAAGGACGGTGTGGTTGCCAGCGATGCGCGCATCCTTGCTTCGCTGCCGACCATCAAGCTGGCCCTGGAGAAGGGCGCGGCGGTGATGGTCTGCTCGCACCTTGGCCGTCCGACCGAAGGCGAGTTCTCGGCCGAGAACAGCCTCAAGCCGGTTGCCGACTACCTGAGCAAGGCCCTGGGCCGCGACGTGCCGCTGGTCGCCGACTACCTGGACGGTGTCGAGGTGAAGGCCGGTGACATCGTGCTGTTCGAGAACGTGCGCTTCAACAAAGGCGAGAAAAAGAACGCCGACGAGCTGGCGCAGAAGTACGCCGCGCTGTGCGACGTGTTCGTCATGGATGCCTTCGGCACCGCTCACCGCGCTGAAGGTTCGACCCATGGCGTGGCCAAGTTCGCCAAGGTCGCCGCTGCTGGCCCGCTGCTGGCCGCCGAGCTGGACGCCCTGGGCAAGGCCCTGAAAGCGCCGGCCAAACCGATGGCCGCCATCGTTGCCGGCTCCAAGGTATCCACCAAGCTGGACGTGCTGAACAGCCTGAGCCAGATCTGCGACCTGCTGATCGTCGGTGGCGGTATCGCCAACACCTTCCTCGCCGCGGCCGGTCACAAGGTCGGCAAATCACTGTACGAGCCTGATCTGGTCGAGACCGCCAAGGCCATCGCCGCCAAGGTCAACGTGCCGCTGCCGGTCGACGTGGTGGTTGCCAAGGCCTTCGCCGAAGACGCTGAAGCCACCGTCAAATCGGTCGCCGACGTTGCCGACGACGACATGATCCTGGACATCGGCCCGAAAACCGCCGAGCAATTCGCCGAGCTGCTGAAATCGTCGAAAACCGTGCTGTGGAACGGCCCGGTCGGCGTGTTCGAGTTCGACCAGTTCGGCAACGGCACCAAGACCCTGGCCAAAGCGATCGCGCAAAGCAGTGCCTTCTCCATCGCCGGTGGTGGCGACACCCTGGCGGCCATCGACAAATATGGCGTCGCGGCTGATATCTCCTACATTTCTACCGGTGGCGGTGCGTTCCTCGAATTCGTCGAGGGCAAGGTCCTGCCGGCGGTCGAGGTTCTGGAACAGCGGGCCAAGGCCTGAGTCGCCCGGTGCCAGGCAAAGGGAGCGAACAGATGATCAAGCGCTTGTCCTTGATGGTCATGAGCGTCGTGCTGAGCGCCTGCTCCAGTACGCCCGACTCCGCTCCCGATCGGCCCGCCGCGGAAAAGGGTGGCTGCTACCAGTCCGAATGGCAGGCGGAGACCGCGCCGGTCATCAATAAACGGCTCGGTCCCGATGGCCTGGAAAAATACGACGACGAACATCAGCGCCGGGCCAAGGGATGCCCTTGATCGGCTCGCGACAACCTGTCGCCAGGTTTGTGGTCTGCTGGAGGAAGTGGATGAAAGGTGTTCTGGCCTCGATGGCCCTGGCAACACTCGCAGGATGCGCCAGCTTCACGCCCGCACCGGCGGCGGCCCCGGCCGACAACTGGACCCGCTGGGTCTGCGACAGCAAGGCCGAAGTGCTCTGGCGTGCGGCAGGCGCCGGCAACCAGGAGATGGACGTACGCCTTGGCGGCGGCGATCAGGTCTACCGGCTCAAGCCTGAGCCGGCCGGATCCGGAGCGTTGTACAGCGATGGCGTGCTGGCCTTGCACACCAAGGGCGATGAGGGCCTGGTGTACTGGGTTGCGACCAACGATTTGATAGGGCGGGGCTGCAAGGCACCGTGACTGGCCGGGCCGGCTGATACTGGCCCACACAACTTGAACAGCAACCGCCGCTGCGGCAGGTTTGCACGAAAAACGACGCTTGTCGGGAGAGAGATACACAATGGCACTCATTAGCATGCGCCAGATGCTGGACCACGCCGCCGAGTTCGGTTACGGCGTTCCAGCTTTCAACGTCAACAACCTGGAACAGATGCGCGCCATCATGGAAGCCGCTGACAAGACCGACTCTCCGGTGATTGTCCAGGCCTCGGCCGGTGCCCGCAAATACGCCGGCGCGCCGTTCCTGCGCCACCTGATCCTGGCGGCGATCGAAGAATTCCCGCACATCCCGGTGTGCATGCACCAGGACCACGGCACCAGCCCTGACGTCTGCCAGCGCTCCATCCAACTGGGCTTCAGCTCGGTGATGATGGACGGCTCGCTGAAAGCCGACGGCAAAACCCCGTCCGACTACGAATACAACGTCCGCGTCACCCAACAGACCGTGGCATTCGCCCACGCCTGCGGCGTTTCCGTGGAAGGTGAGCTGGGTTGCCTGGGCAGCCTGGAAACCGGTCAGGCCGGTGAAGAAGATGGCGTCGGCGCTGAAGGCATCCTGGATCACAGCCAGATGCTGACCGATCCGGAAGAAGCCGCTGACTTCGTCAAGAAAACCCAGGTCGATGCCCTGGCCATCGCCATCGGCACCAGCCACGGCGCCTACAAGTTCACCAAGCCGCCTACCGGCGACATCCTGGCGATCGACCGCATCAAGGAAATCCACAAGCGCATCCCTAACACTCACCTGGTGATGCACGGCTCGTCCTCGGTTCCACAGGACTGGCTGGCGATCATCAACGAGTTCGGTGGTGACATCAAAGAAACCTACGGCGTGCCGGTCGAAGAAATCGTCGAAGGCATCAAGTACGGCGTGCGTAAGGTAAACATCGACACCGACCTGCGTCTGGCCTCCACCGGCGCGATCCGTCGCTTCCTGGCGCAGAACCCGGCCGAGTTCGACCCGCGCAAATACTTCGCCAAGACTGTCGAAGCCATGCGCGACATCTGCATCGACCGCTACGAAGCGTTCGGCACCGCGGGCAACGCCTCGAAGATCAAGCCGATCTCCCTGGACGACATGTTCCTGCGTTACGCCAAAGGCGAGCTGGCCGCGAAGGTCAACTGATACGCGCGCAAACCAAAAAAACCCGCAGCGATGCGGGTTTTTTTATGCCTGTTGATCACTCAGGAAGACCGTTAGTCGGCGAACTATCGTTAAAACACCTGTTGGCCAGTTGCCAGCTTTAGATTTGGAAAACTCGGGTCTAGAGTCACATTCGCAGATTTCATCCGAAAGATGACGTAGTTGCCAGAGAGAAGCAGCATGGAATGCGCTCAAATTCCGACCCAAGAAGTCGGCTCGGTTCTACTGGTCGTTGATGACTATCCGGAAAACCTGACCAGCATGCGTGCCTTGCTTGCACGTCAGGATTGGCAAGTCTTGACTGCCAGCTCGGGGATCGAAGCCCTGAGTACCTTGCTTGAACATGAAGTCGACCTGGTTCTGCTGGATGTGCAGATGCCGGGCATGGACGGTTTTGAAGTGGCCCGCCTGATGCGCGGAAGCCAGCGTACCCGGCTGACACCAATCATCTTCCTGACCGCCAACGAACAGACCCAGGCGGCGGTGCTCAAGGGCTACGCCAGCGGCGCCGTGGATTACCTGTTCAAACCCTTCGACCCGCAAATTCTCAAGCCCAAGGTGCAGGCCCTGCTCGACCAGCAGCGCAACCGTCGCGCCTTGCAACGGCTGACCCGCGACCTGGAAGCGGCCCGTGCCTTCAACGCCTCGGTGCTGGAAAACGCCGCCGAAGGCATTTTGGTGGTGGCCGAGGACGGCACCATTCGCTTCGCCAACCCGGCCATTTCCCGCTTGCTGCTCGCGTCGGTCGACCAGTTGCAGGGCGCCGGCCTGCTGGACTTCGTGCTGTCGCCGACGGCGGCGCAATGGCGCGAGTCGGCGTTTTATCAGGCATACCTGGAACGGGATATTTTCCGCCTGCATGACGCCGTGCTGCGCACCAGCAATGGCCAGGCGCTGCCGGTGGCGCTGTCCTGCGCTGCCTTGCCCGGTGAGCAACGCGCGATGGTGGTGACGGTGCTGGACATGTCGGTGGTGCGCAGCCTGCACCAGCAATTGGAGCATCAGGCGGTCACCGATCCGCTCACTGGCTTGCTCAATCGCCGTGGTTTCTATCAGGCCGCGGAAAGTGCGCTGGTACGCAGCGAACATTCGGACAAGCACCATGCCCTGATGTACCTGGACCTCGACGGCTTCAAGCGGGTCAACGATTCCCTTGGCCACGAAACCGGCGATCAGGTGCTGCACTGGGTCGCCGAGCAATTGAAAGACTGCCTGGGCGGCCACGGCATCCTGGCGCGGATGGGCGGCGATGAATTCACCGCCTTGCTCGACGATCTCGACTACCCCGAACAGGCGGCGCGCTTTGCCGAGAAGTGCATCGAGCGCATGTCGATCCGTCAGCAGATCGACGGCCTGGAAGTGATGCTCGGGGTCAGTATCGGCATCGCCATTTACCCCGACTGCGGCGCCAACCTCGACGGGCTGCTGCGCGCTGCCGATACGGCGATGTACGCGGCCAAGCAGGCCGGGCGCCAGCAGTACCGTTACTACGACGAAGACCTTAACGGCCGCGCCCGTTCGCGGCTGATGCTGGAAGACAGCGTTCGCGCGGCGGTGGATAACCAGGATTTCACCCTGGTGTTCCAGCCGCAGGTGGCGTTCTCCGACGGTCGCCTGCGCGGCTTCGAGGCGCTGCTGCGCTGGCGCCATCCGAGTGTCGACGATGTGCCGCCGGGGCTGTTCCTGCCGTTGCTGGAAGAAGCGCGGTTGATCAACCGCCTGGCGTCCTGGATCTACTGCCAGGGCGCCGAGCAGCGGCGAGCCTGGTGCGGGCATTTCCCTGACGACCTGACCCTGGGCATCAGCCTCAGTCGCGTGCAGTTCGGCATGCCCAATCTGATCGAAGAGCTGTCGCAGGTCATCGCACGCGAAGGCTTGAAACCGAGCCAGCTGGAAGTGGAAATCGCCGAGACCTCGCTGACCGACAACCTCGACGCCGCGTTGCGCCAGCTGCGCAAACTGCGCGAGTTGGGCGTGCGTGTGGCGCTGGATGATTTCGGCGCCGGCGATTGTTCGCTGCGCCTGCTGCGCGACCTGCCGATCGATACGCTCAAGCTCGACCGCCACCTGGTGGCACGCCTGCCCGATTCCGACGTCGACGCGGCGCTGGTGCGCTGCGTCATCGACCTCTGCCAGCAGTACTGCATCAGCGTGATTGCCGAGGGCGTGGAAACCCCGGAGCAGGCGCAATGGTTACGCGAACACGGCTGCGAGTACGTCCAGGGCTTCCTCGTGGCACGGCCGATCACCGCGGCGGAAGCCGGGCGCTTCCCGGCCTTTTTTGACTGGCAAGGGCAGTAGTTGGGTACACTGCGGCCTTTCCCCTTTCACCCGCAGCAGCCATGAACACCCTCAAGTACCTGCAAGCCTACCCGCCCGCCCTGCAAGATCAGGTGCGCCAGTTGATCGCCCGTGGCCAGTTGGGCGACTACCTGCAAAAGCGCTATCCGGCCCGGCATGACGTGCAGAGTGACAAGGCGCTGTACAGCTACGCGCAGAACCTCAAGCAGGAACACCTGCGAAACGCGCCAAGCCTCGACAAAGTACTGTTCGACAACCGCCTCGACCTGACCCACCGTGCGCTCGGCCTGCACACGGCGGTTTCGCGGGTACAGGGCGGCAAGCTCAAGGCGAAGAAAGAGATCCGCATCGCTTCGCTGTTCAAGGAGGCGGCGCCGGAGTTCCTGCGCATGATCGTGGTGCACGAACTGGCGCACTTCAAGGAAGCCGACCACAACAAGGCTTTCTACAAACTCTGTGAATACATGCAGCCGGGCTACCATCAACTGGAGTTCGACCTGCGCGTTTACCTGACCTGGCGCGAGTTGCCGGGCGATCAGTGAGTCAAAGGACCCTTTGCATGGACGTAAGCAAGACCAAGAGCAGTTTCTACCGTCGTCTGTACGTTGCCTGGCTGATCGACAGCCAGACCGCCAGCAGCGTCCCGGCGCTGATGGCCGCCACCGGCATGCCCCGCCGCACCGCGCAGGACACCATCGCCGCGCTGGCCGATCTGGATATCGTTTGTGAGTTCGAGCAGGAAGCGGGGGCGCGCAACCATGCCGGGCATTACCGGATTCATGATTGGGGCGCGATCGACAAGGGGTGGATCATTCAGAACCTGCGGGGGATTCGCGAGGTTCTGGGGTATCCCTGATTGACCTGCTTTCTGGCTCGCCGCAGATCCCTGTAGCGGGCTTTTCAGCAATAGCGCGCTCAAGCGCTCGAGCGCTGACTATTTCATTCGATCAACACGTGGTCAGTTGGTTTTCTGAAATCCAGGTGATTTCACTGCCTTTCTTAGGATTTTTCCTATATCCCGGTCACTGATCGCGCATGCAGGATTCTGCGGAATTTCTTCCATGGAATCCTCCAGGGTCAGGGCCAGCAAGCGTATGGCCCGGCACCCCGGTGGTTACCTTTCTCATGCGGCCTTGCCCTGAATCTGGTGCGGGGTGCGCAGTTGCAGGGAGCACTGCATGCCCGTCCAATCCTGTTTGCGCTTCATCACCAGTAATGCATCCGGACTCGTCGAGTCCAGCTCCGCGGCTGACCTGCCTCGCGCGGAGGATTACTCATGACTTTCAGCTTCAGCGTCGCCGCCGATATCGCTATCAACGAAGCGTGCCCGGTCCCCACCGGCATCTGCAGCACCTGTCAGCGTAGCGGCCTGCCCATCCTGCCCCTGCGTGCTGCCTATGCCCCGGAGCCCTGGTACACCCAGGCGCTGCCGCTGAGCCGCGGCTCCGAAGTCAAGGCCGTACGCTTGCGGGCCGACCAGCCGCGCACCCTGCGTAGCGGCTATCTCTATGTGCTGCTCGACAATAGGGAGTGGCAGGCCTACGAGATCTCCCCCGAGGGCGCGCTGCGTCAGTTTCGGCCCTATCAGGTCCCTCGCGAAGAGCCCCGGTCCTTGTGCGAAATCTGTATTCAACAGGATCACGATATTCCCGCGTCGTTCATCAACATCAAAACCGAAAAATACTCCACCGCCTGGCTGGCGCTCGCCAACGACCCCTGGCCCGAGAGTGTGCTGAATAGCTACCTGCGCGGTGGCGTGGTCGATGGCATGGCGCTGGAGGACCGCTTCTACAAACTCGACCTCAAGACCGCCCGCAACGACCCTGCCAGCATCGGTATCGCCATGACCGAAGCCGACCTGCAGATGCATCAGGTGCTCGAATACGCCCAGCCCATGGCGGGCGATTTCCAGAGCGTGCACGGCTTCTACCCGCGCAATCACCGACTGCGCGCCCTGGCAGGCCATGTCCGTGCGGTGACTGAGGAGCACAAGCTGGCCAACGGTGTGCTGGCCCTGGTGTTGCCCGACCCGATTGGCATGGTCCAGGAGCTCAACGCCCAGCGCCTGTTGCGCTACCAGGCCATGCAGAAATGGCGTGCCGAGCCGACGCGGAGCTTCAAATATTTCACCTCCCAAGCGCTGCTTGGTATCCGTAAGGTGCAAGTCCAGAGGGCGGAAGAACGGGCGATCAAGGATGCCGAGGAGACCGTCGAGCAGCGCGGCAAGTGGAACGATAGCGTTCTCGGCGTTAGAAACACATTGCCGACCCTCGACCTTGAGACCGAGAAGACGCGCAGGATCGCCGCAGAACAGGCCGATGCCCTCGAACGGCTAGGGGACCGCTACGACGAAAAAAAACGCGAGGACTTCGAGGACCGCTACAACAAGACATTGGCAGCCTGGCAAAGCATCATCGACGACGTCGCTGAGCCGTATGCCAGTCACTACCACGGCGCGGCCTTCCAACTGGCGGCTCTCAACGACTACAGCGTTACCACCACTGAGTCGGTGAAGGCTTATATCCTCATGACGCGGACATGCCTGGCAGGCGGGCCGACCGAGCGCAGCGCAGATGGCACGCTTGGTCCCAGCGGACGTCTCTGGCAGAAAGAGCTCGAGAACCGCAACAGCCTGTTCTACCAAGCCTTGATGGCCAAGGACAAAAGCCTGCTCGAACAACTGACCGATGAGCTGCTCGCCGACGAGCGGACCCGCGTCTACCACAGCATCAAGACCTTAATCGGCACCGACCAGGGCCAACAGCTCATGGTCGAACCCGTGCAGACCGCGATCGGCGAGTTGCTCGCGGCTGGCGCCACTGCCAGCTACGCCCTCGTTAACCAGCTATCGAAGCACGCCAAGGCGCTGGTGGGGCATCTGCACAGGGAAGCCATGCTGCGCTTCTCCGGTGTGCACATCACGCAGATCACCATTTCCCTCAAGGTGGGCGAGTACCTCACGCTGCTCAACGAGGTGCTGTACGAAGGAACCGAGCGCGTCATCGCGCAACTCGACCAGCAGTTCCGCAAGCCAGCCGAGCACAAGGTGCGCGCCATGCTGCTGGGCAAGAGCTTTACCCCGGCCCTGGCCAGCAGCCATGCGGTGCTCATCGAGGTCAAGGTCTGGACGCTGGAGAGTGCCGAAGCCTTGCAGGCCCGCCTGGACAAACTGCGGGTCGGTCTTGGCGACGGCGTCGGCGATGCCCTGCGCAACGTCAGCATTGGCACGACCGCCCTCAAGGGCAGCATGGATGACCTTGCGCGGCACATGAGCCTCAATGCCGACGTCGCCCTCCTGCTGGCGCGGGATTCGATGCGCAGCATGCGTAACGCCGGAAAAGCTGCGGTGCCCGGGGGAATCGGTATGGGGCTGGCGTTGGGAAGCCTGTGGTTTCAGCAGGATGCACTGCGCAGAAGTTACGAAAACATGCTCAATACAGTGGGAGATGGCGATGCCGAGGCGGCGGCCGCGGTCATGTCAGCATCGGTCGGGGTGATGGGCGCGGGTGTGGAAGCTGTCGGGATGGCTGTTCATATTTTGCGGCCAGATCTGACTATCGAGGTGGTTCGGGCGGCGGGCGAGGTGCAGAAGATCGGACTTGGGATTCGGATCGTGCAGTTCGGCGGGGCGATTGTGGCGTTGGCGAGTGTGGTGGAGGGGGTGCAGTATGCGTTGGCGGCGATTCGGGCATACGAAGCTGGCGATAGAACGGCAAGAACTGCTTATAGGGTAGCGTCCGCTATGGCAGCAGGCTCAGCGATAGCCGGGGTTTTGGGCTCCTTGGCTCCGGCAGCATTAGCACTCGCTCCACTCGGGATCGCCTTGCTGCTAGGCCTCGCCGCGTATGGGTTTGCGGCTTGGGCTAAAAGGCTAGAGTCAGAGTCCCTGGAATTGTGGGCTCGCCATTCCCTCTGGGGCATACCGCAAGAACACCGACGCTGGACGACCTCGAAGGACATGGACACGGCGATTGGTGTCTTGAATGCGGTATTGCTGGGTTTGACCGCAGACGCTGCGATGAAAGTGAAGGCCGATCACAGTGGCGGACTTCCCATTGGCGATGCAGTTCCTGCTGGACTCTTTCTGGACTACAAAATTGTTCTGCCAGGATACGGTGTCGACGCATCGCGCTACGAGTGGGCGTTGCAGGTGTATCGGCCTGGTCAAAGCTCGGGAGAGACCATCGCAAGTGGCCGTACCGGTGGCATGAATGGAGCGTTGCCGCCCCCGGCTTCGTGGAAGTGGCCGGGTTACCACCCTGAAACGACGGCGCCCTTGATTAGCCACGATGCCGAGTCTGGAACGCTCGAAATCAGCGGCCTCATCAGTTTTTTTGGGAATCTTGAAGTTCACGCCCTTCAGCTAAAGGTTTCTTACTGGCCCGACAAGAGTGATGAAGCAGGTGTGGCCCGGCTGATCGTGAAGGAAGACAAGATTGGCGAATGGAAGGGGTGGGGCTCTGTATGAAAAGACCTAACCTCATACCCCCATGTCCCGGCTGGAAAGAGGACTTGCCCGGTCCCGACGAGTTGCCAGTAGTAGTTCCAGCGCTTGGGTTCAATACGCCTAACCATCAGGATGAGGTTTTTCTGGAACTGCCGCGTGCGTCGGCACTTATCAGGGGAGTAGTGATCTTTTTCGCACCGGTCATGAGCATCCACATACTCGTATTGTTTTGGATTTTCTTGTCAGATTGGCGTGTATTGCAACTCGAAGAGTGGATCATGTTGATCTTTGGCATGTCTGTGTCGGTTTGGTCTCTCTGGCTCTGTGTGAAGTTCGATGTAGCTCCCCCGCGGGACTTCCCACTTCGCTTCAACCGAGCCCGCCAGCACCTCTACGCCTACAACTTCAAGTACCGCTGGTGGAACCCTTTTGAACGCTGGCAGGTAGTGCCCGTGGCCTACGACTGGTCCCACGTACGCGCAGAACGCTGGAGCAGACGTCACGCAACGGCCCAAGGCGGGATCATCTCCCAATGCGGTGTTGACCTCTCCATCGTCAAGCCAGGCACGAACGAAGTCATTGACCGCTTCCCCCTGACCGCCATGGGCGCCGACGCGCACGCCTGGGCCTACGTTTGCACCTACATGCAACAAGGCCCCGACGCACTGCCGCCGCCCGGCCCGCCGTGGGATCACAACGATGTGCTGTGGTGCAACATCGCTATGCTTCTGGCGCCCAAGGTCGAATGGCCTGCCGACATGGACCTGGAATCGAGGACGGCGCCATGAGCACTATGTCGATGGATTTCGGGACTCTCGATGTTCACGCCATCGCGCTCGACGTCGCGGGTGTAGCCCAGCTGATCGCGAAGGAAGACAAGATTGACGAATGGAAGGGGTGGGGCTCCGAATGAAAAGGCCTCAAATCGTTCCGCCTTGTCCCGGCTGGAAAGAGGACTTGCCCGGTCCCGACGAGCCGCCAGTATTAATCCCGGCGCTTGGGTTCGATACGCCCAACCATCAGGATGAAGTCTTTCTGGAGCTACCGCGTGCGTCGGCTCTAGTCAGGGGCGTGGTGATCTGGTTCGTACCAAGTTCAATTATTTCCCTTGCCATTTTGTCTTGGCTTTTTCTATCAGAGTGGCGTGATCTCAGCTTTGAAGAGTGGGTTATATTCATCTCCATCATGCCGATTGGAGTTTGGTCCACCCTGTGTTTCTGGAAGTTCGATGTCTCGCCACCCAGAGACTTACCCCTTCGTTTCAACCGCGCCCGCCAACGCCTCTATGCCTACAACTTCAATTACCGCTGGTGGAACCCCTTCGAACGCTGGCAGGTAATGCCGGTAGCCTACGACTGGTCCCAGGTCCGCGCCGAACGCTGGAGCAGACGTCACGCCACTGCCCAGGGCGGGATAATTTTCCAATGCGGTGTTGAACTCTCCATCGTCAAGCCAGGCACCAACCAAGTCATCGACCGCTTCCCGCTGACCGCCATGGGCGCTGACGCGCACGCCTGGGCCTACGTTTGCACCTACATGCAGCAAGGCCCCGACGCACTGCCGCCGCCCGGCCCGCCGTGGGACCACAATGATGTGCTGTGGTGCAACATCGCCATGCTTCTGGCGCCCAAGGTTGAATGGCCAGCTGATATGGACCTGGAATCGAGGACGGCGCCATGAGCGCCGCCATCCCTACGTTTGCGGCTATTCGCAGGAACGTAATCGCGGGTGAATGCCCAACGATTCAGTGCCTCAGGACCGCCGCATCCCGATATGCGGAATGCCGTCCTCCACGTATTCCTCGCCCGCTACTTCGAAGCCGTGCTTGCTGTAGTACCCCTGCAGATGCGCCTGGGCCGAAAGATAAACCGGCACGTCCGGCCAGTTTTCCTGCGCGTGCTTGAGGCCCTGCACCATCAATTCGTGGCCCAGCCCCTGGCCGCGGCCCGCCTCGGCGATGAGCACCCGGCCGATCACCACGTCACCACCCTGGGACGTCGGATCGAGCAAGCGCAGATAAGCCACCAGCTGATTGTCCTGCCAGGCCATCAAGTGGCAGGTGTCGCCGCTCAGGTCCTGGCCATCGAGGTCCTGGTAGGCGCATTTCTGCTCGACCACGAACACTTCGTTGCGCAACTGCATCACGGCGTAGAGCTGTTCTTTGCCAAGGTCGGCGTGATGTTTGCAAATCCAGTCGATGGGCATGACGGTTCTCTCTGGTTGGATGCGCCGATGATAACCAGCCACAACGGTGCTGACATTTTTTGTCGTGTGTCAAAGTGTCCGCAAGACCGGCAGGAATAGAGGCATATAGCTATCATTTGCTTCTGCCACCCGGACGGCTGTTTGTGTAATCTGGCCGTCGCAACCTGGATTTGTTGGCACTGAAACGCTCAAGCGGTCAAACCACAGCGCGGAAGCTCCGCTATAGGATTTGAGCATGCGACCCTTGCTCCGAGTCTTGTGTTTGCTTGGAATGTTGTCAGTTACCCCGGCGCATGCCGAAAAACTCCGTCTGGTTGCCGATGCCTGGCCACCTTTCACCGATGCCAGCATGGCGCAGGGCGGTCTAGCCACCGCTTTGGTCAAGACGGCGCTCGAACGCGCGGGTTTTGCCAGTGACTTCGAGCAGGTGCCCTGGGCGCGGGCATTGATGGGCATTGGCGACGGTCGCTACGACGTGCTGGTGAATGCCTGGTACAACGAGTCACGCACCCATATAGGGCAGTTCTCCGACGGCTACCTGAACAACCGGATCCGCCTGCTCAAGCGCAAGGCCGACGCCATCCAGTTCGAACGCCTCTCCGACATTTATCCCCATTCGATTGCGGTGGTTCGCGATTACGCCTATTCCGCTGAATTCGATGCCGACCGGCGTTTGCAGAAAGTCCCGGTGCGCAGCTTTCCGGTGGCGATCGGCATGCTCGCTGCGGGCAGGGTCAGCCTGGCCGTGGAGGACGAGTACGTTGCCAACTGGTTTCTGATGCGCGCGCGCGACACGGTGCGCGATCAGTTGGAGTTTTTCGGCGAACCGGTCAGCGAGAACAGCCTGCACATCCTGGTCAGCCTGAAAAACCCCCAGCACCAGCAGATCGTCAGCGGCTTCGACCGGGCGATCAGCGCGATGAAAGCCGACGGCAGTTACGCACGGATCCTCAAGGAGCACGCCTTCACTCAGGCGTCCCCTTGATCAGGTGCGCGGCGAGGGTGCGCAGCGGGCCGAGGTGACGGGCGATCAGCGCCAGTTGGGTCTGCACGGTCCGCAGGTTCTCGTCCATTTCCTCAGGCATCTGCTCCAGCTCGGTGGCCAGGGCTTCCTCGTTGTCGCTGTGGATTGCCACCGGGGTCTTGCTGGTCAGGCCGCTGGCGATTTCGTCGAGGCTCTCGGCCAGTTTCGCTCCGGCGCTATCGAGCAACTGTTCGCGGGCTTCGGCGGGCAGCGTGCTGTCGCGGTGCGCGCCGAGGGCCGAGAGGTAGCTGAGCAAGGTGTGGGACAGCACCAGAAAGCGGAAGCCGACGTCCGCTTCCTTACGGAAATGTCCGGGCTCCATCAACATGTTGGCCAGGGTGGTAGACAGCGCCGCGTCGGCGTTGTGGGCATTGCGTCGGGCCAGGCGGTAGGCGAGGTCGTCGCGCTTGCCTTCGGCGTACTGGCGCATGATCTGGCGCAGGTAAGTGCTGTTGCAAGTCAGGGTGTTGGCCAGCACTTTGTTCAACCGTCGTCCCTGCCAGTCCGGCAGGAACAGGAACACCGCGAGAATGGCAATCAGGCTGCCCACCAGGGTATCGAACAGGCGCGGCAGGAACAGGCCATAACCGTCGCCGATCTGGTTGAAGCAGAACAGCACCATCAGGGTGATCGCCGCCGTGGCGAGGGTGTAGCGGGTGGTGCGGTTGACGAAGAACACCACCCCGGCAGCCACCGCGAACAGTGACTGGATGACGGCGTTGGGGAACAGGTCGAACAGCGCCCAGCCGACCGTCAGGCCGATGGCGGTGCCGATGATCCGCTGCACCAGTTTGCGCCGTGTGGCGCCATAGTTGGGCTGGCAGACGAACAGCGTGGTGAGGATGATCCAGTAACCCTGGGTCGGGTGGATCAGGTGCACCATGCCGTAGCCGATCGACAGCGCCAGCGGCAGGCGCAGTGCGTGGCGGAAGATCAGCGAGGTCGGCGTCAGTTGCTGGCGCAGGCGGTTCCACACATCCGCCAGGTTGCGCGGCGAGCGGTCGAGCAGGCTCGGGTCGCTGTTGTCGGCCAGGCTGTCCGGGTTGCTGGCGTCGCTGAGCAGACGGTCGAGGGTCGCCAGGTTGGCCGCCAGCGCCCGCAATGAACGCAGCAGGCCACGCCAGGCCGGGTTGCTCTGGATGCGCAGATGTTCCAGCGAGGCGTGCAGGTCTTCCAGCGCTTCGGCGAAACCGATGTCGTAGACGAACGGCTGGCGCAACTGGATCGACGCCGACAGCCGCTCGCAGGCCTTGCCCTGCTGGCGCAGCAGGCGCTGGCAGCGGAACAGCACGTCGCTGTGGAAAAACGCTTCGGTCAGCGCGTTGTACGGGTAGTGCGAGGAACTGGCGCGTTCGTGGATATCCTGAGCGAGGAAATACAGCTTCAGGTAGCGGCTGACCTTCGAGCTGGGCCGGCCGTTGCCGACGCGGTGCAGGATGATTTCCTTGGCGCTGTTCAGCGCCGCCACCACCTTGCCGTTCTGCTGCGCCAGTTCCAGGCGCCGGGCTTCGACGTCGAGGCCGCGGATCGGCTCGAACAGGGTCGCCTTGAGCTTGAGGTAGATGCCCAGTTCGCGGAACAGCCGCGCCAGGCTCTGCTGCACCGGCTGGTTGGAGAACAGCGCCTGCCACAGCACCGAGAGCAGCCCGTACCAGCCCGCGCCGGCCACCAGCAGGAGCGGTTCATGCCAGAAATCGGCGACCTCGCCACCGCGCTGGTCGACGCCGATCATCGTGTAGACCGAGAGAATCAGCGTGGCCTGGGCGATCGCCCCGTAGCGTTCGCCGAGGGCGCCGAGCATGGTCAGGCCGAACGCCGCCAACGCCATCGCGCAGACGAAAAGCCACGGGTAGGGGAATAGCAGTTCCACCGCCAGCGCGGCGATGGTGAAACACACCAGGGTAACGGCCAGGGCGTTGAGGCGGCCCTGCCAACTGTCGTCGGTCTCAGCCAGAGCGCTGGCGATAATGCCGAGAAACAGCGGGATCAGCAGCGTCATCTGGTCCTGGTACCAGCACAGCGCCATGCTGCCGGTAAGGGCGATCAATACCCGGATGCTGTAGCTGAATTTGTCCAGGGCCCACAGACGACGCAACGAATGGCTGAAGGAAGACGATGACATGATGAACGGCGGGCCTGCTGGGCGAGATCGGAAGTGAGCGGTCAACGCGACGCAAAGCCGTCGCGGTGTTCACGTACCAGCAAAATGTGTTCCGTGATGGAGCTGATTCTAGCCGGAACTTCAGACGAACTGCGCAGCGGCGTAAGCGCAGGCCCAAGCCCACTGGAAATTGAAGCCGCCAAGGTGGCCGCTGACGTCCAGTACTTCGCCGATAAAGTACAGCCCCGGGCTCTTCAGCGACTCCATGGTCTTGGACGACACCTCGCGGGTATCGACGCCGCCGAGGGTTACTTCGGCGGTGCGGTAGCCCTCGGTCCCGGCCGGAACCAACTGCCAGCTCCCCAGTTTTTCCGCGACCTGCGCCAACTCCGCCGGGGTGTACTGCTTCATCGGTTTGGAGACGAACCAGTGGTCGGCCAGCAGGTTGGCCATCTTCTTGGTGAAGATTTCGCCGAGCAGGGTCTTCAGTTCGCTATTGGGCCGTTCGGCCTGTTGCTGTTGCAGCCAGGTCAGGGCGTCGTGGTCTGGCAGCAGGTTGATTTCGACGGTGTCGCCGGCTTCCCAGAACGAGGAAATCTGCAGGATCGCCGGGCCGCTGAGGCCGCGGTGAGTGAACAGCAGGTTTTCCCTGAAGCTTGTGCCGTTGCAACTGGCGATGCAGTCCACCGAGGTGCCGGATAGCTCGGTGCACAGTGCCTTGAGCTGGTCGGTGATGGTGAACGGCACCAGCCCGGCGCGGGTCGGCAGCACGTTGTGGCCGAACTGGCGGGCCACCTGGTAGCCGAAGCCGGTGGCGCCCAGGGTCGGAATCGACAGGCCGCCGGTGGCGATCACCAGCGACTGGCACTGGAACGGACCGGCGCTGGTTTGCAGCAGGTAGCCGGTTTCCAGTTTCTCGATGTGTTCGATGCGGGTGTCCATGCGCAGGGTGGCGCCGGCGTTGTCGCACTCGTCGAGGAGCATCTGCAGGATGTCGCTGGACTTGTTGTCGCAGAAAAGCTGGCCGAGTTTCTTCTCGTGATAGGGCACGCCGTGCTTGGCGACCATCTCGATGAAGTCCCACTGGGTGTAGCGGGCCAGGGCTGACTTGCAGAAGTGCGGGTTCTGCGAGAGGAAGTTGGCCGGCTCTGTGTACATATTGGTGAAGTTGCAGCGGCCGCCGCCGGACATGAGGATCTTCTTGCCCGGTTTGTTGGCGTGGTCCAGCAGCACGACCCGCCGGCCGCGCAGGGCGGCGGTGCGGGCGCACATCAGGCCGGCGGCGCCGGCGCCGATGATGATGACATCGGTGGAGTGCATGGGTGTTCTCTGAAAATCGCGAGCAAGCTCGCTCCTACAGGGATCGTGCAAGCTTCGCCGTTGCAGGAGCGAGCTTGCCCGCGATCAGGTCCTGGGTGGTTTAGATGATCCGGACCTTGAGCGACCGACCTTTGATCTTGCCGCTGTTCAGCCGCTGCAGCGCCTGCTTGGCCACGCCGCGCTCCACTGCCACATAGGCCTGGAAATCGAAGATGGCGATCTTGCCGACCTGTTTGCCCGGAACCCCGGCATCGCCGGTCAGTGCACCGAGGATGTCGCCCGGACGCAGTTTGTCCTTGCGGCCCGCAGCGATGCACAGGGTGCTCATCACTGGCACCAGCGGTTCGCCGGCCTTGGCCTTGAGGCTGTCGAGCTGTTCCCAACGCAGCGGGGCTTTTTGCAGCACTTCGATGGCCTTGGCGCGGTGGCCTTCGGCAGGCGCGACCAGACTGACCGCCAGGCCCTTCTCGCCAGCGCGACCGGTACGGCCGACGCGGTGCACGTGGATCTCGGCATCACGGGCCAGCTCGACGTTGATCACCATGTCCAGCGCATCGATGTCCAGGCCGCGGGCCGCCACGTCAGTGGCTACCAGCACCGAGAGGCTGCGGTTGGCGAACACGGTCAGGACCTGATCGCGGTCGCGCTGTTCCAGGTCGCCATGCAGGGCTTCGGCGGAGATGCCTTTGGATTGCAGGTGATCGACCACTTCCTGGCACTGCTGCTTGGTGAAGCAGAACGCCACGCACGATTCCGGCCGGAAGTGCCCCAGCACACGGGTGACCGCGTTCATGCGGTCTTCAGGATCGACCTCGTAGAAATGCTGCTCGATCTGGCTGTCGGCGTGCAGCGTGTCGACCTTGACCTGCTGCGGGTTGCGCATGAAGGCGGCGGACAGTTGTTTGATGCCAGTCGGGTAGGTGGCGGAGAACAGCAGGGTCTGCCGGCGCTCGGGGGTCTGCCCGATGATCTGGGCGATGGCGTCGTAGAAGCCCATGTCGAGCATGCGGTCGGCTTCGTCCAGCACCAGGGTGTTGAGCCCGTCCAGCACCAGGGTGCCTTTGCTCAAGTGCTGCTGCACCCGGCCCGGCGTGCCGACGATGATGTGCGCGCCGTGTTCCAGCGAAGCGATCTGCGGGCCGAGGGAGACGCCACCGCACAGGGTGAGGATCTTGATGTTGTCTTCGGAGCGGGCCAGGCGGCGCAGCTCCTTGGCAACCTGGTCGGCCAGTTCGCGGGTCGGGCACAGGACCAGTGCCTGACAGCCGAAATAGCGCGGGTTGATCGGGTTCAGCAGGCCGATGCCGAAGGCGGCGGTCTTGCCACTGCCGGTCTTGGCCTGGGCAATCAGGTCCATGCCTTTGAGGATGACCGGCAGGCTCTGGGCCTGGATCGGGGTCATCTCGGCATAGCCGAGGGCGTCCAGGTTGGCCAGCATGGCGTTGGACAGCGGCAAGGTGGCGAAGGCGGTGGCAATGGTGGTCACGAGGCGGGCCTGCAAAACAAAATGTCGCGCAGTGTACCAGCCTCATGGCCATTCGCCCTAAGGCTCGATCCCTGCTTCCTGACGAGGCGCACGCCGTCCATCCGTCTTCGCCAGTTGCAGGAAGATCGCCGCAGCGAGCATCGCCATCAGCCCGATGGTGACGAAGGTGAGCTGGAACGCCCCCAGGGTGGTTTCCACACCCTCGGCGCTGCCGGCAGCGGTGAAGCCGCCGAGCAGGGCGCCGGCGCAGGCCACGCCCAGGCTCAGCGACAGTTGCGCGACCACCGACAGCAGGCTGTTGCCGCTGCTGGCGCTGGCGTCGTCGAGGTCGATCAGGGTCACGGTGTTCATCGCGGTGAACTGCATGGAGTTGATCGCCCCGAGCAGGCCAAGCTGGACCAGCAGCACGGCATGCGGCGTCTGCTCGTTGACCAGGCCCAGGCTCGCCAGCATCAGCCCGAGCAGCAGGGTGTTGGCGGTGAGGATGGTGCGGTAGCCGAAACGCTCGATCAGCGGCCGGGCGATGGACTTGGCCAGCATCGCCGCTGCCGCCAGCGGGATCATGCTCATCCCCGCTTCGGCCGGCGAGTAGCCCAGCGCCACTTGCAGCAACAGCGGTACGAGGAACGGCAGCGCGCCGCTGCCCAGGCGGGCGAACAGGTTGCCGAGAATGCCCACCGAGAAGGTCCGGGTGCGGAACAGGCTGGGCGAGAACAGCGGATTGTCGACGCTGCCGGCGCGCAGCCAGTAGGCGGCGAGGCAGGCCATGCCGGCGAACAGCAGCAACATCACCCGCAGATGCGGCAGGTGCAGCTCGCCCAAACCTTCCATGGCGATGGTGATCAGCACCATCGCCGCCCGAACAGGATGAAACCGACGCCGTCGAAGCGGGTGCGTTCCGAGCCGCGCAGGTCCGGGATGTACTTCCATACCGCGTAGCAGCCGATCACGCCGACCGGCAGGTTGAGCAGGAAGATCCAGTGCCAGCTGAAAATCTCCACCAGCCAGCCGCCCACGGTCGGGCCGAGCAACGGGCCGAGCATGCCGGGGATGGTGATGAAACTCATGATCCGCACCAGTTCCGAGCGCGGGTAGGCACGCAACACCACAAGTCGCCCGACCGGCAGCATTAACGCACCGCCGAGGCCCTGGATGATGCGGGCGCCCACCAGCATGCCGAGGCTGCTGGACAGGGCGCAGAGCAGCGAGCCGATACTGAACAGCAGGATCGCGCCGAAGAAAATGTGCTTGGTACCGAAGCGGTCGGCGAGCCAGCCCGAGGCGGGAATCAGCAGGGCCACGGTGAGCATGTAGGCGATGATCACCGACTGCATGCGCAGCGGGTTTTCCGCCAGGTCACGGGCCATTGCCGGCAGGGCGGTGTTGAGGATGGTGCCGTCGAGTGACTGCATGAAGAAAGCGATCGCCACCACCCAGGGAATCCAGCGGGCGGTGACGGGGTCCAGCGGAGTGCGTTCTGGCATGGGTAATCCTTAGCCGGCCTTGGGGACCGCTTTGCGGTCTTTTGCGACGGTTCGGCGCCCCGACAAGCTCGCTCCCACAACATGCGAGCCACCCGCGATTCCCCTTGTGGGAGCGAGCTCGTCGGGGCGCCGAACCGTCGCGAAGGGCCGCAAAGCGGCCCCAACAATCACAACGTCAATGTCAGTCGTTTGACCAGCGCCCCCGGCAGATGATTCGACCCGGTCTGGCGCTGGCCATAGGTGCTGGTGGACAGCATCAGCTCACGCTCGCGGGTCAGGGCTTCCAGTTGCGAACCCAGCAAACTGTAGACGCTGTCGTCGAAGCGCATGGTGCTGACCGGCGCCTGGATTTGCCCGTCTTCGACCCAGAAGCAGGCGAAGCGGGTAAGACCAGTCATCCGCGCCGCTGGCAGGTCGGAGTAGTTCAGGTACCAGAGGTTACCGATGTACAGCCCGGTGCCCAGTTGCGCCAGCACATCGGCCTCGGCCAGATTGCCAGCAGCCATGCTCAATGCACTCGGCGATTCCCACGGCTCGGCCCCATTGGCCTTGCGCTGGAACTCGGCGGCGCTGCGTGCGTTGGTCAGTTGTTCAAGGGACCGACCCTGGTCGATCAGGCGCAGATCGCTGCGCGGGTAGCCTTCCTCGGAAAACGCCGGGCTGAGCGAGCCGCTGACCTGTTCCGTCAGGCTCACCATCGGGCTGAGGCCAGCATCGCCGCTGTACAGCCGTTGCAGCGGGCTGCGCTTGTTGGCGATCGACTGTGCCGAGAAGCCGCCCCAACCGAGCATGCCGACGATTTCTTCGAGGGCGGCGGGAGCGAGGTAGGCGCGGTACTGACCGGGCGCCAGGGTTTTCAGCGGACGGCCGAGGTAGTCGAGTTGCTCGCGGGCCTGGGCCAGGCGTCGGGCGAACAGCTCGTCGTCCCAGACCTGCCCGGCGTAGTTGGCTTTCACCGCCTGGCCGTTGGCGTGGAACAGGCTCCAGTCGAAGTTGAAGCTGTTGGCCTGGTGCCAGCCGAATGCCCCGGACGAACTGGCGAACCCACGACAGATCGGCCCGGCGGCATAGATGCCGACAAGGTCGAGATCACCGGCACCGGCCTCGATCTGCTTCAGCACGCTGGCGCTGTCGGGCAGCGGCTGTTCCTGTTGATCGTGGCTTTCCCAGGCGCTGTCGTTGAGCAGCAGGTACGGATCGGGCGGGATCAGCGGCAGCGTCTGGCGCAACTGGGCCAGGGCTTCGCCGAGACGTTGGCGGTCGATGTCGGCGTCGCCGCTGAGGGTCAGGTTCAGCTCGGCCTGGCGGCCCTCGGCGATCAATTTCAGGCTGGCGCTGGACTGGTGCACATCACCGGCCTGACGCACCTTGGCATGGTTGAAACGGATGAACTGCGAATGCTCGCCGGCGTAGCTCAGGGTGAACTGCTCCGGCGCGTTGACGTTGTCACGCACCCAGGCGACCAGCGCCTGGAAGTTCTGCAGGAAGCTGGCGGCCATCAGGCGTCTCCTCCGAATACATCGATCTGGCTGAACACGCAGGCCGGCGAGGCGTGACCGACCCGCACTACCTGGTTCGGCTCGCCTTTGCCGCAGTTCGGCGTGCCCAGTACCTGGAAGGTGCTGTCGTCGCCGACGGCGCTGAGGTTGCGCCAGAAACCGGAGGAAATGCCGCGATAGTTGGGGTTTTTCACCACGCCCTTGAGCTCGCCGTTTTCGATCAGTTGGCCCCACTCGCAGCCGAACTGGAACTTGTTGCGCGCGTCGTCGATGGACCAGGAGCGGTTGGTGCGCATCAGGATGCCGCGCTCGATACCGCCGATCAGTTGCGCCTGGGATTTGTCCCCCGGCTCGATATTGAGGTTGGCCATGCGGTCGATGGGTGCACGGTTCCAGCCGCAGGCGCGGCTGTTGGCAACGCCGTCCAGGCCCGAGCGGAACTGCGACAGCGCGCCGCCGAGCGGGCGCAGCAGCAGGCCATCGCGGATCAGGAATTGTTTGAGCGCCGGGGTGCCGTCGTCGTCATGGCCGTAGCTGGCCAGTTCTTCGCGGATTTCCGGGTCGAACGTCACGTTGAGCAAGCTCGAACCGTATTGCAGATGGCCGAAGTCGCTGGCTTTGACGAAGCTGGTGCCGGCGTAGTTGCGCTCGTCGCCGAGGATGCGGTCCATCTCCAGCGGGTGGCCGATGGATTCGTGGATCTGCAGCATCATCTGGTCGGGCATCAGCAGCAGGTCGCGCACGCCGCTGGGGGTGTTGGGCGCCAGCAGCAGTTGCAGCGCCTCATCGGCGACCCGGGCGCCGGCGCCCACCAGGCCGCAACGCTGGATCACGTCGAGACCGCCTTGCTGGCCGAAGTTCTCGCGGCCGAGGGTGCGGGTCTGGCTGTCGCCGTCGCCGAATGCGGTGACGCTGAGGCCGGGGAAAATAAAGCGCTGGGCCTGGCGCAGCTCGGCGCCGGCACTGTTGAGGTAGATCTGCTCGACGGTGGTCAGGCCGAGGCTGACCTGCCAGTTGGCCAGTCGCTCATCCGCCGGCACCGCCGCCGATTCCTGATTGAGCAGGTCATAGCAATCGCCCAGCGACGGGAATGCCTGGTCAAGGTTGGGTGAGTAATAGTCGGCGCGGGCGGTGGCGATCGATTGATCGCGCAGGTCCAGCAGTGCGTGAGCGGCGGTCTGTCGGGCCAGGGCTTCGGCGCGGTCGAGGGCCTGTTGCAGACCGGCCTGGGACAGGTCGGCGGTGGCGGCGTAGGCCTCGACGCCGCTGACCCGCACGGTGAGCATGGCGCCTTCATCGCGGCCCAGGCTTGGCGGCTCGGCGATGTTCTTGCGCACCGACAGGTGCTGCTGGGACTGCTGCACATAGCGCAGGGAGAAAAACTCGCCGCCGCAGCGCAGGCTTGCGAAGCGCTGGCGCAGCGGCGCGGTGAAATCGAACATGCGCGGAACTCCGGGTGCCGGTGGTTCCCCCTCAGAACCACTCGTCTTGCATGCTCAGGCAGGTGTCATCGCGGGCCTCGAGCAATGCGAGGTCATTATGGCAGGGCGGTACTTCCCAGGTGAGGAAAAACCTCGCCGCCTGCAATTTGCCTTGATAGAAGTCGCGGTCTGCCGGGTTACCGGCGGCCAGCCCCTGTTCGGCATGGATCGCCTGTTCCAGCCAGCGCCAGCCGACCACGCAGTGGCCGAAGGCTTTCAGGTACAGCGCCGAGTTGGCCAGGGCGCTGTTGACCTTGCCACTCGCCAGGTCGCCGAGCAGGCCGAGGGTGACGCCCTGCAGACGGGTCAGCAGTTGTTCCAGCGGCTGGCGCAGATTGTCCAGGTCCGGGAACTGATGAGCACGCTCGCAGGTTCCGGCAATCAGCCGCACCAGTTGCTTGAGCCCGGCGCCGCCGTTCTGCGCCAGCTTGCGCCCGAGCAGGTCGAGGGACTGGATGCCGTGGGTGCCTTCGTGAATCGGGTTCAGGCGGTTGTCGCGGTAGTACTGCTCCACCGGGTATTCGCGGGTGTAGCCGTGGCCGCCGAGAATCTGGATCGCCAGTTCGTTGGCCTTGAGGCAGAACTCCGATGGCCAGGATTTGACGATGGGCGTGAGCAGGTCCAGCAGTTCCTGAGCCTGCTGGCGTGCCTCGGGGCTGTCGGCGGTGTGGCTGTCGTCGAACAACCGCGCGGCATACAGGCCCAGGTCGAAGGCGCCTTCCACGTAGGCTTTCTGTGTCAGCAGCATGCGCTTCACATCGCTGTGGGCAATGATCGGCACTGCGGCGGTGGACGGGTCTTTGTTGTCCGGCAGCCGGCCTTGCGGGCGCTGGCGGGCATAGTCGAGGGAATACAGGTAGCCGGCGTAACCGAGCATTACCGCGCCCATGCCGACACCGATCCGTGCCTCGTTCATCATCTGGAACATGCAGGCCAGGCCCTGATGCGGCTTGCCCACCAGATAACCGACACAGTTGCCGTTATCGCCGAAGTTCAGCGCGGTGGACGTAGTGCCGCGCCAGCCCATCTTGTGGAACAGGCCGGCGAGGGTCACATCGTTACGCCCCCCGAGGCTGCCGTCCGGATTGACCAGGAACTTGGGCACGATAAACAGCGAAATGCCCTTCACCCCGGCGGGCGCATCCGGCAGCTTGGCCAGGACCATGTGCACGATGTTTTCCGACAGCGGGTGATCGCCGCCGGAGATAAAAATCTTGTTGCCTCGCAGCCGGTAGCTGCCATCGCCGGCGGGCTCCGCGCGGGTGCGGATATCGGCGAGGGACGAGCCGGCGTGCGGTTCAGTCAGCGCCATGGTGCCGAAGAAGCGACCGTCGATCATCGGCTGCAGGAACAGGCGCTTTTGCTCCTCGGTGCCGAAACTCTCGATCAGGTTCGCCGCACCCATGGTCAGGAACGGGTATGCCGTGGTGCCGGCGTTGGCTGCCTGGAAGTGGGCGAAACAGGCTTGTGAGAGCAGGGTCGGCAGTTGCATGCCGCCGGCTTCGAAATCGCGGTTGGCATTGAGGAAGCCCGCTTCGAGAAACGCATCCACCGCCGGCTTCACCTCGGGAATCAGCACCGCCTCACCGTTCTCGTAGCGCGGCTCGTTCTCGTCGCCCTTGCGGTTGTGCGGCGCGAAATACTTCTCGGCGATGCTGCGTGCGGTGGACAACGCCGCGTCGAACGTCTCGCGACTGTGCTCGGCAAAACGCTCGCGGCGGGTCAGGGACTCGGCATCGAGCACTTCATAAAGTTCGAAGGCGAGGTTGCGGGCGCTGAGCAGGGTTTCGGTCATGGCGGCGGTCCTTTGGCGGGCGTGGGGCGAGTCTAGGAGTGGCTAAGTCAGGAGACCACCATGATTGATTGGCGTGATGGTGCGGGGCGATGGATGCGAATCTCACTGACGAGGTGGCGATTGCCGACTGAATGGATGCATGCCCAGCATTTAGGTCGCTTTCACCGCGGCCGGTAAAATAGGAAATCTCCCACCTTATTTTGGGCGCTTTCGATGCCGTGGTGATGAGCTATTTAGGGTAGATATTGCTGTTTTCGCTGGCGGAAATCATGCAGCGGATGGGCTATCTCTCTGGAGTAAGCACCCTTGGCACTGGTGTCCGGTGATAGCTGATCAGATATTCAAGTAAAAAAGGTGAAAGTACCAATGCCCCGTTTCGCGCGTTTGACCCTGTTGTTCTGGAGTGGTATGGACGCTTTTTATATTTGTTACTGGATTGTGAGTTGCGTTAGTCAAGGCAGTATTCCGATTTTGTATGATCTCGATTCTACACTCGCTATTCTGCACAATCCTGAAGGCTGGTTATTGGTACTGATATGGCTAGGGCTGGCGGCTAAGGTGTCCATTGTTGCCAGCTGTGTTTTGTTTTACCGAAGCAGAAAGGCTGCTCTATATTTGGCGGCGGTCCAGACTCCATTTCGAATCTTGGTCATGGCTCCATCGATTCCGATAATTTTGTTATTGTCTGGCGTCAATCCATCGTTATGGTTGAGCCTTATAGTGGGCTCAGAAGTTGTCAAGTGCGGGAGTCTCTACTGGCTATGGCGTTCGCATAATGGCCAACACCTGAGGTGAGGCTAACCACTTTCCAGAGATCAGCCACATTCTAAGTGGCACCTTCTGGCGCGTAATCGATGTAGTACCGCAACCCCTGTCTCATCGGAAAAATCGCGCTCTTTCCCAAGAGCGGGCCGGCAGCCTCAACGGGTGCGCAGGTGGTTTGATGAGCCGTTCCTATACGACGGTCCTCCTCATGTCCACAAGCCACCTTTCCCTGGCAACCAAGACGCCTGCCCAGCGCGTCTTCTTCGTGGTTGCGGTTCCCAAACTCATCATCATGACGTTCTTCACCTCCGGCCTTTATTGGCTGTTCTGGTATTTGCGCAACTGGGATCTGTATCGCAGCGCCGGAGGCGCAAGCGTCATGTTGTTGCCCCGCATCCTGGCGCCTGAGTTTTTTCTGTATTCATTGCTGTATCGGGTGGACCTGCGGATTCGTGCGTCGGGGCGTTGCTATCGGTGGTCGCCATGGTGGTTGGCTTTTGGTGTGCTGCTGATGAGCATATCCGGTTATTACTTGTGGATTGTGATGTTACCGGTGCCTGAGCTTGCGCCTGCCGGGCTGGTGGCGGTGATGCTGTTCCATCTATTTCAGCGAAGGATTCAACGCGCAATCAACTTTTGCGAGGGCGATCCGGAAGGGGCGGGCAATGCGCAATTGACGGTGATCAACTGGCTTTGGATATTGATCGTCAGTTCAGGTTGGCTGGTACTGGGTGGGTTGCCTGGTGAGGACGGCGGATTTTTCGAAGAAACCGCATAGTCACGGAGCGACAGATTTTTAGTCTTTCGACTTTTCTTCCCGAGAACTCAGATGCTGCCTACAGAGATATTTGAAATATGCATATCTGATAGGCGGTCCTTTGGTTATCTGGTTTCCTTTTCATGTCAGCAAACACAATCTCAGGCGGCGCGCAGCAGCGATCAAAGCCAACGTTCTACGTGGTTTCGATCAGGAAGTTGACCTATATGATGATCCTGACAACCGGGCTCTATGGTTTTTATTGGTTCTATCGGAATTGGGCTAACTACAAAAATGCTACTGGAGACGATGTGAGCCCCTTGGTTCGCAGCATTTTTGCGGTGTTTTTCATCTATCCCTTGCTCAACCGAATCGATCAAAGCCTCATGCAATCGAAGATCCAGTACGGCTGGTCACCCAAGCTGCTGGGCATGGGGATGTGGCTGATTACGGCTATCAGCATGTGTTCAGGGCTTTTAACTCCCTTGCCTACAGGAGAGTTGAAGCATGACGCGCTGCTTGATGTGAGACTCGTTATCGAAGTGATACTGCAGTTGGTAGCAAGCCTCTGGGTCATGTGCAGAATTCAGCGGGCTATAAACGTTCTCGAGTGCGATCCCCTAGGGGAGTCAAACTCGCGTTCCACTAGAGCGGGCAACGGTTGGATGATGCTCGGTGTTACTCTTTGGATGTTTATTTTCATGGCGTTTGCGATGAGTTTATCGATCGCTTACCGATAGCGGCACTGGCTCCCGTTGATCGTCCAAAACAAAACGGGGCGGGTTTCGCGTCACTCTCGATAGAGTCCGCAAAACCCGCCCCGCTTCGTTTCCCTCTGGCTATCAGCCGATAGTCATCAGACTGGCGTTACCACCCGCCGCCGCAGTGTTGACGCTCAGCGCGCGCTCGATCACCAGACGTTCCAGCGCCACCGAGGTTTCACCCGACGACAGGCCATGCACGCCGACGATGGCGCCTGGACGCTTGGCCACCTGCTCGCAGACGCCGCGCAGTTGGTCCGAGTCGCCGTGATGCAGGACGGCATCGAACGCCACTTCATCCTTGTTCCAGTCCGCCACCAGCTTGATGCGGGCCTGGACTTCCTTCGGCAGGCGGGCGCGCAGGGACTTGCCCGGCTCGCCGTCGACCACTACCGCCGAGCTGCCCACGGCCAGTACCGCGGCCAGTTGGGTCAGCAGGTCGGCTTCGCTGTCGGCCAGGCACAGCACATGCTCGCGCGGCAGGATGGTGTAGCTGTTGCGCTCGCCGGTCGGGCCGGCCAGCAGACGGCTGATGCCGCTCTGGGACTGACGGGCGAACTGTTCGCAGAGTTGCACCAGATCGTTCTGCTGGCTGCTCGCGGCCCAGGCCTTGAAGGCTTCCAGCGGCTTGAGCAGGCTTTCACGCATGCGGCTGTCTGGCGTGGTGCCGGCATCGCTGCGCTGGAACGACTGTTCGATGGCATCAGCCGGACGGGTCGACAGCAGGCGGTACAGGTACAGCGGGCCGCCAGCTTTCGGGCCGGTGCCGGAGAGACCTTCGCCGCCGAACGGTTGCACACCGACCACGGCACCCACGATGTTGCGGTTGACGTAGACGTTACCGGCGTTGACGTTGTCGATCACCTTGGCGATGGTCTCGTCGATGCGGGTGTGCACGCCGAGGGTCAGGCCGTAGCCGGAGGCGTTGATCTGTTCGATCAACTGGTCGAGGTTTTTGCGGTTGTAGCGCACCACGTGCAGGACCGGACCGAAGATCTCGCGTTGCAGCTCGTCGAGGCTTTCCAGTTCGATCAGGGTCGGCATGACGAAGGTGCCACGCTTGGCTTCCGTACCGTCGGCGATGGCCACCTGATACACCGAGCGACCTTTATCGCGCAGGGCCTGGATGTGCTTCTCGATGCCGGCCTTGGCTTCGGCGTCGATCACCGGGCCGATGTCCACGGACAGGCGCTCGGGGTTGCCCAGGCGGCTTTCGGCCATGGCACCTTTGAGCATTTCGATGACGCGGTCGGCGGAATCTTCCTGCAGGCACAGTACGCGCAGGGCCGAGCAACGCTGGCCGGCGCTGTCGAAGGCCGAGGACACCACGTCGATCACCACCTGCTCGGTCAGCGCCGAGGAATCGACGATCATGGCGTTCTGGCCGCCGGTTTCGGCGATCAGCGGGATTGGACGGCCCTGGGCATCCAGGCGGCCGGCGACGTTGCGTTGCAGCAGGCGGGCAACTTCGGTGGAACCGGTGAACATCACGCCTTTGACGCGCTCGTCACCCACCAGGCGGGCACCGACGGTTTCACCGCGGCCCGGCAGCAGTTGCACCACGCCTTCCGGAATACCGGCTTCGAGCAGCAGACGCACGGCCTGGGCCGCGATCAGCGGGGTTTGTTCGGCCGGCTTGGCCAGTACCGGGTTACCGGCGGCAAGGGCGGCAGCCACCTGGCCACTGAAGATTGCCAGCGGGAAGTTCCACGGGCTGATGCAGACCACCGGGCCCAGTGGGCGGTGGGCGTCGTTGCTGAAGTCGTTGCGTGCCTGCACCGCGTAGTAGCGCAGGAAGTCGACGGCTTCGCGCACTTCGGCGATGGCGTTGGCGTAGGTCTTGCCCGCTTCGCGGACCAGCAGGCCCATCAGCGGCTGGATCTCGGCTTCCATCAGGTCGGCGGCGCGCTCAAGGATCGCGGCCCGCTCGGCCGGCGGCGTCGCCTGCCAGATTGGCCCGGCATTGAGGGCGCACTGGATGGCATTGTCGACGTCGCCGACAGTGGCTTCCTGGACATGCCCGACCACATCACGGTGGTCGGCCGGGTTGAGGACTGCCACGGCAGCTTCTTCACTGGCAGCGCAGCCGAGCATCGGCGCGGCTTTCCAGGCGTTGTGGGCACTGGCCAGCAGTGCGCAGGACAGCGAGGCCAGGCGGTGTTCGTTGGCCATGTCGATGCCGCTGGAGTTGGCGCGTTCGCTGCCGTACAGATCGCGCGGCAGGGGAATGCGCGGGTGCGGCAGACCGACGTTGCCTTCCTGGGTGGCGCTGCGTTCGATCGTGGCGACCGGGTCGGCGACCAGTTCCTGGATCGAGATCGACTGGTCGGCGATGCGGTTGACGAACGAGGTGTTGGCGCCGTTTTCCAGCAGGCGGCGAACCAGGTAGGCCAGCAGGGTTTCGTGGGTGCCGACTGGTGCGTACACGCGGCACGGACGGTTCAGCTTGCCATCGGCGACCTTGCCTACGACTTGTTCATAAAGCGGCTCACCCATGCCGTGCAGGCACTGGAATTCGTACTGGCCTGGGTAATAGTTCTGGCCGGCGATATGGTAGATGGCCGACAGGGTATGGGCGTTGTGGGTGGCGAACTGCGGGTAGATGACTTCCGGCACCGACAGCAGCTTGCGTGCACAGGCAATGTAGGAAACGTCGGTGTACACCTTGCGGGTGTAGACCGGATAGCCTTCCAGTCCGTCGACCTGGGCGCGCTTGATCTCGCTGTCCCAGTAGGCGCCTTTCACCAGGCGGATCATCAGGCGATGGCGGCTGCGGCGGGCGAGGTCGATGACGTAGTCGATCACGTAAGGGCAGCGCTTCTGGTACGCTTGGATGACGAAGCCGATACCGTTCCAGCCGCTCAGTTGCGGCTCGAAGCACAGGCGTTCGAGCAGATCCAGCGACAGCTCCAGGCGGTCCGCTTCCTCGGCGTCGATGTTCAGGCCGATGTCGTATTGCTTGGCCAGCAGGGTCAGCGACAGCAGGCGTGGGTACAGCTCATCCATCACGCGCTCGTACTGGGCGCGGCTGTAACGCGGGTGCAGGGCGGAAAGCTTGATGGAGATGCCCGGGCCTTCATAGATGCCGCGGCCGTGGGAGGCTTTGCCGATGGAGTGGATGGCCTGCTCGTAGGACGCCAGGTACTTCTGCGCGTCGTGCTCGGTCAGTGCGGCTTCGCCGAGCATGTCGTAGGAATAGCGGAAGCCCTTGGCTTCGAACTTGCTCGCGTTGGCCAGGGCCTCGGCGATGGTTTCGCCGGTGACGAACTGCTCGCCCATCAGGCGCATGGCCATGTCGACGCCCTTGCGGATCATCGGTTCGCCGCTCTTGCCGATGATGCGGCTGAGGGACGAGGTGAGGCCGGATTCGTTGTGGGTCGAGACCAGCTTGCCGGTCAGTAACAGGCCCCAGGTGGCGGCGTTGACGAACAGCGACGGGCTGTTGCCCAGGTGCGGCTGCCAGTTGCCGGTGCTGATCTTGTCGCGGATCAGCGCGTCGCGGGTGCCTTTGTCGGGAATGCGCAGCAGGGCTTCGGCCAGGCACATCAGTGCCACGCCTTCCTGCGACGACAGGGAAAACTCCTGCAACAGACCCTGGACGATGCCGGCACGGCCGCTGGCGCTTTTCTGGTTACGCAGTTTTTCCGCGATGCCGGCAGCCAGCTTGTTGGTGGCTTCGGCCATCGACGCTGGCAGGCGGGCCTGCTCCAGCAGCATCGGCACCACTTCCTGCTCGGGGCGGCGGTAGGCGGAGGTGATCGAGGCGCGCAGTACGGACTGCGGCAGGATGCTTTCAGCGAATTCGAGGAAGCACTGATGGGCATGATCGGGCTGCACGTCGCCCGCGTCGTCGGCAAGTGTGCCTGGCTGACCGTTGAGTTCGGTCAAGGTAGCGCCACCCTCCAGCTTCTCCAGGTAATTGAAGATCGCTTGCTTGATCAACCAATGCGGCGTGCGGTCGATGGACTGCGCAGCTGCTTTGAGTCGCTCACGGGTCGGGTCGTCGAGTTTGACCCCAAGGGTGGTCGTCGCCATTTCTTATCCTCGTTATTGCCACTGGGCCGTGGCTAAGCTGGCGCCAAGATTATCCGTGCCGCATTCCGGGTGCAACCTAGTGCAACCCAAAAACTTCATGAAAGAAGTGCAACTCGTCTGGCGGGTAAAACCACACGACAAAAACGGCTTTATAGGGTGCGTTTTCTTCTGAAATCGGCCGTTCTTGCGCCAAAAAGGAGCAAAAACACGTTGTAGTGTAATTTTTCCCACAAGGTGCAACTGCTTTTGTAAAAACGGTTGCACCTCATTTGCGTTGTTGCATAGCATGCGCCGCCTGGGTGCAACCTCGTGAGAGGCTGTTGCTACATAAAAACAAACGCCAGGGCGAAATACATGACCAGCAATCCCATCACGATTACGTTCGTGATCTACATCGCGGCAATGGTGCTGATCGGCTTCATGGCCTATCGCTCCACCAAAAACCTTTCCGACTACATCCTCGGTGGCCGCAGCCTCGGTAGCGTGGTGACCGCGCTTTCCGCCGGTGCCTCGGACATGAGCGGCTGGCTCTTGATGGGCCTGCCGGGCGCCATCTATATGTCGGGCCTGTCGGAAGCCTGGATCGCCATCGGCCTGACCGTCGGCGCCTACCTCAACTGGCTGTTCGTCGCCGGTCGCCTGCGGGTACAGACCGAGCACAACGGCGACGCGCTGACCCTGCCGGACTACTTCGCCAGCCGTTTCGAAGACCATAGCGGCCTGCTGCGGATCATATCCGCCGTGGTCATCCTGGTGTTCTTCACCATCTATTGCGCCTCCGGCATCGTGGCCGGTGCCCGCCTGTTCGAAAGTACCTTCGGCATGTCCTACGAGACAGCGCTGTGGGCCGGTGCTGCCGCGACCATCGCCTACACCTTCGTCGGTGGTTTCCTGGCGGTGAGCTGGACCGACACCGTGCAGGCTTCGCTGATGATCTTCGCGCTGATCCTGACGCCGATCTTCGTGCTGCTCGCCACCGGCGGCGTTGACACCACCTTCCTTGCGATCGAGGCGCAGAACCCCGAAAACTTCAACATGTTCCGCGACGCCAGCTTCATCGGCATCATCTCGCTGATGGGCTGGGGCCTGGGCTACTTCGGCCAGCCGCACATTCTCGCGCGCTTCATGGCGGCCGATTCGGTGAAGTCGATCGCCAATGCCCGTCGCATCTCCATGACCTGGATGATCCTGTGCCTGGCCGGCACCTGCGCCGTGGGCTTCTTCGGTATCGCGTACTTCGCGGCGAATCCGGAAGTGGCAACTCCTGTTACCGAGAACCGCGAGCGCGTGTTCATCGAACTGGCCAAGCTCCTGTTCAACCCGTGGATCGCCGGTGTCCTGCTGTCCGCCATCCTGGCGGCGGTCATGAGCACCCTGAGCTGCCAGTTGCTGGTGTGCTCGAGCGCCCTGACCGAAGACTTCTACAAGACCTTCCTGCGCAAGAATGCCTCGCAGGTTGAGCTGGTATGGGTCGGTCGTCTGATGGTGCTGGCGGTTGCGCTGATCGCCATCGCCCTGGCCGCTGACCCGGACAACCGCGTGCTGGGCCTGGTTGCCTACGCCTGGGCCGGCTTCGGTGCTGCCTTCGGTCCGGTGGTGCTGCTCTCCGTGCTGTGGAAAGGCATGACCCGCAACGGTGCGCTGGCCGGTATCGTGGTGGGTGCGCTGACTGTGATCCTGTGGAAGAGCTACAGCGGTACCACCCTGTACGAAATCATCCCGGGCTTCCTGTTTGCCACCATCGCCATCGTGCTGGTGAGCAAGGCTGGCCGTGCTTCGGCGAGCATGGTTTCGCGCTTCGAGAAAGCTGACGCGGACTACCACGCCAACAAGTAACACGCACTGACATCGTTGCTTGAGACGGCCCGCATCTCCTTCGAGGTGCGGGCCGTTGTCGTTTCGGCGGGCGCAACCTGACGGCGCGGGCTCGACAAGGTAAACTTCCCGGCCCTCCCAGGAGTTGCCATGAACTATCGTCACGCCTTCCACGCCGGCAACCACGCCGACGTCTTCAAGCACATCGTGCTGACCCGTCTGATTGCCCTGATGTCGCGCAAGGAGCAGCCTTTCGCCTATCTCGACACCCACGCCGGCCTTGGCCTGTATGACCTGCAGGGCGACCAGGCAACCCGCACCGGCGAGTGGGTCGAAGGCATCGGCCGACTCTGGGGGCGCGACGACCTTCCGGCCATCACCGAGGATTACCTGCGCATCGTGCGCAAGCTCAATCCCGACGGCGAACTGCGCTACTACCCGGGCTCGCCCGAGCTGGCGCGGCGCATGGCGCGGCAGCAGGACCGGGTGTTGCTCAACGAGAAACATCCCGAAGACGGCGCCCTGCTCAAGGACAACATGAAGAAGGACCCGCGTGTCGCCGTGCACCTGGGCGAAGGCTGGCATGTGCCGCGGGCGTTGCTGCCGGTGCAGGAAAAGCGCGCGGTGATGCTGATCGACCCGCCGTTCGAGAAGCCTGACGAGCTGAAGCGCTGCACCAACGCGATGAAAGAGACGATCGGCCGCATGCGGCAGACCGTCGCGGCGATCTGGTACCCGATCAAGGACCAGCGCCAACTGGTGCGTTACTACCAGGACCTGACCAGCACCGGCGCGCCGAAGCTGCTGCGTGTCGAGCTGTACGTGCATCCGCAGGACACCCCGCAAAGCCTGAACGGCTCGGGCCTGGCTATCGCCAACCCGCCGTGGGGGCTGGAGGAGGAGTTGCGCGAGCTGCTGCCATGGCTGGCGCAGTGCCTGGGGCAGACAGGCGGAAGCTGGCGGATGGATTGGTTGATCGCCGAGTGATTCCGGCCTCCCGCAGGGTCCGGAGCGGGCCCTGCAGCAACCCTCCTATTGCCCCCTCGCTTTGCGTTATAATCCCGCCCTTTCGCCGCCGCCAGCCCGATGAGGCCGCAGCGCATTTTTACCGAATAAAGAGGCTAGACCCTTGGCATTGACGATTCTTGGCCTGTCCGGCGCCCTTAGCCATGATCCTTCCGCGGCCCTGTACATCGACGGCAAGCTGATTGCCGCCGCTGAAGAAGAGCGCTTCGTGCGCGACAAACATGCAAAGAACCGCATGCCCTACGAATCGGCGAAGTTCTGTCTGGAACAGGCTGGCATCAAGCCTTCCGACGTCGATGTGGTCGCGATCCCGTTCGCGCCCATCAGCCTGTTCGGCAAGGCTCGCTGGCACTATGCCAAACGCTACTGGTATGCCCCGGACCGCGCCCTTGACGCGATCCTGATGGGCAACCGTCGCTACAAGCGCTACCGCAAGAAGATCGTCTGGTGCCTGGAGCAATTGGGCTTCGATCCGAAGAAGATCAAGATCGAGCCGGTCGAGCACCACTTGGCGCACGCCTCCAGTGCCTACCACTGCTCGGGTTTCAAGGAAAAGACCGCGATCCTCGGTATCGACGGCAAGGGCGAGTACGCCACCACCTTCTTCGGCTACGGCGAGAACGGCAAGATCCACAAGATCAAGGAATTCTTCGATCCGGATTCGCTGGGTGGCCTGTACGGCGCGATCACCGAGTTCCTCGGTTTCGAAATGCTCGACGGCGAGTTCAAGGTCATGGGCATGGCGCCGTACGGCGATGCCAGCAAATATGACTTCTCGCGCCTGGCCAGCTTCGAAAATGGCGAATTGGTGATCAACACCGAGTACGCCAACGTCATCGGCCTGCGTCGCTATAAAGAGAAGGGCAAGGGCTTCTACTTCACGCCGAAGCTGATCGAGTGGCTGGGTCCGAAGCGCGAAGGCGACATCGCCGACGAGCCGTACATCCACTACGCCGCCAGCATGCAGGCGCTGTTCGAGAAGCTGGCGCTGCAGATGATCGACCACTACCTGGGCGACGTCCTCAAGGAAACCGGCAAGCTCGCCTTCGCCGGCGGCTGTGCGCTGAACGTCAAGCTGAACCAGAAAATCATCGCCCGCCCGGACCTCAAAGAGCTGTTCGTCCAGCCGGCGTCCGGCGATGCTGGCACCGCAGTGGGCGCCGCAGCCTATGTTTCCCACGCCCGTGGCGTGCCGGTGGAGAAGATGGAGCACGTCTATCTCGGCCCCGCGTACTCCAACGAAGATGTCATCGCCGCCTGCGCCCGTCATCCGAGCGCACCGAAATGGCGCAAAATCGACGACATGCCGGAGCGCATCGCCCAGATCATGGTCGATGGCAACCCGGTGGCCTGGTTCCAGGGCCGCATGGAGTTCGGCCCGCGCGCCCTCGGTGGCCGTTCGATCATCGGCTGCCCGAGCGTGCCGGGTGTGGCCAACCGGATCAACGAACAGATCAAGTTCCGCGAGCGCTGGAGGCCTTTCTGCCCGTCCATGCTCGATACCGTCGGCCCGCAGATGATCAAGGTCGATCACCCGGCGCCGTTCATGACCTTCACCTTCGAAGTTTCGGAAGAGTGGAAAACCCGCGTGCCGGAAGTCGTCCATGAAGACGGTACTTCCCGTGCCCAGGTGCTCAAGCGCGAGTACAACCCGCGTTACTACGACATGATGAAAGCGCTGGAAACACTGACGGGTAACGGCGTATCGCTGAACACCTCGCTCAACCGCCGTGGCGAGCCGATGATCTGCTCGCCGACCGACGCGTTGAACATGTTCTTCGGCTCCGACCTGCAGTACCTGATCATGGAAGACATCCTGGTGGTGAAGGACGGCGCGAAAGCCTATGACACGCTCGACTGACAAGCGTGTCCTGCAGTTCTGCCATGGCTACGACGGGCCCTTTCTCGATTGCGCCCGTCAGTACGCCAGCCTGTTCGCCGGCAGTGGCTACAAGGTCACTACGGTGTTTCTCACTGGCAAGGCCGATGCCCAGGTGGCAGCGGGCTGCGCCAGTGACGAAGTGCTGTTTCTCGAATTCAGCTCCAGTGCCATTCGTGGCCTGAAGCTGGGGGCGATCCGTGCGTTGCGGCGTATTGCTGCCGAGCGCGATTTCAGTTTCTGTATCGCCCATCGCTTCAAACCCATCTACATCACCCTGCTGGCCACGCGCCTGCCGGTCATTGGCGTGCATCACGCCTTCGATGACTACAAGCGGGGTAGCCGGAAGCTGTTCGCCAATCTGTTCAGCAAGCGCCTGAGCCTGCTGGGTGTGTCCGACGCGGTGCGTGACAACATGCGCCGTTGCCTGCCGAAATGGCCGGCTGAGCGGATCCAGACCCTGTACAACCGTATCGATATCGACGCGCTCCAAGCTGCGCTGGTGCCGGCCGCCGAGGCCCGCATCGCGCTGAAACTGGACCCGCAAGCCTGGATTGTCGGCAACGTCGGCCGACTTCATCCGGACAAGGACCAGGCAACCTTGCTGCGCGGTTTCGCCCAGGCGTTGCCGAGCCTTCCGGCCGGAGCGCGGTTGGCAATCCTCGGCAAGGGGCGTCTGGAAGGTTCGCTGAAAGCATTGGCCACCGAGTTGGGCATTGCTGATCAGGTGGACTTCCTCGGCCAGGTGCCCGATGCCAGGCGCTACTTCGCTGCCTTCGACACCTTTGCCCTGAGCTCGGACCACGAGCCGTTCGGCATGGTCCTGCTGGAAGCCATGGTGGCGGGTGCGCCGGTTGCCGCGACGGCGTGCGGCGGTGCGGTCGAAGTGGTGGAAGGTGTCGGTGTGCTGTTCCCGCTCGGGGATGCCGCGGCACTGGCCCAGGCGCTGCAAGTACTCGCGCAGATGACTGACGAGCAACGCCAGGAGTGCCGGGCGCGCATGCTTGAACGGCTGCGTGAGCGATTCTCCGATGAAGCGGTGCGCGAAGTGTTCTGGCGCCTGCCTCACGTCGTCACGCTGACTGCGGAGGCCTGATGCTCAATCGACTTCAAGGCTGGCGCGAGCGCGGCTGGAGCGTTGTCGACGCTCAGACTTATGAACAGGCCTGGGTGCGTTTCGGCGGTAGCGTCGCGACGCACCCGCTGGTGGTCGCACAGCTCGCCGAAATGGCCGAAATTCCGGTGCGTTACCTGGCCTGGCAGCAGTCCGGCGAGACCAAGGCTGCGATTCCGGTCTGGGGGCGTCACCTGGCTTTGTCCAAGGATGTGCTTAAACGCCACGGTAAAAAAGGTCTCTTCGATCTCGGCAACGCCGAAATCATCCTGCCGGCCGCAGCCGATGCCCAGGCGCCGCTACGGCATGCCGGGCGTTACCTGTCGGAATTGAATCAGGGGCGTTTCAGCACGCTCCAGCCGCAGGCCGAATCGCTGGCCATGGCGCGGCAACCGGAAGACCTGTCGAAAAAATTCCGTTACAACCAACGCCGCGAGTTGCGCCTGCTGGAAGAGGCGGGTGGTGTGGTGCGGCCGATCCAGGATTTCGACAGCGCTGAAATCGCCGCGATGTACTGCGACCTGTTCTTGCGTCGCTGGACCTTCCCCGCCACCGGCGCCGAGCGCATGGCGGAAGTCATCGAGCGGCTGCGGTCGCTGTTGATCGGTTCGGTGGTGTTTCTCAACGATGCACCGATTGCCATTCAGCTGGTGTACAGGGTTGAAGCGCCAGAATGGATCAGCGTGGAATACGTCAACGGCGGTGTTGACCCACAGACCCGCGAATTCAGTCCGGGCAGCGTGCTCAGCTTCCTCAATACCCAGAGTGCCTGGGAGGATGCCCGCGCACACAACAAGTCGCTGCGTTTCTCCTTTGGCCGTTCTGATCGCGAGTACAAGGACCGATGGTGCAACCCCGTGCCGGTGTTCCAGGTGTGAACCGCAAACAGCAGTTGCTCAAACGGCACCGCCGCAACAAGCGAATGGGCCTGTTGCTCGCTCTGCTATTGCTGGTCGTGGTTGGCGTGCTGGTGGCCTGGTGGTTGCCGCTGCTGCTGGCGGTGGTCGCCTGGGTGGCGCACGAGGCGTGGTTTGCCGATCACCTGTTTTACTCTCCGGTCAGCGATTACGACTACCGCATCGACGCCGACGAGTGCCATGCATTGACCCTGAATCAGGGGCGGCTGAGCTTGCCACCGGGCTGTCAGTTGCAGCCGGGCGACACGCTGGTGCTCAAAGTGCGTTTGCGGGCTGGCGTTCTGGGACGCTTTCTTGATCCTGCGGTGAAGATTCGCGGCGACGAAGAGGACAGCCAGGCGTTCGAACGTGGCGTGGCCGGTGTCCGTTACCTGAATCTGACGGGACAGTATTTGGCCTTGAACGAGGGCCGACTCTGGCTGGGCGGGCAGCATTGCCGGCTGGATGAGCAGACCGAGCTGTTTGTCTGCCGCCACCCCGACTACCTGGACGGGCCGTTGCTGGTCATTGCGCCGCATGCCGACGATGCCGAGCTGGCAGCCTTCGCCACCTACGGTGAGGCACGGGAAAGCTGGATCGTCACCCTGACCGCCGGCGAAATCGAAACCGAACACTACCGTGCCATGGGCCTCGACCCGGTTGCCGCCGCTCGGCTCAAGGGCGAGCTTCGCGCCTGGGACAGCATCAGCGTGCCGCTGTGGGCGGGGGTGCCGCAGGAGCGCTGCGTGCAACTCGGATACTTCTGCCTGCAACTGCCCGCGATGAAGGCCGAGCCGGAAAAAGCCGTTGGCTCCCGTGAGGCGGATCTGCTGGATACCCGCCTGTTTCGGCGTTTCAACAACCTGTCACTGACCAGCGATGCAGACGGCACGCCCTCCTGGCGCAACCTGGTCCAGGATCTGTGCGAGCTGATCGAGCGGATTCGCCCGTGGACCATCGTGCTGCCCGAGCCACTCCTCGATCCTCATCCCGACCACATCTGCGCCCGTGACGCGCTGATCGAAGCGTTGACGCGGACCGACTGGCAGCCACGCTGGCTGTTGCATTACGCCAATCATCTTCACGACAACGATCGCTGGCCGATGGGCAATGCCGGTAGCGGCGTGGCGCTGCCACCGCATTTCGATGGCGAGGCGCCGATGAGGCCCTGGACCCATGCCGTGACTTCGCAACAGCAGTGGCAAAAGGCTATGTCGTTGGGCATGATGCACGACCTTCAACCCAGCCCCCCGTTCAAGCGGCGTTTGCGGCGACTGTTCCAGCATTATCTGGCCGCCAGAAGATGGCCTGCCTTTGGCGAAAACGAGTTCTTCCGCAAGGCCGTACGCCGGCACGAACTCTTCTGGGTCAAAGCCACGGCCGACAAGAGAGAGCAACGGTGAAAGTCCTTTTCCTGGTTCAGAAAGATCAGCGCGCAATTCTCGATCGTCTTTACGACGGCATCGCGGCTGAGTGCGAATGCGATATCCGCTGGCTTACCGATGCCGAGCAGGACAACTTGCGCAAGTACTTCCGGGAGCATGTGAAGGTCGAGGACTACGATCGGATTCTGTTCTTCTTGCGCTTCAAGAAGGAGATTCGGCAGGTCAACTTCATCCGTACCTTGCCTAACCTGGTGATTCTGGAGCATGACGCCTACCAGAATTACATCCCTTGCAAATACACCGGCAAGTTCAGCAAGCACTACCGCAATCTGCCGTGGGCGAGGGTTATCACGTCCGGGGCAGTGGTGACTCGCCGCCTGTGTGATGAAGGCTTCGACGCAGTGTTCATTCCCAAGGGCTACGACCAGGCCCTGTTGAGCAATGAGCAGCGTGAGCGTGATATCGAACTGGCTTTTGTCGGTAGCCTGCGCAGCGTGGCCTATTCCGGGCGCAAGGCGATGCTCGAGTCGATCGCGGCAGTCGAAAACCTGCTCATCACCCGTACCAAGTCGGGTGAGGAGTACAGGGAGACCCTGAGTCGAATCCGTTTCTTCGTCAGTGCCGATGTCGGCATGGGCGAGTACATGATCAAGAACTTCGAGGCCATGGCGTGCGGTTGCGTGCTGTTCGCCTTCGATCAGGGCGAGGAAGAAAACCGCGCGCTTGGTTTCGTCGATCTGCACAACATTGTGCTGTACCGGGATCTTGAAGAGTTTCGCGAGAAATTGCGGTACATGCGCGAGCAGCCCGAACTGGCCCTGACAATATCGCGCAACGGCCAGTTGTTGGCCGAGCAGCGCTTCACATTCCATGCATTGGGCAAAGCTATCGTCGATGCCATGCGTCCGCCGTTGCGCCCGCATGTGGCGCCGGGCTGGTGGAACAAACTGCGCAACGTTGTCGGCCTGTAAGCCAGTCCAATCGTTTTTTACCGAGGAAGAATAACAATGGTCTTCAGCGAGAGCAGTGAGATCACCTTGATGGTGACCAGCTGTGGTCGGTTCGACCTGTTGAAGCGTACGCTCGAAACATTCGACCGTTTCAATACCGCGCCCATTCGCGAGGTGTTCATCACCGAAGACTCGGGTGACGAAGCCGTACGCGATTGCATCCCGGCAGCCTGGCGAGATCACACCACGTTCATCGTCAACAAACCCAAGCTGGGCCAGATGCGTTCGATCGACGCCGCTTACGCGCAGATCAAGACGTTCTGGGTCTTCCACTGCGAGGACGACTGGGACTTCTATCGTCCGGGCTTCATTGAAGAGTCGCAGGCCCTGCTCGAAGCTGACCCGCAAGCCCTGCAAGTGTGGCTGCGCAGTTTCAATCACGATCTTCAGGTGCACAGCCCGTACGTCTTCCTCAATGAGCGGCAAGTGGTACAGGGCATCCCGTTCTATCAGTTGGGCTCGGAAAAGGCCGACTGGCAGGGTTTTTCGTTCAACCCGGGGCTGCGCCGCCTGGCGGATTACCAGCAGCATGCGCCCTATGCTGCGCACTCTGGCGAGAAGAGCCTTTCCCGCCTGTACGCGGCGGAAAACCGCTATGCATTGATTCTGGAAAATGATGCGGTGCTGCACACCGGATTTGGAGAGCATGTCGAGTTGCCGCAAGAACGCGTCAACAAGCTTCGACGTAAACGCAGGGATCGCATCAAGCTCATAGGCAGCGTTGCCGTTGGCGTGGTGATAGGTTTTCTGATTAACGCTGTTTTGTGAGGTCAAGTGTGGGAAACAGAACAAGTCGGAGCTACTTCGCCGTAGCCACGATCATCTTTCTTTTGAGCTACATCCTGATGGCATCGTCGAAATGGACGAATAACATCTTCTACGCCTTTATTGCGTTGCCGGGACTGGTGTTCCTGATCAAGGAGCGAGGTGCTGGCCTGGTGCAGCAGCCGTTGGTCTGGGCCTGGCTGGTTTTCCTGCTGTGGTTCCTGGTGCCCGCCGCGATTGCGGGGGATGGCCAGTTCTACAAACACATCCTGTATGTGGGACTGTTCGTCTTCATCATCGCTGCGTTGGTCGAGCCTGACTTCTTCCGGCACCCGGCGTTTGTGCGGTGCATGTTCTGGATTCTCTGCGCTTACATTTACGGGTTTGCAGCCTATGCCTATCTGAGCGGGATCCATGCGTTCGGCGAGCGTGTCAACCTGCTGCCATCCCGCCTTGAGAACGTTATCTACGCGAGTATCTGGTTGCTCTGTGCGCTGGCCTTGGCGTTCCCTCTGTGGTTGAAGGAGCGTCGCTGGATTGAAGCGCTCAGTGCTGTGGTGCTGAGCCTCTTCGCTGTGGTGTTTGTCTTGCAGACTCGAACGGCGCTGGTGGGTGCTGTCTTCCTGTTGGGCTTCTGGGCGGCTTACAGCATCTGGCGTTTCCCGAAGCGTGGGCTGATAGGGCTGGCGATTGGTGTCGTGGTCGCCGGGGTTGTGCTCTGGATCATCAGCAACCAGGCCTGGTTCACTGGAATGATGGCGCGTGGTGACTCCTTCCGGATCGAGCTGTTCCGGATCATGGTGGGTGAGTGGCAAAATTGCGGTTGGCTGCTCGGCTGCGGGGTCGAATTCAAGACCGACAAAATGCTTGCGGGCTCAATGCCGATTCAGCATCCGCACAACATCTTTGTGGCGCTGGGGCTGTATACCGGCGGGGTATCGCTGGTTCTGTTTGGCGTGGTGATGGCTGCGACACTGTGGCAAGCCTGGCGTCTGCGCGACGCGTGGGGACTGTTCCTGGCTGCTTCGCTGGTGATGTTGAACTTCGACGGCAGCAAGCTCATCGGCAACCCCGACGAGCTCTGGCCTCTGGTGCTGTTGCCGGCAGCAATGGTGCTGGGACGAGTGGTCCAGTCACCCAAGCGCTGGTTGATCTGATGCATCCTGCGACCACCTTTGGGTGGTCGCTTCGTTTCAGGCCTTCGCCAGGGCGGCGGTGAGATCGGCGGGCTTGCAGATGGCCTGCGCCGCCAGGTAAGCACGTTCGAACACATCACTGCCGTTGCCCAGCAACCAGGCGCGATCTTCCTTGTAGCGCAGCATGTGCTTGAAGTTGCGTAGCCGTTGGATCTTGCGCAGTGGGCGGCGGTAGGTGCGCATGTCGGCGATGTCGATCAGGCCGAGTTCGCCCTCGGGCGTCAGCACCACATTGCCCAGGTGCGCGGAGCGGAAGTAGATGCCTTTCTCGTGCAGCCGGGCGATGAAAATGCCCAATTGACGTCGCAGGTTGTCACCGCTGTCGGGATCATCCAGCAACTGGCGCAGGGTCTTGCCCGGCAGCGGGTCGTAGTGCACTGCATCGCGGGCGATGTCGGCGATGCGATAGACCTCGCGTACGCGAGGGCAGGGGATGGCCCGTTCGGCCAGGGTCTTGCAGTTGTCGGCAAAACGGCGTGCGTAGGGGTACCAGGCAGCCGAACTGATCAGGCGCTTGCGGCGGAACAGCTTCAGCATCGAGCCGTCACGCAGGCGTAATACCTTGTCTCCGGTGCCGTCGGCCTCCAGAACGTGCGCACCTTCGCGCAGGGCAAGGTAGCGGGCATGGTCGAGCGCTTGCATCGAAACTCCGGTGTAAAGGCCAGCCGGCTATATTACCTCAGCAGGAAGTGGCAAAAAGTGCTTGTGATACAATCCCGCCTCTTTTTCACATGACGGATTCTCATGACTGCCCCCGAATCGTCTGCCCCTTCGAGTATGAAGATCTACTTCCGTCTGCTGAGCTATGTGAAGCCCTATGTGGGCATTTTCCTGGTCAGTATCGTCGGGTTCGTTATCTTCGCCTCGACCCAGCCCATGCTGGCCGGCATCCTCAAGTATTTCGTCGATGGATTGAGCAACCCCGAAGCGGTGCTGTTCCCCACCGTGCCGTATCTGAAGGACCTGCAACTGCTCCAGGCCGTGCCCCTGCTGATCGTACTGATCGCGGCGTGGCAGGGTCTTGGTTCATTCCTGGGTAACTACTTTCTGGCCAAGGTCTCCCTGGGCCTGGTGCACGACCTGCGGGTCGAGCTGTTCAACAAGCTGCTGGTCCTGCCCAACCGCTACTTCGACAACAACAACTCCGGTCACCTGATTTCGCGCATCACCTTCAACGTGACCATGGTCACCGGCGCCGCGACCGACGCCATCAAGGTGGTGATCCGTGAAGGCCTGACCGTGGTGTTCCTGTTCATCTACCTGCTGTGGATGAACTGGCAACTGACCCTGGTGATGCTGGCGATCCTGCCGCTGATTGCCGTCATGGTGAGCAGCGCGAGCAAGAAATTCCGCAAGCAGAGCAAGAAGATCCAGGTGGCCATGGGGGACGTGACCCATGTCGCTTCGGAAACCATCCAGGGCTATCGCGTAGTGCGCAGCTTCGGCGGCGAGCAGTACGAGCAGGAGCGCTTTGCCAAGGCCAGCCAGAGCAACACCGACAAGCAACTGCGCATGACCAAGACCGGCGCGGTCTACACGCCGATGCTGCAACTGGTGATCTACACCGCCATGGCGGTGCTGATGTTCCTGGTGCTGTTCCTGCGCGGTGATGCCACCGCTGGCGACCTTGTAGCCTATATCACTGCTGCGGGCCTGCTGCCCAAGCCGATCCGCCAGCTTTCGGAAGTCAGCTCGACCATCCAGAAAGGCGTGGCCGGTGCCGAGAGCATTTTCGAACAACTGGACGTCGAGCCTGAAGTCGATAGCGGCACTGTCGAGCGTGATCGCGTCAGCGGCCGGCTGGAAGTGCGCAATCTGACCTTCTCCTATCCGGGCACCGAGCGCTTGGTGCTCAGCGACATCAATTTCAGCGCCGAGCCGGGGCAGATGGTCGCTCTGGTCGGACGTTCGGGCAGCGGCAAATCGACGCTGGCCGGGTTGATCCCGCGGTTCTACCAGCACGAGCATGGCGAGATCCTGCTCGATGGCGTCGAGGTCGAGGACTATCGGCTGCGCAACCTGCGCAAGCACATCGCCCAGGTGACCCAGCATGTGACCCTGTTCAACGACAGCGTCGCCAACAACATCGCCTATGGCGATCTGGCCGGCGCGCCCCGCGAGCAGATCGAGGCCGCCGCCGCCGATGCCTACGCCAAGGAGTTCATCGAGCAACTGCCGCAGGGCTTCGACACCCAGGTTGGCGAAAACGGCGTGCTGCTGTCCGGTGGCCAGCGCCAGCGTCTCGCGATTGCCCGCGCACTGTTGAAGAACGCACCGCTGCTGATCCTCGACGAAGCCACCTCGGCGCTGGATACCGAATCCGAGCGGCATATCCAGGCAGCCCTGGATCAGGTGATGAAGGGCCGCACCACCCTGGTGATCGCCCACCGCCTGTCGACCATCGAAAAGGCCGACCTGATTCTGGTCATGGATCAGGGCCGGATCGTCGAGCGCGGTACGCACCAGCAGTTGCTCGCCGAGAACGGCTACTACGCCCGCCTGCATGCCATGGGGCTGGATGAGCCAAGCAAGGCTGACATCACCTGAAACACCTTCGCCAGGGCGTCTTGCGCCCTGGCCCGCACGGCGCGGCGCTGGCTGTAATCTGGCTGGCGCGAAGCCTGTGCTAATATCCCGCCCCTGTTCATTTTGTCTGATGGGTTCTCCATGAAGTTGTCCATGCCGCGTTTCGATCAAGCCCCGGTACTGGTGGTCGGCGATGTCATGCTCGACCGCTACTGGCATGGCGGTACCTCCAGAATCTCGCCTGAAGCGCCGGTGCCGGTGGTCAAGGTCGAGCAGATCGAGGACCGTCCGGGCGGTGCGGCCAACGTTGCGTTGAACATTGCCGCGCTCGGTGCGCCGGCTGCGCTGGTCGGGGTTACCGGCCAGGACGAGGCCGCCGACAGCCTGGCCAACAGCCTGCAAGCAGCAGGCGTGCGCTCGGTGTTCCAGCGCATCGCCCACCAGCCGACCATCGTCAAACTGCGGGTCATGAGCCGTCACCAGCAACTGCTGCGTATCGATTTCGAAGAGCCCTTTGCAACCGACCCGCTCTCCCTCGGCGCGGAAGTCGACGCCTTGCTGGAAGGGGTGAAAGTGCTGGTCCTGTCCGACTACGGCAAGGGCGCACTGAAGAATCACCAGAGCCTGATCCAGGCCGCTCGCGAGCGCGGCATTCCGGTGCTGGCCGACCCCAAGGGCAAGGATTTTTCCATCTACCGTGGCGCCAGCCTGATCACCCCGAACCTCAGTGAGTTCGAAACCATCGTCGGCCGTTGCGCCGACGAGGCCGAACTGGTGGCCAAGGGCGGCGAGCTGATGCGTGACCTGGAACTGGGCGCCTTGCTGGTGACCCGCGGCGAGCACGGCATGACCCTGCTGCGCCCGGAGCACCCGGCCCTGCACCTGCCAGCCCGCGCCCGTGAAGTGTTCGATGTGACCGGTGCCGGCGACACGGTGATTTCCACGCTGGCCGCCGCCATCGCCGCCGGTGAAGACCTGCCCCACGCGGTCGGTCTGGCCAATCTTGCTGCCGGTATCGTGGTCGGCAAGTTGGGTACGGCCGCAATCAGTGCCCCGGAACTGCGCCGGGCGATCCAGCGCGAAGAAGGCTCCGAGCGCGGTGTGCTGAGCCTCGATCAGTTGCTGCTGGCCATCGATGATGCGCGGGCGCACAACGAGAAGATCGTCTTCACCAACGGCTGCTTCGACATTCTCCATGCCGGTCACGTGACCTACCTGGAACAAGCACGCGCCCAAGGCGATCGCCTGATCGTTGCGGTCAACGACGACGCCTCGGTGAGTCGCCTGAAAGGGCCGGGCCGTCCGATCAACAGCGTCGACCGGCGCATGGCCGTGCTGGCCGGCCTGGGTGCTGTGGACTGGGTCATCAGTTTCGCTGAAGGTACTCCGGAAAACCTGCTGAGCCAGGTCAAGCCGGATGTGCTGGTCAAGGGCGGTGACTACGGCATCGATCAAGTGGTCGGCGCCGATATCGTCAAGGCCTATGGCGGGACGGTGAAGGTGTTGGGGCTGGTGGAAAATAGCTCGACCACGGCGATTGTCGAGAAGATCCGCAAGAACTGATTCAAGAAAAAGACGGGCCCCGTTCGCGATGAAACGTCGCGAACGGGGCCCGAATCATTTGCCCAGGCTACCCCGGGCAATCTGCAGCAGCTTGCCAGTCAACCGCTGCAACCCGCTGGCCGGCTTCGTCGGGGCCAGGCCTTGCTGCCTGAGCCAATCCTTCCAGCGAATTCTTTCGTCCCGCACCACCCAACCGTCCTGCCGGGCGAAGCTCTCGGCCAGGTACAGGCCGCGCGTGCTTGCCGGCAGCAGGCGGTCTTTTTTCAGGTGGTACAGCTCGGGCAGCGGCTGGCCGTCTTCAAGCGGCATCAGGTAGAGATCGGGACGACTGCGGTTGAGCCGGGCGACCAGTTGATCGCCTTCCAGACGCTCATCGACATGGAACAGGCTCAGCGACTTGGCCTCCTTCGGTACCTGCAGGCGCAGGTCGTAGATCAGTTGCAGCGATGCGGTCGGCAGGTGCACGTAGGCGCGTGGGCGCTCGATCAATTGCAGGTTGCCGCAGCGCACCGGTCGCGCCGCGCCGGAGTGCGGGGTGAGGACGAAGGGCAGTGCTTCGCGATAGTGCAGCGCTTCGGCATACGGGGCCGGTAGCCAGGTCTCGTTGAAGCGGCCGCCGAGCCAGCCTTCCGGGGTTTCCAGCAGGCATTCTTCGGCGACCTCCTGCACCGCCGTGTGCAGCGGCAGATTGAGTTCCTGGGCGGGGACGTAACCGGAGATCAGCTTGAGCACCACGTCGCCGCGGTCCTGGCGGCGCTGGCGTACCAGCACCCAGTAATCGCGGTTCTGCCAGTGCAGGGTCAGTCGTACCGACACCCCGAGGTTTGCCAGTTCGACAGCGAAGCGCTCGCTGTCGGGAACCTGGATGGCTTTGCGCCGTTGCAAGGTCTGGGCGAAGTTCAGTGGCCGGCCGATGCTCTGGTAGCTCAGGCCATCGGGGCCGGCTTCAACATGCAAGGGAAGGGTCTTGAAGTTGCTCGGATTCTTGCGGATCAGCGTTCGCGGCATGTCGGCTCCTTCTTGCGTTGGGGTCGGCCGCGGCGGCGGCTCAGCGGGTTCAGCGCTTGCGTAGCACCTGGGAAACGGTGGCCACGTTGTGGGCCAGGTGCACCGGATTGATGGTGCCGACAATAGCACTGGTCACGCCGGGATGGCCAAACAGCAACTCGAAGCTGGCACGCACCGGATCGACGCCCGGGCTCAGGCACACGTGACCGCTGGCCAGGGCCTTCTTCACCAGAATGGCCTTGTTGTGGCTGGCGGCGTAATCGAGCACCGGACGCTCGGCCTGTTCGTTGAGATTGTAGGTGACCATGGCGCAGTCGCCCTGCTCCAGGGCTTTCAGGCCGCCCGCGGCGGTCTTGCCGGAGAAGCCGAAGCCGCGAATCTTGCCTTCCTGCTTGAGCAGGGCGAGGGTCTGGTAGACCTCCTCGATGTCGAGGATATGCAGGTCGTCACCGTTGGAGTGCACCAGGACCAAATCAATACATTCTGTTTCCAGGCGCTTCAGGCTGCGTTCCACCGACGCTCGGGTGTGCGCGGCACTGAAGTCGAAACGCGACTGGCCGTCGTCGAACTCTTCGCCGACCTTGCTGACGATCACCCACTCATCACGCTGGCCGCGCAACAGCGGGCCGAGGCGTTCTTCGCTGCGGCCATAGGCCGGCGCGGTGTCGATCAGGTTGATGCCCAGTTCGCGGGCCTGGGCCAGCAACTGACGGGCTTCGTGATCGTCCGGGATGGTGAAGCCGTTGGGGTATTTGACCCCTTGGTCGCGGCCCAGTTTGACCGTGCCCAGGCCCAGTGGCGAAACCGACAGGCCGGTGCTGCCCAAGGGGCGATGAAGGTCGTGCAGGGTGGGCAAGGTCATGGCAGCAGTTGCTCCCATACCGGTTGCGCCAGCGGTGGCTTGGGCAGGTCGGGCAGGGCGGGGAGATTGCCGGGCTTGATGCCGTCGCGCTCCAGCGCGTGGAGGACGCGATCGGCGAAGTCCGGTGCCAGCGCGAGCTTGGTCGGCCAGCCCACCAGCAGTCGTTGCTGGTCGGCGATAAAGGCGTTGTCTGGCCGGACCAGCCCGGATTGCGCAGGCTCGGCGCGGTCGACCCGCAAGGTGGCCCAACACACCTGGCTCAGGTCGACCCATGGCAGCAGGTTGGCGACTTCTTTCTTCGCCGCGGCGATCTGTGCGTCGGGTTCGCGGGCCACGCCATCGGCTTCGGCCAGGTCGCCGCCGAGGTACCAGACCCACTGGCCGTCGGCGGCCGGGTGAGTGGTCACGGTGATGCGCGGTTTCGGTCCGCCTCCCAGGCAGTGGGCATACAGCGGCTTGAGGCTCGGGCCCTTTGCCAGGACCATATGCAGCGGTCGACGCTGCATCGCTGGCTGGCTCAGGCCGAGATCGGCCAGCAGGTCAGCGGTGCCGGCGCCGGCACTGAGGACGACGCGTTGAGCGCGAATCTCGCGATCATCGACCCGCAGGCCGACCAGCTCGTCACCGTCGCGCAGGGCTTCGATTCGCTCGCCAGCCAGCAGGCTGTCGCCGGCAAGTTCGGCCAGGCGTTCGAGCAGGCTTGGTACATCGACCACCAGTTCGGCCAGGCGATAGACCTTGCCCTTGAAGGCGCGGTCTTGCAGGGCCGGCGGCAATTGCTCGCCCTTGACCTGATCGACCCGGCCGCGCACGGCCTTGCTGGCGAAGAAGCTGGTGAGGTTGCCGGCGAGGGTGCCGGGAGACCAGAGATAGTGGGCCTCGGACAGCAAACGAACGCCGGACAGGTCCAGCTCGCCGTTGCCGGCCAGCGCCTCGCGCCAGCGCCGCGGCATATCGGCGATGGCTTCGGAGGCGCCGGTGAGGGCGCCGTGCAGCGCGTATTTGGCGCCGCCGTGGATGATGCCCTGAGACTTGAGGGTTTGCCCGCCGCCAACACTGGCCCGTTCCACCAATACCGTCGAATAGCCCAGTTGCCGCAGCCGGGCATTGAGCCAGAGACCCGCGACCCCTGCGCCGACGATCAGGACGTCGGTGGAAATTACCGATGGCATGCACTTACCTCACAAGCTTGGACAGGTGGGCAAGTATACAGCCTGTTACGCGGGTGACCCCTTCTGGTGTCAATGTCCGGTGGTTTTCGAGAACAGCTGGATCACCACCACGCCGCCGACGATCATCGCCATGCCGAAGATGGCCGGCATGTCGAGCTTCTGGCCGTAGATCACCAGCGCAGCGATGCTGATCAGCACGATGCCCAGGCCCGACCAGATCGCGTAGGCGATGCCCACCGGAATGCTGCGCACCACCAGGGTCAGCATCCAGAACGCCACCGCGTAGCCACCGATCATCAGCGCCAGTGGCAGCGGGGTGCTGAGGCCCTTGACCGCTTTCATCGAGGCGGTGGCAATGACTTCGGCGCAGATGGCGATAGCGAGGTAGGCGTAGGCATTCATGGTGGTTGCTCCTGGGTTCTGGTCGAGCATTCTAGGGATTGGCCAGATGCGGTAAAGTCATTTCCTATCGGGTTTGGAGATAGGTTGCATGATTCATCCGCAGTGGAATCTGGAGCAGGTGCGTCTGTTCGTCGAAGTGGCGGAGCAGCGTTCGTTTTCGGCGGTGGCCCGGACTGAGCGGCGGGCGCAATCGGCGGTCAGCACCGCCATCGCGCTGCTGGAGGATGACCTGGGACTGACCCTGTTCGAGCGTAGCAGCGGCCGCCAGCCGCAATTGACCGAAGCCGGCGCGGCGCTGCTCGAGGATGCTCGCGAGCTGTTGCGTCAGTGCGAACGTCTGGAGGGCAGGGCGTCGGCTCTATTGCGCGGGCAGGAGCCGTGTTTGCGCCTGGCGCATGACGAGGCGATGCCGTATTCGCCGGTGGTCGAAAGCCTGGATGAGTTGTCGCAGCGCTTCCCCTTGCTGGAAGTTCAGTTGGCCAGCAGCGCTCAAGGCGATGTCGCCCGCCAACTGGTCGAGCGGCGTGCTGACCTCGGCCTGATGTTCCATCACCAGCGTGTGCCCGATGCGCTGGAGCGTCGGGCGCTGGGCAGTATCGAGATGGTCACGGTATGCACGGTCGGGCATCCGCTGACGAAGCTGGAGCGGGTCACGTGTGAGCATCTGTCGCGCCACCGGCAACTGCTGGTCAACCCGCGAGACAGCGGTTACGCCGGCGGCGAACCGGCCAGCCCGCAGGTGTGGCGGGCGGACAGTTTCTACGTCATGGCTGAACTGTTGATGCGCGGACTGGGCTGGGCCTGGCTGCCGCGGCATGTGGCGCAGTACCCGATGTATCAGCAGCACATGATCGAGCTGGACTGCGAATGGCATCCGCCAGCGTTGGTGGTGGAACTGGCGTGGCGCCGGGATGAGCCATTGGGGCCGGCGGCGCAGTGGCTGGCGGAGCGGTTTGCGGAGCATCTGCGAGCGATGGGCTAAGTTCACTCGCGAAGGGCTGCACGGCAGCCCCAAAACCATCAACACTCCTTGTAAACTTCCGCGCCATGAACAGAACCCTCTATACCTTGCTTTTCCACCTGGGCCTGCCGCTCGTCGCGCTGCGCCTGTTCCTGCGCGGGCGCAAGGCGCCGGCGTATCGCCAGCGCATCGCGGAGCGCTTCGCCTTCGGCTTGCCGCCTTTGCAGCCGGGCGGCATCTGGGTGCATGCGGTCTCAGTCGGTGAGAGCATCGCGGCGGCGCCGATGATCCGTGCGCTGCTGGAGCGTTATCCACAGTTGCCGATCACCGTGACCTGCATGACTCCGACCGGCTCGGAGCGGATCAAGGCCATGTTCGCCGGCGAGCCGCGCATCCAGCACTGCTACCTGCCGTATGACCTGCCCTGGGCGGCAGCGCGTTTCCTCGACCGGGCCAAGCCGCGGCTGGCAGTGATCATGGAAACCGAGCTGTGGCCCAATCCTATTCATCAGTGCGCAAAACGCGGGATTCCGGTGGCGTTGGCCAACGCCCGCCTGTCCGAGCGTTCGGCCCGTGGCTACGCGCGCTTCGCCGGGCTGACCCGGCCGATGCTGGCGGAAATGAGCCTGTTCGCGGTGCAGACCGAAGCCGAGGCCGAGCGCTTCCGCCAGTTGGGCGCGCGACCTGAATGCGTACAGGTGACCGGCTCGATCAAGTTCGACCTGAAGATCGATGAGCAACTGCTGCCTCGCGCACAAGCGCTGCGCGAGCAGTGGGGCGCTGGTCAGCGGCCGGTATGGATCGCCGCCAGCACCCACGACGGTGAGGACGCGCTGATTCTCGAGGCCCACCGGCAACTGCTGGAAGTGCATGCCGATGCGCTGCTGATCCTGGTGCCGCGGCATCCGGAGCGTTTCGACGCGGTCTATGGGTTGTGCAGCGAGCAATTCGCGACGGTGCGCCGCTCTTCCGGCGCGTCAGTGGATGGTCAGACCCGCGTGTTGCTGGGCGACACCATGGGCGAGTTGCTGTTTCTCTATGCCCTGGCGGATATCGCTTTCGTCGGCGGCAGTCTGGTCCCGACTGGCGGGCATAACCCGCTGGAGCCGGCGGCGCTGGCGTTGCCGGTGATCATGGGACCGCACGTGTTCAACTTCCTTGAGATCAGCGCGATGCTGCGCGAGGCGGGTGCCTTGCAGGACGTGGACGATGCCGAGGGGCTGGCGGCGGCGGTGCGGCGGCTGGTGGAGTTGCCGCAGGATGCGCGGAAGATGGGTGAGGCGGGCGTGGCGGTGATGCGGGCCAATCAGGGGGCGCTGCAGCGCTTGCTGGATGGGCTGGGGGCGTTGATCAGATAAATCGATGCAACCTGATCGCTGCGGTTCGGTGCCCCGAACCGCAGCGATGAGTGCCTTACGGCCGAGCCTCGAAATTGGCCTTGGCCGCTGCCGCCAGATCCGGTGGCAGGAAGTCCTTGTCCGGGTTGTAGTCCGGCTTCAGCCAGCGTCCCAGGTCTTGCAGATCCTGCGGGCTCAACGTCCCCGCCGCCTGCCGCAGCCGCAGGTTGTCGAGGATGTAGTCGTAGCGGGTGTTGTTGTAGTCGCGCACCGAGGTGTAGAGCTGGCGCTGCGCGTCGAGCACGTCGACGATATTGCGCGTACCGACCTGATAACCGATTTCCGTGGCTTCCAGCGCGCTCTGGTTGGAGATGATCGACTGCTTGCGCGCTTGCACCTGCTCAACGTCGGTGTTGACCGCGCGGTGCAGATTGCGGGTGTTTTCCACCACCTGGCGGCGCAGGCTTTCGCGCTGCTGCTCGGTCTGGCTCAGGCGCTGGTACGCCTCGCGCACTTGCGAGCTGGTCAGGCCGCCGCTGTACAGCGGGATATTCAGTTGCAGGCCGATGGTGGTCTGCTCGACATCGCCACGGTACGACTGGCCGCCCAGGCTCGCGTTCGGGTTGGTGAAGCCGAGGCTGTCGTTGTCACCCTTCTGGTAACGGGCCACCGCGTCGACGGTCGGCGCGTGGCCGGCCTTGCGCTGGCGCAGGGTTTCTTCGGCGGCGCTGACGGCATGGTTGGTGGCTTGCAGATTGAGGTTCTGCTGGGTGGCGGTGTCGACCCAGGCCTTGGCGTCGTTTGGCACCGGCACTTGCACCGGCAGGGTGTGAACGACGCCCTGTAGCGCGTTGTATTCGCGGTTGGTCAGGGTCACCAGCGCCTCGAAGGCGTCCTGCACGCGGCGCTCGGCAATCAGCCGGTTGGCCCGCGCGGTGTCATAACTGGCCTGGGATTGCAGCACGTCGGTCTTGTCCGAGAGACCGACGTCGAAGCGCTCGTTCGACTGGTCGAGCTGGCGCTTGAATGCCGCTTCCTCGGCCTTGGTCGAGGCCAGGTTGTCCTGGGCGCGCAGCACCGCGAAGTAGTTCTCGGCGCTTTGCAGGATCAGGTTCTGCTCGGTGGCAGACAGCTCCAGCGCGGCCTGCTCGTTGACGGCTTCGGCGGCTTGCAACTGGAACCAGCGGTCGGCGCGGAAGATCGGCTGCGAGAGGGTCGCCTGCCAGGAGTTGCCGCTGCGGTTGGCGGTCACCGACGGTTGGTCGATGTGCGTGCGGCTGTTCATCATCTCGGCGCCGGCAGACAGGTTCGGCAGCAGCCCGGCGCGGGCCTGGGGCACGACTTCACGGCGGGCACCGTAGTCGGCACGGGCGGCAGCGAGGTCGGCGTTATTGTTCACGGCTTCCTGGTAGACACTGACCAGGTCGGTCCTGGCCGACAGGGGTGCGTCTGCTGCCCAGGCCATTCCGTTGGAAGCAAAAGACACGGCGAGCGCCAGTGAAAGTTTGCGCAGCATAGGGCGGTCCTTGAACGAAGAGGGTAATTCAGACCAGCGAGTGTAGTTCCGTGGACACTTTGCAACAATCTGACATTTGCGCCATTTATCGTGCCTGTGCTTAGGGGGTTGGCGTTTGCCGCGACTCCAGTCTAGACTGGCCGGGTTCTTGTCGGGGTGCCTTGCGTTGAGGCTGAGATCGGATAATTCCGGATCCCGTTGAACCTGATCAGGTTAGCGCCTGCGTAGGGAACAAGATTGCTCGCTTTCCCGCGAGCCCTCTTGTGCCGGGTCCGGGAAATGTCGAGTCAGCCTCCATGGCAACAGACACCCCCGTATTCAGCACAGCACCGCCTCCGGTGCGTCCGTGCCTTCATCAGGTTCACTCCGACATCCAACCCGTCTGGAGAGCCTGTGATGACCAAACAAGAAAAATATCCCGCCAACCTGAGCGAGTCCGCGCAGGTCGATCAGCAGTCCGTACAACCGTTTACCCGTTCGCGCAAAATCTATGTCGAGGGCTCGCGCCCGGACATCCGCGTGCCGATGCGCGAAATCAGCCTGGATGACACCCCCACCGATTTTGGCGGCGAAGCCAACGCCCCGGTGCTGGTTTATGACACCTCCGGCCCGTACACCGACCCGAGCGTGATCATCGATGTGCGCAAAGGCCTGGGCGACGTGCGCTCGGCCTGGATCGACGACCGCGCCGACACCGAGCGCCTTGAAGGCCTGTCTTCCAACTTCGGCCAGCAGCGCCTGAACGATGTCGAGCTGACCAAGCTGCGCTTCGCCCACGTACGCAACCCGCGCCGCGCCAAGGCCGGGGCCAACGTCAGCCAGATGCACTACGCGCGCAAAGGCATCATCACTGCGGAGATGGAATACGTCGCCCTGCGCGAAAACATGAAGCTGCAGGAAGCCCGCGCCGCCGGTCTGCTCAAGCAGCAGCACGCCGGCCACAGCTTCGGCGCCAGCATCCCGAAAGAAATCACCGCCGAGTTCGTCCGCGAAGAAATCGCCCGTGGTCGCGCGATCATCCCGGCCAACATCAACCACGTGGAGCTGGAGCCGATGATCATCGGCCGCAACTTCCTGGTGAAGATCAACGGCAACATCGGCAACAGTGCCCTCGGTTCGTCCATCGAAGAAGAAGTGGCCAAGTTGACCTGGGGCATCCGCTGGGGCTCGGACACCGTGATGGACTTGTCCACCGGCAAGCACATCCATGAAACCCGCGAGTGGATCATCCGCAACTCGCCGGTGCCGATCGGTACCGTGCCGATCTACCAGGCGCTGGAAAAGGTCAACGGCGTGGCCGAAGACCTGACCTGGGAGCTGTTCCGCGACACCCTGATCGAACAGGCCGAGCAGGGCGTCGACTACTTCACCATCCACGCCGGTGTGCTGCTGCGCTATGTGCCGCTGACCGCCAAGCGGGTGACCGGTATCGTCAGCCGTGGCGGCTCGATCATGGCCAAGTGGTGTCTGGCGCACCACAAAGAGAACTTCCTCTACACCCACTTCGACGAAATCTGCGAAATCATGAAGGCCTACGACGTCAGCTTCTCGCTGGGCGATGGCCTGCGTCCGGGCTCAATTGCCGACGCCAACGATGAAGCGCAGTTCGGTGAGCTGGAAACCCTCGGCGAGCTGACCAAGATCGCCTGGAAACACGACGTCCAGTGCATGATCGAAGGCCCTGGCCACGTGCCGATGCAGTTGATCAAAGAGAACATGGACAAGCAGCTCGAGTGCTGCGACGAGGCGCCGTTCTACACCCTCGGCCCGCTGACCACCGACATCGCGCCGGGCTACGACCACATCACCTCGGGCATCGGTGCGGCGATGATCGGCTGGTTCGGTTGCGCCATGCTTTGCTACGTCACGCCCAAGGAACACCTGGGCCTGCCGAACAAGGATGACGTGAAGACCGGGATCATCACCTACAAGATCGCCGCCCACGCCGCGGACTTGGCGAAAGGTCATCCGGGCGCGCAGATCCGCGACAACGCCCTGAGCAAGGCGCGCTTCGAGTTCCGTTGGGAAGACCAGTTCAACCTCGGCCTGGACCCGGACACCGCGCGCTCGTTCCACGACGAGACCCTGCCGAAGGACTCGGCCAAGGTGGCGCATTTCTGCTCGATGTGCGGACCGAAGTTCTGCTCGATGAAAATCACCCAGGAAGTGCGTGAATACGCCGCCAACCAGCGCATCGAAGCGGTGGATGTGGCAGTCGAAGACGGCATGCGCGAGCAGGCCGAGCGGTTCCGCCAGGAAGGCAGTCAGTTGTACAAGAAAGTCTGAGGTATCCGGCGCGGTGTGCTTCTGGTGCATCGCGTCGGTTGTTTTGGGACCGCTAAGCGGCCCCAGGTTTCCGAATTCAACAAAAATCCTGCCGAGACCACTGTCGTGCCCACACCCAGCAACTATTCCCCCGACTCCCCCGTCCCCACCCACCAGCGCACGTTTGGCGCTCGTGACCTGTTCTCCCTGTGGTTCTCCCTCGGCATCGGCCTGATGGTGCTGCAGACCGGCGCCTTGCTGGCGCCGGGCCTGGGGCTGGCCGGGTCGATTCTGGCGATCGGCTTGGGAACGCTGGTCGGGGTGCTGTTGCTGGCTGCCGTCGGGGTGATCGGCAGCGACACCGGCCTGTCGGCCATGGCCGCCCTGCGCCTGAGTCTGGGGCGGCATGGCGCGGCATTGCCGGCGGTGCTGAACCTGCTGCAACTGATCGGCTGGGGCTCGTTCGAGATCATTGTCATGCGCGACGCCGCCAGCCTGCTCGGCGCCCAGTCGTTCGGCGAGAACAGCCTGTGGAACAGTCCGCTACTTTGGACCTTGTTCTTCGGCGGTCTGGCCACCTTGCTGGCGGTGAGCGGTCCGCTGACCTTCGTGCGTCGGGTGCTGCGCAAGTGGGGCATCTGGCTGCTGCTGGGGGCCTGCCTCTGGCTGACCTGGAACCTGTTCGCCAAGGCTGATCTGGCGGACCTCTGGGCGCGTGCCGGTGACGGTTCGATGTCGCTGGCGGTGGGCTTCGATATCGCCATTGCCATGCCGCTGTCGTGGCTGCCGCTGATCGCCGACTATTCGCGCTTCGGCATGCGCGCCACCCGCGTCTTCGGCGGCACCGCGCTGGGCTTTTTCATCGGTAACTTCTGGCTGATGAGCCTGGGCGTGGCCTACACCCTGGCCTTTGCCCCGAGCGGCGAGGTCAATGCCCTGTTGCTGGCCCTGGCGGGTGCCGGGCTGGGTATTCCGCTGCTGCTGATTCTGCTGGATGAATCGGAAAACGCCTTCGCCGACATTCACTCGGCGGCGGTATCCAGCGGCCTGCTGTTGCGCCTGAAAGTGGAACACCTGGCCCTGGCCATCGGCGTGCTGTGCACCTTGATCGCCTGCTTCGCGCCGTTGGCGCAATACCAGAACTTCCTGCTGTTGATCGGCTCGGTGTTCGCGCCGCTGTTCGGTGTGGTGCTGATGGACCACTTCGTCCTGCGTCGCCGGCGCCTGCCGATGCACGTCAAGTCGCTGCACGGCGGCGCGTTGGTGGCGTGGGCTGGCGGGGTTGTGACCTACCATGCGCTGGCCAACTACGCGCCGGACGTCGGTGCAACCCTGCCGGCGCTAATGCTGGCGGGGCTGCTTTACGGCGTGCTGGGTTTCAACCGCGGCCGGGAAACAGCTCTGGCTTGATCACCCCGTTCAGGCGCGGGTAGGGGATCTTCAGTTCGACGTGACCCATCACGTAAGGCGCGATGGCGTACACGTCGTACTTGAGCACCACGGCACCGTAGGTGAGGGCGATGTGCGGCGTCTTGCGGAACGGCCAGGTCTTCACGAACTCGGCATCCTGGTCGAGTTTGCTGCTGATCAGCCAGCCACGGTGCGCTTCCTCGGCGGTCTTCCAGAACGTCGCTTCCTGACCCGGCACCAGCATGTCCTGCAGGGTCAGGACCTTTTCCTGCTGGCGCGACCAGTTGATGAACGCGCGGCCCGGCGCGCCGTGGGCGCCGCCAGTGTCCAGATAACTGGACAGTTCGATGATCACCAGTCCGTCATGCTGCTCACGTACCTTGGCTTGCAGGTAAGTGCTGTGGCGGCTTTCGGCCGAGCGCAGGAAGGCATCTTCGTAGGCTTTGAGCGAACTCGGCACGGCAGCGCCGTCGCCGTCGCGGGTCAGTTGCAGCAGGCCGCGTTCGATGATCGGATCGAGCTGCGGCTCACCCGGGAAATGCAGGGTGTCGATGTTCACCAGTGGGCAATCGCTGGCGCTGCAACCGGGCTTGATGTGCTCCCAGGCGTCGCGCTTGACCTCCAGCGGCTTGCGCATGTTGGGCTGGAAAAAGCTCTGGCACGCTCCCAGGGTAAGGGCCAGGACAGCCACGGTGGTCAGTTTGACAAGTGTCATGATGATCCTTGTAGAACAACGGTGATCGGGCTTGGACCGTAGGCACTGCCTTCGGTTCGCCACTAAGCTTGAATAGACCGGCGGTGCCTATCCTCGCAGCCTCCGGGTTGACTTTAAAGAGGGTGAAAGCCGAGGGTACGCGGGGTAGGATGGCGCGAAGTAGCACGTGAGGTATTGGGGATTTTCATGACAGACAAAACGAACACCGTTCCGACCGCCGTTGAGATCGTCCGGCGCGAGAACTGTTTCAAGGGATTCTACCGGCTGGACCGGGTGCACCTGCGGCATGAACTGTTCGCCGGCGGTATGGGACGCGAGATCAGCCGCGAGCTGTTCGTCCGTCACGACGCTGTGTGCGTCTTGCCCTACGACCCGCAACGCGACGAAGTGGTGCTGATCGAGCAGTTTCGGGCCGGCGCTCTGGGCAAGGTTGAAAACCCTTGGCTGGTGGAGCTGGTCGCCGGTCTGATCGACAAGGACGAGCAGCCGGAAGAAGTTGCGCACCGTGAAGCGCAGGAGGAAGCTGGGCTCGAGTTCAGCGCACTGTGGCCGATGACCCGCTACTTCCCGTCACCTGGCGGCAGCGACGAGTTTGTTCACCTGTATCTGGGGCGTTGCAGCAGCGAGGGGGCTGGCGGGCTGCATGGCCTGGAAGAAGAGGGCGAAGACATTCGCGTGCGGGTCTGGGCATTCGAGGATGCCTTGCAGGCCGTGCGCGATGGGCAGATTGCCAATGCGGCGACGATTATCGCCTTGCAGTGGCTGGCCTTGAACCGTGATGAAGTCAGGGGGCTGTGGTCGTGAACCTTGCACGCGAGCGTTATCGGGTCGATCTGGTTGGCTTGCAGGCTGCCTGCGAGGCCAATTACGCCCGTCTGATGCGCCTGCTGCCAGACATGCGCAACGCAACCAGCTCGCGTCGCATCGGTATGACCCAGGGCGACCAGATGCTTGGCGTCCTGACGCTGGAAGTGGTGCTGACCTGCCCTTACACCACCACTTTGCGGGTGCGCCAGGAACACAGCCTGCCGTGGCTGCCGGTGCCGCAACTGGAAGTGCAGGTCTACCACGACGCGCGCATGGCCGAAGTCATCAGCGCCGAGCACGCCCGGCGTTTTCGCAGCGTCTATCCCTATCCCAACGAATCGATGCACCAGCCGGACGAGAAGGCCCAGCTCAACCTGTTTCTGGGCGAATGGCTGACTCACTGCCTCGCGTGTGGCCATGAGCTGGCGATCGTTCGCTGAATTGCGTACGAAATCTCTATACAGCCGTTTAGCGCCAAACTCTTAATCCTGACGTATGCCTCGCCTGCGTTTCATCACGCCTTTGTGATCGAACGCAGGAGAGAGGCATGCAAATCGCAGTGATTGGAGCGGGCTGGAGTGGTTGTCACGTTGCGCTGGAGTTGGCCGGGCGGGGGCATCAGGTCCTGCTGATCGAGCGTGAGCCGGACATTTTCAACGGGGTGTCCGGAAGCTTCGGCATTCGCTTGCATAAAGGGCCGCATTACCCGCGCTCGCGCTCGACGCGTGAAGTCTGCGCGGCGACGCTGGAGCGCTTCTGCGCCCACTACCCGGAATTGGTAGTGGGGCATGAGTACGCGGTGTATGCCCATGGCACGCTGGATGCGATCGGGCGCCCCTCGAAAGTGTCGAACGAGGTATTCGCCGAGGTCTGTCACGAATCGCCGGAATGCCGTCAGATTGATCCTTCGGCGTGGGGCTACACCAACCTCGAAGCAGCCTACGACCTGGACGAGCCAAGCGCCGTGCTCGGCGGGCGTCTGCGCGACTACTTTCGTGCGCGGCTGGCTGCGGCGGGCATCGAGGTCCGCTGCAACAGCCAGGTCCTGGAAGCAGCCGAGTCGGCCGGACCGTTCAGGTTGCTGCTGGAAGGTGGCGAGGTGGTGCAGGTCGATCGGGTGATCAACGCCACCGGGTATCAGTCACTGGTTCCGCAAATCGAGGCGGCGGCGCCCGAGACGGGGCTCGAAGTGGTCTATCAGGTCTGCCTTGGCTTGCAGTACGAAGACAGCCGGCCCGGGCTGAAGCCGATCTCGTTCATTGTCATGGACGGCTGGTTTCCGTGCCTGATGCCGCAAATAGACAGTCATGCTCAACAGCCCTGCAACTACGTGCTGACGCATGGCTGCTACACGATCCTGGGCTCGTATGCCACGCCCGCGCAGGCCGAGGCGCTGCTGGCGTCGCTGGATGACGCTTTCGTCGAGTCGCGGGTGCGCCCGCTCAGCGAGCAACAGATGTGCCGTTTCTGGTCGGGGTTCCTGCCGCGTTTCCGCTACACCGGCTGGAAAGGCGTAGTGCTGGCAAAGCTCAAGACGCGTTCGGAATTTCGCAGTTCGGTGGTGTTCGAGCAGGCGGGGATCATTCATGTGTTCCCGGGAAAAATCACCAATGTGCTGCAGGCGGGGGATGAAGTGCTGGCATTGCTTGAGGGCGAGGTGTGCGTGGAAAGGGATGGCCTGCGCTATGTGAAGGACGGGGTGCTGGACACCGCCCGGCACGAGATTCGCAGCAGACCGCTGGTCGGCGAGGCGAACACTGCCGGGTTGCAGACCCATGAAATGTTGAGATCAACGGAACATGTGTGATCGGCCCCGCATTCCGGGGCTTGGCCCGGCCAATTGGCTGGCCGCATAATCTGGCCTTTCTTCCGAGGACTACGTCTTGCCGAGCACGAACCCCGAGGCAGCGCCGATTCTGTTGGTGCAGCTTTCCGACAGTCATCTGTTTGCCGATGCCGATGGCTCGCTGTTGGGCATGAATACCCACGAGAGCCTGCAACGGGTGATCGAGCGGGTTCTGGTCGAGCAGGAACGGGTGGACCTGGTGCTGGCGACGGGCGATCTTTCTCAGGATGGAACCGAAGCGTCCTACGAGCAATTCCGCCGTATGACCGCCGTCATCGATGCGCCGGCCCGCTGGCTGGCGGGCAATCACGACGAGCCGCTACCGATGGAGCGCGTCGCGGCCGGGACCGACGTGCTCGATCCGGTGACCGATATCGGCAATTGGCGGGTGTTGATGCTCAACTCGGCGATTCCCGGCTCCGTGCCGGGTTTCCTCGACGACAGCCAGTTGAGCCTGCTGAAACAGGCCCTGGAAAGTGCCGATGGACGGCATTGCCTGATCTGCTTCCATCATCAGCCGGTGTCCATCGGTTGCGCGTGGATGGCGCCGATCGGCCTGCGCAACCCCGAGGCGCTGTTTCAGGTGCTGAAACCTTATCCACAGGCCCGCGCGCTGCTCTGGGGGCATATCCACCAGGAGTGGGACCAGCAAGTGGACGGTCTGCGGCTGCTGGCGTCGCCGTCGACCTGCGTGCAGTTCGAGCCCGGCAGCGACGACTTCAAGGTCGACGAGCGCGCCCCCGGTTACCGCTGGCTGGCGTTGCACGACGACGGACGGATCGAGACGGGCGTCTCGCGGCTGAAGGATTTCGCCTACACCGTGGACTACGGCAACGGTTACTGACGCATCAGGCAAACTCTAAAGCTGATTCATTTCCCGGTTAACAGGCTAAACTGCGCGTTTTTCTGCCCGGTCAATCCGGGCGATTCACCTGAGACTGGGGGCGGAATGTCGGGCTCGATCCTTTACATCCACGGTTTGAACAGCGCGCCGAGTTCCATGAAGGCCAGCCAGTTGCAGGCCGTCATCGACCAACTGGGTCTTGCCGGGCAGTTGCGCGTTCCGGCTCTGCATCACCATCCGCGCCAGGCCATTGCGCAACTCGAAGCTCACATTGCCGAACTGGGCCAGCCCTTGCTGGTCGGCAGTTCCCTCGGCGGCTACTATGCCACCCATCTGGCCGAGCGCCACGGGCTGAAAGCACTGCTGATCAACCCGGCGGTCAATCCGCATCGGTTGTTCGACGGCTACTTGGGCACCCAGACCAACCACTACACCGGTGAAACCTGGGAGCTGACCCACGACCACGTGCAGGCCCTGGCCGAGCTGGAAGTGGCGCCGCCTGTCGACCCGGCGCGTTACCAGGTCTGGTTGCAGACCGGTGACGAAACCCTCGATTACCGCCACGCCGAACGCTTCTACCGGGCCTGTGCCTTGCGTATCGAAGCCGGCGGCGATCACAGTTTCCAGGGCTTCGCCTTGCACCTGCCGGCACTGCTGAGTTTTGCCGGCATTGATCCGCAGGCGTATCAAAGCCTCGATTTTTCTGTATTTTGATTGCTTATTTTCATCTACGAATGACGACGAGAACCCATGGCCAATCCCAGCGCTAGCGCCTATAACGCAGACGCCATCGAAGTCCTCTCGGGCCTTGACCCGGTACGCAAGCGTCCGGGCATGTACACCGACACCAGCCGCCCCAACCACCTGGCCCAGGAAGTCATCGACAACAGCGTCGACGAAGCCCTGGCCGGGCATGCCCGTTCGGTGCAGGTGATCCTGCATGCCGACCATTCCCTGGAAGTCTGCGACGACGGTCGCGGCATGCCGGTGGACATCCATCCCGAGGAGGGCGTGTCCGGGGTCGAGCTGATCCTCACCAAGCTGCACGCCGGCGGCAAGTTCTCCAACAAGAACTACCAGTTCTCCGGCGGTCTGCACGGCGTGGGTATCTCGGTGGTCAACGCCCTGTCCAACCAGGTCCGCGTGCGGGTCAAGCGTGACGGCAACGAGTACCAGATGACCTTCGCCGATGGCTACAAGGCCAGCGACCTGGAAGTCATCGGCACGGTCGGCAAGCGCAACACCGGCACCAGCGTGTATTTCTCGCCGGACCCGAAATACTTCGACTCGCCCAAATTCTCCATCAGCCGCCTGAAACATGTGCTCAAGGCCAAGGCCGTGCTGTGCCCTGGGCTGCTGGTCAGCTTCGAGGACAAGGGCACCGGCGAGAAGGTCGAGTGGCATTACGAAGACGGCCTGCGTTCCTACCTGGTCGACTCCGTCAGCGACTTCCTGCGCCTGCCCGACGAACCGTTCTGCGGCAGCCTGGCCGGTAACAAGGAAGCCGTGGACTGGGCCCTGCTGTGGCTGCCCGAGGGCGGCGACAGCGTTCAGGAAAGCTACGTCAACCTGATCCCCACAGCTCAGGGCGGCACCCATGTGAACGGCCTGCGCCAGGGCTTGCTCGATGCCATGCGCGAGTTCTGCGAGTTCCGCAACCTGCTGCCGCGCGGCGTCAAGCTGGCGCCGGAAGACGTCTGGGAGCGGATCAGTTTCGTGCTCTCGATGAAGATGCAGGAGCCGCAGTTCTCCGGTCAGACCAAGGAACGCCTGTCCTCCCGCGAGGCCGCGGCGTTCGTCTCCGGCGTGGTCAAGGATGCCTTCAGCCTGTGGCTCAACGAGCATCCTGAACTGGGCATGCAACTGGCCGAACTGGCGATCAACAACGCCGGTCGTCGCCTCAAGGCGAGCAAAAAGGTCGAGCGCAAGCGTGTCACCCAGGGTCCGGCGCTGCCGGGCAAGCTGGCCGACTGCGCGGGCCAGGACCCGATGCGCGCCGAGCTGTTCCTGGTCGAGGGTGACTCCGCCGGTGGTTCGGCCAAGCAGGCCCGGGACAAGGAATTCCAGGCGATCCTGCCGCTGCGCGGCAAGATCCTCAACACCTGGGAAGTGGATGGCGGTGAAGTCCTGGCCAGTCAGGAAGTGCACAACATCGCGGTGGCCATCGGTGTCGACCCGGGTGCCGCCGACCTGAGCCAACTGCGCTACGGCAAGATCTGCATCCTCGCCGACGCCGACTCCGACGGCCTGCACATTGCCACCTTGCTCTGCGCCCTGTTCGTCCAGCATTTCCGCCCGCTGGTGGAAGCCGGCCACGTCTATGTGGCGATGCCGCCGCTGTACCGCATCGATTTGGGCAAGGAAATCTACTATGCCCTCGACGAAGCCGAACGTGACGGCATCCTCGACCGCCTGGTGGCCGAGAAGAAGCGCGGCAAGCCGCAGGTCACCCGATTCAAGGGTCTGGGCGAAATGAACCCGCCGCAGCTGCGCGAAACCACCATGGACCCGAACACCCGCCGCCTGGTCCAGTTGACCCTCGACGACCTCGAGCACACCCGCGAAATCATGGACATGCTGCTGGCGAAGAAGCGCGCGGGCGACCGCAAGACCTGGCTGGAGAGCAACGGCAACCTGGCCGAGGTCATGGCTTGATCCGTCTGCTGCTGGCGACCTTGCTGTCGCTGGTCGCGCTGCCTTCGCTGGCCGAGCCCTGGCCGGAGCTGAAGATGCTCTCCGAGCATCCGGTCGAAGGCATGCGCGGCGGCAATCTGTCGGGGCTGGCGATGTGCAGCGGTGCGCTGTGGACAATCTCCGACCGCGACGACGATCTGCTCTACAAGCTCGATACCAGCGCCCAGGTCTGGCAGGCCACCGGCCTGCAACTGGCCGTGCCGCCGGTGCCGGACGCCGGTTTTCCGCTGGGCCTGCGCTCGCGGCAATGGGCCGCCTCGCTGGTGCGCGGCGGTGACCTCGATTTCGAGGGCCTGAGTTGCGACGCGGCGGGTAACCACTACATCGTCAGCGAAGCCCACGCCGCGGTGCTGCAAGTCCCGCAGGACGGGCCGCCGACCTGGCTGCGAATCGACCCGAGCATGATCCGCCAGGCCCGCGCCAGTGGCATGTTGCTGCACTTCAACGCCCTGTTCGAAGGGTTGGCGGTGAGCCCGGCGGGTGACCATCTGTGGCTGGCGGCCGAGCGCGAGCGCCGCGGCCTGCTGCTGATCAATCGCAAGCAGACCACCTGGACCTGCGGCGATTCCTGTGTGCTGCTCAGCGAAGCCGGCACCGAGATGCAGCCGGAGCAGTTTCCCAAGGCGCGTGAAGTCTCGCGGGACTTTTCCGATCTGGCGTTGTTCGAGGGCAAACTGTTTACCCTTGAGCGCAACGCCTACCGCATCTGCCGTCGTGACGCGCAGAGCGGTGTGGTAGAGCGTTGCTGGTCGTTCGCCGCTGATGCGCTGGTCGATTCGCGGCGCTACACCCAGCCTTACGGCCTGGCCGAGGCCCTGGTGATCGACGCCGAAGGTGCCTGGATCGGCCTGGACAACAACGGCGGCACGCGTGCGGATGGCGAGGATCGTCCGGTGGTCTGGCGGTTCGCCGCGCCGAAGGGCGGCTGGAGCGCGAAGAAATGAGCCAGTCGCCGGGTCAGCGCATCGGGCGGGTGTTCATGGTGTTGGCCTGGGCAGCCGGGTTGTTTCTCGCCACGCGCTTTTTCGGCGCCTGGGAAGAGAAGCAGATGAACCCCAACAGCCAGATCACCTCACAGCACGGTGAGGGTTACGTCGAGGTGCGCCTGGCCGGTAATGGCCAGGGCCACTTCGTTGCTGACGGCCTGATCAACGGTCAGGCTGTTCATTTTTTGCTCGATACCGGGGCCACGGATGTGGCGATCCCGGAGCCCCTGGCCCGTGGTTTCGGCCTGGAGCGCGGCGCCCCGGTGACCGTCAGTACCGCCAACGGCCGGACCGAGGGCTACCGGACCCGTCTGGACAGCCTGCAATTGGGCGATATCCTCCTGCGCGACGTTCGCGCCCTGGTGGTTCCGGGGCTCGATGGCGAACAGGTACTGCTGGGCATGAGTGCCCTGAAACAACTTGAATTCACCCAGCGCGGCGGCACCTTGCTGCTGCGCCAGACCTTGAAATGATGAGGCCCGCATGAGCGACTCCCTTGATCTCAGCCTCGACGGCGTAGAGCGCCGGTCACTGGCTGACTTCACCGAACAGGCCTACCTCAACTATTCCATGTACGTGATCATGGACCGGGCGCTGCCGCACATCGGCGACGGCCTGAAGCCGGTCCAGCGGCGTATCGTCTACGCCATGAGCGAGCTGGGCCTGGATGCCGACTCCAAGCACAAGAAATCGGCGCGTACCGTCGGTGACGTGCTCGGTAAATTCCACCCCCACGGCGATTCGGCCTGCTACGAAGCCATGGTGCTGATGGCTCAGCCGTTCAGCTATCGCTACACCCTGGTCGACGGCCAGGGCAACTGGGGTGCGCCGGACGATCCGAAATCCTTCGCGGCCATGCGCTACACCGAAGCGCGGCTGTCGCGTTATTCCGAAGTGCTGCTCAGCGAGCTGGGGCAGGGCACCGCGGACTGGGTGCCGAACTTCGACGGCACCCTCGACGAACCCGCCGTGTTGCCGGCACGTTTGCCGAATATCCTCCTCAACGGCACCACCGGCATCGCTGTCGGTATGGCCACCGACGTACCGCCGCACAACCTGCGGGAAGTCGCCTCGGCGTGCGTGCGCCTGCTCGATGAGCCAAAGGCCACCGTCGAGCAGCTCTGCGAACATATCCAGGGGCCGGACTATCCGACCGAAGCGGAAATCATCACCCCGCGCGCCGACCTGCTGAAAATCTACGAAACCGGTCGCGGCTCGGTCCGCATGCGTGCGGTGTACCGCATCGAAGACGGCGACATCATCGTCACCGCGCTGCCGCATCAGGTTTCCGGTGCCAAGGTGCTGGAGCAGATTGCCGCGCAGATGCAGGCGAAAAAGCTGCCGATGGTCGCCGACCTGCGCGATGAGTCCGACCACGAGAACCCGTGCCGGATCGTCATCATCCCGCGCTCCAACCGGGTCGAGCTGGACGAACTGATGCAGCACCTGTTCGCCACCACCGAGCTGGAGTCCAGCTACCGCGTCAACGTCAACATCATCGGCCTGGATGGTCGCCCGCAGTTGAAGAACCTGCGCGCACTGCTGGTGGAGTGGCTGGAGTTCCGCATCAACACGGTGCGCCGCCGGCTGCAATTCCGCCTGGACAAGGTCGAGCGTCGCCTGCACCTGTTGGATGGCTTGCTGGTTGCGTTCCTGAACCTGGACGAAGTGATCCACATCATTCGTACCGAAGACCACCCCAAGCAGGCGTTGATTGCCCGCTTCGAGCTGACCGAGATCCAGGCCGAGTACATCCTCGAAACCCGTCTGCGCCAACTGGCGCGGCTGGAAGAGATGAAGATCCGCGGCGAGCAGGACGAACTGCTCAAGGAGCAGGCCAAGCTGCAAGCCCTGCTCGGCAGCGACGCCAAGCTGCGCAAGCTGGTGCGCACCGAACTGATCAAGGACGCCGAAACCTATGGCGACGATCGCCGCTCGCCGATCATCGCCCGGGCAGAAGCCAAGGCGCTGTCGGAAAACGAGCTGATGCCGACCGAACCGGTAACCGTTGTCCTGTCCGAAAAGGGCTGGGTACGCTGCGCCAAGGGCCACGACATCGACGCGACGGGCCTTTCCTACAAGGCCGGCGACGGCTTCAAGGTGGCGGCCGCGGGGCGCTCCAACCAATTCGCGGTGTTTGTCGACTCCACCGGCCGCAGCTACTCGGTGGCAGCTCACACCCTGCCGTCGGCGCGGGGCCAGGGCGAGCCGCTGACCGGTCGTCTGACACCGCCGCCAGGCGCTTCCTTCGAATGCGTGCTGCTGCCGGATGACGATGCGCTGTACGTGATCGCCTCCGACGCCGGTTACGGCTTCGTGGTCAAGGGCGAGGACCTGCAGGCCAAGAACAAGGCCGGCAAGGCGCTGCTCAGTTTGCCCAACGGTGCCAAGGTGCTTGCACCTCGTCCGGTGGCAGACCGCGAACAGAACTGGCTGGCAGCGGTGACGACCGAAGGTCGCCTGCTGGTGTTCAAGATCAGTGACCTGCCGCAGTTGGCCAAAGGCAAGGGTAACAAGATCATCGGGATTCCTGGTGACCGGGTGGCCAGCCGTGAGGAATACGTCACGGATATGGCCGTTCTGGCTGATGGCGCGACCCTTGTATTGCAAGCCGGCAAGCGTACGCTATCGCTCAAGGGTGAAGACCTGGAGCATTACAAAGGCGAGCGCGGACGCCGTGGCAACAAACTGCCGCGCGGCTTCCAGCGGGTCGATGCGTTGTTGGTCGACAATCCGGAGTAAGCGTTCCAGACGCCTGGAACGGGGTTTTTCCCACACGTTCCGGGCGTAAACACTGGAGTTAGAGCTTGATTTCGCGGATGATAGGCGCCCTGTGGTGCCAGCGTGGCTGGGTGCCCGAATGAATTCATGAGTATCACTGCGGTGCCGTGTGGTGGCCGCCTGGATGGGATGATGACTTTTCTGCGCCTTCCATTTGTTCTCTTGCTCACGGGCGTACTGGGCCTGGCAGGGTGCAGCATGCACCAGCCGGTCGCCTTGTATCAGCTTGACAGTGGCGAGCCAGGACAACCGAAGCAAAGTGCCGGTATGGCTGTAGTGCTGGGTCCGGTATCGGTCGCCGACTACCTGCAGCGTGAGACGCTGCTGCAGCGGCAAAACGATGGCAGCCTCACCGCGGCGACGGATGGTCGTTGGGCGGGCAGTCTTTCCGCTGATATTGATCAACTGCTGGTTCGCCAACTGGCATGGCGCCTGGACAGCCAGCGCGTGATCCTGGCTCCGGCCAGCACCGGCTTCAGTCCTGATGTGCAGGTGCTGCTGTCGATCACTCGCCTGGACTCGGGTGCGAACCAACCGGCGATCCTCGATGCGCAATGGCGTCTGCTGGACCGTCGTGGTCAGGTTCGCGATAACCGCATCATTCACCTTGAACAGCCGCATGCCGGCAGTTCCTCGGCGCAGGTGCAGGCCCAGGGCCAGTTGCTGCAGCGTCTGGCCGAGCAGTTGAGCACGGCGTTGAAACCGTTGGCCAACCAGCCGGCAATCGTTGAAGAAGCACCGCCGAAGAAGCAAGCCGCTCCGGTACAGGTCCGCAAGGAGCCTGAAAAGCCGAAGATCCCGATGGCTTCGCCGATCCGCACGGACATGGAAGTGTTCCGCTTCTGAGTTCACCATGTCCAGTCCTGAAATAGGTTTACACCTGTTTCAGTCTCAAAACGCCCGATGCACCGCATCGGGCGTTTTGTATTTCAAGGCCAGATGTGGCCGCTCCGCGTTGTAGATCAGTACCGATTCATCAACTATTTTTACCGCGTCGGCCAAGTTCTTGGGGCGATGCAGCAAAAATTCCGTCTTCAAAATTCCGTTTATTCGCTCCGCCATAGCGTTCTGATAGCAGTCATAGCCATCGGTCATCGAGCAAGTGACCCCATGCTTGACGTGAAAACGCTGATAAAGCTCGGAGCAATATTGCACCCCTCGGTCTGAGTGATGAACCAGGGATTGCTTGGTTTTCCTTCCCCCTACAGCCTTCTTCAGTGCTTTGAGCACCGACTCTGTATGCAAGCTCTCATGCACATGATGCCCCACTATTTTTCGCGAGTAGGCGTCAGTGATTAGGCTCAGATAAGCAACGCTTTCTTGGGTCGGCAGATAGGTTATGTCCGCTACCCAAACTTGCTCAGGACCACTGGCGACGATCTGCTGCGGGCCTGCCTTGAGTAGGTTGGGATGACGGCGAAATCGATGATGGCTGTGAGTTGTCTTGTGGTAGGCCCGCCTGCGAGGGACCAGTTCTCGCGCTTCTCGCAGGATGTGAAACAGACGATCCCGCCCCACCTGCAATGCCGTTTCTGCTTCGGCATGCAGCAAATAGTGCAGCTTGCGTGTTCCCAGCCTTGGCTGACGCCGGCGCTTTTCCAGAACGAAATCCACGACCTTTTGAGCGGTGCTAGCCTTGGCATCAAAAGCTCGATTGCGCTTGTAGTAAGCTTGGCGTGAAATACCCATGAACAGGCAAGCCCTGCTAATACTCAGGTCTTTGACTTGCCCTTGCGCGAGGACTTGCCGGGTCGCTTTTTTGCGACGGATACACCGTAGTCGTTCTTCAGAACATTCACGACAGCTTCAAAGAACTGAGCCTTTTGATTACTCAGTGCAAGCTGTTCTTCAAGCTCTTTGATCCGCTGCTCGGGTGTGAGCGGTAGCGTTGGCTCGGTCATGGACCTGTTCCTCGGCACTCGAATAGACGCGCCCTGGCTCCAATCCTGCCGACCATGTTTGCGTAGCCACACCAACACCGTAGACCGGCCCTGGATACCATAGCGCCGTTGAGCCTCTTTATAACTCAACTCGCCCTTTTCGACCTGGTCGACCACTGACAATTTAAAAGCCTGCGTGTAATCGCGCTGGCTGCGCCTTTTCCCCGAATCCATTGCTCCCTCCTGAAATAAGGTCAGAAGGTGTAAACCTTATTCAGGACGGGTCACCAGACACAAAAAAGCCCGCAGCGATGCGGGCTTTTTTATTGGGCTGAAACCTGCGGGAGTTGGCCAGACGGCACTCCCACAAGCCTGTGACTTCAGTTCTTCACCTGCCGCTCATGCATCCGCGCCAACTGGCGTTCCAGCATCGATGGATACGGCTCCATCAAGCGCTCCACGCAGCAGGCACCCTCGGGGCTGGCGATCGGGCGAATGCGGGCGCGCTGGCGGATCAAGGTGTCGTCGCCGATCTTGCGCTCCACCAGCAGCAGGTTACGGCTGTGTTGCGACAGGGCCAGGGCGTCCTGGGCCTTCTCGGTCAGCAGCAGGTCGATCTGGCTCAGGCCTTCGAGGTCTTCACCCACCACCAGGCCCAGTTGCAACTGCAGGGTGATGCCGCTGTCGGCCACTTCGACCTGGAGCGCATGGCCGAGGGCGCGCAGCAACTCGCCACAGCAGATCGCGTTGGTCAGGTAATCCTCACCGCTGTCCCGGCTGTGGAACAGCAGCAGGGTGCTGCCGTCGTTGAGGTGCTGGACTTCGCTTTCATACAGCGAGGCAGCCTGTTCGAGGCAGTCGCGATAACGCTCCAGCAACTCGGTCAGGCGAGTCCGTGGCAGGCGGCGCAGTTGCTCCTGCGAGCCCAGTTGCACGGCAAGCACGGCGCTGGCCTGTGGCTGGCGCGGCGCTGCGGGCGCAACCGGAGCAGCAACAGGCGCGGAATCGTCACGCAGGTCGGCGAAGGCGTCGTCATCTTCGTCGTCTTCCGTGGCGCGCAGCGCCGGGCGGCTCACCGCCGGGGTTTCGTCGAAGCTCGGGTCGCGCAGGTTGCGGACCTGGAAGGCCGGCTCGGCGTCTTCCTCGAAATCATCTTCGATTTCGGGTTCCGGCTCGGGCTCTGGCGCCTTCGGTGGCGGCGCGAAGCGGGCGTGGAGTTGGCGGGCGAGGTCGCCGATTTCGTCCTGGCGCTCGGTGGCCGGGGTGTATTCGTCCAGATCGCGCAGCCAGACCCGCAGTTGCAGCAGCGGCGTCGAGACATAGCGCCCAAGACGCAGGCTCATGGTCAGCGCCAGCGCCAGCAGGATGCCGGCGAGGATGCCCATGCTCTGCATGCTGATGGTCATCGGCTGCTGGAACTGGCTCATGTCCAGGCTGATGCGCAACTGGCCTGCGGTCACGTCCTGGAAGGTGATCTTGGTCTGGTACAGACCTTCGGCTTCACCCAGCAGGCTGTTTTTCGGGCGCTGGCCGGCTTCGGCGAGGATCCGGTTGTCGACGCTGTAGATCGCCGCGTGGGCGACCAGCGGGTTCTTCACCAGATTCCCAAGCAGCACGTTGAGGCTGAGGATGTCGTTGGACACCAGCAGTTCGGTCGCCGAGGTTGCGGTCTGAGTGGTCAGGCTCTGCCCTAGGGCATCGGCCTGTTCATGCATGGCTTCCTTGAACTGCAAACCCATCACGCAGGCGTAGATCACCAGCGCCAGGGCAACCAGGAAAATGTTGTGACAGGCAATGCGCAATGCCAGGGGCACGCGACGCTGACGCAGGGCACGAAAGATCAGCAGGAAGAAGTTGTCGGTTTTGACGGGCGTGGGCCGGTTCACTGAGCGCGGCTCTTTATGACGGAGAAATTGCTGCGCAGTATAGCGACCGCCCTTGACCCGGCAAAGTATCGCTGCGCCCGATGGTCTGCAAAACGCGGTAGAATGCGCACTTTTTCCACGACTCGGAGCCCGTCTTGCGCGAAATCGTCTTGATCAACATCACCGGTGAGGACCGTCCGGGTCTGACCGCGGCCATTACCGGCGTCCTGGCGCGCGGCGGTGTGAACATTCTCGATATTGGCCAGGCGGTGATCCATGACACGCTGTCCTTCGGCATTCTGGTTGAGATTCCTGACACCGAGCAGGGTTCTTCGGTGCTCAAGGACCTGCTGTTCACCGGTTACGAGCTGAACCAGCAAGTGCGTTTCACCCCGGTTTCGGAAGCCGACTACCGCAATTGGGTCGACGGTCAGGGCAAGCCGCGCCATATCGTCACCCTGCTGACCCGCAAGGTCACCGCCGAACAACTGCAGCGCGTGAGCTCCATCACCGCCAAATACGGCCTGAACATCGATCACATCGATCGTTTGTCCGGGCGTGTGGCGCTGGACACCCCGGTGGACCAGGGCAAGGGCTGCATCGAGTTCTCCGTGCGCGGCGAGCCGGCTGATCCCCAGGCCCTGCGTGCCGAGTTCCTCAGCGTCGCCCAGGAACTGAACGTCGACATCGCCTTCCAGCAGGATTCACTGTTCCGCCGCAATCGCCGCCTGGCGGTATTCGACATGGACTCGACGCTGATCGAAGCTGAAGTGATCGATGAGCTGGCCAAGGCTGCCGGCGTTGGTGAACAGGTTTCGGAAATCACCGAGCGCGCCATGCGCGGCGAGCTGGATTTCCGCGCCAGCTTCAAGGAGCGTCTGGCGCTGCTCAAGGGCCTGGACGTCAATGTGCTGGACGAAATCGGCGCCTCGCTGCGCCTGACCGAAGGTGCTGAAACCCTGTTCGCCGAACTCAAGCGCCTGGGCTACAAGACCGCCATCCTCTCCGGCGGCTTCACCTACTTCGCCAAGCAACTGCAAGCCAAGCTGGGCATCGACTACGTGTTCGCCAACGAACTGGAAGTGGTCGACGGCAAGGTTACCGGCGTGGCTGTCGAGCCGATTGTCGACGCTCAGCGCAAAGCCGACCTGCTCGGCGAGCTGGCACGCAAGGAAGGTTTGCAGATGGAGCAGACCATCGCCGTTGGCGACGGTGCCAATGACCTGCCGATGCTGGGCATTGCCGGCCTCGGCGTGGCGTTCCGCGCCAAGCCGCTGGTGCGTCAATCGGCCAAGCAGGCCATCTCCACCTTGGGCCTCGACGGCGTGCTGTATCTGCTGGGGATGCGTGATCGCGAAGGAAATGCATGATAGATCGAACGGTTCTAACCATTCGTCCTTTGCTCCCTGACGATCTTTGAAGCCTGTCTAGGCTTGCCTGCATACGGTCCCAATCCCGAGGGCCGTATGGCCGGCGAGATGACTTGTCGGCCCCCACCAGCAACTTCAAGGAGATGAAGTTCATGGCGAACAAGTATGCAGTTCAGAACCAATGGGGTGGTAGCAGTGCACCATGGCATCCGGGTGGAACCTGGCAGCTCGGTGCGCGGGACAACCAGAAGGTTGTCAATGTCGACATCCGTTCTGGTGATGGTGGCGTGACCTTCAAGGGCAGCATCACTTACACCGGCGAGGGCCCGATTGGGTTCCAGGCCAAGCGCGTCGCGCAGAACCGTTATGAAGTCCAGAACCAGTGGGGCGGCAACGACGCACCTTGGCATCCGGGCGGCGAATGGGTGATCGGCGGCCGTGACAACCAGAGCGTCATCGCTCTGAACGTCAAATCGAACGACGAGGGCAAGAGCCTCGACGGCACCAATACCTATGACAACGAAGGGCCGATCGGCTTCCGTAGTCGTCTGGAGTAAGGCTTCAGGTTGAAGAGCCGCCCCCGGAACCGGGGGCGGTTTGCTTTTTCAAGCGTGTCGCGGCTTTCCCGATCAGGCGTCGGTGGCGGCCTGCGAAGCCGGCAGGGCCAGGCCCTGACCCATGGTGACCGGCGAACCGGCACCGAGACTTTCTGCCCATTTCACCTGATCCGGCCCGAACAGCACGACAGCGGTCGAACCCAGCTTGAAACGTCCCAGCTCGGCACCTTTTTCCAGGTGGATCGGCGCGCGGGAGGCTTCGTCATAACGGACGGTCTTTAGTTCACGCTTCGGCGGTGTGACCAGACCGGCCCATACCGTCTCGATCGAGGCGACGATCATTGCACCCACCAACACCACAGCCATTGGTCCGCGTTCGGTATCGAACAGGCAGACCACGCGCTCGTTGCGCGCGAACAGCTCGGGGACGTTTTCGGCGGTGGTCTGGTTCACCGAGAACAGACGGCCAGGAACGTAGATCATTTCGCGCAGGGTGCCGGCCAGCGGCATGTGCACGCGGTGGTAGTCCTTCGGCGACAGGTAGATGGTGGCGAACTCGCCGCCCATGAACGGCGCGGCATTGGCCGGGTCGCCACCAAGCAGTTCCAGCGCGCTGAAGCTGTGGCCCTTGGCCTGGAAGATGCGGCCGTGCTCGATCGGGCCGAGCTGGCTGACTGCACCGTCGGCGGGGCAGAGGATCGCGCCCGGGGTTTCGTCCAGCGGGCGGGCGCCCGGCTTGAGGGCGCGGGTGAAGAAGTCGTTGAAGTGCTGGTAGGCGGTCAGGTCTTCGACCAGGGCCTGGGACATGTCGACCTGATAACGCTTGGCGAACCACGCGGTGAAGGCATTCTTGAACCAGCGCACACGGCATTCGGCGACGCAGCCGGCCAGACGCGAGAGCAGGTGATGCGGCAGCAGGTACTGGCTGATGATGAACAAACGGGATTTCATTGAGTTTCCTTAAACTTCGACGGGCGTGTCCGGATGGTTGCCCCATTCGCCCCAGGATCCGGCGTACGCCTTGACCCGTGGGTAGCCCAGGTGCTTGGCCACCAGGTAGGTGAAGCCCGAGCGGTGGTGAGTCTGGCAGTGGGTGACCACTTCCTTGTCCTTGCTGATACCGAGCTGTTCGAGGATCTGCGGCATGTCCTTGCGGATGCGCAGGGCATCGTTCAGGTCCATCCCGGCAGTCCACTCGTAGTTCACTGCGCCGGGAATGTGCCCGCCCTTGGCGGCCAGGACTTTCTCGCCGCGGTACTCGGCAGGGCTGCGCGCGTCCCAGATCGCCAGGTCGGCGGCGCCGAGCCGGCTTTGCAGGTATTCGCGGGTCGCGGTGGGCTCTTCGTGCAGCACCGCTGACCGGGCCACCGGCGCTGGCGGGAACCTCGGTGCTCAGGTTATTGGCCGGCCAGGCCTGCACGCCACCGTTGAGGTAGTGGTAGTGCTTGTGGCCGATCACATCGAGCAGCCAGATGAAGCGCCCGGCCCAGCCGCCGCCTTCGTCGTCGTAGACGACGTAGGTGGCATCGGCGCGATGGCCCAGTTCACCGAAGAGTTTTTCCAGCTCGGCTTTCGCCGGCGCCAGGCCCGGTGCTGGTGGCTGGCCGAGTTGCGTGCGCTTGGGATCGACGAAACGAGCCCCTGGAACATGGCCGCTGCCGTAGCGATTGACGCTGGTCAGATCGACCAGAATCAGCTCTGGCGAGTCGAGGCGGGCCTGCAGGTCAGCCGGTTCGATCACCAGTGGCAAGCCGGAAAAGTCAGTCATCCAGAGTCTCCAGTTCGGAACAGAGGGGGCGATTGTAGCGCATGGGTCAGGCGCTGCGGTTGCTGAAGGTGGTGAGGGCGCGCTCGATGCATTGGGCGGTCTTGCCGAACGCCTGCACGCTGATTTCCGAGAACGGACCACCGCCCTGGTCGGCCATCAGCACCATCACCACCCGGCCATTGTTCGACAGCGAACGCAGCAGCAGATGCTCGCCGCGGAACAGGGCGCGCAGGGGCGCGGGCAGCAGGGCAGCGAACTGCGCGTGGTTTTCGGGCGTCAGGCGCAGTTGCGCAGACTGGCTGAGCAGGCGTTGCAGCAGCTTGCTGTGGGCCACCTGCACGGTCAGGCTGGCGGCCTGCTCGGGCAGCCCGGCCAGTTGGTGCACGCGCAGGTAGCTTTGGGTCTTGTCGCTCATCAGCAACAGTACCCGCGTCATGCCGCAGGCCTGCAAGGCTTCGCGGGCATAGCGGGTCAGGTGGATGGCGTTGGAGAACGGGCTGGGTTCGGCGAGCAGGTCGGCGCAGAACTTGCGCCAGTTGCCCAGGGCCTCGGTATCGGGAGCCTCCGCCGGCAGCATGCCGCGGGGAATGTAGTGCGCGTCCCACGGCCAGATCAGCATCTGCGCCGGGTGGAACGCGCCTTCAATGGCGTGATTGCGCGCGCTCTTCGCGGCCTGTTGGTGTGCCTGTTGTTGCACGTCGTCCAGCGGCACCTGCAGGTATAGGCTGATCAGTTGCTGCCAGCGCAGGCAGTGCGGACTGTTCCACGCATGTTGGGACGACAGCGCCAGGCCGTTGGCCAGCAACACCGTGTTGGCCGGCTGGTTCAGCCAGCGGCGCAACGAAGGGTCGGCGTCCAGGCGTTGTTGCTGGCGCAGCGGGCTCTTGTGATCGCGGGCGATGTGCATGACCTTGACCAGCAGCCGGCGTTCTTCCTGCAACAGGTGATAGCCCTGGGTGACCCAGGTCGGCAGGCGCCAGAATTCGGCGAGGGCCTGACACAGGCTGAGCAGGCGCACGCCGAACAGCTCGCGTTCGACCCGGGGCGCGGGCTCGCCACGGTGCACGACGCGCAGTTCCCATTCTTCCAGCAACTTTGGATGGGTCAGGGCCAGTGGCCATAGCGGCGAGAGAAACAGCAGGCTGCCCCAGTGGATGTCCTGCCACAGCCGCGCCAGGCGACTGGCGAACAAGCCGCTGGCCTGCTGGCTGGCGTGCTGGCTGACCATCTGCAATTGGCGCAGGGCCAGGGGAATCTGCTCGACGGGTGCGGTTTCCAGGCGATCCAGCAATGCTTCGGCGCGGGCCAGGCCGAGCCGGTTGAGCGCGACCTCAAGGTTTTCCGCAGGCTCGGCGATGCTGGCATGGGTATGCCGGTTGGCTTCGCGCATCACGCTCAGCACCAGCGCCGGACTGTCCTGCATCAGCTCGGCAATGTCGCGCAACGAGCGGCGACTGTCGGCGATCGCGGCTTTTACGCGATCGTGGCTGTGGCAAGGCACGGGCAACTTGGCGCCGTCCAGTAGTTTGATCCAGGCATCGAGAGTCTTCGGATTCTGAGTTGGCACGATGGTTTCACTAGGCTTGCTGGAAGGTGGCCGAACTGGCTTTTCGCCTTGACTGGCTATAGTCTGGCGCAGAACTGCCGATAAGTAGAAGAAGAGTTTTACTAACTTCCGCCCCGACCCTGACCCCGACAGTAAGTGCTTTCTATCTATGGCTAAAATTATCGGCATCATCGTCGTATTCGCGAGCGTGCTAGGCGGATATGTGCTCTCCCACGGGAAGATCGCGGCCCTGATCCAGCCTTTCGAGGTGATGATCATCGGCGGCGCAGCCTTTGGCGCATTCCTGCAGGCCAACCCCGGCTACATGACCATGCACGTCATCAAGAAGTCGCTGAGCATGTTCGGCAGCCGCTTCTCGCACACCTTCTATATAGAAGTGCTGGGTCTGGTCTACGAAATCCTCAACAAGAGCCGCCGCGAAGGCATGATGGCGATCGAGGGCGACATCGAAGATGCCGCCTCCAGTCCGATCTTCGCCAAATACCCCGCGGTGCTGAAAGACGAACGCATGACCGCGTTTGTCTGTGACTACCTGCGCATCATGTCCACCGGCAACATGGCTCCCCACGAGCTGGAAGGCCTGTTCGACATGGAACTGCTGAGCATGAAGGAAGAGCTGGAGCACCCGTCCCACGCGGTGACCGGTATCGCTGACGGCATGCCCGGTTTCGGTATCGTCGCGGCGGTACTGGGTATCGTGGTAACCATGGCGTCGCTGGGTGAGGGTGACCAGGCGGCCATCGGTATGCACGTAGGTGCGGCACTGGTGGGTACCTTCTTCGGTATTCTCGCGGCGTACGGCTTCTTCGGCCCGCTGGCCACCTCGCTGGCCCACGATGCCAAGGAAGAGTTGAACGTCTACGAGGCGATCAAGGCCTCCCTGGTCGCTTCGGCTTCCGGCATGCCGCCTTCGCTGGCGGTCGAGTTCGGTCGCAAGGTGCTCTATCCGAAGCACCGTCCGAGCTTCGCCGAGCTGGAACAAGCAGTCCGCGGTCGCTGATCCATGGAAAATAATCAGCCGATTATCATCAAGCGCGTAAAGCGCTTTGGCGGGGGCCACCACGGTGGCGCGTGGAAGATCGCCTTCGCCGACTTCGCGACGGCGATGATGGCGTTCTTCCTCGTGCTCTGGCTGTTGTCCACGGCCACGCCGGAACAGAAGATCGCCATCGCCGGTTACTTCAAGGACCCGATCGGCTTCTCCGAAAGCGGCACGCCCTACATCATCGACCTGGGTGGTTCGCCGCAACTGGCGCCGGAAAAGACCATCAACCCCGAAGAGAAGGCCGAGCCGACGCCTGACAGCAGCATCATCAATCAGGATCAGGTCGAGAACCTGGCCGAGCAGGTCGAGCGCGAACGCCTCGAACTGGTACTGCAGGAGTTGCAGAACAAGGTCGAGCAGAGCCCTGAGCTGCAGAAGTTCAAGGACCAGATCCTCTTCGAAATTACCCAGGATGGCCTGCGTATTCAGATCGTGGATGCCGAGAACCGGCCGATGTTCGACCTGGGCAGTGCGCGGTTGAAGCCTTATTTCGAAGACATCCTGTTGGCCATGGCTGACACCATCAAGACGGTGCCGAACAAGGTCAGCATCAGTGGTCACACCGACGCCAAGCCGTACGCAGGCAGCGGTGAGTACGGCAACTGGGAGCTTTCGGCCAACCGTGCCAACGCTGCCCGTCGTGCGCTGGTCGCGGGTGGCTATCCCGATACCCAGGTTGCGCGGGTGGTGGGGTATGCCTCGTCGTCGCTGTTCGATCGGGAGAGGCCGCTGAACCCGGTCAACCGCCGTATCGACATCGTGGTCCTGACCAAGCGTGCTCAGCGTGCGATCGAAGGCGAGCAGAAAGCGCCGGAGACGCCGGAAAACGGCGCGCCGCAAGGGACTCAGCAGAATCCGGCTGCACCGGGTGAGCCGCAGCCCGAGCCGATGCAGCCGCTGGAACTGCGCGACAAGCTGAACATCTTTGAAGACGGTGTGTTGAAGATGGACGAGCCCGGCAAGAAGCAGTAAGCCGCAGGCGAAAAAAACGCCCGCCTGGAGTGATCCAGGCGGGCGTTTTTGTTTTCAGAAGCCGCGGCGCAGGCGGGCTTTCAGATCGGTGTGGAAGAACTCGGCGTTGTTGCGGTTGGCCTGCGCGGCATCCTTGCTGATGGCGCGGCGAAAAGTCTGTTCGTCATGGTAGGCACTGACGAACAGATCGATATGTTCGCGCCGGCTCAGGGTGGGCCAGCGTTCGAGGTACGCTGGCAGGGTGCCTTCGCACTGGTAGAAGGCCAGCCTGCGGTTCAGTTGGGTCGCGCTGCCGAGGCCGAACGGTATCCACCAATCTTCGGCGCCGCTCTGGCCAAGTACGGTGATCATGTGGGTGCAGGCGTTGATGTTGTTGTTGAGCAGGCTGCAGATATCGTCGGTGGTCTGTCGGGCCTCCGGGTCGAGCAGTTCGAGGCAGGTATTGATGCCTTCGAGCTTGAGCCGTTCGTTGATCACGAACGCATCGAGGCGATCAGGGTGGCGGTAACTGATGAAAACAGGCATCACTGGCGTCCTTTCAGGTGAAAGCGCGACGATCAGTGAATTCCGTTGGCCCGGCAATAGACGGCCAGAAACAAAGAAGCATCCTACATCTGTGTATGAACATCCCTACAGATAGGGACTACATTGGGTGTTCCCGTTCCCGGCAACACCCAAAGGGTCAGTAGGTGTCTTGCGGCAAGCTGGCGATGATCGAGCGGTAGCTGTTCATCCGTTGTTGCTGGACGCTGCCGTCCTCCAGGGCCTTGAGCAGTGCACAACCAGGCTCGCGGTCATGCTTGCAGTCGCGGAAGCGGCAATTGCCGAGCAGCGTGCTGAACTCGATGAAACCGGCTTCGACATCCGCGCGACTGACGTGGACCAGGCCGAACTCGCGAATACCCGGGGAGTCGATCAGCTCGCCGCCGCCAGGGAAGTGATACAGGCGGGCGGTGGTGGTGGTGTGCTGACCCTGGCCGGACCATTCCGAAAGCTCGCCAACGCGGGACTGCACATTCGGCAGCAGGCTGTTCACCAGCGAAGACTTGCCGACCCCGGACTGGCCGACGAACACGCTGATGTGGCCGTCGAGTATGGTCTGCAACTGTTCCATGCCATTGCCGTGGTGCGCGGACACCTCCAGCAGCGGGTAGCCGAGCTGCCGATACACCGCCAGCAGGGCGTTGAGTGCCGGGGCGTTCTGCTCGTCGATCAGGTCGGCCTTGTTCAGCAGCAGCAGCGGCCGGATACCGGCGTGCTCGGCGGCCACGAGGTAGCGGTCGATGAGGTTGGCGTGAGGCTCGGGGGCCGGGGCGAAGACGATGACGATCAGGTCGACGTTGGCTGCCACCGGCTTGAGCTGCCCACGGCTGTCGGGGCGGCACAGCTCGGTACTGCGCGGCAGTTGCGCGACGATCACGCCGATACCCTGGTTGCCCGCGCGCCACACCACACGGTCGCCGGTCACCAGCGCGGGCAGGTTGGCCCGCAGGTGGCAACGGAATACCTGGCCGGCTTCGTCGCCTTGCTCGGCCTCGACCTCCACTTGCACACCGAAATGCGCGATCACCAGGCCGGTCTGTTCAGGGCCGAGGTCGCCGCCTTCGAGCACCTCCAGGGCGCGCCCCTCACGTTTGGCGGCGCGGGCGGCACGCTCTTCCTGGATCTTTTCGATGCGCCAGTTTTGGCGGCGGTTGAGCTGGCGTTTGGCCATGGAGGTCTCGTCGTTTAAAGCGGGGATGTTGAAACGGCGTCGAGTTTAGCACGCTCCACTAGGCTAAACTGCGCACCTACCGAGGAGCAGAGCTATGCAGAACCCACAGAATCTGATCTGGATCGATCTGGAAATGACCGGTCTGGATCCCGACAGCGACGTCATCATCGAGATGGCGACCATTGTCACCGACAGCGATCTCAATACCCTGGCCGAAGGTCCGGTGATCGCTATCCACCACAGCGACGACGTCCTGGCGCGGATGGACGAGTGGAACACCCGCACTCACGGCAACTCCGGCCTGACCCAGCGCGTGCGCGAAAGCCGCATCGACATGGCCGAGGCCGAGGCGCAGACCATCGCCTTCCTGGAGCAGTGGGTGCCCAAGGGCAAGTCGCCGATCTGCGGCAACAGCATTTGCCAGGATCGCCGTTTCCTCTACCGCCACATGCGCGGGCTGGAAAACTACTTCCACTACCGCAACCTCGATGTTTCGACCCTCAAGGAACTGGCCGGTCGCTGGGCGCCGGACGTTCGCGACGGTTTCAAGAAGGGCAGCACCCACCTGGCGCTGGACGACATCCGCGAGTCGATCGCCGAGCTGCGCCACTACCGCGAGCACTTCATCAAGTTCTAAGCCCTGTCGGGGTGCCACGAATCGCTCTGGCGCCCCCTTTTGGTGCTTGAGGCAACTGGTTAGACTGCGCGTCCCTCTGCCTGGACCTGCACCATGTTGTTGATGCTCTATCTGATTGCGATCACCGCTGAAGCCATGACCGGTGCCCTGTCTGCCGGTCGTCGCGGCATGGACTGGTTCGGCGTGGTGCTGATCGCCTGTGTCACCGCGCTGGGCGGCGGTTCGGTGCGTGATGTGCTGCTGGGCCACTACCCGCTGACCTGGGTCAAACACCCGGAATACCTGGTGCTGACCAGTGTGGCGGCGTTGATCACCATCTTCATTGCCCCGCTGATGCGGCATTTGCGCTCGCTGTTCCTGGTGCTCGACGCCATCGGCCTGGTGGCGTTCACCCTGATCGGCTGCATGACCGCGCTGGAGCTGGGCCACAGCATGCTGGTCGCCTCCATCAGCGGGATGATCACCGGCGTGTTTGGCGGCATCTTGCGGGACATTCTCTGCAACGATATTCCGCTGATCTTCCGCCGCGAACTGTATGCCAGCGTGTCCTTCGCCGCGGCCTGGTGCTACCTAGGTTGCGTGCACCTGCAACTGCCGGCCGAACAATCGATCCTGATCACCCTGTTCGGCGGCTTCCTGCTGCGCCTGCTGGCGATTCGTTTCCACTGGGAAATGCCCAAGTTTCACTACAACGACGACCATTGATTGGCGGGCGCTGCCTCAGGCGGGGCACGCCTGGCGTTCGGCGTGCTGCTGCAGTGCCCACTCGACGTGCTCGCGGACCAGCTCGGACGGGTAGTCGCGGCGGGCATTGAGGGCTTCCAGCACGGGAATGGTCGACGGTGCATTGCCCAGCCCCACCGCCAGGTTGCGCAGCCAGCGCTCGTAGCCGGCGCGGCGTAGCGGCGATCCCTCGGTGCTGGCGAGAAAGCGCTCTTCATCCCAGAGAAACAGCTCGGCCAGCTCGGCGTTGTCCAGGCCATGGCGCGGTTGGAAATCACCCTCCACCGTCGGGCGGGCGAAGCGGTTCCAGGGGCAGACGATCTGGCAATCGTCGCAGCCGAACACCCGGTTGCCGATCATCGAGCGCAGTTCTTCGGGGATCGCGTTCTTCAGTTCGATGGTCAGGTACGAGATGCAGCGCCGCGCATCCAGCACGTAAGGGCCGACGAAGGCCTTGGTCGGGCAGATATCCAGGCAGGCGCTGCAGCGGCCGCAATGTTCGGTGGCCTGGGCCTCGTCCACCGGGAGCGCGAGGTCGACGAACAGTTCGCTGAGGAAGAAATAGCTGCCGGCCTTGCGGTTGAGCAGCAGGGTGTTCTTGCCGATCCAGCCCAGGCCGGCTTGCTGGGCGATGGCTTTTTCCAGTACGGGGGCGCTGTCGACGAAAGCGCGGAAGCCGAACGGACCGATTTCCTTCTGGATGCGCTCGGCCAGGTGCTGGACGCGCTTGCGCACCAGCTTGTGATAGTCGCGGCCCAGGGCGTAGCGCGAGATATAGGCTTTTTCCGGCTGGGCCAGGCGCTGCGCCATCTGAGTATCGCCGGGCAGGTAGTCCATGCGCAGCGAAACGACCCGAAGGGTGCCCGGCACCAGTTCGTCCGGGTGCGAGCGCTTGCTGCCGTGGGCGCCCATGTATTCCATCTCGCCGTGATAGCCGGCGGCCAGCCAGCGTTCCAGGTGCTGTTCGTGCTCAGCCAGTTCCACACCGGCGATGCCGACGTGGGCAAAGCCGAGTTCACGGCCCCAGTCCTTGATGGACTGAGTGAGGGCGGGGAGATCTATGGAGGAGGCAGACATGCGAAATAGGGCAACGAGGACACAGGTGCGTATAATTCTGCCAGACATCGGAGCCGAACGACGCATGCCTCAGACCAAACACCCTGCAAACGAGCCAGTTGTGCTCTCCCGCGACACCGTGGCGGGCCTGCCCGCGCGCGCTGCGACCGCCCATAAAGGACAGTTCGGCCATGTGCTGGTGATCGGCGGTGATCGCGGCACCGGTGGCGCGGTCCTGCTCAGTGCAGAGGCAGCATTGCGCTGCGGCGCCGGGCTGGTGTCGCTTGCCAGCCGCGTCGAGCATCTGCCTGCGGCTCTGGCGCGGTTGCCTGAAGTCATGAGTATGGGGGTGAGTTCGGCCAATCAGTTGATGGCGCCGATCGAACGGGCGTCGGTTCTGGTGGTCGGACCTGGGCTGGGGCAAGCGGCGTGGGGCCGTAGCCTGCTGTCGGCGGTGGCCAGTTCGGGTCTGCGGCAGGTATGGGATGCCGATGCATTGAACTTGCTGGCCGTGGCGCCGATGGCCTTGCCGGCGGGCAGCATCATTACGCCGCACCCTGGCGAGGCCGCACGCCTGTTGGGGATTTCCACCGAGGCAGTACAGGCCGACCGCCCGGGTGCGGCGCGCAAGCTGGCGCGAAAATACGCCGCCGTTTGCGTGCTCAAGGGCTCAGGCAGTCTGGTTGCTGACCCGCACGGGCGGCTTGCCCTGTGCAAGCGCGGTCATCCGGCCATGGCCGGTGCAGGTCTGGGCGATGTGCTCAGCGGTGTGCTGGGCGCCTTGCTCGCCCAGGACATGCCGGCCTGGGACGCGGCCTGTCTTGCGGTCTGGCTGCATGCCTGCGCGGGAGAACGCCTGGGTAGCCAGGGGCGGGGGCTGGCGGCACATGATCTGGTGCCGTCTATTCGAGAGTTGTTGGAGGAGCATTCAGCGTGTCAGGCGTAACCCTGTTTTTGGCCGACGAGCAGGCCATGGTCGACTTCGGCGCTCGTATCGCCCAAGTGACCCACGGCAACGGCGTGATTTTTCTCGAAGGTGACCTCGGTGCGGGCAAGACGACCCTGTCGCGGGGCATCATTCGCGGGCTCGGGCACACCGGAGCTGTGAAAAGTCCTACATTTACGGTGGTAGAGCCGTACGAGATTGGTGAGATCCGAGCCTTCCACTTCGACCTTTACCGTCTGGTCGACCCGGAGGAACTGGAATTCATGGGGATCCGCGACTATTTCGAAGGCGATGCGCTGTGCCTGTTCGAGTGGCCGGACAAAGGTGCCGGCATTTTGCCAAAGCCGGACCTGACCATTACCATAAGCCCCCAGGCGGGCGGTCGTTCGTTGAACCTGGCGCCGCAAGGTGCTCGCGGTGAAGCCTGGTGTGCCGCTTTGGCCTTGGAATTCAAATAGAAATGGGGAAAGGTATGCGCTTTCGCGCGCTGGTTGCCGTCGTAGGACTGCTGCTTACGGCAGTGACCGTTGACGCTTTCGCGGTCACACAGGTCAAGAGCGTGCGTCTGTGGCGGGCGCCGGACAACACGCGGCTGGTCTTCGATCTGTCTGGCCCGGTGCAGCACAGTGTCTTCACCCTGACCGCGCCTGATCGGCTGGTCATCGACATCAACGGCGCCACCCTGGCCGCGCCGCTCTCGGTTTCTACCTCAAACACGCCAATCACCGCCGTACGTTCGGCGCAGCGCACGCCTACCGACCTGCGCGTGGTGATTGACCTGAGCAAGACCGTCACCCCGAAAAGCTTCACCCTGGCGCCAAACGCCCAGTACGGCAACCGCCTGGTGGTCGACCTGTACGACCAGGAAGCTGACGCCGCGGCCCAACCGCCGACGCCGGCCGCTACCACCGCGACCACCCCGGTGGTGCCGGTGACTCCTACGCAACCCGCGATCACGCTGCCGCCGGTGCCTAACGGCAAGCGCGACATCGTCATTGCCATCGACGCCGGTCACGGCGGTGAAGACCCGGGTGCCTCGGGTTCCCGCGGCCAGCACGAAAAGGACATCGTCCTGCAGATCGCCAAGGAACTGCAGCGCCAGATCAATACCGAGAAGGGCTTCCGCGCCGAGCTGACCCGTACCGGCGACTACTTCATCCCGCTGCGCAAGCGCACCGAGATCGCCCGCAAGAAAGGCGCCGACCTGTTCATCTCCATCCATGCCGACGCCGCGCCGTCCACGGCGGCCTTCGGTGCTTCGGTGTTTGCCCTGTCTGATCGCGGTGCCACGTCCGAGACAGCACGCTGGCTGGCGGACAGTGAAAACCGTTCCGACCTGATCGGTGGTGCCGGCAACGTCAGCCTCGACGACAAGGACCGCATGCTCGCGGGCGTGCTGCTGGACCTGTCGATGACTGCGTCGCTTAGCTCCAGCCTGAACGTCGGGCAGAAGGTCCTGGGCAATATCGGCCGGGTGACTTCGTTGCACAAACGCCGGGTCGAGCAGGCAGGTTTCATGGTGCTGAAGTCGCCAGACATCCCGTCGATCCTCGTGGAAACCGGGTTCATCTCCAACGCCAACGAAGCCGCCAAGCTGGCGACGCCGAGCCACCAGCAGTCGCTGGCGCGTTCGATCCACGGCGGCGTGAAGCAGTTCTTCCAGCAGAACCCACCACCGGGCACCTACATTGCCTGGCTGCGGGACAGCGGCAAGATCGCCCAAGGCCCGCGTGAGCACGTGGTACGCCCAGGCGAGACCCTGGCCATGATTGCCGTGCGTTATCAGGTCAGCGTGGCCGGCCTGCGCAGCACCAACAACCTCAAGAGCGATGAGCTGAAAGTCGGTCAGAACCTGGATATTCCAGCGACCACCCTGGCAGCCCAGCCATGACCAGCAGTGCCCGTATCGAACTGCTCAGTCCTCGTCTTGCCAACCAGATCGCCGCTGGCGAGGTTGTCGAGCGTCCGGCGTCGGTCATCAAGGAACTGCTGGAAAACAGCCTGGATTCTGGCGCGCGCCGCATCGACGTCGAGGTCGAGCAGGGCGGGGTGAAACTGCTGCGGGTCCGCGACGATGGCAGCGGCATTGCCTCCGACGACCTGCCGCTGGCCCTGGCCCGCCACGCCACCAGCAAGATTCGCGATCTTGAAGACCTTGAGCGGGTGATGAGCCTGGGCTTTCGTGGTGAGGCCCTGGCGTCGATCAGCTCGGTGGCCCGCCTGACCCTGACCTCGCGCACCCGTGACGCCGAGCAGGCCTGGCAGGTGGAAACCGAAGGCCGTGACATGGCGCCGCGCGTGCAGCCGGCGGCGCATCCGGTGGGCACCTCGGTCGAAGTGCGCGACCTGTTCTTCAATACCCCGGCGCGGCGCAAGTTTCTCAAGACCGAAAAGACCGAATTCGATCACCTGCAGGAAGTGATCCGGCGCCTGGCGCTGGCGCGCTTCGATGTCGGTTTCCACTTGCGGCACAACGGCAAGAGCATTCTCAGCCTGCACGAAGCGCCGGACGATACCGCCAAGGCGCGGCGGGTCGGTGCGATCTGCGGGCCAGGTTTCCTTGAGCAGGCGCTGCCGATCGAGATCGATCGCAACGGGCTGCGGCTGTGGGGTTGGGTTGGGTTGCCGACCTTCTCGCGCAGCCAGGCCGACCTGCAGTATTTCTTCGTCAATGGCCGGGCGGTGCGCGACAAGCTGGTCGCCCACGCCGTGCGCCAGGCCTACCGCGACGTGTTGTTCAACGGCCGGCACCCGACGTTCGTGCTGTTCCTGGAGCTCGATCCGACGGGCGTCGACGTCAACGTTCACCCGACCAAGCACGAAGTGCGCTTCCGTGACGGACGCATGGTCCACGACTTCCTCTACGGAACCCTGCACCGGGCGCTGGCCGATGTGCGCCCGGACGACCAGGTAGCGGCACCTGCGGCGACAACGGAAATCATCCGCCCGTCCGGGCAGCAGGCGGGAGAGTTCGGGCCTCAGGGTGAGATGCGTCTGTCGGCCAGCGTGCTTGAGCAGCCGGTTGCCGCGCCTTCGACGAGCCCGGCGGGTTCCGGCGCTGGCGCGGGTTACCAATACAACTACACGCCGCGCCCGAGTGCCGCGCTGCCGGTTGGCGAGGCGCGGGAAGTCTACCGGGAGTTTTTCTCGCCACTGTCGAATGCCGAGCCTGCGCCGCTGCCGGAAGGCGAGCGTGACATTCCGCCGCTGGGCTATGCGCTGGCGCAGTTGAAGGGCATCTATATCCTCGCGGAAAACGCCCACGGCCTGGTGCTGGTGGACATGCACGCCGCCCACGAGCGGATCATGTACGAGCGTCTGAAAGTGGCCATGGCCAGCGAGGGCCTCAGCGGCCAACCGCTGCTGGTTCCGGAATCCCTGGCCATGAGTCAGCGTGAGGCCGACTGCGCCGAGGAGCACGCGCAGTGGTTCCAGCGCCTGGGCTTCGAATTGCAGCGTCTGGGCCCGGAGAGCATTGCGATCCGGCAGATTCCGGCGCTGCTCAAGCAGGCCGAGGCCAATCGACTGGTGCAGGATGTGCTCGCCGACCTGATGGAGTACGGCACCAGCGACCGGATCCAGGCGCACCTCAACGAGCTGCTCGGCACCATGGCCTGCCACGGCGCCGTGCGCGCCAACCGGCGCCTGGCCTTGCCAGAAATGAACGGCCTGCTGCGCGACATGGAAAACACCGAGCGCAGCGGCCAATGCAACCATGGCCGACCGACCTGGACCCAAATGGGGCTGGACGATCTGGACAAACTGTTCTTGCGCGGTCGTTGATATGGCGGGCTCCCTCCCTCCGGCAATTTTTCTGATGGGCCCGACTGCTGCGGGCAAGACCGACCTGGCCATCGAACTCACCAAAGTACTGCCGTGCGAGCTGATCAGTGTCGATTCGGCGCTGATCTATCGCGGCATGGATATCGGCACGGCCAAGCCGTCGAAGGACGTGCTCGCGGCCCATCCACACCGCCTGATCGACATCCTCGACCCCGCCGAAAGCTATTCCGCCGCTGATTTTCGCCGTGATGCCCTGCAAGCGATGGCCGAAATCACCGCCCGCGGCAACATTCCGTTGCTAGTTGGCGGCACGATGCTCTATTACAAGGCATTGCTCGAAGGCTTGGCCGATATGCCGCCTGCCGATCCTCAGGTTCGCGCCGAACTCGAAGCGCAGGCTCAGCAGCACGGCTGGCAGGCGTTGCACGATGAGCTGGCGGCGGTCGATCCGGTGTCGGCGGCGCGCATTCACCCGAACGATCCGCAGCGTCTGATCCGGGCGTTGGAGGTCTATCGGGTGAGTGGTTTCACGATGACTTCACATCGTTTGCGTCAAGCTGAGCAAAGTAATGGCCCAGGCGCTTCTGGGCAGGGGCAATTGCCCTATACTGTCGCCAGCTTGGCTATTGCCCCGCAGAATCGACAGGTTCTGCATGAGCGAATTGCGCTACGATTCACGCAAATGCTGGAACAGGGCTTCATTGACGAGGTCCGATTGCTGCGCGCTAGAAGTGACTTGCACGCGGGACTGCCGTCTATACGGGCAGTTGGGTATCGTCAGGTCTGGGATCATCTTGATGGCAAGCTGACTTCAGTTGAAATGCAGGAGCGCGGCATCATTGCCACCCGCCAATTGGCGAAGCGGCAATTTACCTGGTTGCGCAGTTGGGCTGATCTTCACTGGCTGGATAGTCTGGCCTGCGACAATCTGTCTCGCACCTTGAAATACCTCGGGTCGGTCTCCATATTGGGCTGAATCCCAGCGATTGCCGTCTATCCTTGGGGGTGGGGCGGCTTTAGCCATCAGTTTTCTTGTTTTTTTACTATTGATCCTTACAGGAGTGCGGCATATGTCAAAAGGGCATTCGCTACAAGACCCTTACTTGAATACTTTGAGAAAAGAAAAAGTCGGGGTTTCGATCTATCTGGTCAACGGCATCAAGCTGCAAGGGACCATCGAGTCCTTCGACCAGTTCGTGATCCTGCTGAAAAACACCGTCAGCCAGATGGTTTACAAGCACGCGATCTCGACCGTTGTTCCGGTTCGTCCGATTCGCCTGCCTAGCGCAGCTGACGCCGAACATGGCGATGCTGAGCCAGGTAACGCCTGATAGGAGTTCGCTTTGTTCTTTGAGCGCCACGGTGGTGGTGAACGAGCCGTTCTCGTTCATCTGGAAGGTCAGAACCCTGAGGCGCGCGAAGACCCGCAGGAGTTCCAGGAGCTGGCCTTGTCGGCCGGCGCCGATATTGTTGCGTTCGCCAACGTGGGGCGGCACCAGCCAACTGCCAAGTTTCTGATTGGCAGCGGCAAGGTCGAGGAGTTGCGCGACCTGGTCAAGGCTGAAGAGGCCGACCTGGTGATCTTCAATCACACCCTCACCCCAAGTCAGGAACGCAACCTCGAGCGCGTTTTCGAGTGTCGCGTGCTTGACCGCACCGGCCTGATCCTCGACATCTTCGCCCAGCGCGCCCGTACTCACGAGGGCAAGCTGCAGGTGGAGCTGGCGCAGCTTGAACACATGAGCACGCGACTGGTTCGCGGCTGGACTCACCTTGAGCGGCAGAAAGGCGGTATTGGTCTGCGCGGCCCGGGTGAAACCCAGTTGGAAACCGACCGCCGCTTGCTGCGTGTGCGTCTGCGGCAGATCAAGGCCCGTCTGGAAAAGGTCCGCAGCCAGCGAGAGCAGGCGCGCCGCGGTCGCAAACGCGCCGAGGTGCCTTCGGTTTCACTGGTGGGTTATACCAACGCCGGCAAATCGACCCTGTTCAACGCCCTGACCGAGTCCGAGGTCTACGCGGCCGACCAGCTCTTCGCCACACTCGACCCGACCCTGCGCCGACTGGAGCTGGGTGATATCGGGCCGATCGTGCTGGCGGACACCGTGGGCTTCATTCGTCACCTGCCGCACAAGCTGGTCGAGGCTTTTCGAGCTACGCTCGAAGAGTCGAGCAACTCCGACCTGTTGCTGCACGTGATCGATGCCCATGAGCCTGAGCGCATGGCCCAGATCGAACAGGTCATGGCGGTGCTTGGCGAGATCGGTGCTGAAGGCTTGCCGATACTCGAGGTGTATAACAAACTCGATCTGCTCGAAGGCGTTGAGCCGAACATTCAACGCAATGCTGATGGCAAGCCCGAGCGGGTCTGGGTCTCGGCCCGAGAAGGCCGTGGTCTTGAGCTGGTGGGGCAGGCGATTGCCGAGTTGCTGGGGGATGACCTGTTTGTGGGTACCTTGCGTCTTGAACAGCGTTTCGCGCGTTTGCGTGCGCAGTTCTTCGCGGCGGGTGCGGGGCAGAACGAAGAACACGACGATGAAGGCAGCAGCCTTCTGGCAGTGCGCTTGCCACGGGCCGACCTCAATCGTCTGGTGTCACGCGCAGGGCTGGAGCCCGTCGACTTCATCGAACAACACACTTTGCAATAAAAGCCTGACGACGCTGTCGGGCGGCCGTGACAGGCATTCTGTAGCATTGGACGGCGCGCCGTTGGCGCGTCTTTGCTTTATCAGATGGAGAGCGCTATGGCTTGGAATGAGCCGGGTGGCAACTCGAACAATCAAGATCCTTGGGGTGGACGCCGCGGCGGTGGTGGCGGCGACAAGAAAGGGCCACCGGATCTCGACGAGGCCTTCCGCAAGCTGCAGGATAGCCTGAACGGCATGTTCGGCAGTGGCAAGAAACGTGGTGGCGGCGATGGCCTCCCCAAAGGCGGCGGCTTTGGTCTGCTTGGTGTCGGACTCGCTGTGCTGGCTGCTATCTGGCTGTACAGCGCGGTCTATGTGGTCGACGAGCAGGAGCAGGCAGTTGTTCTGCGTTTCGGCAAGTACTACGAGACCGTAGGTCCGGGCCTGAACATCTATTTCCCGCCAATCGATCGCAAGTACATGGAAAACGTCACGCGTGAGCGTGCCTATACCAAGCAGGGCCAGATGCTGACTGAAGACGAGAACATCGTCGAAGTGCCGCTGACCGTGCAGTACAAGATCAGCAACCTGCAGGACTTCGTCCTGAACGTCGATCAGCCTGAAGTCAGCCTGCAACACGCGACCGACAGTGCCCTGCGTCACGTGGTCGGCTCCACGGCCATGGACAAGGTGCTGACCGAAGGACGCGAGCAGATGGCCGTCGAGATCAAGGAGCGTCTGCAACGTTTCCTCGACACCTACCGTACCGGTATCACCGTTACCCAGGTCAACGTACAGAGCGCGGCAGCCCCGCGTGAAGTGCAGGAAGCCTTCGATGACGTGATCCGCGCCCGTGAAGACGAGCAGCGTGCCCGCAACCAGGCCGAGTCCTACGCCAATGGCGTGGTGCCGGAAGCCCGTGGTCAGGCGCAGCGCATCATCGAAGACGCCAATGGTTACCGCGACGAAGTCGTCTCGCGCGCCAAGGGTGAGGCCGATCGCTTCACCAAGCTGGTGACTGAGTACCGCAAGGCGCCGGAAGTCACTCGTCAGCGTCTGTACCTCGATACGATGCAAGAGGTCTACAGCAACACCAGCAAAGTGCTGGTTTCGGGCAAGGACGGGCAGAGCAACCTGCTTTACCTGCCGCTGGACAAGATGGTCGAAGGCAGCCGCAATGCCGCACCGGCCAGCAGCGTACCGACCTCGTCGGCCAACGATGCAGCCAGCCGTGCCGCTTCCGACCTGCAACAGCAACAGCAGCAACTGCGTTCTAGGGAGAGCCGCTGATGAGCAATAAATCGCTGATCGCCCTGATCGTTGGCGTCGTGCTGGCCATCGTGGCCTGGAACAGCTTCTACATCGTGTCCCAGACCGAACGCGCGGTGCTGCTGCAATTCGGTCGTGTGGTTCAGGCCGATGTCCAGCCTGGCCTGCATGTGAAAGTCCCTTACGTCAACCAGGTGCGCAAGTTCGACGCCCGCCTGATGACCCTTGACGCTCCGACCCAGCGGTTCCTGACCCTGGAGAAGAAGGCGGTCATGGTCGATGCTTACGCCAAGTGGCGGGTGAAGGACGCAGAGCGTTTCTACACCGCGACCTCCGGCATGAAGCAGATTGCTGACGAGCGTCTGTCCCGTCGTCTGGAAAGCGGTTTGCGCGACCAGTTCGGCAAGCGCACCCTGCACGAAGTGGTGTCGGGTGAGCGTGACGCGCTGATGGCGGATATCACTGGCTCGCTGAACCGCATGGCGGAAAAGGAGCTGGGCATCGAAGTGGTCGACGTTCGCGTCAAGGCCATCGACCTGCCGAAGGAAGTGAACCGCAGCGTGTTCGAGCGTATGAGCACCGAGCGTGAGCGTGAGGCTCGTGAGCACCGCGCCAAAGGTAACGAGCTGGCTGAAGGTATTCGTGCTGACGCCGATCGTCAGCGTCGGGTACTGCTGGCTGAAGCGTATCGCGAGTCGGAAGAGACCCGCGGTGATGGTGATGCCCAAGCGGCGGCGATCTACTCCAAGGCCTATGGCCAGGATCAGGACTTCTACGCGTTCTACCGTAGCCTGAAAGCCTACCGCGAGAGCTTCGCCAACAAGAGCGACGTTCTGGTTCTCGACCCGAGCAGCGAGTTCTTCCGCTTCATGGGCAAGCCCAAGCCTTGAAACAGATCACCCCGTCGGGCGGCTAATACGTCTGGCGGGGTGATACTGCAAGAAAACGGGTGTATGATGCGGCAGCCGGGAAATTCCCGGCTTTTTTGCGTCTGCAAGATCGAATGACCGCCTGGCGGTCCTGATTCGCGGCGCAGCCCAGGATTTACGAGGGTATTGGCACTGCGGTAACGCTGGAATCAGCGCTGCCCGACATTATTTGCCGGCACCTGCTTCACTCAAGGCTCGCCCGCAGGCAGGCCGCCCGGACCACAGGGGAAATGGCGTAATGGCAACGGTAGACCGCTGGCTGCTGCCAGATGGCATCGAAGAAGTACTGCCACCTGAAGCGACGCGCATCGAAATCGCGCGTCGCCAGGTGTTGGATCTGTTCCAGAGCTGGGGTTACGAGTTTGTCGTGACTCCGCATATCGAGTACCTGGAATCGCTGCTCACCGGTGCCGGTCAGGACCTGGACCTGCGTACCTTCAAGGTTATCGACCCACAGTCGGGCCGGCAGATGGGCTTCCGGGCCGACATCACGCCGCAGGTGGCGCGCATCGATGCGCACACCCTGCGCCGCGAAGGCCCGAGCCGCCTGTGCTACGCCGGCAGCGTGCTGCACGCCAAGCCCCGTGCACTGTCGTCCTCGCGCAGCCCGATCCAGTTGGGTGCCGAACTGTACGGCGATGCCAGCCCTGTCAGTGACGTCGAAGTCATCAGCCTGATGCTGGCCATGCTGCAACTGGCCGACGTACCGGATGTCCATATGGACCTGGGCCACGTTGGTATCTACCGCAGCCTGGCCCGTGCGGCCGGCCTGCCGGGTGATGTCGAGCAGCAGTTGTTCGATGCCCTGCAACGCAAGGCCGTCGACGAAGTGATCACGCTGACCGCCAACCTGCCGGCGGACCTGGCCGGCATGCTGCGTTCGCTGACCGAGCTGTGCGGCGGTCGTGAAGTGCTGGAAGCGGCCCGTGTTCGTCTCGGCCGTGCACCGGCTGCGGTACTGGCGGCACTGGATGACCTGCTGGCGATCGCCGACCGTCTGACGGCGCGGTACCCGGATCTGCCACTGTATTTCGACCTGGGCGAGCTGCGCGGCTACCACTACCACACCGGTGTAGTGTTCGCGGCGTTCGTGCCGGGTGTCGGTCAGTCGATCGCCCAGGGCGGTCGCTACGACGATATCGGAGCTGACTTTGGCCGGGCACGTCCGGCCACCGGTTTCTCCACGGATTTGAAGACCCTGGTCACACTGGGGCGGGCAGAGGTCGTGTTGCCCACTGGCGGGATCTGGATGCCCGACAGCAGCGACGCGGCTCTGTGGCAGTTGGTCTGCCAGTTGCGCAGTGACGGTCAGCGGGTTGTGCAGGCTCTGCCTGGCCAGCCACTGGCTGCCGCCATCGAGGCGGACTGCGATCGGCAATTGATTCTGCAAAACGGGGCCTGGCAGGTACTGCCACTGGCCATCTGAGATTAGCCGCCGGCCCCGTGGTCGGCGCCAAGTTTGCGCGAATGAGGACAAGTGTTATGGGTAAGAATGTCGTAGTCCTGGGCACCCAATGGGGTGATGAGGGCAAAGGCAAGATCGTTGATCTGCTGACCGAACATGCCGCCGCCGTAGTGCGTTACCAAGGTGGCCACAACGCCGGTCACACGCTGGTGATCGACGGTGAGAAAACCGTGTTGCACCTGATCCCGTCGGGCGTCCTGCGCGAAGGCGTGCAGTGCCTGATCGGCAACGGCGTGGTGGTTGCTCCCGACGCACTGATGCGGGAAATCATCAAACTGGAAGAGAAAGGCGTCCCGGTACGTGACCGCCTGCGCATCAGCCCGGCTTGCCCGCTGATCCTCTCCTACCACGTTGCCCTGGACCAGGCGCGCGAGAAAGCCCGTGGCGAAGCCAAGATCGGTACCACCGGTCGCGGCATTGGCCCGGCCTACGAAGACAAGGTCGCTCGTCGCGGCCTGCGCGTCGGTGATCTGTTCCACCGCGAGCGTTTCGCCGCCAAGCTCGGTGAGCTGCTGGACTACCACAACTTCCAGCTGGTCAATTACTACAAAGAGCCGGCCATCGACTTCCAGAAAACCCTGGACGAGTGCATGGCCTACGCCGAGCAACTGAAGCCGATGATGCTCGACGTCACCGCCGAGCTGCACGCTCTGCGCCGTGCCGGCAAGGACATCATGTTCGAAGGCGCCCAGGGTTCGCTGCTGGACATCGACCACGGTACCTACCCGTACGTCACCAGCTCCAACACCACCGCAGGCGGCATCGCCACCGGTTCCGGCGTTGGCCCGATGTACCTGGACTACATCCTCGGTATCACCAAGGCCTACACCACTCGCGTCGGTTCGGGCCCGTTCCCGACTGAGCTGTTCGACGAAGTCGGTGCCTTCCTGGCCAAGCGTGGCCACGAGTTCGGCGCCACCACTGGTCGCGCTCGTCGTTGCGGCTGGTTCGACGCCGTCATCCTGCGTCGCGCCATCGACGTCAACAGCATCTCGGGCCTGTGCCTGACCAAGCTGGACGTGCTCGACGGTCTGGACACCATCCGCATCTGCGTGGGTTACAAGAACGAAAACGGCGCAGTCCTCGACGCACCGACCGACGCCGACAGCTACATCGGCCTGGAGCCGGTGTACGAAGAAATGCCGGGCTGGAGCGAGTCGACCCTGGGTGCCAAGACCCTGGAAGAACTGCCGGCCAACGCCCGTGCCTACATCAAGCGTGTGGAAGAGCTGGTCGGCGCGCCGATCGACATCATCTCCACCGGCCCTGACCGCAACGAAACCATCGTTCTGCGTCACCCGTTCGCCTGATTCGATAAGCGGTAACCACCAAAGGCCCCTCTAGAGGGGCCTTTGGCGTTTTTGCCTTCTGCTGCGGCACAACCTTTGCTGTGAAAATGCCTTCAGGGATGCCATCACTGTAATGGCTCCGAAAAGCAGAGGGATTTACTGTGTCTGCCGTCATCTCATTGTTACGAAGCCGCCTTTTGCGGCCTGTCTTTGTTGCGCTTGGTATCGCTCTTTTGGTGCAAGTGGTGGTCGCTGTGGTGTTGACCCGCAGTACCGTCACCGCGTTGGAAGCCGATCTGGGCAATCGTTTGGGCACCGATAGCCAGAAGCTCACCACCGAGCTGGATCAAGCGGCGAAGGAGGTCAGTTCCGGGCTGAGCAATCTGTCCGAAAGCACACGTCAGCGCCTCACCGCCGGTTTGTCGTCGCGTCTGGAAGAAGAACAGGCGCAATTGCGCGCCACCCTGGAGAAAAACCTCAAGGACTCGGCCAACGACATGGCCGAACTGCTCGCCTCGGTGGCGCCCCGCGCGGTGTGGGACGCTGATGTACCGACCCTGTCGGAGTTTGCCCGGCGCGCCCAGCGCAACCCCAACGTGCTGTTCGTGGTCTACAACGATGCCCAGGGAGAGCACCTCACCCGCTACCTGAACCGTCAGAATCCCATCAACCAGGCCCTGCTCGACAAGGGCAAGGGCGAACGCGCCCTGGACAAGGTGCTGGAAGCCGCACGCAACGACCCGTCGGTGTACTTCGTCGAAGCCTCGATCAGCCCCAATGGCGTCGAGATCGGCAAGGTTCTGATGGGCGTCTCGACCGCGTCGGTGGATGCCGAGCTGCAAGCCCTCGACAAACGTTTCTCCGCGCTCATCGCCAGCGGTGATCAGTTGGTGGGCGACAGCCTGACCAGCGCCGCCGCCGACAGCACCAAAGCGCTGCGCAGCCGTTTGGAGACGGCGCAGGGCAGCGCCGCGCAGATGGCCGCCAACACCTCTCAAAGCGTGCAAGGCGCCGCGCAAACCCTGCGCTGGCGCATCGGCCTGGGCCTGGCCCTGGTCGGCTGCGGCGTGTTGCTGGTGGTGGCGGTCGTGTTGGGCCGTCGGGTGGTGAACAAGCTGCGCCTGCTGATTGCCGCGCTGGACGACCTCGCCGCCGGCGAAGGCGACCTGACCAAGCGCGTAGCCATCGACAGCCGCGACGAGATCGGCGACATGGCGGCGGCGGTGAACCGCTTCGTCGACAAGTTGCAGCCCATTGTTCGCGAGGCCGGTGAAGTGGCCCAGCGCACCGGGGTCGAGATCGGCGCCATGGCCCAGCAGAATGCCGGTGCCGATTCGGCGGCGGCGGCGCAGCGTGATGAAGTGGCCGAAAGCCTGCGCGCACTGTCGAGCATGGCCGATGAAGCCCAGGCCGAGAGCAAGGCTATGCAGGCCGCGTTGCAGCAAGTGGTGGATATTCGCCAGGCCACCGACGAGAACAGCCGCACTTCGGCGCAGGTCGCCAAGCTGATCGAGGCGCTGGCCGGGCAGGTGGACACCGGTTCCAAGGTGATCGTGCGTCTGGCTGAGCAAAGCGAGCAGATCGAGGTGGTGCTGACGGTGATCCACGGGATTGCCGAGCAGACCAACCTACTGGCGCTCAATGCCGCGATCGAGGCGGCGCGGGCGGGCGAAACCGGTCGTGGCTTTGCCGTGGTGGCGGACGAGGTGCGGGCGCTGGCGAGCAAGACCCAAAGCTCCACCGGCGACATCCAGGCCCATATCGGCGCGCTGCAACAGGGCGCGAAGGAAGCGGTGGCGGCGATCAGTCGGGCGGGGCGTCAGGCCAGCGAAGGCTTGCTGGTCTTGCGTGACAACGCTCGCTTGCAGCAGTCGGTGCAGGCGTCGGTGGAGCAGGTGCACGCGGCCATCGGCCTCGCCACCCGCGCGGCCGAGCAGCAGGCCCAGGGTGCGCAGGCGGTTCGCGGGCGGGTGGAAAACATCCATGCGCAGGCCGAACGGGCAGCTCAGGTGGTCATGCAGACCACCGCCAGCAGCAAGGTGCTCGACGACCTGGCGGCCCAGCTCAAAGCCAGCCTGGGCCAGTTCCGCGCCTGATCAGGCGCGGTTCAGGTACATCCGGGTGGTCAGCAGGTACACCGGCAACCCGGACACCAGAATCAGCAGCGCCGCATACGGCGCTGCTGCGGCGAACTCGACGTTGGCGGTATGCGCCCAGACCTCGGTGGCGAGGGTGGTCATGCCGGTGGGGCTGAGCAGCAAGGTAGCCGTCAGCTCCTTCATGGCGTCGAGGAACACCAGGGCGAAGGCTGCGGCCAGTGCCGGGAAGATGATCGGCAAGGTCACCCGGCAGAACGCCGTGAATGGTGTCGCCCCCAGCGTCCGCGCCGCTTCTTCCAGTTGCGGCGCGGCCTTGGTCAGCGCGGTGCGCACCGGCGCTTGCGCCAGTGGCAGGAACAGCAGCGCGTAGGCCAGCAGCAACAACCCGGTGGTCTGGTACATCGCTGGCACATAGTGCAAGGCGAAGTACACCAGCGTCAGCGCAATCACCAATCCCGGCAGGGCATGCAGCAGGTACGGCAGGCGCTCGGCCCAGATCGCCAGGCGACCCTTGTAGCGCACCACCAGGAAACTCACCGGCAATGCCAGCAGCAGGCTCACGCCCGCGCCGCCCAGCGACAGCGACAGCGACGACAGCAGCGCCCGGCTGATGTCCGCGACCGGGAAGGCCGCCGACGAACCGACGCTCAGCCAGTACGCCAGCATCCCCAGCGGAATGCCGCTGCCGAGAATCGCCAGGCCCAGGCAATACACCTGGCCCAGCGGCATCCAGCCGCGCAGGCGAACCGGCGCGCCGCGCCGCGCCACGCCCTGGCCGATGCGCACATGGCGCGCCTTGCCGCGCACCCGCAGTTCCAGCCAGAGCATCAGCAGGCACATGAACAGCAGCACTGCCGAAAGCATCGCTGCGTTGGCGTTGCTGAACTCCAGTTCGAACTGCTGGTAGATCGCCGTGGTGAAGGTCTGCAGGCCGAGAATCGACAGCGCGCCGAACTCCACCAGCATGTGCAGGGCGATCAGCAGGCTGCCACCGAGGATCGACGGCCACAGCAGCGGCAGGGTGACGCGCCAGAACACCGCCCAGCGGTTGCAGCCCATGGTCCGCGCCGACTCCTCCAGCGAGGTGTCGAGGTTGCGCAGGGTCGCGGCCACCGGCAGGAAGATCAGCGGGTATTTGGACAGGCTCATCACCAGGATGGCCCCGCCCAGCCCTTCATAGATCGGGCTCAACGACACCCAGGTGAAGCCGCTGACAAACGACGGCACGGCGAACGGCAGGCACAGGATCACGCCCCACAGGCGCCGGCCCGGCAAATCACTGCGCTCCAGCAGCCAAGCCAGGGACAAGCCGACCACCGCGCAGGTGACCGTGACCCCGACCATCAGCAGCAGGGTGTTGCGCATCAGGCCCCAGACGAAGGGCCGCCAGATCAGGCGCAGCGCTTCGTGCCAGCCGGCCTGCCAGGTTTTCAGGGCGACGTAGAGCAGTGGCAGCAGGCTCAGCCCCACCAGCAGCAGGACCGGCAGCACCACCCAGATCGAGGGCCGCTTGCGGCGGGGAACGAAACCGGTGCCGAGCTGAACGGGAAGAGCAGCGCTCATCAGAGCAGGCCGACTTCGCGTTCGAGTTCCAGCGCTTCCTCGGCGTTACCCAGGTCAGCCGGGGTGATCTTCGGCGGACGCAGGTCTTCGAACGGCTTCAGGCCCTGGTCGGAGACCATGCCCTTGTGCAGCGGGTACTCGGCGGTGGTCTGGGTGATGACGCGCTGGCCTTCTTCGCTGGCCATCCAGGCGAGCAGGGCCTGGGCTTCCTTCGGATGCTTGCTGGCCTTCACCGCGGCGGCGCCGGAGATGGTCATCAGGCCGCCGACGTCGCCGTCCGCCAGGTAGTACAGCTTGGAGTCGAGCTGGCCGCGTTCTTTCTTCAGCGCGTACCAGTAGTAGTTGTTCACCAGCACGGCGGCGACTTCACCGTTTTCCACGGCTTTGAGCGCGACCATGTTGTTGGTGTAGGTCTTGCCGAAGGCTTTCAGGCCGGTCAGCCATTCTTCGGCGGCTTCGCGGCCGTGGATTTTCAGGATGGCCACGGCCTGTTCCTGGAACGCGCCGCTGGTGGGCACGAAGCCGATCTTGCCGTCCCACTCGGGGTCGGCGAAGTCCATCACCGATTGCGGCAGGTCTTTCTCATCGATCTTCTTCGGGTTGAACGCGACCACGCGGGTTCGCGCGGTGACGCCCATCCAGCTGCCGTTGCTGGCGACGAAGTCCTTGGGCAGCATCTCCAGGGTCGAGTCATCGATTTTGGCCAGCAGGCCCAGCTCGCCGAGGTTGTTCAGCGGCGGCGACTCTTCGGTGTAGATCACGTCGGCCGGCGAGCGGTCGCCTTCCTCGATGACCTGACTGGCCAACTGGTTGCTGCTGCCTTTGCGGATCTTGATGTGAATGCCGGTCTTGGCCTCGTAGGCCTTGGCGATGGCGTCACCGATTTCCTTGTGCTGGCCGTTGTACAGCGTCAGGGTCACAGGATCGGCGGCCATGGCGGCCGGCGCTGCGAGCACCAGGCCGAGAAGGGAAACGGCCAGGCCGCGCAGCATCGGGTTACGGCGAATCGTCATGCGGGTGGTTCCTCGCTTACGGCTACATATTTGGAAACAATGGTAAACGAAATTGTTTCTCAAGTGGCCGGATGACGGGAAATTCATAAGCTGACTATCGGATGGCTTGACGCCGGCAGCGGCCAGTCGGGTGCGGGACCGGCTACCAGCCGGCGATCCCGCCCTGAACAGCCAGGACCTGATCCTGGGTCATCAGTGCCTCGACCAGGAAGAAGGTCGCGCAGGCCGATTCCACCAGTTGCTCCTGCTCGGTGCCGGTGCGGTAGTAGTGGCCGACGAAGCATCCCTGCTGGACCTCGCTCGACAGCAACGCGGCGATTTGCTGACAGGCCAGGTCGCGCCAGTCGTTCATGCCCGGCAGGCACTGCCACAGGCGCAGCAGCGCCACCGACGCGATGGCCACTGCGCACGGGTCGGCATTGCGCGCGACGAGGGTGCCCCGGCTGGCCGCTTCGCCCCAGCGGTTCAGCCAGTAGGCGCAAGCCTCGCGGGCAGGCGCGGCGTACTCGCCGCCATACAGGCCGACCGCCTCGGCAAGGCCGAGCATGGCCCAGGCCTGGCCACGTGCCCAATCACCCGCAGGGCCCGGCTGGAACTGACCGTGTTCATCGAGCCGGGCGTGACTGGCCCAGGCACCGTCGGCGCCGCGCAGGGTGCGCAGGCACAGGTCCAGATGGCTGCGCGCCATGTCGCGCTTGTGCGCATCGGGCTGCAAGTGCATCAGCGCCAGCGTTGGGGCCAGGGCGTCGATATTGAGGGTTGCGTGGCCGTTGTCGCCGCCGCCCATGCCGGGGCCCAGCGGCCAGCCGCCGATATCCGGGCGAAAATCCCGGGCCAGGGCGTCAGCGGCACGCAAGGCCAGCTCCCGTGCCGGTTCGTCCTGGGCAAGGCGGCCACCGAGGGCGGCGCCGTACCAGAACACGAAACTGCGATTCAGGCTGGGCTCGTCCAGTTGGGCACCCAGTTGGCGGGACCAGAACACCGCCTGGTCGAGGTCTTCGCTGAGCTCGGTGAACGCCGCACGGCGCCACCACAGCGCGGCCCAGAAACCGCCGAGCCACGAGCCTCGCCGCGACAGCTTCCATTGCCTGTCCCGCGGCAGGCGGTAGAGGGGGAATTGCTCGCCGCACTGGCGCGAAATACTGTCGAGCTGTTTGAACAGGGCGTGGACCACCGCCTGGCGTTTACGCTGTGCCGGCATGGGGATGAGTCTCCTCGGCGCGACGGGCGCGGTACAGGTTTCGGCACAGCGCGGCGCCGAGACACAGGGCAAAGATGAGTAAGGTCCAGGCGGCAGAGAAGCCACCCGGCTGACGCAGCAGCACGCCGAACAGCGGTGGCCCGACGGCGATGCCGCCGAAGAAGCCCAGCGACAGCATGCCGGCGCTGCTGGCCACGCCACCGAAGCGCGGTTCGCGCAGCAGCATGCTCATGGCCACGGCGTTGCTCGCCACCAGGCTCAGGCCCATGCCCACCACGGCAAACCACAGCGGCCAATGGCGATCGGCGGCGGCGTATTGCATGACCAGCACCGTGCCGAGGCCGACCAGAAACAGCCCGCCAAGCAACACGGTTTCGTCCTTGAGGCCCGCGCCCAGCGGTGTCAGCAACAGGCGCGAAAGAATGCCCATCAGGCCGAATCCGCTGACCATCAGGCCGATGGTGGCAGCGCCGACGCCCAGGCTGCTGGCGTACACGCCGAAGAAGGTGATGAACGCGGACAGGCACAACCCGGCACAGCCTTGAATGCCCATCAGCCGCAGCAACCAGCCGTTCGGCGCCGTCAGGCGCAACGGAGGTCGCGGCCCCGCCGCCGGCGCCGCGATGCGGCCCGGCACCAGCACTGCCAGCAACAACGCCAGCGGCACCCAGCAGGCCAGCGCCAGGCGCCAGCCGATCGCGGCACTCAATACCGGCAGCCCCAGCCCGGCGATCAGTGCGGACAACTGCACCCCCGCCTGCTTGAGTCCGACCAGTGCCGCGCGTGGCGCATCCTTGGCCTGCGCGATGGCCTGGTTGGTGGCCGGGTTGGCCAGCGCCTGCGCCACGCCGCAGAACAGCAGGGCGATGACCACACCGGTGAAACCGGGCAGCACCGCCATCAGACTGAACGACAGCGCCACCAGCAGAAACAGCGCCAGCAGCCCGGTGCGTGAGCCGATGCGCTGCACCAGCGCGCCGGCCCAGGGCGACAGCAAGGCCGCCAGGCCGAAGGCGCTGGTGGTCAGCCAGCCGAGGTGTTCGCGGTCGATGTGCAGATCGGCGATCAGTTGCGGGCCGAGCACGCCGAGGGCGTAGAACACCATCATCGGCAGGCCCATGGCGCAGGTCAGCAGAGCGGCAAGGGCGGCATGGCGTTTCATGGCGTTCCCTTGTCCAGGTGCAGTGACGGGCTGCGGCTGTCGAACGGCTTGCCGAGGGCAGTGGCCGTCAGCAGGTCGCGGCCGAGGGTGCTGATCAGCGCGTCGTCGGTGCCGTCGAGGATGTGCGTGGTGCGCGCATGACGGTAGATGCCCGACAGCGGCGACAGCTCGCTCAGGCCCTCGGCGCCCATGACCTGCATCGCCGAATCGACCGCGCCGGACAGCGCTTCCGACGCCGCCAGCTTGGCCAGGTTGACCTCGATGCTGTTGGCCTGGCCCTGGTCGAATTTGGCTGCCGCGTCCTGCAGCAAGGCGCGGGCGCTGGCGATGTCGCGGTACACCTGATAGACCCGCGCCCGCAGCAGTTGCTTGTCGGCCAGCCGCGCCAGATGCCCGCGCGGCGAATGCACCCTGGCGCAGAGGTCATCGAAGCAGCGCTGGGCCAGGCCCAGCCAATGGGCGGCGCGCAACAGACGTCCCAGCCCGAGGCGGCGCTGCATCAGGGCGATGCCCTGGCCGGGCGTGCCAAGGACCTGATTCGCGGTAACGCGCACCTCGTCAAAGCGCAGTTCGCCCTGGCCCTGCTGACGACCCAGCAGGGCCAGCGGGCGGACGAACTGGAAGCCGGGGCTGTCGGTCGGCACGATCAGCATCGACAACGCTTCGCCTGTCGGGCCATCACCGGTACGGGCGATCACGGTGGCGAAGTCGGCCCGTTCGGCGCGGCAGATGAACCACTTGCGGCCACTCAGGCGCCAATGGTCGCCGTGCCAGTCGGCGCGGCTGGTCATGGTCGCGGGAATCGAGCCGATGCTTTCCGGTTCGGACATGGCGTAGCACGGCACCTGCTCGCCACGTACCAGCGGCATCAGGAAGCGCTCGCGCAGTTCGGGAGTGGCATGGCGGTCGAGCATGTAGGCGTCGAGGGTGGCGTCGCAGCCGAGAATCGCCGGGGCGAACTCGCTGCGGCCTTCCTCGGTGGCGACCGTCAGGTACTCCACCAGGCTTACCACCCGGCCGCCGAGGGCGAACGGGTAGAAGTTGCCGAACACGCCGGCGGCTTGCGCCTTGGCCTGCAGTTCGGCGGCCAGTGCGCTGGCTGCCTTGTCGCACGCACCTAGCTCCAGCTCGCGCGGCAGGATGTGCTGCTCGACGAAGTGCCGAACCCGTTGCGCCAGCGGTGTTGTTTCAGGGGATGCAGTCGTCATGGCTCAGCCCACCTGCCGGACAGGTTCGCCGAGGCCGGCGGCATCGGCGGCGAGGGCACGTTTGTCGACCTTGCCCGCCGGGGTGAGCGGCAGGTGGCGATAGAAACGCAGGTATTCCGGCAGCTTGTTCACCTCCAGGCCCTGCTCGCGCAGGAAGCCGGTGATGTCCTCCAGGGCGAATTTCGCCGCGCCTTCGCGCAGCGTCACGCACAGGCATACGCGCTGGCCGAGGTCCGCGTCGGGCACGGGAACGCACGCCACGGTGACCACATCCGGGTGGCCCATCACCAGGCCCTCGATCTGCACCGGGCTGATGTTGGCGCCGCCGCGAATGATGATGTCTTTCTTGCGTCCGGCCAGTACCAGGTAGCCCTGCTGGTCGATGAAACCCAGGTCGCCGGTCTTCACCCAGCCTTCGGCGTCGCGGTAGCGTTCGTCTAGCTCGGGAGCGTTGACGTACTGCATCGGGCTCAGCGGCCCGCGCGCGGTGATTTCACCGACATCGCCATGGGGCAGTTCCCGGCCCAGGTCATCAATGATGCGGATCTCGCACACCGCCGGGTTGGGTTTGCCGACGCTGCCCAGGACCACGTCGATCGGGTCGTCCAGGGTGTTGTGGCAGTTCACGCCATCGGCCGAGCCGTACAGGCTGATGAAGCCGCAACCGAAGTGTTCGGTGCAGCGCAGCACGGTGGCTTCGTCGATCACTGAGCCGCCGCAGATCAGGCCGCGCAGGCTCGACTTGTCGATGTCGGCCAGGGCCGGTTCGGCGGCGATGCGCTGGAGCATGGTCGGCACGCCGAGAATGAACGTCGGGCGCAGTTGCTCGATGGCCTTGATCGCTTCGCCGACGTCGAACCGCGGCAGCACCACTAGCGAACCGCCCAGCCAGCAAAGCACGCCGAAGGTGGCGGTGGAACCGAACGACGAGCCCAGCGGCACCAGGTACAGGCCGCGGAATTCGGCGCCGTCGTCACTGATGCGTTGCAGGAAGCGGCCACGGCCACCGACCAGCGCATTGTGCGAATAGGCAACGAGCTTGGGCTCCGACTCGGTGCCGGATGACACCAGCAGGCGCACTGGAGAATTGGGGCAGACCTTGGGCAGGCTGGCGATGTCGATGGGTGCGGCGTCGAGCAGCGCGTCGAGGGTCGACCAGCCCGCACGGGGTTCGCCATCGACAATCAGGATGCGCAGCGAGAGCAAGGTCGGGCGCAGCGACTCGATGACTTCGCACAGGTCAATGCCGGCGTATTCCTGGGGCACGATCACCGCGCGGGCGTCGCAACGGCGCACCAGCGACTGGATGTCGAGCTTGCCGCGTCCCGGCGGGAACGGCGCTACCACCGCGCCCAGCGCAGCCACGGCGAGGTCGACGGCGCAGCAGCGCCAGTGGTTGCTCAACTGATAGGCGACCACATCGCCGGCGACGATGCCTGCCTGGCGCAGGCTGGCGGCCATGCGCAGGGCGGCGTCGAGCAGTTGCGCGTAACTGACGTTGCCGTCCGGCGACAGCACCGCGGCTTTGTCCGGCGCTTGCGCGGCGCGTTGGCGAAACAGGCTGAACACATCCTGGTTGGGATAGCTGCCGTCTTCACTCCAGCGGCGGCGGGTGTGCAGGGGGACCAGGTCAACGATTCCGGCAGTATTCATAGGAAACTCCACGGTGATTGAACAGAGCGGTAGGCGCGTTGGGTAAGGCTCGGGGCCACGCGCGGGTCGGCGGCGAGCAGGGTGAGGTCTTCATGGGCGACGCTGGCGGGAATGCCGGCCTGCAGGCAGGCGTCCACCCAGTGTTCGCTGCCGTGCTCGGCCAGTTGTGTCTGCAGGCGGAGCGGGTCGGCGTTGCCGCCCAGCAACCGGGCCAGGGCCTGGTGTTGCTGGCGGGTCTGGCAGTCGAGGGCGAGCAGGCCGTCGGCGGTGCTGAACAGCCCTTGCAACAGCGTTGGAGAGGGCTGGCCGCAATGACTGTCGAGCAGCAGGTCGGCGGCGCCGAGCAAGGAACTGTGCAACTGCGCGCCGTGGCCATGCAGCTCGCGGTCGAGCAGGGCGGCGCAGATGCCTTGGGCACTGATCACGCCGCCCAGCACATCAAGTGCGGTAAACAAGGTGCCGCCACGGGTGCCCGACGCGGATGCGATGCGGGCCGCCACGCCAGACCAGGCTTGCACGGTGAAATCGGTGCCGGGCGCGTCGATCGAGGCATCGCCCCAGCCGCCGGCGTAGGCGTGGATCAGCGACGGCTGGGTGGCGTGCAGGTCGGCGGCGTCCAGGTGCAATTCGGCGGCTTTGCCGGGTGCCCAGTTGTGCAGGAACACATCGGCGTCCTGGCACAGCGCGTGGATCTGCGCGCGACCGGCGGCGGACTTGATGTCCACCTCGCGCACGTCTTTCAGGTGGTTGAGCGCATCGAAGCGCACCGAGCAGCCATCGGCGCACGGCGGCATGTTGCGCAGCGGGTCGCCGCCCGGTGGTTCGAGGCGGATCACCTCGGCGCCGAGCAACGACAGCAGGTGTCCGGCCAGCGGACCCTGGATGCGGCGGCAGGATTCGAGCACGCGAATGCCTTGCAGCGGCAAGCGCCCGGGGACCGCGCGCCGGGCGGGCATGCCGGCCTTGCCGCGCTGCAGTTGCCAGGGGCTGGCGGCGCTTGCCGCGTAGTCGCTGTCAGCGCGACGCTGAATCAGACCGCGCACCGGCACCAGCGCCACACCCGTTTCCAGGGCGATGGCCTGGATCCGTGCCAGCGGCAAGCCAGCGAGGGCATCGAGGCATTCGGACGGCATCGGCGCGACAGCGCGGGCGTAGCGCAACAGGAAGCGCTGCCAGGCCTTGCCGGCGATGACGTCGCTGACTTCCAGGGCATTCCAGAAACGCCGCCATGGGTGACTGTCGAGCGTTTCCAGTTCGAACAGCACGCCGTCAGCGGAGACGAACGGCGGCCGGGCCAGGGCGTCATCAGCGCCGGGCAGCAGCCGTTCGGCATCTTCCGGGGCGGTGGCGCCGGCCAGGTATTGGCCGATGCTCAACAGCGCACCGGCGGCCGGTTGCAGCGAGACCGTGGCGAAGTCGCCGCCGCGCAACTGGCCGACCGCTGCGGCCAGGCTGCCTTGCCAGGCGAGTGCGGCATTGAGGGTGGCGAGGTAGTTCACGCCCAGGGCCTGGGGCCTGCCACTGGCGCGGCCGTGCACCGACATGAGGCCGCAGGCGGCCTGGATCGTGAATTCGGTAGACAACTCCAGCGGCAGTGCCGGCAAGCCGGCGAAGCGGGTCTGGAGCGGATGCAAGTCGGGGTGCAGCAATTGCAGGGACGGGCCTTCGGGGTCGCTTTCGGCATGCTGCACACCGAGGCATTCACCCTGGCGCTGCAAGGCTGCGCTCAAGGTCTGCCAGGCGGGCAGGCAGGGGCCGCTGCGCCAGGTGAGTCTGGCGTCATCCAGGATACGGGGCATGGTGGGGCACCTTGGCGTGGGGCGATCGGTGGGAATGCCGGGTTTTCGGTGCGGGCCTTTTCGCGGGTCAGTCCGCGAAAAGGCCGTCGGGGGTCAGCCGCCGGCGACGGCGGGCAGTACGGTCAGCTTGTCGCCCGGCGCGATGGCGGTGGCCAGGCCCTCAGCGAAACGAATGTCATCGTCGTTGACGTAGATGTTGACGAAGCGGTGCACCTCGTCGGCGTGCACCAGGCGCGCCTTGATCCCGGGGTAGCGGCTGTCGAGGTTGTCGATGATGTGGCGAACCGTCTCGCCCTGGGCTTCGACTTTTTTCTGCCCGTCGGTGAGAGGACGCAGCAGGGTTGGAACCATGACTGAAACCGACATGTGATGCTCCTTTGAGGGGGTGTCCTGGCCGCCGGTCAATGGCGGTCCTGTTCATTCCTGAATGGACAGTTGTTCTTCGAATACCCGGCCGTTGACGATCCGGAAGCTGCGGACCCGGTGCCTGGCATCGGGCCAGGTGGACAGGATCAGGTAGTGCAGCGCGGGGTCCTGGGCGTGGGCAATGTCCTCGCGGCTGGGCCAGGCTTCGCTGGCGGTGTGCGAGTGATAGAGCACGCGGCATTCCTCGTCGCGTTCGTCCAGCTCACTCCACACCCGCAATTGCTCGCGGGGGTCGAAGCTGAACCAGACTGGCGAAGCGGCGTGGTTACGCATCGGGATCACCCGCGCCGCGACCTTTGCCTCGCAAGGCGCAGCGATCAGCCCGCAGGCCTCGATCGGATGCTCCCTGGCCGCCTGGCGCTGGATCTGTTCCAGCGCCGCACGGGTGATGCGCAATGGCATGCCTTGCACCTCAGTAGGTCGGCAGCGCCGGCTCGACGTCACGGACCCAGGCCAGTACGCCGCCTTCGAGGTTGCGCACCTTGTCCAGGCCCAGCTTGCGCAGGTCGCTGGAAACGGCCTGGGAGCGCATGCCCGACTTGCAGGCGATGACCAGCTCGGTGTCATGCCCGAAGCGCGCAACGATCTGGCTGGCGACCTCGGCGGACTTGGGCATCAGCAGGGCGCCGTCGATGCGCACGATGTCCCACTCGGTCTGCTCGCGCACATCGATGATCACCGGGGCCTTGCCGCCATCCTTGAGCGACTTGAGCTGGAGCGCGCTGATCAGCGGCACGCCGCTGTCGTTTGCGGCCGCTGGCCGGTTGAGGCCGCAGAACGCCTGGTAGTCGGACAGCGCGGTGACCGGCTGGCGGTTGCGCAGGCGGCGGATCGGCAGTTCGCGGTAACTCATTTCCAGGGCGTCGTAGACCATCAGGCGACCGAGCAGCGGGTCACCGATGCCGGTCAGCAGCTTGATCGCTTCGGTGGACATGATCGAGGCGATGGCCGCGCACAACACGCCGAGCACGCCGCCTTCGGAGCAGGACGGCGCCAGTTCCGGCGGTGGTGGCTCCGGGTAGAGATCGCGGTAGTTGAGGCCGCGACCGTCCGGGGCGTTTTCCCAGAACACCGAGGCCTGGCCTTCGAAGCGGAAGATCGAGCCCCACACGTAGGGCTTGTCCGCGAGGATGCAGGCGTCGTTGACCAGGTAACGGGTGGCGAAGTTGTCGGTGCCGTCGAGGATCAGGTCATAGCGCGAGAACAGCTCGACGGCCATGTCCGGTTCGAGACGGTCGCTGTGGGTGATCACCTTGACCAGCGGGTTGAGGCGGGCGATGGCCTGGCGGGCACTTTCCACCTTGAGCTCGCCCACGCTGTCGACGGTGTGGATCACCTGGCGTTGCAGGTTGGACTCGTCAACCCGGTCGAAATCGATCACGCCGAGCGTGCCGATGCCGGCGGCAGCGAGGTACAGCAGTGTCGGCGAACCAAGGCCACCGGCGCCGATGACCAGCACCTTGGCGTTCTTCAGGCGGCGTTGTCCGGTAACACCCAGGTTGGGGATAAGCAGGTGACGGCTGTAGCGGTTCACTTCCTCGCGCGTAAGCTCGGCACCGGGTTCGACCAGCGGCGGTAAGGTCATATCGCTTTCTTCCATTCAGTAGATACGAACTGGAATTATTTTCAAATGTGACAGGAAAAGTTGCAATCGGGGTAGGCGGGGGATTCGTATGGCAAAGCGCGGAAAAGCTATGAGATCTGCTGGGGCTGGCGCGCAACCTGTGGGAGCGGCCTTTAGCCGCGATGGACCGCAAAGCGGCCCCAAAACCATCCAGCACGAGGCGGCTGCCTAAATCGGGTATTTCGTCTGAACTTGAGGATGGCTGAATGTGAGATCCAGGCCAGCCAGAAACAAGGTGCTGGATGGATTTAGGGCCGCTTTGCGGCCCATCGCGGCTAACAGCCACTCCCACAGGTTCCGCGTCAACCTGTCGCTAGCAACCCCCCTCAGGATTCGAACGTGGCCAGGTCCTCACAAACCGCAGCAAACGCCCCAAGGAACCGGTCCGCCTCGTCGACGCTCAGCACCAGCGGCGGCTGGATGCGCATCACCCGGTTGTTGTTGGCGGTGACGAAGGTGAGCACGCCGTGGTCCTCGGAAAGCTTGGTCATCAGGCGCAGCACGAACATGTCTTCCAGGCTCTGTTCCAGCTCTTCCATCGCCGCTTCCAAGTGCCGCCGCGCGGTGCCCGAAAGCATGCGGTAGGTGGCCGCCGCCTGGCCCGGAATGCGCCCGGCCATTTCTCGCACCAGCGCCTCGATGCCGCCGGCCATGCTGTTCTGGAACTCGATGGCGAGCATCAGCCCGCGACCCCGCACGGCCTTGATGAACGGGTAGCGCTCGGCGATGTGCAGCAAGCCCTGTTGCAGGTGTGCGCCGACCTCGGCGGCATTGGCCATCAGGCCGTCCTGTTCCAGCACGTCCAGCGCCGCCAGTGCCGCCGCCGCAGCGAAGTTGCCGCCGCCGAAGGTCGAGGTGTGCAGGGCGAAGGTGTCGATGTCGCCATAGGCACGCTGCCAGACCGCTTCGCGTGAGAGGGTCGCGCCAATCGGCACAAGGCCGCCGGACAGCGATTTGGACAGCACCATGATGTCGGGCGCGACGCCGTCCCATTCACAGGCGAAGAGTTTGCCGGTACGGCCTAGCCCGGTCTGGATCTCGTCGAGAATCCACAGGCAGTCGTACTCGTCGCACAGCGCCCGCACGCCGGCGAGATAACCTTCCGGTGGCAGGATCACGCCGCCTTCGCCCTGGATCGGCTCGATGATCAGGGCCGCCACATCGCCCTTGGTCAGGCGCGTGCGCAGGGCGTCGAGGTCGCCGAACGGCAGGCTGTCGCAACGCGGCAGCAGCGGTTCGAACGGCTTGCGGTGCTTGGCCCGGCCAGTCACCGAGAGCGCGCCGAGGGTCTTGCCGTGATAGCCGTTGTCGCAGTACAGCACGGTGTGTTTGTCGCTGGCGGCGAGGGCCAGTTTGAGTGCCGCTTCCACCGCTTCGGTGCCGGAGTTGCTGAAGAACACCCGCGACAGGCCGCCCGGCGCCAGGTCGGCCAGACGCTTGGCCAGCAGGCTGGCGTGCAGGGGCGCGGAGAGGTACTGGATGAACGTCGGGAACTGTTGCTGCAAATAGCGCTGCAGCGCCGCGCTGATGGCCGGGTGGTTGTGGCCGGTGTTGAGGCAGCCGTAACCGGCGACGAAGTCCAGGTAGCGACGGCCGTCCAGGTCGGTCAGCCAGCAGCCTTCGCCGTGGCTGAACACCCGCTCGATATGGTTGAACTGGTAGAACTCGCGCAGCACCGGGTTGATGTGCTCGCCGAAGCTGTTGAGCACCTCGCGGCGCAGGTTCATCGGGTCGTCTTTGGCATCGCTCGCTCGCACCGGACGCTGGCCGTGGTGATGACGGCGCAGGCGGCCGAAATCGTCGCTGGCGAGGGCTTCACCGTTGCTGGCCATGGGCGATGGGGTGAAGCCGTGGCGGGCAGCGATGGCGCCGATTTCCAGCACCTTGTCCGCCGGCAATTCGCGGCCGATGGAGAACGCTTCGGCGCGGCCTTCCAGCGCCAGGATCATGGTTTCGGCCAGGCAGCCGTTCATGCTGCGCTTGGGTTCCAGGCCCATGGTGCGCATGCCCAGGTGCACCGCTGGGCTGGCCGAGACCAGACCGCCATCCACCAACAGGATGTCGCGGCGGGTATGAGGAACGTCCATCACGTCCTTGGGCAGCGCGGCGTCGATCACCACCGAGCCGGGCAGCAGCCGACGCGGGTCGATCAGGCCACCGCTGGAGGTGGCGGCGACGAAGAAGCGGACGTCGGCGTAGCAGTCCTCGATGCTGTCATGCAGGCTGACTTGCGCGTGGTACTGCGCCGGCAGGTATTCGAGCTGCGCCTCGGCCTGGCGCTGGTTACCGCGGTGTACCAGGCGCAGTCGGCAGCCATGGCCGGCGAGCAGCCGCGCCACCGCCAGGGCGATCGAGCCGGGGTAGCCGAGCACCGCCACCTCGGCGTTTTCCGGGGCGACGCCGAGCAGGGTGAGGCTGTCCAGCAGGTTGATGTAGGCGGCGTAGGCGGTCAGCGAATTGCCGGTGGTCACGGCCACGTCGGCCTGTTCCATGGTCGCCAGGCCACGGTTGCCGACGATCGCGGTGAAGCCGCCCAGGCCGACCAGATCGGCGCCCTCGGCCTTGAGTGAATTGACCCCTTGCAGCACACGCTCGGCAATGGCTCGCGGCTGGCGCAGCATCTGCTCGGCGGTCAGCGGCATGAACTGCAGGATGCCGGAGCACTCGGCGCCGCAAGCGCTGACGATGCGGCCGAAATCGACGAAGGGCACCAGGTTGCGCTGGCGCCAGCGGGCGCTGTCGTAACCCCAGGCCTGTTCTTCCAGCGTGCGGTCGAGCAGGTCGACCAGCTTGACCTGATGCAGCAGGCCGGTGGAGGTGGGGTGGGCAATGAATCCGAATTTCATCAGTGGCTCTCTGCGTTGAGGCGGCTCCAGGCCGTTTCGGAGACGAGGCTCAAGCCGTCGCCCTCCGAGTTGTGGCCCAGCCAGACGTCGAAGAAGTTGAGGCGACCAGGCGCGGTAAGGGCCTGGCGCAGGGTGTCGGGGCAGAACGCGAGCAGGCGCGCGCGGCAGATGCTGATCGGGCCGAAGGGCTGTTCTTCCCAGACCGGCCCGCCGTTCAGCGGCACGTTGACCTGCGCCGCGCCATGGCAGGCGTAGCGCTTGTCCAGATAGGTCTGGATCATCGACAGCACGCCGTTGGAGAGGTACAGCACGGTGACGTTGCGCTGGGCGGCGTCCGCTGTGCTGGCCAGGCACATGGCCAAACGCTGTTCGATGTCCGGCACCAAGGCGCGGGCACCGTCACCGATGAACGCCAGCACATGCTGACTGTTGTTCAGGGCGATGTAGGGCAGTGACATCAGCGCGTCACCCATCAGCGCGCGGCCATACCAGCCGGAGAAGCCGGCGTCGGTACGCGGCAGGTTGCGCATGGCCGAGATGCTGCAACGGCCGACGTCGTAGACGCCGGTGTAGCGATAACCATCGCGCTCGATCAGCTCGGCCAGCAGCAGGCCGAGGCGATGGAAGAAGAAGTTCGGCGTCATCGGCAGGGTTTCGACCTGATCGCTCGGCAGCGCCTCGCGGGTGCGCTGCAGCCGCTGCAAGCGCTCGCGGCGCGCTTGCAACAAGGGCGGCGGCACGTTCAGGCGCGGCTCCAGATAGTCCAGCACCGTGGCCAGCGGCAGCTCCAGCGCCACTTCGGTGAAGGGCGAAATGTGCTCGCGGCGGCGGTTGATCTGGACGATGTGGAACAGGCGCTTGAGCCGGCCTTCGGAGTAGGGCGTGGCCGACTGGTCGATCTTGCTCTTGAGGAAGAACAGCCAGGGTTTGCCTTCGTCGGCGTCCGGCTGTTCGAGGAAGGCGTGGATTCGCCGGCTGAAGCCGTACATCGACAGCGGGCCAAGGTAGTTGAGCACCGGTTCCTGGTCTTGATAGGCGCTCACGCTGCCCGGCGCGATGATGCTGTCGGCCAGCGCCACGCCGCAGCGTTTGGCCAGGGCCATGACGCGCTCGCGCTCCTGCTCGGTGAGTCGGCCGCACTGCCAGAGGATGCGCGCCGGCTCGTGGTTGAGCACTTCCAGCACACCGTCGAGGGCGGCGCGTTGGTTGTCATTGAGTTCGCTGGCGGCGGCGGGTTGCGGTGCTGTCGACTCTCTCGGACCGGTCTCGACCCGCGACTCCAATACCGCCTGGGTGGCGAACAGGAAGGTGGGCGCGGGTGTGGCATCGAGCGCGGCGAAGGCGGATTCGACGCTTTCCCGGGATTCGTCGGGACGACGGATAAACCGCTGCCACAGGCCGCGGGCGGCAATCACCTGATGGCCATCGTTGTCGCAATCGAGGCTGCCCTGGAAGGCAAACCAGACTGACTCGGGCGAGTCGGCGCAGATCACCAGTCCCGGCGCGCCGGCGCGCTTGAGGTTGGCCAGGGTGCCGCGCAGTTCGTCGAGCATGCCCGAGGTCATGACGATCACGTACGCGCGGCGGTACAACTGCCAGCCGGCCAGCGCGCTGACTGCCAGCGCGTGCTCGTTGCTGGCGGTGTGGAAACCGCGACCGCTGCCGCGCAACAGCGCGCCCATGGAATCGAGGAAACCCGCGACCATGGAGCCGGTGAAAAAGTGGCAATCCCAGTGCTCGCCCCAGCGCGCATCCATGCGCTGCTGGATGTCCCGCGCCAACGCCACCGGCTCGCTGGACTGCAGCGTCGTGCGGGCCAGCAGGCGGTTGAAGTAGGCGTGTTCCAGGTGATCGACGAACAGGCGCAGCAGATCGGCGCGGCGCAAGGTTTGCGTCGGATGCGGCACCCGCACCAGACGGTTGCCACCGAGGCGCAGTAGCCAGTGTTGCAGGTGTTCTTCGTCACACAGCAGCAGCGCCGAGCTGGGAGAGCGCTTGGCTTCGGGCTGGGCGTCGAGCAGCTCCACCAGCGGGTCGCTGTCGGGTTGAGCGTGCAGGTGGCGGGTGTCGAACAGCACGTAGTCGCTTTCGCTTCTGGCGGTTGCCAGCGCCAGGCTGGCGTCGGCGGCGGTGTCGAATACCCGCAGGTCGAGATACAGATCGTGACCCTGGGCGTGCTCGCGCACATAGGCTTCGGCTTGCCCGGCCACCTGCCGGTACAGGCACTGCGAATCGCTGTCCGGCCAGTGCTGGCTGTTAAGCGACGTTTCATGGCCCAACCAGTGGTTGAGCCGGTCAAGCACTGCTTGCACATCCTCCTGCAGCGCGCGATTGCGGCTGACCAGGCAGATGCCGACGATACGCGGCTTCATGCTTTGCCCTCGGTAACGATGGGGATCACGCCGGCAGTGGCGTGGCGTTCATTGACCAGCAATGCTTCGGCACTGCCGGCGATGCTGTGGCGTACCCGCCAGGCCAGTAGCAGCGCCAGCAGCAGGCCGGTGCTGAGACAGGCGAGCATGCCGGCGTGGCCGAGGCGGTCCAGCAGCAGCCCGGCAGCCACGGGAGCGGCCAGGCGAGTGATGACGAACAGGCTCGATTGCAGGCCGTAGTCGCTGGCGGTGCGCTGGCGCCGGCTGAAGAACAGCGTCAGGCCGAACATCAAGGCCGACACCGCGCCCATGCTCGCCGCCAGGCACAACGCACTGGCGATCAGCCAGGCCGGGCCTAGCCGCAGCCACACGGTGACGGTCAGCAGCACCAACGCCAGCAGGGCGGCGAACAGGTACAGCAGGATCGCCCGCGCCGTGCCGAGCACGCTGAGCAAACGACCGCCGAGCAGGCTGAACACGGCGCCGGTGGCACCGCCGGCGATGCCGACGACCCAGGCGACTTCCTGCATGGGCATGCCCTGGTCGAGCAGCAGAGGTTTCAGGTACAGCCAGGCCGCACCGATGAACGGGAAGGCGGTCAGCAGCAGCCAGGTCCACTGACGCGCCGCCGGCTGGCTGAAGAAACTCATCCAGTCGGCGACGAAACCGGACGGCGCCGCCGACGCGGGTTCCACCGGTTGCGGCCGTCGACGCAGAACCAGCAGCGGCACCACGCCAATCACCAGTGCCACGCCCATGATCAGGAACGGCGCCTGCCAGCCCAGCCGGGCCTGAATCAGCAGCATGGCGCCGCCACCGACGATCGCCCCGAGGAACAGCGCCGCCGAGCGAATGCTGCCGGCGCGCAACTGCTCGCTGCGCGGCAGCCACTGCACCGCGAGGGCGTTGAGCGGGATGTCCATCCAGGTGGCGATGATGCTGATGGCGAAGGTCATGACGAACAGCGGCATGCGCTGCTCGATCAGGTTCTGTCGGCCGATCAGCCAGTACAGCACCAGCAGCGCCGCGCCGAGCAGCAGCATCCAGTGGACCAGATGGCCCTTGCCCAGACGCACCCGTTGCACCGGCACGGCCAGCAGGAACTTGAACACCGCCGGCAACCCGGCGAGCTGGAACAGGCCGATCTCGGTGCCGCTCCAGCCGTACTGGCGCATGACCAGCGGCATGCCGAACATCAGGTAGATGCTGGGTACGGCCAGCACCAGGTTGAGCCAGCCAAACAACAATTGCAGGCCGGCGATTCGCGTGCGGTCCATCGAGTTATCCCTGAGGTTTGCGAGCGATGACGGCGTTGACCGGGGTTACCGGGAAGCGCAGTCCGTTGAGTTGTTGCACGGCCCTGAAGCCGATGCCTTCGAGCGTGCGCGCCAGTTCACCTTCGGCGAGCACGTGGCGCCCTTGCAGGCGCATGTGCAGGTAATAAGGCAGCACCTGCGCGGCGGCCTGGCGTTCGTCCGGCACTTCGGCCTGGCAGCACAGCAGCACGCCACCGGGACGCAAGGCGGCGAACAGGCGGTGCAGGGTGTCGGGCAGGTCGTGGACGAAATGCAGCACCGACGAACACCAGATGAGGTCGTAGCCGCTGCCGAAATCGTCGTCGTTGAGGTCGCCGCCGATGGCTTTCAGGCGCTGCGCGAGGCCGGCGGCGGCGATGTTTTCGCGGGCCACTTCGGCGGCCAGCGGGTATTCGAAAACCACACCTTCGAGGGCGGGCAGGCGCTCGGCCAGGGCAATTGCCACCAGGCCGGGGCCGCCGCCGAGGTCCAGCAGGCGTTCCAGGCGGTGGACTTCGGGCAGGCTTTCGACCAGCGCGCAGGCCACGTCGCGGGTGACGGCGCGTTGTTCCTGGGCGATCTGCAGGCGGGCGGCGTCGGCCCAGGCCTTGGCCATTGCCGCGGAAGCCATGGGCGGGCGCGGCACGCCGTTGCGCAGGTAATCGCCGAGCTGGGCGCCGGTCTGGCGCATGACGCGGTGGCGAAACAGCAGGGCATCGCCGCAGTAGGCGTTGGCCTCGGCCCGCAGGTACAGGTCGGCCAGCGGCAGGTTGTGGTAACGCGGGGGTTGCTGGCTGTCGCGCTCGAGCAGGCCCAGGCTCCACAGCAACTCGAGGAGGTAGCCGGTACTGGCGGCGTCCAGCTCAAGGGTGTCGGCCAGCGCAGACGCGCTGACCGGCGCGCCCAGATGATCGAACAGCGCACATTCAAGCGCGACCTGCAGGGCATCGGCGCCGAGCCCGGCGAGTTGCAGATCCCAGCACGACTGCAGGGGATGGGCGCTGTTCAGATCCTGGTGAGGCTGATCGAGGTTGGCACGTTGAGGCACGGTAACTCCCTGTACTTGGCCGCATTGTTCATAACGAAACAAGCCGTGGCCGAATCACTGAAAAAGGTGATATATATTAAATGAGAATCATTAATGTTAAGTATGCGAGCCGGAGCCGTTCCTATGCGAAGCGCCGCTCGCATGGCCGCAGGGATGTCGTCATGAGCACAATGAAAGGGAGTTGCCGTCTCGGCCTGGATCATCCCAGGCACCGTTCGGTGCAGGCGGACGGTCGTTTGCGCATGCAGCTGTCCGAGGACCTCGGCCAGTGCTATTCGGAGCTATTGCAGCTCGAACAGGGCTTGTCGCTGGGGCGTTTGCACTATCACCCCGTGCGGACCCTGATCGAAGAAACCTGTGGCCCGCATGACGGCCATGTGATGGTCGTGACCATCGGCCTGCAGGGCAAATCCGGTTTTCTCGGCCAGGACGGCAGCAACCTGGCCTTCGATGCCGGCCACACGACCATCACCGCATTCCGCGCCACACCTGGCGAGCGCCGCTATCAAGCCCACGAGACCGCCTCGCAACTGCGCGTGGTGATCGATCAGCCGACCCTCTGCAAGTACGTCGGCGAGGAGCGCGCCGCGCAGGTGCTGGGCAGCGGCCGCTTGAACCGGCTCGATTACCGCGCCAGTTCCAAGGCTGCCCAGGCCCATGCCGCAGCACTGGTGCGTTATCTACAGCCCGGTGTACTCAACCCGTCCAACCGGCTGGACCTGCACATCCATACCCTCAGCCTGCTGTCGGAGCAGTTCACCCTGCTGGCGCCGCAGGACAGCACTGCGTCGCCGCTGGGCACCAGTGACATCGAGCGTATCGAGCGGGCCCGCAATCTCCTCTGCGAGCAGCTACACACGCCGCTGACGGTGGAATACCTCGCCACGGCTGTCGGCATGAACGAGCACAAGCTCAAGGAAGGCTTCCGCTACCTTTTCGATACGACGCCCGCGCGCATGCTGCTCGACCTGCGCATGCGCAAAGCCATGACGCTGCTCGAATCCGGCCAGCAGGTCGCCCAGGCGGCGTGGCAGGTCGGGTACAAGTATCCGAACAATTTCACCGTGGCATTCACCCGCTATTTCGGGCGTGCGCCGAAGTCGATCTTCGGCAAGAAACGTTAATCCCCCCTCCGGGAGCGGACTTCTCCGCTCCCTGCCTGCCCGCATAGAAATTTCTGTTTCTCGCATATGAATCTAAACGAGATTCATTCGCTTTTGTCGGTAGTATCACCTCGCCGCCGCAGAGTGGCCATGTATCTGCCATCTACCACCGACAATGACAACGACAGGTTTCGCCATGCTCTCGCCCGTACCCACGCCTTCGTCCCTGCCACTCAAGCCTCTGGTCTGGTCGATCACCCTGGCGCTTTCCAGCGCCGCCGTCTTTGCCGAAGAGCAGACCTCGGTACCGAACATGGGGCCGGTGGAGATCGAACTGCCTGCTGGTTATGAGGAAGCGATGAGCAAGCCGGGGACTTCGCAGCGCGGATTGCAGGTGCTCGAAGCGCAGGAAGTGAAGGGCGAGTGGGAGGAGAAGGACGAGAAGGGCCACAGCGATGTCTACCGCAAGGACGTTTCCAGCGTGTACGCCGGCAAGGAAGACATCGAGCGCTACAAGGGGGCCAACGCGGCAGACCTGTTCAAAGGACTGAACGGTGTCTACAGCGGGGAATCGCGTAACAGCGGTGCGCTGGACCCGAACATCCGCGGTATTCAGGGCGAAGGCCGGATTCCGGTCACCGTCGATGGCACCGAGCAAGCCACTTCGGTATGGCTAGGGTCGGCCGGGGTTTCCAACCGCAACTATGTCGATCCCAACATGATTGGCAGCATCTCGGTGGAAAAAGGGCCTTCGATGACGCCGGGGGTCAAGAGTGGCATCGGCGGCTCCGTGGAGATCCGCACCCTGGACGCCGAAGACATCGTCAAGCCGGGTGAAAGCTACGGCCTGGAGATCAAGACCGAAACCGCCAGCAACGCCGTGGCACCCAACGAAACGGGCATGAACAACCTCGGGCGGGACTACCGCGATATCGAGGGCGCCTATGTTTCGGGGCAGTACGTCTACTTCGCCAATGGCGGCGGCGCGATGTACACCCCCCATGAATCGTCGCGTGCCAACGACTTCGACTTCGAAGACAACGCCTTTCGCATCGCCGCCGCCACCCGCCAGGAAAATTTCGACCTGCTGGCCGCCTACAGCTACCGCAAGAAAGGCAACTACTACAGTGGCAAGCAGGGCAGCGAGCGCTACGAAACCGAGAGCTGGTACGACAAGGCCCAGGCGGCGGGGCAGAACTCGCCTGTCATCGGCGACACGACCGGCAACTACCTGGCCAGCTTCTACAAGCCGGGCGCCGAGGTGTCCGGCACTTCCAACGAAATGCGCACGACCCTGCTCAAGGGCACCTTCTACCTGTCGGATGAGCAGACCCTGAAGCTGAGCTACATGCACAGCGATCTGGAGTTCGGCGAAACCATGCCGTACCTGATCAACGAAACCACCAAACTGGTGGAGGCGGGCAGCAATATCGGCTTCCAGTTGCCGTACAGCGAAGTCGACCAGGACACCGTGTCGCTGACCTACAACTGGAATCCCGAGGACAACCGCTGGGTCAACATGCAGGCCGGCTTCTGGCTGACCCAGAGCGACGCCAAGCGCTACCAGAACGGCGAGCAGGTGTTCTCCATCGAAGACGCCACCTTGAGCGACAAGGCCTGGGACAACTACGTGCGCTGCAAGTACAACCGCACCCCGTGCAATGGCCAGACCGCCATGCCGGAAAAACTGCCCAACACCGATGGCCGCTACACCCTGTTCTCCCGCGCCCTGCAGATGACCGATCACGACCGCTGGGGGGTGAACATCTCCAACCGCATGGAGTTGAGCGATGTCTGGGCGCTGACCCTGTCGGGCGACTTCAGCAAGGAAAAGCTCAAGCAGACCGACAACGCCAGCGACGATATCGGCAGTACCTACATCTTCGCCTCCAACTACCTGGGGCCGCGCGGTGGCCGCCGCGAGCAATACAACTTCACCTTCAACAACGAGTGGGCCGCCACCTCGTGGCTGACGTTCAACGCTGGCGCCCGCTACAGCGACTACAGCTCGTTCGACACGACGCTGGATGAGTACAGGAAGGAACAGGCAACGGGGTGGGATACCAAGTCGGCGATTGTTGCCAAGCAGTACAGCTATTCACGGATGCTGACGGATGAGGAGAACCAGGCGTATGTGAATGGAGCCAGGGCAGAAGTCGAGAGTTGGGGGCTGGATGAAGAGACGACGCAAGAGCTCATCAGCGACTATCTGTTGGAAGGTCTGATCAATGGCGTGCGCTACGTCTCGGAAAAAGTGGATATTCCCACCGATGGTCAGCGTCTGGTGAGTTCGGCGAACCCCTTCACCAACGGCACGATCAATCTCGGTGAGCAGGTTGAAAATGCTCAGGGAACAGGCACCACTGCCCCTCGCTACATTGCGGGGAGAGATATGGGGCTGCCGATCCACCAGCAGCCCACTGAAGCGGAGCGTTGGGCTAAACCGAAGAAGCGCAAGGACAGCGCATGGGCTCCCATGGCAGGCGTGACATTGCATGTCACGGATAACGCACGGGTATATGCGCGCTACACCGAGTTTGTACGTTTTCCCACTCTTTACGAAGAAGCGCAGACTTTTTCCGCCACAGGTATCGGCCTGATTCAGAGCTCACCGAGGCCGGAACATGCCTATAACTGGGAGTTCGGTTATGTCCATGACCTGCGCTCCCTGGTTCCAGACTGGCGTAATGCCGACTTCCGCATCAATTACTACAAGAATGAAATTCACGACTACATAGATCGGGACTTCTCTTACAACATTATTCAATACGACAAGAAAATTCTTTCGGGTATCGAGCTGCAGACACGATTTGACACCGGGCGCTACTACTCGAACTTCGGCATCAGCTATCGCCTCGACCAGAAACTCTGCGACAAGGACATGGCCAACACCCTGGATCCTTATTACGGCAAGGCAGTCAACGAGTGCGTCACCGGTGGTTTCCCGACCACGTTCTCCCGCACCAGCCTGCAGCCGAAGTACTCCATCAACCTGGACAGCGGGGTACGCCTGTTCAACGACAAGCTCGAGATTGGCGGGCGCATGGTTTACCACAGCAGCGCCAAGAACAAGGAAGAGCAGAAGTGGATCGACCAGGGACTCAACTTCGTCCAGGGCGTCAACCAGCCATATGAGTGGCACCCCATCTGGGTCTTCGATAGTTACGCCACGTTGCATGTCAACGAGCATATTGATGTTGATTTCGGTGTGAACAACATAACCAACCGTTACTACCTCGATCCTCTTTCGCGCACAGTGATGCCTGCCCCGGGTCGCACACTGAAAATGGGTTTGACTGCACGGTTCTAGATTTTTTGCTGTTTTCGTAAAAACAGTGTTGTTCCAAACTTATGACAAGGAGATTGTTGTGAAAAAACTGTTTGCACTTACTGCGTTGTCCCTGGCTACTTCCGGTGCATTTGCCGCTACTGTCAGTGGTGGCTCTTCCTCGGCTTATGTTCAGGCTGCGCCTTCGAACATGATGGCTGTGGGCACGGCAGGTATTGCCATGCCAACCGCAACAGGTGGCACCGCCAATACTGCGGCGGTGGTCAGCTTCAAGGCCGGTCCGATCGCTCAGACCAACGCGCTGCTGAGCGGTTATGGCACCACTTCGGCGCACATCGTCAACCCGCTGAACGGCGTGACTACCTCGGAAACCTGGAAGAACCTGGTGACCTACAACACCGAGGTCTATGCCTATCGTCAGATCGCTGCACCTTCTCCGGGCTATCCGCAGTTCGGTGGCGAAGTGATCGCCAAGGTTTCGGGTTCCGAGGTGTACTTCGGTGAATGGGCTCCAGCCAAGACCGGCACCCAGCCAACCAACAGCACTGATCTGAACCTGTCCAGCACTGACCGCACCGTTTGGTTCGTGGGTGAAAATCCGACCACCAGCATGCCGACCCTGGTCAACGCCAAGTACAACGTGGTCGGCATCAACCAGTACAACCCGGGCACCGGCGCAGGTGTCACCTCGGGCGTGCTGACCGCCAACTACGGTTCTGGCAGCGGCACCCTGACCGGTACTGTGGGTTCGCTCAGCTTCGCCGGTACGACCATCGCCTCGAACGGCTCGTTCGCCCGTGGCACCAACATCCAAGGCCAGTTCTACGGCGCCAACGCCGAGGCCCTGGCAGGTATCTACACCACTACCACCACCAAAGTCGCCTTCGGCGGCGCCAAGCAGTAACACCCGCGTGTCATTGGAGGAGGGAGCTTCGGCTCCCCCTTCCGACCTCTTTCTTTCTGTCCCGGAACGATCACCATGCTGCCGTCCATGCGGGGGCGCGTTGCCCTGCTGTGTTTCTCTGCCCTGTGTTCCACCGCGCTGCTGGCCGACGATGACGACACCCGTCTGCTGCTGAACAAGATCGACCGCACCGCCGAGGCGCGCGAGCGGGCCAATCTTGGCGCGCCGGATCCGGCCGAGAACGATGCTTCGCTGATCACCATCGAGGGGCAGACCTACAACGTACAGAACACCCTCGAAGACCTGGGGCCGGCCATCTACGTCTCCATCAACCTGCAGCAGTGGGGCAAGGTGCGCCAGTTTGTCGAGCGCTACCGCCAACTGCCTGATCATGAACCGGCACTGGTTGAAATGGCCGAGGGGCTGATCGCCCGCAGCGACCGCCAGTACAAGCAGGCCATCGCACATCTGCGCAGGGCCGATGAGCTGCAGCCAGGTTTCGTCCGTGCTCGCCTGGAATTGGCGCGCACGCTGTTCGAAGACAATCAGACCCGTGAAGCTGAAGCGCTGTTTCGCGAGGTCGCCGCTACCGATGTGCCCGAGCAGGTCCTGAGTGTGCTGGGCGAGTATCACAAGGGCATCGACCTGCGCCGCGAATGGCATGGATCGGCGTCGCTGGGCTTCGGTTACAACAGCAACATCAACCAGGGCAATGGCATGACCACCAGCACTCAGGTCTGCACGATCTTCTTCGAGTGCTTCGACTACAGCCGGCAGATGCCCAAGCCAATCACGTCATCCAGCCTGGTCTATGACATGGCCGCCGAGCGCCGTTTCCAGATCGCCGGCAACCACCATCTGATGGTGCGCGGCCTCAGCTACGGCAACACCTACGACAAGCATGGCGATGACGGAGAAACAAAGACCTGGTACGACGACAACACCTCGGTGCTGTACGCCGGCTACAGCTTCCAGAGCGCGCTGAACGATGTGTCGCTCACGCCGCTGTTCGAGAATTACTACAACGACCATCACACCAAGTACCAGGCCAGCGGCGTGCGCGGGGAGTGGAAGCACAATCTGACCAACCGGCTGCAGGTCGGCCTGCAGGCCCAGCACAAGCACTTCCGCTTCCAGGGCGAACAGCGCGAGTACTTCGATGATTACGACGAACGTCAGATCGGTACGTCGCTGTCGTACATGCTCGATCCGCGCACCCTGGTATTCGGCGGCGTCACCTACACCCGGCGTAGCCAGGACGCCGATACCGCCAGCAATCGCGAGTACATGGGCAGCCTGGGTGCGTATCACAGCTTCGACCTAGGGGTGAACTTGAGCGTGGTCGGCTTGTACCGCACCACCCGCTACGACGCGCCGGACGTTTTTCTCGGCGGCCTGCGCAAGGACCGTCAGCAGATCTACATCGCCAACCTGAGCATGCCGCGTTTCGCGTTCGCCGGGGTGGTGCCGAATCTCTACATGAAACGCACGGTCACCGACAGCAGCATCGACTGGGCCTATGCCTACCGGCAGACCGAAGTAGCACTGAAATTCGAGAAGACATTTTAGGCTCTGCATGAAAAGCCTTGATACTCGGTGATGCTGCGTTGAAAACAGCCTCGGAATGCTCATTTACAACCCGTAAACTCCGCTTCCTCGGCTGTTTTCGCCTTGCCTGACCTTCGTCTCAAGGCTTTTCATACAGAGCCTGGGGAGGAGGGGCCTCGGCGAGATCCGAGGCCAAATCGCAGGCATAAAAAAACCCGCTTTCGCGGGTTTCTTTGAATATGGTGCCCAGAAGAAGACTCGAACTTCCACGACCGTAAGGTCACCAGCACCTGAAGCTGGCGTGTCTACCAATTTCACCATCTGGGCAAATTTGAAGCAGTTGTAACAAAAACAGTCTAGCGTATTGCTTAATCTCAGACACGTTATGAAGCTATCTGAAACTTGAAATATGGTGCCCAGAAGAAGACTCGAACTTCCACGACCGTAAGGTCACCAGCACCTGAAGCTGGCGTGTCTACCAATTTCACCATCTGGGCATTTCGTTGATTTCGCTTCGATGCTTCACATCGTGCGGCTTCTCAACTATAACGACGGTCTCCGTCGCTGTGGTGCGCACTATACGGATGGCTCCAAGGGCTGTAAAGCCCCGGTTTGAAAAAAATCTTAAAAGATTCAAGCCGTTGGTCTTCCACAGCGAACAGCGCATTCTGGGGCCGGTCCCAACGGGGCTGTCCAAGGTTGAAATTTCCGGTTTCAATACGGCTATGCCAAACTAACCCTTATATAGACAAGGTGAACCCCTCCTAATGGCCGATTGGCAGTCCCTCGATCCCGAGGCCGCTCGTGAAGCGGAAAAATACGAAAACCCCATCCCTAGCCGTGAGCTGATCCTCCAGCACCTCGCCGAACGAGGCTCGCCCGCTGCGCGCGAGCAGCTGGTCGAGGAACTCGGCTTGCATACCGAGGAACAGATCGAGGCCCTGCGCCGTCGTCTTCGGGCGATGGAGCGTGACGGCCAGCTTATCTACACCCGGCGTGGCACCTATGCCCCGGTGGACAAGCTCGACCTGATCCTCGGCCGTATTTCCGGACACCGCGACGGTTTCGGTTTCCTGATTCCCGATGACGGCTCCGAAGACCTGTTCCTCAGCCCCGCGCAGATGCGCCTGGTGTTCGACGGCGACCGCGCCCTGGCCCGTGTTTCCGGTGTCGACCGCCGTGGCCGCCGCGAAGGCGTGGTTGTCGAGGTCATTTCCCGCGCCCACGAGAGCATCGTTGGCCGCTACTTCGAAGAAGGCGGCATCGGCTTCGTTACCCCCGACAATCCGAAGGTCCAGCAGGAAGTGCTGGTCACCCCGGGCCGCAGCGGCGGCGCGCGTGTCGGTCAGTTCGTCGAGGTGAAGATCACCCACTGGCCAACCCCGCGCTTCCAGCCTCAGGGCGACGTTGTCGAAGTCATCGGCAACTATATGGCTCCCGGCATGGAAATCGACGTTGCCCTGCGCAGCTACGATATCCCGCACGTCTGGCCCGAAGCGGTCGTTAAAGAAGCGCGCAAGCTCAAGCCTGAAGTCGAAGAGAAGGACAAGGAAAAGCGCATCGACCTGCGCCACCTGCCGTTCGTCACCATCGATGGTGAAGATGCCCGCGACTTCGATGACGCCGTTTATTGCGAAAGCCTCGGCAAACTGCGGCTGTTCTCCGGTGGCTGGCGCCTGTACGTCGCCATCGCCGACGTGTCCAGCTATGTCCGCCTCGGTTCGGCGCTGGATGCCGAAGCCCAGGTGCGTGGCAACTCGGTGTATTTCCCCGAGCGCGTTGTGCCGATGCTCCCCGAAGAGCTTTCCAACGGCCTCTGCTCGCTGAACCCGCACGTTGATCGCCTAGCCATGGTCTGTGAAATGACCATCAACAAATCCGGGCAGATGGTCGATTACCAGTTCTACGAAGCGGTGATCCACTCCCATGCCCGCCTGACCTACAACAAGGTCAGCAGCATGCTGGAGCACGCCCGCACCCGCGAAGGCCGTGCCCTGCGCGAGGAATACAGTGGCGTGGTGCCGCACCTGAAACAGCTTTATGCGCTGTACAAGGTGTTGCTGGATGCCCGTCATGCCCGCGGTGCGATCGACTTCGAAACCCAGGAAACCCGGATCATCTTCGGCTCCGAGCGCAAGATCGCGGAAATCCGCCCGACCGTGCGCAACGACGCCCACAAGCTGATCGAGGAATGCATGCTGGCGGCCAACGTCGCCACCGCCGAGTTCCTCAAGAAGCACGAGATTCCGGCCCTGTACCGCGTCCACGACGGTCCGCCGCCGGAGCGCCTGGAAAAACTGCGCGCCTTCCTCGGTGAGCTGGGCCTTTCCCTGCACAAGGGCAAGGACGGTCCGTCGCCGAAGGACTACCAGGCACTGCTGGCCAGCATCGCCGGCCGCCCGGACTTCCACCTGATCCAGACCGTCATGCTGCGCTCGCTGAGCCAGGCGGTGTACAGCGCCGACAACAACGGCCACTTCGGCCTGAATTACGAGGCGTACACCCACTTCACCTCGCCGATTCGCCGCTACCCCGACCTGCTGACCCACCGGGCCATCCGCAGCGTGATCCGTTCCCGCCAGGACACCCCGCACGTCAAGCGCGCCGGTGCGATGAGCATTCCCAAGGCGCGGATCTACCCGTACGACGAAAACACCCTCGAGCAACTGGGCGAACAGTGCTCGATGAGCGAGCGGCGCGCCGACGAGGCGACCCGTGACGTGGTCAACTGGCTCAAGTGCGAGTACATGAAAGACCGCGTGGGCGAGTCGTTCCCGGGTGTGATCACCGCGGTGACCGGTTTCGGCCTGTTCGTCGAGCTGACCGACATCTATGTCGAAGGCATGGTGCATGTCAGCGCGCTGCCGGGTGATTACTACCACTTCGATCCGGTCCATCACCGCCTCACCGGCGAGCGTACCGGTCGCACCTTCCGTCTCGGCGATACCGTCGAAGTGCGGGTGATGCGCGTCGATCTTGAGCAACGCAAGATCGACTTCGAAATGGCCGAGAACACCCTGAATGCGCCGATCGGCCGCAAACAGCGTCAGACCGCGCCCGAAGCTACCGGCAAGGCACCTGCTGCGGCTAAAGAGCAGCCGGCACCTCGCGCCAAGAAAGCCAAGAACGAAACCGCCGAAGCCTATTTCCCTTCCCATGCCGCGGCGAAAAACGCCGAAGTGCGCAAGAGCCGGGAAATGAAGAAGGCCCTGCTGGCCGACGCCAAGCAGGCGCATGCCAGCGGCAAGCCGGCGGGCAAATCCGGCAAGACCGAGAAACCGACCAAACACCGCAAGGGACCGCCCAAAGCCGGTTCCACCTCGCGTAAACCCAAAGGCAAGTCATGAGTCAGTTGGAAAAGATCTACGGCGTGCATGCCGTGGAAGCGCTGTTGCGGCATCACCCCAAGCGGGTCAAGCAAATCTGGCTGTCCGAGGGTCGTAGCGAGCCTCGGATCCAGGCGCTGCTGGCACTGGCCGCCGACAACCGCGTTGCGGTCGGCCAGGCCGAACGCCGCGAGCTGGATGCCTGGGTCGAAGGTGTTCACCAGGGCGTGGTCGCTGAAGTCAGCCCAAGCCAGGTCTGGGGCGAGGCGATGCTCGAAGAACTGCTGGAGCGTACCGAAACGGTTCCGCTGCTGCTGGTTCTCGATGGCGTCACCGACCCGCACAACCTCGGTGCCTGCCTGCGTACCGCCGATGCTGCCGGTGCGCTGGCGGTCATCGTGCCGAAGGACAAGTCGGCGACACTTACCGCGGCCGTGCGTAAAGTTGCCTGTGGCGCTGCTGAAGTGATGCCGCTGGTGGCCGTGACCAATCTGGCGCGAACCCTGGAGAAACTCCAGCAACGTGGCCTGTGGGTGGTCGGCACTGCTGGCGAAGCTGAGCAGGAGTTGTATCAGCAGGACATGACCGGGCCTACCGTGCTGGTCATGGGTGCGGAAGGCAAGGGCATGCGCCGCCTGACCCGCGAGCACTGCGATTTCCTGGTCAAGCTGCCGATGGCAGGCAGCGTCAGCAGCCTGAACGTATCGGTCGCTACTGGCGTCTGCCTGTTCGAGGCTGTTCGTCAGCGTAAAGCCGGCAAATAACCCGCAGCCCCTCCCTGTAGGAGCGAGCTCGCTCGCGATAGGCCAAATTAGAGGGCCTTCGCGAGCAAGCTCGCTCCTACAGTTGTATTTGAGATCGCCGGTTATCGGCACTGCTCAATATTTCACCAATCACCTTGCTTGTCCCTCGGCGCTTCTCTACAATTGCGCCCCTTGCCGTGTTGGCAGGCGCGCATGTGCCTCTTTCCAAGGCAAGACATACAAGTGTCATTCACTCCTTGTCTGACCGCCATTTGTCGGCAGACTACAACCCGTAAGGAGCATTCATGCGTCATTACGAAATCATCTTTCTGGTCCACCCGGACCAGAGCGAGCAAGTCGGCGGCATGGTTGAGCGTTACACCAAGCTGATCGAAGAAGACGGCGGCAAGATCCACCGTCTGGAAGACTGGGGCCGTCGTCAACTGGCCTACGCAATCAACAATGTTCACAAGGCTCACTACGTGATGCTGAACGTTGAGTGCACCGGCAAGGCCCTGGCCGAGCTGGAAGACAACTTCCGCTACAACGATGCCGTGATCCGTAACCTGGTCATCCGTCGCGACGAAGCCGTTACCGGCCAGTCCGAGATGCTCAAGGCTGAAGAAAACCGCAGTGAGCGCCGTGAGCGTCGCGATCGTCCTGAGCATTCTGACAGCGCCGAAGGCGATGACAGCAATGACAGCGACAACAGCGATAACGCTGACGAGTAATCCACGGACCTTTTGAGGAGCCTATTACATGGCACGTTTCTTCCGTCGTCGTAAATTCTGCCGCTTCACTGCTGAAGAAGTGAAAGAGATCGATTACAAAGATCTCAACACCCTGAAAGCTTATGTATCTGAAACCGGCAAGATCGTTCCAAGCCGTATCACTGGTACCAAAGCTCGTTATCAGCGTCAGCTGGCTACCGCTATCAAGCGTGCCCGCTTCCTGGCCCTGCTGGCCTACACCGACAGCCACGGCCGCTGAGACCGGGTCGTCGACAAGTAGCAAAGGATAAATTGCATGCGTGCCCTGGCTGATTTCATCATGCGCGGTCGCGTGCAGGCCACTCTCGTAGTGGTCGGTTGTGCGGCATTGCCGCTGTTGTTTTGGTTGAGTGCCGCCGCCGGGAGCCTGATCTTCCTGCGGCGCGGTTTCAAGGACGCCTCCGGTGTCCTTGCCTGGGCATTGCTGCCGGCGTTGGCCTGGTGGTTTTTCGGTGAGCCGCGCACCTTGATGGTGTTGCTTGGCACGCTGGGTCTGGCTGCGCTGTTGCGCGCCGGGCAGTCCTGGAATCGGGTGCTGTTGTTCAGCATCGCCCTGGGCCTGGTGTATGGCGTCGCTCTGGGTTCGGTGTTCCGTGAACCGATCGAGTCGCTTGCGCAGGGGATCGCCAAGATCCTCCCGCAGATGCTCGAGGGGATCTACCAGCAGTTGAAGGTAGAAGAACGGGCCCGACTGGAGGGACTGATCGCACCAGTGCTCACCGGCCTGATTGCGGCATTGTTGCAAGCTGTCAGTGTGCTGGCCCTGATGTTGGGTCGCTACTGGCAAGCAGCGTTGTATAACCCGGGAGGCTTCGGTCGCGAGTTTCGCGCCGTGAGACTGCCGCTGGCGGTGGCGTTGGGGCTGCTGGTGATCATTCTGGTAGGGCCGAATTTCGGTACCGAACTGGCGATGTTGACACCGCTTTGCACCATCCCGCTGCTCTTCGCCGGACTGGCCGTGATTCACGGCCTGGTGGCGCAGAAACGACTGGCGAAGTTCTGGCTGGTCGGGTTGTACGTGACACTGCTGCTGTTCATGCAGCTGATTTATCCGTTGCTCGTGGTCCTGGCCATTGTCGACAGCCTGATTGATTTTCGCGGACGCGGGGCGTCCCCAAGTGACGCCGACAACGGCTCCGCGAACGGTGAAGGTTAAAAGTTAAGAGGTTATTACCAAATGGAACTGATCCTGCTGGAAAAAGTCGCCAACCTGGGCAACCTGGGCGACAAAGTTAAAGTTAAGTCGGGTTACGGCCGTAACTTCCTGCTGCCATTCGGCAAGGCTGTCGCCGCTACCGCTACCAACCTGGCCGCGTTCGAAGAACGTCGCGCTGAGCTGGAAAAAGCTGCTGCTGACAAGAAAGCTTCGGCTGAAACCCGCGCTGCCCAACTGGCCGAGCTGGAAGTGACCATCACTGCCACCGCTGGCGACGAAGGCAAGCTGTTCGGTTCGATCGGCACCCACGACATCGCTGACGCCCTGACCGCCTCTGGCGTTGAAGTGGCCAAAGCTGAAGTTCGTCTGCCAAACGGCACCATCCGTAACGTCGGCGAATACGACGTTGCCGTGCACCTGCACAGCGACGTTGAAGCCACTGTTCGCGTGGTCGTCGTCGCAGCCTAAGCTGTATCGACCTGCTGGCCCCCTCGGGGTCAGTTGGTTAACATCGGGCACGATCCTGCATTGCAGGTCGTGCCCTTTGTCTTTTTCAACACCCAGATTTCCAGGTGGCCATGAACGAGATAACCGCCCCAGAGCAATATGATCTGCAAACCTCCGCCCTGAAGGTTCCGCCGCATTCCATCGAGGCCGAACAGGCCGTGCTCGGTGGCCTGATGCTGGACAACAACTCCTGGGAGCGAGTGCTCGATCAAGTCTCCGATGGCGACTTCTACCGCCATGACCACCGCCTGATCTTCCGGGCGATCCACAAGCTGGTCGACCAGAACGTCCCCTTCGACGTCGTGACGCTGCACGAGCAGCTCGACAAAGAGGGTCTCAGCTCGCAAATCGGCGGCCTGGGCTATCTCGGCGAGCTGGCGAAGAACACCCCGTCGGTGGCCAACATCAAGGCCTACGCGCAGATCATTCGCGAGCGCTCGACGCTGCGCCAACTGATCAGCATCAGCAACGACATCGCCGACAGCGCCTTCAACCCGCAAGGGCGCAACGCCGCAGAAATCCTCGATGAAGCCGAACGGCAGATCTTCCAGATCGCCGAGGCACGGCCCAAGACCGGCGGCCCGGTGGGCGTCAACGACCTGTTGACCAAGGCCATCGACCGTATCGACACGCTGTTCAACTCCGACAGTGACATTACCGGCCTGTCCACCGGCTACACCGACCTGGACGAGAAGACCAGCGGCCTGCAGCCGGCCGACTTGATCATCGTCGCCGGTCGTCCATCGATGGGTAAGACCACCTTCGCCATGAACCTGGTGGAAAACGCCGTGTTGCGCAGCGACAAGGCGGTGCTGGTGTACTCGCTGGAGATGCCAGGCGAATCGCTGATCATGCGTATGCTCTCGTCCCTCGGCCGCATCGACCAGACCAAGGTGCGTTCCGGCCAACTGGACGACGACGACTGGCCGCGGCTGACCTCGGCGGTCAACCTGCTCAACGACCGCAAGCTGTTCATCGACGATACCGCTGGTATCAGCCCGTCGGAGATGCGCGCGCGAACCCGGCGTCTGGTCCGTGAGCACGGCGAAGTCGGCATGATCATGATCGACTACCTGCAGTTGATGCAGATCCCGGGGTCCAGCGGCGACAACCGGACCAACGAGATTTCCGAAATCTCCCGCTCGCTCAAGGCCCTGGCCAAGGAATTCAACTGCCCGGTCATTGCCCTGTCGCAGCTCAACCGCTCCCTGGAGCAACGCCCGAACAAGCGCCCGGTGAACTCCGACTTGCGGGAATCCGGAGCGATCGAGCAGGACGCCGACGTCATCATGTTCGTCTACCGGGACGAGGTCTATCACCCGGAAACCGAGCACAAGGGCATTGCCGAGATCATCATCGGCAAGCAGCGGAACGGCCCGATCGGCTTTATCCGCCTCGCGTTCATCGGCAAGTACACCCGCTTCGAGAACCTCGCGCCGGGCAGCTACAACTTCGACGACGACGAATAAAATCGTCCCCTGATCAATTCCGACCTGCAGCGTCGGAATTGGTCAATTTTTGTGCTATATTCCGCGCCCGCGATTTTCCTGCATCCAAAAAAACCGGTCACTGACATGCAAGCAGCCAAACCACTTTTCGACTATCCCAAGTACTGGGCCGAATGCTTCGGACCAGCGCCATTCCTGCCGATGAGCAGGGAGGAGATGGATCAGCTCGGCTGGGACTCCTGCGACATCATCATCGTGACCGGCGACGCCTATGTCGACCATCCGTCGTTCGGCATGGCGATCATCGGCCGGCTGCTGGAGGCCCAGGGCTTCCGCGTCGGGATCATTGCCCAGCCGAACTGGCAGTCGAAAGACGACTTCATGAAGCTCGGCGAGCCGAACCTGTTCTTCGGCGTCGCCGCCGGCAACATGGACTCGATGATCAACCGCTACACCGCCGACAAGAAAATTCGTTCGGACGACGCCTACACCCCAGGCGGCATGGCCGGCAAGCGCCCTGACCGTGCCAGCCTGGTTTACAGCCAGCGTTGCAAGGAAGCCTACAAGAACGTGCCGATCGTTCTGGGTGGCATCGAGGCGTCGCTGCGCCGCATCGCTCACTACGACTACTGGCAGGACAAGGTTCGTCATTCGATCCTGATCGACGCCAGCGCCGACATCCTGCTCTACGGCAACGCCGAGCGTGCCATCGTCGAAGTGGCCCAGCGCCTGTCCTTTGGCGAGTCGATCGAGACCATCACCGACGTGCGCGGCACCGCGTTCATTCGTCGTGACACGCCGAAGGGCTGGTACGAGTTCGACTCGACCCGCATTGACCGTCCGGGCAAGGTCGACAAGATCATCAACCCGTACGTCAACACCCAGGACACCCAGGCCTGCGCCATTGAGCAGGAGAAGGGCGAGGTCGAAGACCCGAACGAAGCGAAGGTGGTCCAGTTGCTGGACAGCCCGCGGATGACCCGGGACAAGACCGTGATCCGTCTGCCGTCCTTCGAGAAAGTGCGCAACGACGCCGTCCTCTATGCCCACGCCAACCGCGTGTTGCACCTGGAAACCAACCCCGGCAACGCCCGGGCGATGGTGCAGAAGCATGGTGAAGTGGACGTCTGGTTCAACCCGCCGCCCATTCCGATGACCACCGAAGAAATGGACTACGTCTTCGGCATGCCTTACGCGCGAATCCCGCATCCGGCCTACGGCAAGGAGCGCATTCCTGCGTACGAAATGATCCGTTTCTCGGTGAACATCATGCGCGGCTGCTTCGGCGGCTGCACCTTCTGCTCGATCACCGAGCACGAAGGCCGGATCATCCAGAACCGCTCCCACGAGTCGATCATCCGCGAGATCGAAGAGATTCGTGACAAGGTGCCTGGCTTTACCGGCGTCATCTCCGACCTCGGCGGGCCGACCGCGAACATGTATCGCATCGCCTGCAAGAGCACCGAGATCGAGACCCACTGCCGCAAGCCGTCCTGCGTGTTCCCGGGTATCTGCCCGAACCTGAACACCGACCACTCGGCGCTGATCAAGCTCTACCGCAGCGCCCGTGCCTTGCCGGGCGTGAAGAAGATCCTGATCGCCTCGGGCCTGCGCTACGACCTGGCGGTGGAATCGCCGGAGTACGTGCGCGAGCTGGTGACGCACCACGTCGGCGGCTACCTGAAGATCGCCCCGGAGCACACCGAGGAAGGTCCGCTGAACCAGATGATGAAACCTGGTATTGGCAGCTACGACCGCTTCAAGCGCATGTTCGAGAAGTTCTCGAAAGAGGCGGGCAAGGAGCAGTACCTGATCCCGTACTTCATCGCCGCCCACCCGGGCACCACCGACGAAGACATGATGAACCTGGCCCTGTGGCTCAAGGGCAACGGCTTCCGCGCCGACCAGGTGCAGGCGTTTTACCCGTCGCCGATGGCCTCGGCCACCGCCATGTACCACTCGGGCAAGAACCCGCTGCGCAAGGTCACGTACAAGAGTGAAGGCGTGACCATCGTCAAGAGCGATGAGCAGCGCCGTCTGCACAAGGCGTTCCTGCGCTACCACGATCCGAAGGGCTGGCCGATGCTGCGCGAGGCGCTGGAGCGCATGGGCCGCGCCGACCTGATCGGCTCGGGCAAGAACCAGTTGATCCCGGCTCACCAGCCTGCGACCGACAGCTACCAGAGCGCCCGACGCAAGAACTCCACCCCGGCGGGCAGCCACAAGGTGGGCAAGGAACAGAAGATCCTGACCCAGCACACCGGCCTGCCACCGCGCGCCAGCGACGGCGGCAAGCCGTGGGACAAGCGCGAAGAGGCCAAAGCTGCCGCCTTCGCTCGCAACCAGGAAGCCGCCAAGGCGCGCAAAGACGCCGCCAAAGGCAAAGGCCCGCGCAAGCCTCGCCAGCCGGCTGTGCCGCGCTGATGTCCATGGCGGGGCGTGTCGATGACATGCCCCGCCATGAGGCGTTGCAAGGCGCTGGTTCAGTGCATCGTCTTTCATAAGGCCGGCGCCTGGTGCGCCGGCCTTTGTTCATGTTCAATGAATGCTCGGCGAAAGCCCCGGTGGCATAACTCTTGCCGCGTTTCTGTGCAAAAACGCTTGGCGCACGACGCCGAGACACCCTGCCCGTAAATGAGCACTGCCATGGCTGACCTGCCGGATCGTTCTTCGCCGAGCGCCGCGACCTATCACGAGATGCTTGCCGCCGATGGCACGGTGCGTCCGCACTGGCAGGCGCTGTACGCCCATGTGCAGCGCAGCAGCCCGGCGCAACTGGCCCAGCGCCAGGCGCTGCTGAACCGGCAACTCCGGGAAAACGGTGTCACCTACAACATCTACGCCGACCCCGACGGCGCCGACCGGCCGTGGGAGCTGGACCTTTTGCCGCAGGTCATTCCCGCCGCCGAGTGGCAGGCGATTGGCCAGGGCGTGGCGCAGCGTGCTCGCCTGCTCAACGCGGTGCTCGCGGATATCTATGGCCCACAACAACTGATTGGCGAAGGCCTGCTGCCCGCCGAGCTGGTGCATGGGCACAATAATTTTCTCTGGCCGTGCCAAGGCATTTCGGTGCCGGAGCAGACGTTCTTGCATGTCTACGCCGCAGATCTGGCGCGTGGTCCCGATGGCCGCTGGTGGGTCACTGCGGATCGCACTCAAGCGCCGTCCGGTGCCGGCTATGCGCTGGAAAATCGCACCGTGGTGTCCCGCGCCTTTCCCGAGCTGTACCGCGACCTTCATGTGCAGCACCTGGCCGGCTTTTTCCGCACGCTGCAGCAGAGCCTGGCGCGACTGGCGCCCAGTGAGCGGGAAACGCCGCTGGTGGTGCTGCTGACGCCGGGGCGCTTCAACGAAAGCTATTTCGAACATCTCTATCTGGCCCGCCAGCTTGGCTATCCGCTGGTGGAAGGCAGCGACCTGACCGTGCGCGACGGTACGGTCTTCCTCAAGACGCTGAGCGGCCTGCGGCGAGTCCACGCGATCATGCGCCGGCTCGATGACGACTTCTGCGACCCACTGGAATTACGCACCGACTCGGCGCTTGGTGTACCGGGCCTGCTGGACGCGGTACGCCAAGGGCGGGTGCTGGTTGCCAATGCCTTGGGCAGCGGGGTGCTGGAGTCGCCCGGTTTGCTCGGTTTCCTGCCAGCCATCAGTCAGCGCCTGTTCGGCGAAGAACTGAGCCTGCCGTCCATCGCCACCTGGTGGTGCGGCGAGCCAGCGGCGCTGGAGCAGGCTGTGGAAAAACTGCCGGAACTGCTGTTCAAGCCGGCGTTTCCTTCGCAGAGCTTCCAACCGCTGCTGGGACGGGACCTGGATGACGCCCAGCGTCAGGCCCTGGTCGAGCGCCTGCGGGCGCGCCCGTACGCTTACGTCGCCCAGGAACTGGCGCAGCTTTCCCAGGCGCCGGTGTGGCAGGCAGATCACTTGCAGGCGCGCCCGGTGGGCATGCGCGTCTATGCCGTGGCCAGCGCCGATGGCTACCGGGTGCTGCCGGGCGGATTGACCCGGGTGGCGGCGCAGGCGGATGCCGAGGTGGTGTCGATGCAGCGTGGCGGGGCGAGCAAGGACACCTGGGTGCTCGGCGAGGTCGCGGCCCAAGGCGAGCAATGGCAAGCCAGTCGCAGCCTCGGCGTGGCCGACCTGATCCGCCAGGACCCGTACCTGCCCTCGCGGGTGGTGGAGAACCTGTTCTGGTTCGGCCGCTACTGCGAACGCTGCGATGCCAGCGCGCGGCTGCTGCGGATCCTCCTGAGCGGTTATCTCGACGGCGACTCGCCGCAAGCGCTGGACGCCGCCGTGACCCTGGCCGAGGAGCTTTCGCTGTTGCCTGCCGAGGGCACGCTGGACGCGCGTTTGCGCACGGCACTGCTCGACCCGGCGTGGGGTTTCAGCCTGCGGGCCAATCTGCAGCGTCTGCAATGGGCGGCGGGGCAGGTGCGCGGCAAGCTTTCTCGGGAGAACTGGCAAGCGCTGGTGGAACTGCAACGGGAAGCCCAGCGCCTCGATGATCTGTCGGCGGACTTCGCCGAGCTGCTGGATTTCCTCAACCGGCTGATTCTCGCGCTGGCGGCGCTGTCCGGTTTCGCCCTGGATGACATGACCCGCGACGAAGGCTGGCGCTTCCTGATGACGGGGCGGCGCATCGAGCGCGTCTACGCCTTGAGCAGCAGCCTGGCGAGCTTCCTGCGCGGGTCGGGAGACGCCGATCAAGTGGGGCTGGAGTGGTTGCTGGAGCTGGCCAACAGCAGCATCACCTATCGCTCGCGTTACCTGGCGGTGGCGCAACGGGTGCCGGTGCTGGACTTGCTCCTGCTGGACGAGCAGAACCCCCATGCGGTGCTGTTCCAGCTCAAGGCGCTGCTGCGTTCGCTGGGGCGTCTGCAAGCGTCCTTTGGCGCCCCGCCGGAAGCGGATCTGGCGCAGCTTGCCGTGCGCTTGCAGCATTTCGATCTGCACAGTCTGGAAAGCCCGCTGTTCGGCGAATCCAGCGTGCGGGCGGTGCTCGACGGGCTGGCGGCGCTGCTCACGGAAATCGCCGAGGCCAGCGAGGAAGTATCCGACCGCCTGGCCCTGCGTCACTTCGCCCATGTCGATATCAGCCAGCAGACGGTGTCCGCGTGATGAGTGTTCGTTACCAGATTCTTCACGACACCCATTACCGCTACGCCAGCCCGGTGTCGCTGGCCCAGCAACTGGTGCACCTGTGGCCGCGGGATTGTCCGTGGCAGCGCTGCGAGGAGCGGCACTTGGACGTGACGCCCACGCCGACCCGGCGGCGCGACGCGCTGGATGTGTTCGGCAACCCGCTGACCCGGTTGGCCCTGGAATACCAGCATGAAGAGCTGCGGGTCAGCACCCGGGTGCGTGTCGAGGTGCTGCCCCGGCCTGCGCCCAGCCTGACGGAATCACCGCCCTGGGAACTGGCGCGCAACGCCCTTGGCTATTCGCGACGGGCGCTGTCGGCGGAGGTCCTGGATGCCTGCCGTTACCGTTTCGAGTCGCCGTATGTCCGCCTGAAAAAACGCTTCGTGGAGTTTTCCGAGCCGTGCTTCGGGGCCGGCGTACCGCTGCTGGTGGCGGTGCGGGCGCTGATGGAAAAGATCTTTCGCGAATTTACCTTCGATGCCGGTGCGACCCAGATCGCCACACCCTTGGTGGAGGTACTGGCGCGACGTCGCGGCGTCTGTCAGGACTTCGCCCACCTGATGCTCGCCTGCCTGCGCTCTCGCGGTCTGGCGGCGCGTTATGTCAGCGGCTACCTGCTGACCCGGCCGCCGCCCGGGCAGGCCCGGCTGATCGGCGCCGATGCCTCGCATGCCTGGGTCTCGGTGTTCTGCCCGCAGCAGGGTTGGGTGGATTTCGATCCCACCAACAACCTGCTGCCGGCGCTGGAACACATCACCCTCGGCTGGGGCCGGGACTTTTCCGATGTGTCACCGCTGCGCGGTGTGATTCTCGGCGGTGGCAGCCACGACCCGGACGTGCGGGTGACGGTGCTGCCACTGGAGCACGAGCCGGCTCAGGCGGGCGGCTGATCGACCCACTTCGGCGCGACCACCGGCTTCCAGGCGTCCAGTGCGTCGAGCAGGGCGTCGGGCTCTGGATTGAGTTGCAGCATCGAGCGGTGTTGCGGGCGGACGAAGCCTTCCTCGACCACATGATCGAGGAAGCCGCTGAGTTTCTCGTAGAAGCCGTTGACCTCCAGCAGCCCCAATGGCTTGCCGTGGTAGCCGAGCTGACCCCAGGTCCAGACTTCGAACAGTTCTTCCAGGGTGCCAAGGCCCCCGGGCAGGGCGATGAAGGCATCGCTCAGTTCGGCCATGCGCGCCTTGCGGGCGTGCATGCCGTCCACCACTTCAAGACGGGTAAGGCCGGTGTGGGCGATTTCAGCGCGTTGCAGGCTGACCGGGATGATGCCGATCACCTCACCGCCGGCCGCCATGGCCGCGTCGGCGACGATGCCCATCAGGCCCACGGCGCCACCGCCGTAGACCAAGGTCAGACCGCGACGGGCGATGGCCTCGCCGAGCGCCACTGCCGCTTCGCGGTAGGCCGGATTGGCGCCGGTGCTGGCGCCGCAGAATACACAGACGGAACGTAGAGACATGGTTTTCTCCGGGTCGAAAATCGCCACAGAGTAAGGGCCATGGGCAGGTCTTCCAAGCGTTGTGTTATTCCGGGCGGGAGAACTCGTACACGTTGCCGGCGTTGGCGCAGGCGTAGGCGGCGAGCATGCTTTGCATGAAGGTGCTGATGGACATGTAGGACTACTCCTAATTGAGAGGTTGTCGCATCGTCTGTCATACGGGCATGATGGGCACGTTGATTGTCTTGATGGACACCATAGAAGAATTTCACCGCCCGGATATGGTCCCTCGTTTGACCCATATCAGCAGCGCAGAGCGCTGGATAGGGCAGTCTGATTTCGATAAAAAACCTGCCATGGAGATTCACAATGTTTGCCAAGTTCGTTGCCGTGTCCCTGCTGACCGTTGCCAGTGCCCAGGTAATGGCTGCTGATTGCAAGGTCACCGTCGACTCCACCGACCAGATGTCCTTCAACACCAAGGAAATCGCCATCGACAAGAGCTGCAAGCAGTTCACCGTCGAACTGACCCACTCCGGCAACCTGCCGAAGAACGTCATGGGCCACAACCTGGTGATCAGCAAAGCCGCTGACATGCAGCCAATCGCTACCGACGGCCTGAGCGCCGGTATCGACAAGGATTACCTGAAAGAGGGTGATACCCGCGTGATCGCGCACACCAAAGTGATCGGTGCTGGCGAGAAAGATGCCGTGACCTTCGACGTTTCGAAGCTGGCCGCTGGTGAAAGCTACGGCTTCTTCTGCTCCTTCCCGGGCCACATCTCGATGATGAAAGGCACCATCGTTCTGAAGTAAAAATCCTCTTCGCGAGCAAGCTCGCTCCTACAGGTTTGGCGTATGTCGTGCTCTGTAGGAGCGAGCTTGCTCGCGATGCCCTTCTAAGGCGCGAACGGCATTTCCCGTTTGTGATGCGTCTTCTGATACGTCCGCTTGATGATCTCGAACGCTTCCTCGCTCACCGGCTCGCCGTGCAGGAAGGCGTCGATCTGCGCGTAGGTCACGCCGTGTGACGCTTCGTCCGGCTTGCCCGGCGCGAGGTCTTCCAGGTCGGCGGTCGGCACTTTCTCTACCAGTGACTCCGGCGCGCCAAAGCTGCGTGCAATCGAACGTACCTGGTTTTTCACCAGCCCGCTCAGCGGTGCCAGGTCGCAGGCACCATCACCGAACTTGGTGAAGAACCCCCAGAGGTTCCTCCTCCCAAAATTATGCACACTATACTGGGAATATTGATTGATTCCCTGTTTTTTGGAGTGTGCAAACTGTAATGCTGCACACCCAAAAATAAAAGCAAAATTTTTCCAGATTTGATGCTGGATCCCCATCCAAATTGGATCATGGCTTCTTGAGCGGATAGGGCATAATGTCCTATATCGCAAGATGCTGCCCTAGACGGGACAGGCGCCAGTGCTTCACTGCCTTAGGGCTCTGAAGAGTCAAATGGCATCCCTGCGTCACGCCCAGCTCGAACGCTGTTGGTATTTACTGCCGGAATTGAGCGGCCCGCACCAGCCGACCGCATTAGCGTTGCATCTTGCAGATCCCGCACAAGGCATTTCTGGAGGATCCATGGAGCAGCGTTTGAGAGTGGTAATGGCCCAGTTGAACATCCGCGTAGGAGATGTTTACGGGAACGTCGAAAAGGTCATTGAGGCAGCTCATAAAGCCCGCGATACCCTTGGTGCTCAGGTCATCGTCTTCCCAGAATTGACGTTGTGCGGTTACCCACCCGAGGATTTGCTGCTGCGCTCCAGCATGCAGAGCCGAATTGAAAAAGCGCTCACGATGGTTAGGGGGCAAACCAGCGGTATCGTCGTAGTGATCGGTTTCCCCTGGTTTGAAAGTGACGGGCATGAAAATGCTGCTCGCTATAACAGCTGTGCTGTGATTTCGGATGGCGAGGAGCTTGCTCGGTACTACAAGCAGCATCTGCCGAACTACCGAGTATTTGACGAAAAGCGTTATTTCGAACCGGGCAGCGGCCCGTGCGTGGTGAATCTGTACGGCATTCAGGTTGGGATCACCATCTGCGAAGATATTTGGTTCTCTGAGCCGCTGAAGCAAGCTTGCGATGCGGGCGCTCAGATCATGCTTACCCTTAACGCCTCCCCGTTCCATCTTGGTAAGCAGGCTGAGCGCGAAGCGCTCCTGGCACAGCGCGCAAGCGAGTGCTCTATTCCTATGATTTACGTCAACCAGGTAGGCGGCCAAGACGAACTGGTATTCGATGGCAATAGCTTCGTGGTTGACGGGCTTGGGAGGGTGACCCAGCGTGCGCCGGCATTCGAAGAAGGTCTTTACATCTGTGACTTCGACATAAGCACGGGCAGCAAACCGTTGGTGCCGGTTCCTGCGGCCATTAGTGAGCCGCTCAGTGTCGAGTCGAGTGTTTATCAGGCTTTGGTGCTTGGCGTTAAGGACTACGTCGAACGCAACGGCTTCAAAGGCGTGGTACTTGGTCTCTCCGGGGGGATCGACTCTGCGCTATGCCTTGCGATAGCAGTGGATGCTCTGGGTGCGGAAAATGTAGAGGCGGTCATGATGCCCTACCATTACACCGCTCAGATGAGCCAAGACGACGCCAAAGAAGAAGCAGATATCTTGGGTGTCAAATATAGCGTGCTGCCGATTGCACCCATGGTTGAGGCGTTCCTTGCCACCCTTGCACCTGAGTTCGAGGGGCTCCCCAAGGACACGACGGAGGAGAATCTTCAAGCTCGTTGCCGTGGGACTATGTTGATGGCCATCTCCAACAAGAAGCGCTATCTCGTGCTGACTACTGGCAACAAAAGCGAGATGGCCGTGGGGTATGCGACTCTATACGGCGATATGGCTGGCGGATTCGACGTACTCAAAGACGTGCCGAAAACTCTTGTGTTCCGCCTTTGTGAGTATCGCAATACTCTCGGTTATGTCATCCCGCAGCGTGTCATTGACCGTCCACCGTCAGCGGAGCTCTCACCAGATCAGAAAGATGAGGACTCGCTTCCACCATACCCTGTTCTTGATGAGATCCTGCGTTTGTATGTGGAACATGACTATTCCGCAGATGCGATCGTTGAGCAGGGCTTTGACAAAGAAATAGTTCACAAAGTTATCCGCCTTGTTGATCTCAATGAGTACAAGCGTCGGCAGGCTGCGGTCGGGCCACGAATGACCGAGAGGGGCTTTGGGCGAGATCGTAGATATCCCATTACCTCCGGTTGGAGGGTCGGTGACTAGTGTCTAGTGCCCGAGCTGCTCTTAAGAACGTTGGTCGGCAACGTTTAAAAGTGCAGCAAAGGTCTGGTGCATTGGCGGGGCCAAGTTTGGTCGGGAGTGTCTGAACTTGGTCATGCGTAGGGGCAGTTTTGGAATGTTGCTATGTCGAAAAGGCCACTCCAAACGTCCCTGATCAAGGTGCGTAGTGCACGAAGTAATTGAGGTGGTCGGAGGGAGCGATTGCGTATCATAATTGCTAACTGCTACTAGGTCTCAAGCCATGAAGGGAAGCACGTTTGAAAAATGGATGCTCAAGTCATCCAGTCAGTTTGGCGGGATATCATGTATGCACAGAGGCTTGGTATGTTGAAAAGCAAAGATATGCTTGATGAGATTAATCTGGGTCTCGCTACTCTGCAGAATTTTATCCGGCCTTACGCTCGGTTGAATTACACAGACATTAATATCTCTGCTGAAACTTTGGTGGCTGATATATTGAACTCGCTATATGGCTGGAATTTGGTTAATGCCAATACTATCAGGCGGAATTTCCCGTGTATCGATCTGCTGGACACTGAGCGGGGAGTGGGGGTTCAGGTTACATCGGAAAAAGGAGTGGGTAAAATCAATCAGACGCTTGATTGTATTCCGCGCCATGATTTGAATTTGAAGCGTTTGATTGTATTTACGCTTACGCCACGCCTGAATGACTATAATGTAAATTCGAGTGCCCTTGATTTTGATCAGGCGCGCGACGTTCTAGACTTTGATAGTGTTATATTAAAAGCAGGGCAATCGTCCTTTGATGAGCTTAGTAGGTTGCATGTAGAATTAAAAAAACGAATTCCTTTTTTGACCAAGGCATTTGGCGGCGGCTTGGATAATCAGATACTGAATGGTTATCAGTATTTTGATGGTGAATCAGGCGATAATGCTCTTCGGCAGCAAGTCATCCAACTGATCAAGGATGACGAGAGGGAGCTTGCGAAAGCTAAGTTGGATGAGCATGCGCAGTATGTGCTTAAGGAAACTGGTGCCATGCTCTATAATTTGGCAGATCTTTATACTTTTCTTGATCCTTTGCAAGCAGAGTTATTTTATAGAAAAGCAGCAGTTATACATCCTGAAGGGGTGGCCTCGGCCAACCTGCATGGCCTCAACCTGATGAGGTTGGGTCAGTTGGATGAAGCTGAGAGAACGTTCAAAGGCTGCCTGAAGTCGGATGACTTAACTCTGCTTCAGCGCGAGCACGTCAACGGTAACCTGGGGATACTCGCAAAAAGGCGATCTCAGTACCGGGAGGCTGTTGAGTATTTGACCGTGGCTTTGAGGTTGACCAGAAAGGACGACAAGGAAGGTTTTGCAAATCACTTCAATAACCTTGGAAGTTGCTACAATCATCTTGAAAAATATCGTCGTGCTGGCAGGTGTCTGAAGATTGCGCGTGATCTTATTGAGGAAGCTATCGCGCTCCAAGATGATATCGATGAGCGGAATCGATTGAAGCTTAAGAAGAGCAATTTCTTAACTAATACGGCAATACAACTGAAATATTTGGCGGAAAAGCATGGCGAGCCAAAGCTGCTGGTTGAAGCTAAGTCCCTACTGCTTGAGGCTATCGACATTGCCGAGATGTTAAAGGAGAAGACTGAGCTGGCCCGGCATTATGGTAATTTGTCGAATGTTCTTAAAGAGATGGGGGATTTTCCGCAGGCGGAAAAATATTTAGTAAAGTCCTATGAGGCCTCCGTGGAAAATGGCGATCATCATGCGGAGCTGATTAATCTCATAAATTTTAGTAATTTAATGATAAAGACCCAAGAGTTTGAGAGGGCTGAATCCTATTTGGAGGAGGCAGTTTCACTGGAAAAGGATAGATACCCAAAGCTGAGATCTGAAATTTTTGAAAATTATTCTGTGCTTTATAAGGCCCAGGGGGCGCTTGCGAGTTCGAACGAAAGTTTCGATATTGCAGCGAAGATACATGCAGATCTCGGTTTGCCGGAGCGTACCATCAGGCTGAGAGCTGAGTTAGATAGTGTCGGCTGATTTTTTTAAGTTTTCGTTTTTCATTATTTTTTCAGATTGGATAATCTGAAGTATGTCTCGACGGTAGGGCGATCAATAAAGAATCGGCCACACCACTGCTTCCAGTCGGGCCTTTACGCTAATTCCATACTTTGGCTCGATTTGGATTGCGTATGCGGCAAGTCCCATTAGATGATTTCGCATGCCTGCAACGGCTGAGAAACCCCTGCGCTCGGCATGTGCCAGCGGCCCAACATCCTCGCGCTCTAAGTAGTACAGGTGCATCCGCATCTTCATTTTGAACGCGCGAGTTAGCCTCGGTACGTCCTGGCCCACCTGCAGTCCCAGTACGATTTTTCGGCTTCTCGGAGACACAATGTTTGTTTTGGCAAGATTGGGCGTTAGGCCAGACCGACGGAGTATTCCGTAAACCTCATTGACCGCGTTGCGGGCACTCTCCCGGTCAAATGCGGTGTCGGCTGTAGAGAAGGTCAGGTCATCCGCATAGCGGGTGTATGTGAGCCCAAATCGGTCGGCTAGCGAGGTAAGCAAAGTGTCTGCTTCTCTCATGACAAGGTTGGCGAGCATGGGGCTGGTTGCAGCGCCTTGCGGCAGATGGCCTAGTGCCCGCGATGCATACTTGAGAATTTTCGATTTCGCCAGGGGGGCTTTCCTGCGCCACTTGATAGCGCGACGCATGCGGCTGAAGTGACCGACCCGCGTGCATAGCCGCGACAGTTCCAGAGACACCAGAGGCTGATATCCAAGGCTGCGGAATACGCGGTAGCAATCGATTTCAGAAATCGATTCAAAGAACCGCTGCACGTCGACTTTGATCAGCCAGCGACTTGAGCAATGGGGAGCAGCGGCCTCAATCAACTTACATTTCGGCGCGAATGCTGTGCTAGCGGCATGAGGCCTGGCTTTGGCTAAGACGTGCTGCGCAATCCATCGCTGAGCGACTGCCAGGCTCGGCGGGGGCACACAAATCACACGGAATGAGGTGGGCCGTCCTGGTCGAGCTCGCTTCCTAACTCTGAAGATTTTGTAGGACTCGACATCGCGGGTGACATAATCGCGCAGGTGTTTGTATGGCACCTGAGTCATGTGGGCTAGGTGGTTGAGAGTCAGTATGGGCGGAAGCGAAGGATTGATTGCGACCGTCTTTTGCGAAGTCGCGATCGCAGCGTTCATGACAGCGGTCGGAACGTTGCTGGCACCTTTTGAGCGGCGATAGTGTTGAGGCGTCCAATCCTTCATCTACTTTGACACCCGCAGGGTGAGTGCTCGCGCCGCAGGCAGAAGGCTACGCCACTAGGCTGTGGCGTGAGCGCTTAACCGCAAGCAGGAGCTAAGACATAGGGCAGCAGTAATCTGCGCCCGGTGGTGAGTTGAGAATCCAACCCATCATGGCAGCAACATTCCAGGAACGTACGCCGAAGCTAGAATCTAGATTGGATGCCTCAACGAGGTGGGATAGTACGGTTCTGTCTCTTGATTGCCAACAGTCCTCGGCATTCCGGAAAGAAGCTCGTGCTTTCTGGCGTGTGCGAGCTGGCTATAGCCTTGGTCGGTAAGCCTGCGTTGCGAGTCTATCCAGCCGTACTGGCTCATGTTTCGGAGCAGTACCCTTAAGTCGTGCATTTTAAGGCCAGTCCGATATGCAAGGAGCCTGTCGTTCATTCTGAGAGGCTGCAAGAGCGCGCTTAACAGCAGGAATGTCTGTCCCGTTTGCTGGTCGGATTTCAACACTGCCTTTGATCTGGCGAGGCGCTTGTCGCCAAGGTTGTCTAGGCGGGCACTGATGCTTTCGGCGGTCAGATCGATTCCGAAGACGTCCTTGCTGATACCTGCAGATACCCTGGGAGGGAACAATGGTGTCCATGTGTTTTTCTTGTCCCGCGAGGCCTTGTGGAACATCAGGGGGACGTTGTTAGGGGCGCCGTGAGCGAAAACGAGCAGAGCGCCTCCATTGCCATATCCCAGGCTAGGGCCGCGCCACGCCCATGGGGAGTGCCCTGGCTCCCCAACAGTGGGGTCGTAAGCGGTGCAGAGCAGTTTCATCTGCTCGGCTTCCTTAGCGGAGAAACTCGTGTTGATGGTAGGACATGGCAGGACGATGCTTATCGTCGGCCTACAAGGGTGCCTTGCTACCCAGCGTTCACCAGGTACGGTCGAGGAATACGACATTACCGCGAACTTCATCAATTTGCCTGACCACCAGCTGCGGACGGATCGTAGACGCCAAGCGGCCTCTAGATAGTTCGATGCGCGATCGCCGCTACCGATCAGATCGGTAACTACCCAGAACGCCCGCGCGCGTTTGTTTCTGATCTGGTCTGGGCCGGGGTGATTGAGAAATTTCTGAGGATGCTCATGGCAGAGTTCAGAAATCATCTGCGCGACGATCCCTTCGCTGCCAACTGAAGGATCGTAAGCCTTGGTTGGCTTCACTGCGTCTGGCCCTTTCGCACCGATCGCCCGCTTAACAGATCGCCTAGATTCTTTGAAAAGGCGATGCGGCTTACCCCATCGATGTCTGAGTTCACGCTCTGCATACAACGCAATCGCACCTGGCACGGTTTGGCTTTCACGAAGGAGCATGGCACGCATTTGGTCTATGAAGTCATCTCGTGAGACGAAGGCAAACGCCTCCAATAGTTTCTGGGCGCGCGAGCGGTCACCAAGGTGGAATTGTTCCAGCCATGCCCGGGCTCTGGCATCGCCGGCTATCGCGGTTCGTTTCTCCATCGGTCTCAACCTTTCACCTAGCTGCGGCCCGGACTGACGTCAGTGTGTAGGGCCATGTTTCTTTGGCTTTCACTCCTGTTGGGTCGCTAGCGTCTCATTTTTGCTCACTATGCCGTCAAAGTCGTCTCCTGCTATCGTAGATTGTGGCTGACGTATTTCACTGGTTCCATGGTGATTCAGCTCGCCTCCCGGTGCGTACCCTGAAACATTTACGTGCAGGACATGGTGCGTGTGAAGCTTTATTTGGAAGTCGAGCTGTAACGTCCTATGCTAGTGTCATTTTGATGGCTCAAGCTTGCAGGGTTTTGACAGGGAGTCCAAATGAGTGTCGTCGTACGCGTGCTTCAAGCGAACCATGGGGACTGCATCCTCGTTACCCATGAGGGCCCCGTCGGCGTATTCAACGTGCTCATTGATGGAGGGCCATCGCAGACCTTCAGGTACGGGCCCAGAGGGCGGTATCCCGGAGCCCTCTGTGTCGTATTGGATGAACTGAAATCCAAAGGTCAGCAGATCGACCTGCTCGTCCTGACCCATATAGATGATGACCATATCAAGGGTTTGATCAAGGCGTTCGAAAGGCCGGATTACCTCAGGGTGATGGTTAAGAAAATCTGGTTCAACTCGTCACGATTGATTACGCGCTATTTTGATTCTCCGGAAATTTCGGAGAATAATATAATCCTGTCCAGCGAAAGCCCTGAAACCAGCGTGAAACAAGGGAAAGAGCTAGAAGCGTTGTTAGACGAAATTGGCTGTGATCGCGCTCCGCTTATCATGGCGGGACAGTGCTATGACATTGGGCCAATGAGATTTCGAATTTTATCTCCCGGGGTAGAGCAGTTAAATAAACTCTTGCATAAGTGGCCGCCTGAGGATGATTCGGGTGAGACGTCATCCCATAAAAATGATTATCATCTGTCTTTGGTCGATATTTGGAAAGACGATAAGTTTGAGAGCGATGGCTCGGACTACAATGGTAGTTCCATTGCATTTGTTTTGGAGTGCGATGGTAAGAGCATGATGTTTCTTGGGGATGCCCATGATGATGTTGTAATAAATAGCCTTCGGTCATGGGGATACACGGATACCAATAAGCTAAAATTGGAGCTCGTTAAGATCTCGCACCATGCGAGTCAATATAATACGAGTGATGATTTTATATCTCTTCTGGATTGCTCGCGTTATGTGGTTTCTACGAATGGTGTCAAGCATGGCCTTCCCAATAAAAGGGCTATTGCAAGGCTAATCAAATCTACAAGTGGGAAGGTTTTATTCAATTACCCGGGCGTTATTGCACCTTTGCTGCTACCTCATGAGGCTGAGGAATACTCCTCGCGCCTAGACGTTCTTGGCGGTGAACTCAGGTTTTAATATGACAGTTTCCGAAATCATCCACTCGTATTGTGTCATGGTTAATGGTGGGAGTGGCGTTTTGGTAAACGCCATGACGCAGGAGTACTCCTATGTGTTGACTGCTGCTCATGTAATCGATGAAGCGGTTGACGGTATCATCGTCACTGACTACCAAGGGCGCAACCTTGATGTTTTTGATGTGTTTCTCCCACCTAAAATCGATGATGCCAGAACTTACGATTGCGCCGTTCTAAAGGTCTCTCATCAGCCTCATGTTGCGCAGCAGTCCCTGCCTGTAGCGAATTTGCAACTTCAGGACAATATTACGTTTGTTGGATTTCCTGCAACAGAGAGAGGTTCATCAGATCCAATCAAGCACTGGGATGGCCACATGACCAGTGCGGTCGATGAGCTCATCCTTTTGACCGTAGCAGGTATCCCAGGTACAGAAACCATACGAGGAATGTCGGGGGGAGGAATTTACCACGTCGATGGTGGCTTCCCCTATCTCGTTGGCGTAGAGTTCAGGATGGATGGCACTGGCCAAGATCAGCAATTTGGTCGTGCTCGATGCCACAGTTTATTCAGGTTTGAAGAGCTAATAGTAGCTAATAACAGCGCTGCTATGGTGCCTGCATTTCTGGAGTGTTTTTCTAGGCTTAAGAATAAAATATTCGAATTCGACGTCATTACACCTGGAAATGTCGAGAGTCTGAAAACCGCGCTTGATGGCTTTACTGAACATCTTATAAGTAATGGCATGCCTCCGCCTTACGAGGTGATGACTCGATACGGTTTGAGTCTTCTTGTTGATGGCAAACGCCCAAACGAGCTTAAAACGCGTGAGCTATGGGTTGCATACTTGGAGTTTTTAGTGATTTGCGCCTTGCTAGATAACTCTGGGTCGGTAGACTCCGAATATCTAAAGGCAACTGAGCGCAAGCGGAGAATGCTGTATACCAGTGATGGTTCAAATTGGATTCGTCGTATTGAGGAGTTGCTCAAGGTAGCGCGTAAACTGCTCGATAAAGATGGTGTTGTGATTGTTGCATCTCCGCAAACGGCGGCAATATGCTTGCCTAAAGATTTTTCGGTCGACAACATAGTAAACAATATTGCTGTCGTACCAAATGAAGGCCCGTTTGCTGTGGATGCCGCTGAAGCCTCAATTTATAAGAGTTTCAAATTGACCCACTTGGAAGCACTTCGCTCCCGATGCGTCATCCTCGAAGAGCGGGATTACAAGTCGGTGCCTGATGGCGTGGCTCAATTGCGTTTGTTCAGGGATAAGATAGATGAAGCTATTAATAAAAGAATTTGATTTCGAGTTTATCAGCTCGCAGTTTGAGCACGTCGAATTTCGCATGTTTCGCTCAGATGACACTCTTTCCTTTATTTCGTGTATTGCGTGCATATTAGATACGCCCGCTGACGTAGTCGAGCATTGGAGCGCAATTCAGAGTGTGGTCTCTGTTTATCACCAGCCCTCGGGCGGTTTGGCTGCTTGGAATGTATACTTGGCTTTTGTTACTCGTGATCACGTTCCTCTCTGGGATAAGTATGAGATTGAAAATAACAAGTATACGGCCCGAAAAATTATCCTAGATGGATTGGCTGAGATACCGAATTCAGCTGAGTTGGCTGTGGAATTGGAGAAACAGTTATTAGGTTCAGATCTGGTACTTGATCCTCGTGTGACTGAACCCAGGGAAGCTTTGCTGTCGCTGGAAGATTATGTCCGTGGTGCGCCGTTGGATCAGAAGTTAGAGTCTAGAGAAAAACGGGCTGAAATGATCACCTCTATAATTGAGTTCCTGGACAAAAATGAAAATCAAAAAGGTTGAGATTGAAGCGTTTCGTGCGTACAAGCTGAAATCTGAAGGGACTTTTGATTTTACTCAAGCCAACGGCGATCCTTCTGATTTTGTGGCAATTTATGCGCCGAACGGTTTCGGCAAGAGCTCCTTTTATGATGCGGTCGAGTGGGCTGTCACTAACCACTTGGAACGTCTTGGCGGAGAATACAACAAGGTAAATTTTGAGGGTGCTGCAAAAATTACCAAGGATGAGAACGTCGGGCAGAAGATACTTCGTAATAAATATGTCAATGATAAAGTTCCTACTGAAGTTGTTGTTTCAACCACGCGTCCTGAGCCGTTTTCGCGGAGATTACCTAACATTCGAACGAACGGTCGTGATTTGAAGTTTGGAGATAACAAGAAGAAGGAAAATGAATTTTTTCGGCGAGTGATTTTGAGTCAGGATGAGATCGACAGATTTCTCCGAGAGGCGAAACCGCAAGACCGTTATGTCAAATTTATGGAGAGTTTCGGAGGTGATCTCGAAATCGCTCGCAAGGAATTGTCGGCACTGATTAGCGACAACAAGGCCGACCTCAGTGCGCTCGATAAACGGCGTGAAAGCATTATTGATAAACTCGACGAACCTGTGGATAGCTCTATATTCGACCATTTCAATGGCGTGGCATCAGAGCTGAATGCGGCAGGTGAAAATATAATCTTAGCCGATGAGAAATTTTCATCCCAGGCCGAGCATGCCCTTAGCTCAAGTCTGATATCAAGACAGCATGAGTTAGGTGTGGCATATGATGCCAACGCACGTACGATGGAGACACTCTCTGGTCGGCTAGCTAAACTTCCTGAAGTTGCACTGCACAGCAGTTTTTTGGTAGCGCAAAAGTCTAATTTTGCACGCTTGTCAAAAGGTGTTGCTGATGGCGAAAAATATCAGGGGCTTTTAGACTCTCATGCTAAATCTGGAACAGATTTACAGCAGGCGAGTGCGCGTCTTGAGGATGTAGGTAGGGTTGCAGAAAACACTGAGTATTATTTTGAAACTGTTGCGCGTCTTCAAGAACTGTCCGCGAGGCAGACGGCGGTAAAAGAAGCTTGCTCAGCTGCTTCAACTAAACTTGTTGGGGTCGAGAAAGAGTTTTCCGATGTCAAACAAGAACTCCAGTCGGCAGATGAGAGAGTTTTGCTTCTCAGGAATTCTATTGAAAACTCAGCGCCTGTCTACAGTGAGCTGTCGACGCGCCGCGCTCGGGCAGCAGTGATAGAAAAGCAAATTTCAGATAAAGAAATCTCTATTCGATTGGATGAGTCTAAGTTTTTAGCGCTAGGGCGTGAGTTTGAAACGGTTTCTGCTCAGAAAGTCTCTGCCGAATCCCTGTTGTCAGGAAGTGTGCGGCTCACACATCTAAATCAGGAAAGAGTTGATTTATTAACGAAGTGTTTTAATGAACTAGAGTTGATGGAGGGACATGACCTAACTATCCATGTAACCCAGAAAGCGTTGGCTGAGCAAATGGGACTGCATGAGAGAATTGTCGCCTCTGGCCTTGAGTACCTCAGCGCATGGCCTTCCAAGATTTGTCCACTGTGCAGCACGCCCCATGAGTCTGAGGCTTTACTAATCGATATAGTCAAAGGGCAAAGCCTACTGTCTCAGTTGAGCCATGACAATGCAGAAAAGCTTGCCATCTCTAGAGCGCGACAAAGCGAATTAAAGGACGAAATCCAGACCATTACTCGCGAGGCGCTAACAGCTCATGCCGAGCAGACTGCAATCCTGCGAGTCAAGGTAAAAGAGTCCGGCGAGAGGCTCACCAAGGCAAAGGCTGAGATGTCGGCGTTGGACTCAGAGCTTAAAGCGATAGTCATTAGGATCCATGAGCTTGAACAGTCGGTTTGGGGCTTGTCCAGTGATGATTTGCTGAACAGAGCCGGAGCAGAGCTCAGTCAGCTTACAGGTAAGCGATCGAGCCTGACGACTCGACAAGCGGAGCTTGGGGAAAAGATCGAAACGCTCAAAAAAGCCATTACGCAGAATGAGTCGGATTATCAGGATTTAGTGTCAGAGGCGACAAGCAAAACTGATGCGGACAGTTACGCATTGGTGCATAGATACATCTCTGTGAATGGTTTGATGCCTGTGGATCTTAAAGAGCATTGCGCACTCAGGAAGGCTGCACTTGAAGCTGAAGTGGCAGAACTTAAGCTAGCAGCTGAGGCTCTGGTAGCTAAGGCAAATGCGCTGCATCAGGAAATGCTAGCCGAAGGGAATTGGATCAGCCTTTCGCAACTTAAAGAGCAGAAAGAAAGCCTGGATCTGAGTCTTGCCCAGGCACAAGCATCGCAGACGGCTTTTTATGATAGTTTGTTTGATCTTATAGTAGCTACCCCGCAAGATGATTTGAAAACGGTGGAGGCTCTGATCGCTAAGAAAGTACAGCAGTGTAGGCAGCAAGCAGAGGAACTGGAAAAGAAGATAAGTAGCTTTAAGCTCTTGATGGAATTACTGGCCTCATTCAAGCCCTACATTGAGCGAATATCCTTAGAAGAAGAGTTGACGCGAGTTGAAAGGGATCTGGATCAGCGCAGTCGTGTTGATACCACGTTAGCTGAAGAAAGAAATGCCATTGTGGTTGAGCTCAAGACACTCATTGATGACTTTTTCTATGAGGGCCTTATTAACGCGATTTATAAGAAAATTGATCCACATCCATCCTTCAAGAAAGTCGAGTTTAAAGCTGATTTCGACGCTGATAAGCCAGGCCTAAATATCGTGGTAAGTGATGAGAGTGGCGCGTCTATCTCGCCAATTCTTTACTTTAGTGCTGCACAATCTAATATTCTTAGCTTGAGTGTTTTCCTGGCAAGCGCGCTCCACGCGAAAGATGATCACGGTGACCCAATTGATGTGGTCATGATTGATGATCCTATTCAGTCTATGGACTCTATAAATATACTCTCTACAATTGATCTCTTGCGCAGTATTTGCTTGCAGTTTAAGAAGCAAGTGATTATATCGACGCACGATGAGAACTTTTTTGGTCTCCTGCAGCGTAAAATTCCCGCAGAGATTATTGGTTCAAAATTCTTGCAGTTGGAGAAGTTTGGTGTGGCAGTACCAGTCGAACCATTTGTCAACTAGTCATCGCTAAAGGAAGGGATGATTCTGTCCCTTCTTGATATGATGATTTCCGGTGCAGACAATCTGCTGCGCCGTTCCTGAGCTGTTTGAACACTCGCAGAAGAGACGCGTGTATCTGGAGTTTGACGAGGTAAACAGAATGAAGTCTTCGCCGTACTACGACCGAGTAGTGGATGTGATGTAGGAGCTGGTGAGATTCACACTATTGGTTCGTGGCCGTGAAAACTTGGTTGATCGCTACTCGGAGCGAAAAGAAAATGCGGTAGTTTTATCGGCCAAGGTGAATTAGCGTTCCATCTAGACGGAGCTCAGATGGGACGTACACTAATGCGAGTTTCTTGATGACGGCGTGTAATGGCCGGATGCTTACAAATGATCGGGTGATCAAGCCGGTGGTGGCGAGCTTGCAAATTGAGTGACGTTGGCACCCGTTATGCGGAGTCTTGGAGTACAGGAGGGGACTATTCCTGAAAACAGAGGGCCATAGCGCATCGGCCATGATTGCGGTGCTTCAATCGAGGCCGGGAGCCCCTTTGCAGCTAAGGTATCGCCCACAAATCAGCAAAAGGGCACACAGGCGAGTTGCATGTCTCAGCCCCTGTGGCCCACCTTGCCGTGAGCAAATCTGTCAGCTACTCCGATTGAAGGGAACCACCACACCACTATTGGCAGGCTTAGCGGACGGATCGCCACTGACCATGGATTTCAGCTTCGCTAGATGGAAAACGGAAGCTTTGCCCGACAGATACCGCTCCGGTAGACCCGCCAGCTTTTCCACATCGTTTGCAGCCAAACCGATGTAGCTCGATACCGATTCAATCGGCATGACACCAGAAGACGACAACAACTCGATGGTGCGTTTCAGGAGCCGGGGTTGTTCAGGGGCGCGCGCGTCATCGCCTGGCTCAGATTTAGCCCCCCACCGGGCTGACCTACGTTTGAACAGAACCAACTTCTCATCAGCATCGATAATCTTGAGTGCTTCAAGACGCATGATCATGGCTGCAACAGAGACGCCCCAGCGCTGCTTGAGCAATAGAAGGCTGTCCAGCGTTACTGGGGTTCGCACATCGGCTGCAAACGTTTCTGCCGGCAGCAAGAAAGCTCCAGCAAAACGATGAGCTTGCGACTCCATTAATTTGTAGCGCTCAGGGTCGGTTGAGCGGTCAATGCCTTTGTGCAGAATAAGGTGACCAAGTTCATGAGCAAGGTCGAATCGACTGCGAAAGCCATTCCCTTTGTCTGCAGACAGCAGAATCAATGGCCGCTGAAGTTCGTGACTCCAAGCGGAGAGCCCTTCGATCGGGGCGATACCCGTTTCCTCTCGAACCACGATAACGCCTGCACCCTCTACAGCCATTGCCAAATCGGGGATTGCCCGACGGCCAAGACTCCAGAGGTCTCTGCACTCGCTGGCAGCTTCCTCGATATCGGAATTGGCAATTTGCTGAGGATCTGTGAACGATCTCACAGGCAGGTTTACGTCCGGAAAGTCGACGAACTCGCTCATCGCCAAGACGATGTCCTGCGTCCATTCCAGTCGGGCTTCTAACATGGCCCTTGCAGAGACATGCGCAGACGCATTGCTTCGGAAAAGAGGCAGCGATCCCTTCTTGGGAAGAGGGCGGGTGAACCATTCAGGACTGACATTGATGACCTTGGAGAGGCTATCCAGCGCCTCTGCTTCGGGAGCCTGTTGCCCCGATTTCCACTTGCTAATCGTAGCCGGCGATACGCCGACCATGGCAGCGAGTTGTACCTGGGAAAGGGCTCGGGCAGCCAGTGCCTGAATCAATCTTCCTGGTTGGAAATCTGTGATGCCCCGGCTCATGTTTCTTTCTGTCCTCCGAGCTCGATGAAGCCCGCTTTGAGTTTTACTTTTGCATTGTCGGCCTGTTTCGGGGCCGCCTCATAGCGATCCAAGAACTGGCTCAAAGGTTCCCGAAACAACCACCCATCCATTTTTGGATTGGGCACCGCGATATAGACCTGCAACGGCTTCTCAGGATGGTGATGCAGTGAACCGCTGAAACGTGCGACGAAGAAGAATGTCCCAGAGGTCACATCTTGAGGCCCGAAAAGTGATGGCTGCACCAGTTGGCTCATGGCCTCATTAGCTTCGGCCAGCTCGCGTCGGGTGATGCTACGGTTAGGGCGATTCCAATTCGTGGTGTTCATGTTCAAGCGCGCAAATTTGAACATCCCTGCCACGCCCACGATTACGCCGTTGCCCTGGGAGGACATAAGCTCGGCGCTTGACGCTTCCAGCAGGTCGCTGAAGCGCTCGTTCATCTGAATGTGCCGCATGTACCCCAGTGCAGTTTTTCGCTGCTTTCTGACATCCTTCGTCAACCCAAAGGCCTGGAGCGCACCAGCGGTGAAGGCATCTTCGACACCCATCACAAGGTCGCGCGGAACGTTGGTGATCAGCATAGCGGCAATTGCTTGTGGGTTTGGGGTCATGTAGTCGATCTCGGGTTTCGGATATCGAGATTATATGCCTGAAAAATTTCGTGTAAAGGGGTTTTCTGGCGTAAGAAGATGGTTTGAGGGGGCGTGAAGGCGTTAGGATCGGCGACTAAGTAGAGCTGCAACAGCCTGTTGGGCCGTCGCACCGTCTGCAAAGGGTGTTTGATCTACATGTGGCTGCAGCAGGTAGGCCTCTAGCGCCTGCGCTTTTGTGGATTCCTCAGAGTACCTTGATTCGAGTTCCCTGGCATTTTTCAACAGCGACTGGTATAGGCGACTTCGTTTCATTGGCGGCAGTGCCTCGATAGACCCCATGCTAAGGGGAGCCATCAGGGTGACACACCTTGCGTAGTCAGCTCCCAGGTTGACCTTGCTCCATTTCTCTAATCCAGCTGTACGTACCGTTTAGCCAAACGAACACGCTGTTGAGTACTTCACGCAAGTGCCGGATGTTGATGTGCGGAACGTCTGGCAGGTGGTCTTTACCACTGTTGGTCGTGGCGTAGCGAAATGCCATCGAGTCTGGATCAGCGTCGTCCAACTGGCGAATAAACTGGTGGGCAGCATTAGCGTTGGCGTCTGAGCGCTCTAGACCAAGCTCATTGAGCAGATGGCGCAATTCTGACCACAGGGGCATCAACCGATGCTTGTCATACACCTTGGGCTCTTTGCCTGTGAGCGCGCGAGCACTGTTTAGCATCAGCTTGAACTGCAGCTCCAAGGAGTGGCGGTACAGAAAAAGCAAAGGGTAAATGCCGCTATCCAGTGGAACCTGACGATTAGCCATAGCTTCCACAAGGCCGTCAGCTGCATCTTTGTATGCAAAAGCATAGAGATCGGCACGAAAGTGAGACCAGTTCAGCATCGCGTTATGTTGCCAATCCGCACCCTGGATGAAGAGCTGCTGGCCGGAGAAGTCTGCCGGCCATTGGATGTCCTCTAACTGCGGGTCAAGCATCGGAAGCGAATCGTCATCCATATCATTACCTCACGTTAGTCAGTCCAAAATTTAGGAGCTTACGAATCCATGTTTGCTGCCGGCAACCAGTCAGTGGTCTTTGGGTGCACCTACTGAAATGAGTCATTTCACGCTGAGGCGGAGGTGGCGGCTGCTGCCGTTCATGGCTCGACGTCGAAGGCCAGGATCCGCCTCCTGTTATGTCGGTTGCACGAGCAGTGAGTTGTCGAAAAGTATCACTACCTTACAAACGTGAGGCTCCAGCGCCCAAGTTACTCCGGCTATATCAATGGAAGGCGGGGAGCTAAAAAATCGTGCCTTTGAGAGACGGTGCTCCCCGATCAATCTGCATCTGGCACCGACCGCTCCCACAAAAAACCAATAGTTGATCGACTCAAGCCAAGTCGCCGCGCGCTCTCTGACTTGCTCAGTCCATCGGCTTTGCACTGGAGCACCTTTTTAAGCTTGTCGAGGTCGGCTGGCCGCGCGGCTGGCCGCTTCAGAACCTCCTTCCCCGCTAGGTGTGCCGCGATGTCAGCGGCGCTCACCTTCGCTTCGATTGCTTCCAATTCCCTGGCGGCGTTAGCGAGCACGATCGAGGTAGGGGTGTTGTCATTGGTCGAGAGAATGAGCGCCAGGAGAGTTACCGGGCTCAGTTCGAGCGCATGTGCAAGCTCCGCGAACTTATCCAGCGTGGGGCTGCTTTGGCCGTTTTCGATCCGGCTCAAGAAGGTCTGAGACACGGCGCTTGCCAGTTCCTCCTGAGACAGATCCAGGCTGTCTCTCAAAGTTCTAACGACTGCTGCCAAGGCCGGCTTCAACACGACGGATCCCTCGAAAATCGAGGATATAGCCATGTTGCCGTGTACAGTTACATGATGTATGAGATATAAATGTGTCGGTCTCCTGCGCCTAGATGCGCCTGAGGCGAGTACTGGTGATGGGCTGCGGCGTGATGGCTCCTGCCATTTCGTGTCGGAGCCACAGGGCGTTCGAAGGTCGTGATGATCGTCGGCTTGCAATAAATCGCTAAATCGTGCCGGCCTACCGCCGTCAGGTGCCGCTGTCCCAGAAGGGCTGATGGCGTCCCTGACCAACACAGCGCAACGGCTTTTACCCTATTTGAGATCGACGAGATGGCTAATTCTGCGCGGCAGCGCGAACTCCAAAGCCCCGAAGAGCCGTCCGGCCTTGAGCAAGGCATTCCTCAAGAAGTCGGCAGGGCCCAGGACGTTGAGTGGGGTGTATGCATCGACGCGTACCTTCGCAATGCTGCGAGGGTAGGGCAGCGATACGCCGCTGAAGTGTACTTCGATCAATCCGGCGCCTCCGAAAACGGGATGACAGTTGCGACACCCCCTCTCCGATGCGTGGAGGTCAGGCAGGGCTTCAAGCTTATGAGAAGCATGGCCGGGGGGCACTATGTGATCGCAAGCGAACAGAACGCGTGATCGAGTTCGCGTTGAGGCTTCGCCAACACTTTCCTAGTCCGCCAGAGCTAGCCGTGGAGCACCTCGTACTGTCGAGATTTGAATGGGAAGGGAGAGGGGGTCTCACCACACGGCGGACATGGGGCGCACTTGAACCCTCGCAATGGTGTGAGTAGTTGTTGTCGCTACTTTAATTTTTCAAAATCCGCTTAAGGATCAAGCATGTCCGATCTGATCAAAATGCAAGTGATCGTCAAGAATTATAACCTGCAGGCCAGTGGTGATCTTGATAGTCTCTACAGTCAAGTTAGGCTAGAAGATGCAGAAGGGAATACGTTTTATTTTAAACAAGTTGTGATTCCAAACTATTTAAAAGGACACGGAGCCTTTGTTACTGACGTTCCACGAGTTTGGTACTTCAAGAAGCTTTCGAAGAAAGCTATCGTGATTTTGGCCTTCGAAACAAATAGTGGGAAAGTTGAGTATGACCTGGATGTGGTCAAATTCATTGCTAGGTCAACGGTTATAAAAGGTATTGTCATGTCGATCGCGACGGTGCCAATGGCAGTGATTGTTGCGACAGCTACATTTGGACTTGGTTTGGCACTAATTCCGGTTGGAATGTGGTACGGCTACCGAAACATTTTTAAGGTGCCTTCTATGATCAGTAGAAAGAGGCTGTTGAGTGACTTTGCGGCGCACGGGATCGTTGTACGCTGATAAATACTAATCAAGCTGAGTGCCTGGCAGTTTTGCTGGAAACTGAAAGCCCATGGCTCCATCGCCGAGGTGGATCAGGAATAGGGCGCCCTTAACCTGCCCAGCTAGATGAGCAAAGTACCTAGTGTGGCAGTAAGTACTGATCGTCAGTGACGGTTGGGGCAGGTGCGCGCTTGGGCACCTGCTGGCTATGTCATGTTAGGCAGGCCCTTTCAACGGCCTCCCGCCAGTGCCTCCAAACTGAACGACCAAGACTCCCCTCAGTCATCATCGAGTTCACGGCGGTGCTGCTCTACATGCTCCAAGTCACTTTCCCAAGCCTGTAAAAAGTCCATCCAGTCATGGAAGTAGAAGCCTTCACTTACTCGCGCAGAGGGGCCTAAGGCAACCGCAAAGCGCGTTCGCCATGGTTCTGGAATATCGGAGTCGCGAATGACCCAACAGCCAATTTTATGAGGCTCCTTGGGAAGCTCAGAAAGCTGTTCTAGGGTTAGCAGGCAGACGCTGATGGGGTGCTCGTGATCGAGTCGCTCGACGTCATCCAGGCGCTCCAAGACTGCCTTGGCGCCTCGGTCGCCTGGAAGAAGGTCAGCAAGCTCCCAGATTGCTTGCCGTCGATCGCGCTCTCGCTGCCAGTTGTTGTTCATGATTGATCCATAAGGAGTACAAATGTGCTCCACCTAAAGTGACCTTATCCAAGCTCTACTCATCCTTGAAGCTGTGGATCCAAGCCGCGTAATCCAAGCGCAATTTAGTCGGGAGCTGGGGCAGGTCACGTATCACCTTGGCAAGCTGGTCTGGGGTGCGAAAGCGGCTTACAACCCAGTTGATCAAAACAGCTCTGTCGCGCCTGCAGCGTCCCATCTGGCCTTCTAGAAGATCGGCGACTTTGGAAAATGTATCCATGTCTTCATTTGGCTCCCCGGTCAGGCTCATGCTGCTCCCTTTAGTTTGAAAATCTGAGCCGGATCACCACCGCTGGTATGGCCCTTGTAGGCTCGGACGAATCACGGGCCGATTGGGGAAAGCGTACCACCCCCTCTGGCAGAGAGCACCTCCCCATCGCGTACGGGTTGTGCATGACTACCTAATAAAAATGCTCAGTGACCCGCAGGTGCTCCCAGACAGCGCTACTTCAGACACCTCGTATCTCTCAGGCTTGGACGGGCCTCTTGGGAGCAGATGAGCCAGGAGATCAAAGTGATTACAGCGTTCCTTCACCAAGACAGAGTTGTCGAGCAGCCCTAGAATTGCCACCACACGATGACGCTCACAACGCGAAATCCACGATTGCTATCGGAAGAAGAGTTCGCACGAATGATGTGCGATTTCGATCAAGCGGACGATTGGATGAGGACGCAATTACCCACGCAGGAGCCAGCATGCATGGAAAGGCACGTACCAGTCTTGAGCGCCATAACTTACCCGCGCTTGAAGTCGTTGAACGGCACGTCGTGACCCTTGGCGCTGAAGCGTTTGAGATCGAGGTGCAGCGATTGGCCATGCTGCACACGATTGATCCTTGTGCGCCGATACGGTCGATCACACGCTTCACTCATCCCACGTTGATTGGGATGAGCGACGCCCCCCTTCGATATCCTAAGCCGGGTGTGCGACCAACTGGTAATCCGCGAGCCTGGGCTGCTAGAGCGTCCGAGTTATCGGTGCCGGCACAGCCACGGAACAGCACTGCCATTGCCCCCTGTGGCTTGACCTTGTCAGATATGCCAGAGAAGAATTCGATCCGGCTAAGTGGGATGCAGAATTTTTGGTAGATAAGCAGAGGGAGGGGCTATCAAGCAAGCAAGCCTTTGATGCACTTATTGCCTTCAAGCGAGCCATGAAACGGCGTACCTGAAGCCATCCCAGGCTGATCTGGAAGGCCACTGGGGCTGAACCGCTGAGGTTGACTCACCTGAGCGGCACGGAACGGCTTATCAGGTGTTAAAGCCGTGCTCAAGACGTGCAATCAATGTCAGGGCTTCAGCCATAGGTACATCCTTCGGGCTTTTCTGGCCCAGCGCTCGTAGGGGGGTGCACAACCAGCTCATGGCTTTCGCTTTGTCGCCAAACAACCTTAAGGCTGCATCCAGTAGCTGCGGATCAATCGTTTCGGGCGATTCGATGCGTCCATGGTTTGGGCCCATCACGTTTTCGAGAGCTGCTGCGAGAGTTTCTAGTGCTTCCCGAACCCGAGCATTTTCTCGAAAATCCCCTGTGTCTGGCTCGTGGCCAGCGCAATGGCGTAAAAGCGCCTCGGCGTCATTCACATTCAGATCGAGCTGGATCAGCATGTCGATTCCTAAAAAAGGGAGCGCCAGGAATGGGTACCAGCACTAGCGGCCCAGATTGGTGAGTACCACGTTTCATGAGCGGTGTTCTGAAGAACGAAATTATAGCGCGGGCCGCTTCGGTGTTCGGGCCTGGCTTCGTAGAGATGATCCATTCAGTGCTTCTGACCTACAAGCGTAGGCCAGGCCGGGGTGACCTCGTTCGTATCTATGAAGGTGCCGTGAGTCGATAAGCGTACCTTGTGATGACCCAGGCGCTGGATGCCAGCTCAGTTGAAAAATTCTACCCCTCTCCGGGGTGTATCGAAATTCGAGAGCAGTTGCTTTGGCACATTTTGCGGCATCTGCAGCTGGCATTGATCCGGGATGGGCAGGCCTCAGGTGCGATGCGCGATTCAAGCTCTGGAGGGGATCTAGGGCTTTAGGGGCATGGAGTTCCGCTGAGCAAATTTCTCTGATTTGCAAAATTGCACCTGACTTGACCAAGCGTTTGTATCCCACTTGACCACCTGTTTTCATTCGACTTGACCAGCCATTTGCATTGGATGTGACCAGAGCACCGGTACGCCTCAACCGGCAGGAGTCGACCCATTGCTGCCCTTAGCGGAAGGAGATTACCGGCCAAAAGCGTACTTTCGATCCTTGTGCTTAGCAATCGAAGCAGTCAATGGTGAAAGGGAAGCAGTCAATCTGCGGCCAAAGGCTCAAGGAACACCGAAGTGAGGGCCGGCGGAGAAAACGTCTCATTCCTTCGGGAGCTGGATTTCAACATCGGTCGAACTCGCCTCAAGGCCTTGAGCAGGGTAGTGCAGGCCTTGAGGAACTGATCACCGACCACGTTTGCGCCGGGAGGGGGCGCTGTGAGTTGAAGCGGCGAAGGTTGGCCACGAAGCAGCGCGATTAGGCGAAAAATTGGCTTCTCGATCAAGTAATTATGCAGCATCGAGGAGTCGAGCAAAATCGGGTGGCTAAAGAATTGTAACCAGGCAGTAGGCAGTGATAGATTTCACGGTAAGTCACTATGCCACTACGAGCGAGAATAAATGGACTTTAAGTCTTTGGAAAGGATAGGTGTATATGCACTTGGGCTGGTCATATCTCGCGAATTCGAATGGATTTTTAGAGAGCAGCCTATTGCGGATGTAGGAATTGATGGTCAGATTGAGCTTGTTGTTGACAACAAAGTGCAGGGCAAGCTAGTAGCGGTTCAAGTAAAATCAGGTGACAGCTATCTCAGTAACACAAAGGAAGGGCTAGTTTTTTATGGGGAAAACAAGCACTTAGATTACTGGCTGGCTCACTCGTTACCTGTACTGTTAGTTATTTATACGCCAAGTGACGAAAAGCTCAGGTGGATAGATATTCGCCCAGATAATGTCGAGCGAACAAAGAAGCATTGGAAAGTAATTGTTCCTGAAGCGAATATTTTTGATAAAGCATCACTGAATGCCCTGCTCGCTGTTTTCGATCGTGCCGCTAAATCCGGGGAGTATGAGGCGGCAACTTCGATTGCTCGAAAAGTTCAGCCTAATGCAGCAGGGCATGTAAGCACGATCGTAAATGATATAGCGGCAGATCTCCAGATATATAAATGGTATAGTTGGATTGAAGAAGCTTGCGGGGAACATATTCCCGTTCTTCATGAAGGATTTGTTGACGGCGCCAGATTCGCCAGAGCCAAGCTGCCAAGTTGGATTTTTCCGAAAGGTGATTTTCTAGATGTAGAGATTTCGGCATCAAATATGATTGACAAGGCGAACTATGCCGTTGATCTTATGATGGAGAGAGCAGAGTACGAGCCAAATAGGAAAACTTATAGTGGCTTCCATGCCTACAAGCGACAGTATCCTAACCCTAATTATGCTCAAGACAATCGCGAACATGTTGAGTGGGCTAAAAAATTTGTTTCGAGTATAAAGGAGTTTGTTAAATCAGCAAATTTGTTTTGCGATATTGTACGTGAGCAGCTTGATCCTTCTTTTCTGCTAAAAATGGGAAGGTTGATGTTCTCAGATGATATGATATCTTGGTCAGAGGTTCCGCAGTACACCTCTTATGAGCGCCAGTCGATTTTGAAGTCCAAGCCTGGCCGAAGCTCGGATCAAAAACTATTAGATCATAAAAATAAAGTCGGAAATAGGCTGGATGTAAATTCTCGCCTGTCACTGAAGTCTATAATGTTATTTAATGATCTTATTGATAGAGCGTTCGGCGATGGGCCGTGTACTTGCAATCGCTGCAAGGAAAATAATTGGAGTGAATGCGGTTACCGTTACCAGCATACATTTATTTTTGAAGCTGGGGTGGTCAATCGTCGTTTCGCTATTACTTCCGCGAGTGACGTCTTGCAAGCGTTGAGTAGTGCTTGGTTGTCCTACACTAAAAGCGAGCTCAACACTGTAGGAGTTGTTCCAATAGAAATTATAATGGAGTTCGTAAAGCCTGAACTGCAGGAGCGGCTAGTGCCATTATTGATTGCCTGTGGCGCGGTGAGGGATATCGACGGAGTCTTAATGCTTGGAGAGCCAAGCTAAGATTGAATGACATGATCCATGTAGACGCCGCGACCGTGAATTTTTGCCAAAGCTCTTACAGTCGCTGGTTTAAGAGACTCATGTAGTGGCCAACTAATCCCGGACTGTGCATTAAGTTTTTCCTCCGCAAAAAATCGCGCCTCATAGACGATTACCGTTACCTCCGGCCAACCTCCGCCATGCCCATGATGATTGAGCTCGCTAGCGACCATGATCCAACTGGTTCCAAGTCGTCATGGGCCGCTTGCATTGGCCCTGTACACGCTGAGCTCTTCTTCGAGAACCGCTACTGCGTCCTGCAGCTTCATGTTGTCGGATCGCAACTTATTGATGATTTCCAACCGATCGCGTGACTGGTTCACGTAGAAACTACGGCTGGACTCTGTTTCGCCGATTGTCTTAGTCAGCGCGGCGATAGACGCCCTGGCATCCAGCAACTCGTTGAACCAGTAAATGACCTCCAGCCGACTCTGCTCCAGGAGCTGCTCCGGTGACAGTGATATTTTTTGGTTTAGCGCCTGCTCCTTTTCCTGCTGCTCACGTTTCTCTTTGATGGCTTGAAGCTTCTCGGCTGGCCAGACTCGTCTGCTAATTGAGTTACGGTGCATCCCCACCATTTTGGAAAGAGCTGAGATGCTGGCCGGCAGAGACGGATCTCTCTCAATCCTCTTTATGGCTTCGCTCAGTAGCCGTGTGTTGGCTTCAGCATCTTCCGCGTTTTTCTGGTCATATGGGGCAGAAGTCATGCCAAAACCTCCTCACCCAAGCCCCTCAGCACGGCTTGCGCTTCCGAGATGGCAAGCTGCATCTGGGCAACGGACTTGGCGAACTGATGGTCGACACCCGTCTCCGATTGCTCCCCATCGGGAGCCGCTCCCAGTTTTTTCAAAGCGATAGTATTTTGGATAACGACCTCCCTCCACTTAGGTGCATTGGCTTTGGTCACCACTGCGTTTTTGCAGCGATTTGGATTGCAGCGAAGGGAGCCGATGCAGGGAAGTGAAGTGTCCCATGACTCAGACGCTTGGCCATAACAGTAGCCCTGACCAACATTGATAATCGCGAAGTCCAGCTCGACCATGCGGTCAAAGATTTCCTCCTTCGTGTACCCCTGCTCCAAGTAGCCTTGGAAATAGGCTTTCAGTCGCTGGCGATGTGCCTGAGCGTTGTCCCCTACGTAATTGCCGTCAGGGTCATAAGTGTTGACGACGAACTCCAAGTTCGCGGCTTTTCGCGCCCGATCACCGTCCGCGCCACTCCCCGACGTTAGGGTCTCAGCAATGCCGCCGTAGTCGATGGTGGTCGCACTTGCCCTATGCTGGCCAATACTCCCCACGATGTTGCCAAAATGCTTCAGTTGATAAGAAATAAACGGTAATCCAACCGCCGCGCGATTCATTTGATTAGCGAGGGTATGGCGAAGCGTGTACGTGGAGACATCCAGGGACTCCATTTCTTCCGGACTCAGAATCTGAGCAAGAAAGCTACGTAGCAGATGAGTTTGACCTTTGCTACTTAAGGAATTGGCGGACGACTCTGCGCCAGGCGCGACGGTGGTCATATTTGAAATGAGGTAGGGGTTGCGTTTGAACCGGTTCAAAATTACCAAAGTCCGAACAGCGTCCAGAACGATCGGAATTGCAGCCCATTTGTCATCAAACAACTTTCCGTAAACACCACGATTTTTGATGACCGTACTGAGAATCAGATGATGGCCAAATTCGTCGATCGTTAGGCAGCCATCCGCCATGATCCCGCTCAACTCGGATGGCCTCATGCCTGTGTATTGACCGACAATGTAAGTCGCGCTGTTGTTGATATGAGTGATGTATTGATAAAACTCTTCGTTCAGCCGTGTCTTGGTCAGCTTGCAGATAGCCTCTTTATCCTTAAGCATGCCCGGAGTTTGAGGCGAATGGTAGGCTGGATCAGGCTTGTAAAGATGAGGCTCTACATCAGATGTTTTATAACCCCGCGAGGTGAGGCGGATGGCAACGTAAATGTCATAGCTTCTTTGTGTAAGCATGACATCTGCCGCAGCCTTATAACCATTTGCCTCGGCCCGCTCCAACGCATATTGATCCTCCACTGGCTCGTGAAGAGCCTTGAGGAAATCAACTACGGCATATGACCCGTTCCGAGCACTCTTTTCAAAAGCCCTGTTAGTAAAGAATTTTTCCTTCTGCCGAACCTTTTTGTTGGTAATGCTATTTCTTTGCCACTCCAATGACTCCAGATCGACGAAGGGTAATGACTTGGCGAAAAGATTCTCAAGTAAAAATACGGATCTAAGAAAAGTGAACCCTTGATTGGTAACGCGGCGAAAGGCCCTCTCGTATTGAGCGGCTTCGAGCTGATAATCTGCTTCGCCGAAATCAGCCAGGCTGTAGTAGGTAAGTTCGAAGTACTCATTCCCCAGTCGAGCACGTTTTCGTGCGCACATGTTGTCGATGAATGGGATAGTTGATTTGAAAATTTCCAGAACAGTGTGCGGCTTGTAGATGATGGGGATGTCACTGATACGCATGGCGCCAGGAATTTGCAACACACACAAGATGGCAATTTTGAGTTCAAACAAGATAGTTTGATTCAGGTTGGGGTAATTGCCGAAATCGATCCGTGATTTGGCACCCTGAATGTCTCTGGCCCTCGTGCCCGGCTCCTCATTGAAGTCCCAGACCTGATGCATCAGGAGGCTGAGCTTGCTTACGGGGAGGCTCATGAGGCCTTGAAGGAGGGTCATAGGGGTCAGGCCGATCGGCGCCTTGTCCGTACCAATCAGATCGCCATCGCTCAGAAGTCGAAGCAACCCTTCCCGGGCGGGTTTCAACTGAGACAGGAGAGCATCCAAGGTCGGCATCATAGCGTCATACCCTCGATCAAACTGCTGGTGATGATGTTTTCAGAAAGCCGCTCAGCTTCGTCAAGTTGCTCGGCTTCAAACCCATTGATCGACGGGGTGAGAATGCTGTCCAGGGTTTCCAGGTTTTCACGAATGACGTGCCCATACGGCGTTTGTGAGATGGGGCTGGTATCCATCATCGTCTGGTAATCCCTGCGCATGGCAAACAGATCCGGGAGGTTGGACACGGTGATGATGCAGTTACGGCACGACAGGCATTTGTTCAACAGGGAGCAGGGATTGCCTTCCTTGTAACCACTGAGGCTCCTGATCTCTTCCGGTGGGTCGTACACGTTGCGGCATTCAACAAGCCCGGTTCTGATGATGATCGCAGAGGGGTCAAGACCGTCTGGGAGAGCAGATGGGTCGCCAGCGGTATTCTGCGGGCTCTCTGCTACTCCGCTGGCCGCATCAAGAACAAGCTCCTTGTGAATTTTCTTGAGCGCTTCTTCAACCACATACCGTGCGGTTTTGCTGAATTCCAGCTTGTCGAGGTACTTCAATGTCGTCGAAATCCTCTTGTGGCCCAAGATGACCTGGATCTCTCGAACAGATACGCCATTGTCGATGAGCTCAGCCACCAGGCTGGGTCTCAGCCGCGAGGCAGAAATCGGCAGGGGGGCGCCGGCATCGGTCTTCAGCAAATGGTCTTTTGAGAACTGCTGCATGACACCATTGATCAGTGTCCAGCCTTCGAAGGTCTTGACCGTTCTGAACTCGCTTTGCTTACGTGATTCGTAAATGAACAGGCGATTTTTGGCCGGGCCTTCGGCACGCGCTCGAATGTGGCGAGTCAGATGGATCACGTCATCAAAAACTTTTTTGACTTGGAAGCTTTGAGAAAAGCTGAGCCAGGAGATATCCGCGTGCATCAAATCGAGGTGGTAGAATTTCTGCCCCCCGCTTCGCTCCTTCCAGTACCGAAGGCACGGTCGCCTCGACAGCTCATGGCACTCAACGAAATCGTCCAGATCCAACGTGACGAGGGAGTCGGCGTTCAGACCTGTCACTTGGGCAAGTCGAATAATGTAGGGGGCGAGCAGCCTTGATGTGACCTCGTAAATCACTCCCCAGCTTTTGTAGATCTCAACGATCCCCTGCTCCACGTAATCCACAATCTGGCAGAAGCCTTTTTCATACCGGTTGTTCGGGTCATGAAACGCACGGCTGATACGTTGGCAATTCAGCTTGTTTTCGAAGATCCAGCGGGCATTTTCCAGGCTGGCAAACCCATTTCGAACGTAGCCCTGGGCGTCCATCGGGTCGCAGCCGCCATGGGAGTACACATAGTCTTGGGCCAATGCGTTGGTTTCTTGGATCTCAAGCTCGCAGGCGCTTTTGATTTTCTCTCGGTCGGCGGCTAAGTATGGCCGGTACTCATCTGTCTCCCTGACTTTGTCAAAACCCTGGATGTCAACGAAGCTGGTAAAGCCGATACCTTGGATCTTGAGAGCGCGCTTGAGCATCTGGCGCGTCATCGACAACAAACCATCTGCGGTGTAGCTTGAGATCGAGCCAATGGTCAATTGCTCGGCCAGGTAGCTTCGAAAGCGAGGAAGATAGTTGGGGGTGATGTACTCTCTCGGATCCTCCTGTCCCTTGAAGCCGACCTCCTTCAGGTGCTCGGAGACAAACCGAAACGCCTCGCCATAATTTTTCTGCCCTGATACTGAAGCGGCCTTCATGGATGCCGCCGCAAACATATGCAGTAATTTTTTGAATGGTCGATCAGGGTCGTTGTTAACCAGCTGTTCAATTTTTGAGAGGGGGATAGCCCTCAGCGAGGAGATGACTTGCTCCCAGGTATCAACCTTGGGGGACTCGCTGCGTTTCTGGGCCTGCTCAAGCTTCCGGTCTTTCGTCGGCTTGTAGTCGGATGCAATGACACCACGGGCTTTGAGGTCTTCCTCGATCTCGTTGAAGGTCTGGTTGGCCAGAGGAAGCTCGCGCCGTGCCCATTTCAGGTTTCCCATGCCTTCGACTTTGCTCAAGCATCGTGTGACCGAAATGCTGTTTTTCACGATCGGGATGTCTTTCTTTTCCTCTTCGGGAATTGACTCGTACCAGCAAAGTAGCTTGCGACGCCACTCGTTTGAGATCGAGTTTTGGCCTGGAACCACAATCTGTTCCTCAATCATTCGCTCAACGATTGACTCGAAGATGTACGCCCTGGACGTCAGGGTATTCTGGGTAGTGCCTAGAGCCTTCTCCAGGAAGGTGGGAGACACGCTCAGCTCACCATTCTGCGAGAGTTGAACCGTGAGCAGGTTCTGCCGGCTTGATTTAATGTTGTCTGCCCATGCTTCGATGGCCTCATTGATATCAGCCGTTCTACGCTTCTTGAGGTCGTATTCTGTTGCGGCATCGGCCATGGCATCGTTGGGGTTGGCGTTGGCTTTGGTTTCATGGTCAGGCTCTGTGCATACAGAGACTTGAACGTCATCAGGCTGGTCAAGCGGGTGCTCAACGGAGAAGGGGAGGTCGACATTCATCACTTCACATCTCCAGTCCGGATGCGCTTAGTTGTCCGTTCCCGGAGTGTGTGCATCTCACCAGCTTTAGTTTTCACCACGGCGTTTGGTTCTCTGAGCTTTTGAAAGATGTCAAAAGGAATCAGCGTGTAGCCCTCAGAGGTTGTTTCGCTGTTGTGCCCGTACGACTTCGTGAGAGTGACCAAGCGATCAAGGTAACTTTGTCCCAGGTCAGGGCTCCCCAGGATGGCGTACGCACCGCCATGGCGTAGCTTGTGAGGAGAAATGGCTCGCCTGATTTTCCCGGCCTTCAGGGCTCGCTTGCTCGTCCTTTCAAATAACTTCTCCACGCTCTTGGTGGTATGCGGTGTTCCTTGAGCATTAAAAAATGCGGGAGTGGTCTCAGGGCTCTCGTACTTCTTAGCGAGTCTTCGGTACAACGGCGTTCGGTGATAGGCATCGATACGCTCAAGAACCGTCCGGCTGACTAAGGTGATGCGAGGCTTGATCTGGTCACGTCTGCCCTTGCTACCGGCGATGTGGAGCGGGCAATAGTCTGGTTGGAGTGGATAGTCTCCTGAGGCCGCCACGAATCGGAGCTTGTGGAAGTCGAGGGCGTCTCTCACCGCCTGGAGCGTAATGCGAGGGACTTCAGAGACTCGCGTCCCTGAGTCGTATACCGCTTGAATAAGGCATCGTTCGCGTTCGGAATGGGCGTGCAGGATCAACTGCTCAAGCTCGGTGAGGCTACTGGGCTGAACGATACCCAAGGTGTTGGCCTTCCCCGTCCAGAGCATACCGTCTTCATAGGGATTGTCCTCCCTGAGTGCCGGTTGTCCATCAAAAGACCTGCAGAGGAATTTGCTGAAGAAATGGAGATGCGCAGCGTCACGGGTCTGAATCGTCTTGGGGGCTAAGCCATTTGCGGCTAGGTTCGCCAGGTAGGTCTCCAGGCGTCCAATGGTCACACTCAGAAATGCGTCGTCCCGATAGCAGCCTTCAAACTCAACATTGGTTTTGAGGTCTTGAAGTAGGAGGGCCAACCGGCTGGCATAGGATTTGACCGAGGCGAAAGCGAGACTCTTCTTGCGGAGATTCAGGGATAGGTAGGTGGATACCAGGGGTTGCAGGCGTTCATCCTCATCTACGAGGCCACAACCATTCACCTGGACAATCGGTTGCTTGCCCTCAGGTTGAGCCATGAACTGCTCTCTGTATTCCCCTGTGGCGAGAACAGAATTGCTCAGGTCGATAAGTCTTTCTCTAGCGGTTACCACCTTCATCAACAACTGCCCTATGCGATCGTTCACCTACTGATGATGTGCATTATGGCTGTGGAGATTTGACGAAGGAAAGCCCTTGGGGCGGGGATGGGGGAGGGATGTGCAGGTTAGTGTAGGGGGGAAGAAATCACCGCTTCCGCCGCATGGTCGGTGCCGATCACCAGGCCCGCACGGGCCCCGGCGATGGTGTACTGGGCCACCATGCGCATGCGCGCCTTGGTGTTGCCGACCACGAAATCCACCAGACTCGGCTGACCGCCTTCCAGGGCCTTGACCTCGGTGGCCAGGGCGCGCACTGCCGGAGCGATGTTCACCGTGTGCAGTTCGTCCGGCTGGATGAAGTCGATGCAGGCCTGGGCATCGTGTTCGTCGTGCTGCACGTGGTACGGCAGGCGCACGGCGATGAAGCGGTAGTGCTCGTCACCGCTCTGCTGGCGCAGGTCGTTGATCGCGCGCTGGGCCAGCAACGCGGCGGTCAGCGAATCGACGCCGCCGCTGATGCCCAGCACCAGGGTCTTGAGCCCGGCGTTTTTCAGGCATTGCTGGATGAAGGCGACGCGCCGGGCCACTTCGGCCTCAAGCGCGGCCTGGTCGGCGAACGGCGGCTGGACCTTGAGCTGCTGCGCGATCTCTCGCTGGACGGCTTGCATGGGTTACTCCTCGCTGGGAACTTTGAAAACGTGACGGAGGTAGGAAACGAAGTTGGGGTCGCGACACTGGGTCTTGGCGGCCTCATCGGAAATCTTGGCCACGGGCTGGCCATTACAGTCGGTCATTTTAAGCACGATGCTCATCGGCGCCACTCCGGGGATGTCGCATGTGAGGTTGGTGCCTATGCCGAAGCTGACATTGATCCGTCCGCGCAGGGCCCGGAAGATTTCCAGCGAACGGGGCAGGTTCAAGCCATCGGAAAACACCAGGGTCTTGGTCATCGGGTCGATGCCGAGCTTGCGGTAATGCTCGATGGCTTTCTCCGCCCAGATCACCGGGTCGCCCGAGTCATGCCGCAGGCCATCGAAAAGCTTGGCGAAGTACAGGTCGAAGTCCTGCAGGAAGGCATCCATGGTGATGCAGTCAGTCAGGGCAATGCCCAACAGGCCGCGGTACTCGCGTACCCAGCAGTCGAGGGCGGCAATCTGGCTGTCGATCAGCCGCGGTCCGAGCTGCTGGTGGGCCATGATCCATTCGTGGGCCATGGTGCCCAGTGGCTTGATATCCAGTTTCCATGCCAGGTGCACGTTACTGGTGCCGACGAAGCGCGCGGGGAAGTCGGCCTTGAGCACCTTCACCACTTCTTCCTGGACGCCGTAGGAGAAGCGCCGGCGGGTGCCGAAATCGGCGACTTGCAACTCGGACAATTCCTCGGCGCTGGAGTTGGCGCGCAGCCAGTCGAACTTGCGGTGCAGTTGTTCGCGGGCCTGTTCCAGATGCACCTGTGGATAACGGTTGCGGTTGCGCACTTCGCTGATGATCGCCAGCAGCGGGACTTCGAAGAGGATCACGTGCAGCCACGGGCCGCGCAGGCGGAGGAAAAGCTGGTCGTTCTCGATGCCCAGTTTCAGGTAGCGCAGGTTGAAGCGGAACAGGCCGAGGAAGCGCAGGAAATCCGGCTTCATGAAGCTGATCTGCTCAAGGAAGGCCAGTTGCTCGGTGCTGATGCACATCTCGCTCAGGCGCTCTATCTGTTCACCGATCTGCCCCAGCCAGGGGCGCAGGTCCTCACCATTGCGGCAGCGGAACTCCCATTCGACGTCGACGTTGGGGTAGTTGTGCAGCACCGCCTGCATCATCGTCAGCTTGTAGAAATCGGTGTCCAGCAGGCTCTGCACGATGCGATCGGCGAAGGCGCTTTCGCTCATATAAGGCTCCAGTCCAGGCGTGTGCCATCAGAGCTGCTCATTGTGCCAGTCTTTGCCGTAGGGCGAAGCCGGCGTCTGCCGGGTCATTCGGTAGCAGCCTACCTTTAGCGGCGATTTCTCCAACCCAGACTAGCCTCTTATGGTGCTTGCTGTAGCAGTCGCGCACCACGGATGTGCACTTCCGTTACGCATGCTGTTACAGGACGGTTGCACGTAAACACGCGCGAGGGTTGCAATGATGGCATTGAGTGGTTGCGCCTATTTATGGCCTCGGGTGTAACTTTCTGTGTTGCAGAGGGTTGCACGACCCATAAAGAAAGCCCGCGACCGCTTGCCGGTGAACCTGAGCACGAGTTTCTTTCGAATAAAAAACCGATGGCACGGCGCTTGCTCTGAGCAAGACGCAGATACAAGTTGCTGAAAGTTGTAGTGCCAACCCAGGCCCTTCACCCCCCACCTTTACTGCACATTACGCTGACTTGTAATGCCTTCCAAGCAACTTGGTATATGTGCATTATAGCTTTTGCACATTACCTGCGCAACCCCTAATGCTGGATAAACCACCAGTTTT
>NZ_CAESCG010000012.1:0-34738 GCF_903166565.1 Pseudomonas sp. Marseille-P9899
GAGAATCGACAGCCCGCCGAGAATCCCCAGGCGCGGGTTCATGGTCTTCAGCGCCAGGCTTTCGCCGTCCTGCACGTTCACCGTGACCTCGAAGCCACCGGGGTAATTGCATTCCTGCGCGAGGCGGCGTCACCGAAGCCCTGCGCATCGCCCGCCAATTGGGGCCTGAGCACGTCTACAGCCTGGCCGGGATCGGCCGGGTGCCGGATGACCTGGCCTGCCAGGTGCGCGTCGGCGGTTATGGCGGCGCGGACGGCCTGGCCGCCTACCTGCGCACCGAAGGCATCGACCTGCTGATCGACGCCACCCACCCCTACGCCGCGCAAATCAGCGCCAACGCCGCCCGCGCCGCGACCCTCGCCGGCATTCCCTGCTGGGCCCTGCGCCGTCCCGCCTGGCAGGCACAGGCCGGCGACGATTGGCGCGAGGTCGCCGATTGGGCCGAACTGATCGCGGCACTGCACACTTTCCGCCGCCCGCTGTTCACCCTCGGCCGCGAACCGCTGCAACATCTGGATGAAATCCCTGACCATCAGTTCTGGACCCTGCGCGCCCTCGACGCCTGCCCCGGCAACGACCGCTGCGAAGTGATCGGCGCCCGTGGGCCGTTTCTGCTGGACGACGAGCGGCAGCTGTTCGAACGTCGCCAGATCGATGTGCTGATCAGCAAGAACAGCGGCAGCAGCGCCACCGAACCGAAGTTGCAGGTGGCCCGCGAACGCGGCGTGCCGGTGCTGATTCTCGGCCGGCCGGCACTGCCCGAGGTCGACCGCCACTTCACCGACCCGGCCGCGCTGCTCGCCGCGCTGGCTGACGGACACCTCCTGTAATAGGCCAGTGCACCACTCGGGTATTGCCAACACACCGGCAAGCGATTCCAATGCCTCATCCTTTTCCCTACGCAAGGCTGCGACTATGGAACTGCAATGGTGGATCTGGCTCGTTCTGGGCTTTGGCCTGATCTTGCTGGAACTGGTACTGCCCACCTTCTTCATCATCTGGTTCGGCATCGGCGCCGTGGCGGTCGGAGTGATCGCCGGGCTGGTGCCGGGCCTGTCCCTGGCCAGCGAGCTGATGATCTGGGTGGTGCTCTCCTCCCTCACCGTCGCCCTCTGGTTCAAGGTGTTCAAACCCCGCAAGGCGGACAACCGCTGGACCGCCGACGAGGTGATCGGCGAAGTCGGCCTGCTGACCGCGCCAGTCTCCGAATTCCAGAAAGGCCGCGTCCGTTTCCAGAAGCCGATCCTCGGCAATGAAGAGTGGGTCTGCATCGCCAACAGCGACATCGCCTCGGGCGAGCGGGTCCGCATCCTCGCGATCGAGGGCAACATCGTCCGGGTCGGCAAGGCCTGAAAGCGTTTCAAGACACCATCAAAGGAAGAGAAATGTCATGACCAGTCTGATCATTACCGCAACCATCGCCCTGTTTGTCCTCATCACTGTATTCAAGGGCGTGCGCATCGTGCCCCAGGGCGAGGAATGGATCGTCGAGCGCCTGGGCCGCTACCACACCACCCTCAAGCCGGGCCTGAACATCCTTATCCCGTACATGGACGTAGTGGCTTACCGGCTGCCGACCAAGGACATCATCCTCGACGTGCAGCAACAGGAAATCATCACCAAGGACAACGCGGTGATCGTCGCCAACGCCCTGTGCTTCGCCAAGGTGGTGGACCCGCAGAAAGCCGCCTACGGCGTGGTGAACTACTCCTACGCGGTCACCAGCCTGACCATGACCTCGCTGCGTGCCATCGTCGGCGCCATGGAACTGGACGAAGCGCTGTCCAGCCGCGAACAGATCAAGGCGCGCCTGCGCGACGCGATGTCGGAGCAGACCGAAGACTGGGGCATCACCGTGCGTTCGGTGGAAATCCAGGACATCAAGCCTTCGCCGAGCATGCAAACGGCCATGGAGCGCCAGGCCGCGGCCGAGCGTGAGCGTAAAGCCGACGTGACCCGCGCCGAAGGTGCCAAGCAGGCGGCGATCCTCGAAGCCCAGGCGCGCCAGGAGTCGGCCAAGCTCGACGCCGCCGCCCAGGTCAACCTGGCCGAGGCGTCGGCCCAGGCCATCACCCTGGTCAAGAACGCCGTCGGCAATGACGTGACTCCGGCCATGTACCTGCTGGGCGAACGCTACATCAGCGCCATGGAAAGTCTCGCGGCCAGCAACAACGCCAAGCTGGTGGTGTTGCCGGCGGACCTGCAAGAAGCCGTCAGGGGCATGCTGGGTCGGGCGAAGGTCTGAATCAATGGGAGCTGGCTTGCCAGCTCCCGCACCTTCATGAAGCGGCTGCGACACTTCATCACACCCCCATTTTTTACATCCCCGGCGTCTTCTGGCTAAATAGCCATCATTCGAATCCCACCGGATCAACCCATGCCCGCACAACGGCTCGCCTACGCCTGGATCGCCTGCTTCGCAGTGCTGTTCAATCTGCTGGCGATGCCGTTGTCCGCAAACGCCGCCAAGGCGCCCGCCGAGCAGTTGCTGTGGGGCGCCTTCTGCTCCACCGGCGGCACCAAGCTGATCGCCGTCTCCCTCGGCCAACCCGACCAGCAAAACGACGACCACGCCGTGATGCAGCATTGCTGGTGCTGCTCCGGAGCCGCGCCCTTGCTCGCGTTGCCTGGCCAGGCGCCGCAACTGGTCCTGCCGACATACGCCTTCGCCACCCCGCTGGCCATCGCCCAGCCCACCCAGCCCACGCCCCGTGAACTGTGGCCCTCGCTCAATCCCCGTGCCTCTCCCACCGTTTGATTCACTACGCTGATACCTGCGAACAATTTGAATCGACCGGAGACATTTCATGCTCAAGAACGTCCTGATGCTGGCTGCCCTGCTGCTGCCCGCCAGCTTCGCCAGTGCCCACGAATACACCAAGGGTGACCTGCATATCGCCCACCCGTGGTCGCTGCAACTGCCACCGAACGCACCCAACGTGGCGGCCTATTTCATCATCGACAACAAGGGCAAGGAGGACGACCGCCTGCTCAGTGTCGACACCTCGATCAGCAAAGATTCCCAGCTTCACGAACACGTGATGACCGGCGACGTGATGCGCATGCAGCAAGTCCCCAACGTCGTCGTGCCGGCGGGCGGCAAGGTGGTGTTCAGCCCGAGCGCCTACCACGTGATGATCATGCAGCCTAACGACCGCAGCCTGCTCACCGACGGCAAGCGCTTCCCGCTGACCCTGCATTTCGAAAAGGCCGGCGATATCACCGTCGAAGTCGCGGTGCAAAAGCAGCCGCCTGAAGGCAGCGACGAGCACCAGCACCAGCACTGATCCCTGAGCGCCGCTCGCCATGAGCCTCGCCCGCACCGGACGCCACCGGCCCCCGCGCCCTGACCACAGGACACTGCGCGCGAGCTGGCTGAGCCTGTTCGCCATGCTGATGATCTTTATCGGACCGCTGGTTTCCCAGTCGATGCCGATGGATCACAGCACCTCCATGTCGATGAACATGGACATGGGCGCAGGCACGGACGACGTGACGGGCCATCACGGCGATGCGCACCCTGGCGGCGGCGATTCGTCGCTGCACGTCATGTGGGAGAAGTGCGGCTATTGCAGCCTGTTCTTCCACTGCCCGGCACTGCCGCAGCAACTGAGCCTGCTCAACAGCGAGGCCGTCCCGGCCAGCCACCGTCTTGTCGTTCTACCCCGCCAGGGCCATCCGCGCCCGGCGTTCTTCCCCGGCGCCCGCAGCCGTGCGCCACCTTCCCACAACGTCGTCTGAACATTCCGAAACAGCGCTCGTCACCGGCCAATCGCCGCGTGCGCGTGCACCTTCATGACTGATCGATGTTGGAAGACCTATGTCCAGCTCCACCCCTGTCTATCGTTTGTCCCTGCGCGGGACCATTGCGCTGCTGTGCGGCAGCCTCTTCGTTCCCGCTGCCCTGGCTGCGGAAACCGGCCACGAAGGCCATGACCACGGCCAGCCGGAACTCAGCCCCACAGTCATTACTGCGGTGGCACCGAGTTCGCCACTGACAGTGATCACCAACCCCAAGGACCCGCGCCAGCCCGTGCCGGCCAGCGACGGTGCCGACTACCTGAAGACCATCCCCGGTTTCTCGGCGATCCGCTCCGGCGGCACCAACGGCGACCCGGTACTGCGCGGCATGTTCGGCTCGCGGCTGAACATCCTCACCAACGGCGGCCTGATGCTCGGCGCCTGCCCGAACCGCATGGATGCACCGACCTCCTACATCTCCCCGGAAACCTACGACCGCCTGACCGTGATCAAGGGCCCGCAAAGCGTGCAGTGGGGGCCGGGCGCGTCCGCGGGGACCATCCTCTTCGACCGCGAGCCGGAGAAATTCGGCGAGCTGGGCACCCGGGTCAACGCCAGCCTGCTGGCCGGTTCCAACGGCCGCTTCGACAAAGTGCTGGATGCCGCCGCCGGTGGCAGCCAGGGCTACGTGCGCTTCGTCGGCAACCAGTCGCGCTCCGACGACTATGAAGACGGCCACGGCGACACCGTGCCGTCGAAATGGGACAAGTGGAACGGCGACGTCGCCGTTGGCTGGACCCCGGACAGCGACACCCTGCTGGAACTGACCGCCGGCCGCGGCGACGGCGAAGCCCGCTACGCCGGGCGCGGCATGGACGGTTCGCAGTTCAAGCGCGAAAGCCTCGGCCTGCGTTTCGAGAAGTCCAATATCGGCGAGGTCTTCGACAAGCTCGAAGCGCAGGTCTACTACAACTACGCCGACCACGTGATGGACAACTACAGCCTGCGCACCACCTCCGGCACCGGCATGATGGCCGGCCCCATGGCCAGCAACGTCGACCGCCGCACCATGGGCGCGCGCATCAAGGGCACCTGGCGCTGGGAGGACGTGACCCTGGTCAGCGGCATCGACGCACAGACCAACGAACACCGCCAGCGCACCGGCATGGGCGTCAACACCTATGGCAACCAGCCCTGGACCAAAGACGCCGACTTCCACAACTACGGCGTGTTCGGCGAGCTGACCTGGGAACTGGACAGCCAGGACCGCCTGGTCAGCGGCGCGCGGCTGGACCGTGCCTCGGCCAAGGATTTCCGCAAGACCCGCGGTTCGGGAATGATGGTCATGCCCAATCCGACCGCCGGCAACACCCGCGCCGATACCCTGCCCAGCGGCTTCCTGCGCTACGAGCACGACCTGGTCGACGCACCGGCCACTGCCTACGTCGGCATCGGCCATGTGCAGCGCTTCCCCGATTACTGGGAGCTGTTCTCGCCGACCTTCGGCCCGGCCGGCTCGGTCAATGCCTTCGATGCGATCAAGCCGGAGAAGACCACGCAACTGGACTTCGGCATCCAGTACAAGACCGAAGACCTGGAAGCATGGGCCTCGGGCTACGTCGGCCAGGTGCGCGACTTCATCCTCTACGACTACACCGCTGGCACCAGCGTCTCCCGCGCCGGCAACGTCGACGCGCGGATCATGGGCGGCGAACTGGGTGTCGCCTATCAACTGACCAGCAACTGGAAAGCCGATGCGACCCTGGCCTACGCCTGGGGCAAGAACAGCAGCGACGGCTCGGCCCTGCCGCAGATGCCACCGCTGGAAAGCCGCCTCGGCCTGACCTACAGCGAATCCGACTGGAGTGCCGGCGCCCTGTGGCGACTGGTCTCGGCGCAGAATCGCATCTCGGAAAACTACGGCAACATCGTCGGCAAGGACTTCGAGAAAACCGGCGGTTTCGGCGTGTTCTCGCTCAACGGCGCCTATCGTGTGAGCAAGAACCTCAAGCTCAGCGCCGGCGTCGACAACCTGTTCGACAAGGCCTACGCCGAGCACCTGAACCTGGCGGGCAACGCCGGCTTCGGTTACTCGGGCTTTGAACCGGTCAGCGAGCCGGGGCGTACGTTCTGGACCAAGGTCGACGTGAGTTTCTGATCCAACCCGGGCGCGGCCAGTCGCCGCGCCCACCACCTGGGAGTGCTCCATGAGCAAACCTTCGTTTTCGTTCTACAACCTGGCGTGGCGCTGGCATTTCTATGCCGGGTTGTTCGTGGCGCCGTTCATGATCCTGCTGGCGATCACCGGGATCATCTACCTGTTCAAGCCGCAGCTTGATCCGTTGATGTATCGCTCGCTGATGGTGGTCGAGGCCGGTCACCACCGGCATGGCGCCGACCATCTGCTGCACACCGTGAAGGCCGCTTATCCACAGGGCCAGATCAGCCAGTACCTGCCGGCGCCGGCCGCCGACCGCAGCGCGCAGTTCGTGGTCAAGGACGGCGGGCAGGAACTGAACGTGTTCGTCGACCCCTACACCGGCACGCTGCTCGGCGCGCAGGACGCCAAAAGCAACCTGCAGGCCGTGGCCCGCGCGCTGCACGGCGAACTGATGATCGGCACCACGGGCGACCGCCTGGTGGAACTGGCCGCGGGCTGGGGTATCGTCCTGGTGGTGTCCGGCCTGTATCTCTGGTGGCCGCGGGGCGGGCGAATGGCCGGCGTGTTGTGGCCGCGCCTGAGTGCCCGCGGGCGACTGCTCTGGCGTGACCTGCATGCGGTCAGCGGATTCTGGGGAGCGCTGGTCCTGCTGCTGATGCTGCTCAGCGGCATGACCTGGACCGGCTTCTGGGGCAAGCAATACGCCGACCTGTGGAACCGCTTTCCGGCAGCGATGTGGAACGACGTGCCGACCTCCGACCAGGAAGCCCGCACCCTCAACACCGCCGCCCGCCAGACCGTGCCTTGGGCAGTGGAAAACACCCCGATGCCGCAATCGTCCGGTGCCCATGCCGAGCACCAGGGGCACATGGCAATGGACAGCGCCCCCGCCGCGCCGCAGATCAGCCTGCAGCAAGTCGAGGAATTGGCCAATGAGCGCGGCGTCGAACCCGGCTACAGCATCACCCCGCCGACCACCGCCAGCGGCGTGTTCACCATTGCTGTGTTCGCCGACGACCCGCGCAACGACGCCACCCTGCATGTCGATCAATACACCGGCAAGGTGCTGGTGGACGTGCGCTGGAAAGACTACAGCCCGGTGGCCCGAGCCACGGAACTGGGGGTCATGCTGCATGAAGGCAAGATGTTCGGCTGGTTCAACCAGATGCTGATCCTGCTGATCTGCCTGATGGTATTGCTGGGCTCGGTCAGCGGCCTGGTGATGTGGTGGAAACGCCGCCCCGAAGGCGGCCTCGGCGTACCGCCACTGCGTCACGACCTGCCACGCTGGAAGACCGCCACCGTGGTCATGCTGGTGCTGGGCGTGGCGTTTCCGCTGGTGGGGGTGTCGATGCTGGTGGTGTGGGGTTTGGACAAGGTGTTCGGGAGGCGGTTGTTGGCGACGCGGGCGTGACGTCTCTCTACTGGGAGCAGCTGTTAGCTGCGATGACCTGCACGATATAAAGATACCCATGGCCACCTTTGTAAACCTGTTTTCCACCCTGTTAACCACCTTGGTTAACAACGCAAAAAACAGGTTTACACCACCTCCCGTCCCTCGAAAAAGTCGCCCTTGTTCATGGCTATCCCCCTAAAGTCGAGTCACTTTGCCGCGTCTACCCTGCGGCTTTGCGTGTTAGCCTAGCCGCCGCTTCACGCACAAGAAGACTGCAATTTATGGAATGCATGCAATGAATCAAGACCTCACAAAGGACTCGCAGGAACACCACCTGCAACGCAATCTGACCAATCGCCACATCCAGTTGATCGCCATCGGCGGTGCCCTCGGTACCGGGCTGTTCATGGGTTCTGGCAAGACCATCAGCCTCGCCGGCCCGTCGATCATTTTCGTCTACATGATCATCGGCTTCATGCTGTTCTTCGTCATGCGCGCGATGGGCGAACTGCTGCTGTCGAACCTCAACTACAAATCCTTCATCGACTTCTCTGCCGATCTGCTCGGCCCCTGGGCCGGCTATTTCACGGGCTGGACCTACTGGTTCTGCTGGATCATCACCGGCATCGCCGACGTGATCGCCATCGCCGCGTACTCGCAGTTCTGGTTCCCCGACCTGCCGCAATGGATACCGGCGCTGGCCTGTGTCGGCGTGCTGCTGTCGCTGAACCTGATCACCGTGAAACTCTTCGGCGAGATCGAGTTCTGGTTCGCGATGATCAAGATCGTCGCCATCCTCGGCCTGATCGGCACCGGTCTGTACATGGTGTTCAGCGGCTTCCAGTCGCCGACCGGGACCACCGCCAGCTTCGCCCACCTGTGGAATGACGAGGGCATGTTCCCCCACGGGCTGATGGGCTTCTTCGCCGGGTTCCAGATTGCCGTGTTCGCCTTCGTCGGCATCGAACTGGTGGGCACCACCGCCGCCGAAGCCAAGGACCCGGAGCGCACCCTGCCACGGGCGATCAACTCCATCCCGCTGCGGATCATCATGTTCTACGTCTTCGCCCTGATCGCCATCATGGCGGTGACTCCATGGCGTGACGTGGTGCCGGGCAAGAGCCCGTTCGTTGAGCTGTTCATCCTCGCCGGCCTGCCGGCCGCCGCCGCGGTGATCAACTTCGTGGTGCTGACGTCCGCTGCCTCGTCGGCCAACAGCGGCGTGTTTTCCACCAGCCGGATGCTGTTCGGCCTGGCTCAGGAAGGCGACGCACCCAAGGCGTTCGAAAAACTCTCCAACCGTGACGTGCCGGCCAACGGCCTGTACTTCTCCTGCACCTGCCTGCTGCTGGGCGCTGCGCTGATGTACGTGATCCCGGACCTGATCGAGGCGTTCACCCTGGTCACCACCGTCTCGGCGATCCTGTTCATGTTCGTCTGGTCGCTGATCCTGCTGTCGTACCTGAAGTACCGCACGCACCGCGCCGCGCTGCATGCGGCGTCGAAGTACAAGATGCCTGGCGGTCGCTTCATGTGCTGGGCGTGCCTGGTGTTCTTCGCCGCGATCCTGGTGCTGTTGAGCTTCGAGAGCGACACCCGCCAGGCGCTGATCGTCACGCCGTTGTGGTTCGTGTTGCTGAGCGTGACTTATCAGTTCGTGCGCAACAGGCGGCATCCGCGCACTGCGGTGCGAGGCAACTAACTAATAGCGTTATCGAAGGGGCCATCCGGCCCCTTTTTTTCGCCTCATTGCTGTGCATCGGATTGATGCGTGGCACCAGTCTGGCTCTTCGTTCCCGGGACCGCGTTGCGGTCCATCGCGAGCAAGCTCGCTCCTACAGGGCAACACGCAACCCGCGAGCTAGCGCCTCTCCTTGTAGGAGCGAGCTTGCTCGCGATGGACCGCAACGCAACCCCAAAACCCCTGCGCCGTCACTTGTACACAAGACGGCACACCACTTGCAAAAGCCCTTTCCGCGAGTCGCCAACACCCAAGAACTCAACGGAGAGAGAGCACCATGAAGCGTCGTAGTCTGATCAAGGCCTTTACCCTCAGTGCATCCATTGCCGCGATGGGCATGAGCTGGACCCTGCAGGCCGCCGAGACCATCAAGGTCGGCATCCTGCATTCGCTGTCGGGCACCATGGCGATCTCCGAAACCTCGCTCAAGGACATGGCCCTCATGACCATCGAGCAGATCAACGCCAAGGGCGGCGTCAACGGCAAGATGCTGGAAGCGGTGGTGGTGGACCCGGCGTCGAACTGGCCGCTGTTCGCCGAGAAGAGCCGGCAACTGCTGACCCAGGACAAGGTGGCCGTGGTGTTCGGCTGCTGGACCTCGGTGTCGCGCAAGTCGGTGCTGCCGGTGTTCGAAGAACTCAACGGGCTGCTGTTCTACCCGGTGCAGTACGAAGGTGAAGAGATGTCGCCGAACGTGTTCTACACCGGCGCGGCGCCGAACCAGCAGGCCATTCCGGCGGTGGAATACCTGATGAGCGAAGAAGGCGGCGCGGCCAAACGCTACTTCCTGCTCGGCACCGACTACGTCTACCCGCGCACCACCAACAAGATCCTGCGCGCGTTCCTGCATTCCAAAGGCGTGGCCGACAAGGACATCGAAGAGGTCTACACCCCGTTCGGCCACAGCGATTACCAGACCATCGTGGCGAACATCAAGAAGTTCTCCGCTGGCGGCAAGACGGCGGTTATCTCCACGGTCAACGGCGACTCCAACGTGCCCTTCTACAAAGAACTGGCCAACCAGGGCCTGAAAGCTACCGACGTACCGGTGGTGGCGTTCTCGGTGGGCGAGGAAGAACTGCGCGGTATCGACACCAAGCCGCTGGTTGGCCATCTGGCCGCGTGGAACTACTTCGAGTCGGTGGAGAACCCGGTCAACACGCAGTTCGTGGCCGACTGGAAAGCCTACGCCAAGGCCAAGAACCTGCCGGGCGCGGACAAGGCGGTGACCAACGACCCGATGGAAGCCACCTACGTCGGCATTCACATGTGGGCACAGGCGGCCGAGAAGGCCAAGTCCACCGATGTCGACAAGGTCCGCGCGGCCCTGGCCGACCAGAGCTTCAAGGCGCCGTCCGGCTTCACCCTGACCATGGACAAGACCAACCACCACCTGCACAAGCCGGTGATGATCGGCGAAATCCAGGACGACGGTCAGTTCAACGTGGTCTGGCAGACCGAAGCGCCGCTGCGTGCCCAGCCGTGGAGCCCGTTCATTCCGGGTAACGACAAGCGGCCGGATTATGCGGTGAAGGGCAACTGATACACCCCCCAAATCGCGAGCAAGCTCGCTCCTACACTCGCCACGCCTTATCCGTAGGAGCGAGCTTGCTCGCGATGGGCCGCAAAAACCTCGAATCCTCCAAAGGGACCCCCGCGCCATGCCCAAGGCCCTCTACCGTCTCATGCTTTGCCTGTGCCTGTTGCTGCCCTTCGCCGCTCACGCCAACGAAGCCGAATACTTCGCCACCGCCAAGCCCAATGACCAGGCACGCCTGCTCCAGGACTGGGCGGCGCAACCCGAGGCGGCTCGGCTGCCGCTGCTGACCTCGCTGCAACAAGGCCGCATCAGCGCCGACGACGACCGCAAACTGCGCCTGAACAACCGCCTGCGCGGGCTGGTGGACAACGCCCTCGCCGCGCATCAGTTGCTCAGTAACGATGCCGCCGTGCGCCTGCAAGCTGCGCAACAACTGCAGAAAAGCGCGCAACCGGCCCAGGTCGCATTCCTCGACCGCCAGTTCGCCCAGGAAAAAGACAGCTCGGTCCACGCCGCCCTCGGCCTGGCCCTGGCCAATCTGCAACTGGCCGCCAGCGAACCCTCCGTGCGTCTCGCCGCAGTACGCCTGCTCGGTGAAACCGGCGACCCGATGGCCCGCACCCGCCTCGAAGCCCTGCTCGATCCGGCCGTGGAAAGCGATGCCAGCGTGCGCACCGCCGCCGAAACCAGCCTGGCCCAGGTCAAACGCAAGCTGCTGATCGGCGAGCTGCTCGGCCAGGCCTTCAGCGGCCTGTCGCTGGGCTCGATTCTGCTGCTGGCGGCACTCGGTCTGGCGATCACCTTCGGCCTGCTCGGGGTGATCAACATGGCCCATGGCGAGATGCTGATGCTCGGCGCCTACACCACCTATGTGGTGCAGGTGATGGTCCAGCGTTATGCCCCCGGCGCCATCGAGTTCTACCCGCTGCTGGCGCTGCCGGTTGCGTTCTTTGTCAGCGCCGGGGTCGGCATGCTGCTGGAGCGCACGGTCATTCGCCATCTCTATGGCCGCCCGCTGGAAACCCTGCTGGCGACCTGGGGCATCAGCCTGATCCTGATCCAGGCCATCCGCCTGATCTTCGGCGCGCAGAACGTCGAAGTGGCCAACCCGGCCTGGCTGTCCGGCGGTATGCAGGTGCTGCCGAATCTGGTGCTGCCGTACAGCCGCATCGTCATCATCGGCTTCGCCCTGTTCGTGGTGCTGTTGACCTGGCTGTTGCTCAACCGTACCCGCCTGGGCCTGAACGTCCGCGCCGTTACCCAGAACCGCAACATGGCCGCCTGCTGCGGCGTGCCCACCGGCCGCGTCGACATGCTCGCCTTCGGCCTCGGCTCGGGCATCGCCGGCCTCGGCGGCGTGGCCCTGAGCCAGATCGGCAACGTCGGGCCTGACCTTGGCCAGAGCTACATCATCGACTCGTTCCTGGTGGTGGTGCTCGGCGGTGTCGGGCAACTGGCCGGCAGCCTCTGGGCCGCGTTTGGCCTGGGCATCGCCAACAAATTGCTGGAGCCGCAAATCGGTGCGGTGCTCGGCAAGATCCTCATCCTTGCGCTGATCATTCTGTTTATCCAGAAACGCCCGCAAGGCCTGTTCGCCCTCAAGGGACGGGTAATCGACTGATGAACCAGCCACTGCTTGTCACTGCCGCGCAAAAAGCCGGGCCACGGTTGTCTCTGGCCATTGGCGCCATCGTGCTGCTGATCCTGCTGGCCCTGCCGCTGCTGTCGCTGCTGCCGGAAGGCCATGCGCTGCAGGTTTCGGCCTACACCCTGACGCTGGTGGGCAAGATCCTCTGCTACGCCATCGTCGCCCTGGCGCTGGATCTGGTCTGGGGTTACGCCGGGCTGCTGTCGCTCGGCCACGGGCTGTTCTTCGCCCTCGGCGGCTACGCCATGGGCATGTACCTGATGCGCGAAGCTGCGGGCGATGGCCTGCCGGCGTTCATGAGTTTCCTGTCCTGGACCGAATTGCCTTGGTACTGGGCCGGCACCCAGCACTTCGCCTGGGCCATGTGCCTGGTGGTGCTGGCGCCGGGGTTGCTGGCGCTGGTGTTCGGCTACTTCGCCTTCCGCTCGCGGATCAAGGGCGTGTACTTCTCGATCATGACCCAGGCCCTGACCTTCGCCGGCATGCTGCTGTTCTTTCGCAACGAAACCGGGTTCGGCGGCAACAACGGCTTCACCAACTTCCGCACCCTGCTCGGCTTCGACGTCACGGCCCAAGGCACCCGCGCGGTGCTGTTCCTGCTTACCGTGGCCCTGCTGGTGGGCAGCCTGTACCTTGGCTGGCGGCTGGCGCGGAGCAAGTTCGGCCGGGTACTCACCGCGCTGCGTGACGCCGAGAACCGCCTGATGTTCTGCGGCTACGACCCGCGCGGCTTCAAGCTCTTCGTCTGGGTGCTGAGCGCCGTGCTCTGTGGCCTGGCGGGCGCGCTGTATGTGCCGCAGGTGGGCATCATCAACCCCAGCGAAATGTCGCCGACCAATTCCATCGAAGCCGCCGTGTGGGTCGCGCTGGGTGGCCGCGGCACGCTGATCGGGCCGCTGCTCGGCGCGGGCCTGGTCAACGGCATGAAGAGCTGGTTCACCGTGGCGTTCCCGGAGTTCTGGCTGTTCTTCCTCGGTGCGCTGTTCATCCTTGTCACCCTGTACCTGCCCAAGGGCGTGGTCGGCCTGTTGAAGAAAAGGGGCGAACAATGAGGTTTCCGTCGATCCACCCTGAATTCATGCTCGAACCCATCCTCGACCCGGGCAGCGGCCGCGACGCCATCGGCCTCGGCCAGACGCGCACCCCGGGCCTGGACGTGCGCCACGGCACGGTGCTGACCCTGGAAGACATCAACGTCAGCTTCGACGGCTTCAAGGCGCTGACCGCGCTGAACCTGTACATCGGCGTCGGCGAACTGCGCTGCATCATCGGCCCCAACGGCGCCGGCAAGACCACCATGATGGACGTCATCACCGGCAAGACCCGCCCCACCAGCGGCAAGGCCTGGTTTGGCGAAACCCTCGACCTGACCCGCATGAGCGAGGTGGAAATCGCCCAGTCCGGGATTGGCCGCAAGTTCCAGAAGCCGACGGTGTTCGAAGCGCTGACCGTGTACGAAAACCTGGAACTGGCGCAGAAGACCGACAAATCGGTATGGGCCTGCCTCGGCGCGCGCTTGAGCGGCGAGCAACAGGACCGCATCGACGAAGTACTGACCACCATCCGCCTGGAAAGCTCGCGCCAGCGGCCTGCGGGCTTGTTGTCCCACGGCCAGAAGCAGTTCCTCGAAATCGGCATGTTGCTGATGCAGGACCCGCAACTGCTGTTGCTCGACGAACCGGTGGCGGGCATGACCGACGCCGAAACCGAATTCACCGCCGAACTGTTCAAACGCCTCGCCGGCAAGCATTCGCTGATGGTGGTGGAGCACGACATGGGCTTCGTCGGCAGCATTGCCGACCACGTCACCGTGCTGCACCAGGGCAGCGTGCTGGCGGAGGGTTCGCTGGAGCAGGTTCAGGCGGATGACCGGGTGATTGAGGTTTATCTGGGTCGTTAGCTCAACGCGATCACGCTCTTCTGCAGGAGCTGGTGCCAATCTGTAAGGACAACCACATGCTGAAAATCGATTCCCTGCACCAGTACTACGGCGGCAGCCACATCCTGCGCGGCCTGTCTTTCGAGGCGAAGGTCGGCGAAGTCACCTGCCTGCTCGGCCGCAACGGCGTGGGCAAGACCACGCTGCTGCGCTGCCTGATGGGCCTGATCCCGTCCCGCGAGGGCAGCGTGTCCTGGGAAGGCCAGGCCATCACCCAGCTCAAGCCGCATCAGCGGGTCCACGCCGGTATCGCCTATGTGCCGCAAGGCCGCGAGATTTTCCCGCGCCTGACCGTCGAGGAAAACCTGCTGATGGGCCTGTCACGCTTCAGCGCCAAGGAAGCCAAGAGCGTCCCGGAATTCATCTACGAGCTGTTCCCGGTGCTGCTGCAGATGAAGCACCGCCGTGGCGGCGATCTGTCCGGCGGCCAGCAGCAACAACTGGCCATCGGCCGCGCCCTGGCCAGCCGGCCACGCCTGCTGATCCTCGACGAACCCACCGAAGGCATCCAGCCCTCGGTAATCAAGGAAATCGGCGTTGTGATCAGTAAACTGGCGGCCCGCGGCGATATGGCGATCCTGCTGGTGGAACAGTTCTACGACTTCGCAGCAGAACTGGCCGACCAGTACCTAGTGATGTCCCGTGGCGAAATCGTCCAGCAAGGACGCGGCGAAAACATGGAGGCCGAGGGTGTACGCGGGCTGGTAACCATTTAATCTGACCGCCTGCTCAATCCCGGAACCTTGCCATGACAGACCTGATCCGCGATGCCGTGCCCGATGACTTGCCGGGCATTCGCGACATCTACAACGACGCCGTGCTCAACACCACGGCGATCTGGAACGAACAACCGGTGGACCTGGCAAACCGCCAGGCCTGGTTCGAGGCGCGCCAGACGCAGCAATACCCGATTCTGGTGGCGGTGAATGCTGCGGGCGAGGTGGTGGGTTATGCCTCGTTCGGCGACTGGCGGCCCTTCGAAGGCTTTCGCCATACCGTCGAGCACTCGGTGTACATCCGCGCCGACCAGCGCGGCAACGGCCTGGGGCCGAAGCTGATGCTGGCCCTGATCGAACGGGCGCGAGGCTGTGGAAAACATGTGATGGTGGCCGCGATCGAAAGCGGCAATGCCGCGTCGATCCGCCTGCATGAGCGGCTGGGTTTCACCCTGAACGGGCAGATGCCGCAAGTGGGGGTGAAATTCGGCAAGTGGCTGGATTTGACGTTTATGCAGTTGGTGTTGAATCCGGGGGCGTTACCGCCCAACTGATCTGCGCTCATTTCCCACAGGAGCCGCGTCATACACAGGCTCATCGCCTGGCACAAACCGTGTAGGAGCGGCTTCAGCCGCGATTGGCCGCACAGCGGCCACAAAACCGATATCCCAGGTGTATCAGCCTGATCGGGGACTCAGGTTTTACGACGGCTTCGCCGCCGTTCGCGGCTGAAGCCGCTCCTACAGGGGAGCGCGCAAACTTCCCGGTTAAGAGACAAACCGCCCCAACCGCTGCCGCAGCATGTCGTTCTCGCTGCGCAGTTGCCGCACTTCCTCCAGCAACTCCAGCGCCAGCGCCACGCCTTCCCACTCCAGTTCCAGCTCCTGATGCAGGCGCGCCGCGCGCTTGGCCAGCACCGGCGCCTGGGCGTCGAACAGCCAGTCCTCCGGTGTTCGCCCCAATGGTTCAACAATGCCGTGTTCGACGATTTCGATCACGCAGTCCACCGGCAACTCGGCTTCCTGACAAAACGTGCGCATATCCAGCTGAACGATCAGGGTGCTGCTCATGGTCACTTACTCCATTGAGTTCGCGGGTTGAACCCGGCCTTCTCCGACAGTTTGCTCCACAATTCACGCGTCGCTGCATCCGACTGTGGCGGCATCACCACCTTCAGTTGCGCGTACAGGTCGCCACGTTCACCCTGCTTGTTCGACAGGCCCATACCCTTGATACGCAGGCGCTGGCCGCTCTGGCTGTCGGGACGAATGGTCAGGTTGACCTTGCCGGTAAGGGTCGGCATTTCCACCTTGGTGCCCAACGCAGCTTCCCACGGTGCCAGCGGCACAGTGATGATCAGGTCATGGCCTTCGACATCGAACAGCGGATGCGGTGCGAAACGGATGATCAGGTACAGATCGCCGTTCGCCCCACCGCCAACACCCGGTGCGCCCTGGCCCTTGAGGCGGATGCGCTCGCCGTCGGTCACCCCGGCGGGGATCTTGACGTTGAGGGTCTTGGTGGTATCGCCGGTGCGCTGGCCCTGGGCGTTGTGCTGCGGAATCTGGAAGCTGATCTTCTTCGATTCGTTGGCCAGGGTTTCCTCGAGGAACACTGCCAGTTCCATTTCCACGTCCTGCCCTCGCCGACCGGTACTGCGCTGTTGCTGGCCACGGCCGAACGGATTGCCGTTGCCGCGCCCGGCCGACCCGAAGATCGAACTGAAGAAGTCCGAGAAATCGCCACCGTTGCCGAAGCCGCCAGCGTCGCCACCTCCACGGCTCTCCCAGCCGGGAGGCCCCTGGAAGGGCCGGCCATGCTGGCCGTACTTGCGAATTTCGTCGTACTCAGCGCGCTTTTCAGGGCTGCTCAGCACTTCGTAGGCCTCGTTGGCCTCCTTGAATTTGTCTTCGGCGCCACGCTCTTTGCTGACGTCCGGGTGATACTTGCGCGCCAGCTTGCGGTAGGCGGTCTTGATCGCCTTTTCGTCCGCCGTGGGCTCTACGCCGAGTATCTTGTAATAGTCTTTGAAATCCATCTAAGGAATCACCATCGGTTATCAAATTCACTGCGTGTGAAGATTGGGGTCAAGCATAGCCTTTCAAGGCCGGGCCAGGTTTGTCACGGAGCAGATAATCGGTCTTGATTCTGTCAGCGGCTGGCATACACTGCGCGGCCGTTTTTACTCCGGAACCGCTTCCATGAATCACGCATCCCCGGCCCGTGCCTGTGGTATCGACTTCGGCACGTCAAACTCCACCGTCGGCTGGCACCGCCCCGGCGAGGAGACCTTGATCGTCCTCGAAGACGGCAAGATCACCCTGCCTTCGGTGGTGTTCTTCAATATCGAGGAGCGCCGTCCGGTGTATGGCCGCCTGGCGCTGAGCGAATACCTGGAAGGCTACGAAGGCCGTCTGATGCGCTCGCTCAAGAGCCTGCTGGGCTCCAAGCTGATCAAGCACGACACCAGCGTCCTGGGCACCGCCCTGCCGTTCAAGGACCTGCTCGGCATGTTCATCGGCGAATTGAAGAAGCGCGCCGAGGCCGATGCCGGCCGGGCGTTCGATGAAGTGGTGCTGGGTCGTCCGGTGCATTTCGTCGATGACGACCAGGCCGCCGACCAGGAAGCCGAAGACACCCTGGCCGATGTCGCGAAGAAAATCGGCTTCAAGGACGTCTCCTTCCAGTTCGAGCCCATCGCCGCGGCCTACGACTACGAGTCGGGTATCGACCGTGAAGAGCTGGTACTGATTGTCGACATCGGCGGTGGTACCTCGGACTTCTCGCTGATCCGCCTCGCGCCTGAACGCCACATGCTCGATGACCGCCAGGACGACATCCTCGCCACCGGCGGCGTGCACATCGGCGGAACCGACTTCGACAAGCAACTGAGCCTGCAGGGTGTCATGCCGCTGTTCGGCTACGGCAGCCGGATGAAAAGCCAGGCGCTGATGCCCACCAGCCATCACATGAGCCTCGCCACCTGGCACACCATCAACTCGGTGTACTCGCAGAAATCCCAGTTGGCGCTGGGCAGCATGCGCTACGACATCGAGGACACCCTCGGCATCGACCGCCTGTTCAAGCTGATCGACCAACGCGCCGGGCACTGGCTGGCGATGGAAGTGGAAGCGACCAAGATCGAGCTGACCCACGCGGAAAACCGCCTGGTGGACCTTGGCCGGATCGAGAAGGGTCTTGAAGTGGACCTGAGCCGGGCGCTGTTCGAAGCGGCGATCGACAACCTGCTGGAGCGCGTGCGCGGCAGCGTCGATGAGTTGCTGCTCAAAGCCGGCGTTGGTGTGGACCAGGTGGATACGGTGTTCTTCACCGGTGGTTCGAGCGGCATCCCGGCGTTGCGCCAGAGTGTGGCGGCGATGTTGCCGAATGCTCGGCATGTCGAAGGCAACATCTTCGGCAGCATCGGCAGCGGGCTGGCGATCGAGGCGCGCAAGCGCTACGGCTGACCGTCGCCCCGACAAGCTCGCTCACTACCCTGTAGGAGCGAGCTTGTCGGGGCGCCGAACCGTCGCGATGCGCCCCATTCACAGACTCAAACCAGCTCCGCCCGCCTCAATTCGCTCTTCAGGTACGCGTAATAAATCGGCCCCGCCACCACACCTGGCAGCCCGAACGCGGCCTCGAACACCAGCATCGCCAACAACAATTCCCACGACTTGGCACTGATCTGCCCGCCAACGATCCGCGCGTTGAGAAAATACTCGACCTTGTGGATAACGATCAGGTAGCCCAGCGCCGCCATCGCCACCCAGATCGACAGCGACAACCCGACGATGGTGATCAGGGTGTTGGACATCAGGTTGCCGATCACTGGCAGCAGGCCCAGCAGGAAGGTCAACACGATCAGCGTCTTGGTCAGCGGCAGGTGCACGCCAAACAGCGGCAGCACCACGGCGAGGAAGATCCCGGTGAACGCGGTGTTGAGCAGGGAAATCTTGATCTGCGCGAAGACGATGTTGCGAAACGCCTGCACCAGCAACGACAAGCGCTCGAACAGCGCCGCCGCCAGCGGCTTGCGCCGTGAAATGTCGGGAATCCGCTGCAAGGCGACGATGGCACCAAGGATCATGCCGATCAGCAGCGTGACGAACATGTGCGCCGCGCCCTTGCCCACCAGTTGCAACTCGCCCAGGTGAGTCTTCAGCCATTCACCAATGGCCACCTTGAACTCGGCAGCGCTGGCCGGCAGGTAGGCGTCGACGAACGGTGGCAACTGCCCGCGGGCCTGGTCCACCAGCAGCATGAACTTGTCCAGCGAGGCGCCGGGGTTTTCCGCTTCGTGCAGCAGGAAGCTGATGGCACCGGCAAAAACCAGTGTCAGCGTGCTGACCACCAGGGTCCCGAGCAAGGCAACCGCCAGCCAGCGGGCGCGCGGCCCGGCAATCACATGCTGCAGTTTCGGCGTGAGCATGTTGACCAGCTCGAACACCAGCAACCCGGCCAAAAGGCTCGGCAGCAACTTGAGCGGCAATACCAGCAACAAGCCGGTGAATATGATGATCCAACTCGCCAGCACAATCTGACGCTGGGTAAAAGTCATACAACCTCAGACAGCCACGACGACAAAGCCGGCAGTCTGCCAGCCTTCTGCGGGCAGGCATAGGGGCGCGGGGCACAGGACGACGCGCCATTGCTCCAGGGCAATGGCGCGTCCGGGGAAATGGCTATTTTTTCTTCAGGCAGTCGCTCATGAACGCCTTGCGTTCATCGCCCTTGAGCGCCTTGGTGCCAGCGTCGGCGTTGCAGGTCTTCATCTTGTCCTGCTGGGTGGCGGGCTTGGCTTTCAGGCAGGTGCTCATGAACGCCTTGCGCTCGTCGCCCTTGAGCGCCTTGGCAGTCGCGTCGGCGTTGCAGGTTTTCATCTTTTCCTGCTGCGCGGTGGCGGCGAAGCCCTGTGAAGCCATCAGCAAGCCCAGCAACAGCAACGGCAAACGCATCATCTTCATGGCAATTCTCCTGGTCGCCGCGTCGGACGTGCAGCGGTCAAAGGAGTTTAGACAAGATTTCTTACATCCTCGGTTCGACTCAACAACCGGCGGCCTTGAGCCGCGCGGCGTGTTCGGTGAACAGCTTCACCGGCTGCGCGCCCTTGCCCACCGCGCCCAGGGACTGGTTGACGATATCCAGATGGTCCAGCGGATAGTCATCGCCAATCACCTGACCCAGGTGCGAGCTGTAGCGCCCGACCATGCCGTCACAGTGCCCCTTCTCGCGCACGAAACTGCGGGCGAACAGGCGACAGAAGCGATTGCTGCCATCCAGGCGGTTGAGGCCGCGGTCGGTGATGCCCGGCTTGAGCACCCCGGACCAGGAGTAATAACGCACACCGTTGACCTCGGCCGGCCCTTCGCCGCCCCAGATTTCCGGCAGGCCCTGTGGATAACGTTGGTTGAACAGCGCCACGCCGGCGCACGTCAGCGACTGGTGCGAGGCATGCACGTCAATCGGTAGCGCCGGGCCCTTCCAGCCGGTTTCCAGCCAGCCCATCAGGCGCCCGAGGCCGTGGAGGATGGCCTTGAGCAGGCGTCCGCGAGGCGAATCGCCGGGGTATTGGCGCTCAAGATAGTCGGCCAGCTCCGAGCCATGGTTAGGTCCGGCGATGGACGTCACCGAGGCGACCCATTCCGGGCGCTTGGCCGCCGCGTAGCGGGCGGTCAGCGCGCCCTGGCTGTGGCCGAGCAGGTTGACCTTGTCGGCGCCGGTGCGCTGGAGGATGTCTTCGATGATGCGCAGCAACTGCTCGCCGCGCACCTCGGTGCTGTTCAGCGGCGACACCTGCACCGGATAGACCTGCGCCCCGCCGCGGCGCAGGGCCGCGACGATGCCGAACCAGTACGGATAGAGCAGCAGGCGAACGAAACCGAGCATGCCCGGCACCAGAACCAGCGGGTAACGGGTGGCAAGTGCTTGCGACATGGCGATCCCCGATCCATGGACGTTTCGCCCACCCTACAGGCGAAACAATGGCAATCGCAATCGAACTCCCATCATCGCCCGTGGTTCCAAACTGATACCGGGCCATGACGGCCCATTTCGAGAGAGTACGACCATGTACAAGCACGCCCTGGCAGCACTTCTGGTCAGCGCCACCCTGGTCGGCTGCAGCAGCCGCCCGGAGAACCCGGTGGATTACGTCACCTATCGCGAAGAACCGCTGGTCAAGCAGGTCGAGAACGGCATGACCATGCAGCGCGTCATCGCCATCGGCGGCAGCCCGTCCACCGTGATCGATCTGCCCCACGGCGGCACCTGCAACAACTACATCCTCAACCGCGAAGGCCATCAGCAAGCCTATTACGTGCGCTTCGACGCCACCGGGCATGTCGATGCCAAGGGCTTCAAGACCTGTGAACAACGCGAGAAAGACGATCAGGCCGTGAGGCGTTGATAAAACTTTCCGCCCGCTTCAGCACTCGTACCTGATGTAGCGACCGCGCCGGCAGAGCGCGGCGCATCCGCTTTTCCAGCCTGGAGAAAACCATGAGCACCGTAGAACTGACCGATGTAAACACCCTCCGCGAGCGCGCCCGCAAGCACGTCGAACAAGGCGCGGTCACCGAAGGCTACAGCGCCGACCGCCAGACCATCCTGCGCCTGCTCAACGAGTCGCTGGCGACCGAATGGGTCTGCACCCTGCGCTACAAGCGCCACTACTACATGGCCAGCGGCATCAAGGCGAGCGTCGCCGCCGACGAATTCCTCGAACACGCCAACCAGGAGCAGGAGCACGCCCACAAGCTGGCCGAGCGCATCGTGCAACTGGGCGGTGAGCCGGACCTGAACCCGGACAACCTGAGCAAGAACTCCCACGCGCAGTACGTCGCCGGGCGCAACCTGAAGGAAATGGTGCTGGAAGATCTGGTCGCCGAGCGGATCGCCATCGACAGCTACCGCGAAATCATCCAGTTCATCGGCGAAAGCGACCCGACCACCCGCCGGATCTTCGAAGACATCCTGGCTCAGGAAGAAGAGCATGCGGATGATATGGCGGATCTGTTGAAGGGCCTGTAGCCCGCCCCATTCATCCACTGTTCCTCGTAGGAGCGAGCTTGCTCGCGATGGGGTCCGACCACAGGACCGCAATCGCGAGCAAGCTCGCTCCTACAGGTTCAGGTGCGACAGTAGTCAGCCTTTACTTCACCGTCTTCGGCGCTTTCCCCGCCTTCATCTGTTCCAGCAACGGCGTACAACGATTCGGCTCTTCCCCGCTGCTCGGCGCGATCAACGCCAGCAATCCCGCCGCCGGCCCCGCTGCAATACCCAACGCCACCATTCCCGCCCCACGCAGTGCCAGCGGCACGGCCTGAACGCCCGCCGACGGCTTAGCGAACGAGCCCCGTACATACAGCGGCGAACGCAGGGAGAACAGCCGCAGCCCCTTGGACTCGGGGTTGATCTTCAGGTCCAGTTGCTCGGTCGCGAAGTTGGCCGTGCCTTCCACATAGATCACCGCATTTTCCGTGTCGAACACGAACAGTCGGGTGGTCGCCAGGCCATTCTTGATGCCGACATCAGTGGCCGCGCAGTTGATCTTCACTTCGTTGTCGCCGAACAGTTTGCCGACCACATAGTTGCCGACGTTGAGCCCGGCAATCTCCATCAGGCTGCGGCTCACCGCGCCATCGTTGATCAACAGTTTCAAATCGCCGTTGGACGTGCCCAGCAAGGCCGCGACCGAGTTACCGCGGCCACTGATATCGGCATCGCCATTGAGCGCGCCGAAGCTGGTTTTCATCGGTTCGAAGGTGGGGAAAAGCTGCTTCAGCTTCAGGTCCCGCGCGGTCAGTCGCGCCCGGCCCTGCATCGGCGCGCTGCGACCGTCGAGGCGCACCAGCATGTCCAGCTTGCCGCCGGCCACGCCGAACGACAGAGGTTCCAGGCTCAACACACCGTCGTCCAGCACCACATGGCTGTTGAGGTCGGTGAAGGGCAGCTCTTCGGTCTGCACGATGCGCTTGCCGCTGAAGGTGACGTCGGCGTCCATCGCACGCCAGCGCTCGGTGCGGAACTCTTCCACCGGCAGCACCTTCTCGCCGGGCTGCTTGGCCGCACCGCCGCGAGCTTTCTGCTGGGCGTTGGAGTCCGCGCCGATCAGCGGTGCGAGGTCCTTGAACAGCAATTGATTGGAAACCAGCTTGCCGCTCAACTTGGGCCGTGGCTGGCTGGAAACGAAGGCGAGGTCGCCATGAATATCGCTGTCGCCGATACGGCCATTGAAGCCCTCGTAGCGGAACAACGCGCCGCCGGGCTCGTGCAGCTTGGCGATAAGGTGACCGTCGGTCTGGTAAGGCGGGGTGTCCGGCAGGGTGACGCCGGTAAGCGGGTACAGATTGCCCAGGCTGGCGCCGGACAGACGCAGGCGCAGGTCGAGTGCGCCGAGGTTGCGCGGGTCGGTCAGGGTCCCGGCGATGATCGCGCGGGTCTTGGCGATGCGAACATCCGCCTGCACCGGGAACGGCTGGCTGGCGTCCTGCAGCGCCAGCAGGCCGCCGATCTTGCCGTCGCCGGAGAGCGCCTGGTCCTTGTAGGTGCCTTTGACCTTCAGGCCGAACGCGTAGTCTTGCGGCTTCGCCCCTTGTTTTTCGGCCTTTTCCGCCGTTGCCTTGCCGACGATGTCGCTGAATGGCACCGGTTTTCCCAGCGGGTCGATCTGCACGTCCAGACGGGTTTTCAGGGTTTGATCATCGAAGGCCACCTGTCCCTTGTCGAAACCGATGGCGCCGATTTCCATCACCCACTTGGACGGCTCGGCCTGCTCATCCTTGGGCCCGAAATCGAAGGTCCAGTTGGCCCGCCCATCGGCCAGGCGCTTGAGGCTGGCGGTGGGCAGCTTGAGGTCGATGCGCGGAATGACGATGCGTTGCGCCAGTAACGGCAGCGGCGAAAGGCGGAAGTCCACTTGCTGCAGGCCGACCATCTGCGGCTCTTTCAGCCAGTCCGGGTTGCCCAGGGTCAGGTCTTCGGCAGTGAAATGCGGCCACGGCACCCAGGCCCGCCAACCACCCTCCTCGGCTTCGCGACGCCAATGCACGGCAAGGTTGCCGTTGATGGCGAAGGGGCGATGCAGGGCTTCGGAGACCTTTTCGTTGAGAAAGGGCTTGGCCCGGTTCCAGTCGAAGGTCGCGATGAAGATCACCAGAAGCACCAGTACCAGCAGCAGGCTGGCGAGGGTCCAGGTGATGATTTTGGCGGGGCGCGTCATTGCACGGTTCTCCCGTGACAGCAAAGGCAGACAGCGTGCGTGTGACACGCACTTGTACTTGGGACTGACGAAACGCCAAGGGGTTTTACTCGAAATGGCGAATCGATCGGATTTTTCCTGACCTTGCTGCCAGATTTCGCCCACATCAATCAGGCGAGATTCATCGGGCGAGGCCCTCAATTCCTACTAAAGCACTCGGGAAAGGCCCGCGCTAGAGCCTTCGGCGGAAAGTATCAATCCTGTTGATTGTTACCATTACCTTTATGAACTTTTCTATCGGATTTCCAAGAGTAGCATTGGCTTCGTACCCACTTAGTCGCCCTCCCCCAGGAGAACCGAAATCATGAAACGCCAATTACTGCTCAGCCTCTCCCTGTCCATTCTGGCCGCCAACGCCTTCGCCGTACCTGCCGCAGACCAGCACCTGTCCGCTGAAGCGCGCTCCGGCTCGGTCATCCTGTCGCAACCGCTGGACCCGCTGGCAGAAGGCGGTTCTGACCGTTTGATCGAACGTCGCGAGAATCGCGTCGCTGAAGGTGGTTCTGATCGTCTGATCGAGCGCCGTGAAAACCGTGTAGCCGAAGGTGGTTCTGATCGTCTGATCGAACGCCGTGAAAACCGCGTCGCCGAAGGTGGTTCTGATCGTCTGATCGAACGCCGCGAAAACCGCGTTGCCGAAGGTGGTTCCGACCGTCTGATCGAACGCCGTGAAAACCGTGTAGCCGAAGGCGGTTCTGATCGTCTGATCGAGCAACGTGCCAACCGCGTCGCCGAAGGTGGCTCGGATCGTCTGATCGAGCGCAACAACCGGGTGAGCTGATGCCTATGCGCCGGAACACTAGATACCCGCGCACAGACTCCTCCCCTCCAGGCCCGGTCAAATTGACCGGGCTTTGTTTTTCCGGCCCCGGCTATTAGAGTGCAGGCCTGTTTCACACTGAACCGTATTCGCCATGCTGCCGCGCGCCGAACAGAAGCAACAGACCCGCCACGCCCTGCTGGATGCAGCCCGCCAACTGATGGAAAGCGGCCGCGGCTTCGGCAGCATCAGCCTGCGTGAAGTGGCCCGCTGCGCAGGGATCGTTCCCACCGGTTTCTACCGACACTTCGACGACATGGACCAACTGGGCCTGGCGCTGGTCAAGGAAGTCAACGAAACCTTCCGCCAGACCATCCGCATGGTCCGCCACAACGAAATCGAAATGGGCGGCATCACCGATGCCTCGGTGCGAATCTTCCTCGATGTGGTGGCAGCCAACCGTGCGCAATTCCTGTTCCTCGCCCGCGAGCAGTACGGTGGCTCGCAACCGGTGCGCCAGGCCATCGCCCGTTTGCGCGAAGGCATCAGCTCGGACCTCGCCGCCGACCTGGCGAGCATGCCGCGCTGGCAACACCTGGACGCCACGGCACTGGGGGTGATTGCCGATCTGGTGGTCAAGACCGTGTTCGCCACCCTGCCGGAACTGATCGACGCGCCCGCCGAGGTAGAGCCCGGCCAGTTGAGCGCACAGGCCAAGATCATCCAGCAATTGCGCTTCATCTTCGTTGGCGCGCGACACTGGCAGGGCCTCGGCAGCCCGCTCTGATCGCGGCGCCACGGCGATATTTCCTGCTACCATGCGCGCAAACGCCCCGACGTCGACGAACTCTTTCCATGTCCGAAATCCACGCTGCCCCGCCCTCCCTGCTCGCTGAAGTCCAGCAACATTTCGACCAGCGCATCGTGCCGCTCTGGGAAGCGCCCGGCTGGAACGCGGACATGGCCCTGCCCTTCGAAGCCCTCGACGCCGAACACCAGCCGCTGCCCGTGCAGCGCTACCGCGCCATGGCCTGCGCTCGCCAGCTCTACCTGTTCAGCAGCCGCATCGACCAGCCCGGCGCCAGCGAACGCGCCGCCGCGCTGTTCCGCTCGCTGCAACGGCACTTCCACGATGCCGAACACGGCGGCTGGTTCTACAGCATCGACGCCCAAGGCAAACCGCTGGACCGGCGCAAAGACCTCTACACCCACGCCTTCATCATCTTCGCCTGCGCCCATTACTGGGCGAACGTGCGCGACAACCTGGTGGAATCGACCCTCAACGCCGCGCTCAGCGTGGTGATCGAGCGCTTCGGCAATGACGACGGGCTGTACGAAGCGAGCCTCGGCGAAGACTGGTCGGACCTCGGCAGCGGCCCGCTGCAAAACCCGTTGATGCACCTGGCCGAAGCCTTCCTCGCGACCCTCGCCGTGCGCGATGACGCCGAGGTGGAAGGCGCCCTGCTGGCACTGACCGAGGCCATGCAGGCGCACTTCATCGACCCCGAGCACGGCGTGATGCTGGAGAAACCGCGTGGGGCTGTGGATAACTGGTTCGAGCCGGGACATCAGTTCGAATGGTTCTTCCTGCTGGACACCTCACCGCTACTGCGCGGTGGCGCCCTGCATGCATCGCTGGACCGCGCCTTCGGCTTTGCCGAGACCACGGGGGTGAAGGACGGTGCAGTGCTGGCGATGCTCAGCCCGCAAGGCGAAGTGCGCGACGCCACCCAGCGAATCTGGGCCCAGGCCGAATACCTGCGGGCGCTGACCCTGCGCCCGGATGGCGCGGAGAAAGTGGCGAAGCAGCTCGAAGTGCTGCGTCAGCGGTTTCTGCATGACCGGGGTTGGTATGAGTGTCGGGATGCTGCGGGCGTGGTGAGCCGGCATGATATGCCGTCGACTACGCCGTATCATCTGGCGACCTGTCTGGAAGGCTTGCAGCATCTTCGTCCGGTGGCATGAACCTTTTCCTGCAAACGGTGATGCATCAAGCAGCGAAAAGCGCGCAATTTCCGACTTTTATGTAGGCAACTTCCCAAGAATATTCCCGCGCCTCATCTGCCGTTGCGCGCTGTGGAAACGCTGCCTAGTCTTGCCCCGTCGTTGATTCCCAACGACCGGCTTTGACAGGCTTCGTGTCATGGCGGCTGTGCGTGGGGCGTACTCGTTGCGCGCCGGGGTTTCCTTTTTGCCTCGGTCTGTCAACCCGCGTACAACTGCCACCCGTTTGTTTGACAGCAAGCGAGTAGTGCTGCTGGTAATGGCCCGGTGAGATTGCACAGAGCGTCGGATCACCGCGAACGGTGACGGTGGGAGCGGTGTCAGCCGCGAAGGGCCGCATAGCGGCCCCAAATCCATCCAGCATCCTGTCTCTGGGGGGGCTGGATCTCACATTCAGGCATTCTCAAGGTCGAAAAAATGCCGGATGGAGACAGTCAACTCGTGCGGGATGGTTTTGGGGCCGCTGTGCGGCCCTTCGCGGCTAAAACCGCTCCCACAGGTTCCGCATCAAACCACTGTGTTTGCCTGCGAGAGGTGTAGATATCCACACCCGACAAGCAGCCCCCACACGATCAACACCTCGCCGTCAGCCCTTGCCACCCGACCGCTCAATCGAGAACCCGGCCCAGTCCTGACTCACCGGCATCAGCTCCAGGCTGTTGATGTTGATGTGCGCCGGCTGGTTGAGAATCCAGAAGATGGTATCGGCAATATCCTGCGGCTGGATCGGCTCGGCGCCGGCGTAGGTGGCGTCGTAGCGCGACTGGTCACCGCCGAAACGCACCAGCGAGAACTCGCTCTCACACAGGCCCGGCTCGATGTTGCTGACCCGCACGCCCGTGCCGCGCAGGTCGCAACGCAGGCTGAGGGAGAACTGGCCGACGAAGGCCTTGGTGCCGCCATACACGTGGCTGCCCGGATACGGGTAGTTGCCCGCCACCGAACCGACGTTGAGGATGGTCGCGCCACGGCCATGGGCGATCAGGCGCGGCAACAGCAAGCGGGTGGTGTACATCAATCCCTTGATGTTGGTATCGACCATGGTGTCCCAGTCGTCCAGGTCGCATTTCTGCGCCGGATCAGTACCCAAAGCCAGGCCGGCGTTGTTGATCAGCCCGCGCAGCTTGGCGAAGGCTGGCGGCAAGTTGCCGAGCGCCTGCTCCATGGCCTTGCGATCGCGCACATCCAGCACCAGGCCGTGGACTTCGGTCTGTTTCGACAGCTCGGCGCACAGGGCGTCCAGGCGGTCCTGGCGGCGACCGGTCAGCACCAGCGACCAACCCGCCTCGGCGAAACGCCGCGCGCAGGCTTCGCCAAACCCGGAGGTCGCGCCGGTAATGAATACAGTGGAAGTCATGGGATTCTCCTAGAGAGGGCTTGCACAAGAGATCGGCAGGGTTTGCAGCATGCCCGGCGGCTGGCATCACTTCAAGCCGTTTGCCGCCTGTATGAAAAACGATCAATACCGTCAAAGCCTTGCTGCATAAGGCTCGTAGCCGGCTATGCGCACCTTATCCACAGGCCCTTCCACATAGATTGGGGGCAACTGTATAAATTCGTGGAATAACGTTAGCCAAGTAATCCACAGCCCTGAGCGCGTTTTTTCTGCAAATGCGCGGGAAACGAGGCTGCCAGCCCTTTCAGTGAAAAACCGGGTAATGGCGCAAAGCCTGTAACGACGCCGGTCTCGTCACTCTTTCCAAGGCTTTCCCACAGACTTATCCACAGGCAAAACATACTGTTTGAAACAGCGTTATGGCTATGAGCTATAACTTGACAAACGGTTCTACCACTAATCCAAAAGTTATTGGTCAAATTTTGATCGACAGCCTGAACGCCTTTAAATACGTGGCTTACAGGCACATACCACCATGTTACCCACAGTCACCTCCACATGAACCGTGGACAACTTCAAGCGCATTGAAAACAACTGCTTACAACGACTTTATGCGGTGTCACACGCAAGGCCGGCGCTATCTTTTCCACAATCCTGTGGACAACCCCGTGGATGAAAAAACGCCGCTTGCCCATTAGGGCGAAGCGGCGTTCGCAAACCAGCAGTGTGGTCATTGCACCTTGCGATTGGTGTCCTCAAGGCGGCGTTGCAGTTCGCCGATCTGCCGGGTCTGCTCATCGACCAAGCGGCGCAGTTCCAGCAGGTCGCTGGCGTTCTGGTTGAGGGTGTCGCGCATTTTCTTCAGCTCGGCCACGCTGACCCCGGAGTCGTGCAGGGTGTGGCTCATGCCGGATTCGCGGTGGATGGCCGCAAGGTTGTCCGAGGACGCGGCGGAGGAGTCGATCTGGACCTTGGCCGCCTCCTCGGCTTGCACCGTCAGGCTGCCGAACAGCAGGCTGCAGGCGAGGATTGCGGGGGTGAACAGGAAGCGGGTTGGCATCACGGGGCTCCTTGTGCGGGGTCGGACGGTATAACCGGTACGACTCTGCGGGTTTCCAGTGAGTTCCCGTGAAGGGGGGGGACCGCTTCGCGGTCCTTCGCGAGCAAGCTCGCTCCCACATGAGCTGGTTTCACAGCCGAATGTTGCGGAAGCGAGCTCGTCGGTGCGACGAATCCCTTGCGAAGCGTGGTGTATCAGTGGCCGCCGAGGTAAGCGTTCCGCACCTCCTCGTTCACCAACAACTCCTGCCCCGTCCCGGTCATGCGGATCTGGCCGTTGACCATCACGTAAGCCCGGTCCGACAGTTTCAGCGCATGGTTGGCGTTCTGCTCCACCAGGAAGATGGTCATGCCGCTCTTGGCCAGTTCCCGCAGGGTGGCGAAGATCTGTTTGACCACGATCGGTGCCAGCCCCAGCGAAGGTTCATCCAGCAGCAACAGCTTGGGCCGGCTCATCAGCGCGCGGGCGATGGCGAGCATTTGCTGCTCGCCACCGGACATGGTCATGGCGCGCTGGTTGCGCCGTTCCTTGAGCCGCGGGAACAGCTCGTACATGCGCTGCATGTCTTCGTCGGCATGTTTGTCGCCGATGGGGATGGTGCCCATCATCAGGTTTTCCTCGACGCTCATGTCAGGGAATACCCGCCGCCCTTCCGGCGACTGGGCGATGCCGTTGGAGGCGATGTAGTGCGAGGACTTGTGGGTAATGTCGGTGCCGCGATAGATGATCTGCCCGGACGCCGCCCGCGGCTGGCCGAAGATCGACATCAGCAGGGTCGACTTGCCGGCGCCGTTGGAGCCGATCAGGCTGACCGTCTCGCCCTCGTTGATGTGCATGGAGACTTTCTTCAGGGCCTGGATCGGGCCGTAGAACACGTCCAGGTCCTTCAGTTCGAGAATGGGTGCGCTCATACCAGTTCCTCTTCGTCAGCACCCAGGTAGGCGGCGATCACAGTCGGGTTGTTGCGGATGTCCTGCGGCTTGCCTTCGGCGATCACGTTGCCGTGGTCGAGCACCACGATATGGTCGGAGATGCTCATGACCATGCCCATGTCGTGCTCGATCAGCACCACGGTGATGTCGTGCTCGTCGCGCAGCACGCGGATCATCCGGCTCAGGGCTTCGGTTTCCTGAGGGTTGAGGCCCGCCGCCGGTTCGTCGAGGCAGATGATCTTCGGCCGCGTGCACATGGCCCGGGCGATTTCCAGGCGGCGCTGCTGGCCGTAGGAAAGCTCGCCAGCGAGGCGGTTGGCGCAGTCCACCAGGTCCACCACTTCCAGCCAGTAGAAGGCGTGGTCCAGCGCATCGCTTTCGGACTTGCGATAGCCCTTGGTGTTGAGCACCCCGGCCAGCAGGTTGCGGTTGACCCACATGTGCTGGGCCACCAGCAGGTTCTCCACCACGGACATTTCCTTGAACAGGCGAATGTTCTGGAAGGTCCGGGCAAGCCCGGCGCGGTTCACCAGGTGGGTGCCGCCGAACATCTTGTAATGCACGCGATTGATGAAGCGCTTGGGCGAAACGAAATCGCCCGGCTCGAAGCGCTCGCCGAGCAACTGGATCACGTTGGTCTTCGAGCCGCGCACGTTCAGTTCGATCTTGCCGCCGCTGGCCTTGTAGAAGCCGGTGAGGCAGTTGAACACGGTGGTCTTGCCTGCGCCGTTGGGACCGATCAGGGCGAAGATTTCATTGCGTTTGACCTTCAGGCTGACGTCGCTCAGCGCCTTGATCCCGCCGAACTGCATCATCAGGTTGTCGACCGAGAGGATTACTTCGTCGCTCATGGCGCCACTCCTTTACGCGGGACTACACCGGTACGGCTGATACGAATCAGGCCGCGCGGTCGCCAGATCATCATCAACACCATCAACACGCCGAACAGCAGGACCCGGTATTCGGAGAAGCTGCGCAGCAGCTCCGGGGCCACGGTCAGGACGAACGCGGCGATCACCACGCCGACGGTCGAGCCCATGCCGCCGAGCACGACGATGGCAAGGATCAGCGCCGACTCGAAGAAGGTGAACGAGGACGGGTTGACGAAGCCCTGGTAGGTGGCGAAGAACACCCCGGCCAGGCCCGCGGTGGAAGCACCGAGAGTGAACGCCGAGAGCTTGACCAGCACATGGTTCAGGCCCATGGAGCGGCAGGCGATTTCGTCTTCGCGCAGCGCTTCCCAGGCGCGGCCCACGGGCATGCGGGTCAGTCTGTGCTTGATGTAGAGCACCGCCAGCACGACGAGGAACAGCACGATGTAGATAAACAGGAATTTCAGGTTGGGGTTGTACTCGATGCCGAAGAACTCGTGGAACGGTACGCCGCCGTCTTTGGCGCGACGACCGAATTCCAGGCCGAAGAAGGTCGGCGACGGTGCCGGCATGCCGTTCGGGCCACCGGTGAACGACAGCCAGTTGTTCAACACCAGGCGGATGATTTCACCGAAGCCCAGGGTCACGATCGCCAGGTAGTCGCCGTGCATGCGCAACACCGGGAAGCCGAGTATGCACCCCGCCAACGCCGCCGCGATGGCCGCCAGCGGCAGCACGCTCCAGAACCCGAGGCCCAGGTATTGGTAACCCAGCGCCAGGCCATAGGCGCCGATGGCGTAGAACGCCACGTAGCCGAGGTCGAGCAGGCCGGCCAGGCCGACCACGATGTTCAGGCCCAGGCCCAGCAACACGTAGATCAGGCCGAGGATGACCACGGTCAGCAGGTACTTGTTGGCGAAGATCGGGAAGACGATGGCGATGACGATCAGCGCCGGGATGATGTAGCGCAGCCGCGACTTGTAGTTCGGCGCCAGGACATGCACGCCCGAGCCACCGCTGTCGAAGCCCTCAAGCATGCGCTTGCCCGTGGCACTCTGGAAGAACACGCTGAGCACGAAGCGCCCCACCATCACCCCACCGACCAGCCAGGCCACCCGGGCCGGTTGGGCGTTGAAGGTGTAGCCATCGAGGACCACGCCGACCACCGGGCCGAACACGATCAGGGCCAGCAGGCCGGCGACGATGGTTTCCAGCAGGCTGCGTTTGATATCGAAACCGGAAGAAGCAGTTTTGGCAGTGGACATGTTCACACCTTAGCCACGAGCGGGCGACCCAACAGGCCTTGCGGACGGAAGATGAGGATCAGTACCAGCAGCGAGAAGCTGAACACGTCCTTGTAGTCGGAGTTGATCAGGCCGGCGAACAGCGACTCTGAAATACCGAGGATGATCCCGCCGAGCATCGCGCCAGGCAGCGAGCCAATCCCGCCGAGCACCGCGGCGGTGAACGCCTTGATGCCGATGATGAAGCCGGCATAGAAGTCGAAGGTGCCGTAGTTCATGGTGATCAGCACGCCGGCCAGGGCAGCCATCACCGCGCCGATGATGAACACGTAGGAAATCACCCGGTCGGTGTTGATCCCCAGGATCGAGGCCATCTTGCGGTCTTGCTGGGTTGCGCGGCACATACGGCCGAGCTTGGTGTACTTGATCACGTAGGTGAGCAGGCCCATGCCGGCGAACGCCGCGACCAGGATGAAGATCTTGGTGTAGGTCAGTTGTACGAAGCCCGTACCGATGTCGACGCGCCAGGCGCCTTCGAGCAGGGTCGGCACGCCTTGCTGGCGGGCGCCCTGGCTGATCTGGGCATAGTTCTGCAGGATCAGGGAAATACCGATGGCACTGATTAGCGGTGCCAGGCGGGTGGAGTTACGCAGGGGTTTGTAGGCGATGCGTTCGATGGTGAAGCCATAGACGCCGGTGACGACAACCGTGAACAACAAGGTTCCCAACATCAGCAGCGGGAAGGACTCGACGCCGAAATAGGCCAGCAATGCCAGGCTGATTGCCGCCAGGTAAGCGGAAATCATATACACCTCGCCGTGCGCGAAGTTGATCATGCCGATGATGCCATAGACCATTGTGTAGCCGATGGCGATCAGACCATAGACAGACCCGAGGGTCAGTCCATTGATCAGTTGCTGCAGGAAAATTCCATCCATAACGCAATCTCACGTATTTGAGATTGCACAAGCGCCGACTACGGCGGGCCCCGGATGAAGGGGCCCTCGCAGCGCAGGGTTGTGCAGATCTACGAGAAAAGACAGGTACGGCAACCGGGCAACGGCCCGGGACACGAACGCCCCGGGCCGAATGCCGTTGTTATTTTTGTTTTTCGAGCTGGTGGTATTTGCCGCTGGCGTCCCACTGGTAGACCACGTAGTCGGAGACGGTCAGGTCGCCCTTGCTGTCCCACTTCTTCTCGCCCATGACGGTTTTCACCGGGTTGGCCTTGAGCCACTTGGCGGCGTCCTCGCCTTTGTTCGACTTGGAGCCGTTGAACGCGGCAGCCAGCGCCTGGACCGAAGCGTAGGCGTACAGGGTGTAGCCTTCAGGCTCGGTGCCGCCCTTGCGGAACTCTTCCACCACGGCCTTGCTGTCTGGCAGCAGGCGCGGGTCGGCGCCGAAGGTCATGTACACGCCGTCGACGAACTGCGCACCGCCTGCGGTGGACACCAGTTCGTCGGTGACGATGCCGTCGTCGGACATGAACTTCACATCTTTCAGGCCGGCTTCACGCAGTTGGCGAACCAGTGGACCGGCTTCCGGGTGCAGGCCGCCGAAGTAGACGACATCGGCGCCCGCGCCGCGAATCTTGGTCACCACGGCGCTGAAGTCTTTCTCGCCACGGGTCAGGCCTTCGTACAGCACCGGCTTCACGCCGCGTTTCTCCAGTTGTGCCTTGGTCGCGTCGGCCAGGCCCTGACCGTAGGTGTCCTTGTCGTGCAGGACGACGACTTTCTTGCCCTTGAGCACGTCGACGATGTAGTCGCCGGCGACGATGCCTTGCTGGTCGTCACGGCCGCACATGCGGAACATGGCGCCCAGGCCGCGTTCGGTGACCTGCGGGTTGGTAGAGCCCGGGGTGATGGCGATCACGCCGGCTTCGTCGTAGACCTCGGAGGCAGGGATGGTGTTGGAGGAGCAGAAGTGACCTACCACGCCGGCCACTTTGTCCTGGTCAACCAGGCGGTTGGCCACGGCCACGGCCTGCTTGGGCTCGCAGGCATCATCGCCTTTGACCAGGACGATCTTCTCGCCGTTGATCCCGCCTTCGGCGTTGATCTTGTCGGCCGCCGCCTGGGCACCTTTCATGTATTGCTCGCCAAACGCTGCGTTGGCACCCGTCATGGGGCCCGCGACGCCGATTTTCACATCGGCCTGTACATACGAAGAAATGCCCAGCGCCGTTGCCACGGCCAAGGCAAGAAAGCCTTTCTTGTAAAACGTCTGCGACATGTGTTGGTGCTCCTGATGTTTTTTTATTATACCCCCTCGACGAAACCGCACATTACGCAATGGCTGCGTAGTAAGGCTTTACCTTCCAAGCTCATTTATTGTGCCCCAATACGAAATGCACATTGTGTATAGTACGGGCCGCTTTGAAGAG
>NZ_CAESCG010000013.1:0-30557 GCF_903166565.1 Pseudomonas sp. Marseille-P9899
TTCGCACACGTAGTCCTTGCCCATGCGCTTGACGAATACGTAGACGTAACCCTCGCGCACGCTGCGTATGGCATAGCGGCTGTGAGCAAGCGAGGGCGCCAGCCTCTTGCCCAGGTGAGGGGGGAGCCCGGGAGCCAGCTTTTCGACGCTGGCCCGGTCCAGGCCGGACATCACGCTGTAGCGCAGTGGCAAGATCGTGAGGGTGCGCTTGCAACTGACACACGGACCGTCAGGCTCATTGCTGTTCGTTCGGTTGGAGGCCTCGCGACTGATGGCGAGCAGGTCGCTCAAAGAGCGGGAAGGCTTGGACATGGGCGGTTCTCTCATTGTCGGACTAAGCCTGCTGGTGGCAAGAAGCGAGGTACAGATCGCCAAGACGACCTTTACCGGCGACCGCCGCGCGCATGGCGAACAGCCAATTGCGGTCGGCCGCCAGGCTTGCCGTACCTTCAGTCAGGGACAGGAAGACGTAGTCGTGAAGATCGTCGTGCGTGGACAATCCGGCCTCGCGTGCGCTGTTCACCAGCGTTTCGATGCGTGCCAACCGCACGCCTCGGCAAGGGTTGTCGAGCAGATCCGGAGCCTGGGTCTCCACCGTGCGCAGCAGACGATGGGGCAGCGGATCACCCGCCAGGGCCTGCCAGAGTGGCTGGTCGATCATCAATGGCGACAGCGGCTTGGCATGGGCCGCGCCCGGGCCGGGGATCCGGGCCCACAGCTGAATCTTGGTGTCGGCCTTGGGGATCCACCATGAGGCAATCGGCGTGATGAACTCGCGCCACCAGGGCGGCGGAGCTTGCTGGTAGAGCACAGCCAACACCCAAGGGTCGTAGTAACGCAGCAGATAGGTGGCGCCATCCGGGCCGCGGGCCACGCTAGCGTGTGCCAGATGTTCGACGAGACGCTCGGGAGCAACGGTGCTGATTATCCAGCCGTGCAGTGCGTTGCGCAGCCTGCCAGAGAAGGCTCCGGCCAGCACGGTGTGCCCTTTGCTGTCGGCGGATTCGGCCTTTAACAGCAGTGGACTGTGAGGGTGTAACGCTTGCCAGGCCGGCTCTTGCAGCAAGGGCAAGGCGTTTCCCGCAAAACGCTCATGCACGGCGTCGCGCAATTTTTCATCGAGTCTCGCGATGTCGCATACGGCCAAAAGATGTGCTGTCGGACCAAGCGCATTGAGCTGGTCCAGTATTTGGTCTTCCAGTGTGTTCATGTCTTCACCAATGCGTGACGCTCGGTGGCCGCTTTCAGCCAGCAACCGACGCAGATCGGTTCGCCTGCATTCGCGAGTCCCGCCAGATCATTCGCAGCGCCCCCACCGGAGTTGACCAGGTCGATGGCGTCGGCCTTGTAAATGACCGCAGCCCCATTGAACCGGAGACCACCGGCATCAAGTGTGAGAACACCGCCTGGCGTGCTCCAGCGAATCGAGTCCGCAGAACATTCGTAATCTTTCGTGTGATTGCGGATGGCCTGCGCGGCCTGCAACTGGTGATATCCCTGAACCGCCAGTTCGACATGGCCACCGACGCTGATGGTGTGGTTGGCGGCAATCGTGTCGACCCGGCTGTTGCCGATTTCTTCGATTCGATCCTGGGTTATCGAAAACTGCTGGGTGCGCTTGATGACCACTGTCTGGTCGTTGCCAACGGTGGTGAGCTGATCGTTGCCGATGTCCGCACGGTCATCATTGCCGACGGTGTCATGGCGATCATGTCCGACCTTGAGACGCTCATCGTTTTGAATGTCTTCACTGCGGTCATGCCCGATAAAGGTGGTTTCGTCATTTTTGACGACGTTGTTTTGGTCCTTCTGGGCATGGATGAAGACTTCTTCCTGTCCCGCTTCATCCTCGAAACGCAGCTCGTTGAAGCCGTCGCCCTTGTGGGTCTGGCTCTTGAGGGTCATGCGGGTCTTGTGCTTCGGCAGTTCGTAGGGCGGGCGCTGCAGGGCATTGAAGCCTCGGCCGGTGATAACCGGTTGGTCCGGGTCGCCATCGAAGTTGGAGACAATCACTTCCTGTCCGATCCGCGGTATCGCCATATGGCCCCAGAGCGCGCCGGCGATGTTCTGCGACACGCGGATCCAGCAGGAGCTGTGTTCGTCTTCTTTACCCTCGCGGTCCCACGGGAACTGCACTTTCACCCGGCCGAATTCGTCGCAGTAGATTTCCTCACCCGGCGGGCCGACCACTTTCGCCGGCTGCGGGCCGTCGATGCGCGGTTTGGGCAATGCCTCGGCGCGCCATTCGGCATCGTCCGGCACCAGGGTGGCAACGCAGTTGTAGTGGGTACCCTGATTGGCGTCGGCGCTGTCCTCGCCCTGGCTGACGTATTGCTTGCCGCGATGCTCCAGGCGTATCGGGCGCCAGCCGCGGTTCAGGTCTTCGCGTGGAAGGCCGACGAGGTCGAAGTAGATGCCCGGCACCAGCCGCGCGTCGTCACCTTCGGCGATGACCTGACAGGCATCGCCGCGCAGTCCACGCAGGCGATCGCGGGTGAAGGCTTCGCCCGATTCGCCTTTGTAGCGGCCGGGGTAATCGTAACGCTCGTAGCTTTTGGCCTGGTGTTCCAGGTCGGTGGCTTCGCGTCGGGTTTGCTGGTTGTACAGCGGGTTCTTGAAGCTGTAGTCACGCTGGGTCTGGCGGGCGCTGCGCACGCTTTCGGTGTAGGTGAAGTTGTGCAGTGCCGGGCCCGGACGATCGCCGCCGGGTTTGGGGTTGTATTCCACCGGCAGGCCGGGCTGCTTGCCGAAGATCCACAGGCGGTCGCAATGGACCAGGCGATGGCCTTCGGCGCTGTGCAGGAATCCGTAGAAAAAACCTTCCTCGCGCATGATGCGTTCGACGAAGTAGTAGTCAGTGTCACCGGCCTGAACGCAGTATTCCCGCGTCTCGTGGGGGTTGGTGACGCGTTGTTCGTAGTCCAGATCGAGGGCGTGCTTCTTGAGCATCGCGGTGGCGATGTCGGGCACGGTGAGGGTCTGGAAAATGCGCCAGTCCGAGGCCAGTCGCAGGCGGGCCAAACGCGGCTCGACGATGGCGCGGTAACGGGTGCGGCGAAAGCCGGTTTCGCTTTGCTGGAACGAACTGACCGAGCCGTGCAGATAGCGCACGGGCTGGCCGCCTTGCCAGAGAGTAAGCAGCGCTGGGCGATCGAGAACCTGGCCAAAGTCGACGGCGGGGTCGGCGCAGCTCAGGTCGACTTCGAGGCGGAAGGTCTCGGACAGGCCTTCAGTGAGGTGGAATTCGACGACCTCGAAGGAATCGGGGCCGGCGCTGAAGGTGAAGCGCAGGTCGGATTGGGCGGGCATGCAGTGCTCCCTGCAACCGCGCCCCCAACGCCGAATTCAGCGTGGGCGCGCATGTGGACAGGTATCCACCAGGGCGCCAGCCAGGTACTTGCTGGCCGCTGACCGCAGGGGATTTCCTGAGGAATGAATTCCGCAGAAATCCTGAATGCCAGTCAGCGGCGGGGATATAGGAAAATTCCTAGTCAAACCGCTGAAACTACTGAAGTTTTAAGCGGCAAGGGGCCAGCTCATTACCCGATCACTGCCTGCAACACCACCTCCAGCGGGTGCCGCAACTTGCGGTCCGCCAGTCGCTTGACCTGGCTACGGCACGAATACCCGGTCGCCAGCGGCTCGCCTTCCTTCTCCAGCTTGCCTGCCCAGGACTGCTCGAAGATGGTCTTCGAGGTTTCCTGGTTGCGTGCTTCATGACCATAGGTGCCAGACATCCCGCAGCAACCCGTGGCCTCGGTTGCCAGTTTCAGGCCCAGGCGCGCGAACACTTGCTCCCACTGGCGGGTGCTGGCCGGTACGTTGGTCTTCTCGGTGCAGTGGGCCATCAGGCGGAAGTTGGCCGTCTTGCCGCCGACGTGCTCGGGCAGCACGTCCATCAGCCATTCCTGCGGCAACAGCACGTTCGGGCAGCCTTCCAGGCCGGGCACTTTCTGGTATTCCTGGCGATAGACCAGGGTCATCGCCGGGTCCAGGCCCACCAGCGGCACGCCGCAGTCGGCCAGGGCCTTGAGCTGGGTGCCGTTGCGGATCGCCGCTTTGGCGAAGGCGCCAAGGAAGCCTTGCACGTGCAGCGGTTTGCCGTTGGCGCTGTACGGGGCGAGGAATACGCGGTGGCCGAGGCGGTGGGCGAGGTCGATGAACGACGCCAGCAGCGGCGTTTCGAAGTAGCGGGTGAAGGCGTCCTGGACCAGCACGATGCTGCGCTCGCGCTGTGCCGGGGTCAGTTCGCGCAGGGCCGGCACGCTGGCGGCGCGGACGTTGCAGCGGGTCAGGGTGGCCTGGAAGTTGAAGCGGCTGATCAGCGGGCTGTCGACCATGCCGATCTGGTCCGCCAGCAGCTTGCTCACCCATTTCGAGCCCATCACTGCGTTGTATAGCCCCGGCGCGTGGGCCAGGTACGGGATGGTGAATTCCAGCGAGCCGATCAGGTAGTCGCGCAGCGGACGTTGATAACGCTTGTGGTACAGCTCAAGGAAGCGCGAGCGGAAGTCCGGCACGTTGACCTTGATCGGGCACTGCCCCGCGCAGGACTTGCACGCCAGGCAGCCGGCCATGGCGTCGTAGACCTCATGCGAAAAGTCGGCCTGGCCGCGTTGCTGGGCGCGGCTGTTGCGCAGGCGTTGCGGCAGGCCCTTGAGCCAGGACGCTTTGTTCTGCGCCGCGGCCAGCACGTCGATATTGGCCGCGCCTTGCAGGCGCAACCATTCGCGGATCAGCGAGGCGCGGCCCTTGGGCGAGTGGCGGCGCTCGCGGGTGGCTTTCCATGACGGGCACATGGCGTCGTCGGGATCGAAGTTGTAGCAGGCGCCGTTGCCGTTGCAGTGCACCGCGCTGGCATAGCTCTGCCAGACGCGCTCGTCGATCTGCCGGTCGTGCTCGCCGCGCAGCGGGGCTTCGTTGACCTTGATCAGGCCTTCGGCGCTGTCCGGCGGGGTGCAGATCTTGCCGGGGTTGAGCTGGTTGTGCGGGTCGAAGGCGCCTTTGAGGCGTTGCAGCGACGGGTACAGCGCGCCGAAATAGGCGGGCACGTATTCCGAACGCAGGCCCTTGCCGTGCTCGCCCCAGAGCAGGCCGCCGTAGCGTTGGGTCAGCGCGGCCACGGCATCGGAAATCGGCTTGACCAGCGCGGCCTGGGCCGGGTCTTTCATGTCCAGCGCCGGGCGCACGTGCAGCACGCCGGCATCGACGTGGCCGAACATGCCGTAGGTCAGGCCGTAGCCGTCGAGCAGGGCGCGGAACTCGGTGATGTAGTCGGCCAGTTGCTCCGGCGGCACCGCGGTGTCTTCCACGAACGGCTGTGGGCGAACTTCGCCCTCGACGTTGCCTAGCAGGCCCACCGAGCGCTTGCGCATGGTGTAGACCTTGGTCACTGCGGCAGAACCTTCGGCCAGGGTGTGGCCGAGGCGCTCGACGCTGCGGTCGGCCTGCAGGTGGTCGATAAAGGCGGCGACCCGGGCGTTGACCTCGTCCGGCTGATCGCCGCAGAACTCCACTAGGTTGATGCCCAGGGTCGGCTTCTCGGGATCGGCCGGGAAGTATTCGGCGACGCTGTGCCAGACGATGTCCTGCATCGCCAGCATCAGCACCCGCGAGTCTACCGTCTCGATCGACAGCGGCTTGTGCGCCATCAGCGCATTGGCGTCGCGCAGGGCGTCCATGAAGCTGACGTAGCGGACGTTGACCAGCACCGCGTATTTCGGGATCGGCAGCACATTGAGCTTGGCCTCGACCACATAGCCCAGCGAACCCTCGGCGCCGCACAGCACGCTGTTCAGGTTGAACAGGCCGGCGTCGTCGCGCAGGTGCGCCAGGTCGTAGCCGGTCAGGCAGCGGTTCAGTTTGGGGAAGGTGCTTTCGATCAGCTCGCCCTGGGTTTCCTGGATCTCGCGGGCCATGCGGTAGACCTCGCCAACCCGGCCGGGCAGGGCGCAGGCGGCGTCCAGCGCGGCGTCATCGATCGGCAGGCTGTGCAGGCGCTCGCCGCCGAGCAGCACGCTGTGCAGTTCCAGCACGTGGTCGCGGGTCTTGCCGTAGGTGCAACTGCCCTGGCCGCTGGCATCGGTGTTGATCATGCCGCCGACGGTGGCGCGGTTGGAGGTGGACAGCTCCGGGGCGAAGAACAGCCCGTGGGGTTTCAGCGCGGCGTTGAGCTGGTCCTTGACCACCCCGGCCTGGACCCGTACCCAGCGCTCCTCGACGTTGATTTCGAGGATGCTGTTCATGTGCCGCGACAGGTCGACGACGATGCCGTCGGTGAGCGACTGGCCGTTGGTGCCGGTGCCGCCGCCGCGCGGGGTCAGCTTGATCTGCTGGAAGCGCGGCTCGGCCATCAGCGTGGCGACCCGCGCCACGTCGTCGGCGTCCAGGGGGAACACCGCGGCCTGGGGCAGGCGCTGGTAGATGGAGTTGTCGGTGGCGAGCACGGTGCGGGTGCCGTAGTCGGTGCTGAACTGGCCACGGAAACCGGCGGCGCGCAGGGCATCGAGAAAGGCGGAATAGTCGGTGGCGGGTGCGCTCACCGGCAGTTGGGCGATCATCACGGGATGGCCTCTTTTATCTTTGGCTAATCATTGGATTCCTGACGTGAATGTATGGTCTCGAACCGTCAGGTGGTGGATGATGCCAATGATTCCCGAGTCTGGCGCTGCGCACAAACGGATAATGGCGCGGCCTTTGATGAGTTTTACGAATGAATTACCGAAACCTGACGCCGTCGATGTCACTGCTCCTGGCCTTCGAGGCCGCTGCCCGGCATGAAAGCTACACCCGCGCGGCGGTGGAATTGTCCCTGACCCAGAGCGCGGTCAGCCGCCAGGTCCAGGCCCTGGAGCAGCAACTGGGGGTCATCCTGTTTCGCCGCGAAGGGCGCACCGTCAAGCTCACCGAGGTGGGCCGGCTTTACCAGCGCGAGATCAGCGAGGCTCTGGGCCGGATCCGCAGCGCCACCCTGCATGCCATCGCCCACCAGGCCGGCGGCGGCAACCTGCGCCTGGCGACGCTGCCGACCTTCGGTTCGACCTGGCTGCTGCCGCGCCTGCACGAGTTCTATCGCCGCCATCCCGAGGTGCAGGTGCACATCAACTCGCGGATCGAACCGGTGGACTTCGCCACCAGCGGCATCGACGCTGCCATCGTCGTCGCCAGCGGCGACCAGCCGGGGCTGGTCTGCCACCTGCTGCATGCCGAGGAACTGGTGGTGATCCTGTCGCCGGCGCTAGCGGCGTCCCGCGAGGTGTGGACGCCCGAAGACATCAGCCGCCAGGTGCTGCTCAGCGTTGCCAACAATCCCCATGCCTGGGGCGACTGGTTCACCCACCATGGTTTGGCGCACCAGGCCATGCGCCTGGGACCGAGCTTCGAACTGACCTCGCACCTGATCCAGGCCGTGCGCGCGGATATCGGCATCGGCCTGGTGCCGCGGATTCTGATCACCGATGAGCTGGCCGAAGGCAAACTGGTCAGCCCGGTGCTGCCCTATGCTAGTGCCCGCAGCTACTACCTTGTGTATCCGCCGCGCAACCAGTCGTTGCCGGCGCTGGAGGCGTTTCGCGAATGGTTGCTGGAGGAGCCGGATATGCGGGCTTGAGGGGAGGTGCTGGCTGGGGGGGTATATCGCGAGCAAGCTCGCTCCTACAGTGGTTGTCACGACCTGCCAGGCCATGGTTGGCCGCCTTGTGAGGGGCCTTGCAAGAGGCGGTCTACCATGGCCATTTCGGTGTGCTTATTTTCCAGAATCAGACAACCGCCCCCGCACCACCGCCATCCAGCGCCCGTCGCACCTTGTCCAGCAACTCGCCGATCTGGAACGGCTTGAACAGCATGTCCATGCCCGGCGCCAGGAACGCCTGGCGGTTCAGCGCACTCTGGGCATACCCGGTCATGAACAAAATCGGCAGCGCAGGCCGCCATCCCCGGGCGACATCCGCCAGTTCCCGGCCGCTCATGCGCGGCAGGCCGACATCGGTCAGCAGCAATTCGATGGACGGATCGTTCTGCAGGTTCTCCAGCGCCAGCTCGATGCTTTCCACCGCCGTACAGCGGTAGCCGGCATCCAGCAGCACTTCACTGACGAACATCCGCACCGCCGGCATGTCCTCGACGATCAGCAAATGCTCACCATGCCCCTGCGAGCTGACGCTGTCCGGCACCACGCTGGGCAGCGAAGGGGCGCTGCTGGCCGGCAGGATCATGGTCACTTCCGTCCCCCGGCCGATCACGCTGCGGATATAGGCGTCGCCGCCTGACTGACGGGCGAAGCCGTAGATGGTCGACAGCCCCAGGCCAGTGCCCTGGCCCAGCGGTTTGGTGGTGAAAAAGGGTTCGAAGACCTTGTCGATCACGCTGTGGTCGATGCCGATACCGTCATCGCGCACCGACAGCGAAACGTACGCGCCGTCCTGCAGCTTGGGGTTGCCGAGGGCGCTGGCGCTCTGAGTGGTAACCCAGATGGTGCCGCCCTGGGGCAAGGCATCGCGGGCGTTGATCACAAGGTTGAGCACCGCGCTTTCCAGTTGCACCGGGTCGACCAGCGCGGTCGCCGGTTGATCGGTCAGTTCCAGCTTGAGGGCGATGCGTTCGCCGATGGTGCGGATCAGCAGTTCTTCCAGCGAGCGCACATGCTCGTTGATGTCCACCGGCCGGGTGTCCAGCGGCTGCTGGCGGGCGAACGCCAGCAGGCGGTGGGTCAGCGAGGCGGCGCTGGTGGCGGAGTTCAGTGCGGCATCGGCATAGACCTGGACCTTGCCCATCGGCTGCCCGCTGGTCTGTTTACGGATCAGTTCCAGGCTGGTGATGATCCCGGTGAGCAGGTTGTTGAAGTCGTGGGCGATGCCGCCGGTGAGCTTGCCGAGGGCGTCCATTTTCTGCACCTGCAGCAGTTGCGCCTCGGTGCGGGCGCGCTCGGCGACCTCTTTCGCCAGTTGGGTGTTGGCGTCGTCCAGTTGCGCCCGGTGCGAGCGTTCGCGGTGACGGTGCTCGGTGACGTCCTCGACGAATACCAGGCTGGAGCCCGGCGTGCGGTAGGGTGAAATCTGCCACTCGGTTTCCCGTATCTCGCCCCGGACCCGCATGTTCAGCTTGCCTTTCCAGCGCACGCCGTCGGCCAGGCGCAGGCGCAACTCGCCGATCGTGGCCGCTGGGTTGTCTTCCAGGCAGTCATGCAAAGCGTTCGGGGCGCCGTTGTCCGGCAGCAGCCGGGCGAAGGCGTGGTTGCATTCGTGGACGGTCAGGTTGGCGTCGAGTACGGCGATGGGCGCCGTGACGTTGGTGAAGATCTCGCGAAAGCGCGCCTCGCTTTCGCGCAGCGCGTGTTCGGTGTCGCGTACCCGCAGCAGGGTGCGCAGGGTCGCCAGCAGCACGTCCGGGTCCACCGGGTGGATCAGGTAGGCATCGGCCCCGGCGTCGAGGCCGGTGATGATGTCGCCGGTCTGGATCGACGCGGCCGAGACGTGGATCACCGGCAGCAGCGCGGTGAGCGGGTCGGCGCGCAGGGTGCGGACGATATCGAAGCCGCTCATGTCCGGCAGGTTGACATCGAGGATCAGCGCGTCGGGCCGTTCGCGCTCGATCAGCGCCAGGCCTTCGCCGCCGGTGCCCGCTTCGAGGACCTCGTAGCCGTGGCGGTCAAGGCGCCGGCGCAAGGCGTAGCGGGTGGCGGCGTTGTCGTCGACGATCAACAGGCGGATGTCACGTTTCATCGACAGACTCCATGGCCACGGCCAGCGGAATGATGACGAAAAAGGTCGAGCCCATGCCGGGCTCGCTCTGCACCCCGACTTCACCGCCGAGCAGGGCGGCGAAGCGTTTGCACAGCGACAGCCCCAGGCCCGTGCCGCGCAGGCGTTTCTGCAACGGCGAATCGACCTGGGAGAAGTCTTCGAACAGGGCGTTGTGCAGTTCCGGGGCGATACCGATGCCGGTATCGCTGACGGCGAATCGCACCTGGTCCGTGCCTTCAAGGCGGGCCGAGACGCGCACTTCGCCGCTGGTGGTGAACTTCAGCGAGTTGGAAATGAAGTTGCGCAGGATCTGCGCGAGCTTCTTGTCGTCGGTGTAAAGCCGCGGCAAACCCACCGGTTCTTCGAAGATCAATGCCACTTCGGCGGTGTTGACGATCGGCCGGAACATGCCGCGCAGGGCGGCGAACAGGTCGAGCATGTCGAACCAGCCCGGCGAGATGGTGATGCGCCCGGCCTCGATCTTGGCCAGGTCCAGCAGGTCGTCGACCATGTCGCTCAGCTCGCGGGTGGCATTGCTGACGAAGGCCACCTGTTTGTGCTGCTCGGGGCTCAGCGGGCCGTCCAGTTCGTCGGCGAGCAGGCTGGTGATGCTCAGGATCGAGCCCAGCGGGGTGCGGAACTCGTGGCTCATGTAGGACAGGAAGCGGCTTTTCAGGTCCGAGGCCTGGCGCAGTTGTTCGGCCTGGGTGTCGAGTTCCGAGTACAGCGCAAGGACACCCTGGTTGGTTTCTTCGAGTTCGGCGCGCAAGGCGCCGGCCTCGTTTTCCAGGCGCTGGAACAGCGCGCGCTGTTCTTCGCTGAGGTTGGACAGATCAGCCATGGGACGCCTCCAGGGCGACGACCAGTACCGTGGCGTCGTCGCGGCCACGGCTGAAGTCGCGGTGCAGAACGGCGGCGATCACCGCCGGATGGCGATGCACCAGGCCGGGATAGTCGCGCAGGTTCCATCGGGACTGCAGGCCATCGCTGTACATGATCAATAGATTTCCGTTCACGTGAGCATAGTCAAAGGGCTGGGCTTTCCGGTATTGCACGCCGACGATGCCCGGGTGCGAGGTCAGGCCGCGGTATTTCTCCGGGCCGACCAGGCTCGCGCCAATATTGCCGATGCCGGTAAAACACAGGCTGTCGCTGCCGGCGTTGAACTGGGCGACTGCGGCTGCGCCGCCACGGGTACCGGTCATCGCCTGATGCATGTCCTGAAACAGGTCGTGGGGCGCGGCGAAGGGCATGCGCGCAAACACCTTGCGCCCGGCGAAGGCGGCGTGTTCGGCCTCTTCGCCGTGGCCCAGTCCATCGATCACCAGCGCGCTGACGCCGTTGTCCGCCAGCACCAGTTGCCAGCAGTCGCCGCAGGCCGGGTCGTCGTGCAGCGAATGCTGGCTGGCGCCAAAGTGCAGGTCGGCATTACGCTGGCCGCCGGCATAGAAGCGGGTCAGCAGCACCGCGCCGCGTTCGTCGGCGTACATGTCGAAGACTTCCGCCTGACGCGATATCGCGCCCAGGCCGATACCTTGGGTACCGCGGGTGGAGAAACCGTCGGTCAGGCACGCCTCGCGGTCGAAGCCGCCGGCGCGATCGATCGCCACGATTTCCACGCCGACGCCGGTTTTGCCGGGCACCGCCTGCACGTGCAGTTCGCCACGGGCGGCGTGCTTGAGCAGGTTGCTCGCCAGCTCCGTGGTGACCAGCGCCACCCGTCCGGCATCACCCTCGTTGAAACCCAACTGTTCGGCGAGCTTCTGGGTGGTGCGGCGGGCGTAGCCGATCTGGCTGACGTCTTCGATGATCAGGACTTGGGTCAGCGCACCCGCAATCGTCACGTCCATCGGGTGATCGTTATGCGGGTGCCCTCGCCGGGCGCGGTGTCCAGTTCGAACTCTTCCACCAGCCGCTTGGCGCCCGACAGACCCAGGCCCAGGCCGCCGCCGGAGGTCCAGCCGTCGGTCATGGCCAGGCGGATATCGGGAATGCCGGGGCCGTTGTCGCTGAACTTCAGGCGCAGGCCCACCCGTCCAGCGTCTTCCAGCACCTGCCAGTCCATGTCGCCGCCGCCGCCGTAGACCATGGTGTTGCGTGCCAGCTCGCTGACCGCGGTGACCAGTTTGGTTTGGTCGATCAGGCGCATGCCGCACTCGGTGGCGACCTTGCGCGCAGTCTGGCGCGCAAGCACCACATCCTGTTCCAGGCGGATCGGTTGGGTGCCGCTGCTGCGCACGATCATTGTCGGGCTACTCGTTCCTGGAGCAGGCGCATGCCCCGCTCGACGTTCAGTGCCGTGCTGACACCGGGCAGGGTCAGGCCAAGTTCCACCAGGGTGATCGCCACCGAGGGCTGCATGCCCACCAGCACCGTGCGGGCATCCATGATGCTCGACAGGCCGGAAATGGTGCCGATCATCCGGCCGATAAAGGAGTCGACCATGTCCAGCGCGGAGATATCGATCAGCACGCCTTTGGCGGACGTGCGGCTAATGCGCTCGGACAGGTCGTCCTGGAGGGTCATGGCGAGCTGGTCGTGCATGTCGACCTGGATAGTCACCAGCAGGAATTCACCCATTTGCAGAATCGGAATGCGTTCCATGGGGTCAGACCGGCTTGATGACGCTGAGGCCCAGGCGGGTCAGCGCCAGTTTCAGGGCATCGGCCAGGTTGGCCTTGGTCACCACGCCTTGCAGGTCCAGGCCCAGGTGAACTATGGTCTGGGCGATCTGCGGACGCACGCCGCTGATGATGCAGTCGGCACCCATCAGGCGGATCGCGGTGACGGTCTTGAGCAGGTGCTGGGCGACCAGGGTGTCGACGGTCGGTACGCCGGTGATGTCGATGATGGCGATTTCGGCGCCGGTATCGACGATGCGTTGCAGCAGCGACTCCATCACCACCTGGGTACGTTGCGAGTCGAGGGTGCCGATCATCGGCAGCGCCAACACGCCGTCCCACAGCTTGACCACCGGGGTGGACAGTTCCAGCAGTTCTTCCTGCTGGCGCTTGATCACCGATTCACGGGATTTCTGGAAGGTGCGGATGGTGTGCATGCCGAACGCATCGAGCAGCTCGGAGATTTCCCAGAGCTGTTCGGCCAGTTGCGCCGGATCTTCGCGGTAATGGCGTTGCAGCAGGCTGAACAGCGGGCCTTTGAGGGCAAAGATGAACGCCGCGGTTTGCTGCGAGTCATGGCCGAGCAGGGCGCGGCTGTGGGAGAGTTTTTCGAGGAACTGGCGGGTGTTTTCCCAGCCCGGCGTGTTGATATTCGTACCGCTGTTGTTCTCCAGCCCGTTGGTCACCAACTGCAGGAACTCCGAGGTCTGCTGTTGCAGCTCGTGTTCCTTGAGATTGCGCGTCGAGCCGCTCTCTTCGAGGCCCTTGGTCCACTCGCCAAGCAGTTGACTGCGTTGGGATTTGATCGCTTCGAGGGTGCTGGTGTTGAGTGTTGCCATTTTTATTGATCGCTCCTGAAAAAAGGACCGGTTGTCCCGAAGCACCGGTCTGCGGACAGTAGCACCGCCGGTGAGAAAATGCTGGGCGTGTTGCCGCTATTGGCGGGGAATGTGACTCCGATCATTGGGGTGGGCAAATGGTTCCGTGACAGCCGAACGATCAGTCGCGAAGGCGCCCGGCACGGATGGTCAGCGGCCAGGTGATCCGGCGGCGGGTGGTCGGGTCGCCCCATTCTTCGGCGAGCTGTTGCGCCAGGGTGTCGACCGGATTGAAGCCGAGCGCCTGTTGCGCGGCCTTCACTGCCGACCAGGTGTTCAGATAGCCGATCAACTGCGCCAGGTTCCACTGCATTTCGATGACCTGCGGTGGCACCTCGATTTCCGCGAAGGGGAAGGGCAGGTCGCGGTAGCCGGTTTCCACATGGCGGCGCTCGGGCGGCCAGTAGGCGGCGATGTCGTGGTAGTAGAACTGCTGCAGGTGGCGGTCCAGCTCGCCTTCCAGGTGCAGCACGCCGTAGGTGATCAGGGCGATGGCCGCCTGGGGCCGGGCGATGCGCCGGGCTTCGGCGTAGAAACGCTCCAGGTCCAGCCAGTGGGCGGCCTGGGCGACGGTGATGAGGTCGACGCTGTTTTCCGCCAGGCCGCTGTCTTCGGCCAGGGCGGCGCGGTAGATCACGCCTTCGCGGGGTTCAGCGGCGGCGATCTGGGTGGCGCTGGCGTCGGTAGCCAGCACCTCGTCGAAGCGCTCGGCCAGCAACACCGACAGTTGCCCGGTGCCGCAACCGCAATCCAGCACCCGGCCGGTGCCGGGGCTGATGCTGGTCAGTTCGTCGATCAGTTCCAGCGGGTAGCTCGGTCGGTAGGCCGCGTAGCCGGCCGAGCCGCTGGAGAAATGATCCTTGAAATTCGTGCTTGTCATGACCGGCCTCTGTCTTTCTTTTTGGTTGACCGATGCTAGCGCCAGTCGTGGCGCGGCGACCATTCGACCTTTTTCCGCCCCTGCGGCCGGGAACTGGCGCAAATGGCGTGGGATCGCCGGTGGGTCAAGGCAAGCGCACGCCACCCATCACCGCTCTTTCGCCCCGCGAATATGCTTGACCAGCAACTTCTCCAACTGCTCCCACAACGCCGGGTCGGTGCTGAAGGCGACGTTGAAGCGCATCCAGCCGGTGGCCTGGGAGTCCACCAGGAACAACTGGCCAGGGCCGAGCATGATGCCCTGGTCGAGGGCGTCGTCCACCAGCGCGGCGCTGTCGGCGATGGCCGGGTGGCGGGTCCAGATGTACATGCCTTCGTCCGATTCGATAAACCGCTCGAAACCCAGCCGCGCCAGTTGCCGGCCCACTTCCTGGTGCGCTTCGGCCAGGCGCTGGCGCAGGCGCTTGAGGTGTTTGCGCCAGCGGCCGTCGGTGATGGCGGCGTAGACCACCCGTTCCATCACCTGGGAGGTGGTCAGCCCCGAGCGCATCTTCAGTTGCACCAATTGCTGCATCAGCTCCGGGTTGGCCAGCATGTAGCCGACCCGCACGTTGGGCGAAATGCTCTTCGAGTAGCTGCCGACGTAGACCACCTGCTGCAGGTGATCAAGCGTCGTCAGGCACGGCTGCGGTTCTTCGATCATGTCGGCGTAGAGGTTGTTCTCCACCAGACGGAAGCCGTGCTGGGTCGCCAGTTGCAGCAAACGGTGCAATTGCACCAGCGGGGTTCGCGAGCAGGTCGGGCTGTGCAAGTGCGGCTGGGTGAAGAACACGGTCGGACGGTGGTGGTCGAGCAGCCGCTCCAGGTGCTCCAGGTCGTAACCGTTGGGCGTGCGCGGCACGCCGAGCAGGGTCGCGCCCTGGAAACGCAGGATGCTCATTAGGTTCGGATAGCCGGGGTCGTCCACCAGCACCACATCGCCGGGCTTGACCAGCGTGCGCACCGCCAGGTCCAGCGCCTGGCTGGCGCCGTGGGTGAGCATCAACTGGTTGGGCGGCACGACGATGCGCAGGTCCTGTTGCAGGTTCTGCGCGGTCAGGGTGCGCAGTTCGGCCAGGCCCATGGGGTCGCCGTAGCCGCTCAGTTCCATGACGCTGCTGGCGACCTGGCGCAGGCCGCGGCGCAGGCCGTCCTCGAACATCCAGTCGTTGGGCAGCCAGCCGCAACCGGGCTTGAACGCCAGTTGCCGGCTTTCGAAGATCTGTTGCAGGTACCACTCGGAGTTGAACGCCGGCTTGGCCGGGTCCGGTTCGTTGGCCTGGGGATCGATCAGGTCGCCAGCGGTGCGGTTGACGAAGAAACCGGCGGTACCGCGGCTGACCAACAGCCCTTGGGCCACCAGGCGGTCATAGGCTTCGACCACGGTGAAGGTGCTCACCGAATATTTCGCGGCGAAGGCGCGGATCGATGGCACCTTGGCGCCGGGCTTGAGAGTCTGGTTCTCGATCGCTTCGCGCAACCCGTTGATGATCTGGTTGACCAACGGGGGCGAGGCATCGGGGCGTAGTTCGAACATGGGGAAGCAGTGCCTTCGAGTGAGCGTAACGCCGGCCGCGCATGCGCTGTATTGCATTGACGGCCTGTACAGTGCAGTGACGATTAGTGCGCGCTGTGCATGGCTCTTGAGGCCGGACATTTTTACATTAGGTAGCAGTTACCGCTAGATCAATGCCGTGAAGCTTCATGAACAACCGCTCGTCGAACCATGAATTCTCGATACAAGGCCCAGCCCTTGTGTCTCTCCCGCTGATACCGGCGTGTGAAATCGTCGGAAACAGCGTTCTTGCAGCACCTTTCAGGCCCACCGGACGAGCCTGAGTACGACACAAAAGCTGCCCAGCATTAGCCGTTCGTCGGCCCGGGCAGCGTCGTGCACGTCGAATCAGAGCAACTGATGCAGTAGGGGGCGCGACGTCATGTCGCGCCCCGGTTGAGTTTCCTTGGATAAAAAGAACACGGGGTAGACCACTGATGGACGCAACATCCACATCGACTTCTGCAGAGAAGTCGGGGCACGAGAGCAAGCTGGCGGCTTCGCTCAAATCACGTCACTTGACCATGATGTCGATCGCCGGCGTTATCGGCGGCGCATTGTTCGTCGGTTCCGGCAGCGTGATCCACAGCGCCGGCCCGGCTGCGGTACTGGCTTACCTGGCAGGCGGCATTCTGGTAGTGCTGGTCATGCGCATGCTTGGTGAAATGGCGACGTCCTCGCCGGACACCGGCTCCTTCTCCACCTACGCCGAGCGCGCCATTGGTCGCTGGGCCGGTTTCACCATCGGCTGGTTGTACTGGGGCTATTGGGTGATCCTGATGGCGTGGGAAGCCTACGTCGCCGGCAAGATCCTGCACGGCTGGTTCCCCTCGGTGAGCATCAACAGCTTCGTGCTGATTGCCACCCTGGCGCTGATCTGCGTGAACTTCTTCAACGTCAAGCACTACGGTGAGTTCGAGTTCTGGTTCGCCCTGATCAAGGTCGTGGCCATTGTCTGCTTCCTGGTGGTCTGCCTGGCCGCAGTCATGAGCCTGTGGCCGACCGGTGAAGTCAGCGGCATGGCCAACCTGACTGCCCATGGCGGCTTCATGCCTAACGGCATCGAGTCGGTGGTGGTGGCGATGCTGGGTGCGATGTTCGCCTTCCTCGGTGCGGAAATCGTCACCATCGCTGCCTCCGAGTCGAAAGACCCGGCCGGCCAGATCGTCAAGGCAACCAACTCGGTGGTCTGGCGCGTGTGCCTGTTCTACATCGGCTCGATCTTCCTGATCGTCTGCCTGGTGCCGTGGAATGACCCGCTGATGGGCACTTCCGGCTACGGTTCGTACCGCCGCACCCTGGAACTGCTGGGCATTCCGGGCGCCGAGTTCGTGATGAACTTCGTGGTCCTGACCTCGGTCAGCAGCTGCCTGATCTCGGCTCACTACACCGCCTCGCGCATGATGTTCTCGCTGGCGACCCGTGGTGACGCACCGAAGATCTTCAAGATGACCCGTGCCGGCACCGGCGTACCAGTCTTCGCGATCATCGGTTCGTGCGCTGTTGCAGTGATCTGCGCCCTGATCAACTTCAACGAGGCCCTGCGTCCGAAAGACGTACTGGACACCTTGATGAACACCACCGGCATGATCGCCATGCTGGTGTACCTGGTGATCGCCTGCTCGCAACTGAAAATGCGCCGCAAGCTGGAAGCCGAAGGCAAGCAGATCCGCCTGAAAATGTGGCTGTTCCCTTGGCTGACCTACCTGAGCATCGTGTTCATCGTTGGCTGCCTGGTGACCATGGCGTTCGTCGAGGAATACCAGATTCTGGTGATCTCCACCGGCGCGGCGGCGGCAGTCGTGGCAATGATGGGTATGGTTGTGCACTACCGGGCGCTGAAGAAAGCGGCCTGATTGTGTAGCGTTACCATCGCGAGCAAGCTCGCTCCTACAGTAGGAGCGAGCTTGCTCGCGATACCTTCTTCAGTGCTGCTTGGCCTTCCTGATCCGCAGCAGAATCACCCCCAGCATCAACCCCACCACCGGCGCCAGTCCCAGCAGCGCATCCCGCGGCGCAATGTGTGCGCCCAGCGTATCCAGCCCCGCATACAGCAACTTGAACAGGCTCAGCAGGTAATAGGTGATCGCGATGATCGACAAACCTTCTACCGCCCGCTGAATCTTGATCTGCGACTCGGCCCGGGCAGCCAGGCTGCGCAGGATCTCGGCGTTCTGTTCCTCCATGTCCACCTGCACCCGCGCCTGCAACAGGTCGCCAAGGTTGGCCACGCCCTTGGCCAGGTGATCCAGCCGCTGTTCGGTCGCCGCGCAATAGCGCACGGTGGGCTTGAAGCGTCGTTCGATGAACACGCCCAGGCGCTGGTAGTCCTCGACATTGCCTTCACGCAGTTCCGTCAGCCGCTCGAACACCAGTTGCGCGTAGGCTTGGGTCGCGCTGAAGCGGTGGCGGCTTTTCACCGTGCTGGCGACCACCTGCCGCGACAGTTCGACGATGTCTTCCAGCAACACTTTGGCCTGTACGCCGCTGGCCCCGGCATTGCGCTGCGAAAGATGGACCAGCGTCCGGTCGAAACCATCCAGTTGCGGGCTGAGGTCCTTGGCCGTGCTCAACGCCAGGGAGGCCATCATCCGATAGGTTTCGAGCTCCAGCAGGCGGCGCACCATGCGCCCGAGCCGGTAGGCATTGAGCCGGCGATTGACGAACAGCAGCCGGTTGACGCCATCGTCGTCCAGGCGAAAGTCGCTCCACACCACCGCATCGCCGCCGCCCACGCTGGAGCCGCTGGGGTCTTTGAAACCGTAACGGGCGAAGTCCAGGCCCGGTTCCTCGCGCACCACCAGTTGCATGGCGTTGATCAGTTGCTCGCGGTACGGCTCGATGGCGGTTGCCAGGGCAGGGGGCAGGCCGCTCCACTGCGGGTCGGCGCTGGCGCTGGGCTGGACCAGGGTCAGGGTGAAGAACTCGGAGTGGCGTTCCCATTTGAACGGGCAGCCGTCGAATTGCGTGATGCCCTGGACCGCGTCGGTATCGACGGCGTCCAGGCGGCAGCGCTGGAGCAGGGCGTTGCAGGGTTGCTGGCCACCGATGAACGCCAGGTGAAAGACATGGGCCGGCGCGTCGAAATACAGGGAGGGGCGAGCATGCAGCTCGTTGTGCAAGGCGGTGCGTTGGGGGTGCATGGGTCAGCCGTATTGTTGTGATTGTCTGCGGATGTCGCGCCCATTGAGGGCGCGCATCTGGAAGACAGGCCGACTGGCCCGTGGGTCACGCCCGCGGGGGCGGGCGAAATGTCGCAGGGGGCTTGGACCTTGGAGGCAGGTCCTGGAATCAGGCTTTGGAAATCGAGTCGAAGACAGGCAGCTCGGTGGTGCCGTAGGCCAGCGCAAGCAGCCGGCTGTCCAGGCTTTCATCATTGTCGAAGCGTTGCGCCAGGACCTCGAGAACGGCCTGGCCATGCAGGTCGACGAAATCCGCGGCGATCTGGTCCAGATCGCCACCGTTGGCTTGTACGTGCAGGTCGATCAGCGAGCGTTGCGCCGACAGCAACACTACCGGGCCGTAGCCGCCGTCACGGTAAAAGGTGCTGAGGTTCCATTGCGTCTGGGTAATTTCGCTCAGGCTGTTGAGCAGGCTGGCCATGAGCAGTTCCGCCTCGGGAGCGTCCTGGGTGCACCACAGACCCAAACCGACGGAAATATCCGGAATGCCCGCAGTGGTCGGGGTGAGAAATTCGTAGATGGCGTCGTTCACCACGCCGCCCCAGGCAACGAAGCAGGCTTCGGTGCAGGTGATGCCACCTTCGCTCAACACCAGGCCCTGGTATTGGGGCCAGACGAAGTGGTCGTCGGCGCTGGCGCGGGGTGTCTTCAACTGCTGCAGGTCAACGCTTTGCAAGCTGCGGCCCATGCGACCTGAAGCGATACGTCCGAGGATCGACAAGCCTTCCTTGAGTCGTTGATAAGCGGGGTAGGCGATGATATCCGAGAGTGCGATTCGAGTGCCGTTCATGCGGTGTTCTCCGAGAAACGCTATCAGTTGCCGGTTGGGGTTATTCAGCACGCAGGTGCTGTCGGTGATACAGGAGCGCGGGTGCTCGACCGCGCTCCAGTAACGGGGGGCGGGGTATCCGGGCAATGAAGGGCGAGGGTTTTCCGTTGGCGGAAGGTGAACAGCCGATCGAAAAAGCTCATTACCGGTCCCTGGTTGATGAGAGTGATGTCAGATTGGCATGAGTGTAAGCGGGAAGTGAAGACTTCTTTGTGACGTTTGACGCAGGGAACTGAATCGGGCCGGTGGGGCCATAGTTATCAAGGTGTTGCTGCGGTTGATTTTCATTCGAACCCGGCAGCGCTTTTGACTAAGCTCCAAAGCGATTTTTCTCTGTAATAAGGAACGTGCCTCATGAAAAAGTGGATTGCTCTGTCTGTTGCCCTGTGTGCCAGCGCCGCGGTGAATGCCGCCGATTCCCTCAAGGTCGAGCTCAAGGAAGCCAGCGCCCAGGGCGAAGGCAAGAGCGTCGGGTTCGTCACTATCACCCAGAGCCCGTATGGCGCGGTGTTCACGCCGGAGTTGAGTGGCGTGGCGCCGGGCGTGCATGGCTTCCACGTTCATGCCAACCCGAGCTGCGCGCCGGCCGACATTGACGGCAAGCCGGTCCCGGCCGGTGGTGCGGGTGGGCACTGGGACCCGAAAAACACCGGCAAGCACAGCTTCCCGTGGGATGACGCCGGCCACCAGGGCGACCTGCCCGCACTGATCGTCACCGCAGACGGCAAGGCCGCGCAGCCGCTGCTGGCGCCGAAGATCAAGAATCTGGATGAGCTCAAAGGCCATGCGCTGATGATTCATGCCGGTGGCGATAACCACTCGGATCATCCGGCGCCGCTGGGTGGCGGCGCGGCGCGGTTTGCTTGTGGCGTGATCAAGTAACGGTTGTTGGAATAAAGAATCCCGGTCTTTTGGCCGGGATTTTTTGTGGCTGGCTTATCGCGACGGTTCGGCGCGATAAGCCCTGAGTCAAGCCACCGCCAACCTCCTTCCCGGCACCGCCTCCAGCAACTCCCGCGTATACCGGTCCTGCGGCCTTTCCAGCACCTCCTGCGCCGACCCCTGTTCCACCACCTGCCCCTGGCGTAACACCACCACTTCATGGGCCAGGCTGGCGACTACCGCCAGGTCATGGGACACCAGCACATACGCCACACCCAGTTCTGCCTGCAGTTCCCGCAGCAGGTCGAGGATCTGCGCCTGCACCGAGACGTCCAGCGCCGACACCGGTTCATCCAGCAGCAACAGATCCGGCTTGAGCGCCAGGGCGCGGGCGATGGCGACGCGCTGACGCTGGCCGCCCGACAGCTCGCGCGGCAGACGATCGAGGTAGCTGGCGGGCAATTGCACCTGGTCCATCAGTTGCCGCGCCGCCTGTTCCAGTTCACGGCCCTTGAGCAGGCCGAACGACACCAGCGGCTCGACCACGCTCTGGTAAATGCTGAACCGCGGGTCCAGGGCGGCAAAGGGGTTCTGCTGCACCAGTTGCATGCGCTGGCGCAGCGGCCTGAACTGTTTCCAGCTCAGGCCGCCGATGTCTTGACCGTCAAAGCGCACGCGGCCACGGCTGGGGTGATCCAGCCCGAGGGCGATGCGCAGGCTGGTGCTTTTGCCCGAGCCGGATTCGCCGACGATGGCCAGGGTCTGCCGTGGATAGACATTCAGGCTCAGCCCCTGCAAGGCCTGGAAACTCTGCTGCGCGCCGGCATGCCGGGGCAGGCGAAAGTCTTTGCCGACGTCCTCGAAACTGAGCAGCGGCTGCGCCCCGCGGATGTCCACCGGCACGGGGCGATGGGTTTTGCCGAAGGCCGGCGCGGCGGCCAGCAGGTCGCGGGTGTAGGCGTGGCTGGGGGCGGACAGCACCTCCCGCGCCGCGCCGGTTTCCACCACTTCACCGTTCCTCATCACCAGCACCCGGTCGGCGCGGTCGGCGGCCACGCCGAGGTCGTGAGTGATGATCACCAGGGCGATACCCCGCGCTTTCACCAGTTGCTCCAGGTGGTCGAGGATGCGTTTTTGCACTGTGACGTCGAGGGCGCTGGTGGGTTCGTCGGCGATGATCAGCTTCGGCTCGCCGGCCAGGGCGATGGCGATCAGCACGCGCTGGCGCATGCCGCCGGAAAGTTCATGGGGATACTGCACGGCACGCAGGGCAGGGTTGTCGATGCCCACCTGTTCCAGCAATTCCAGGACATCGGCGTCCAGCCCCGGATAACGCCGGCCATGGCGCAGGATCAGGCTTTCGCCGATCTGCTTGCCGATGCTCAAGGTCGGGTTGAGGCTGACCATCGGGTCCTGTGGCACCAGGCCGACCACCCGGCCGCGCAACTGTTGCTTGACCTTGTCGCTGGCGTGGCTGATGTCCTGGCCGCTGACCACCAGGTTGCCGTCGTCGATCCGCGCGGTCAGCGGCAACAAGCCGAGCAGGGCGCTGGCGATGGTGGTCTTGCCCGAGCCGGATTCGCCGACGATGGCCAGGGTTTCGCCCGGCTCCAGGTGAAAACTCACCCCGCGCACCGCTTCGGTGACGCGCCCGGCGCTGTGGTAGCTGACCCGCAGGTCCTTGACGTCGATCAGGCGGCTCATCGTTTGACCTCCTCGAAGGTGCGGGCGATATGGTTGAGGCTGAACACCACCAGCACCAGGAACAGCCCCGGCAGCAGCGACACCCACGGCGCAGTGATCAGGAAGTGGCGACCGTTGGCGATCAATGTGCCCCATTCCGCCGCAGGCGGTGCGGCGCCGAAGCCGAGGAAGCTGAGGCCTGCGGTGGCGAGGATCGCCGCGCCGACATCGAGGGTGGCGAGCACCGCCACCGGCCCCCAGGCGTTGGGCAGCACATGGCGCAGCAGGGTGCGGCCCCAGCTCGCGCCGCCCAGCCGCGCCGCTTCGACATAAGGCAAGGTCTTGATCCGCAGCACCTCGGCGCGGGTGGTGCGGGCGAAGCCGGGAATGATCCCGACGCCCACGGCGATCGCCACCGGCACCGTGCCGAAGCCGATCGCGGTGACGATTGCCAGGGCCAGTAGCAGGCCGGGCAGGGCCAGCAGCACATCGACCACCCGCATGATCACCGCGTCCAGGCGCCCGCCGATAAAGCCCGAGACGATCCCCAGGCCGAGCCCGACCACCAGCGCCAGGCCCACCGCTAGCAAGGCCGCCAGCACCGAAAGCCGTGAGCCGTAGAGCACCCGCGTGTAGAGGTCGCGGCCCAGTTCATCGGTGCCGAACCAGTGCGTGGCGCTGGGCGCCAGCAGTTTCGCCGCGGGTTGGGTGGCGTAGGGATCGACGCTGGTGAACAGGCCGGGCAGCACGGCCGCCAGCAGGGTGAACAGCACCAGCGCCAGGGCCAGCACGAAGCCGGGCCTGCGCAGCAGCGGCCCGGCCTGGTCCAGCAGCCGTTGCAGGCGATGGCGCGGGCGCCAGTGAGGGCTTGGCACGGCAGTCGAGAAGCGACGTTGCAGGACGGTCATCTCAGGTCACCTTGGGCGCATGGGTGATGCGCGGGTCGAGGATCGGATAGAGCAGGTCCACCAGCAGGTTGACCAGCACGAAAGCGGCGGCGGACACCGTGACCACGCCCAGCACCAGCGGAATGTCCTGGCGTAGCACGGCTTCCTGGACCAGCCGGCCGACGCCGTTGCGGGCGAAGATGGTTTCCACCAGCACCGCGCCGGACACCGTGTTGCCGACCTGCAAACCAATCAGCGTCAGCAGCGGCAGGGCGGCATTGCGAAAACCGTGGCGGGCCTGGACCTGACTGCGGCTCAGGCCCTTGGCGAAAGCGGTGGTGATGTAAGGCTCGCGCCAGATGTCCTGGAAGCCGCGTTGCAGCACCTGGGCGTAGACCGCAGCGCTGGGGATCGCCAGGGTCACGGCCGGCAGCACCAGGCTTTCGAAGCCGAGGCTGCCGGTGGCCGGGAACCAGCCCAGGCCAAAGGCGAAGACCTGGATCAGCAGCAGCCCCATCCAGAACACCGGCACCGAAAAACCCAGCGCCGGCAGGCGGGCGAGGGCGATCTTCAGCGGCTGCCAGCGCACATAGGCGGCGAGGTAGGCCAGGCCGATCCCGCCGACCAGCGACAGCAGGATCGCCAGTCCGGCCAGGGCCAGGGTTTGCGGCAGGCGCTCGGCGAGGATTTCGGTGACCGGGCGACTGAGGGTCAGCGACTGGCCGAGATCGCCTTGCAATACGCCCAGCAGCAGGCTGACGTAGCGCTCCAGCAGGCCCTGGTCGAGGCCGTAGTAGGCGCGGGCCTTGGCCAGTTGCTCGGGCGACAGCGCATCGATTTCCATGCCCGAGGCGCTGAGCATGATGCTCAGCGGATCGCCCGGCAGCAGGTAGAGAATGAAATAGGTGATGGTGTAGGCGCCCCAGAGCACCAGCGCGGCCTGGGCGATACGGCCGAGCAGGTAGCGGCTCATGGCTTGACCTCGATGTCATTGAGGAAGGCGAAACCTTCGGCGCTCCAGCGGAAGTTCTGCACGCGTTTGGAGGTCGCCGCCTGCCAGACCCGCTCGTACACCGGAATGGCCGAGCCCTGGTCGATCAGCAGGTCTTGCAACTGGCCGTAGGCATCGGCGCGCTGTTGCGGCGAGGTGGCGGTCAGGCCGGCGTCGAACAGCCCTTGGGCCAGCGGTAATACGCTGGGTTCGTAGGTGTTGGTGGCCAGGGTCGAGCTGTTGGCCGAGCGCGGGTCGAGAATGGTCTGCAGCACGATCGGGTCGGCGCGGGTCATGTAGGTGTAGGTCAGGTCGTAGGTGCCGGCGGCGTTGCCGGCGGCCCATTCGGCGATGGTCTGGACCTTGAGCTTGACCTCGATACCGACTTTGCGCAGTTGGTCCTGGATCAGCACGTCCCCGGCGGTTTCCTTGCCAGCCAGGCTGTAGACCAGGGTCAGGCGCTTGCCGTCCTTGTAGCGGTAGCTGTCCGGGCCGAGGGTCCAGCCAGCACCGTCCAGCAGTTTCGCCGCGCCTTGCGGGTCGTAGCTCAGTTTCTCGCCCTGGCTGCGGAAAAACGGCGTGGTCACGTCGTACACGCTTTCCACCACGGGGAAGGCGGCGTTGTAGACGGTGCTGGCGTAGCTCTTGCGGTCGATGGCTTTTTGCAGGGCCAGGCGCACGCTGTGGTCGGCGAGGATGCGGTTGTCGCGCGTGTTGGGGTAGAGGTTCCAGGCCGGCCCCGGCAGCGAGCGGCTCTGGATGGTGGCGTTGTTGCGTTGCAGCAGTTGCAGGTCGACTTCGGAGAACGGCACGCGCGGCCAGACGATATCGACCTTGCCTTGCAGGAACAGACCGTTGCGCACGCTTTCTTCCGGCACATAGCTGACTTCGATGGCGGACAGGTGCGCGTCGCCCTTGTTCTGCACGTTGGCCGAAGCCCAGGCGTAGCCCTCGCGGCGGACCAGTTTCAGGCCGGTTTCCGGAGTGTAGTGGTCGAGCTTGAACGGGCCGCTGCCGATCACCGCACCGAGGGATCGTTCCTTGACGCTCTTGCGGTAGGACTCGGGCGCGAGGATCGACAGGTTGGTGGTGGAGGTGGCCTGGAGAAAGCCCGCGTTGGGCTTGCTCAGCACCAGCTTGATGGTTTGCGGGTCGATGATCTCGGCGTGGTCGTAGCCGGCCAGGTAGGTGGCGCCGAAGGTGCTCGGCAGCTCGGCGGCGAACGCCTTGTTGCTGTCGAAGGCGGTCTTCACCGCCTGGGCGTCGAAGACCTCGCCGTTGCTGAAGGTCACGCCCTGGCGCAGGTAGAAGGTGTACTCGCGGGCGTCCGGACTGACTTCCCAACGCTCGGCGAGCCACGGAATGATGTTGCCGGTCTGCGGGTCCTGGTCGGTCAGCGACTCGACCACGTTGCGCAGCACCACGCGGTGCTCGATCCAATAGACCTGGAACGGATCGATGCTGACCAACTGCGTGTTGTCGTTGAAGAACGCGATCTTCAGGGTGCTGGCCGCCTGGGCGTCCGGTTGCGACGGCGAGCAGCCCGGCAGGGTCAGGCCCAGGGCAAGCAGGATGGCCGCGCTGGCCAGGGTTCGTTGCAGTCTCATGGGCGGTTCCTCGTTGAGGACCGCGCCGCATCCCGGCGGCGCGGCCGGGCTGATCAGAAGTCGTAGGCGATTTTGCTGTACCAGTAACCGCCACCCGGATGGAACGGCGGGTTGCCATACGGCGCCAGGCCCAGCGGGCTGTACACCGCGTGCTTGTCGGGGCGCACGTCGAACAGGTTGGTGGCGCCGACGCTGAGGGTCAGTTGATCGAAGAAGGTGTAGGCGACGTCCAGGTCGGTGATCCATTTGGCGCCGAAGCTGCGGTCGCCGCTGGGGTTGACCGCCAGGGTCTTCACGCTGCCGAAGCGGGTGGTCTGCAGGTTCACCGCAAAGTCGCTGACCTTCCAGTTGGCGCCGAGGATCCACTTGGTTTCCGGGCTGGCCACGGTCAGGTCGCCTTCGCGGTCACGGCCCACCAGGGTCACGCCGGAACCGGCGAGGGAGGCGGGGGTGTCACGCACGTCCTCGATGCTGGTCTTGTTCCAGTTGAACGCCAGGCTCCAGCGCACATCGCCCCAGGCACCGAAGTCGGTGCTGTGGTCGGCGACGATATCCAGGCCCTTGGTACGGGTGTCGTAGGCGTTGGTGTAGTAGTTGACCCAGGTGCCGCGGGTCACGCCCTGGCTTTGCAGGATGCTGTTGATGACGCCGTTGCCCTGGTCATAGATGTTGCTGGTCAGGGTGATGCGGTCGTCGATATCGATCAGGTAGGCGTCGGCGGTAATGCTGGTGCGCGGTGCCGGTTGCCAGGTCACGCCGAAGCCGAGGTTGCGCGATTTCTCCGGCTTCAGCGCATCGCCGCCAAGGGCTGCGGCCAGGCCGCTGTCGGACGGGGTCAGGCGGGTGACGGCCGGGACCACGTTGCCGTTGACGTCGGTGGCAACGCGGTTGTCGGCGACGGTGTAGCCGATCTGGGTCAGCGACGGCGCGCGGAAGCCGGTGCCGACGGTGCCGCGCACGGCGACGCTGTCGGTCAGTTCATAACGCGAGTTGAGCTTGAGGCCGAAGGTGTTGCCCGAGTCGTCATCGTAGTGCTCGACGCGCCCGGCCAGGTCGAGGAACCAGCGGTCGGTGAGGTCGAAGCCGAGGTCCAGGTAGGCCGCGTAGTTGTTGCGGATCAGGCTGACTTCGTCTTCCGGGCGCAGGGTCACCGCCGCCTGGGCGCCGGAGGCCGCCGGGTAGTTGCCGGTGATGTACGCCTCGCGTTCGCCGGCGAAGGTGCTGAAGCGTTCCCAGCGGTGTTCGAGGCCGGCCGACACCTGCACCGGCGAGGTCAGGCCGAACAGGCTGTCGTAGCGGCGGGTCAGGTCGAAGTTGTTGACCCACTGCTCGAAGCGGAAGGTCGCCAGGTTGTCGAAGCTGGTGGGCGTGGCGGTGCCCAGCGACGGGTTGATGTTGAAGTCGCTGGAGTGGTGGATGTTGTTGCGCCCGTAGGTGGTGCTCAGGTCCCAGTGCCAGTCGGCACGCTCGCCCTTGCCGCCGAACAGGAACTGGTAGTCGCGGTCCTTGATGTTGTTCAGCGGGTAGTAGCCGTCCGGGAACAGCTCCGGGATGGCGGCGGTGCCGGTGGGCAGGCGGAAATAGTTGTAGGCCTCGGCGTCGCGTTCGCCGTAGGTGGCGTAGGAGTAGAGGGTCAGCGCGTCCAGCGGCAGTTCGGCGTTGTAGGCAACGTTGAACGCCTTGATCTCGGGGTCGCCGTTCTTGATCGCGACGCGGTCCCAGGCGGCTTCCTTCACCGGGTCGCGGAAGGCCCGCACGCTGCTGTCGGCCTTGCCGTTCCAGGCGGCATCGCCGCGTTTGCGGGCGTCGGCGGACAGGTGCACAAAGCCGCTTTCGCCGAGCTTGAAGCCCTGGTCGCCGGCCACCTTGATGGTTTCGCCCTGGCCGGAATAGAGCTGGCCGTAGCTGGTCTCCACATGCCCGCCGGAGGCGCTGGACTTGAGGATGATATTGATCACCCCGGCCACGGCATCGGAGCCGTACTGGGCGGCGGCGCTGTCCTTGAGGATTTCGATATGGTCCACGGCGCTGACCGGGATCAGGTCGATGTCCACCGCGTTGGCGCCGCTGTTGTCGATATTGCCGCGCTGGCCGACGGCGCCGTTGTGGCGGCGCTTGCCGTTGACCAGCACCAGGGTGTAGGCCGGGCCCAGGCTGCGGTTGCTCAGCGGCCGGGTGACCGAGTTGTAGCCGGCGATATTGGTGCCGAAGTTGAACGACGGCAGCAGCCGCGAAATGGCTTCGGACAGCTCGGCGCGGCCGGTCTTGAGCAGTTGCTCGCTGTTGATCACATCGATCGGCGCCGGGCTGTCGGCGACGGTACGTTCCTGGCCACGGACACCGGTGGAAATCACCGTCACGGTGTCGAGGCGGGCGTCTTTGTCCGCGGCCTGGGTTGCGGGCGCAAAACCGGCGAACAGCAGGGCGGTAGTGAGGGTACTGAGGTGCGGGTATCGGGATATGTGCATGCGGGCATAGTCCGTTACTGCGTGGCACTGGCCCGGGGTCTGGGTGCAGGTGGATCGCCTGGCGTTGGTCGTTTTTGAAGGAGGGACGAGGTCGTCTGGGATTGATCTTATTTTTATAAGAACGCCAGCGGAAATTCTTTTTTGGAATATGAATATTATTCTTTTTAGGAATTATTATTTATTTTTAATATGCAAATTATTGATGTGGTCTGGCAGTGGTCATCAGCGCTTTATGGGGTGTCACAAAACGACTGTGGGAGCTGCGGTTCGGCGCCCCGACGTGCCAGCTCCCACAGTTTCATACAGCAGAGGGTTTCAGCCTTGCTCAGAGGTCATACCGCACACTCAAGGTCACCGTCCGCGGATCGTTAACCGAGTAATACGCGGTACTGCTCGCCGCCGAATACGCGATGCTCTGCGGGTACGCGCGGTTGAGCAGGTTTTTCACCCCGAGGGTGGTGGTCCAGTGCCCGTCGCCGCTGCTGTAGCTGGTGTTGGCGTTCCAGAAGCTCTGCTGCGGCACTTCATAGATCTCGCCATTGACCGCGTTGGCGAACGACTTGGTCTGGAACTGCCAGTCGGTGCCGGCCACCAGCGCGCCCGGCAGGTCCACCGGAACGGTCCAGTTCAGTCCCAGCGCCAGGTTCCAGCGCGGTGCGAAGACCATCCAGTTGCCGTCGGCATCGACACCCGGCCCGGCGGCGTTCTTGAAGTCGTCGTACTGGGCCTTGAGGAAGCCGAGGTTGACCGTAGCGGTCAGGTCGCGGCTGAGCAGGGCGGTGTTTTCCAGCTCCACGCCATAGCTGTGGGCGCTGCCGACGTTGGTCCGCAGGTTGGCGCTGATGGCCGGGTCCCAGGCGTTGGTCTGCAGGTCTTTGTAGTCGTTGTAGAACACCGCGATGTTGCTGCGCAGACGCCCGTCGAGGTAGTCGCCCTTGAGCCCGGTTTCGTAGGTGATGACGTTTTCCGGGTCGAAGCCCTGCAACGCGGCGAGGCGGGTCGGCGCGCGGTTGTCGAAGCCGCCGGCCTTGAAGCCCTTGGCGACGTAACCGTACTGGATCAGGTTGTCGGTCCAGGCGTATTCCAGGCCGAGTTTCGGGCTGAACGAGGCCCAGCTCTCGCTGGTTTCAGCCTCGAAGTTAAGGCCCGTGATGTCTCGCGCCGTGGTGATGCGGTAGTTCTTGTACTCGAAGTTCTTGTGCTCGGCGGTGTAGCGCAGGCCGCCGGTGACGGACAGGCGCGAGGTCAGTTTGTAGGTGCCCTGGCCGTACAGCGCGTAGCTTTCGGTGTCGGTGGTGCTGTACTGGCCGCTGGCGTTGACCCGGTCGGCGGCGACCGAATAGGTCAGGCTGTCGCGTTCGGCGCGGAAGCGTTCCTTGTACAGGAAGGCGCCGAGGGTGAAGTTGAAGCGCTCGTACTCGCCGTTGAGCTGGAACTCCTGGGTGGCGTAGCGCTGTTTGTAGTGGATCAGGTTGTTCTGCACCGGCGCGGCGTTGCCGCTGTTGGCCTCGCCGGAGTTGTCGTAGTCCACCGGCTGGTCGAAGGTCGACCAGGCCGTGACCGACTTGGCGCTCAACTGGTCATCGATGTGGTAGATCGAGCGCAGCACCGCGCTGCCCTGGTCGAGGCGGTTTTTCGGGTCGAGGCTGCTGTAGGTCTTGAACTTGTCGAAGTGGCCGTTGGCTGGGTCGAACGGGGTGTAGCTGGTGGTGTCGCCGCGGTCGAAGGTGCCGGCCAGGGTCAGTTGCGTGTCCCACGGCGAATCCACCGGAGCCAGGCGCAGCTTGCCGCGGTAGGACTGGATATCGACGTTGTTCACGTCCTTGTCCCGGGTGCGGTTGCGCACGGTGCCGTCGCGGCTCAGGCGCACGGCGGAGAAGCTGCCGAACAGGGTGTCGTCCACCAACGGGCCGCTGACCAGCAGGCGGCCGTTGCGCGCATCGTAATTGCCCGCGCCCAGCTCGACGAAGGCGCGGGTTTTCTGGTCCGGGTCGCGGGTGATCACGCGGATCGCCCCGGCCGCGCTGTTGCGCCCGTAGAGGGTGCCTTGCGGGCCGCGCAGGACTTCGACGCGCTCGACGTCGTTGAAGTCGAGCATCGAGGAAATCGCCCGCGGGATGTACAGGTCGTCGGCGTACACCGCCACCGCGGCTTCCTGGATCGGGTCGGTCTCGCCGATGCCACGGATGCCGTAGGTCTGCGCGCTGTAGGAGATCGACTGGCGGTTGAGGGTCAGGTTCGGCACCCGCCCGGAGAGGTCGCGGATGTTATTGATCTGTGGGGCGCGCCGGGGGTTCTCGTGGGGGGGACTGTCCT
>NZ_CAESCG010000014.1:0-20716 GCF_903166565.1 Pseudomonas sp. Marseille-P9899
GTGTTGCATAAAGCTACGAAATTCCGGCTTCTTCCGACTTTCATGTAGGCAATTTCCCAATCATACTTCCGCGCCTTATCAGCCGTTGCGCTCGTGGGAATCGGCACCTAGTCTTCGCCGGTCGTTGCCAAATCAACGACCGGCTTTGACAGGCCGACCTTTCCGCAGAACGCTGGTTGCTATGGCAGCTGTGCGTGTGGGCGTCTTCGGGCGCGCCGGGTTTTCTCTGTGGACCGGTCTGTCAACCCGCGCACAGTCGCCACCCTCTTGCTTGACAGCGGGTTCGTGGCGTTTCACTCCTCCACAGAGATCGACACCATGAAAAAGCCCGTACCTGATCCACCCGCCAGCACCCCTCGCCTCGCCACCGTCCACACCCACTTCAGCGTGTGCAACGACAGCCACAAACCCCTGTTCGCCGTCTGCGCCGGTGTCGATATCGAAGATGCCCTGGTGCACCTGTCCATGACGTTGAAGTCAACCTTCGAAACCAACCTGCAAGTCTGCGAACTGGCCGAGCAGGAAGTGGGGGACCTGGCGTGGAGCAGTTATCACTCGCTGGAGATTTCGCGGGCGTTGGTTGAGTCGTTATTGAGGGGGGTTGCGGGGCAGAGAGGCGAAGGCTGAATAGTCGAGTTATGGGGCGTGTGAGCGAGCCAGAAAAAGGGGCGTCCGCTTTTCCGTCGCCCCCTTTCTCCGAGGTGTGTTTTCGCAACTATCACCGTAGACAAAGACCAGCCCTTCTTCATTTTTTGCTTTCAGTTCAAGTGGTTAGCTGTTAAGTAAGTGCCATTCAAATCTGTCCCCTTTTCTCCCTTTTTCCTTCGAAGCCGAGAAATCGGTTATCAAGGCACTGCTGGACGGGATGATTCTTAAATATCAGGTATCGCGGATTATGGGAACCAGCAGCAACCAAGCGGGCAACTGAGAAGAAAGGCTAAGCAGGTGAAACAACACCGGCGCGAGGCCGGTGTAGGGGTATTCAAATCGAAGTCTCATTCTTGATTAAGAAGAAATCTTCCCGAAATAAGCTCTTAAGCTCAGCGCGGCGCTTTGAAAATAGCGAAAAATCACTCGTCACATCCTGAAGGTTTTTTGTAACTCTCACCAGATACCCGTCACTTAACTTTTCAACGGGAAAGCCTGACGCCGCGAGCCGGTCAGCATTCACCTCCTTGGCAAACTCATCTCCGTAAAACATTGCCCAGCCAATGTTTGGAATGTCTGGCTTCAACGCCGAATTGAATGACCCAATCTGAAAGCTGTTATTTTTTTCATGAGAGCCTAACTCAGGATCACTAAAGAGATGAAGCATTCCAAGTTGAGGGGGGAAAATTTCACACCACGCCTTGAATAGCGAATACCAATCAACCCTCTCGCTGCAAGCAGAATTAAAGCGAACTGAACCTGGAATAATTTGCCCCCGAATATTTCGCGATGTATGAACTACACTTCCCGAACACTTAATGGCATTTTTTCTTCGCCATGCAAAATCTTGGTAGAAGTCAGATAAGGCGCCATTGACACGTATGGTAGCCTTGGATGCCCAAACACTCTCACTCGTAGCCCTGCCCATGAAGGGCTCCGTGAATTTATCTGCGTTATGCGATACCTGCTCCGGAATCAGTAGACCATCGTTCAGACTTAACGAGTCAATAAGCCTCTCGCCAGCTCCCCAGCCAATCGTTTCAGATTTAGTTCTAATTGAAATTTGTATATATGATTTCATAATTTATCAAAACTTCGTCAAATCGACCGTTGCAGGATTATACCTGTAAGAAAAAGGGACAAGAAAAGGGGACAGATCTATTTTCAGCAGAAAAGGAGACAGATTTATTTTCGGCTACTTAGAAAAATAAATCCGTCCCCTTTTGGTCCTTTTGGTCCATATCAATCTATCCATTCCACCTCAAGGCCAACTAACTGGGCTTGAAGCCCTACCTCATTCTCGAACCAATAGTCAAAACCCTGAAAAAGGGCACAGATTTATTTTCGGCCACTTAGAAAAATAAATCCGTCCCCTTCCCCTATCCCTTTCCCCTCCTTTTTCCTCTCTAGAAAATTAATCCGTCTCCTTTTCCCTCTCCCCTTTTCCCTCCTTTTCCCTGGTCCCCTTTTCCCTGTCCTTTTCCCTGTCCCCTTTTCCGTGTTCCGTGTTCCGTGTTCCGTGTTCCGTGTTCCGCTTCCGGCCCGGCCTACGAGTTTAAAAGTTAAAGTGCACGACCTAAAATTTCTTTAAAATCATCAGCCAAGTCATCGAAATTTATATCAGAATTAAGAACCATTAGTTGGTCCGCAGTCACATTTAGCGACGCGAATACTTCCTCAAGTACTACTGCATCAATGTTTTTTTCGTAATAGTCCTTAACCAGAACTTTATAAGCCTCAATGCCTTCCACAAAAAAACCTAGCAGCGGATAATCTTTCAGGCCATCCGGTGACGCACACCACGAAGACTGCTTGACACCTCGCCAAAAAAACAGACTTGCATTATCCGTAGAGAACGCTGACTCAACTTTAAATTGCTGAAACGCCTCGGGCATAGTGCTCAAGCAGCTAGACGCATCAGATAGAAGCGAGCCAAATATTACCTTCCCTGCAACGCCTGCGTTAGTAAAGTGCAAAAGCACTCCCCCCCCGAGCCGTCTCTCATTGAGCCCATCTTTTCTTTCCCCGCCCCGCCCCAATTGCAGTTGAATGAGAAATATCTATATTCCCACTCAGGCATAATTATGGCATCCAACAAAGCCAACCCTTTAGCCATACACTTTACACGCTCAATTGAAGGCAGCTTATATATGTTTCGAATCGAACTATTCATCTAAGTTTACCTGATTGTCAGATTTAGCTCTATTTTCTTGCCGAGATAGAACCTGAAGGTTTGAGCTGCAATTTGTACCACCACAACTTTTTGGCTTCACATGATCAAAAGACCGAAAAAGGGGACGACCGAAAAAGGGGACAGATTTATTTTTTCAATCCTCAGAAAAATAAATCTGTCCCCTTTTCCTCTCATAGTGGACTTGACTTTTGGTTACAGACTGCCCTGACCGCCCGCCAATACCTATCGGTCTTCAAAAACCCACAATTGGGTTACCCTTGCCCGTTTTTTTGAAAACTAGCGACATTTGGCAATTAACCTGGCCCTCCTCCTCCCAATGCCATTGAGCCTTCTCCTAAAAATCTCCTACACGCATTTAAACAGTCGCTCACGGACAGTATATTTAGCTGGTATTGATGCAATCATATCCACACTTATTTCTCGAATACTTTCAGACCATTTGTAAACCTTGAAGCGCCCCAGAAAAACCGACACCAAGCGCAACAGTAACACCTCGTCGATTTCGCTCCCATCCTCATCCAGTTCTAAAACAATTAAAGCCCCACCTGAAAACTCTTCAAACAAAAAGGAACCTTCATTCTGCAGATATTCACTCAGCGCCGGCCCTCTAAATATTTCAATCCTTACCCAAGGTTCAACTTCCTGTTTAGAACCCCACAGGCTATTGCACTCCCATTTATTTACTTTTAAATCTAGAAAACTGCAGTCATTGAAAACTTCTTGATCCTGAAAATAAGAAACCGGTAAATCTCCCCAAGCTTGGCTGACCATAAGCCCCCTCTCTGGCAAAACCAATCCGGGCTCTAAAACAACAGCATACTTATCGCTCATCACATATTTCCTGTAAGAAAAAATAATGAAGTGGGCAGATTTACTCCGTTCATGGGAGAAAAAGGGGACGGAGAAAAAGGGGACGGATTTATTTTCTTTAACCCGACCTTGGCCGACCCTGTCCCCGCAGTTCCAATCTGACACCTGATATTTTCTCCACCTCATCAACAAAGCGATCAGCGCCGGTCAACTGCCCTCGCTGCAAGGCTGACCTAATTAGATTTAACTCGTGCTTCGAAGCAGCCTGCCTTAAAAACGATATATACCGATCTTTTCGTATTTCAGGAGTTTCTCCCAACGCGGAATAGCAGGCAGAAATATCCAGCCAATCAAAACCTGGTTGAAGTTGAACTCTGGCTCTGTAGCTCGACCATGTATAGTCTTCAGCATCATCCACCATGCAAGCCCTCACGGGATTTAGCTCAATGTATCGGCAACAGGCAAGCAGATAGCTCTCTGACTGCACCACACTGGACTTATATCGGCTTTCCCATAACGTTCCTGATCGCCCTTCTAACTTATTCCGATATCGCGTCGCTCGGGCTGCCAACGCCTTCATCATCTGACCAAGGCCTGCGACTGCCTCTCCAGGCTCCAACAACAGGTGGACATGATTTGTCATCAGACAGTAAGCATAAATCTTTATACCAAATGTGTCCTTCAGTTCCTGTAGATCATTGACGTAGCGCTGGTAGTCCTCCGCAGCAGCGAATACCACCTGCCGATTGTGACCACGCTGAACAACGTGATGGGGATAGTTGGGTAATACGACTCGTCCTATTCTTGGCATAGCAACCTCATTCCATTGAGGTTTTCAGCTTAGCAAAGCGAAAGAAAATAAATCTGTCCCCTTTTCCACCTTTTCCACGGTCCCCTTTTCCACGTCCGGACACTGCTATAAGTTACCTATAGGTAACAGGACTACAGAGGCGAGTTATTTGGCACGATAGTATTCTCTAAAATTACGAAACTTGCTCCATCCCCACCACCCCAAAAATGCAATCGCCCAAGCCAATATGAAAGCCTGCCCCAAAATCGGCCCCTGCGGCACTGGGAGCAACATCAAGAAACCGAACACCAATACCCCCCAAGCGACTCGGGGGCAGTTCAACAAAGCCATTACCACAGGGATAAATACACAACTTATTGATGTAATAAGTATGTCCTGCGCCATGCCCATAAAAATGCGCTGACCGAGCAGCGGACTTACTGCCAATACGTCCATGGCCGGACCCAGCCCGCCATACAACCGACTAGAGATGTTGAGCCCAAAGCTTGCGGTGGTGAGTAATACGAGGGTTATGATCTTTGGCTTCATGTCCATCAATTGAAGAGTCCTTAGTTAAATTTGTGTCGCGTGTAGAGGCAGTGCCGCAACTTACTTAAAGTAGCCTGAGCTAGCCGCCTGGTTCCGACGAACAGCCATGAGTTCGTCAAGACGCCGTTGCTGCTCCTGCAACAGGTGATCAAGGAAAAAATGGGACATTTAGAAAAATAAATCCGTCCCCTTTTCCTCTCCTTTTCCTCTTGTCCCCTTTTCCTCTTTTCCTGATCAGCAAGGGCAGATGCCAGGAAAAACGGGCACCCTAAACATGTTAAGTAAGTGCCATTCAAATCTGTCCCCTTTTCCCGGCCCTTTTCCCTTGTCCGCTTTTCCCCTCCGCTTTTCCGCTACTTTAACAACTGCGTTATAAGCTCAGTCGATCCAATAGACACAAAACCTCGCTCAACATCATCAAACTCTCCAATGCTCTTGAAAACCAGCCCATTTTCATCACATATGCAATCAATAAAATTTAAATCTTCAGTCAATTGCCCAGACCATCCCTTACAAAGCACACTACGAACTTCATAACCGCTAGGTAATAGAGCAAAATATGAACACCGCTCCGACAAAAGCGCACCAATAGCAGTATTAAAGGACAGTTCTGATAGCCGTAAAGCACCAAAGAATTTTATTTTCCCTCCCAACTCAATAAGAGACTCTTGTAGGTCCGCCCCGCCCAATACCTCATGACCTCGAAACTTTAGTGCTCCCCACAGTTTTCTATAACGAACCATGCGAGTATCCGACTGCCATGCCGAGTTCCCTAACAACAACCAAAAATCATGACCCGGTATATTCTTAGACGATAGGCCATAAACAAAAGCCAACACCGAAACCAATAAATCATTCGAAGTCCCCTCAACCAAGAAACTTGCCACTGAAAGCTCACCAGTTGCCCACCCATCAGAACAACCAAGATTAATTATCTCATTAGAAGCTATATCATTTGAGCTCGCAATCTTGATATCAATAGTCATAGTGATTTCCAGCCTCATCATTAAAGTGGGAACCTCGATTCTGTAAGTTCCCCAACCCAAAATCGTGCCCACCTGCATCGTCGCGAATCTTTACCGTTTTAGTACCCCCTCCTGATACTGGAATTTCAAATTCATATATATATCCCGGCTGAGGATTACCCCTTTTATCGACATTTTGTAAAACGCGGCTAGGTTGCTGACTGGTAGGAACACCAGATTGGCGTTTGGCTTCATTAAAAGCACCTCTTCGCCCCGCCCCGGGAGGGCTCATATTTTCAGGAACTTTGTCTTTTGTTACATAAGTAATACTCTCTCTGGATTTTGCCTTACCTACGACTATTGCCCCAAACTTAGCCGCAAAAAGAACCGCAGCTTCACTAGCCGGATTGAGGCCCAACGCCTCGATAAACGCACTGCCCGATGGTGCTGCTATGCCCGCAGTAGCTACAGGCTGTGCTTCCAAATTCAGCTGGTGAAAGGCTTTCAGAATCTCTCCAGGCTGTCCCTCAAGCTCAGCGTAATAGCCCAGCTGTTGCCACTTCAAGACGGCGTCATAGATTTCTGCCGCTTTAGCTTGGCAAGCAGACGTGGTATTGCCACTGCATGCGTCCTCCAGCGCCTGCTGGTTGAGCTTATGGATGGCGAAATAGCGTTGAGCGATCTGGTCACAGCCCGTCCCACTGCAGTTACTCAACTCCTTAGCAAACACCTGCATTTCATGGTCAGTGAGATAGTTGTACTGCGTCGAGTTCGCAGCAACCCAAGCACCCGTCGCAAGCTCTTTCGCATCACCTCCCGAAGCAGCGGCCGCAAGCACACCAACCAGCTGTGAACTCATCACCAACAGCCGGTCCTTATCGGCCTTTGGCATATCACCAAACTGTCCGGCCAACTTATCGACCAACGCTTCGTTCAAGCCCGCAGCCAATGCGCCAGTCTTGAAGTCTCCTCCCGCCGCTTCAGCCGCCAAACCACCCATGATTGCGTGAAGACCAACCTTGGTTATCTGGTTTACTGCCGTCTTCGGCGCTCCGACATAGGCGTCACCGATTGCATTGAACCCAACAGCAGTGAAGGTATTGACCAAGCTGGTACGCAATGCATCATCGAACTGGCTGTCACCACCCAATGCCCTATCCAGAAGGGTCGACGTCCCGTTCTGCAACAACTGATTGGCTCCGAATCGGGTAACGCCATCAAGCGTGTTCAAACCACCCTCAGCGACAACTTTGCTGGCGTTCGGCAAAGCTCCGCCAACCTGTGTTTGCGTGCCGGTCCACTTGTCGTAAACCCCAGCGGTCAGCCCCGCCGTAACGCCGGTCACAACGTAGCCACGCATGGCATCCGTGGAGGTCACATCCTTGAATACCGCCCCGAGATTGCCTCGGTTGTTGATAGTGCTAACAGTTGCATTCGTAGCTGCGGAGGTAGCCACGGCAGAGAGTGCGACGTTCGCCCAGCCGGCACTAACGGCCGTTCCAGTCGCAGTGAAGCCTGCAGACGCCATGGCCGTACCCGCTGTTGCGCCGGTACCGATGAGCCCGCTGAACATCGGCCCGGCAACCGCCGCCAGAATGATCGCAATAATGATCTGCGCCGCCGGCCCCAACCCCGAGTTCGAATACTTGAAGCTGGTATGAATCTCCTGCACCTGTCGCCAGTCGACTCCGCCCTGCGCATCCAGCTCTTTCAGCCACGCGAGTTTCGGATCGGCCTTGACCATGGCGTCGATGGATTCGTGCACGGTCTGTTGGTTGACCTGCAACACGTCCGCGTGGATGGTGCCGACCGCTTTGATGACCAGGTCACCCTGGGCCACCAGTTCGCTCTGGCGCACGGTTTCATCGGTGCTGCCCTTGCCCTTCATGCTGAACCAGCCCGCATCGGACTTGCTCTTCTCGTGACTCTCCTGATGCAGGTCCTTCACTGCTTCGAAGGTGATGTCCCCACCGCTGTCGAGGGTCAGGTCGCCGCCGCTGTTAAGCTTGGCGGCCTGGTAGTGCTGGTCGCTGCCGCTTTCGAGGGTGAGGTCGCCGCCGGTGGTGATTTCACTGCCAATGTTGGTGACCTGGGTAACTTCGTCGCGCTGGGTTTTCTTGCTGCCGAAGCTGCCCTTTTTCTTCATGTCGTACAGCGAGTAGTCGCTGTCTTCGGCGGCCAGCAGGGCAAGGCGATCACCGGCAACCAGGTAGGCGTTGTCGCCCGCGCTGATCCGGCTGGCGATCATGGCCAGGTCCTGGCCAGCCGTCAGGGTGACGTCGCCGCCCGCACTGAGCACCGACGAGACCTGGCTTACGTGGTCTTCCTGGCGCTTCACCGTCCGGGTCTTGCTGGTGGTGTGCTCTTCGTCCGCGGCCGAGATGATGCTCAGGTCTTCCGTTGCCGAGATGTCCAGGTCTCGCTTGGCATCAATGCGGCTGGCAATGGCGCTGAAGTCCCGCCCGGCCGCGACGTTCAGGTCACGCCCGGCTTCCACGGTGGAGCCGTTTTGCGTGATGGTCTGCCCGCGCAGCATCTTGCCCAGATCGATATTGACGACCTGCTCTGCCGACTCGATATGCACGTCGCGCCCGGCGGAAAGGCTGGTATCACGCCCACTGGTCAGCACGCCCCCCACGTTCCAGATATCGCGCCCGGCCCGAATGCTCAGGTCGTTGGCCGCCTCGATCCGCGCGGCGCTGTCGGCAAAGTCACGGGTCAACGACTTGCCGGTGCTGTTGTCGAGAGTGGTTATGGTGCGTTCGTTGATCACATCGCCAGCGACCGCGGTGAGGCTCACGTCGCGACCGCTGATGATGCCGCTGGACTTGTTGATGATGTTGTTGCCGGCCAGCAAGTCCAGGCGGTTACCCGCTTCGATCAGGCCGCTGTTGATGAGGTCGTTGCCGGCCATGGCCGAGAGGTTGTTGGTGGCGCGCAGGGTGCCAGCGTTGAGCAGGTTTTCGCCGGCGATCAGGTTCAGGTCCTGACCGGCGATCAAGGCACCGTTCGGGGCCAGGCGGCCGTCGGCATGGGCCATGTACAGCACCGGCACCAGGACGTTTTCGCCATTCACCTCGTACTCTTCGAGCCAGACGATATCGTGGGTCAGGGCCGCAACCTGTTGCGCGGTCAGGGTGACACCCACCGTCAGCTTGAGTTGCTGCTGGCTGGCCAGCGCGTTATCCATCAGGTACTTGAACAGCTTTTCGCCGGTGTTCTGCCCGTCGATGAAGCGTTGGCCGGTGTGTTCCAGCACTGCCTGCTGAATCAGGCGCTGCTCATACAGGCCGTCACCCAGGCGCTTGGCGCTGTCATCCGGGTTGTAGCCGAGCCCCGCCAGCAGGTAGTCGGAACTCATGAACTGCTTGAGCTCGGTGAGCACCGGGTTGGTTTCGATCAGGTATTTGTGCGGCTGGGCAACAGCGCTACGATCGGGCAGGCCCTGGACACGGTCGATGGTCTGACTGGCCACAGGCGTTGATTGCTCAACGGCAGCAAGTGGTTGAGCTACGACCGGTGCAGGCCGATTGCCGCTTTCCACGGGGTTCACGTTGACCGTGGGCGCGCCAACGGCGAGCGGTGCCAGCGCCGGAAGCGCATTGACCGGCGCAGGAGTGCCCGTGACGCGGATGTCTCGCTCCGCAGCAGTCAGGTTTGCCACCGCCACGTCAGGATGCCCGGCGCCCGGCTGGTTTCCGGTTGCCTGGACATCACGCTCCGCAGCGGTCAGGTTTGCAACCGTCAGATCAGGACGCCCAGCGCCCGGCTGGCCAATGGTTACGCTGACATCACGCTCTGCGCTGGTCAGGCCGGCCACCGTCATATCGGGCCGCGCAGTGCCCGGCTGGCTACCGGGCACGCTGACATCGCGACTGTCTTTGGTCAGGGCCGAAACGGTCAGGTCAGGGCGAACGCCGCCCGCCTGGCTGCCTGCGACGCTGACACCACGATTGCCGGTGTTGAGGTCGACATTCAGGTCCGGGCGGGAAGTCCCCGATCCGGAAGGCGCGGTGACGACAATCTGCGTACCGCGTTCGCCGAGGGTCAGCCCCGAAAGATCGAGATCTGCCCGCGAGACGTCGACAGCCGACGCCGAACCGGCAGAGGTGTCTTGAGTGCCAATGCCATCCGCACGGGTGATATCGCCCACCGTGGCATTACCCGGCTGCCAGACACCCACCTGCGCATCACCCGGGCCAGCAACCTTGATGACGCTGGCACTGGCACCGATACCGCTGGCTTCACGCGCCGCCACCGAGAGCTGACGCGCGCTGGCAGACAGTTGCTCGACACCGTCCAGCTGGAACGTGCGCCCGTGGGTTTCGGGAAGCGCTTGCTGGCGCTGGGTCAGCCCGATGCCGGTACCACCCACGGACCAGTTTTGAGGCGCGGCGCTGCCTTGGGCGATATTGCCGTTGCTGGCATCCAGCGTGCTCAGGCGGAACAAACCGTCTTTTCCGTCCGGCAAACTGAAGCTGCGCAAGGTCAGCGGATTGATCTGACGCTGGGCCAGGTCCGGCGGCAATTGCGCGGTAATAACGGGTTTGATGGTCGACGCGAAGACATCGGCATTGGTATCGCGGGTTTGCGCCGGGGTATTGAGGTCGGTGGCGTTCGGCCGGATGACGCTGTTGTCGATCTTCTGCGTCGCGTTGATCGTTACCGAACCTGCGGCCTGGATGACGGCGGGAGCGAGAACGCTGCCAGATGTCGGCACTGTATAGCGGGACGTATGGTCATAAATGCCAAGCGCCATGATCTGATCAAGGGTGACCTCGCCCGGACGGTAGTTGGCCGAGTTCGGATTGTTGGTGTCGTTGAACCTCGCCTGGAGATTGATGAAGGTGTTGTAGAGACCACGATCGCGGGTGTAGGCAAGGGTCGAGAGATGAACCTCTTCACCTCCGGCTGCACCGGTGTTGTTCAGTACCCCGGTGTTGATCAGGATGTTGCCTGTCGCCGATACCGAGCTGTAGAGGTTGGAGAAGGTCTTGCCGGCAACCGTCAGGTCGGCGCCAGCGTTGATGAACGCACTGGCCGAGCTACCTTTGACGACATCTTCGGATATCTCCACTGCATCGAAATACAGCTCGCAACCTTTACCTTTGCAGTAATCATTGCTCGTGATGACGAGGCTGCCCGAGCGGACCTTTTTCTCGGTGCTGAACTGGTCGCGACGGTTACTCAGGCTGTCCGCCATCAGGCGCATATTGCCGGCGCTTTCGAGGGTGCCCGAGACGTTCTCGATCAGGGCGCTGTTGCCATTGCTATCGTCGCGCGCGATATCCAGCCCGCCAAGGCTGTAGAAATCGCCAAAGCGGTTGGTGACATCGTTGACCCGCAAGGTCATGTCATTGCCGCTGAAGATCAGGCCTTTCTCGTTCAACAAATGGCTAACGTTCAGGCGAACCTTTTCCGTTGCGCCCAACGAGCCGAAGTTGTTCAACGTGGTGGCATCAATTGTGAGGTCGCCGACGGAACTGATGCGGCCATGATTGTTCAGGACGGTGCTGCTGATTCGGGTGGCCGCCCCGCCGGCAATACTGACGTTCTGAGCCAATTCCAACCGTGCGCTGGCGAAACTCATGGCCCCGAGACTGCTGAGCCGGCCATTGCCGGTGTAACCACCGGTGAGCTGAATCGTCATGCCGGCATCGCTGGCAATCGCACCTTCGTTGAACCAGCTCGCTCCACTCCCGGTGAAGCTGTCAGACGCCAGTAATTGCCCTTCGGAAGTTTGCTGCAGGTTGTTGACGTTTACGGTGAGGCGCGCGGCCTGAATCAGGCCGTTGTTGATCCATCTGTCCGCTACCAGTGTCAAACCACCTCGGGTTACCACCTCACCACCGACGTAATGCAGGTTCGAGGTGGCAACATCAAAGGTACCGGTGCCACTGTGCAAGATACTGCCCGCCTGGTTCTGAAGGGCGACGCTGTTCAGTACCAGATCGCTGTTGACCACCTCCAGGCGACCATTGTTGTTGTTGAATGTACCGTCAATCTGGAAGTTGCTTGTGCCATCGCGACCCAGAGCGCGTATTTGGCCGTTTTGGTTGATGACGGCGACGGCTCGCACGCCCAGCGTGGTGTCGCTTTCGATGACCCCTGAGACGTTATCGAGCCGCGAGGAAAGACCTATCTCAACCTTGTTCGCAGCGACCTGACCGAAGTCGTTGTTCAGGGAGCCGCCTTCCAGTTGCAATCGGTCCTTGGCAAATACACCGCCCTGCGCGTTGGTCAGTTGGTTGAAGCGAAGTACGGCCTCGCCGGCTTGCGCGGCAATTCGACCGTTTTGGTTGTCGATGACGCCAGCCACCAGATTCAGGCGCTGCCCCTGAAGTACCCCTCCTTTGCTGGCCTGGTCATAGCCGTTCAACAGGGAGGTATAAATATTGACGTCCAGCAGCCCGTTGACACTCGCCAGCGTGCCGCCTTGGTTGGCCAGAGTGTTGGCCTTGAGGACGACATCACCGGTTTGCGCCAGAAGCGTGCCACCCTCGTTGTTGACACCATTATCGAACTCCAGATCCAGACCCACCTGGCCCCGAACCTGTCCGGCGACGTTACTAAGCCCCGCAGCCTTTACCCGCACGTCGGCAGCCTGGCTGTAGATCAAACCGTCAGCATCGTTTTGGACAAGGTCATTACTGGTGATCGTCACCCGCTCTTTCGCGGCAATGGTGCCTTTCTGGCGGTTATCGATGCCGCGCGCAAGTAGGGTCAGCAGGCTCTGGCTGACGATCTGACCGCCCTGGTTGTTGACCCGAGTGGCCTGCTGCAGCAGCAGCGGGCCTCGACTGGCCAACGTGCCAGCGTGGTTGTCCAGGCTGGATATGGCGAGCAGCAGGGCTTGTTGGGAATTGACGGTCCCGCCGGTGTTGTCCAGCGTGGCGGCCCGCAGCTCCAGGTCGGCGCCGCTATCGATCAGGCCATTGTTCGTGTTGTCCAGCGCGCCTGTGACCGTAATGCTTTGCTCAGCGCCACTGGACAGGATCCCGCCATTGTTATCGATGCTGTCGGCCTGCACGGTCAAACGGCCCTGACTGACCAGAGCACCGGCCCCACTGTTGAGCAAGGATCCGGAAAGACTGACGTCAACAGTCCCCTGTCGACTGGAGACGGTACCGTTGTCGCGGTTGTCGAGACGAACGCCGTCGATATCGACACCCTGCCAGCCCGAGATCAGCCCCTCGCGGTTGATCAGCTCATTGGCGTTGATGGTCAGCACGCGGCTGCCGATCAATTTGCCGGAGCTATTGTCGAGGGTCGATGCATTCATCGACAGGTTTTGCAGGCTGGACAGTTCGCCGTTCTGGTTGCTGAAGCTACCGAGCCGTTCAAGGGTCAGCGAGCCTTTGGCGAGAATCTGGCCATTGCGGTTGTCGAACGAGCCGTTATTGAAGTCCAGTGTGATGCTCTGATCACCGACTATTCGCCCACTGGCCAGGGTCAAACCACCCAGGTTCAGTGCCATTGCGCCTTTGGAAGACACCTCTCCGCCATTGCCCGTGTTCAGGCTGGCGGCCCTCAGATCAAGCACACCCTGGCTGTTGATCAAACCCGCCAGACGGTTATCCAGCGCCATGGCATTCAGGGTGACGGCGGCGGTGCCGAGCAGGCTGCCGTTCTGGTTATTCAGCTCCGCGCCGACAACCGTCAACGCTCCGGTCGCACTGATCAACCCCTGTTCGCTGTTGTCTAGACGCCCATCGCTGGTCAATTGCAGGTCGCCACGACTGGTTACCATACCGCCACGGTTATCCAGCGCTCCCGCATGGATATTCAGGCTAGCCGCACCGATCAAGCCCTTGAGGTTTGTCAGCATCTGACTCAAGCGCAGCGTCAGGCCCTGATTACTCAAGAGCTTGCCCGATTCGTTGTCCAGGCTCTGTGCGCTGAGGGTGAAGCTTTGGGTGCTGGAAATTTCACCGTTCAGGTTGCTGACGGTATTGAGATTGTTGAATAGCAGCGCGCCAGTGGCATTGATCAACCCGCCCTGGTTGTTCAGTTGCCCATTGTTCAGGTCGAGCGTCAGGCCGCTGTTGCTGAAGAGCTTGCCGCCCTGCTGGTCAAGACCGGTGATGCTTGCGCTCAGTGCCTTGGCGCTGCCGATACTGCCACCGTTGGTGACCTGCCCGGCCGACAATTCCAGCGTTTCGCCGCTACCGAGACGTCCCGCCTGGTTGTTCAGCGCGCCCGTGGTGACCGACAACGCTCCCCGGCTACTGATATTGCCCTGCTGGTTGCTCAGGCTGGTGCTGCGCAGCGCCACGGCGGCGTCGCTGAGCAACTCGCCTTTCTGGTTATCCAGCATGCCGCTGAGTGTGACGGCCAGCCGTTGTGCACTGGACAAACTGCCCTGCTGGTTATCCAGATTGCGCGCCTTGATCTCAAGGGTGCTTTCGCTGCTGATCAAGCCCTGGCTGTTGTTCAGATCACCCGTGAAATCCATTACCAGTGGCAACTGGCTGAGAACTTTCCCGCCGGCGTTGTCCAGCGTCTTGCCGCCCAGCGCCAGCGACTGGCTGCTGAGTTGACCCTTGTTACGGTTCAGGACCTGATCGACTGTCAAGGACAGCGCCCGTCCCGAAAACACCAGGCCGTTGTCACTGTTGTCCAGGCGCTGGCCAGCGATAACAACGTCGGCATTGCTGGTGAGCTCGCCCGCGCGGTTGTCGATGCTTGCGACCGCGACGCTCAGCGCTTTCGTAGCGCCGATCAGACCGCCTCGGTTATCCAGCTCAGTACCGTTAACCTGCAGCGTGTCGGTGCCGATCAAGTTGCCGCTCTGGTTATCGATACGATCCGCATTGACGGTCAGGTCAGCCTTGCCCGCAATCTCGCCACCCGTGTTTGCCAGCCTGGCGCTGGTCAGCAGCACCGTACCGTCACCGGCCAGGGTGCCACGCTGGTTGTCGATCAGATCGGTGGCACTGATCTCGAGTACGCCACGGCTGCTGAGCATGCCGTCTACGTTGTTCAGGCTGAGGCTGCGGCTATTCAAGCTGGCTGCACTGATACGGCCTTTGACATTGAGCAGTACCTGATCCACCCGCAGGGCCAGACTCTGGTTGCTGATCAGCTTGCCACTGCTGTTATCGAGGGTGCGGGCGGCCAACGTGAACCCGCCCTGGCTGGAGATTTCACCGTTGCGGTTGGTGACGTTGCCAAGGTTTTTCAGTACCAGAATCGGGGCGTTGATCAAACCCGCATTGTTCAAGTCGCCCTGCTGCAGATCGAGGGTCACCTGGGTGTTACTGAACAGCTCGCCACCCTGCTGGGCAAGGCCGGCAAGGTTGGCAGTCAACGTCGAGGCACTGGAGATTCGGCCCTCGTTATTGACCTGGGAAGCAGTCAGGTCGAGGGTTTCGGCACTGATCAGCCGCCCGTTTCCGGTGTTATTGAACTGCCCCGTGCTCACGACGGCCGCGCCCTGGCTCTTGAGCAGACCCTGCTGGCTGTTGTCGAGGCTGGCGCTGGTCAGCGCCAGGGTTTGCGCGGTTTCAACGACGCCACCCTGATTGAGCAGATCGCCGCGGCTGGTGATCTCCAGCTTGCCGGCACTGGAAAGGCTACCAGCCGTGTTGTCGATACGCTGAGCGGACGCCTGCAAGGTCCCTTCGCTGCTGATCTGGCCGTGGGTGTTTTCCAGCCCCTCGGACAGTTGCACCAGCAATGAGCGCTGCCCGGCAAGCGTACCCTGGGCGTTGTTCAGAGAAGTGCCACTGAGACGCGCATCGCGGGCGAACAGCAGCCCTTTGGCCTGGTTGATCACCTGCGCCACAGCCAGTTGCAAGGTGCCACCGGCCAGGAGTTTCCCGCCGCTGTTATCAAGGCGCAGGCCATCCACATCGGCGTCTGTCTGGCTGGAGATCTCTCCCGCACGGTTGTCGACTTCGCCGACGTTGAGTTTCAGCGCTTTTGTCGCGCCGACCAGGCCCCCGGCACGGTTGTCGAGCGAAGTGCCGACGAGGGTCAGGTTGCCCTGCGCGACCAGCTCACCACCTTGTTGATTCAGAACGGCAATGGAAGCGTCCAGGTCAGCCTGACTGGCAACGCGGCCCTTGGCGTTCTCGACGGTATCCAGTACCAGTTGCACCGGCCCCGCAGCGCTGATCAAGCCGCCCTGGTTGCGCAACTGGTCGCCATTGATGGTCATTGCCTGTTTGCTGCTGACCAGGCCTTCGCGGTTGTCCAGTTGAGCAAGATGCAGGCTCACATCCCGATTGGCGCGGATCACGCCGCCACGGTTGTCCAGGCCGCTGCCGCGTACGGTCAGCAGGTCCTGTCCGGTCAGGCGGCCCTCGCGGTTGTCCAACGCCACCGCCCGGATATCCATCAGCCCTTTGGCTACTACGCTGCCTGCGGCCTGGTTATCCAACAGACCGCCCACGTCGAGGGTCAGGCTGCCATCGCTTACCAGGGTGCCGGACACGCTGTTGTCCAGACTCGCCGAAGCTATCTGCAGGCGCTGGGCGGCGCCCACGGTCCCCCGCTGGTTGACAAGGGCACCCTGGATTACCAGATCAAGGCTGACATCGCTCATGAGCTGGCCATTGCGGTTGTTCAAGGTCATGGCGTTGACCACGCTGGTCCCCGCACTGGAAACCTCGCCATCGACGTTGAGCAACTCGCCGGTCAGCGCCAGGCTCAGGTTGCCCGAACTGCTGAACAGGCCGCTGCCGTTACTCAGGCTTGCAGCCTGGGCATCGATTCCGGTCGCCAGAATCTCGCCGTAGGTATTGACCAGCGCCTGGTCGATCCTGAGCGTCAGCGCCCGGTCACTCAACAGGCTGCCGCCGCTGTTATCCAGGCTTTGCGCGGCCAGGGTGAAGGCCTGCGTGCTGGAAATCTCGCCGCTCTGGTTGATCACGGTTGCAAGGTTCTTGAACACCAGCGGTCCGGGTGCGGTGATCAGACCCCCACTGTTGTTCAGGCCGCCCTTGTTCATGTCCAGCGTCAGCGCGCTGTTGCTGTAAAGCTGACCGCCGCCCCGTTGGTCAAGGCCGGCAAGGCTGGCAGTGAGCGCCCGAGTGCTGGCAATGCGCCCCGCATTACGGTTGTCCACCTGCCCCGCCACCAGATTCAACGTGTCGGTACTGGTTATGCGCCCGCTTAGCTGGTTGTTCAGGGCTCCGGTCGTGATCTGCACGGCACCGTCGCCAAACACTTTCCCGCCACGGTTATCGAGGCTGCCACTGGACAATGTCACGGTTGCGGCGCTCAGCAATTCGCCCTTCTGGTTGCTGATCGCCCCCTGGGTTTCCAGCGCCAAGGGGCTGGCGCTGCTCAGGCGACCGCTATCGTTGTTCAAGCTGGCCGAGCGCAATGTCAGCCCGGCATCGCTGCGCAGCGTACCTAGCTGGTTGTTCAGATGACCGCTCAAGAGCATCGACAGGTTGCGCTTGCCGTACACACTGCCCTGGTTGCTGTTATCCAGTTCGATAGCACTCAGGCTGATCGACCGCTGTCCGGAGATGATGCCCTTGAGTTGGTTGTCCAGGCGCTGCAGGGTCAACTGCATATCGCCATTGGCGAGCAAACGGCCGCCTCTGCTGTTGTCGAACTGGCTGCCGCTGACAGTCAGGTCGGCGACACTCGAGACCTCACCGGCGCGGTTGTCCAGGTTGTCCACCACGAGGGTCATGGCCTTGCCGGAATTGAGCAGGCCACCCGCACGGTTATCCAGCCCGCTGCCGTTGACCTGCAGTTGGCCGGCCGCCACGACACCGCCACCACGGTTGTCGACCTGCCCGATCGTCAAGCTCAGATCGCTCTTGCCGGTGATGCTTCCCTTGAGCTGGTTGTCCAGGCTGACGGCCGTCAGTTGCAACTGCGCGCTCGCGGCCAAGAGACCGGCCTGGTTGAGCAACTGGCCGCTGATCACGGCATCGAGGATGCCGTCACTGGTGAGTCTGCCCTGGCGGTTATCAAGGCTGCCGGCGCCGAGGTTCAACGCGCTGCCGGCAGCGATACGCCCACTGACGTTGCCTACCGCACCCTGGTGGTTGAGGGTGAGCAGCTTGTCGCCCTGAATCAGGCCAGCGCCGTTGTTCAGTGACATCCCGCTCAGGAGGGTATCTGTGCCAGTGATTTCGCCCTGGCGGTTGTCCAGTAACGCCTCGACATGGGCCGTCAGCGCATCACGAGCAACAAGAGCGCCACCACTGTTCACCAGCGAATTGGCCCGCAGATCGATTCCGGTCGCGGAGACCAGTCCTCTGGCGTTGGTCAGCGCCTGACTGATGCGCACGACCAGCGCCTGCTCGCTGAGCAGTTTGCCGCTACGGTTATCCAGGCTTTGCGCGGAAAACGTAAAGGCTTGGGTACTGGAGATTTCCCCGCCCTGGTTATCGACGCCAGCGAGGTTGCTCAGCAACAGCGCCCCTGGCGCATGAATCAAACCACCCTGGTTGTTCAGGTAACCGTGGTTCAGATCCAGGCTTACCCCGGCCTGGCTGTACAGACGCCCATCATTGTGTTGATCGAGTGCCGTGACGGATGCGCTGAGTTGCCGCTGGCTGGTCAGACGCCCGCCGCTGTTATCCACCTGCCCCGCGACCAGCGTAAGCGTGCCATCGCTGTTGATCGTGCCCTTGGCGTTGTTCAACCCGCCATTCACCGTCAAGCCAAGGTGTTCTTTGGCGTAGAGGCTGCCGTTGCTTGCGTTGTCCACGCTGCCAGCGGTCAGTTGCAATGTGCTGCCCGCGGCAAACAGCCCGGTCTGATTGAGCAACTGCCCGGCAATGCGTGCGGTCAACTGAAGGTCGCTGACCAACTTGCCATTGCTGTTGTCCAGGCTGCCCGCAGCGACATCAAATGACTGGGCGGCAAACAACGTGCCCTGGCGGTTATCCACCGCACCGAGGCTGTCCAGCCTGGTTGTTGCATCGCCTTGCACCAGCCCTGCGCGATTGTCCAGCGAACCTACGGTAAGCGAAACATTGCGGGCGAGTACCTCGCCGGTACGGTTATCCAGCCCAGCGTCGATCTGTGCCGTCAGGCTGTCGGTGGCGCTGAGTTTGCCCTGCTGGTTGTCGAGGCTATTGGCGTGAAGGTCCAGAGACTTCGCGGAGACCAGTCCCTTGGCGTTATTCAGCGCCTTCGCAATGCGCAGGGTCAGTGCTTGCTCGCTGAGCACCTTGGCATTGCTGTTGTCCAGTGTTTCAGCCGCGAGGGTGAAGGCACGGTTGCTGGAGATTTCTCCAGCCTGATTGTCGACCTTGCCGAGATTGCTCAGGATCAATTGCCCAGGCGCATTGATCACTCCGCCCTGGTTGTTCAAATAGCCGTGGTTGAGGTCCAGGCTCACATCGCCCTGGCTGAAGATCCGGCCATCATTGTGCTGATCCAGGCCAGTTGCACTGACGTTCAGCGACTGGCTGCCACTGATACGGCCACCCTCGCCGTTGTCCACCTGGCCGGCCTTCAACTCCAGCGTCCCGGAACTGCGCAGGGCGCCTTGCTGGTTGTTCAAACGACCATCCAGCTGCACGTCGAGATGATTGTCCGCGTACAAGCTGCCCTGGCGGTTATCCAGGGTGAGAGCAGTGAGTTTCAGTGTTCCGGTCGAATCCAGATTGCCGTTGCGGTTATCAAGCTCCCCACCCAGAAGATCTAGGTCAGCCTGGCTACTGATACGGCCCTGACCCTGGTTATCGAGGCTGCCAAGGCGCAGGCTCATGTTGCCAGCAGCAGCAACCAGTCCCGCCTGGTTGAGCAGGAGTCCGGCAATCACAGCGCTCAACGCGCCGTCGCTGGTGAACTTGCCTTCCGTGTTGTCCAGGCTGGCGGCATCAAGGGTGAGCGTACTACCCGCTGCCAAGGTGCCTTTCTGGTTACTCAGCGCGCCGCTGGATATCCTGAGTAACCGGTCACCCTGAATCCGCCCGCCAACGTTGTCCAGAACGCCGCTGGTCAGCGAAAGATCGTTGGCGAGAACTTCGCCGTTGCGGTTGCTGAGCAGCCCGTTCACGCCCAGTAACAGGCTGTCGCGAGCACTCAACTTGCCGTCCAGATTGCCCAGACTGCCGACGACGGCATCCAGACTCCTGGCCGAAACCAGGCCTTTGACGTTTTCCAGCACACCGGCTATGCGCAACGTCAGCGCTTGCTCGCTCAACAGCTTGCCGTGGCTGTTGTCCAGACTGCTGGCGTGCAGGATAAAGCCTGTGCTGCTGGAAATTTCTCCACGGCTGTTATCGACGGTGTCGAGGTTGCTCAGCAACAGTTGGCCTGGACTGTTGATCACGCCACTTTGGTTATTCAGATGGCCGTGATTGAGGTCAAGGCTCAGGCTGCTTGCGCTGTCCAGACGACCCTCTTCGCGCTGGTCCAGACCAGTCACACTGGCACTGACACTCTTGCCGCTAATGCGCCCGCCCGTGCGGTTGTCGAGCAAGGCGGACTTCAGTTGCAGGCTGCCTTCAGCACGCAATTGACCACGCTGGTTGTTCAGGTTGCCACTGCTCAGCAACAGGTTCGAACCCGCACCGATCAAGCCGCTCTGGTTGAGCAGGTTACCGGCGATGGTGGCCGTCAGTGCTGCGTTGCTGGTCAGTTTGCCGAGGCTGTTGTCGAGGCTGCTGGCCTGCAATTCCAGCGAATGAACACTGGCAAGAGTGCCGTTGCGGTTGTCCAGCACTCCGCCGCCGATCTTCAGCAGGTTGTCGCCTTGAACCCGACCTTGGGCGTTATCCAGCGAACCCACGGTGAGTCGGACTTCATTGGCCAGGATCTCACCCGCGGTGTTGCTCA
>NZ_CAESCG010000015.1:0-16122 GCF_903166565.1 Pseudomonas sp. Marseille-P9899
GACAACGGCCTCAACTGGCTCCAGGAGTACGCTGAAGAGCAGGCTCGTGAGGCGCAACTGGCCACTTGATACTCATATGAGTAAATACACATTTGAGGATGGATAATGCAGGCATTGACGCGAGAAAACCACGATTAGCTCGATGCAATCGAAGCTCTCGCTTCCCGGCTTGGCGACCCCTCAAAGTTCGCCCGCCTGGTCGATGCCTTGGTCGAGCGTTATCCGCTCGACAGGAATGAGGAGATCATTCGGTTACGACTTGTCTCGCCTGGCCTGATCGGGTTGAAGCCTGACACGTACCAGGCACTGCTTGATGCAGGCCGTCGCTGTCTGCAGCGCGAACCTGCTTTTGCTGACCGTTATCCCATGAAGTTCCACGACGAGCAGAGCTGCGGAATACCGCATGGCCTCTGGCTTGAGCTTTATGAGCATGCTCGACCAGATCCTTTTGCCGAGCGGCACGGTGTCCAGCACGTTGTCGACGCTGCTGGGCTGCATGCTGCTGAGGGCTATCCAGATCGACCTGATGCAGATCCGGCACACCATGACGCGCAGTTCCTGGTCGAGCGGCAGCAAGCCGGCGATACAACTGAGCAAGCGCTCACCTCGCTGTTGGCCTCTAAGCGATCTCAGCGCGGCTAATGATCCCTGAAAAACTGCTGCAGGGCCTGGATTCTTGCACGCTCTGCCCTGGCCAGTTGCAACCGTGTCTGCAGGTCGGGCTCTGGGGTGGGTCGACTGCAGGCTCTAAGCTCGCGTAATACGTCAGCAGGGCGCAGATCGAGCAGATCCGCCAGGTGGTCGACGCTCACTTTTTCGGGGCTGTTGGGACGCTGGCCGTCCTGCGTCCGAAAGGCGACCTCCTTCGATCTAATTGCCCAAGCATCAGCCACCACCCAGCCTGGCCTTGCCGGATCGGAGAGGAACAACAGCGCTTTTTCTAGCTTAGGACTCAGGCGCATCTGCGGGCTTGTCTGAGCGGGCAAGCAACAATTCGCCCATGTGATGCATGAGTTTGAGTGTCAGATCTGAAGGCCTTCCGCTGGCCATTTCGGCCAAAATCAACGTTGACGCCAAAGCGTCGACCGCTCCGTTTTCGGCATTGCGTCCAAACATGTAGGCGCCCAGTACTGTTTCAATCGATATCTGCATATTGCCTCCTTTTTTGGACAGCATGCACCTACCTTAAAATCTTGTAAATCCCTTTAAAATCAATGATTTATTGATATACAGCGTACATTTTCAGATATGCGCTTGATACACAAATCATCAAGTACCAAGCGAGCCCGCTGCTTCGCAGCGGGCGCTGCAAGGCTCGCCAGCCGGCGTGGCAGGCTGCGGGTGCAGGGGTCGCAGACTCCTGCCGCTGGCCGCGTAGGCCGATTTTTTGGGCGTCCGGGCGGGCTCTATTCGCTGCGCGAACCAAGCCGGCGATGGAGCTGCCGTCTCGGCCCTTCGGGTGACGATCCCTGACGCATCGCTCGCCGATCCAGTGGGGCTGTCGTGCCAGCCGTTTCGCAGCCCCTGGAGCTTTAGCTGAACAGCTTTTTGAATCAAGGCCAGGCCCTGCGGGTCGCTGCGCGAGCCTTGATTCAAACGCCGTTCAGCAGCTCCTGGAGGGGCAGCGAAACGACCGACACGACGAGCAGATCCTCTTCAGTCCCTTCAGCTCGCTCTAGAAAGAATCCTGATGTCGCGCTGCGCGCTCCGCTTCAAAAACCGTCTGTTTGCAGCTTCACTCCCTCTCTCGGAGCAGCTCGGGGCAGGGCAAAAAAGAAATAACAGCTTGATAACAAAATGCTTGAAGTGTTATTTTGATAACGTTATAATAACGTTATCGTAACAGATAACGATATCAATAAGATAACACTTGAGAGGTTACACAAATGGCACTGGTCAGTTTCGAAACGGTTGCGGCGGCGGCTGAAGCAATCAGCAGGGACGGGGGCAAGCCGTCGGTACGTTCGGTAATCGCGCACCTAGGTGGCGGCTCGCCGAACTCGGTTTTGCCACTGTTGAACGAGTGGAAAGCAGGGCGCGTGGCTGTCCGATCGAGCGACATCGAGCTCGATCCGCGCATTGGCCAGATCATCGGAGAGCTCGTTAAAAGCGCTTCGGAGCAGTCGGCACGTGCTGCCGAGGAGCGTGCAGCGGATGTGCAGGCAGACGCCGAAACCGTGGCCGAGGCTGGGCGTGAAGCCGAAGCGCGAGTGCAGGCCCTGGAGAACCAGCTGGCTGAAGCGCAGCAATCGATCCTGGGCAAAGAACGCGCTCTTGAAGACGTGCAGTCGGCTGCCGGCATCGAGGCAAAAAATGCCCTTGAGCGCATCACTGCACTGCAGCAGCAGCTGGATGATGAGCGCGACCGTGCCGACTTGGCTGTGCAGTCCGTGGCAAAAGCCGAGGTGCGTCTGGAGCTGATCCCTGGACTGCAGGCCGAGGTCGAGCGGCTGAAACCCTTTGAGCAGAAGGCAGCTGTGCTGACAGCCAACCTGGAGTCGTCAAAGTCGAAGTCAGAGGATCTGCAGGGCCGTCTTGCTGAAGCCTTGGCGGATGCCAAGGCAACACATGCTGATCTAGAAAAATCGAGAGGGTCTGAGCAGTCGTTGCAGGCAAAGCTGGACGCTGCGCTGCATGAAATCGAGGGTCTTAAAGCCAGCCTTACCGATGTTAAACGCGATCTGACGGAAGCGCGCCAGGACGTCAAGGATGCCCGAGCCGAGGCGAAAGAGGCGCGGGATCTGGCTGCTCGTGCTCAGCAGCCAAGGCAAGAAGGGTGATGCTTAGTGAGTAGATGAGTAATTGATCATCTACTCATTTTCTTTAAGCCAACCTTCCAAGAGATCTGTCAGTACTTCGGTCATATCAGTGTCCTGGCTGACCACGGCCTTTTTGAAGCGCCGGTGCAGATCGGCGTCGATGTTTACGTTCAAGCGCTTCAGCTCTTTCACAGGAGCTTTGGCCCCATCGTTTTTTGCTGCAATCTCAGCCGCGTTGGCCTTCGGCTTGCCGAGGGTCATGAGCGGCTTTTTCTCTGTTGATTTACTCATATACTCACTTACTCAGCTTGATCAGGTTCTTGGTGAATTCGCGGATTTCATCATTCGACGTATACCCGCCGCTGGCCAGCGCCTGGGCGTAGGCTGTGCGCTGTCCGATGGGCTTCGGAAACAAGGGCAGTTCATAACCCTTGATCACGTCAAAAATCTCTTTCGAAAGGCGGGTGTTGGGCTGCATGCGGTTCACAACGATCGCAGCTTTCAGCGCCGGGTTCTTGTCCTGATGGTCTTTGACCAGCTGGACGCTGTCAGCGGCTGCCCAGACTTCGAGAGGGCCGGGCACGATCGGCAGAACAACGGCATCGCAGTGGCTGAGCACCGAGGCTGTCAGCCGACCGGGTGTGTCGATAATGACGTACTTAAAACCCGTGACTTCATCCAGATCTGCAGCGCTCTCTGCTCTGCTGACGCTGAGTGCGCTCGGCAAGTTCTGTGCGTGTTCGAACCAGGCCAGGATCGATCCTTGAGGGTCGAGATCCACCAGAAGGGTTTTGTGGCCTAGCTCGGCCAGTGCGCAGGCGCTGTGGATCGACAAGCTGGTTTTGCCCACTCCACCTTTCTGCAGGACAAATGCAATCCGGCGCATTTCATATCCTCATTTGATCATTTACTCATTTGAGTATCTTACGCATCGCCGATCAAATCAAGCCCTTTTCCTGGCCGACCTCGGTTTTTCTTCTTACAGGGAAAACCGCTTGAGGTGCTCGCTGGCAATCAGCAGAACGTCACCTTTGATGCGAAAGGCTCGATGGCAATCCAGTGTCTGTTTCTCCAGTTGCTTGAGCTGCTCGAATAGCTCCTTGCCGATGTCCACTCGATCAATCAGTTCGTATTCGATATGCGCAGCCGGCTTATCTAGCATCAGTACGGTTGGTGGTTTTTTATTAAGGAAAGCTGCAATTCTTTCGGGAGACATTGGGATTGGCCTTTTTATTGTTTTTTATAGTGTCGCCTTAAGGCTTGAAAGCCGCAATGGGTATATTGCGAACTCTCAAAGTGTCAAGACCTGCAGGGGTTGCTAAGAGCAAATCTGTTGTAGTCAAATGATTGTATTGGGGACAAATAAAAGCTTTGAACAAGGCTCCTCGAAAAATAGGCTTCGCCATTTTCCGACCTTGTCAAGGGCTAGCCCTTGAATCCCAATGGGGTTCCCCCATGCCCCAAAAGCAAAATAAGAAGAGCCTTGGAGGGCCTGTAAATGAGCAGTGAAGTTAAGCATGTCCAGATCAATGCGATAGTGCCGCTGAGCCAACGAGAGCTGCTCAAGGAGCGTGCGAGGCAGGCTGAGCTGACCATCTCGGAACTGATCAACAAAATGATCAGCTCGATGGTTATCGACGTGTCGCCTGGCTTACCGGCTCAGCTCAAAGAGCTGAATAGCTGGCTCGGGCGGATCAACAGCAATTTGAACATGCTTGCTCACCATGCCAACCGGCATCGAGCCGAGGCCGATTCCGAGTTGATCAGGTTGCACCTGGTCAAGATCAGCGCGGACGTCAGTGAGTTGGTCTCTGTCGCGTCCGAGCTCAAAAAAACGAACCGCACCCGCCGAAAAAAAGCTGAGGTGCCATCGTGATTCACGGCCTGAGCAAATACAGCACAACGGGTGCTTCTGCGGGCATCGATTACTTTCTCTGTGATACCTACGTAGACGAAGAGACACGTGAAATCCGCGAGCGTGAGCCCCGGCCTCGACTGATCGAGGGCAACCCTGACGCTATGAAGGCGCTGTGCGAAAGCCTCGACTTTAAGCACAAGTACACGTCGGGCGTACTGAGCTTTTCTCCAACCGAAACGGCGCTGATCCAGTCAACTCCAGGCATGAAAGAGCAAATACTTGAGGACTTTAAGGAGTTTGCTTTTGCAGGCGTGAAAGATGACTGCCGCAATATCGTCATGGTTGAGCATAACCACACTGGCCGTCTCGAAGTTCATTACATGATCCCAAGAGTAAGCCTGGAATCCGGTAAATACTTTAATCCATTCCCTCCTAACTACGATGGCAAGCGAGGGCCTGGGAATGACCACACTTATAAAAAGCACAATGATAGTTTCATTGATTATATGTGCGAGAAACATGGCCTGCAAAATCCACGTGATCCGCAGTTTTCTAGATCTTCAAAAATTAAGCCGTTTGATCCTGCTGGAAATATAAAGAAACAGGTTGTAGCGGCCATCGAGCAGCTTATTGATAGTGGATCGGTGAGTTCCAGGGAGGACATGTTTCGATTTCTGGAAAAAAGCGGTGCAACAATAACAAGAAAAGGCGAAGATTATTTCTCCTTTAAGTTTGATGACAACAAAGCCGTTAGGCTTAAAGGAGACTTGTATGGCCGGGAATCTTTCAGAGAAATTGCAGCAAGGCATCAAGAACGAACAAGAGCGTTTGAAGTTTCAAAATCTAGCTTTGAGTCAAGATACTTGGAAGCGCTTACTTTCCGTTCAAGGGAAACAGAGGAGCGTCATAAACTCCCTCCTGGCGTGGAAGAGCGAGTCAGAGCAAACGATCTCAGATCTTCCCAAGAGCTTGTCGAGACTAAAGCGCTACTGTCTGATGTTCGCCGTAATATCGACAACCATTATTCTGGTGCAAGGGATAGCGCTCGCCATTTTGCTAGCGAGGTAATGCGGCCATCGACGTTCGCCGCTGTCAGCTCAAGCCCCACGGCGCTGGCCAAACCGGAAATCGCTACCGGCAACCCGGTTTTGGACAAGCTGCTACGCGAATACCTGGACGAGTTGATTAAGGTTGACCAGGAAACTATGAGGCGTCTGAAGCGATTCTGGGCTGAAATGGGAGAGAACATTCGCATCTCCGCTGAACGCCTCCAGGAAAGCCTCAGGGACGTCTTCAAGCTCAACACGAGCCTTTCCACGGGCCTGAATTTCTACCGACCTGGTGAGCCGCTGTTTCCTAACGTATCGACCTACAAGCAGGAGCTCGCCGAACGCATCAACCAGGTGAACATTGAGCTTCGGATGGCCCGAGCGGCGGAAAGGCAGGATGAGCGGCTTCAGAAGCGTGTACGTGATCCTTTGGCAGCCTTTCAGCCATCGGCTGAAGGACTACCGACAGGTAGTTCCCGATCGTTTGCTGCAGCAGCTGCAGAGCTGAAAGAAGAGAGTCGCCAGGCTGGTCGCGTGATCGATAAAATGCGCGATGGGCGAGAGGACGACGGTTTGAATACCCGCCGTTGACAAAATGTCAAGCACATTTGGTGCCAACGGTAGCGAAATTGCTGGCTTCCGCCTCGTTAACGGTGTTATAAACGTGAGGCCGATTCGATGGTTTTCGCCGAGAAGAGCCCTAAAAAGGGCCACAAAACCAGAGGGTTGGAGAATTCTAAGCAACAAAAAGCCCAGCTTTGCGGGCTGGGCTTTTTGTAAAACGATTTGAACTGGATGTCAGTTTCGCACTTTGCTGTGGCGGCGAGACGAAACTGACACCATCAGTGGAGAAAGTATATGCACATTTTGTGCTGCGAATCAATATCAGGCCGCCACCTGCAGCGCATTAGCGCTGGGTGGTGGTCATGTCAGCGCTAATTCTTCCTGGCGACAATCGCCAATTCGAGATCTTCGGTGCCGCTGAAGAAGCCAAGCTGTATCACCCTGGTGATCGGCATGGATTCTTCTCGCTGCTATTTGGTTCTCACAAGAAAACCCAGCGCAGCTACCCGCTGAGCGAGATGGCTCAAGTGCTCAAACTCGTGGATTACACGCGCGACACGTGGATCTCGCAGGCGGAATTTACGGTGCCAAATCGCCGGGTCGTTAACTTGGCGCGTGTCGGCCTGTTGTTCATTGACTTGGATACTTACAACTCCGAAATCATGCGTGGGCGGACTGTCCAGGAGCAGATCTCGACAGTCCACTTCTGGTGCGCTGATCGGGGCATTCCTTACCCGTCATTGGTCGTTTTCTCGGGCCGTGGCCTGCAGCTGAAATGGTTCCTCGACAATGCGCTGCCCAGGGCTGCGCTACCGCGCTGGAACGCGTGCCAGAAAGCGCTGGTAGAGGCGTTGGAGCCACTGGGTGCCGATCGCCAGGCGCGAGATGCCTCAAGGGTTTTGCGGCTGGTGGAATCACTGCACAGCAAGTCAGGTGAGCGCGTCGAAGTCGTCGACGTCCAGGGCACTGCTGATGAGCCGGTACGCTACGACTTCGAGCAACTGGCCGAGATTCTATTGCCTCTGACACGCTTCGAGCTGCAGCAAAAGCGCGAGCAGCGCGCTGCACAGAAAGCCGAATGGCAGCTGCGGCTTCAACTAGTACGCGACAACCCCAAGGCCGAGATTTTCAGAGGATATAACGGCAGGTCGCTTGCCTGGGCCAGACTGGAGGATATCCGCACGCTTGGGAAACTGCGTGGCGGCTGGATCAGCAAGCAGGGCGCCTCGATGCGCACCACGTCCTTGCACTGGCAGCTCAACTTTCTTTGTCTGTCCGGTGCCGTGAACCCCGCGACCTTCCATTTCGAGGCCAAGGAGCTGGCTAAGCAGCTCGATCCGAACTGGGCGTTCTCGATCAGCGAGCTGGGCACGCTGCGCAAGAAAGCGGAGGCTTACGCCAGTGGTCAAAAGATCGAGTTTGGTGGTCGTGAGTGGCCTTCGCTGTACACGCCGAGAAACCAGACGCTGATCGATATCTTTGGCATCACCGATGCTGAGCAGCGGCAGCTGCGCACGATCATCACCAAGGATCTGGCACGGGAACGCAACACTGAGCGTGAACGTGTGAAGCGGCGAGCTGCCGGCATCCAAGAGCGCTCTGAGTATTTGGCGGGTGTTAACGACCGACGTACTCAGATCAAGCTGCTAAAGGCTGATGGGCATAGCGCTGCATCGATTGCTAAGCAGCTCGGCGTGACAACACGCACCGTCTTCAATGCGCTGAAAGCGTGACTAATCCGCTGGATAACTGGTTTTTTAACCAGTGTGAAAAGTCCATGGCTACTACTACGGTGGCTTGCCCCCCTCCAGCGAAGCTGCTTCTGCTTTGCGTATGGTGTACAGGGTCTGTTTCCTACAACTAAGGGGTAGCCTATCTACTCTACCCTGTACACCTACACAGTGTGAAAAGTCCATGGCTACTACTACGGTGGCTTGCCCATCCCCAGCGCAGCTGCTTCTGCATTAGGGGGAAAGAAAGGGGTGCTGCTACCTGGTCTTTAGTAGCCATAGGTCACGTTGTATGCCTGTACACAGCTTTCGTGTTGGGCTAGCAAGGTTTTTCTTTGTGAGTATTGTACTCACCGTGAGTTTTAGTTAGGCTGTCGTCATTGTCCTTTTGGGAGTCCCCTGTGATGACTGCAAAGCCTATACCTGCTGATTTCCACGACGCCGTGCATGCGGCTGACACTGCTTTCGTTGCTGAGGCGCTGGCTGACTATCCTGCGTTCATTGCCGGCGTCCCTGGGCATCAGCTTCGTCGTTTCGCCGTAGAGGCTGCGATGCTTGCTGTACAACTTGCGCAGCGCTTGGATCGCCATGATCCTGCGGTCAGTGCCCTCATCAATCACGTTGCCATCGACGTGCGTCCCGCCGTCTGGCTTGCCCGGTAATAGTCCACTCTGTATACTCACAGTGAGTACCAACTGTGAGCTTTGATATGTCTGATGAAAAACGTCTCAATGTGAAGCTGGATGCTGAAAAGCATGAGCTGTTCCGCCGTGCTTGCATGCGCAATGAGCAGACCATGACTGAGGCCGTTCTTGACTTCATCGAGCGCTACATCCAGGACAATCCTGCCCCCGAGAAAAAAACCAGCTGAATCGGAAAGTCTGGTTCTGACACGGACTGTCGTGACGTGACAATGGAGCCATCACGTAGCAAGGATTAATGGCATGTCACGTTTCAAGGCACCGCCGCCGCAGGCGATACCGGTCGAATTCGACCATCACGAAGACTTCAACATTCTTCATCCCGCTACCGGCCTCGACTGCTGGGGTCTGGTCAAGGTCACCAGCCAACTGCTGCAGCAGCCCGGCGGAGAGATCTATCTGCGGGCTGGTAAGCATATAGGCCCGCACAAGGGTTTCGGCGTTCGCCACATCTGGCAAGAACGTGGCCACGATCTCATCAAGTGGGGCTATCCAACGGTGTACGACGTGCCGCGCTTTGTCGCGGACATCATCGTGCATGGCACGAACATCGTTTGTGAATTCGATTCGATGAAGGGTAATGAGCGCTTGATTGTGTTGCGGGGTCGCAAGGGGTGCGCTGTCTTGGCAGCCTGGCCAATCGGCGACGATCAGCTCTATTACAGCGTGGTCACGGCTTACCGCAACCGCACGCCGAACGGCAAGGCAGTAGCCGTGATTGAAGGTTTGCAGCCGCCAGAAACGCCAAAGGCGCCCTAGGGCGCCTTCGACTGAAGATATTGCGGGATGGTAGTCGCAGCGCTTGCTTAGCTAGCCCGAGGGCTGGGTCACATGCCAACAGACCGAAGTCTGATGCCGCTACCACACGGATGGCGTCTCCGTGCAATCCACACTCCAGATCCAATTTCGCCTGATGATCTCGGAGCCCTGCTCTTATTTTCCCGCACCCCCACTATAACGTCACGACTATCGTGATTCAAGGTGAATTCCCATTATTGGAAGTGAGAATGGGTGATTCCCGATGAAGCGCTGGGCCTTACAAGGCGGTCTGTAAACCAATTCTGTGCGTTGTAAACCTGGCAGGTTTACAGGTCAAAAATATGGTTTACGTAACCCAGGGGATCTGCGCTGAAAGCACCTCTGAAAGCGCCTCCAGGGCCTCTGTGAGACGAGCATTTTCGCGAGGGTCATCAGTGCTTGGCTTGAACGACAACGCGTGCCTGAGCAGCGCCTCGGCGTCATTGGTATTGAGTTCAAATTCAATCAGCATCATCAATCTCCTGGATGTGCCGTAAAAAGTGGTCATGTTCCTTGGCCGATGCGTCCAAAAAATCTACCCAATCGTGCCAGTAAAAACCCTCTGTCACCCGTGCGGCACGGCCCAAGGCGACGGTGAATCGGCTTCGCCAAGGTTCCGGTATGTCAGCATCCCGAATGATGTTGAAACCGATCTTATGCGGCTCGTAGGGCAGCTCGCGCAGCTGCTGCAGATTGAGCGTGCAGACAGCGAGCGGTTGCTTCTGGTCGAGATGATCCAGCTGGGCCAGCCGCTGCAGGATGTGCCTAGCGTTACGATCGCCTGGCTGCAGCTCAGCGAGCTGCCAAATCGCCTCTCGCCGATCGCGTTCACGTTGCCAGATCTCGTTCATAGCTCGACCTCGAATCGTCTGATGCCTGTTTTGCTGCAGAATCGCTCGATCGCCGTCAGGCTGGCCCACACCCTCAACGGTTCTCTTTTGCTGCGTATGGGCAACCATTTGCCGCCCAAGCGTGCGCTGAGCGCGAACCCAGCCCCACCTGGGCCGCGAACGCACTGGATTTCGCGTACCGCTCCGGTTTCGACGAGCGCTGAAAGGGTTTCTTGATCAATCGCGGTGCGCATTCGTGTTCCTGTGGCGGCTAATGGATGGTTGAGCGGCTCTGTTGCTCCTGCTCATAGCGCAGCAACACCTGGTCAAGGCTGTGGCCGGCGTCGAGCTGGGCGGTCAGCCAGTCAACGATCGCGAATTTATTCGTCAACTCTGCGCCGTTCCGGCGCTCGATCGCGCCGAGCAGGTAAATCAGCTGGGCAGTGCGGTCGGTACGCATCGGTCAGTTCCTCGGGTCAGGGTCAGACAACACATAATGCCATAGGCCGGGGCTATGGGAGCCCAGTTTCCTGGGCCTCGTTTTACAGAACCCCTAGGTGTGGGCATCAAGGGGCATCTGGCCGGGGGGGAGCATTTAACATAGCACCCGACACGGGTCGCCTTTCAGGTTGGTGCTATAGCCAATGCTCTGCCTGATGGTGGAGGCTCACAAAAAGCCCGCCAATCGGCGGGCTTTTTGATTCGTGCTCGGTACTACCCTTGGATAAGATCAAGCACCTTTTGACCATCTGGCATGCCTGACATGGTCTTCAAAAACACCACGTTTCGATCCAAGACTTTCTTGATGGCAGCAGCCGAGAGGGGTTTCTCAAGAATCGTGAAGCCTTCCAAAACCTGGTAATGGCATTCGTCCTTTTCACCCTCATGGTCACGCACTTGAACCTCGCCGGTTGCCTGGCCATAGGCCACAATGCCTTTACCGTTCTCGTACAAGAACACCACTTCATCCTTCTTGATACGGTCGATGTTGAATTTCCATGGCGAGTAAAACGCGGCAGCAGCCTTATGCGCCAACATCCACTCGTGGTCTTCATCGGTATGAGCTTTGTTGGTATTCAGGATATGGAAGCCGGGTGCTATTGGTTGTTCGGCTTTCTCCGTCTGAGCTAACTGAAGTAGCTCGGCCTTTTCCACCTCCTCCAACGCTTGTTGGGCAGCCGAAGCCCCCTGTTCCAGAAGCTTGAGCATGATCTCTTGCTTTGAAAGCTCTAAATCATTGGCCAGCGTTTCGATGAAGGTATGCAGCGACTCGGGCATTCTGACGGTGGAAGCAATCGAATCTTTTTTGGTTTTTTTGGCGTTTTCGATCAGTGAGATGATGGTTGACATGAGTGACTCTCCATTGGTTCTATGGGGAATCATATTGTGAATCATTTTTTGATTCAACTAAGATTCAAAAAATAAATCTGCTTTGCATCTATTTCCGGGGGCTGAATGACACCAGAACCCTTTTCAGGAGCCGCTAAAAGGCCTCCTATAGGTGAACCCGCTCGACCTCGTCCAAGTTGATCTCGTCTCTACGCCGGTCGTACAGTTGCGTGGTGCGCGTCGAGGCATGGTTGGCCATAGCCGCCGCATTTTCCAAGGTGCCGCCGTTTTTGAGGTACGCCGTGATGCCCGTGGCACGAAACGTGTGATTGCCGATCAGCGTCTTGATGCCTGCCGCCAGGGCCCGCCGGCGCACCATGGCATGCGCATTGGCCTGCGGCAGTGCCGTGGCACTCAGTTGTCCGGTACCACGGCTAATGGTGCGAAACAGCGGCCCTTTCGGGTCGTCCTCGATTCCGGTTTCGACCAGGTACGCGTGTAGATACTCCTCCAGCAGATGGTGGCAGGGCATGGCATGCTGCTTGCCGCCTTTCTCCCGCAGGCGTATCCACAGTCGCCGATTCTGCGTGTAGACGTCTTCGACCTTCATGCCCAGCGCGGCGCCGATGCGGGCAAAGGAAAACACCATCAGCGCTATCAACGCTCGATCCCGTAACCCAACCGGCGTGCTGATATCGATGCTGTTCAGCAGCTGCCGCGCTTCGGACGGATCGAGCACCGGGGTTTTGCCGGTGCGGGTCGTATGACTGGGCCCGCGCACCGAGGCGGCTGGATTATGTGGAACGACCTGACCCACTACCAACCAGTCGAACAGGTGCCGAATTGCCGCCAGGCGCTGTTTCACCGACGGGGCGGCCAGCCTTTGCATCTGCAACTCGATCCAGGTCGACACATGCAGAGGGGCAACAGCCGCTAGATCGGGCACCCCGACGTCGGAACACCAGGTCAAAAACTCGTTTGCTGCCCGAGCATAGGCGCGTCGTGTGTTCGGGTTGCGAATGTTGGCCGTGAAAAACTCCAGAAAGCGCACTCCGGCCCGCTCGCCGGCCTGACTAACCAGCGCGGGGACATGTGCCGTGACCGAACCCGTCGGGACAAGCCCGCTCATGGCAGCTCGATACCCAGCTTTTCCTTGAGCACTTCCTTGCCGTAGGCCTTCCCGAGCTCCAGCAAGACGCCGAGCCCTGCGACACCTGCCTTTTCGGCCCCAGCTTTGGTGCGTCGCCAGACTTCGCCGTCACGAACGGTATCGAGAAACTCATGACCTTTGTAAGTCAGGCGTTTGGGAAGCCATTCGAGACCGTCACAGGTGCTCAGATCCTGGCCAACGATTAACCCGGCCTCGTGCAACAGCATGACGTGATACGAGACCTCCTTCGCGTCTCTACCTTCAAGGTTGAGCACCGTCCATCCCAAGGGATCCTCATTGCTGGCCTCGACAGCCAGGAGGATCTCGCGCACCAGGTCTTTGTCGAGCTTCATCGGCGGTGTCCTTTCCTATATTTGATAAAGGACATTATCACATATAGGCCGGGCCGGAAGGCGCGTCCTAAGCCCCTTGCCGCAGGGCTGCAGCGGCGCTCAAAAAATAATCATTAATAATGTCATAAATTAATCATTGTAAATGTCATTGATGCTCGCTAGTCTGTGCTCATACCGACTGATCGAGAGCAGAAACCATGAGCACCTACTGGCGTGAAAAGTTCGAGCACAACCTCATCCCAACCGAAAAGAAGATTGGTCTGGACGAAATTGTTCAGGAAGCGAAAGACGCCTATCTGGGTTGGTTGGGGGCTTCACTGACCATGTTTCATGGCCAGCTGGATGACGCTCAGTTGGACAGGCTGGATCAGATGTTCCAAGGCGAAAGCCGCATCCAGGCGGTGGCCCATGACTGCTACGACTACGCGATCAATGGCCGACTGAAGCTCGCCACGAATCCGCAGGAGCAGGAGCAGATGATGGATGACTGGTCTTGCCTGGCCATCCTGGTGTTATCCGCTCGTCCAGGCATCGAAGTGTTTTCACCGGAGGTCAGGGGGCGTTCTATTGGGGTGCCGAGCAGAGTCGAACATATTCTGTTCCATGCCCTGATACGCGCTCGTCTCGATCTGGCGACTCATCCGAAATTCGATAATGACTCGTTGCCCGCGTTCCTGACGGAAGACGACACGGGTTACCTGACGCTGAAAGAGATTGCGCTGTTAGGGCAGATGTCTGAACGGGCCGTGCGCAATGCCGCCCAGCCCACGGCAGCGGATCAGCTGAAAACCCGCAAAGAACAGAAGCAGACGGTGGTCGATGCCAGCGAAGCGTTGCGCTGGTTGAAAGGTCGCCGGGGCTTTATCGCGACCCGTGCGGAATAACGCTCTCCTAACCCATCGCCCAGCTAAAAAAGGACATTCCCATGAGCCTCGAACAGTTCAGTAGCCTGCTTGCCGCCTCCCAGCACAACTTTTCCAACGCCCTGCCCGCTGAGCTGTTGCTCGCCTCGGAAGGCAATCTGCAGACGTTCTATGCGCCCTTCGACCACGTCAATGCGGGGGCTCAGGTGGTGCTGTGCGGCATCACGCCTGGGTTTCAACAGGCGAGCCGCGCCCTGGATGAAGCCCGTCAGCAACTGCAGGCCGGAGCCTCCCTCGAGCACGCCAAACAAGCCGCCAAGGAAACCGCCAGCTTTGCCGGCGCGATGCGCAAAAACCTGATCGTCATGCTGGATCACATCGGGTTACAGACGCTGCTGGACATCGATAGCTGTGCGCGGCTGTTTGGTACACACCGTCACCTGGTGCACTACACCTCGGCGTTGCGCTATCCGGTGTTTGTGAAGGGCAAAGATTACAACGGCAGCCCCAGCATGCTCAGCCGCACGAGTCTGCGTCACCAGGTGGAAACCCACCTGGCGGAAGAGATCAAGACCCTAGGCCCGCAGTGCCTGTATGTCCCGCTCGGGCCCAAGGTCACTGAAGTGTTTCGGCACCTGCAGGGCCAAGGCCTGTTGAAAGCCGAGCAAGTGCTGGACGGCCTGCCGCACCCCTCGGGCGCCAATGCGGAGCGGATCAGCTATTTCCTCGGTGGCAAGCCACGGGAAGAACTCTCGAAACAAACCAATCCGGCTGTGCTGGACGCCGGCAAAGCCGGGCTGCTGGCCAAGTTGGCCCTCTTAAGGGCGAAGGCTTCATGAACTGAATCCGAGATCACTTTCCACACACATGGAAGGGAAGTGATTTTACCCGCTGTGCGTTGTAGTCACCGCCTGGAGGGGGCGGAAGTACCCTCCTCTCTCGTTGCTGGGCTTGCCCAGCTTACTGCTCAGCAGTGCGGCGGCTCTGGTATTCAGAGCCGCTTTTTTTTGTGCTAGGGCGCAAGCAAAATCTAGGAATTACTGCAGAATTTTTAGCTCTACGCCGCCATATTGCGAGCCCAAATCAATGGAGCCGCGATGGTAAATTTCGATACGACCACTCGTGATGAACATGAACAGCAGGATGATGACCTGTACCAAGATGATTTTGAAAAGGGTGTCCTTAGCGAACAACGCGGATAGAAGCTTTTTCAAAGCGGGTCTTCCTTTCTTAGCAATGCGCGAAACAAGCGAGGGTAATTCGGGCGATGGCGTTAGGCCATAAAACTAGGTCAGATTTACCATAAATTTCGTTATGGGCAGTCCTGGGCTGGCTGGATTAGGGCGAATCATGGCTCAGCCATAATTGTTGATTTGTCGTAAGTTAAGTGACATATTGTCACTTTGCAAATGACAGGTGATGCCATGCATGACGAAGATACCGAAATAGTTACCGGCTACGAACGCACGGCTGCAGATTTGGCCGAGGATCTGCGCAATGCCCTGGGCGAGCTTGGTTGGTCAGCTGCTGCGCTCATGGATCGCATGCGCTCCTTGGGCGACTACCGCACACCGGCGACGATTCTCAGGGGCATCAATCGAGCGCTTGAAGGTGAAATCAAACCCTCGGGCGAGTTGGTGGCCCTGGTGCAACAAGCGGTGCGCTTCCAGCGCCGGTTATTGCGCACCTATCAAGACACGCCCTGGACGCAGTTGGCTGACGGGTCGTACACGACCCGGCTGGAAGATTTCACCATTACGATCACACCTCAGAGCCGGGGCCGGTGGCGTGTCAATCTCGTGCACAAGGATGGCTATAGCCCGCCGTTTCCGAGGTGGCAGGACAGCCTGGAGGCTGCAAAGCGCATGGCTTTCATCACACTCGACAACGGCCTCAACTGGCTCCAGGAGTACGCTGAAGAGCAGGCTCGTGAGGCGCAACTGGCCACTTGATACTCATATGAGTAAATACACATTTGAGGATGGATAATGCAGGCATTGACGCGAGAAAACCACGATTAGCTCGATGCAATCGAAGCTCTCGCTTCCCGGCTTGGCGCCCCCTCAAAGTTCGCCCGCCTGGTCGATGCCTTGGTCGAGCGTTATCCGCTCGACAGGAATGAGGAGATCATTCGGTTA
>NZ_CAESCG010000016.1:0-4451 GCF_903166565.1 Pseudomonas sp. Marseille-P9899
CATCCGCTAAACACCCCGCCAAACGCCCTAAAACGGCCTACAGCGCGTTTTCTCACCCCAACCCTGCCGGATGTACCCCGAAGCCTGCAAAGCGGCTCCTAGGGCTTCCTGTGGCCGTTCCTGCGCATTCCTGCCCCTCCCCTTTCATTGCCAAGCCATAGCGGGGTGCCTGCGTGGCCGTTCAGGCCGCGCAAGGGGGCGCAGCCACAGGGGGGCCGGGGGGCGGCACGCCCCACGTCGAGGAGCGCCCTAGGCGCGGGCTGTAAGCCGGTATTTGGGGGCCAGTTCGCCCCCTCTGGGGGCCACGATTTGCGGGAAGGGGAGCCGCCGCGAAGCGGTGGGGGAACCCCGCAGGGGTGCCCCGTGCAGGGCACGCGATGATTAATAAATGATTAAAAGAGGATTAGGCGCGTTTTCGCCAAAGGATAAAACCCAGCACTGGCGGGGGTTTACGGCCTGTTTGCCCTGTGGATAGTGCAGGCGCTGGAACGGTATCCGGCAGGCGCTGGAACGGTATCCGGCAGGCGCTGGAACGGTATCCGGCAGGCGCTGGAACGGTATCCGGCAGGCGCTGGAACGGTATCCGGCAGGCGCTGGAACGGTATCAGGTGCGGGGCTTCCGGCGCTGCGCTGCCTTCTTGGCCAAGTGCAGCCGCTGCGTTCCGCTGGCCTTCTTTTCGACGTGCACCAGGTCGCCGCGAATCTCGTAGCTAAACCCCTCGCCGTTGGCCTCGCTGGCCTCTGCCACAGCCTCCAGCGCCTTGCGTAGCGTCTGCTGGGCGCTGCGCGGGTTGGCGTCCTCGCTGCCCGCCAGCTTGAGCAGCGTTTCCATGCGCATCGGGAACGGCTTGGCGTGACTGGCGTAGAAGCCGTGCAGCCACTGCGCGAGCTGGCGGCCATCCAGCGCATGACGCACGCCCCAATCCACCTGTGTGAACTGGTCGCCGCCGTACAAGGCTCGCAATTTCGGGTTCAGCTCAATCACCCATTCCTGCGTTTCCTCGTCCTTGAATGCCTCGCCAATCAGGCCGCCTATGTACACGTACCGGCCTTGTTTCAGCTCAACGGTTCCAGCTCGAAGCCGCGTGATGCGCTTGTGCAACGTTGCCCGGTTCTTGCCGGTGTCGGTCTTGCCCATGAGTTTCAACAGGCCATAGGACGTGAGGCGGCATTGACTGCCCAACTCCTGCAAGCGCACGGCGTGCAGCACGCTTTCCCACACGTCCAAATCCCCTTGGTCGAGGCGTTGGCCGGTGTATCGGATCTCGATCCCGTCGAGTGCGGCCAGTTGCTCGCCGTCGATGTACCGACGTTTGCCCTTGGCAATCGCACCGAACAACGCCGACCGTAGGAAGCCGTTCGGCACCGCTCGGACAGGCTCCGGCCATAGCGGAAGCTGCACCACCTTGGCCGGGGCGCTTGCCTGCTCCTGCGCGGCTCGCTGGCGTGCTTTTTCCTGCAATGCCGGCAGGCGGGCTATCAAGTCGTCAAGGCTTTTCATGCTCTGCTTCCTGCGGCCGCAGCCGCTCCAAAAATGCGGCCACCTGCTCGGCTTCGTCCGGGCGCATCCAGTATGAAAACTTCTTCCGGCCTAGTGCCCGCTGGCGCTCGGCATAGGCCGCCTGTCGGCGGCTGTTCGATGACGCCAAGAGGTCGCCGGTCTTTTTGTCCTTCGCGTCCTTCATGGCCACAGCTCATCTTTCAGCTTGCCGATAACGGCGTTCAGGCCGTCGCGCTCGTCCTGGTCGAGTGCGTCTAGGCCACGGTCATAAGCGCCCAGCAGCGCGGCCATTTCGGCGGCGGTGATGCTCACGGTAACGGTGGCATCGTGGGCGATGTGCGAATAATCGGCTTTGCCGAAAAGGGCGTTCAGGGCTTCGTCGGTCATGGCGTTTTCTCCGTTAGAGATAACATCATAACACGGGTTAGAGATAACGCAAGAATTATTTTTACCGCTCCATGCCCCGGTCGTTGGCGCGGTACTGCTGCCGCTGCTCGGCCAGCAGCTCGCGCACCTGCTCGCGGCGCTGGCCGTCGCTCAAGATGCGTTCAAGGATGGCCGGGCGTGCCGCATTGGGCGCGGCGTTGTAGCCGTCAATCAGCTTCTTCAAGCCCTCGGGCGCAGCCTTCCATTGCTCGCCCCGGTCGCTCCAGCCTCCGGCCTTCATCTCGCGCTTGACGGCCATTGCTGCAAAGTCCTTGGGCACGGCTTCGCGCTCGCGCTCGGCCTTCTTCTCGGCCTGCTGGCGCTTCTGCTGCTCGAACTCCTGGCGCACCTTCTCCCGGCGCAGTTCCTCCAGCTCGGCCACCTTGGCCAGCGTCGGCGCTTGCTCGGCGCTGATGCGCTGCTGTGCCTGGCTGCGCAGGTGCTGCACCTGCAAGCCTGCCTGCTCGATCTGCGGCCCCAGCTTCTGCCACTCGGCCCGGTTTGCCTCGCGCTGTTCCTCCAGCTCGCGCAGCTTGGCCGCGTGGCCTATGCCCTTGTCGTGCAGCCAGGCTTGCACCTTGTGCGCTTCGCGCCATTCCTGCGCCTGGTCGCGGGCGCGGGCTGAGGCGCTGCCCGCTTCGGTGTGCCGGTTCTGGAGCGCCTGCCGCTCTTGCTCTGCCTGCAAAACGCCCCGATCACGCTCTACCAGGTCAAGCGCCTTCGGTGGCCGAATGCGCCCGATTTCGTGGGCCAGCTCGGTGCTGTTCATGCGCTCGATGCGCTGGTGTTCGGCCTGCTCGCGCTCGCGGGCTTGGCGCTCCTGCTGGGTTGCCCTCTCCCGCTTGGCCGCTTCAAGGTCGCCACTCAGGTCGATGATTGACCGGTCGGCCTCCTTCCCTTGGCGTTCCAACTCGCCCGCATCGCGGGCACGCTGGAGGCGCTCTAGCGCGTCCTCGTTGTGTTGCTGGCGTTTGTGGCTGGGCTGGCCGGTGCGTCGCTCGATGGCGGTGGCCGTCGGCCCAAGGTGGCGGGTCGCCTCCCGCTCGATGCCCTGCGCCTCTAGGCTGCGGTGGTCAACCTGCACCGAGTGCCCCGCTTCGCGTAGGCGCTCGTTCTGGAGCGTGGCGAACCGCTCGCGCCATTCGGTGACAAGCACCTTCCCCGTTTTCTGGTCGTCCAGCTCGCGGGTTTTCTCGCCGAAACCGTCCGGCTCAAGGCGGCGGGTCGTTAGCAGGATGTGGGCGTGGTGGTTGCGGTTGTCGCCTTCCTTGCCGGGGGCATGGATGGCGACATCAGCGGCGCAGCCGTGGCGCTTGACCAGCTCGCGGGCGAAGTCGTGCGCCAGCTTTTCCCGCTGCTCGGGGGAAAGCTCGGCGGGTAGGGCTATCTCAAACTCACGGGCTACCGTGGAGTTTTTGCGCTTTTCAGCCTGCTCGGCGGCGTTCCAGAGTTGGGCGCGGTCGCGTGCCCACTCGGGGGCGTTGTCCGGCAGGATGAGGGCGGCGGATTCGACTCCACCCTTTCGGGTGTAGTCGTGAATTTCGCCGGTTCGCTCGTCGGTGATTTCCACCCCGGCACGATAAGCAGCGGCGGCGGTCGCAGACCGGCCAGCACTGCGGCTTATCGTTTTGACGGATAGGTGGTAGATCGCCACGGGCGCGGCTCCGGCTGTTGGTTTTTCCCCGAAGGGGCGCACGCAAACGAAGTTTGCATAAGTGCGCCCTTGGCTGTTCGCCTGCGGGTGGTCGCTGCCGGGTATTCTACCCGTCCGCTCCGGCTAGCGCACCCCCAGCACGGCGGGCTAAAATTGCGGCCATCCACCGACAAAGAGGGCACGACATGGCAGCAATCGACGACAAAATCACAAAGCTGGAAACCCAGCTCAAGCAGGCCAAAGCACAACGCCAGAAGGTGGAAGCCAGAAAACGCGCTGCCACCTCCAAGATGACACGCCAGCAGGACACCCGGAAAAAAATCCTCGTTGGTGCCGCCATCCTCGCCAAAGTGGAGCGCGGCGAGTGGCCGAAAGAAAAGCTGCTCGCCATGCTGGAAACCACGCTAACCCGTGCCGATGATCGGGCGCTGTTTGACCTGCAAGCCCCGGCCACTGAACCCGCTTTTCTGGACGACGTAGACCCCGACACGGTGGACATTCCGAAGCTCGTCACCCTGCCCCGCTCATGACCCAGCAGCAGCCGCCAAACTGCTACCGCTCCCGGCCTGCCGACGATGGCGGGCTGTACCTGCTCATGCCCCGCGATGAGCACCTATGCCCGCCACTGCCTGCGCCGGTGCCGGTCGTTCTTGAATTGCCAGCCGCCGAATGTGGGGCGCTGCCCCACGCCCCGCACTCGCCGCCGTGAGGCTCGGGGGGCAGTCCTGGCGGGCTTTGCCCTTGTCCTGCCCCCACTCGTAAGGCTCTGGCCGCTCCTGTCGCGTCAAGGGTTCGGCTTCGCCCAGCCCTACGCCCGGTTCCTCCCTTCGGTCGGACTGCGGCCTATGGTCTGCCCTTGACCCGCCATCC
>NZ_CAESCG010000017.1:0-2042 GCF_903166565.1 Pseudomonas sp. Marseille-P9899
GGGGTCGCTTCAGGAAACGGAAAATAAAGCACGCTAAGCCGTCGTTCCACCCACCTGCCAGCTCTGGTATGACGTTGGCGGTGTCAGTCTGGGGCATGCCCCAACTGGACGTCAGACCAGAGAGGTAAAACCGTCAGAGTAGAGCCGTTTTCCGAATTTGTGGACACCATTGATGCGCGGTCTATGGCCACAACCTGACACCTTGTGTCCCTTAGCGTACGATTTTTTCCGTTTCCTGAAGCGACCCCGTCTACGACTTAGCAAGTGACACTGCCGCCGCCTTTATTGGCGCCTGGCACATTGAAATTGGGAGATTCTGTATGGTCATCAAACCCCGCGTTCGCGGCTTTATCTGTGTGACGACCCATCCGGTTGGTTGCGAAGCCAACGTCAAGCAACAGATCGATTACGTCACCCAGCAGGGCGCCATCGACGCAGGGCCGAAGAACGTACTGGTACTCGGCGCGTCCACCGGCTACGGCCTGGCAGCGCGGATCACCGCAGCGTTCGGTTGCGGCGCCAACACCCTCGGGGTGTTCTTCGAGCGCGGCAGCGTCGACGGCAAGCTGGGCACCGCCGGCTGGTACAACACCGCGGCGTTCCACAAGTTCGCCGAAGCCAAGGGCCTGTACGCCAAGAGCATCAATGGCGACGCTTTCTCCGATGCGGTCAAGGCCGAAACCATCGAGACCATCAAGCGTGACCTGGGCAAGATCGACCTGGTGGTCTACAGCCTGGCCGCGCCGCGTCGCACCCACCCCAAGACCGGTGAAGTGCTGACCTCGACCCTCAAGCCCCTGGGCAAGTCGGTGACCTTGCGCGGTGTCGACACCGACAAGGAAATCGTCAAGGAAACCACCCTGCAACCGGCGACTCAGGAAGAGATCGACGGCACCGTGGCGGTGATGGGCGGCGAAGACTGGCAGATGTGGATCGACGCACTGCACGAAGCCGGAGTCCTGGCCGAAGGCGCGAAGACTACCGCTTTCACTTATCTGGGCGAGAAGCTGACCCACGATATCTACTGGAACGGTTCCATCGGCGAAGCCAAGAAGGACCTGGACCACAAGGTCATCGGCATGCGCGAGCAACTGGCCGATCTGGGCGGCGATGCTCGCGTATCGGTACTCAAGGCCGTGGTAACCCAGGCCAGCTCGGCAATCCCGATCATGCCGCTGTACCTGTCGCTGCTGTTCAAGGTGATGAAGGAGCAGGGCAGCCACGAAGGTTGCATCGAGCAGGTCTATGGCCTGTACAAGGACAGCCTGTACAACAGCGAGCCGGTGATCGACGAGGAAGGTCGCCTGCGTGCCGACTACAAGGAGCTGCAACCCCAGGTCCAGGACCGGGTCAAGCAGCTGTGGGACCAGGTCACCAGCGAGAACCTCTACGAGATGACCGACTTCGTCGGTTACAAGCAAGAGTTCCTGCGCCTGTTCGGTTTCGAGATTCCGGGTGTCGACTACGAAGCCGACGTCGATCCGGACGTGAAGATCAGCAACCTGATCCAGCTGTAACCCTGTCGTAGCGTTTCACTCCAACGCCCCTCAAGCCCGAGGGGCGTTGTTGTTTCTGCTCAGGCGAGTTTCACGTTCATGGTGATCCGCGCCGTGAACACCGCCTGGTCTTCCTCGTTGAGGGCGGTCACTTCCACCAGCTTGTCGCCGGCACTGGCCCAGTCCACGGCGCTGCCGTCGGCCACCGCGCGCACATTGCCCTTGGCCTTGGCCAGGTATTCCACGCTCATGCCCTTGGGAATCCACCGAGCACCGGTGGGGATGCTGACGTCGGTCAGGGGTCGCTTCAGAAAACGGAAAAAATCGTACGCTAAGGGACGCAAGGTGTCAGGTTGTGGCCATAGACCGCGCATCAATGGTGTCCACAAATTCGGAAAACGGCTCTACTCTGACGGTTTTACCTCTCTGGTCTGACGTCCAGTTGGGGCATGCCCCAGACTGACACCGCCAACGTCATACCAGAGCTGGCAGGTGGGTGGAACGACGGCTTAGCGTGCTTTATTTTCCGTTTCCTGAAGCGACCCC
>NZ_CAESCG010000018.1:0-1327 GCF_903166565.1 Pseudomonas sp. Marseille-P9899
TGATGCCGCCGTCGGCGGTCAGCAAGGTGTAGGTGGTGTCGCCGGCGTACGGTGCTACTGCGAACACGTTCAGCTCACCGGCCAGGTTGGCGGTGCCGCCCACGGCCAGGTAGCTGGTCGGCAGCGGAGTCAGGTTGATGTTCAGGGTGCCGTTGCTGGTGTTGGTGAAGTCACCCGTGACGGTCAGGTTGCCATTGGCACCCGGCTGGACGGTGCCGTTGTTGACCACGCTGTTGACGGTACCAGTACCGGTCAGCGCGGCGCCGCTGTTGACGGTGATATCGGCCGCCAGGGTGTCGCCGACCGGTGCCGCGAACAGCGCCATGCGGGCGAACGACGCGACCACTGGAGCCGGTTCTTCCTCGACGGTCTCGCCGACCTGCAACACGCCCTCTTCGACCGTGAAGGTACCGCTGAAATCGTTGTAGCCCGTGAACAGCAGATTGCCGAGACCGCGCTTGATCGCGTTGCCCGTGCCGCCGAGGGTGCCGCCGAAACGACCGTCGACATTCTGCTGGAAGATCAGGCTGGCGTCGTTGACGATCGAGCCTTGCAGGCTGGTGGTGTTGCCTTGAAGGGTACCGGCGCTGATCTGGGTGCCGCCGCTGTAGGTGTTGGCGCCGTTCAGCACCACGGTGCCGCCGTCGAGCTTCTGGATACCGCCCTCGCCCACGATGGCCGCGTCGATCACTGCCGTTGCGCTATTGGCTACGCGCAATGCTGCGAGGGTACCGTCCGCGGCGTTGACCGCTTCGAGGGAGTCGCCGGTGCCACCGACCAGGTTGTAGCCGTCGGCGAGGAACTGGATGCCCGAGAACACCCGTTGCCCGGAGACCGTGACCGTACCCTTCTGCCCACCGAAGACCGCGAACTGACCACCGCTCCAGCCGTTGGCGTTGCTGCCGCTGGAGTTGGTCCAGTTGGTGTCCGCGCCCCAGGTGCCGCTGCCGCCGCTGATGGTGCCGTCGGCACTGGTCTTGGAGCCGTTCCAGAACACCAGGTTGCCATCGGCTTCACCGACCACCAGGTTGATCTGGTTGGCAATGCTGGTCTGCAACTCAAGTTGCGCAGCAAGGATGCCACTCGGCAGGCTGCCGAAGTCCAGCCCGTTGTTGGTCAGGCTGCCGCCGTAACTGAACAACTGGTACACACCCGGGCCGAAGCCGCCGCCGTTGCTGATATTGAGCAGGCCATCAAGGGTCAGGTTGCCGTTGACCTTCACCATCGATGTCGCACTGTTCGGCGCACCGAGGGTGAAGTTCAGGTTGCTGGTCGAAGCCAACGACAGGCCGCCCACGGTCAGCGGCGCGGTAGCGCTGGCGACATT
>NZ_CAESCG010000019.1:0-1076 GCF_903166565.1 Pseudomonas sp. Marseille-P9899
ACCCGCTGCTTCCCCATCGACAGCATCGAAATAAAAGGTGCCGACCGCCTGTCCCAGGCCGATCGCGAGCGCCTGGCCCAGCCTTATATCGGCCAGTGCCTTGGCGTGCAGCAGTTGAACGAACTGCTAAAGGCCATCACCGATCACTACCTCGCCATGGGCCTGGTCACCAGCCGCGCCTACCTGCCGCAGCAGGACCTGAGCAGCCGGCACCTGGAAGTGCAGGTGGTGGAAGGGCGCCTGGAAGGCATCGAGAGTGGCGCCGACAGCGGCCTGTCGCCTCGGGAACTGGCGATGGCCTTCCCCGGCGCTGTCGGCGAACTGCTCAACCTGCGGGATATCGAGCAGATGGTCGACCAGCTCAACCGCCTGCCATCCAACCAGGCCAAGATGGAGCTTGTCCCCGGCACGACGGTGGGCGGCAGTACCGTGGAGGTCGGCAACACCCCAAAAAAGCCCTGGCGCGCCAACCTGTCGCGTAACAATGACGGCCAGCTTTCCACGGGCGAACAGCAATGGGGCTACGGCCTGGAATGGGACAGCCCATTGGGCCTGGCCGACCAGTTGATGCTGCGCGGCGGTCGTGACGCGGTCAGCGATCACCAGCGCACCTCGCACAGCGAAATGCTCTTCTACAACCTGCCCTGGGGCTGGTGGAACTTCAGCTATTCCTACAGCCAGAGTGCCTACCGCTCACAAGCCGAGGCCAACACCTTCACCTTCAAGCAAACCGGCGACACCCAGAACCACCAACTGCGCGCCGAGCGGGTGATCCACCGCGACAGCCTGTCGAAAACCTCGCTGAGTACCGGCCTGGCCTACCTGCGCTCGAACAACTACATCGAATACAGCCGACTGGAAAACAGCAGCAACCGCCTGAGCGAGGCTCAGTTCGGCATCAACCACGGGCGCAGGATCGGCGGCGCGTTCGTCAACCTGGACCTGGGCATGCAGCAGGGCATCGGCGCCTTCGATGCCCAGGCCGACCGCACCGCCAGCCCCGGCGACCCCGACGCCCGCTACCGCAAATACAGCCTGACCATCAGCTACCTGCAGCCGTTCCAGATCGGCGAAGA